>JBHLRO010000003.1:0-276957 GCA_048882505.1 Candidatus Thorarchaeota archaeon
ATCGACGAAATCCAACATCTTTTGCGAGGGAGGATCTCAGCAACTGTCATTATACCAAGTACACCCCTTTTAGTAAATCTAGATCATAACAAAATGTCTCAAGCCATTCGTAATATTCTTGAAAATGCCATACATTATACTGGTCATGGAAACATATCTATCAGAGTTACGAGGGATAGCCTGCAGGAAAACCTGGTTCTGACTGTTGAAGATGATGGAATCGGATTTCAACCTGAGCAATTACAAGATCTCGGAAAGCCATTTATGACATTTCATCCCAGCCACTCTGGTCTTGGACTTGGTCTCTACCTGACAAAGCAGATTATAGAAGATCACGGTGGAGAACTAACTGTATCATCAAGCGGATATCAGAAAGGTACGACGGTTACAATTAAATTGCCGCTTCTCATTCCGCCGGCTGAAAGTTTAATTGAGGCAAATGGATTGGAGCAGCTCATAAGAACGGCCACTGGAGCGGAAAATATGCTAGAGCGGCTGAATAGTATACACAAGCTGGGAGAATATCAAGGAGTCGACATCAATCTTGTTCTTGAAGCCCTAGAGAAAGTAATCCTCTTTGATAAGGATAGAACGCTTAGAAATCTAGCTGGGGAATTATATGCCCGACAGTTGGCTTATAAAAACAAGGGCCAATAGATGAATCCAGAGTTATCGTATTCGTTACTTGGGTTTGAACCCATTCCTTTCTCGTTGATCCCAGCTCTAACATTCAAGGATCAGTTAGACATTATCGAGAGCATTACATTTAGTCAAAATAAATCAGTTCGCTTTATTTCCCTCCTGTCTCGAAACGTATCATTAAGGATTATTCTCCAAGAAGGAGGATGGAAACCAAGCAACGTACACTCCCTTGAAATTTGGAGAAGGGATAAAACTTCGGTGTTGATATGCCAAGATGAAATTGCGAACGTTTTCACGGCTCAATCTTCAAAATACTTATCCATCATTCTAGATGAGCTGTATAGAACTGGTGCATCATACTTAATCTTACATTCAAGTAATTCAACATTTGTATTTGCTTCTACCTCGGAAAATTCTGGATTATTAATCTGGAACCCTCTAATCCCTGCCTTACGTTTGGTTTTATTGGGCCTTTTGCTAGCAGATCCTTCAATACTTAATTTCTATACTCCAAGGAAGCGTTGGAAAACTTTAGACCGTGGAAAATCAGTTATAACAAATTTAATGAATCGTGTGTCAAATAAGAGGGCGTTGTCTAGACAAAAATGTACCAACGGAACGAACGCCCGATTTACCCAGATGATGTTTGGATTGGTTAAGGTTCAACGTAATATTCTATTTCATCTTGAACGACTATTAGGAGGTAAAGGTAAGCAAGAGGCATTACGACGAAAAGAGGGCATCGAATCTTATATTTCCAAAATTGGAACATATCTTGTAAGTAATAAAACTCTTTCTTCGGAGGAGGCATCGTTTCATGCCATCCTTCCTGGGCTTACACTTGATCATTCTTTATCGGACCTATTAGAGATACAGCTAGTAAATCTTCTTGAATATGCATGGCCATTTACGCCCAAAACGCTCGCAAAGGGGCGATATACTCCATTACCGCTTGCAGAGTCACTCGTGGTCGATATTCTGTTAACATACGAGAAAAAAGGATTTTCTCCCCCGATAAAGGACTTGCATGTGTTTGATCCTGCCATGGGAACTGGACTCTTGCTTATTATTTTCTTGGAAGGCCTAGTGTCCTTGTTACTGCTAAATTGTACCTATCTACCTCGATCATGTTCATTCATTGAGTTACGTAAACAAATTTATGATGACTGTCTATTTGGAAACGATATAGACATTGACGCTGTTGAAAACGGTCGATCTTTTCTTAACGCGTTTTGTGGATCATACCAATCTAGAGATCTGGACGGTAGCGAACTGGAAAAGTTTAGAAATCGCGATTTTGTCCGTCAATTCTTAAAATTACCCCAGAACAATGAAGAAAATAAAAAATATGATATTATCCTTTCTAATCCACCATTTGGAGCACTGCATAGCCGATTTACACGATCGATTTATTCCCGCGAGGAAATTGTAGAACTTCAATCGCTGATTCCCGAGTTTACTCAACGAAGGATCAATTCGTACTGTATATTTCTAGGATTAACCTTGAAGTATGTAACTCAAGTTTCGTCAGGATTGGTTGGTTTTGTAGTCGACTCCGTTTTTTTTGATTTACCCTCATATGATAACATAAGGAGTCATCTTATTAAGCAATACACCGTTTTATCAATTCTTGGACACTTCAAGTACATGGATGCCATTGTTGACCTTGGTACTCTTGTAATAAGCAAAGAAGAACTTGAACTCAAAGATAAATCTGTTACCTGGAGGGAAACAATTAACCAAAGTAAGGTGAATGTGAATTGCAGTTACTTCCTTTCTCAACCTCATATTTCTTTAACGTACAGCCAGTTTAAACATCAATTAGAATTGCAGTTTTCCGAAACAAGATTCCTTGGCGATATTGCAGACGTTGCCTGTGGTTTGGAATATGGTGGCTTATTGAAATCACGTTTTCTTTCGCCAGAACCTTCCAAAGATTTTTTCCCTGTTCTGGACGGTGCAAACGGTGTTCCTCATCCTTTTGTTCTCTTTTGGGTTCCCCATTGTCCCAACTCTTATGTTCGTGTCAATAAGGACTTTGAAGAACATCTAAGGAATACTAATCAAGATTTTTCCCCTACGGGGAAGAAAGTCCTGTTAATTTCGGGAAATCTCAAAAGGTTTACTGAACCAAAGATCATCCTCCGACAAACGGCTTCCGAATTCATTTCGGTTTATGATGATCAAGGTTATTTTGTTCTCAGAAATCTTCATGTCATTTACAATGTGACGTCCCCTTACTCCTTTGAATTAATACTAGGAATTTTGAGCTCTAGAATAGGTAAATGGATTGGAGAGGAGCTGAATATAATAAGAAAAAGGGGATTCCGTCGATATCCTCAAATTCGCGTCACTGCCTTGAAAAGATTCCCGATAATTGGACTTGATAAACAGAATGAAAAGCAAAACGAGCTTGTAAGTAGTATCGAAGAAACCGTCACCCACCTATCGTGTATCGGGCAAGAAACTGGGACTCTATTGAAGAATCTCTGGAATCAAATCCAAAATAGTAACTCACAAGCAAAAGGATTCTTTCCAAATCAAAGGCACTTTATCCAAGCGTGTTTTTCGAATAATATGCCTAGTTCCTTCCCTGTTCCGATTTCCCCTAAGATTGGCAAGCGTATTCGTGAGATATCTCAAAATTTAGCAATCTTAAAAAAGCTCCAGACGAAACTTAACTCTTCTGTCTTCCTGCTATACTCTATGCAATTCCCTGAGTTACCAAGCTCCATAAATTTGCCTATCAGTGTTCATTGACCGATTTTTTAGGACCGCTTCTTTCTTACTCGCCTTTTTTTTCCCCTGGCCTTTTTCTTGGACCTCTGCTTACTGTCCTTCGTGGTTTTTCGCTTTGAGTCTTTGTCTTTAATTGGCTTTTTTTCATCCAAACCGACCTTCTCCTCCTCCACTCCTCTTATTACCTCTGATTTCTCACGTATTTCGTGCCCTTTCTCACCATTTCCAGCATCTATTTCGCTTCGAATATGTCTTGATGCCTGGCGGATTACTGCTTGTATTTCCGCCACATCTTGAGGAACATTAAGCATGTTATCGACCCGCGGGACTGGAGATGGATCGTCTTCTCTCTTGAATAGCATAAGATCTTGGATCATTGTCTGAGCTCGTTTGAGCTCTTGTCTTAGCGCCGCTGCATCAACAGTTTCCTCTAATTGACGATCTGTAAGGGATGCGCTGCTTGGTAGAACCTTCAAGGTTTGGGTCGGAATTCGCATACCAGCAGAGGTCACGAGTGCATCAAGTACAGGTGTAAATTCCTCGAAAACGGAGGTATCAATCACATCCATTGAAATTTCATTAGAGAAAACTTGATCAAACCGTTTGGCAAGCAGCTCAGTCAATTCATCAACCGGCTCGCCATGCTCTGAATCACAGATCACAGCGACGGTGATTTCACCTATTCTCCTACAATGAATTGTAAGATCATCTGTTGAAAATTTGTCAATACGTCTTCCGGTTACTTCCCCGAAAAGATCCAAAATTCCTGTTAAAAGCCCTGCAAAGATTGTATCAGGAAATTTCAAGCCAGAGTATCCCCTGGAAAGAAGACAGGTTCCACCTGAACTAATAAACCATACGTAATGGACAACAGACGCTTTTTCATCAACCTCGAAGGTAACGAACGAAGATGCCATTCTAACCGCTTGTGTGATATCTTCCTCTCTGATTTCCTCTCGGCCCTGGTCCTGCGCCAGATTGACAGCTTTGGTTGAAATTTCTTTGGCTCGGTGCGTTAAAAGATTATTGAGAGCGTGCACACTTTCCTTAGAAACTCTTGGATTTCCCTGCTTTTTCAGTAATTCACGAACCCTTGAAGACTGTAACATTTTCTCATGCTCACAACATTACAGGATTTCGCTAGTCATGGTGTTTCAAAGTTTTTTTGCGGTGATCAAATTTCAACATTTCTTAATCTCTTTTAAACCTTAGTCTTAATTTTACATCAATAGGTTCTGTCATCTTAACGACATTATCATTCTCTCGCAGATATGGCAGCTTCTCCTATATTCAATTTTTGATAATATCTATCTCGAAAAGTGGGTTTAGGAATGAACGCCTTTGCATGATAAGATTAAACTTCTAAGTCGCTTTTATACATTAAGGTAGAAAAAAATTAGTTTAATCAAACCTTTTGGAGATTCTTTCTAAGAATTCATCCCAGGTCGAGTGCTCATATGATTCCAACGTTGGAGACTGATACGATATCTTAATTATTTTTTTTTGTCGCTCGTAGAGACACAGAGGTGCATTCTTGCGGAGTTTTGCTTAGTTTCCGTGTATTATCCCAGTGATAATCCAGCCTATCCATATGCCCCATATTTCTAAAACACTAATTCCAAATCATCAAAATCGCTTATTCTGTTGTTCATTCGTGCTTTGTTTAAATGATAACCTTTTTTTACCTTAATAAAGAAAATCAGAATTATACAGCGTGTTACAGAGGGAACATCAGTGTAAACCTATTTAAATATCCTAAAGTGGATTATATACCTTGACATTCGCATACTATATCAGTTGAGGTGGTACTCACTGGATTTAACTAAACTTACACGGGATTTCCTTAAATTTCGAGAATTTGATTTTGTTGAGGATCAACATATAACGGGGAAAAACGAAAAACCGATCCGCCTGTCTTTTCTAATTAATGGAACTAATAATCCGTCCATTTCGGGAGAGGTTGGGAAAATTGGTGTTCTGGTCAAGGATTGGGCAAGATCTTGCGGTTACAATGTTATCTTAGAAGCAGAAAGGGTTCAAGAATTAACAGGATTAGCTAAAGTGATGGTTGTTGCAAACCGATTCTCGGCTACAGCCAGAGAACTTGCAAAAAGAATCGGGATTGTCACGTTAACTAATGGAGAGTTGGTCTCAATACGTAAAATTCACTTTTCTCCTTCCGCATTTGATCCCTAAAATCAAATAGCATAAGAACTCATATTTTCCTAACCAAGTCTTGAATACGTTTTTTGCCAAGTCAATCCTGGACGTCAATATATTACCATTGAATCAAGACACTCCTTTCTCCAGGAGGGTATACAACCAAAAAGGAACTGGATAATCGACTTTCGTGTTCCAAAATAAATTGAATTTCTTCGATGGCCTTTTCAGGGCTATTGTTCTTTTCTGAAATGTGCGCTAAGACCGCAATCGGAGGTTGTGTTACTTTTATGAACTCTGCGGCCTGCCAATTACTGAGGTGCCCTCTAGGACTTAACAGACGATACTTCAGGTGCTCAGGGTAGTCACTACCTAAAAGCATGTCAAAAGAATGGTTTGCTTCAATTATAAGAGTTTTGACATTACGAAATCCATCCAAAACATACGGAGAGGGAAAGCCACAATCGCAAATATACCCCAGAAGATGATCCCCCTGATAACTGATTCGAAACCCAAGGGGATTTACCCCGTCGTGGGGAATTTCATAAGGTAAAATCTCCACCCCTTCAATGCTGAATTCTTCTCCTACTTCTATAAATTCAGCATCAATGGGGCCCGTCTTCTTGCTAATCATTTCATAAGTTTCGTAGGTTAAATAGCATTTTAACCCATAGTTTTTTGCTAATGTCTTTATTCCTTTGATGTGATCACCGTGTTCATGTGATACAACGATACCATCCAAAGATTTGATATTCTCTCCAATTTCCTCCAATTGCTTTTTTATTTTTCGTGTACTAATACCAGCATCTATCAGAAAAGATACGGAACCAATTCGTACGTAGGTTGCATTCCCCTTGCTCGTTGACGCCAAAACACAAAATTTAAACACATACCAATCCCCCATCAATCCTCTATCTTCAACAATGCCTTTGCATTTTCGCCCAATATAAGCCGCTTTTCATTTGGGGTTAAGACGGGGCTGTTTTTGATGACATCCAAACTATGTCTCATTGATGTTCCTTGGACAACAGGGGTATCTGTTCCAAAAAGTATCTTCCTAAATCCACAAGTTTGACGAATATGCTCAACAATACCTGGATCTTCCAAGTGATAGGTTACTGCTGAAGTATCAAGATAGATGTTGGGATTGTTTTTTGCCAGGTTGGTTGTTTCAGAAAACCATGAGTCGTGATCTATTCTACCGTAACAGCCCAAATGCGCAAAAATTATTTTGTTTTTTGTTTTCCTCACATGCTTACGCCAGTTTTTAGGGTGGGAATCTTTTACACATTTGAGGGTTGGGATTTCGAATGGCCCTGGATCCCCCCCTGCATGAATCAAGATTGGCCAATCTCGTTCTCGGGCGTACCGAAATATTAACTTTATGTTTTTATTTTTGGCAGGATTAAAAAACTGCAGCGTCGGAATTAATTTGATACCTCGTAGCCCTAATTTCTCTATCTCCACTAGTTTTTCTTTGATGTAGCTGGAATCTTTAGAGGGGTTGACCGAACCGAATCCAATAAAAAATTCTGGATTAGCGTTAACTATATCGGCAACAAATGAATTAGATGTCAAACCCATTCTTAGAATCTGCTCCATCGCCCTTATGAGCTTAAAAGCGTCTATGAACAACGAGTATTCCAGAAGGTTGTTTATAATCTCATATTTGAGCTTCTCATCATTGGTGATGGCTTCGACGTCCAAGTCTAATGCCAATAAAACAGCTTTATTAATCCCTGCTTTCCTTACCTCATCAATAAGACTCTTTTCCGTTACCAAAGAGCGAATAGGATGGACATGAGTATCTATTACAGTGTACTTATAATTTGGTGATATGGAAATGGAATTGGCCATACGAGCTGGCGATAACCTCTGGATTTTTAAGCCTAAATCCTATCCATAAAGTAAAAACATAACACCTTTGAACACCAATCAACGGTGTACATCGTGAACCAAAACCCATCAACTGGCGATAAACGACCATCCGTTCGATTTAGACAGCCCTTGTTCCGAGATAAAACTCCACAAGAGATAGAACTCGGACCCGATGAATCATTGGCAGATTCTTATAAGAATAAGTATAAGTTCATAGTTTTTAAGTCAACATGGGATCAGGCATTAAGATTCCGTGAGGAGGAGTTACCAAAAATTATTGAAGAGAGTCCCATCCTTGCTAAGGTGACCATCCGCAATCTTGACCCAAAGAAGGATACGGAAAGTTTCGTGCAAACTTTCAATAGGGCCTTTATTACCGCTCCCGATCCTTTTCGCTCGATCCAAGAAGAAGACGTTCAAAAATTTGATCCTTCTTCTACCTTCCTTGCAACGCTTTACGGGAAAATTATTGGTTTTATAGTTTTAATCATTGATCCATTGATTAAAAACGGAAAAGAAGTGGGAAAACAAGGTGTTATTGCTGGAATTGGCGTTGATCCACGATACCGGAGACACCACGTTGCATTTCTCTTGGCATCCAAAGCAGCCGAGTATTTTGAAAAGTTCAATGTAACCGAATTAGTCTGTGAAGTTTACCATGAAAACAAGATTTCTGATCATTTTATTAGAAATTTCGGTTTCATAGAAACTGGTGTTACATACCTTTAACCTTGAATCATAAGACCACAAGGTTTTCTCCCATAACACTATCTCGTCCTAAGTCGTCCTTAGTATCTTTAATGCCTCTTCGAGATAGGTTCGCACTTCGGTTTCTGTTGGGGTTGTTTCTGCTCCCATAGTCGATAGAATGTAACGACGTATTTCCTCATCAGTTGGTGGGGTCCTTACTTCTATTTGGGAGACTTCCTGCATCACATTTTGTGAAACTTCAGCCAAAACTCTTGTAAATTTCTGAATAGATTGACCTTTCAATTCAGCATGCCCTAAATCTGCCAAGAACTGAGCTCCAGTTTCTCCCAAACGCTGAGAAAGAGCTTCACGAGAACCTAAAAACTGTGATATGTTTGCTAGGGACCATGTAAATACAGAAAAGGCCAAGACGTATCCAGTAAGGACTGTTATACCTGTCCATCGGGATGGACCGACTACTGAAATAGTAGAAAGCGCCACGCTCCCTAGAGATGCTAAGTATAGGTTTTTTCTCAGATAGGCTGAACCTACTCTTCTGGCATGCCTGATGAAACCTATAGAGATCGGAAGAAAGGCTGCAACGAGAAAACAGACTCCTAGAATGGCTATTATGGACCCTGAATCGCTTCCATCGCCTCCAACGTTCATCAGATTTGTTACGAACCACAATAGAAAAAAGCCAAATGGAAGAATAATTAGGGTGCGCGATTTTGGTAATCCTTGCTCGTAGGGGATTCGTAGATTCTGACCCGCGACGGCCAAAAAATAGAGATAAACCGGTAATACAAGTGTTGCAATTACGAGAAGTATAAAGAAAATAAGCTGATATTCTGGTGAGAAATCCCCGAAAGATACTCCAAGATCCAGCCAGAAAAGGAAGTATTGAAGGGTGATAGTAGCAATTTGGATCACGAAGAGGATTATCATCGATAGTCCGACATAGAAAAAGGAGTTTACTATTGGAGCATTTGAATATCGTGCCCATATTCTAAACTGTCGCGTCCATACAAAGCCCGTTAGCAAGCAACCCGTTAATGCTGAGATATTATAACCCATTTTCGTGAACAGGGTCAGATTCATCAAGAGTGAATATTGGGTTGCGGCCAGATCTAGTTGGGTGTACACAGCCCCTAGATAACCAGAAATAAGAATGATCTCTGTGATATACGCCACAATGCCTAAAACGCCTGAGGCGAGGGTGAGGGCCGCAGCGATGTACAGGACAGTCTTGTGCCGGGTTTCAACTTTGGATTCCTCCCTAAGGATTATTCTCCAGATCATAAAAGCTATTGAAACCATTAAAAGGGACAAAAAGAGTAGAACAACAAGGATTGGTCCCGAGAGAGATTGAAGCAAAGCAAAATCTTTAATTAGGGTAGTTATAATTAAATCAAGGGCTGTTACCACTACGGTAACTGACGTTAATGTGATTATATTAGAGAATTGAATCTTTACCAATATAGGGGTATCCTTGCTTGATTAGAGCTTAAGAGGAAATTTTCGTTATGGTTTTGGAATAATTACCGTGTATTGTCTTACCAGTCAAACCAGAAGGATGAGTATTGCTTAGGTACATGCAGCAGAAAGTACTGGTCTTCCGGCATTTTATCCTCCACTTCTATCCACCCTCCTGGAATATAACTATTAAAAAAAGTTTCAAGATCGGATTTTCGAGAAGCATATCCAGGATCTAGTTGAAGGGCAGCATGAAGCATATCTTGGGGAATACCTTTACCCTTATTGGGAAAATCTCCGATTTGGATCAATGTATTCAATCGGAGTCGTTTTAGAAGGTTATCTTGTATTGGATGAATATGTTTCGGGATTGCCATTTTGCAACTTCCTTTTCGACTTCAATGCAATATTATAAAAATTTAAATTCTTTAATAAAAACTTCATAGTATCTTATAAATGTTATGAGCGTTGAAGCCCAGAGTCCCATTAGAGGAATTCCGAGGTGAGACTATTTATGGACCATAGAAAAAGAGCCAGAAAAGCTAAGCAAATAGCTGATAAAAGGACGGGAGAACGATTGAGAATTCTAAACTATTCTGAGGATGTCCTTCAAGCCTATGAACTTGTAAACACGTCTCATTCGGAATCAGTATCAACATCCACTGGAATTGTTCTCATGGATATCGCCTGGCAGAGTGGTGGAAGCGTCCCATCTGAAATCGAGCTTGCCAATGCATACTTTCCAATTCAGTGTTTTTTTCTCGGAACTATTTACCAAGACGACCTATTGGATTCTCTTAAAGCCAAAAAGCCCAGGTTTTTGGTAAAAACCTTAGGGATGCCCAATTGTATGATTATGGGAAACATCCTATATTGTGAGGCATTGATTTCACTATTTGAGCAAGTATTTAAGGAGTGTGGTGATAAACTGCTACCCTCCTGTGACTCAATGGAGAGGATGGTCAAGGATATAATGGAGTCAGAGATCATAAGAAGGCACCATATAGGAAAAATCCTTCCCCTAAGGACGTTCAATGGCATATGGAGGCGCCTTACACCATTCCGGGCTTGCATTGAAATTGGGGGGATAGTAGGAAACTCTGATAAGGAAAAGATAAAGGATTTGACTGAAATAGCCTCCAATTTGTCCATCAGTAGGCGAATCACAAAAGAGATAAGCGAAATATACGGGTTACGAGGATCTTTCAAAGAAAAAATCAGAAACAAACCCTCGCCCTTGCCAATTACCCTCGCCTACCAATCAGCAACCCTTTCGGAGAAACAAGAGATAGAACTTTTCTTAAAAAGACTTGATTCGCGAGATTGGAAAAATTTCCCAACCAAAGATTCATTATTAGATATCGGTTTGCTAATAGATGTTGTAGCAAAATACGACTCAATTTCTGCCGCTCTAGAGATTCAACGAGGGATTATCGAAGAGACAAGAGGATTGTTGGGCAAGGTTGCCAATTCAGAACATCGTAACATTCTCAGCCAGCTATTAGAAACGCAACCTCATAAAGATCTCTGATCAGATCTAGTGCCAAGAGACGTTCTAAAATCATACATAAAGTGTCGGACTTCTCCGCCTCAAGGGACTTTGTGCCTGGAACCAAGAGTATAGGATTATCCCTTAAAAAATGCTCCCGCCTTGAATTCTCCAAACAGATTTGTTTTTGATTCCTCTTGGTGAAAATACCAGTAATGATAGATTGTCTTCAGTGATCAATTCGAACGTAAGAAAGACTTTAGCCTGGTTAGCATAAATGTATCTAGGTGGTAAGGGGTGGGTAAAAGCCCTACCCTGTTGGGGCCGTATATTATTCTTTCTTGCCAATATATTTACCTTTATAAGGAGAAAATTTTCTGTTGATGAAGTGTTGATGAAATGTTGATGAAGTGTCGAAAGGCGGCTGCGAGGTGATATTCTAGGATGATGGAAGATAGAAGGGTAATATTGGCAAACAAAATTCAGCAGGTGATGACGGATGTGGAGAATCCGCTTTATCTCTCAATCATTGATAACAGTGGTGGGGCTTTATTTTCTAAGTCATTTAGGGATGAAAACGAGCTAGATGCCCAACACATTGGATTTTTCCTCTCTGCGATGATTAAATTCTGTGATTACCTCTTTGATAACCGCTTTAACCGGTTAAAGATCGGTCATTACTATCTAACATTGATTGAACAGGAAAATTTCTTTTATTGCTACGTATATCAAGGAAGATCCTATGAAGGCCGAATGCGACTCGCTCGATTCTCAAGGTTATTAAAGAAGTTCCAAAATGTTTGGGAAGCTCTGAATGCGTATCATAAAACTGGACGAATCCTTTCCGATTCTATGATAGCTCAACTCGATTTAATATCTGCGGAAATATTCCAAAACTAACCATGAAAAGGAGGAATAATGCCAATGACATATCTGAGCAGATGGAAACAGAAAGATAAGATTGAAGATCGAAAATTAATCATTAAGGAAAAAATCCCAAGAAAAAATTCAGATCGGCTTATGAAAGGAAAATTCGATAGGAAATCGAATGAGAACCAGGTTCACGTATATCTTTCGTTTGTAAGGTCGATGAATAATATTCGTTAATAAGGTCTCTCATCTTTCAATCTGATTTGACGTAAGGGGCTCGTAATAGCAGGACTAACACCAATTAATATCGATTCTTTCACTTCCTCAATGAAACCAAAAAGCATGAACCCCCTAGATGAGAGTTTCCGACTGATATCGTCCCTCCATAGGCTTCGATTATTGTTTTAACCAGAAACAATCCCAGGCCGGTACCTTTTGAGGAAGGGCCCTTAATACCTTTGTTGAATAATTGCTTTTTGAGACTGGCTGATATTCCTTTACCATCATCATCTATAACGATATCTACGTGATTTTCCTTTTCTACAGTTGTGATCCTTAATTTTGTCCCCCCTGAATGAAGGAATACGTTTTCAATTAGATTTGAAAATACTTCCATGAGAAGGTCGCCGCCCCATATTGGTGGAATCTTTTGGTTTATTTCGAAATCTATTTCCATGCCTAATTCGATTGCTCTAGGGGAATGAATCCTTAGTAACTCTTGGGAAAGTTCCATTAAATCTATTTCTTCGGTTCTTTCAAGTGCACCTGATTCGATCAGCCTCAAGTTACTAATCTTGTTCAGTAGCTTTACTCCACTCTCACATCCTCTAACCGCCGTCTTAACATAAGCACTTTGTGTTTCAGAAAGTTCAGTTTGCTCCAAAAGCGCCAAATAGCCCTGGATAACGTGCATCTTGTTACTAAGGTCATGTTTTAAGAGAGAATAAAGGAATTCTAAAGCTTCTTCAGTCTTTTTACGTTGAGTGATGTCAATAACAGAAACAAACTCCGCTGGTTTTCCACCGTAATCTATTGTTTTTGAAATGAGATCCACCCAGCGTACTTTTCCCTCCTTGGTTAGAACCCTGCTTGGATAGGCCGAAATCATACCCTTATTAATTCCATCCTGCTTTCTTATTAATCGTTCGGACACAAGTTCCCTATCTTCTGGATGAATGTGGACAAGCAGAGTTTTGATGGTCCATCCTTCAACTTCATTCCGCTCGTATCCTCCAATTCTGGCCCACGCCTCATTTGCAAATATTACTCGATTATCCTGAATTATACCATAACCAATACTGGAGGTTTCTAATAATGATCTGAAGTCCTCTTCACTCTTTTTTAAGGCATCCTCCGCCTCCTTGCGTTCAGTGGAATCGACATAAACAGCAGCAACATAGCCTCTTTCGGGACTATAGGCTGTGATTGTATACCAGCGCTGGAGGATTTGGGTGTAATCTTGGAAGTACAACACTTGCCCCGTGGAAGCAACACGGCCATAATTACCTATCCAGTCGATTGGATCATTTTCTATCCCAGGAACTACCTTCGTTGCCCGCTTTCCGAGGATTTTTTCTCGCTTAAGGCCCGTTAATCTCTCATATTCCTTGTTAACTTCAACAAAAACGTAATCGGTCGCAACGAAGTTGTCATCGTACACTACTTCGTGATATGCAAATCCGATCGGAATAGCTTGTATTAACACACTTGTTAATTCCCTAGATGTCTCTAAACCAGGTTTGGGAAGATTATCTGCCATGTACTTTGCGATGACCTGTTTTACATCTTTAGGGACATCATTTCTGTTGAGAACCCGTCTTATATCCATGATATCACCTAGGAAGTAACCCTCAGTTAAAAAAAGGATGCCCTAAAAGTGAATTACTCTGGAACATCGATTCTTTCCTCATCACTGGTCGTATCAAAATAAAAGACTCGTCCATTAAGATCGGTGAAGATTGCATCCCCTGTCCCTTTTTCTAGTATTTTTTCTTTAGATAGCTTAATTCCCTTGATCTTTAGGAAATCAACAATTCTCTTGATGTTACCACCCCGATAATTGAATAAAACAGGAATTCCAAATTCCCTTTCGATAAATCGGTCAGTAAACAACCCGAGATAGATAAGGCCGTCTGTGACAGTACACCAACCTTTGTCAGGGCCCCCTGTATATATTTTGAACCCTAATTTTTGGTAAAATTCTATACTATCTGGAAGGTTTTCAACGGAAAAGCAGATTTCAAAATGATGACCTAATCTTGGAATATCTGTCATTAATACTACCTTCCTAAAAAATTCGACTTCAAATAAAAAACTGCATCCAATTGATGGAAAAACTATGATCGGATAATATGGTTAGTTTTCTTCCTTTAGCTTTCGTATAATACACGCAAAGCACAGAAACATGATCCAACGAAAAGTAACTTCCGGGGATTATCCAGGAAATCTTGACATCAATCCTAAATCATTGGCCTTACATTGTCCCAGAACTCAACCAAAGGATCGCCCTTTGAGCTCTGGTATTTCAACACAAAGAATCTTACGTCGATCTCGTTTAATCGTCTTAATTTATCAGCTAAAACTTCAGGTGTCCCCCAAAGTCGATTCCTGACGAAATCTTCAGGAGTTATCTTATTAGAATCCATCCTGTTGCTAATTATCTCTTTGGCTTTAACTAAAGCCTCTTCTTCAGATTGAAATATATGGAGACTGCCAAAATATGATTTTACTTTATCCTTGGGATCCCCGTTCAACTTTTTTACCTCAGTATCAAACACTTGAAATCTCTCAATAGCTTTCTCAATTTCCCCACCTGTGTTAAAACCATCAGCAATACGCGCCGCCATTCTAATGAATCGTATCTTGGATCCACCTAAATGGATAGGAAAGGGCTGCGTTTGAGGTTTAGGAAAGTTCCTGGAGTTTTTTAGAGACCAAAACTCTCCTTCTAAGTTGATACCCGTAATCTCCGGATCAAACAAGTTCCTTAGGATGTCCACCGCTTCTTCCGTTTGTTTTAACCTTTCACCAGGAGGTGGAAATGGATAACCATAGGCAAGATATTCGTCTTCTTTCCAGCCTGCTCCCAAAAATAGTTCAAACCTCCCGCCACTAAGGATATCCAATGAAGATACCATTTTGGCTAACAGGGAGGGATTACGGAATGATTGACAGAGTACCGTATGTCCTCCATGTAACCGTTTGGACCACATCAACATTGTAGTAATAAATGTCCATGCTTCAAGATAATTCTCTCTACCACCGATGCTCTTATCGAAACCAGTTAGGTGATCATTGGTATATATTCCCCAATAATCAAACTGTTCATCAACTCTTTTTACATATTCACGTAGTTCAGTGACCGACCAGTTTGGTTCTCGTAGATATAGTCCCCATTTATTGTCTCTCATGATAATTCAGACCTTATTCCTTAATTAAAGTATTTTGCTTGCCGTATAAAACGAGAGCTATCACGATAACTCAATAAAACTTGGCTTATTTTTCACGAAACTTAGAAACGGGGAATCCGTTTAAAAAAGGATTTGCGACCGCTTTGATCAGTATGACAAAATTCACTCCAGCCCCGATTAAACCTTTAATCAGCTTAACCGAACTTAATAAAGTGGATATTCGTGTAGGCACAATTACCCAGGTTATAGACATTCCTCGATCTACTAATTTAGTGAAATTGGTGGTAGATTTGGGCGATCACACCAGGTCAATTGTTGCTGGTATAAAACAAGAAAGGAAAAATCCAAAGGAGGTGGAGGGATTACAGGCCCTCTTCGTTGTCAATCTTGAACCGAAAAAGATAATGGGAGAAACCTCCGAGGGTATGTTGTTTGATATTGGATATTCCGACAAGATCACACCAGTCTTAGCTCTTCCCGAAAGGCTCGTACCTGACGGAACTAGAGCTGAATGATAGGAAAGCACCATTAGAGGAAACAGAGATGATAAGTCGAGTTTGGCATGGGTGGACAACCCATGAGAATGCTAACGCATATGAAACACTATTAAGGGAGGAAATTTTCCGGAATATAGAAGATCGCGCCATCAAGGGGTATCTGGGCATCAATCTTTTCAGAAGAGATACGGATACGGAAACCGAGTTTATGACCGTGATGTGGTTCGATACATTCGACGCTGTACGGGAATTTGCAGGAGAAGATCATGAAAGGGCCGTTGTTCCTGCAAAAGCAAAAAGATTACTTTCTCGTTATGACAAACGCTCTCAGCATTATGAAGTAATTATTGAAAGAAATAGAGGGTAGGTTACCATCTATTCATTTCCTATTAACCATATCATCTCCTAAGGAATTATCCGGTTTACCTTAGGTTCTTGAATAATTATGTCTTCAACCTTTACTGAATCTACAGGGACAAATTTCATTCTCTAGTGCCTTGCTTAGTTGACAGTGCTCCTTGTTTCAGTCATTTTTCATTCTACGATGGTTTCATTTGAATTGTCTTGCTGCTCATGAAGGCCGCCCGCCCTTTTCGTAATCTTTATACTAAATTTATCATTATGACAAGATTGTTTCAAAAATCGGGAAATTATTTGCCAAAATGTGACCAGCTCTAAACAGTGCCTAGAGATCATTGGTTGAAATATTGCCGTAGAAGGTGAAGAGAATGCTACTAAACTCATTGATAGGGAAAAGGAAATATCTGGCCATTCTAGTTTGTATTTCCTATTATTTGTTTCTTATGACTGTTCCTAGCTCTCTTGCTAACGGCGTAATGTCCGTAAAGCCTTCCATCAATGGTTTAGAGATTTCCAGTGACCCGATATATACTGAATCAAGCGGTTCCTCAACCGATCCCCGCTCTTCGAATGTTGAGACTCCTGAACATTACCTGATGACTCAAAAACTTCTAGGTGAAGCAGAGATATACTCAAACATCACTGTAGCGATAATATTAGACGATCTGAATTCGGTACTTGAAGGTAACCTGTCTATCGATTACTATAATCGGGATCCTATCAATATTAGTCGTATTCCCTTCCACCTCTACCCTTCGGGAATGGCAAATGTTTCCCGAAAAGGAAGGATAGATATTCTTGGGGTAACCGACCAGACACACACGGCCCTCTTGTTTAATGTGCTATCGGATCAACAACTTATGTGGGTGAACCTAACTGTCGATCTTTCGCCCTCTATGAGCACGAGAATAAATATAAAGTTCAATACCACCCTTCCTGACGGATATGACAGATCAAACTCCAATGGTTTTGATAGCAATCAATCACGCATCTTTACAGCCACGGGATTCTATCCTATCCCTTGTGTTTATGATGCTATTGATGGTTGGAACACTGATCCCTATATTAATGTTAGTGATCCGTTCTACTTTGATATGGCCAACTACGAACTCACTGCTACGGTTCCTACAGGATTTATCGTTGTAGCGACAGGCGACTTGATAGACCGAATGGCTCTGGGAAACTATGTCTCTTACGAATTTAAACCGATAGCTCCTGTAAGGGAGGTCGTATTCTCAACTTCCCGGTACTTCACCGTGGAAAGTACCATGAGCAACGGAATTAATGTTTCAAGCTTCTTTTTACCGCATAGTAGTGGATTATGGTCGGAAAGAGCCCTTGATGCTTCAATTAGGGCACTAACTCTTTTTAGTGATACATTTGGTACGTATCCTTATACTACATATAATATTGTCGAAGTGTACGGATTTTATAGCGGAATGGAGTACCCCTGTCTAGCTCAGATCTCTGAAGGAATTGCTGCACGTCATCCTGACGATACTAATTTTTGGTTTGAACTTACCCTCGCCCACGAGGCAGCTCATCAATGGTGGAGCCAAATAGTTGGAAACAATCAAATAGATTTTGGCCATCTCGATGAAGGATTGGCTAGCTGGTCAACGGATTACTATTTTGACTATTACAATCCAAGCTGGAATTATTTTGAAGGCTATTGGGCCGTTAACGATGTTAGAACCTATTATATCACTAATAAGCAACCAGCGCGAGTCAATCAATCCGCCTATGCCTTCATTGGAACCAATATGAGTTTTAGTTTTACAGCCTACACGAAGGCCCCCTTACTCTTCCAAAAACTTAGATCCACCCTCGGAAACACTGATTATATTTCTGGATTAAAAAACTTCTATGACGCATATAAATTTGCAACCGCAACGCTGCCCTTACTCCAACAATCTTTTGAAGAAACAACAGGCAAGAATCTAGATTGGTTCTTCCTTCCATGGTTTGACAATCCCTATCTCCCCAACTATTATGTTAGCAATGTAACTTATGACCCTAATCAAAATAATATGAGTTTCACGGTTATGGACAGTAATGAAGATCTAAATAATTATTATTATTCCCAGAAACTCCCGATTTTAGTCTTGGATATTCGTTCATTCGGGATATTATATGGTGATCAAATCTGGGTCAACGGTACAACGGATGTTGAGGTGAATCTGATTGAGGGAATGACTCCAGGGGAAATACGCCTTGTGTACGATTCTGAAGTTCTCGCGCAGATGGTCTCGATCGAAACTCCCTTCGTATCATACAGTGACCCCAGTTGGTTCGACAGTCTGGGACGTCCTGATCCCAGTTGGCTTTCATTTGAAAAAGACGATTGGATTGATTGGAACTATAGAGCTACTTTTACCGATATGAAGAACCAGATAGCTTCGCTTGACCAGAGTGGGATTTTTCATTGTAATATTCTGAAAATCAAACGACTCGCCAGAACAGTAGAAATAGAATCTGAATGGCTTTGGACCCCTTCTCATGGAATGTTTTCAGAGTTCACTGGTATATTTACCAGTTATCTTGATGCTGAAAGCCATGTCACCCCCTATCATATGGCCTTGGTTTCTTTTTTTGTAGGTTCAGATTTTCAATTTACGCCAGCATGGCTGGATTCGATAAGGCCACTTGTCGAAACGCTGAATTATGAAATACAAGATGACGGCCATAGACTTAATGCAAGGTACTTTAGTGGCGGAGATAATTTCACGGTTTTTGCAGATTATAATTCTGATGGTATCTTGGCCAAAGTTGAAATAGCTTTCCATCCGCTTTATCCAGCTGGGAGTCAGGGCCCAGAATTACACGGGAAACTTACGCTAGTTTTACGTAACAGCTCATTCATGGACTATAGACCCGTATTGGCCTCTCTCGTAGAATTGGCTCTTATCCCTTTCTCTGGAGCCGTCGTCATAGCATATGTGGCCTGGTACCTACAAAAACGGCGGAATAATCACTCCTAACGCCAGAGATGATAAGATGGATATGCACGCTGCAATATCAAAAGAAGTAGAAAACCCTGATCCTTCTAGGATCGCTGCCATTGACTTTGCTAGAGGTCTCGTGGTTATTTTAATGGCTCTCGATCATGCTTCGACCTATTGGAACTCAGGTCGGGTTTTCGGGGAATTCTGGTTTAGCAAACGACCCTTTCCGATGCCCGACCCATTGCAATTTCTAATACGATTGGTTTCTCATTGGTGTGCCCCAGCTTTTGTTTTTTTAGCAGGAACATCTATCATCCTTTATGAATCGTCACGAAGGAAACGAGATATCACAGAGAACGAAATCACAAACCACCTGGTAGCACGAGGATGCGTGCTCCTAATAATCGAATGGACGCTGATCGGATGGTTATTTTCCGCTGCATCTGGTTATTTTGGAGTCCTAGCTGCGATAGGCGTTGGACTCATAATTTATGCTTTTGTCAGAAGGTTGAACACTAAAATCATTCTAGGGTTTTCTCTATTCCTTGTACTCTCCCCATTGTTTGCAGGATTTATTTGGAATCCGATATTGGAACCTGATTCTCATCCTGTGAATTTCTCGATTTTGTACCCGGGTATTATTCTCGACCCTATTCTCTCAGTAAATCCCGAATTACAAACCTGGGTTCGTACAATTCTTCATTGGCCTCAGTTCCCATATGGTCTTTACCCTTTGGATCCATGGCTTGGCGTTATGGGACTAGGGATCGTTTTTGGCCGTTGGTTGGTAAAGCAACAAGAAGAAAAGAAAACGCCGCGCAATTTTTCAAAGCAGGTAGGACTCACGGGAGGGATAGCCTTGATTTTGTTCTTCTTTGTCCGGACACTCCTAGGGTTGCCCAGTACCTATTTCCCCATTTGGTCTACTGATGGGGTTCTCATCGAGAATGCTTTTATGATCCAGAATTATTTCTGGATGAGTAAATACCCCCCAAGCATTGTTTTTCTCCTTTGGACTTTGGGAGGAATGTGCCTCGTATTGGCAGTGGGATTTTATTTCCAGGAAAACGAAAAGTTTCAGAAGTGGGTTGGTGTAATCTTGCTATTCGGAAGCACAGCTTTGTTTTTCTATTGTACTCATTTATTAATCTACGGTGCGGTGCCTGTTGTTTTGGGATTGGTAAAATTGTTTTCTATTCAGGTCACCTTGCTTGTCTGGATCCTGGGTTTGTTAATCCTGTATCCTTTGTGTGTACAATTTAAGCAAATCAAAAGAAAATACCCCCAAACTTTGCTTAGATACATTTAGGCGCGTTATCACATCGCTAATATGGAATTTTCTCAAAAAGACCTAAAGAAAAGGAGATAGAATGATTAGATAAATCGTCCCAATTAGAAGATGGAAAACACCTAAAACTCCACCGAGTCTAAAGAATTCAAAGAACGAGATTGGAGACCCTTCCCGATTGGATAAATTAATGGCTAGTATATTCGCTGGACTGCCTATTGGCAAGATGTATCCACCTAGATTTACTGCAATCACTAATCCCCACCATTTTATATTATCGACAACCCCAATCACTTGTAGATCTGCAAAAACTGGCGCCAAGGCGGCAGAAACTGGAATATTGTCCACAACTGCTGATATGGCTCCAATTCCAAATGATATGAGTGGTAAACTAAAAAACAGGTCTAGTTCAAAAAAAGGAGTCAGGATTTCGGCGAGGATTTCTAATATGCCAAGAATTTCAATCGATCCCACCAGTATGAATAATCCCATTATGAAGTAGATAGAAATCCATTCGACATCACGAAAGATATCTTTTGGGTGCATTCCACTAAACAACAGAAGCCCGGCAGCAACTACAAGTGCTATTTCTGCTGCCTTAAGATGAAAAATCGATCCAAAAATAAATCCTGAAACCAGAACAATCAATCCAAATATGACCGAATAAAAGGTCCTCCGATTTTCAACAAGAACTCCTGGATCCAAAAGAAAAATCTCGGAGACAAGATCGGGAGAGGGATCTTGAAACTTCTTACGTGCATAGAAGATATAGAATGGCAACGCCGTTAGTAGTAGAATCAAACTAAGCGGCCCCATAACCAATATAAAGTCAAGAAAGGTGGCGCCGCTTTTATCTGCAAGAACTATATTTGGTATGCTTCCAACGAGGGAGGAGATCGAGGCAAAATTTGCTGTTATTGCTTCAATTGTTAGCATTGGGCGAAAATCAAAATCCAAGATTCGATAAATCTCTACGGTCAGTGGTGCTACGATCAACATCGTAGTGATTACATCAAAGACGAAACTAATGATAAAAGTTACAAGAGTGAGCGATAATAGTAAAGTTCTTGGATTCCCTTGAGTAAATCGGACTATTATGATGCTAATATATTGAAAAAGGCCTGACCTGCTAGAGATGATGGTAATTATCATCATCGCAGTGATAAAGATTAGTGTATTCCATTCAACTCGGAAAATTATGGTTTCAAATTCGGTCGGGCGCCCTTCATATTGCCATTGGGTTATTATCAAAAGAACTGATATGGCCCCGGCACCCAATAGCGCTGAAATCGGTCGGTGGAGTTTTTCTGTTGAAATAAGTATATAGGTGCCAATAAAAATTGCGATACCTATGATCTGAACAAGTTCGAGTGCGGCCATTAATGAAACTTCACGATCGGAGATATTGATGAATATGATAGAATATTGGCTATTCTTTTTTCTCTAATTGCTTCACAAAGGACGTATTGAGGAGATCAAAGGCTCATAATATATCTTACTGGTGGACATCTGCATATCTGATACTCTTGCAGATCCCCTGAATCTTCAAGCTAATTCATGCGTAATCATTATACTTCTACGCAATTAAATTAATAAGATTGTTGTTGATCAAACATAAGTGATAGATTCAAATTCAAGAGTATCAATTATTCTCAGCATATTCAAGATTAGTACTCCAAGTCAATTTTGACTCTCTAATAGGAAATTCGTATAGCTACCACAAATTAAAAGCCAAATGGTGTCCGTGTTTGAAGGAACTTGATATAAAATCCAATATTGATTTGGTTATGGGAGAAATAGTAGATCTCATTCATAATGCAGTGAAAGAAAGAAAATACGATGGGGTACTCATATGGTTTTCAGGATTTATCGATTCGACCGTAATCACCAAATTATCACTTGAGGCCCTGGATGAGAATAAGATAAAGATCCTTCTCCGGTCAGAAAAGTTTTATGAAGATTACGACGAGATATGCAACAGTTCATTAGATTACCTAGGGATAAAGAAAGAGAATATTGAAGAGTGCGATGTGGATGAATTGTTGGATAAATTTGGCTCCGGACCCCTTGTCGAAGGATCGATTAGGCAGATTCCCCTGGTAAGCACCCGCTTGAGCTATTCCCTTCTGAAGGGTGCCTCGCTTGGTGAGATAAAGGATAAAACGTACGGATTTGTTGGCAAAGCATCCTCTGGGAGGGATGAATTGCTCAATCGTATAATCGCACACAATAAACTTGGCTCCAGAATTCAAATGGCTTCGGCGTATTTGATTGCAGAGACAGAAAATCGACTATTGATCAGTACTCTCAATAAAACCGAATTGATGACTGGTTTATTCACCAAATTTGGAAGGGGACAGTGCGCTGATCTAATGCCTCTTGGACATCTATATAGATCCCAAATATTGCAGTTGGCTGAATTTTTGGATGTTCCAGAAACCATCAGAAGTGCTGCTAAAGTCGACCTTCTTCCAGGGGTTGAGAACAAGTATTTGTATTTCTTTAATCTGCCAGCTTATGATGTTGACAAAGTTCTGGTATTATTAGAAGCTGGTCGATCGGTTCAGGACATTCAGAGCGAACTGAACCTTTCTATTGAAGAGATTGAGAGAATTAGTACGTTTGTTGCCTCATCTGCGTATTCAAGAACTGCACCTTTGATGATTAAATAAACAAAATCCTTACGGTAAATTTACCTCGAAATTTCAAAGAGATTCAGTTAAGGCATTTTCAAGAATAACACTTGCCATTCGGTGAATGGATATAAAAAACTCGCCCATGATAGCTTTTGAAAATAAGTAAATTCTAGAGCAACTATTGTATGTTCGTTTGAATATTATATCTCGGGAATTAAGGGAACTGCTCTAGCGTACTTGGATACGTCGTAATAATACCTGATCTTCTGTATCGCATCAAAATGGACCCCAGTCTCTTGATGGATTTCTTCCATGGAATAACCTCCGACCTCAAGTCTTAACAAAACGCGGTCTACCTCCCTATATGATAGATCAAAGAAAAATCTATAACTTGTTGGTATCTTCTCGACTCTTTCATCGAGATATTTGTTTAAGTTTAGATATTCCGCCAATTGAACGACCTGTGTTTTATAAAGCGCAGCTAAAGGGAGAAAATCGGCCGCATGATAGGTTCCGAATTTTGTAAAGAGCCCCAAGAGCCATTCTGTTTTATTGACATGACCAATATAAGATTTATTTTCTATTTCAGCCAGAAGGAAAGAGAGAAGCATATTTAGACGTATCCGGCTTTTATAATGGGCTATTGACTGACGAATAAACTTCTCCCTTTTGGTGCCTGGCCGTTTTGAAGGAGGGCTGAATGTTTCCAACTCAAAATCATCGCGGGCCATGCTCTTAAACAAGATATAGCTTAAATTATAATTTAATATCGGAAGACTGTCAGTAGCTGAACGAGCTACCATCATTCCGGTTTTTTCTGAGTAAACCCTGCCGATATCCCGAATTATTTTCTCTATATTGATGAAAACAAGACTTTCGTTTGGTAGGTTAAGATATTGTTTTATCAACTCTGTGTCCCTCTCCCTCGTTGGCTTTCTACTACTGAATCTGCCTTGAGTCACGATCAGACTGATATTTTCCGCCCCTACGGCCGCAGATGCCAATTTAACGTTAACAAGAGACTCAACATCGTCTCTAAAAAGTAGAATTAGGCCTTCAATGTCTCTTTCTTCCAAGTAGGAACGGAGGAATTCGACAATTTTCTCTTCAACAGAACTTGGGTCGATTTGTAACCTTTCATCCAAATCCATTTCGTTCATAGGGTAATACTAACGCGCTTATGATAATTACCCTCTTGACGCGAATTCAAGGTTTAGATGGGGACGAAGGTTTCGTCTTTGGAAATTGACTTAATCAGGTTCACGACCAAATTAACGCAATTTTCCACGTCATCTAAACTGATAACCTCACTAGCAGTGTGCATATAGCGATTCGGAATACTTACTAGGGCTGTAGCTGCTCCAACTAATTGAAGAGCATTGGCATCTGTACCTGTTCCCCTATGTGCAGCTTTTCTTTGATAGGGTATATTAAGTTCTTCAGCGAGCTTAATGATCTTTTGAAATAAGTTGGGGTTTATATTCGGACCTACCGAGATAATTGGGCCCTGACCAAGCTTGGTATCGCCCACTAGCTTTTTCTTGATTTCTGGTGCATCCGCCGCATGTCCGACATCAAAAGCAATCCCTACCTCTGGTCTTATACTTCTTGCTGCCACTGTGGCACCACGCATCCCGATCTCTTCTTGTACTGAACTTACTCCATATACTCCTGCAAAGAACTGCTTATCACTGGAAAGTTCTTTCATTATTTCCATTGTGATAAAGGCACCGATCGCGTCATCAAAGCCAGCCGAGGCTGCATAGTTATGGTCTCCAAGGCGTTGGTATCCGTGATCAAAAACCGCAAAATCACCGATTTCAACCTTTGATTCTGCTTCCTCCTTATTATGACATCCAATGTCTATGAAGATCTTCTCGATGTCAGGAGATTTTTTGCGTTCTTCTGGTTTTATTATGTGAATTGGCTTCCTGCCAATAACTCCAGGTATCGCGCCAGTTTTTCCCCAAACTTTCACTCTTTTACCTGCTAATGTGGACGGGTCAAATCCACCCAACGGTAAGAACCAAAGGAATCCATTTTTATCGATATAACTAATTTGGAACCCGATCTGGTCGATATGTCCTACAAGCATAACCTTGGTTGGTGATTCTGGATTGATCACTGCGATTAGATTCCCAACTCGATCTCCGTAAAGCTGGTCTAAATTCGCTTCCGACTGCAGATAATCCTTGATCAAGCGTTGGGCGGAAAATTCGTATCCCGTGGCCCTCGGTGTTGAGAGCAATTGTTTCAGAAACCCCTCATTTATGGTGTATGCCAATATGATCACGTTTTAGGTGATCGAGTAGTGAAACAAAGCTATCTTTAAATCCAATTGTATTGGAAGTGGACGTTTTTACGGCAGACGAAGCGGGAGTGCATTCGATTCCCTGTTCTGAGATTGTAATTTCTGTTTATGAATCAAACTGTTAATTATTTCAGTTGAAAGTAATCTAAACGTCTCGTCGATATTGACATTCTCCTTGGAGGATGTTTCAACATAATGAATGGAAAAACCATGTGTTTCCTGAACTAATCGCGATAATCGTTTGGCGTACTCAATCCCCTGCGCTGTAGAGACCTGTCCATGATATGATATCATCCCGCGAAGATCGCACTTCGCACCCACCAGCATTAATGGGCGCTCCCCTTGGCCGTTCAGTTTCCAAAATGAGCTAATCCATTCTTCAACATTCATGAATGAATTAGGGTTTGTTATGTCAAAAAAGCATAACGCCGCGACTGCTCCTCGATAATAGAGGTTGCTTACAACCTTAAACCGTGGTTGGCCAGCTAGGTCCCAAATCTGATATTTAATTAGATATTCTGTTTTTGTTGGCCCGTATTCGATTTTGACTTCTTTTGCGGCAAAATCCGCTCCCAAAGTCATTAAGTATTGAGCTTGGAATGTATCACCCAACCAAACTCTTCTGAACGAACTTTTACCTACTCCACCATCTCCAACCAATACAATTTTCGCTCGAAGAACTTTTACCATCAGTAACCCTCATTTTAAACCAGAAAAATTGCTTTTTATTTACTCATCTTTCCGATCTTACTCAAGTTCATAGTTCCGGATCAATGGCCTATAATAGGCTTCCCATATGTACCTTAAGTGGTTTAATTCATTCACGATCGGATATTTCAGGTTTGCAAATGACTTTTTATTTCAAATTTATCGTTCCTACTCGTTTTTTTTTCTCCTCCCGATAATTTGGAAAGAGAAAAAGGTGAAAATAAGGTAAAATCTGGCTTTTTCTCCTCACATTAGGGGGATTATGATCATTCTGATCATGAATGGAGTGTGAACTGCTGCAAGATTTGTGGGTCAAGGTCGGGCTTCCGTTCTTGAATTTTCGATCCCTAAAGTACTGAACAATCAAAAACCAGCAGAAATTGGAGACCCATTACCATTTCATGGATTTCAAACTTCATCTAATCCCCCCCATGAACTGACAAATTCCCACAAGGTCTTATAGAGATTTGCAAAGACAGTTAGGTAAGCTACTTCGAATCCATGACTGTTCTTCCGAATATGCCCAATACAAGCGGTTTGAGGACTAGCACCAATGCTCCCTACTTGACCTGCATCACTCCCACTTGTAGTATAGACAAGGTGTTGAAGCTCAGTACCTACATTTTTCGCCGCATCAGACAATGCCTGGTTCAACTTGGGGCTGTAGAAATATCCCCGATCACGAACCCTAATTCCAGGTCTATCATCTAGCTCCGTAGGTGATTCAGATGCGATTGGACAACCGTCCACAGCAATGAAGTAGGTCGGAGTTAGTGATTGTGCCAAGTGTTTTGCTCCAAAGCAACCGATCTCCTCTCTGGTCGTAAATGCAATTATAAGATTCACAACTGGAGTAACGTTCTTTGTTTTTAGGGTTTTTAATATTTGGAGTAGAATAGCGACCCCTATTTTATCATCGAATGTCCACGCCCCTATCATTGGATTTGATTCTTCTCCAAAAAATATGGGCCCTCTTTCCGATTGACTCAGAGTAATCAGAGTTCCAGGTTTAACGCCATAACCTTTCAAACTTTCGGGAGGCAATCCAGTGATAACAGCAGTTTCTCTCCACTCTAATTTCTGTGTACCACCTGCGGCGTGTCCTGATCCCATCGCCGTAACACCAGAAATCGTCGCATTATCACCAAAGACGTCAACTGGACGTTCCCCATATTTCCATGTTAATGATCCTCCTATCCTCTCAACTCCTAGTGTACCATCACCATTAATTTTTGTTACCATTAATCCGATTTCATCTGTATGTGATGCCAAACAACAAGTTTCCTCACTTTGCTTCTTGCCTGGTATTTGAACATAGACATTCCCTGCCGAATCCTTCTGGGGATTATATCCCCACTCATTACACTTTCGGTAAATGTGATCAGCTATCTTGTCTTCCATTCCCGAAGGAGAAGGAATAGTAAGCAATTCGGTGAATTGTTGGATTATTGCGCTCTGCTTGATCTGCTCATATCTACTAGATTCCATGGTATCACATCACTAGGAAGAAAAAAAAGGATATGAATAAAAAAAACTCCCTTTAGTACCGATCCATATTGTTAATAATTGCCTATTCTCTCTACAGGTGTTAGCTGGATGAAAACCGACCAGATCGGGATAACTAAAGATTTTATTGAACGTCTTGAAGTTCTAATAAGTGACGAGATGGTACGTTATAAAGTACCTGGAGCAAGTATCGCAATTGTCAAGAAAGACGAGATTATATATCATCAGAGCTTTGGAGCAAGAGACCTAGAAAAGAATCTCCCTGTTACTCCATCTACATTATTTAATATTGCCAGTGTAACAAAATCAATTATCTGTTTAGGTATTATGAAGCTTGAGGAACTTGGAAAATTAGAACGCCACGATCCAATTTCCAAATACATTCCCTGCAAACTGGGATTTCCAGATAATCCCATTACGATCCATCATCTTATGACCCATACCTCTGGGATTCCCGAGATCGTCGGAGGGATAGCGCATTTGGATTTGGCGATGGAGGTAAACGTTGAAACCCCCTTTATCCCCTTTATGAATTGGAATGATTTTTTCAGACATATCAACGGGGCCGGTGATTATGTAAGTGAGAAACCAGGGAATCGATTCTATTACCAGAATTACGGTTACACCATGCTAGGACGTATTATCGAAGTTGTTTCAGGCCAGGATTTACCTGAATTCATCAAAAAACATATTCTTGCTCCTCTCCAGATGAGTGAATCGACCTTCGAAAAGGATCAGCTGAATAAGTTAGAAAATGTCTCATCAGCATACAAAATGTCAGAACGAGAAGGCCGAATAGTGAAAACTTCCTATTATCGCGAGAATGAGATTTTCGGGTACGCACCAGGGGGACTATTCAGTTCAGTTATTGAGCTAGCTAACCTTTTAATCATGTACTTGCATCGTGGTGAGTTTCACGGCCGTAAACTAGTCAGTAGTGACAGAATCGATACAATGACTTCTATGCACTGGCAAGAGAAACCAAATTCAATGTCATATAGTAGTACAATCGGTGACTTCGGGGATTCGGGGTATGGATACGGATTAGCAATCCATGAGAATTTCTATGGTCATAAGATAGTTCATCATTCAGGTAGCTGGATTGGCGCTAGTGCTTGGCTCGCGATGCTTCCTGATTTAAAACTAGGTATTGTATTTTTATCGAATAAACATCCTAGTCCTAGGATGATGGCTTTAAGCGCGCTGGCTATGCTCCTGGGAAGAGATCTCAATGAAGAATTCCCGCTGTTCCGTCACAGGAATCACATAGAGAAACTTGCTGGAGAATATGAACTCTATAAGGGGGTAGGTAAAATGAAATTAGCAGTTAAAGGAGGACTCTTGTATTATCAGTACGATTATTGGGGGATTAACGCACCTTTGATTCCACGAGAAAGACCCGAAAAGAATTCAGTGACCTTGAACTATTATCTGCTGACAGAGGTTGGGGCCAAAGATCCAGTGGAATTTGAGATCGATGAAAACGGAACCATATGGATGCATCATGAACGATTAAAATGGAAAAAAGTGAGGGATCTTGAATAGATGTTGATTCTGAATTTGAAGGAAAGTTTTCTTCAGATAGGTTGAGAATTGGCTGGTTTTAGAGAGAAACTATATTTCATGCAGAACCAAGATCACCCTCAATGGTTTATTCAATCCACAATCGTTGCCTTGTCATTACACGTAATTTCTCATCAGCTGTTCCAAGCACTGTGAAAAGGATTTATCATTAACCGGGACATTTCAAGGAGAACCAATAAGAAAAGGTTCTGAGAGGTTCTCTAAATGAAGATCCCAATTAAAGCAATCTTACAAATCCAATTAATATTAATTCTGGTTTTATTATTCAGTTTTTACAATCGGATTGAACTGGCCAAGGGAAAAACTATCTCATCCCATCATAATCCCATTCTATTTGTTCACGGATGGAATAGAGACAGTTCAGATTTCGCGCCTATGATCGATTGGTTCAAGTCCGATGGCTGGACCAGCACAGCCCTTTATGCGAATAATTTTGACGATAGGAGCAATTGTTCAGTTCAGACCAATATTAACAATGCAAATAGGATAAAGCAATGGGTTACCGATATTTTAGCCGAAACTGGTGCTAAAAAAATCGATATAGTCGGTCATAGTATGGGGGGCTTGAATAGCAGATATTATATTAAATTTCTGGGTGGGACAGATTATGTGGATGATTATGTGAGCTTGGGAAGTCCCCAACATGGAGAAAATGTTGCGGCATGTGGTGAACAGGGAGTAAATGATCTTGCCGTGATTTTAAACGAAGGAGATGAAACCCCAGGAGGGATTTTGAGTGATATTGTTGGACCCCGTGTGGATCCATTTTCCGGAATAATTTACAACGGTACACATATTCCTGGTAATATTTCCTACACGTCTATTTTTAGCAAGGCCGATGTAATTCCATATGTTTCTCCTCCTCTTGATGGAGGGGATAATGTTGAAGTTGAAGGTTTAACTCATTTTCAGTTATATCAATCAGAGTCCGTATATACGATAGTTAAAGATGCGGTTGATGATACTCGGGAAACCACAACAAATGATACAACAAGTTGGACATTTTTACCGATTCTAATCGCTTTATTTCCCATCATATGGATAAAACGAGAATTAAGACGTTTATCCTCCTGAAAGAATGGTAAAACTCAACCAACTTTTTTGGATTCTAAGCTGACCTCAACGGCTCTATCAATCCAAACTTGTAATGTCTCCTTATCATTCATAATTTCTTCTGGGAGTGTCCAATAGGACATGGCAATTTTTTTCCCCTTTCGTTCGTATATAAAGGGATGAGTATCATATAATTTAAAATCAGCCCTATTTTTCGATCCTACTTTGAAAAATAGTTCGCCATCAACGATAATTGCGAATATCACCTGGTTTTTGTAGATACCATATCCCCCAAACATTGCTTTGTATGTGATACCCTCAAAATCTTTGAAGACATCGTTAATGATGTAATCTAGATATTCCTTTGCCAATAAATCACCGATCAAGGTCATGTAAAATAATTCTATAAAATGTAGATGCGAATTATCTTAGGCGCACGTAATAATCCAGGATTATTCAGGAATTGTTATCTGAAAATTCGTTTGTTCTTCAAACTACTTATCGTTGCTGGAACGTATTAGAAAGTTTTCAAGCTTCTAGATGAATGATATGAAAAAAATTCTGCTGGATATCGGATGTCATGGCCGCTTTAAAGAGACTATTATATAGATCATAATAATCCCTAATATGATTGGTTTTTCGATCGGCATCATAATGGGAGGAGAATCTTATATCCATAACGAATCAATAATGTTTAATCATGAAAGAAGTTACGAGACCGAATCCTTTCCTGCTTTGGATGAAATCATAATCGCTGCAAAGCATACAAATACGGAGATTGTTAATCTCACAGTATTCACACAGCAGGCCGACACGGTTTTTTATTAGGAATTTAAATTGAAATCAGGAGAGAGTATATCAAGTGATAATGAATATATTTTGGCCCATGTAGACAGTTCTCTGTCAGAAATTACCATTCTTGGTTGTTCTGGGCCTCAAGGGGTAGTAATTTCCATCAAAGGTCAAAGTAAAAATGGATTTACCATACTTCAGGATTTTGAAATTCCGATGCAAAAAAATGCCATGTTTGCAGCCTATTTATCCTCGGTGATTTAATTCCATTATTACAGCCCTCTTATCTGACGTTTGTTTTCAATTTTTTTATATGAAATAGGCTACAAGAAATTTGGTCGTATTTTCCATCTTCTTCATCAATACTCATGCACTCTTCAAAGGAACGTAACGCACTCCCATAATCCCCCTGATAAAAATATGTGACCCCGATCACATGCCAAGAGTAACTTTCCAGATACCGAAATCCTGCCTCCTTTGCCAGTGCAAACGCCCGAGCCAAATATGATATCGATTGATCCAGCTCACCCCGTGACCGATGCATGAGCCCCAAGGGTGAAAGAGACTCCGCAATCTGAAATTCATCCTCCACCTCCTTCGCAGCTGCTAGCGATTTACGTGAAAACACTAGAGCTTGCTTGAGATCTCCTAAGGTCCAACAAACCCTGGCTTTTACATCATATAAGAGACATTCCCATTCCTTTCCATCTTGTATCGTGCCCAGTAAATCCTGTCCCTTTTCAAGCAACTCAGCGGCTTCAGTAACCTTCCCAAGACGGTAGAAGGCATAACTCTTCATCACTACTGCCCCCAGTTCGTGGTATCTATCCCTTACCACTTTATTCTTTTGCTGAACTACATTTGCCACGGACACTGCCTGCTCGTACTCTTCCTGCAGAATGTAAATCCGACTTTTGAGTAGTAATCCCAGTGATCCCGCTTTTGCGTCTAATCCTTCAATCTGTGCCAGGGTTTCCTCATATTTGGCCTGATAGATTAGGTCACGGATAGTCTGAATCCTCATCCTTACATATCCTCAATCTTAGATGGAATAAAACCACCTCATGATTTATGAGTTTCTCTTGAAATTCGTAGCTATCACCGCAAAGTCGTCTATCTCCTCACTACCAACGGCGTAACACTCGGCTACAGCTTTAAAGACCTCGATACCTAGGCCAAAAAATTGAATCTCGCCCAAAGCTAACCCTGCCATTTTCCCTTTTCATTTTTCATCGATATTTTTATAAGAAAGAATGCCTGGAAAATAATACCACCGATTCCATTCGTTCTCATTATAATTCATTTTGAAGAGACGTAGCATGACAGCTTTTACGGATAGAATGCGGATTAATCTCTCCACAATGATTCTAACTATGCTTACACTCATTTTTGGGGTCCGAGGAACTCAGATCTTTCCTATTAGGAATCCAGATTTAATTCCAACGATTACACTCTTTGATATCCTTTCATTCATCTTATTAGGTGTTTTCATTAGTTATTCACTAATTATCGGGTATAATCGGCTCCTTTTGGTCTTATTGACATGCTCTCCTTTGTTTGGATTCGTTATCATCCCTTTCTCACTCATTTATTTCCCCGTATACGACCCAATTCGTCCATTTCTGATCGGTTTATTTCTAATATCTGCCAGTCTAATCGCAGTTCTGGTAATTTGTTGGTATAAATTCCAGAAGGAATTATTTGCATTTTATGATTCTATATCATCAGAGAGAGTGAAAAAGCTTTCATTAAAGCAATATTATTGGTTATTACTGCTAATTATCAGTTTATTGGGGATTTTCCCGCTTTTGATCGTTCTTGTCCCATTCATGATCATGTCTTTCTTCTTTCAGTTCCTTTCTGCCGATAAGAGTGCTCTTTCTTTTTTTTTCTTAGTCCTTACTTCAGCCGTCCTCGCTTACCTCGTTATTTCACGCCTGAGGTCATTAGGTGAACACCGCTCGTTCTGGGATCCCATAGTTCTCCGGAAACCCTTTTTAGATGTTATTCTTGTCATGAGTCTGATCACACTTGTCGGACTGTCTTTACTCGCTCCTAGATTGCTTTATAACAGCATTCAGTATCGATATGATAGCTCCCCTGAAATAATTGAATTCTATCAAAACCTTGAAATCTCGGACTATTTTGGCGATGTCCCGGCATTCGCTAATGATTCCTGGAGGGGAATGGGACCAAATTATCTTGGATTCACAGAACGGGCACTTCTCGTACAAAAAATCCTCACCTCCGATTATAAGATTAGCACTGAGATAATTTATAGTCTATCCATTCCTTTTTGGTTCTCTCACGAAACAATCCTTGATTTCGCGGGGCCTTCTTTCTATTATAACTATCTTTATTGGAATCACTCATTGATTTTCCTAGAAGACACCCTTTCAACTCGCCTTGGAACCTTTACTCAACCTGGGGAAAATATCCACGTTATTAGAGAAACCATCTATCTCAAACGGCCTTTCATGACAATAAGTTTCAATCAAGTTATTGCTTTCTTCCCAAACAATAATTCAATTTCTTTGATCCTTTCTGGGTATCGAATTTCCGTGGTATGACTAACCTTAATGAGGAGTCAGGATACTAGCCCTCGCTTCTTATCAAAACGTCTGAAACATTTAAAACAACACGGCCTCATTTTTCGCACCCATTTCACTGAAATCCCCCCCTAGTTCGTCTATTCCCTCACTACCAAAGGGGTAACACTCGTCCACAGCTTTAAAGACCTCGATACCTGCGCCAAAAAGTGGAATCTTAATCCCTCTTGATCTTCCTCTTATACCTTCCTTTTCTCCCTATTTCCCGTCAAATTCCTTCCTTTCTTACGACCGCTAATTTTGCTCTCCGTGATTTTCGAGCAATCACTACACATATGCATGTACGCCCAAACTCATTACCATGATTCTCAGGATTACCAAACCAGTTAAAAGTTCACCAGAAGCCAATTCGGTGACTCCAATAACTAACCCTCCAATGAGAAAAAGCATCGTGAAAATATAAAACCATTTATCTTCCCCTATTACTTCCCTTAGAGTTCGCTTCCTACTCAATTTCTCTTCACAATTATCTGGAATCATTATCCAAATCAAAGATATCTGAAAAACTGTAATGAAAAGATATGATGTTGTGGCGCGGAGTCAATATTTTGTCCACGACATAGCGATTTCCCTTCTGCAAGCTACACTTTCCTTATCCGACCAAGGCACTCAGCTCTGCATACACTCGCTCAACCTCCTCCTTTGAGGGCATGTACTCCTCATGTGCCACCCTGTTACGCAATTGGTTAAGCCATTTGAAGAAACCTTGCTTCTCGAATAACCCATATTGGGCCACCTTCCGCTCTAGCTCCAGCATAAACTTCCCCTCTATCCCCAAAAGCTTCCTCACCGTTGCATGCGCATAGTGCACAAATGCATGCCGATATACTAAGTTTTCTCCTTTTGCCCCTTCATAGCTTTCCACAGCCAGCTCCCAGACCTAGTCAACCCCTTCTTCTCTTCGCCGCGTAGCCTCATCCCCTGTTCCCGTGACGGGTTGTTTAACAGGTTTTGTCTTCTTTCTAGAGGCCCCACTCTCTTGTGGTCTCTCATGTCGTGGTACTGGACTGGAGGTCGATTCCATTCCTGGTTCCCCCTCTATCCCTGGTGGATGGTCCAATCTTACCTGTAAACGGGCTTTTAGCTGCTCCATTAGCTCCCTAAGATGAGTATCAGAGGGGTGTATACCCTGTGCCTGTTGAAGAAAAAACGTCGCCTTGAATAGCTCATTCTCCTTTACAAACATCTCAACTAATCGCACCCACGTCCCTACATTTCTTGGATCCCATTGGACTGCCTCCATGAACGTTTGAAAGGCCGCCCGCTCATTTCTCTCTTCTTTCATAATGTGTGCCCGCAAGATCCAAAAATCCACCAGAAGTGAATCGTTCCCATTACTTAACTGCCTCAGCGTAGCAATTATCGTTGAATCCACTTTCGGACTCTCTCCCGCCAACACCTTTTCCACTAGTGTGACAATTCGGCTCCATTGGGATGATCCTCCAGACTGGTAGCAAATTCTGTCACCAAATCTCCAGCTTTCTGTGTCCTTTCCATGGTTGGGTAGGCCTCCACACGCTTACTAGGTCAAGAATGATCAGGAAGGTTCATGCAAACCCATTCACTACTTCTCCATCCTCTTTCCTCTATATATCCTCCAAGGATTTCTGTTTACCAGTCACGGTTAGTAGAAATTTTCCCTCACGGGTTTTTCTCGAAATAACCCGAAAAATCTCAGAACCAATGACTTGACGGAGCGCAATCACCCATGGCTGCGGACAATGTCTTTCATTCGCGCTACATATTCGTTCAATCGGACGGCCTTCATCCGCTCGTGGATAGATGCTCCTTTTGCAACTAATTCTTCCGATTTTTCCAAAATTTCCTTGAGTGTAGTTTGATCATCCATCACCTTTTCCGCTACCTTCTTCAAATTGTGTTCTTTTGTGATTCCCTCGGCCTGCTCCAGAAGAGTATCTGTTCGTGTTATATTTCCTCGGATCAAGGCAAATCGTGAAAGAAGAAGTAACGCCTCCACCGCCGAGGAGAACGATTTCTGTTCCTGAGCAATCCTGTGAATTTCGGCCAACAAATCCTCGGCATCAGTTAACACCTCTGGTTCTCCATAGAGCGATAATTCGTCCATTAATAATTCACACAGATTCACCATGGCGTAGATCGAGAGATCGTGCAATATTATCTCTTCTTGCATGATTTCTTCAAGTAATCGTTGCGCCGCCGTCTTATCTTTTAAGCGACAACCGTTTTTCCGCACCAAGGCATCTGCTAGCTGCTGGCGTAAATCGATATACCTGTTGTTAGACCCCTCGCTGCTCTTCAATTCCTCCAGTTTTTTTAGATAAACCTGCGCTTCATCTCTTTTTCCCATCTCCAGACTAGTGAGAACCATATGAGAATTAACCGACTGTATAAAAGCCGTTCTGGTAAAAGATTACTGCGTTAAACTGGGATACCCCTAATCTATCTTGCAAACTGGTTATTTTTGCCTATTCCTCCTTTCGACCATTGCCTCAAGGACCGTGCAGAGAAATCAAACTTGGTTGGAGGAGTTCTTAACCATAGGATTCACCTTTTCCAGCACAGCGATTCTTCTCTGTTTCTTCTTACGCCTTTGGAGCTGATAACCTGTAGTAATCAGGTAATCGTGAAACTGTTGTCAATTCTTCCGTTAGCTCTCAGTTTTCTACTCTCTGGAGTGATTACGCTTGTCCTTGGAATTTAGTATCATATTCCCCCTCGTGACGCACAGGACACTGTGACATAGAAAAAAGGAAATTCAGGCGGTTTTCTCTTCTTGCAGCATTATCACTTTATTTAACGTCTCTAAGAACTCATCCAGCGGAACTCGATGAACGCGAGCGGCTCGTTCCACAGTCAAGGCTTTTGTTAAAAGTCTGCGAATGGAGTACCTTCCAACACGTTTGATTCCGAATACCTCCATCACGTCAGCGATGTCTCCGTACTTCTTCAAAATGTCTGCCACTCGAGTATCTTTAGTAATTTCCACACGAATCAATCCTTTCGTAAGAGTCATTGAATACTCTGGGAGTTATTAATTTAGTCCGCAGTTATTCGTAGTCTTCAGAAAGGAAAGGATCCACGATGAATTACTGCTTTGAATGCATTGGGACTCACTCGGATTGTTCGAAAGTGATAAAAGAATCAGAATCAGTCTGAATTAATCTGATTAATATTCCTCGTCTCTAATCTGAAATTGAAATGATCCTATGCTGAGGAAGAAAGGAAAAGTGTTTCCTGATGAGCGGATCTGCTTTGGCATATATGCTAATGTTGGCTGAATCTAAATCAGATCCAAACTCCCTCACAAATTGCCTGGTAAATTCCTTCAAAGCTGAGCGTAATAACAAAGATACCCTATCAGCTATCAAAAATGTCACAATCTTTTGATCAGTCTCAAAAAGAAAGATATAATTGTCAGTCTTAATGGATTGTATCTTTTCGGTTCTATCAATCACTGATTGGACAAACTGCACGTTTGCGGTCATAAGATGGGGGATTAAGATATTAACATCGGGACCCTGTTTCTTGGTGTCAAAGAGAGCATCAAATATTGAAAGCCCCATATTCATGTTCATAACCGATAATCGATATACATTGAAGGGCAAGATTCGGAGTACTCGCGCGTCAAGGACAATAGCTAAGATAACAAACAGAACTCCCATTGCTAAGGCAAATATTTCAATCCCCCAAATAGTAAGCGAGATTTTGGTAGCTATCAGAATGGCTGGAACCAAAATGGGAAAAATACAACCTAAAAAGAACAGTATTGAGGCTCTACTGTAATCCTGCGGAATATAAGGGATAAAACGGCTGATTTGGTAGATAACAATAAGAGTTAGTAATAACATTTCAACAACCAGGATCGTACGCGGGAAATCCGCGAAATACGGCCCTATCCCTGGATCCCAAAGAAAAGATTCTGGCTGGATAGCCAATATGATGCTCATTCCGACACCAAAAGTAACCGCTGTGATAAGAATACTATATGGTTTGTCAGCCCGTAAGAGTTCAATAAACAAAACAAGCAGAAAACACAACAGAATAAGAATAATCACGCCAGCGCGATAGAGGATTAGGGATAGTTGGAATTCAATATTGGCGATTGTGTATAACAAGGTGTGAAGTAGAAAATAAGGTACAAGCAAGAGGTGAATTATGGTTAGAATAATAAGCGGGCGAGATCTTGATGAACGATAAACGGAGAGGGTTAAATAAAATCCCAATAATGTAAGCAAGAGAGAAATAAACGCTAATATGGTATACTGCAGTTGATTAGCGGTTAAAGGGCTCATATGGTTAAGGAAAAGTTCTACTGATATTTTAACCTACTGAAATAATTTACACCCGTAATCGGTGAAATTGATGTTAAAATGGATCTAGGTTTCCCCAGCGAAAATAGATATCTCGCTCATTGATTACTCCACCAACAGGGTTACGGGCATATTGAAACCTTTGGTTTCATCTAATTGCTTGCTTCTTACTTCGGGTCAGGGACGATGACATTTCTTAAGAGGACAAGAATGAACCTATCTCTTTCTGATCAGTAATCTTAGAAAGGGCCTTTTCATCAATATTATCTCCGCTACGGGATTTGTTAAAAACCAGATCGTTCTGCCTCTGATTTGTCAGGAACCCAACAGATAATGCTACAGCACCCTGATAGAGGATAAATTCTAAGATATCATTTTTTAATATTGGTTTAAGCTCGTATCGACGCTTAAGGAGACCAACCAACGTGAAATATGAGTCATCGTTTATTAAAAAGATAAAGGATAAGATCAAGGATCTTCAAAGCCAAGGTCAAAACAATGAAATTCCTTCTGCGGTCTCAGAGTTTTGGAATATTGTACAATCTTCGGATTACCCAATCATTGAAAAATTTGAGGATGTAGACATAGCCAGCCATAATACGGAATATAATATCGTCACCTTTTTATATCAAACAAGTAAGGATGTTGATAATGTATTTCTGTTGGCGGAGTTCAACTTTATTGATCCAAAAGATTATTTATTTGAGCACATTGATGGAACTGACATTTTTTATAAGACGTTCGTGCTTCCAAAAGGTGTACAAGCGGAGTATAGGATCTTTGAAAATGATCCGCTCGATGGTATCTTTGCTGGGGCTAAATATCAAAACCGTTTGGAGAGGTTTCACGAACACCCAGATAAATTAAGCAGACATGTTCGACGGATTCCTAATGGGTATATGGGAAAAAAGGACCTTTTTATTGCCAGCTTGCGTTCTTTTCACCCCGAAATCTCCGATTTCGTGAAGAACAGTGATCACCAGAATGGCAAAATCTCGACCTCTAAGCAGGAAAGTAGAATCCTTGGATATTCTAGAACAATAAGTCTCTATACTCCGGCTCATTATGACCCCAAGGCAGTCTACCAGTTCATATTCATACATGATGGAAGTGCTGCTTTGAGTTATGGCGAAACACACCATCTACTTGATTATTTGATTGCTTCAAGAGTAATTCCTCCCATTGTTGGAATTTTTGCTGATCCTGGAGTAAAAAATGGAAAAACAACGCGAAATGAGGAATATCCATGCAATCCGGACTATGCTCAATCAATTACTCAGGAAATTCTTCCTTGGGTCCGCAAAAACATCAGTATTAGCAGTGACCCAAACGATGGAATCATCGCGGGCTCTAGTTACGGCGGATTAGCATCCTTCTATTACAGTTTCATGTACCCCGAATGCATTGCGAATGTTCTATCTCTATCAGGATCCTTCCACTGGGGAAAGCCAAATGAGGACTACCCTTATGAGTGGCTGCCCCGAAAAATCGCCTTCTCCGAAAAGAAAGCATTAAAGGCATATATGGAGGTGGGGAAACTCGAGGGGGAGTATCATTGGAATAGCCCTGGATTTCCCAACCAGATCGTAAGCCATAGACATTTCGTTACCATTTTGAAAATGAAAGGGTATTCCTACAAGTACAATGAATTCAATGGTGATCACAGTCCCTCTTCCTGGATAAAACCTTTGGAAAGGGGATTACGGTATTTTTTGGCCAAAGAACTTTGAGAATTACCCATTCCCGAAAAATCTCAATCAAATAATTGGAATTTGCCTCGATTATGCCGTAACATTGACCTTAAGTGTAGGATTTGTTGAAGAATGGAGGAATGACCTAGTAGGATTGAAAGGATAGCAAATCGTCTCCAAATCCATTCTTTTGGGAGGATTATAAGACAGGATGAGCCCAACTTCGAGAATCCCTCTTTAGAATCCGAGAAACGATAACCGATATAGTTACCTATATATGCAGTTATAGATCGCACGCCGCATCGAGATGAAATCCCTTGCTAGATGATCTCCTCCTATCAAAATGGCAAACGGAGTATAAAAAAGGGTTTTCTAAACCCCTCATTCTATTCACGCTTGCCAAAATCGGGAGTAGTTATGCGTATCTTCTTACGAAGAAGATCTTGGAATTAACAAATGGAGAAATCTCAATTGCGGGTTCTAATATATATCCTATGCTTTCCAAACTTGAAGAGGACAGGTTGATTGTCAGTCAAAAAGACGAGAATGACAGAAAATACTACAAACTGAGTGATGCCGGTAGAGAATTTTTAGAACAGTTGGAACTCTCGATCAAAGAGTTCAATGAGATAATGCTTGGATTAACCAAGAAGAATGAAGGAGATCTCTAAGAAAATGGCCCAACAGAAGGCATTAGATCCTATTGATGGTTATTTACAGGAGGTAAGTGCCTTACTTCCCTACTCCGAGGAAAGAAAAGCTTCAATCCTTGAAGAACTAAAAAAGGATGTGGAAGATGCAATGAGAACTGAAAAACGTCCTCCTTCTGTCGTTTTTGGATCCCCCACCGAAGTAGCTAAGAATCTGAGTATCGCAAATGATTGGGGAACTACTTCCGCGAGATGGGGGACACGGCTAGTTGCTTCATTCATCGATTACGCCGCGACTCTAGGAGTCTTCATTCTGTTCGTTATCATTCAATGGATTCTATCGGACTTTCAAATCGATGAAATAAGATGGAATTCAATGCACATCCCGTTCGGTTTACTCTTTATAGGTATTCCAATAATAGGTTTGCTTTTGAGTTATTTTATTATTCTCGAAAAAACATATTCCACAACCCTCGGGAAACGGATATTGGGTCTCATAGTTGTCGATGAATCGGGAATTAAAATCACTTGGACTCAATCTCTAATTCGTAACTTCACCAAAGTTCCTTTTCTGACATCTTTTTTGCCAGCAGACATCATATTTGGAATAATATCAGAAAAAACCCGTGGTAGGAAGCAGCGAGTTTTAGATTTTGTCGCAGGAACCAAAGTAATGCAACAAAAAGAACAGATATAAGGGTGTTTTCATGGGATTCCGATCGAGTTTACTTATAGCTAAAAGAGCATTAACACGAAGAAAAGCGAAGAATATCAGTGCCATCCTTGCCATTACGTTAGGCGTAACGTTGATGGTTGGAATTCAGATAACGACAGATACTTTGGAGAACTCTTTTCTAACTGGATTACTTCTTGATGAAGGGGAAGTGGACATTCGAGTTGGAAACGGAACGGGGAATTACCTACCTATGGAATTTCAGAATAATATCTCTGAGTTAGTTCCAGACGGAAAGGTAATGCCCGAGTTGACATCGCGAGGTGCTGTAATGGCGGGTTCTCAGTTTGAAGACTCCGTTCAATTTGCAGGGATTCCCTCCGAATATCCAGAGATCTTTGGGGACTTTTATGATTGGAACACACAAGAAAAAATGAACATTAGCGATTACTTAACTGATAATACAAGTGTTTTGCTATCAAGCAACTTGGCTGAGGATTTGGATATAGAAAAAGATAGTCAACTGCCGATAACCTTGGTTACAGAGTTTAATAACCAGACAATCATTTTACTGCCAAATGGCACGGGTCCCCCCATTCCAACCCCGATTTTTACTGTCGAACAGGTTAATCTTTCTGTTGTTGGTCTATATGACTCTAATAGGCCAGGGATTGGAGCGCAATATACTGGTCTTTTAATGTCCCTAAAAGGCCTTCAAGATTGGCTAAGTCTTCAGGATTTTTCTCGAAATTCAAATTTGGTTAGCTCCTATCTAATATCCTTTCAATCTGATCACTTTAATACCCGTATTGACCCTGATTTCCTACAGGACCAGCTGGATTTTTTAAATGAAACTCTACCTATCGGTCTTGTTAATGGAGAGACTCAACAGTTATACGCGGCATCATCTCCCCGTTTACTCTTTACAGAAATTATCGATCTTGTTTTCAGCTTCATGTCTACCTTTTTAAATGTTTTAGGTCTACTAATAGTACTCACTGGAGTATTACTGATAACAAATGTTCAATTAATGAGTGTTGAAGACCGAGAGTTTCAAACTGGCGTATTACGAGCTGTGGGGGAAAAAAGGAGAGGAATTTTCGTTTCTATGCTTTCTGAAACTCTTTTTCAAGGTATTTTCGGCGGAATAATTGGATTGGTTGGAGGATTGATTTTTGGTCAAGTAGTGGCCCTTTATATTGCCAGTCTTTTTGAAACAGGACAGTTTAGCGTGCGACCAGTCATAAATCAAACCATTATCGTTTTCTCGGTCCTCATTGGGGTCGCCCTCGGTATTCTTACTGGCCTTCTCCCAGCCTTACGGGCCTCGCGTGTAAATGTCGTAGAAGCTCTTCGAGGTATTAAAATCCAATTTGAAGAGAAATCTGGTAGAAACTTGGTATTATTAAGTTTACTGCTGGTAATCGTTGGAGCACTCATTCTTTTAATAAATGGAGTTTTCGATGATAGTTTACAGTATATTTGGGAAATTAAAGGTTGGGATTCATTGGACGAATGGAGGAATATTCTCCTTGGATCCGCAATTCTCTTTTCCGGCCTTGGCATCATTCTATCTAGCTTTATTGACCGAATCAAGGCCTTTAATTTAACAGCACTAGTGATTTGGGCAGCGCCTGTTTTTTTGTTTGTTGTGGCAATGGGAGAAGGTTGGATTGCTGAATTTTCAGGTGGTCCATTTAATATCGATGTTTTTATCATTGCGATAATAGAGGTGGTAGTTGGATCAGTATTAATCGTCGGCCTTAATTTGTCTCCATTGATGAGATTCTTACGTAGAGTGCTTATGCGAATAAGTGGGGTCAAGGGAGTGGCGCAGGTAGCACCTGCTCTTATCTCATCACATAAGACACGTTCAACTCTAACATTCGCAATCTTTGCGGTAGTTCTCACTCTTAATGTTGTAGTTGCAGCTCTTGTAGCAACCAATCTTTCTAGCTCCATAGGGCAAGCTGAGACGGACTCTCGTGGTATAGATTTATTCGTCTCACTTAATAAGCCTGAAGTAGTATTAAACGATACTTCATATACAAAACTACTATTTAATGTTTCCGATAGCATAACTGATGTCATAGGAATGAAAACTTTTAAAACACGAACGGATTTCACGAAATTTGTAGCCTTGAAAAAGCCTGGGTCAGTTGGGTATAATCCGTCGACCGACCATCTTCCCCTCGAATTTGTAGAATTACGGTCAGATCAAATCAGAGGGAACGCCACTAGCGCTGAAGAGGAAAACTGGAGATACGATAGCTTCTTAGGGAGTTTTCCTGATGGTGTAGGTGAACTATCTTCCTCCTCTGGAGGTTTCTTCGGTCCTGGCTTCGGTGGTCAGTCTGACGATGTAGAAGCATTGGAACTCTCAAAAAAAGCATTTGATGCTTTCTTTAATTCTTCTTATACCATGGCTGCATATAATGTATCGTTCTCATTGTCCTCTCTGAGCGATTTTGACATCGAAGACTTCTCATCTTTTTTTGAATCGGATTTAGAAGATGTAGAAAAATTAGAGGATGAAAATGGATCAATAATTAAAAATCCGATCATTTTTACCGATTCCCTAATCCTCCCACTAGGAATGCAGATTTTTGTGCCTATGAATATAACGTTTAATCCCTCGACTAATAGAACAGAAATTGTTTATCAACCGTTCACAATTGGTGGGAAGTTTGACCGAGAACGAACCGTGGGATTTGCTCTTTCAGGTGGTGGCTTTTCTACAAGAGCTATAGGAGATGGAGACGATCAATCAAACTTTTTAGGGAGAATCTATATTCCTGACCGGTTTTCGAACTATACGAATTTTTTTGGTGAAGCTGGAGGAGCTTCCTACTCTTCAAGAAAACCAAATCAATTTGACACCTTTCTTATTAAAACCTCCTATGCGTTTGATGATCCAAGGATAGAGGAACTTGCTATCAAAATCGAGAATTTCACAAATACTGAGGATGCCGGATATCGAAAATTGGCTAGTGATGACTTTCTAGTTGCAAGGACTACCTCTTTGTATTCGGAGGTAGAAGCCAGCTTGGAATCGACGGTCCAGATGACATCATTCCTAACTATCTATGTTAATTTCGGATTGATTATCGGTGCTGTGGGAATGGCTGTGATTAGTGTTAGAAATGTTTCTGAAAGAAAACGAGAAATAGGGATGATGCGCGCAATAGGTTTTCCAAGATTTCAGGTTATGTTAGCCGCCCTCTTGGAGCTCTTGGTGTTAGGATTTATTGGTCTAATCATTGGTGTTGTGAACGGGCTTTTGATTAACGTGGGGTTTGCTAATATGATGGAAGTGCCGGTAGTTATCCCATGGGACACCTTAGCAGCATATCTATCTTTAATTACCCTGATAGGTTTACTTGCAGGAGCTATACCCGGATTCATTGCTTCCAGAATACCTGCCGCGGAGGCATTGAGATACGTTGGATAATGGAGGCAAAACAATGATAGAAACAATTGTGGAAGATCCAGATTTTGTTGAGACAGAACCAATCCTCTATATCACAGATTTGCATAAACGTTATAATGAGGGAAAATCGAATGAAGTGCATGCTCTCCGTGGATTAGATCTAGAGGTAAAAAAGGGTGATATGATGGCGATAATGGGCCCTTCTGGATGCGGAAAAACGACCCTACTTAACATGATCGGGCATTTGGATGTCAGCTCAGGTGGGACCATTGTAATCAGTGGTATTGATACTGGGGAGCTTTCCGATCGTGAGATGACTGCATTTCGAAGAGATAACATCGGTTTCATATTTCAGCTCTTCAATTTATTCCCGTTCTTAACTGCGGTAGAGAATGTAGAAACTCCCTTATTATTAAAAGGCCTTAAATCAGGAGTCGCACGGGAACAGGCCAAAATGCTCCTGAGAGACTTAGGAATGGGGGACAGACTATATCATTATCCCTTAGAGCTTTCAGGTGGACAACAACAACGAGTTGCAATCGCGCGTGCTTTGATTAATCAACCTGCAATTATTCTCGGTGACGAACCGACAGGAGATCTAGATAGTACCACAAGTGCAGTGATAATGGAACTTTTTCGCAGAATAAATATGATGAATAAACAGACATTTGTCCTGGTTACGCACAATCGGTGGATTGCTGAAAAATGTGATTACATTGTCCATATGACCGATGGGGTGATCTCCAACGTTGAATATGGACCTTTTGAGGAGGCCTAGCCATGGTAAGAGTATACACTGCAGCCTTGATAGATAAACCTTTACGTGCCATTAATAAGAATTTACAGAAAAAGATGACTTCGGATTTGAGGAAATCTCTTAAGGTTCGGCGTGATGCAGTATCTAGTCAGGAGTTGAACACATTCCTCCTAGTTTCAGGCAAAAACGGAAAACGCGGATTCACCCCGGAAATGATAGATAGGGTTGAAAAAGGAGCCATTCAGAAAAGACTAAAGCAATATTACAATAGAAATGAGTCACGATTTAGGAACTACATGAAAAACAATCAAGAGTTATATGAAACCTCCCAGGTGGTAAAAGAATTCATCCGAGAGATTGATTCATCTCTTCCGAAAAAGTTCGACCAACAATTAAAGAAAATTAACACAGAATTACCGGAAATTTTCTGCCAGATTAGTATGAAGAGTTTTATTACTTTATGGGAGATTGAAGAAAGGCAGGAATATCGTTTTAACTTGTCCGGATTTGATTTTCCCATATTTGCCGGAACAACCAATGGAACCCCATTTAATGTAGGAAGTTTAGTAGATAAGCTTCTCATTGTAAATTTCTTTGAAACTTTCTTAAAATCAACCCTCCAGCGACTCGATGATATGAATCAGGTACTGGAACGTCTCGAATACGAACTTTCCAAGCCACACTATCAAATTAAGAACGAAAAACTACACGCCAAATTCTCTCTCTTTCTACGAATTCTGGTTGCAAAACTAAGCGCCTTACAGGAGTTAGAAAACTCGATCTTTCGGATCTTTAGTTTGTTTGATGTTCCATATATGATCCTTACTCAATATCGTTTTAAAAGCGATTTTTTGGATTTAAATACAGAGATCGCCAGAATCTGCGAGGATATTAGTGTAGGTAAAGATAAACTCAACGAGGTAGGAAGAAAAATTGATAATTGCCAATTATCTCTTCGAGATTATCTTGATGAAAGTAGAAATGGAGTTATAAAGACTGATTCGACCCAATTATTCAAAGATTCTCTGAAATCATTAGCAGAATTAAGTATTGATTTGTTTATAGAATCTGAAATGTTAAAACTTTGGTCGGATTATTTTGGATCAGATATTCCTTATTTTAGTTTTAATGTCCAATTAGATGAGGAAACTGAAAGCGAGGAGGATATCCACATCGATGATGATGTTATTTTGGCTGTGAGAGGGCTCTATAAGAACTATAACCTTGGTCGTACCACCGTTTATGCAGTACGGGGAGTTAATCTCGATATTAAGGCAGGTGAATTTGTTGCAATAGTCGGCAGTTCCGGCGCAGGTAAGACAACACTATTAAACTGTATGGCCAGTTTAGATACTCCGGATCATGGTGTCGTTTATTTTCGGGGGAGAAATCTTCACAAACTGAAAGATTCAGAGAAAGCAGACGTCCGACTTCGCGAAATGGGTTTCATTTTTCAGAGCTACGCCTTACTACCTCATTTCGACACTCGCGAAAATGTAACCCTCCCAGCAAATCTGGCAGGCGGATTAAGTAAAGGTATAAGAACCCGAATTGAGAATCTTTTGGTGGGTGTTGGAATAAGTGAACAGGCGAAACAATATCCTGCTCAGTTGAGCGGAGGTCAGATGCAACGGGTGGCAATTGCACGAGCTCTTACAAATCAACCGGCTGTCATATTTGCTGATGAACCCACAGGTGATCTGGATTCGACCACTGGTGTTCAAGTGATGGAATTGCTAAAGAAATTCCATGAGGAAACAAATACGACCATTGTAATCATAACACATGAGGAGAGTATTGCTAATTACGCTGAAAGGCGAATTATGATGGAAGATGGAGTAATTACGCAGCGAAAAAGGCCCGTTGATCAAGCGGGACAGCCTATCCTGATGGAAAAGCCAATGATGCCGAAAGTTGAAAGGGAACTACCTCCAATATGGGAGGAAAGAGTAAACGAAATCGAAGGAAGGTTAGAGACCTTCGAGAAGAAAAACATTGAACTATTAGGCAAGGTAGTAAAAGAAGTACAAAGACAGTTGGACGAAATAAGGGGTAACATAGAAGTTCTTGGGATTGAGACCAACAAAAAATCGCTGGATCTGAGTACAAGATTTGAACAACTAAATACTAATGCTAGCAATTGGTCATTTGCAATCAATGAACAGATGGAATCATTTCGTGCTCAATATGTTAAAGTGCTGGAAGAGCTCAGGCAATCTTCAATCAGATCGGCCGAAAAGGAAAGAATTCTTTCGCAAAAGTATACAGAACTCGTGGAACAATTAAAAGAAAAAGACCAGATAGCGGTTGAAAAAGGCAATCTAAATCAAGTAAGGTTCAGTGCATTACAAAAGGAGATCGAAAGGAAGGAATCAGACTTAGGAATTTATAAGGATAGATTGGAGGAGCTGGAATCTGAAATAAAGGTAAAACAGCAGCATATTGATGAATCTACTGAAATTAAAATGAAAACAGAAAACCTAGTAAATAGCTACAGAAAATTAAAGGAAGCTTATGATAATAAGAGTCGGGAAGTGACTCATTTACAGGCTCAATTAGCATCCATGACTGAAGATACGAAGAAGATCGTTAAAAGTACCAGGGCTATAAAGGCATTCCTCGATGAGAGTGATTCAGGTCGAATCCTGTACCAACTTCTTAATTCTGAGCGTTTAAATCTAGATGAACTTGCGGTTCGGACTGGAATCGCAACATATACCGTTTACCAAATAGTTCAACACCTTCGAGATATTGGTGTAGTTGAGTTCGATAATTCCACACGCGTAGTTACATTAGTAAGCAAGTAAAGGTCAAGGGTAAGACGTTACATATTGTCTGGTTAAATAATGGTTGTTTTCTTATTCTGAAAGTCAGTACAAGGTCAATCTGCTTCTTGACCAATAGATACATGATATCAAAACGAGAAAAAGCTAGGTCTCTTATCATTCACTGTATTCTGGAAGAGTAAAAAGGAAGCAGATTAATCGTAAAGCAAGGTAATAATTCCTGGTACAAAATAGTAGAGTGGAAGGGAAGCTACAGTTATTCCTTCAATAATCCGCGATGCTTGTCCTGAGAAAATGTCGTTGATATGATGATTAGAACAAAGGAAACGACAACGAAGACCAATGAAGAAGTGGCAAACACACTCCAATCTGGAAATGCCTATATAACTAAAGATTTTTTTGATCCTTTTGATTACAGAGCTATTATCAGGAGGTCTCTGAATGACATCATCAGAAAATAATCTTGGAAATTATCATTTTACAGAATTTCCCATCAATCGACAGATCCTTAGTGACCTCTATGATGAATTTCTAAAAAAACATTATTCCATAGGTTACCTTGAAGTGACTGTTTCCAAAGCTTTGGAATTGATAAACAAATTGACAAAGAAGACTGGGGAAAAAATTTCTTTCACGGCTTGGGTTGTTAAGTGCATCAGTGATGCTATCCTTCAGTTTCCAGAGTTTAACTCTTATCGAAAGGGGAGAAACAGGCTAGTAACGTTTGAGGACATTGATATTATCGTTATGGTGGAACGTCAGTTAGTTGAAAAATTCATTCCAGTTCCTTATTCGATTCGAAAAACTACAAAGAAAGATTTACTAGCCATTTCAAGGGAAATTAGGACAGCACAAAATATGGAAGTAACTGAGAAAAATCAGCTTCTTGATCAAGGGATCCTTACCAGATTATATCCGCTTATTCCAGGGATTATTAAACGACGCCTGATTAGACGTATTCTTCGAAACCCTTTTTCTATAAAAAAACAAGGAGGGTTAATCGTAGTTACCTCGGTTGGTATGTTCACTAATACTCGTGGATGGGTAGGTGGATTCGGCGGGATAACTACCCTCAATTTTGCAATTGGTGGGATCACTCAAAAACTCGTTAAATCTGGTGATTCTATCAAGGAAGAACAATGTTTACAGATGACCATATCTCTCGACCACGATATTATTGATGGGGGTCCTGCGGCTCGTTTTTCAGCATATCTAGTCGATTTACTTGAAAAGGCTAGTGGTTTGACTGGACTGATGTAACATGAAATCCCATACCTTCATCCGCTTAACTTTATCTTGAGGTATTTGTCCAGATACCTGATTCCAGAAAAACTGTCATTGAAAAATCACAGGATTTAAACATTTCAATTAATATACGGTGACATTGATCTACCAATATAGACAATGCATAATAGGCAAAAAGAGGTGGCACCATGGTTGAAGTAGAAATAATGCTTAGTTTCTTATGGGTCTCCATAATGTTTTGTTATTTATATGGGGATGTGTTTTCCATACTGGCTGGGGATTTTAAACCTGGCGAAATAGATGGAAAACCATTAACTGAGTACATGGTTCTAGGAATGGCCGTGATAATAACAATTCCAATTACTATGATCGTCCTAACTTTAATATTGGATTACTCAATCAGTCGCTGGGCAAACATTATCGTTTCTCTTGGGTATATTATTTTTAATGTATTATCCCTTAGGAGTTATCCAATCTATGAAAAATTTACTTTAGTTGTTTCGATGGTATTTAATGTAATAGTAGTCTATCTTGCATTCACTTGGGCAATCTAAGGATTTCAGAAGAATTCAGATAATGTTGTTTTAGGGTTCTTCTTTTTTGCGGGTTTTATTGTGGTCGGCCCATTATCCCCCTTGCTCGGCAGCGTATCAACAATCCAACTATTCATTTCTCCCTCATACGGTTTAAGGATCGCTAATAACTGCTCTTGAGTTTTCTCATAATTAAGCCAAAAATCGACTTGTTTTTTATTGAAAATGACTGGCATCCTATGAAAAACCTTTTCAACAACGGGATGAGGATCAGTTGTTAAAACTGCACATTTATACCTCATCCTGCTCTCCTCTTCATCGAAATAAGAATTATAAATCCCAGCAATTCCGAATAAAGGCTCGTTTTTTAACGAAAAGTAGTATGGGATTCTTTCTTTACCGACGCGTTCCCATTCAAAAAAACCGTTTGCAAGAATAACACAACGTTTTTCCACAAAGGCTTTCCTGAAAAGCTTTTTTTCATGAACCGTTTCACTTCGAGCTTTATATGATTGAAAACCTTTTGTATAACCCCAATACATTCGAACTAGTTTGTAACCTTCCTCATTTACAATTGCAGTTGCTCTGTTTGTTGGTTTAAGATTGTAATAAGGAAAAACCTCAAGATTCCCTGGAGAAACGCCAAATGTAGACTCAATTTCATCTTTTGACGAAAAAAAGGCGAATCTTGAAGGCATAAGATTCGATTTGGTACCTGTTTTAAAAAAAATGTTTTACGAAGCTTAAAATGGGGAACTCGTTGAGGATGCCTGAATTTTAACTGGAGAGGATAAGTCATCTGCCCAAAGAACATTGATGGAGATACAATTACTTTTCGGAAAGCGGGATCTGGAGATATTCCGTCCCTCATAAATGTTTACATGGAGTCGCTAACCGATTTGGAAACAAGAATGAATGTTTCTCCTTCTCTACCGTCTAAATCAGAGACGGAGCAATTTTATCAGCATGCTATGTCAAGTGGCGACTTTTTTGTAGCAATTGCTGATAAAAAGATTATCGGATTCAGCGGGGCTATTATCCGAGACAGATTATGGTTTTTATCGGCCTTTTGGGTTCTCCCTTCTTTTCAAAAAAGCGGTATTGGCCTTTCTCTTCTTGAACGCGTTTTTGAAAAAGGTATCAGTCGTGGTGCATCAGTTTTCTGTGTTTATTCTTCTAGTGATTTTCCAGCATTAGCATCTTACATGAAAATGGGTATGTTTCCTGGCTACCCAGTTTTTTATTTTGAGGGAATTCCGAAAATAGCATCCTTTTCGAGAGCTAATTCACATCGATCTGAGGAATTACAGGAGGAAGTAGCAACAGAACTAGATTTAGAAATTCGAGGGGTTAATAGATTGACGGATCATAGATATTGGAAATTGTTGGGATCAAGGGCGGTTCAAATTGAAATAGAAGGTAAAATCGGAGGATACTACTATGTTAGAAAAGGATTCATTGGTCCGCTGGTAAGTAAACAGTCCAAAGACATTGAATTATTACTTAATTTAGCTATGAAAGATGCTTTGGATTTAACTCCGAATAAGATAATCAAATTGAGGGTTCCAGGTATCAATCATCATGCCCTAAAATGGATTCTGAAAACTGGACTAAAAATCAGGTCGACATCGCACTTTTTGACATCAAAAGAGTTTGGAAAACTTGCTTGTTATCTTCCTTCAGATCCTGGCCTATATTGATTGATTGATTAGGTGGTTTGATAGATATGAAGTTGAAGGGATTTGAAAAGTTACAGCAGAAATTGCCGGGATATAGCGGCAAGAGGTTTGTCATTATACCACTCATCGGGTTTGTCTCTTTTATTTCCAGCTTTTTCATTTTGCTACTGAGCTATTGGATGCCCACCCTTCTTCCCGATAATGAACTACTTGGTCTGGCTGAACCAATATTACCTATTGCTGGTCAGGTGATCATATTAACCATTGGGTTTTTCCTAATCGCGCGAGTATGGAATAGAAGACGGTTACTACTCAAAAAACATAAGGAATTAGCATATGAGCGAGGAGTCATTTCAGGATTCATTGGCGTACCTTTGGTACTTGCAACGGCATTCCACAGTTTGTTCCCGATAGCTTTTTCGTGGGAACCAATAAATCCAACTACTGCTCAAATGTTCTTTTCACCATTCAGATCTAACTTGATTTTATCGATTATTTTATTACTTATTGGGTCCATCCTAGTTCTAATTGGATTATTGACCTTTCGGAGAGCAATTTTGACTTTTGGAATCGATTATATGGCGGTTATATACGTTTATTACCCAGAAGAGTCAGAACTTCAGGATCATCAAATTTACTCTATCCTGAGGCATCCAACGTATTTTGCTATCATTTTGACTGCCGTAGGTGGATGGCTGGTAAACTTCTCGGTGTATTCATTCATTGCGATGTTGCTCGTTATCCTCGGTATACTCATCCATCTTCGGTTTGTTGAAGAAAAGGAGCTTTTAGAACGGTTTGAATCATTTCGAGAATATAGACAACAGGTTCCAGCATTTATCATCAAACCTAGTCAAATTGTACCTTTTTTCAGATTTATCTTAGGCCAGGAAAACGCTCAATAGGAGTAACTATAACCTCTTTCTCATTTAATTCTAAAATTTCTACTAATTCAAATGGAAAGCGAGGAACTTGTCAAACTATCCACAAAATAAGGAAGAATGGCAAGTAGCAATATACGCTGGAGTAGGTTTAACTAAATTGGAGGGGGAGAGGAAATACCAAACTCAGAATTTCCCTTATTTGAAGGTGGAAGAATGGATTCAGAAATCGTTTAGTGAAGGATTTCACCCTGATTTTGTTCCAGCATTACTTAGAAACATACAGGGATTGGTCGCATGGGTTTATGGGGGAAAGGAAGAACCAAATTGGTCGCAATCTGATGAAGAGATCGATTATCAAGAATAAATACAAAAAAACTCCAATCAGATATTATCAGTCCAGAAGCGAGTCTTCAAGGGCATTCGTAATACGCTGAAGTCCACCTTCGAGTTCTGTGTAACTGGGATATCCGAAGCCCAACCGCAGAAATCTTTTCCCTACTTCAAACCAATAACCTGGGGCAACGAATGTCCTGTATTTTTCTTTCAAAACCATATAAAACTTGTCAATATCTATGTTAACGGTCTCTCTAATCCTCGGAATACAAACACACCCCCCTTGAGGTTCAACCCATTCTAAAAGTTCATTCTTTTCAAGCCAGCCCTTTAAAAGTTTATAATTGGTATTGACATGAGACTGAATATCCTCCAAAAACTGGGTTTTCTTGTTAATATAGAAATGAGCGGCGATGGCTTCATCAATGATAGAATTACATATATAAATCAATTCCTTGGCTGCCAAGAATCTTTCCATCAATGCGGGATCTTGATTGACCAACCACCCGGATCTGATTCCAGGTAATCCATAGGCCTTAGAAAAAGAAGACACACTAATAGCTTGGGGACTTAATGACGCTGCCATTGGAGGAGGATCATTGGTCATATCCCTGTAGGTTTCATCTAAGAGTAAATGACACCCTTTGGATTCTACCAGTACAATAATTTCATCTAATTCAGATTTCGTTAAAACAGTACCAGTAGGGTTTTGTGGGTAAGTGAGACTGACAAGTCGAGTATTTGGTTTAATCAGCTGAGAAAGTTTTTCTAGGTCTAATTTGAATTGTTCTTCAAATGATAAGGCCAAGTAGTCAACCTGACATCCGATTGCCCGAGGTGTTTCTACATTAGCTGTATAATTAGGGTGTAGAAGTACTACATGGTCACTTGGTTTCAGTAAAGAAGTGTAGATGATAAAGAGGGCTCCAGCAGCCCCTGTGCCAATTAGAACATCATCAGGTTTAATTCCCTCTCCTTCGCTGGATATTGAAAGACGTAATTCTGGATTTCCAAGATGATCACCGTACCTAAGTAAAATGTTATTTAGATCGATATCTAGGTCTCCAAATACTGCGTCAGGTACAGAACTTTCTGCCAAATTATACTGAATCCTTTCATAACCATACTCTTCCGGAGATTCCTTTTCAATAGGGGTTCTTCGGTAAGCTAGGTGTCCTTGACTGATTTCTTTACCTGATATATCAGTACTTACCATATCATTCACAAACCAACCTAATTTACGAATGGAATATTTAGGCAAATGTCTATTTAATTAAAGATCTTTTCGATCCTTTTGAGTCCAGAGTAATCATCTGGAGGTTACTGAATGTCACCATCAAAAGACAATCTTGGAAATTACCATCTAACCGAGTTTCCCACCAATCGCCAAATCCTTAGTGACCTTTATGATGAATTTCTAAAGAAGCATTATTCCATTGGTTACATTGAGGTGACTGTTTCCAAGGCTAACGAATTGATAAACAAGTTCCTAGAGAAGACAGGAGAAAAAATTTCTTTCACCGCTTGGATCGTTAAGTGTATCAGTGATGCCGTCGTTCAGTTCCCAGAATTTAATTCTTATCGAAAGGAGAGAAACAAGCTTGTCACGTTTGAGGATATTGATATTATTGTTATGGTGGAACAGCAGTTACCTGACAAAGTTGTTCCGATCCCTTATTCTATTCGAAAAACTACAAATAAAAATCTATTAACCATTTCTAAAGAAATTAGGACAACACAAAGTATGGAAGTAACTGAGGAACATCAGCTACTTGATCAGGGAATCCTTATCAAATTATATCCATTAATTCCAGCATTTATTCGACAACGACTGATAAGACGTAAGATTCGAGATCCTTTTACCATTAAAAAACAGGGAGGATTAATTGTGGTCACCTCCGTTGGTATGTTTATCAATACTCGGGGGTGGGTGGGAGGATTTGGCGGGATAACTACCCTAAATTTTGTAATTGGTGGAATCACGAAAAAATTCGTTAAATCTGGTGATTCGATCAAGGAAGAACAACTTCTACAGATGAGCATTTATCTTGACCATGATATTATTGATGGGGCTCCAACGGCTCGTTTTTCGGCGTATCTAGTCGATTTACTGGAGAATGCAAATGGTTTAACTGAACTGATCTAGCGAATTCAAATTTCTTTAAACAAACGTATCAAGTATGGTTTTAGTAAATGGAGAATCCGATATCTCTCCTACATCTGCGAATCCTGAAAAAAAACGTAATGTATCCGAATTTGCCAGTAGAATTATCATTAATTCCATTTTTGGAATCTTAATATACATAAAGAAATAGAATTATCACCAAACCCAAATTAACGTTTGTTATCACACATCCATAATATTAGATATGAATTTGAATCGATTAATAATTGCTCTCTGCACATTAGAGGTTTCGTTGCTTTTATTTCTGTGTCTTAATGCCAAATGGTACCAATAATGGTGTGTGTATCTTATATTCAAGGTAGTTCTCACCAAAGCGAATTTCCAGCTCTTTTTCTTCATAAACTTTTAGAAAAAATATCCAGACCGGTACCACAAGAGTAAGAACCCACAATAGAAACCCCGCAGATTGGAAAAATAACGCTAAGGAGACTAAAAATAGGAGAATGGCTAAGACCATGGGATTGCGCGTTCGAGCATACAACCAATCGCTTACAAGATATCTACTATTAGCAATCAAAGCGAATGGAGCCCCTAATCCTCTTAGTGCCAAATAAACCACTGTAAGCAAAGTGAAAACACCGCTTATACTAAGAAGAATAAAACTTATCTCCTTAGGAAATGGTATAATAACTCCCTTCCAACTTTCAGCAGACAAAATAGCTCGTATAATGCCTGCTCCAAGACAAATCATGATAGAAAAATGAATTGTCATATTTAACCAGAAAGTGTGTTTAGCTGTTGGATATTTATTGAGGATGAATCGCCCTACAGAAGAAATTGGAGCAACAGCAACCACACCCCCTATTATTATGAATGCGTCAGTCATAAGATCAAATTGCTGGTCGAAAAACCATCTCCAAATTATGAAGACAAGTATCAGGCTTAGAAATCGAATTATAGACGAGATTATAGGAGATCTCATAATATTTTCCTGAATCTGTCGTTAACCATTTGTTATATCAATACAATGCCGTAATTTAGAAAGATATTGGATAGGATCATTATAGTGGGAAAAGATAAGTACTCAAATGTTCGCTATATCAGTTTGTTGTGGCTAAGTTTGGAACAGTCTTATGTTTGTGAAGTTTGTGGCGAAAAAAACAGTACTAACTTCTCGTACTGTCGGACCTGTGGGGCTGAACTACTCTTAATGGAGAAGACACTCCAACAATCACGGATGCCTAGTACACTAGATATATCAAATTTTGATTCCACTGAAGAGGATTTGATCTTCCCAGATCAAAAGTGCTGGAAATGTGAGAAGACTGTGAATCCAGATTCCCCGTTTCTGAATTTTTGCTCTGAAACTTGTAGCAACATTTATTCTCCATCTGAACTACAGCCTGAACACGTATATCGAATATACAGAAAGACAAAGGGCAAACGAGAATATAGGATTAATGATATGGACAATCGAGAATTCATGAGGGCGATAAGTGAAAAGAGAGGACTTACTACCTTTAAAATACAAGATCAAAATGGATTACCATTAGGAGAGATTAGAAGAGGTGGGACTTCTTCCTCCCGACATAATTACTCCTCGGATTGGCCTTTCGATTTGGATGTTTTAGGACGGTCAGAGGAGTTTCAGGTACGGGTGAAACGTGATAACACTCTTCCCAGTTGGGGCGAGATAAAAACTCCGTTGAAAACTTACACTGCTAAATTTAATAGAAAATTAATTGGGGTTAATTATGTTATTGGGCCTTTTAACCAGTCTGTTAGAACAGAAGGAAATATCAATGATTTGGATGGTAATCGTTACCTTACAATTGTCTGGGAGGATTGGGAAGATTCCCAAACAAAATCTCTATCAGAATTTAAGAATTTAAAATGGTATACTTATCGACTTGATTGCTATAAATTTTCAAGTAAATTCCTTACTTTCGCTGTATCAGTGTGTCTTATTGAAAGGTTCATAAGCAACTTTGGAGATTTAGCTGCCGAACGGAAACCCATTCAAGATTTTTGACTTTATTCCTTCTGCAAATCCCAGATTAACTTTAGAGATTTATCTTCCGATTGGAAATTCCCCTTAGTGTAAACAAGTTTTAAGATAGATAATCGCAAACATAGTAATGGATAGATGATTTAGCATTAAGGTCTTCAAACGTGGATTATAATTGTTAAAGCTGGCTTTTATGATTTTTAACTAAGCTCATTCATGATACGTAAAAAAGATAAGATATCTTGAATTTTTCTGTGCAAGTTGGATTTACATTATGGAATCATATCAATTCTTTCTGAATAATATCTTTGGGAACACCTTCCAAGCCATGCTAGACTTCCCAGATTGCAGATAAATTACACTTCAATTCAGAATATCTGTCTCTTAACCGTTCATTCAATGTTTCCATCTCCTCCTTAACAATTACAATCCATTTGAGTAATGATTCTAAAATGATCAAATCACGTTTAGCTTTGTCTAATTTTTTGGATTCTGAACTTAAGGTGCTTTTCCAGTGATCCCTAATATTGATTAGCATATCATGTCTGTCAGGTAGGTTTTTGCTAAAATTAGTTAATTGATTGGTGAGTAATTCTAAAAATGTAGTTGGTTCGACATTATACTCCCATTCTAAAGAGCCAGGTTGGCGTTTTCTTCTGATTAAACCTAGATTTTCCAATTCTTTTACAATTCTACTGATAGTAGAGGGGTTAACTTTAAATTTCTTAATAAGACTTCTTTGGGTGATAATCTTTTTAGAGGTGTTAATAACACACAATCCATAGATACGACCTAGTAGAGGAGAATTACCACTGTCATACATGACATCTTCGAAGAAATTCATCATTTCTTCCTCAATATTTAAAATTTCATCAAAATTACCCTTACTTCGTGCATTCAAGGCATTTCACACGTTGAAAAATTTCTTTCCAATAGAAATATAAATTTATTGCAATTACTGGGAATTGAGGTTCTTGCAAGAATCTTGCAAAAACAAGGAATTGCAAAAAAATTTCTTGGTGATAAATGATGGAAAATGTGCTGTTAAAATCTGAAGATAAAAGATCCCGTTCTGAAATTGTTACATTCCTGAACGAAATCGCAATGAAAATTGATAGTGGTATGGTTAAGTTAGTACAGGGAGAACAGAGCTTAGAACTAGAAATTCCAGAGAATCTGACCCTTGAAATCAAAGTTGAAGAAAAAATAAAACCTAACCATCCTAAAAAGATGCAATTAGAAATTGAATTAGAATGGTATGAAGGAGACAAGCGCGAATCTATACAACTTGGATGAATTTATTTTATGCGTATCAGCATTCTAATTGAAGAATTAAGGCAGGACATAAACAATCGGTCTAGACTCACAAAAAGTATAACCGATGTTTCAATTTTCCTCCCTTTAATCTTTTTTTAATACCTCAAGTAAGGTTTTTTTCACATATTATGTTACTTCCAAACGTCTTCAAACAGTAATTTTACGACATGATGCATTAAAAACTGAGACTATATTATTGGTCTTCTTCAATTCTATTTGATAATGCATTTTTTAGCATGGAAACTGGTTAATCTCGAGGGATAAGTAAAATATTACCTAAAAACTCGAAATTTTATTAGGAGACAAGATAACGTTCCTGCTAGGAGATTTCACGAAAAAATTTTAGGTTAATTAGATTTTCTTATTCATTAATATCGCTTGGATGTGATTTGAGCTGAAAGAAGTAACAAAAAGTGAAGAAAAGACGGTAGAAGCGAATAATATAAACATCACTTACGATACATTCGGAAATCCAAGTAATCCAGCATTATTACTCATAGGGGGGTTAGGGATGCAAATGATTGGCTGGAGTGAAGATTTTTGCAAAGGGATCGCTGCAAAAGGTTTTTGGGTAATTCGATTCGATAATCGAGATGTTGGTTTATCGACAAAGTTTGATGAAGCGGGAATTCCAGATCTAAATCTAGTAATGCAGCAAGTAATGCAGGGTGAAGTACCAGAAGTTCCTTATACCCTTCTTGATATGGCTAAAGACGCAATAGGCCTATTAGATACTCTAAAGATCGACTCAGCACATCTTGTTGGAGCATCGATGGGAGGAGCGATTGCTCAAACACTCGCCATACACTTTCCTGAACGGGTTAAAACACTAACCTCAATTATGTCCACGACTGGGAATTCCGAGCTACCTCAACCTGATCCTGAAGCATTTGCGATCCTGTCAACTACTCCTCCATCTAATCGGGAAGAATATATTGAATATGGTGTGAAAATTTGGGATTTGCTCAATGGACCTGTCTATCCGTTGGATCATGATATGGTTCGAAAGAGAATGGCGACTACATTCGACAGATCTTACCATCCTTGGGGGAGCGGCAGACAGGCAGCGGCAAGATTCGCTATGGGGAGTTGGAAAGAAGAATTGAAGAAAGTAGACACACCTTCGCTTATTATTCACGGGGATATCGATCCACTAGTCCCCGTTGAAGGTGGAAAGGAAACTGCAGCAATGATCCCGAATTCGAAATTACTAATCATTGAAGGAATGGGTCACAACATTCCACCTCAAGTTGCACCGCGGATAATTGAAGCAATTTCGAATCATGCATCAAATTGATTTTCGCATCCTCCAGCTGACTAAAAAGAAGGAAGTTAGTTTAATGCCGAGCTGGTGAAGGTTACTAGGTCAGTTCGTAGTTTAGCTAGGGAGAGTTAATGGATATTCATCATATGCCCAGCATGATAATACGTTAAGGAAATATTTCCACGTAGGCTAGAATCTAGTCCCAAATGATTTAATGTATATTCAGTTCTGAAAAACGGAGTTGCCAAATCAAAAACTATGAACCGCTTAATCTTTTTATTCTTTCTATTCGTTCAGGTTCATTATTCACAAACCATTTATCTCGAGAAAGTAGTTCATACGCTAGTTTGAAATGCTCTTGAGCCAGTTTGTCTTCCTTTTTCAATAAATACAGCTCTCCAAGTTCCTCATGGTTATATCCACCCTTCCCAAGTCCGTTTTCCTCACGATGTCTGTCAACCTCCAATTGAACTTCTAATGCCCTATCTATGTTTTTAAGTGATCTATAAACCCTGGCAACACACCACATAGCTATTGCAATTGTACCTGGATTCCCTTGGATTCTTCGGAATTCCAAAGCTTTTTGGAACAGTTCAAGGGCTTTTTCGTACTCCTTTAGATCATGAAAACTCCATCCAGTATTATTTAATAATGATCCAAGCCAATTTCTAGTGCCCTCGTCTTTACTCTCCTCTGCAACCTTTATGGCCTTCTCATTCCATTCTATTTGCTTGATTGGATCTTTTTCAACTATTGCCATCATATGGAGGGCGTCTACTTCCAAAAATTCCTCTTTAAAATTCCTTGCCAAGTGTACAGCCTTTTCAAAACAGTTTTTGGCTTTTTCAAAGTCTTTACTAGAATTATATGTTCTCCCCCTCTCTAAGTAATATCGTACTCTAACTTTGGCGGAAATATCATGGTTTAAAACCTCTTCCACTTCATCAAGTATCCCATGTGCTTCATCGAAGTTATATTCCAAACCAAATGTTCGTGCGATTTGAGTCTGAATTTCATATACGATATTAAAGGCCTGGGAATCCCGAGCATGTTCTAGATGGACAAGAAATTTCTGTCGGGTTTGACCTGGTTCAGAGAAATTCCAATCCTTGATAAAATCATGATAGGGGCTCATTTCGTATCAAAAAAGCTATTTCATCAGGAGGAGTAAAGACCATTGAAACGAAGAAATTAGATGCGATTCAAGTAGTCCTTGGTGAGGGTATTTTTCACTTGAAGGATTGGCCAGAAATATCGGAAATTATCAGTTTTACAGCTGTTTAAATACAAAATGAATCGCAACCAACCATTCATCCAGATTCCTCTACCTTTTGATTTCCTTGGAAAACGTCAGCAAAGGATTAATCCAATGAAGTTGATTAAAGTGGAAAGCCAGAATATGGAAGCAAACAAGGTAAAAGCGGTCGTTTACTCTGAATATGGGATTCCGGAGGTCCTTAGCTTGACGTAGGTAGAAAAATTCATAAACGTTTTAGAGTTGAAGAGATAGTGAATGCCCATAGGAATCGAGGAAGGACATAAAAGGGGGCATATCGTAATCCAAGGCTTCTATGGGTAATAATATGAAGGTCTTTGGAAAATGGAAGATGCAAGAATAATACTGTCGGGATTATGGATCTCGGTTATGTTGGTCTATCTGTTTGGAGATGTAATGCGACTATATGCTGGCGATTTCACCCCTGGAGAAATTGATGGCAAACCTTTGAGCCGAGGAATGTTGATAGCAATGGCAATAATCATGTTACCCCCAATTTTTATGGTTTTCCTATCCTTGACCTTGGATTATGCTGTGAATCGATGGGCAAATATCATTATAGCCGCGTTCTATTTTTCTTCAATCTTGTGGGTCTTCGTACATATCCAGGTGCTTATGATAGATTTTTGTTGATTATTTCTCTGGGATTTAACATAATAACTGTTTGGTGTGCATGGAGCTGGGTTTAATGTCCTCAAAGTTCTGTAAAATCTAGATACAATTGAGTCCGACATGACTCCATAGCCTTTTTTGCCAATTTACTCATTTAGGCTCACGAAATTGGGAAAAAAGATTAAACTAGCAAAGCGGACACTTCAATCGGAAGCTAATAGATAAAATCGTGCCCAGTTGAGCCCGTTGAGCGTAGATAATACAGTTGTCCAAATTTCTGACCCTATAAGAGACTTCTATAAAAGGAAAAAGGAGAATAGCAGAGAGGGGTTGATTTCTGGTTTGCGTCAAGCTTTCGCTCCAAAGACCGAAAAATTGTGCGCGTTGAATTCTGTCGACCTTTATCTGGCATAGGGGGAATTCCTGGGATAAACCTGCTCAACTAACCGAAAAGCGATCATTTCTTTTCCCAGCCCTCCACTATCTGCTGGGCCGAACTAACATATTTTTCCAGTTCCTCCTCAGTTCTATAAAGTTTCTTTAGAATCATTCTTTCAAACATGGTACTAAACTGTGTAAGCTCAATTCGATCACTTAACGAGGGTTCCATGTCTGAGATTTTGTTCCATTTGTCAAGATTCCGACTTAATGCCTTTTTTTCCAGCGAAATTGCGTAAGTAAGCTTTTTCAAGCCTTTTTCCTGAGAGAGGACTTCAGCCTGTGTTAAAAGTTTCTCTGCATTCTCAATATCCAATTCAAGTAATGCTAGACGTGATTGAAGTAAATAAATTTCCGCTAATAGCCAGTACGACGATTGTGACTTTGCCACCGTTAATAAACGCGTGATTACCTGTTTTAATTCTTTGAAAACTTCTTCATTCCCTGTTGCCTTTAATTCAAAAACCAATAGCTCTCCTAGGTTTAAGAGAGCGTCTATAGTTAATTCATACCAGATTATCGATTCTTCAGCAACCTGTCGAAAAATAATTTGAGCTTCCGTCTTATCCGTAAGTCTCCCACTCGTCTTGAAGATCATTGCCCTAGCAAGACGCACCTTTTGTTCACTAACAGCAATAAACCTTTTTTTCAACGATTCTTGCATTTCCTTGTGTATTTCCTCCCTCTCGTCGGAAGTTAGGTCTTTTACGTAGTACTTGATGGTGTTATACAAAATTTCGACTCTCATTGCATATTCTTGGATGTTTCTAGATACCTGAAGGGCTTCTTCCAGGTATTTTCTTCCCGAATCAAAATCTCCCTTCATACTATAGGCCTGGCCTATATTGTTGAGCAATCGGCTTACGTTGAATTGAGAACCTATGGATTCAAATGCTCTTAAGCTCCTGGTAAAAAATTCCAACGCTGCATTCAATTCCCCTCTTGCGACATTAGTTGCTCCGATTCCATTTAGAATATCCGCTGGAATCTGCTGGTTGTCAACCGCATCTAGGAGAGGTAGACTATGTCTAAAGTAGTTAAGGGCTTGATCAAGCTCGCCCTTACTCAAATATAAATAACCTAAGCTACCGAGACATCTAACCTTCTGTTCTACGTCGTTGATTTGTTTGCTAAGACCAAAGGCCTTCTCATAATATTTAAGTGCAGAATCAGGGTTACTGGCCAAATAGTATAATCTTCCGATCTGGTAATAGAAACTGGCCTTCATTCGAAGAGTTTCAAGTTTCTGTCCTTCCAATAGACAACTAATAATCTTCTCCTCCTCACTCGCTAGATTTAGCGCCTCTGAAACGTTACCATCTAAACGATGGGCGAGAATGAGATTGTTAAGTGCATCAAATTCCCTTGCTTTATTACTGACCCTCCTACTTTTTTCTAGTAGCTCAGTTGCGAGTTTTTTTCCTATCCCAGTTTCTCCTAAACGAAGATAAAGGGTACTTCGGAGAAATAGGGCCAAAAGTTTATCGTTTTCCCCTAAGATATTATCCAGTTGGCTGAGAGCGGTATCAAACTTTTCAAGGAGGCTGATTTCCTCTTTCTGATGAAAATAATGCTCAAACAAGGCTTCAATCCTCTCTTTACGGTGTTTTAAGTTTCCAAGCCTTCACGGTAACGAACGAGAGATTTCCTAAAACTTCAAGTTTACATTTGAATATTAGCCTGAGGATATGATATAAACTATTCACGTAGGGGAATCAGGATTTTTGGGTCCATATGAGTTTCGATTAATCTTCCCAATCCCAACATCTACTATCATCTTTTATCCATTTTTCGCTTAAGATATTACGATTTGTTGAACACACGATTTAAACACTTGATTTTGTTAAGTAATGACTCAGGAATGTTTGGATTCGAAAAACTGAGGTTTAACAAGTCTTTAAGCGCGCATCGAAACTGCTCAACAAAGTCTTCAGAACTGGAATCCACGGAAGCGAATTCCTCAAGAGCTGAAGGGAGTAACCTGCAATTGGTCTCATTTAAAAACGCCATCGTTTGATTGAGATTTGCCTCTAGGGCCTGGTACTCAGTTGGATAAAAATTTCCCATATAATCGGTATCACAATAGTAGAGGAACCCGATCTCCGACTTCAACCAGTGATTATGGTTGTAGTCAAGAAGAATCCTGGACTTCGAAGCGAGATTTACAATATCCAAAAGATTTACAATATCCACTTTTTCAGAGAATTCACAAACAGGATAAAATAGAAATTGTTGAAGAGTAATAAAGTATTTCTCGGTATTAATGAATAGAGTGGGAGGATAATGATCGCCTAGGGTGGTGATAAGTTGTTCTATCCTTTGTTTTTGATATGCGGGGAGATTTAGGCCAAGGGTTTGGGACGGGTCCGGCTGAAGACTGCAACGCATTGCATAATGAGCGCACATATCATGGAACGGGGCCTCAAGGACAGTAACAGCCTTTACCAATCCATAATCGGGACGTGTGACCCTATAAAAGGAGTAGATTCTATGAAGCACATTTAGCGGCGAAAAAAAATCATCTAGTAAGGCAATTACTTCTTTTTGGTCTATATCGGCATTGAAGGGCCATTGGTGCTTGGTAATCTCAACAGGAAAACCAAACATCTCTGGGTGCATTTACAAGACCGGATTATAATAGTATTTAAGAAAGTACTCGATTATACTGTTATATCTTGAGTCTTTTTTTCTTTGATTAATATTCGACCCAGAAAATTGGGGATGAATTATTAAGAAATTGTCCCCGTGGGAATTTAATTCTCATACTGAGGAAGGAGCCGTCAGTTATCATCATTACTTGTTCCATTACATTGGACATAACTTGCATCGTTAAATACATTGAAATGATTAACATATTGCGTTAAATTCTAATTTCTACCGACCATGGATAGCCTTGGCTATTCAAGATGGCATCTTGTTAAATATATGTCGAAGAAAACTGATTCCTGTATCACATGTTTTATTCATGATGGTTGGTAAGGTTCATAAGTGAAATATTCCTCATTGAATTTTTTAAAGTGGACCAAATACACTTGTTCGGTTCTTATTGGAAAGGGTACCAATCAACTTAGGTGACGGAAATTTAGTTTTAAAGGAAGTCGATTCCCTGAAAAGTCTCGCTATCCTGTCTCATAAGGGCGGTGTTGGAAAAACAAGTATTGCTGTTAACTTAGGTTGCCATCTCGCCAAAATTGGAAAAAATGTCATCATTCTTGATAACGATTTTTCTGGGCCATCGCTAGTAACTTTTTTTCAAAAGAATACCTCCGTAAATTGGTTAAACGATTATTTAATGACAGGAGAAAATCTAGATCTTTGTCTTCAAGATGTATCACCCTCATTGGACTTATCAGGTAGGCTGTATGTCGGTTTTGCTGATCCAACTCCCGAACGGATTCAAACCATTATTCGAATTGATCAAAAAACCTCCATTGCAATGTTAAGACATCTAATCACCCTAAAAAAGGCCGTCCGATCTCCGCCATACGATATTGACTACTTAATTGTAGATTGTTCTCCAGGGACAGGGTATAGCACAGTAAATGTCATATTGACCACAGATTCAAGCTTATTTATTGTCAAATTAAGTAATGCTGACCTTTATGGCACATCTCAAATGATTTCGGGGCTTTACACACAATTGAAGAACCGGACCCTGGTTCTTGCCAATCTAATACCAAGTAACGTGCTAGTTTCAGGAAACTTATCCCTTATTGAACAACTGATTGAGAAACGATTTACTCAAGAGGTTGGTGACAAAGTTGTGGAGTTTTTAGGTTGGATTCCGACAGATCTAGAACTTCAAACAGTTGAATTTAATGAAGCGGTGAAGAGCCTTAAGGAACAACCTTCTCAAAGAAATATTTTCACGTTGCATAATCCTTCACACATCTTTTCAAGAATTCTGATTGATTTAATTCCGACACTATTTGGAGAGGAAGGCTACTGATCGTTTATGCAGTCTATTTTATTCTGGAAGACGGTAGAACCATCCTTTCCGAAACTTACCAGAATCCTGATAATATACCGAATGAGGTGTTATTTGGAGGCTTGATTACGGCACTACAGCACGTGGCAGCGGCCATGACACAAAATAAATCTGAAATGCGGACGATAGAAATTGAAGGATTAAGTTACCACATCAGGTCATTTGGTCTTGTTAGGGTAATTCTAGTTACTGATTTTTCTCAATCCCCTGAGACAATCATCCAAACGCTCGGGATGAGGTTCTTGAAGATTTATGGAGAACGCTTGTTATCAGATGAGATCTTGCTTGATCTTAACATCTTCCTACCATTCAAGAAAGTGATTTCTGAAATTCTAGGAGAGGAAATCGTCGACGGATCGAAATCCATAGTTCCTAGTAAGGCCTTAACAACGGGCGAGATTTACAGTCTTCCTCATGAACTTCAGGACGCTGCTCTAGCCTTGATTTCTCTCGGAGAGGCTGATGTCGCAACGATTGCTACAGAATGTCAAGCTACCCCTGATTTAGCTTTTAAAAAGTTAAAAAGACTCCAAGAGCTAGGTTATATTGGGAAAAAGGATATTGGTGGCCAAATGGTGTTCTTTTGCTCGATCTGAACTCTAAGCTTCCAAAAAAGATGCTTTTTACTATATACGGCAATTTTCTTCGTATATAGAATGCCATTTGGAAAACGATGTAAGAGCATCCTAAGGATTTAGTGCAGCTTTGGACGTTGACGTTTGCTCCCCGTCCGTTCATGAACCAAATCATCTCTGAATCCTTCTTTTCCAATGTACATAGATTCAGAAAAAAGCTCACATGGATAGATATCCATCGTTCGATCTTTCAAAAACCCACGAAGGTGATGGGGCAAATAGCCCACGATATTGGTAATTATTTCTTCAACATCCACTCGCAGACGATAATTTCTACGGAAAAAGCTGGTTATATTTATGAGATCCGTCCTAAGAAACCTTACAGCCCTATCTATGCGTATTCGGATTGGAGTTTCAACAAAGGTTTTGCTGTTGTATTGAACAGACTGACTTACATCCATTGTAACTAATTTTCCCTCTGAATTCACCATTAAGTTGTGTTCGCTGTAGTCTCCATGGATATATTTTCCATTGATAAATAAACGAGCTAGGATATCAATTGCTTCATCTAAGAAATCTCCAGGATCACCAAATGTTCGTAAATCGTAATCTTTGAGAAGAGGGGCAGGATTATACGATCCTCTCTTTTCTGGAATGAACTCCATCACGATAATATTGTCATTTAGAAAGTGAGGTTTGGGTGCAAGAACGTGTTTTGCCATTTCGGACAGGTTCCAAAACTCTTGCTTGGCTGCCAGGCAGGCCATATCGTTAGGTCGCACATGCTTGGTTCCCCGAATTCGCTTCTTAATTGTGCTAGTAAAATACCGAAAAACCTTACCACACGATAACTGACCATTCTGGTTCTCTGCTAAAAGGACAGTTGCTTCCTTTCCTCCTCCGATGACCGAGAGTACCTTCTTTATTTTTCCTGTTGCGAGCAGCTGCGCTTTAGCGTCCGCGATGCGGACTTCCTGCAACTGCGTCCTTTGTATAGAAGAATGCCGGTATTCTTGCCGAAACGGCCCCGTTTTCTGATAACGCGTATAACCTAATCTTTGATTATGATCAGAGGATATTAGAACCACCTGAAATTTAGATAACTCTTTTTAAGTTCACCTGCAAACCATTCACCTATAAAGAATGGTGAGGTTATTTCACAAGATGTTGTATTGTGCTAGATTTAAAAATATTACTCTTTTATATAATCTATGATTCTGAAACGGGAGGCCCTCTTATTATACCGAAAAACAACAAATTAGGCATCAATTCCAGTCTTTTATAAGCAGTCGTACCATCGAATGATACCCTAAGACCCCAGAAGGGCGTCTCCATCGGTGTTGGAATCTTGTTTCGTGCGACTCTAGGAATCCTGATCGGATCCTATTGCGAAGAGAGCAAACCCTCATTCCGTAGACTGCGCTAAGGCAAAATTAATTTACTAAAGCGATCCAATCACGGTGTCTGACAACCCTTACGCACACAAATTCGTTCCCAATTATCTTCAATACACTCATTGGTACTCAGGCACCTCCATTTAGTTGGATCAAAGCTACTTCTCAATGGGAGATAGGTTTCATTGAGATTACGCCAGCCTCCCTTTAATTCCATAAATAGCTTTCTATAATGGCGAGAAAGTATTGAATAAACAGGCATTTTGGGGATTAATTCTCGAAACGCTCAATCCGGGGAATATGTTCTTTTCTCTTCCCCCTATTTATCCCATAGCACAACGATTTGGACCAATTTCTAATTCTTGGATCTGATCAGGAGCTAAGAATAGTCGTCCGCAATTTATTTGAACTATGGTTCTGTAAGACGGCGGTTTCTGGATTTTTTTAATACTTTCAACCGCACTCGTTACGAAAATATCCTTTTCAGTTTTATGAACAGGATCCTGAGTAAAATCTTCTATGGTAGTAATAATCGGTTTATGGAAGTGATCCATGGCGAACTTGCCATGATGGGCCGCAGCGATAAATTCGTTTGCCGGTAGTCTTGCGATTGTCGTAGTTAATGTGTGGAAAAGATCGCTAGCAAACTCTTCGACCTTGTCCGCGAGATCTGGTCTTCCGATACCGTCAGCAAAGACTGTATCACCAGTAAATATACCCTGATGCTTTATTCGAATTGTTGTTGATCCTTTAGTATGGCCAGGTGTATGCATTGCTATAATAGAGTAATTTCCAACTTGGATGGAATCATTATTTTGCATTGGGGTAAATTCGAAATCGAAAGGATCATACGTGGAGAGACGGAGTTCTGCATCCATTTTGCTAGACAGCTCACGAGCTCCGGAAACATGATCTGCATGGCAATGAGTATCGAGAACGTGCGTAACCGTTAAGCCTTCATTGTCAATATAAGCCAGGTATGGTTGGATGTCATAGACCGGGTCAATAACCACTGCTTCATCCTCATGCGAAACTATATAGGAAAGGCATCCCTTGGCGATTCTTCGAAATTGCGTAACGCGAAGATTGGGCTCCTTCGTTGGAATTTGAACCGGGTCAAGAACACTACTCCATTTTTTCAGACCACCACGTAGAGACCGGGCATTTATCCCTTGGGAGCGAAGAATTTTTGCCGCCATGGCGGAATCGTTACCACGTGTGCAGATAGTGACGATGTTTCTGTTTTTGAATTCGGTTCCAAGTTCTCGCTTCTCGAATAGCTCCCGGAGTGGCATGTTTTGGCTATCTAATAGGTTCCAGTCATAAAAGGCCTGGGGAGATCTAACATCGATAAGAGCCAGATCTTCCTGCGCTTGGAGCTTATCGTGTAGTTCCTTGGCCGAGATTTCCAGAGCTGGATCAAGGTTCATATGCTAAGCTCCGATTTTTTTTTGTTAAAAGTTTGCTTTGCTTTATCCAAAATAGGTCATCAAAAGAAGCCATTATGGTGTTATTAACCGTCATTGCATCCGTTTTGTCCGCCATTACCTCCTTCAATATCGCCTTCAATTCCACCTTTTCCCAATATGTTTTTTATCTTGTTAACTCCTTTTCCCAGATAATCAGTATTATTATCCACATATAGCAGAACAGCAGCGCCTCCTCGGAGAACTGTTGCGGGTGTTATCAAAACCAAAAGGGGATGTGGGGGAGACACGGGAACTGAGGTAGTAAAAGGGGGTACAGTTTGCTGTGTATACAGTAATTCGACTGATCCCACGGCTACATTCAGATTGTATGAAGTAATCAGTCCTATATCCATTGAAACCCGAAAATGCAAATTGAAGGTTTTTTACTCGCCTATATTTTCGCAAACAACCGTATATTCTCCTGAAGAAATGAACCAATTTGGTTCTTTTATTTCAAAAATAATTGTATTTGACAACGTCAAAAATCTAGTCTCTGGCGAAAAAGAAAATTAACCTGACCTTTTCTGATATCAATTGAGGTAGCTGGTTTGCTGAACACCGTTGAAGAATGGTTGGAAACCCATTCCCAGAAATTTATTGCCATAAGTGACAGAATATGGGAATATGCCGAAATTGGATTATTAGAAGGGAAATCCGCAAGTTTACTGATTTCAATTTTGAAAGAAGCTGGATTTCAAGTCAAAAAGGGGCTTGCAAATATGCCGACGGCCTTTATTGCAACATACGGGACAGAAAAACCTGTTATTGCAATCTTGGGGGAATTTGACGCATTACCTGGTCTTAGTCAAGAAAGAATACCGAGAAAAAAACCCGTAAGAGAGGGAAACCCAGGACATGGATGTGGTCACAACCTCTTGGGAGTCGCAGGCTTGGCAGCCGCCTTGGCGATTAAGGAAGTAATCCAGACGAAGAATATCAAAGGAACGATTAGTTATTATGGATGTCCTGCCGAGGAGAACGCTGATGCTAAAGGAGGCCTTGTTAAAGAAGGATACTTTAAAGATGTGGACATATCCTTAACCTGGCACCCCTCTGATCTTAATCATATCTATTCAACAAATTTCCAGGCTATATATTCTGCGGTTTTCAAATTCCAAGGCCGATCTGCTCACGCGGCTGCTGATCCATTCAGCGGTCGATCCGCACTCGATGCGGTCGAGTTGATGAATATAGGCTGTAATTATCTTCGTGAACATATAATTCCAGGAGGCCAAGTCCATTACACAATCACAAAAGGAGGAGAGGCCCCCAATATCGTCCCAGACCAAGCGGAGGTATGGTATTTCGTTAGAGCACCCAACCTAAATCAAGTACGAGAAATTTATGATCGCGTGGTAAAAGTTGCAGAAGGAGCCGCATTAATGACAGAAACCGAGGTAGAGGTAGAATTCCACGGCGGATCAGCTAATCTCTTGCCCAATATTGCTCTCGAAAACTTGCTGTACGGGAAAATGAGAGAAATCGGCGCACCATCCTATGATCCAGACGACTATCAATTTGCGGCAGAAATTCAGAGTACTTTAGAAGCCAATTATTTCGATAACTACCTAACAACAATGCCTCAAGACATGAAGAAAGAAGTGGAGCAGTTACGTGAACTTAAGCTTTGTGATAGAGTTCTTCCAATTGTAGGTCGGGGAATTACCATGCCAGGATCTACCGATGTCGGTGATGTCAGTTGGGTAACTCCATTGGCACAATTTGGAACTGCATGTTCCGTTATTGGTACACCGGGCCATTCTTGGCAATTTGTTGCGCAAGCAGGTATGAGTATTGGCCATAAAGGGATGTTATTTGCTTCAAAAGTTTTGGTTCTATCGGCGTTGGAGCTAATGCAAAACCCAGATTTGGTTGAAGAAGCTCGTCGAGAGTTTAACAAGAAAATAAAGAAAACACCTTATATTAGTCCCCTAGCGGATGATTGGAAACCTCCATTGGAACATATTCGGAAGACTTTTGGCAAAAAAATCTGATGCTTGATTACGAAAAAGTAGAATAAAAGAAGGAGATTGAAAGGTATGCTTCACAAATCATTATGAAGGCTACCTTTCTTTGATAGGACAATACAGATCCAGAATGAGATTTTCAGGCGAAGCTCGAGGGTTAAGTGCCCTTTCTAAGCAGGGAAATTCACCAAAATCATATTCCTTTGATTCTTTGACCCACTCACCCAATTGTTTCCAAGCGGGAATTATATTGTCGTCGTTTACTATCAATCTTGTCGTAGTTACGGCATATAATCCTCCTGAAAACTCTTTTACCTCAATTTCCCCTTCAGGTTCGATTTCAGGTTCAACTCTTACCCAGAATTCATACCCGTATTCTTCCTTACCTGGCGAGGGATCCGGATTATTGAATCCAAAAACCGGATGTTTTTCAAGATCATCAAACAGCCCTAGTTTTTCGGCCCAAGGTTGAATTTTCTTCCAGGCATCATTTTCCGGACTCTTACTTATCGCTTGTACACTTGCTACCCGCATAGGATCGAGCTCAACAATTCGAACGTCCAGATTGCTTACATCAATGGATTTCATGGTATCATCTCCATACGTTGTATAGCGCCCAATCAAGCGCTGGATTTTTTCCAACCTTTCTTGTTCACGAAGTTTAATTTCCAAGAAACTTCGAGCGTAATACTCTAGGATGCTTTCACCGTCAAATGATAATCTGTACACGCCTCTTTCTAGTTTTTGAACCAGATTCTTGGAGATCAGGACGTTGAGATGATTTCCAAGGGCACTTTTTTGGAGTTCAGTCTTTTCCTGTAAATCAGCGAATGTTTTAGGTTCGGATGCCATCAGTGTAAGGATCTGTAATCTTTGAGGATGATCAATCGCCTTGAGAAGGGAAACCATCTCGTCAAGTGATTCTAGAACAAACCGTTGCATCGCAACACGTGACTCGAAAGGTGGATCACCCATACGTATTTCTCCTCCGTTTATATCAATGGTTTCTGGAATTATTAAACTTTTGGAAAGTTTAACAACGGGAAGACGTGAATATAAGCATTTCATGAATACTTGAATACTTGAATATTATACCAAAAAAGGATCTCTTTTAAACACGCAGAAGTTTCGTAAGGTACACAAATTACGGAGGAGTAATGTCGCAGAATCTTACAAGAGCGTATTTAGGAGTGAGTTTTGCAATATTTGGGTGGGGACTTTCCACTACATTTGTAGAGTTTGGATTAGAATTTATAGCACCTCTACCGTTTTTGACGCTTAGATTTTTTACGGCCACAGCAATTATTACCCCTATTGTCATCACGACGCGATGGTCAGAGGTTAAGGAATTGTTACTTAATGGGGGCGTCTGGTTGATTGCGATTTTCGAAGTTACGGGATTGATTTTCCAGTATATCGGTCAACAGAGCGTTCCAGCAGGATTGTCATCCCTGCTAACCATGATGAATATCCTTCTTGTTCCGTTTTTGGCACGAATGGTTCTTCGGGAAAACCTGCAGATTTTCAATATTACTGCGGTTTTGTTGGGAATGTTAGGAGTTTTTTTCATTGTTAGTGAAACATATCCCAGCAATGGTATGTCTTCTGGTCCCAATTTTATTTATGGGGTACTTTTCCTCCTTGGATCGGCATCGAGTTATGCGTTTTATCAAATTGTAACTAAGCGTACCACATCGGTTACAAACCCCGACGTCGATACATTGTCATTATTCTTTGTTGTTATGTTGTTAATCTCTTTGATGAGTTTAAGTGTTACCATCGTCTTATCAAACTTCGTGGTAACGCGCCTAGTTAACTTTCAGACGCCTGCGTGGCTTTGGATCTTCCTACTCGCAATATTTTCTACTATTATCGCCTTTATAGGGCATTTTGAATCTACCAAGGGGATACAGGCCAACGTTCTTTCCATATTGCTTCTATTCCAATTCGTGATTCCTGTTATCATTGATATAGCCTTTCTCGAAATCTCTTATGGTATATCGACGATCATTGGAGGAGGCTTAATCGTTTTTGCGATGTTCATAGTTGTGTATTTCCCGTATCGAAAAAGGAGTCGTGTTATGCCCTATTAGCGCCATATTGCGAACAATCTCCTTCAAACGCTCTCCTGCTTTGGCAAGTTCCTTTTTCAATCATGGGCGCAGAGGGTGCCTCATCAAAGGGGATCTCTTAGCCACTATGAGACTTATTCACGCCATATAAGTCCATCTTTGAAGTCTTGCTGGTGGCGTAGTTGTACCGAATATTGACAGTCTCTCCAATTTCCCCTGAGCTGGGTACCCTATACATCACCCTGTATCTAAAAAGGCGATGTTTACTCCTATAAAAAACCTCGTATTCTATCAGATTCAATTGCCAAGATTGAGTCTTAAATGTAAGAGTCGTATTATATTATATTCGTCGTCTTTTGATTTCCGCCGTCTCTTGGTTGATGAATTTTGAGGAAGCATTTTATTGAAGATTTTCTCTTCTTCAACAGTATTCTTTTTATGACCCATTGGTCTCCGCTCTTTCTGGATTTATATTGAACTCCGCATGTAATAAACATTTCCATCACCGAAACTCAGCGCTCAAAATGGAATTCAAACGGGGATTCAAGGGATATGGGAGGAGGAAAGAGACTGATCCAGATGTTCCTGCGGATATTAGGTACATTGTGTAACCTTCTTGCGAGGTAGGGCAATATTTGGCAATATTGAGAAATACTCGAAGAATCTATTCAAAGGGAATTTCAGACCCCTTGTTGATTAAACATCCTCACATTTACAGCATGTTTTTCTTTCATTGGGAGTAGAATCAATCTACAGGACTTATACCGTGATAGTGATACCAAGTAGATTATTACTGAAAGAATCACTCATCCTTTGATATCTGACGAGGTTCGATGGCTTTTCACTATATTTAAATGATTCTTGACATGAGTCTCATTAATCAACCATTGGAGGTTTTTAACTCTGAAAGAAGGGCTTGTTAAGCGGATTGACACGAATTATACCCAAAGAATACTAAAAGACATGATCCGAATTAATTCGATCGTTGGATTAGAACTGGAATTAGCGAACTACCTCCAAAACGAACTAGATGCACTCGGATTAACGTGTAGGATGGAAGAGATTGAGCCCAAGCGTCCAAATGTGTATGCTTTTCTGGGGGGTTCAAAGCCAGGAAAAAAACTGAATTTCAATGGCCATATGGACACCGTCCCGGTTGTGGAAGATTGGGATACTGATCCATTTAATCCAGTAATTTCAGATGGAAAATTATATGGATTGGGTTCTTGTGATATGAAGGCGGGAATCGCCTGTATCCTTACAATGATAAAAGCATTTGTCGAAGAGGAGCATCAATTTCAAGGGCAATTATCCTTTTCGGCCGTAATCGACGAGGAAGCATATGGAAAGGGGGCCAAAGCGATGCTTAAATCGGAATTAGCTAATGTTGATGCGATTGTATTGGCAGAACCATTCCCTGGGAATGAATCGAAACCCATTCCACTGGGAATAACTGGCAAGGTTCTATACGACGTTCATGTTCACGGAAAGGCTGCCCATGGATTTCAGCCTGAACTTGGAGTCAATGCAATTGAGGAACTTAGTAAAATACTGGTAAATTTAGATCGACTAAGTTTCGAAGTCCATTCGGAATTTGGTAAAGGAAACTACTCCACCTTAAAAATCGAAGGAGGTTACCGAGAAATCTATTCAGTTGTTGTTCCTGCTATCGCACGAGCGGAAATTAATCGTTTGCTCGTTCCCGGAGAAACGGTTCGAACGGCCATAACCGATATGAAGAATCTAGTGAACTCCCTTGATTTATCTGCGAAGGTGGAAGTCAAAACAAAGCCTCCTCGTTATGAATCCTTTGTTTTAGATAAAGAGGAGTTGATTTTCCAGATTTTAAACCCAATATATGCCGAAATTATGGGAAAAGCCCCCCGATATGGATATACATCGGGGATTACTGATGCAAACATATTCGCAGGAGAGGGAGGTATCCCTTGTCTCCATTTAGGACCGCCCCAAGTTGTAGCGCATCAAAAAAACGAATTTGTATCATTAGAATGGCTACCGGCGCTTTCCAAAATGTATACATTAATTGCAGCACGATTTCTGTCAGGAGAAAGATTACTAGGAACTGAAATTCGAACTTGATGAAATTTGTCACATTATGATAAGCGTGGACTATTCAATGACCTTGGAAATAAGGTACCTACCTATAACAGCAGATCAATGGTTTCCGGATCGGTGTTTAAGTATAAAACAACCTCTTAGCGTTTATAGGATCAAACCTGAGACGGGATGTCCAAGTTTATCATTGTTTTATACTCAGGGAGATCGCAAAATTCTTGAAGATCTGTATCAAGGTGCTCTGGAACGGTATGGATGTTGTGGTCACCTAGCCTGGCAAGGTGACCAAGTAATAGGATTTAACACATTTTTTCCGTGGGAATTATCGCGTCGTATCAAGTTTTATGGGTGGGGTAGCGATCAGATAAAGGCCCCAGGAGAAACATTAATTCATAACTGCATTTCTTTGATCAATCATTCTAAATATCGTAGAAAGCAGATCGGATCCAATCTGATTAAGTACTCATTGAATTGGGGAAGGAACAATGGTTGGAAAAGATTTGAGGTTTATAATGTCCTACCCAACAATAACGAGGCGTTTACAAGTGAACAAAAATCCTGCGTATCATTTTGGGAAAAGTTAGGATTCTCTGTATTTCATACCGAAAAAGCCTCAGATGAGCTAAACAAACTCTACAACATACATAGAGTGTTTTACATGTATATTGGCCTTCAAGATAATCCGAAATTGGACAAAATCTTGGCCCTTTAATAACGGACTCTTCATGAGGGATCTATTGCACAAGCGAAGACACTTGCGTGTTAACGGGTTTAACAGGTAAATCGCCATTTTTATCAGGATTTGGATAACCTATTTACATCCCTTTTTATAGGAAATTGACTGAATTTAATAATTGAGAGAGATACCTTCTCTCGGATTTACCGTTTCACGACATAATGATTTCTTAGGGTTGATGAATCAATGGACGAGTTTGATCTAATCCGAATTGCTCTATTTGGCATTTGCATGATGATTAGTATTGTCACCATCTTGAAACAAACAAGACTGTCCGGTGTGTTTGGAACGAGTAATAAATTGATCAGTACAGGCGTTCTAATGCTATCCATAACTTTTCTTACTCAAACCATTTATGCATTCATAGGGATTCAGGATCCCATTTGGCATCCTATAATTCAGCTCGTTTTACTCATGAGTACCTCTTTGGGATTAGGTCTTATCTTTTTTGGATTATGGAAAGTTACCTTATTCTTCGACGAGCTACACAATCAGGCAGTAGGATCTCCTAGTTCGACTTAGGCCTAAGAATTGTCAAGTTAAGAGGTTTAATCAGTGGTAAGCGCTGGATCAAGACCGATATACTTCTTGTTAAGCCTGCATGGACTTACGATTCTTGATGTCAAATTCAGCAGTTTTGCCCCAAAAACAGATTCTGTGCTTTTGGGAGGTTTAGTCCATGCTATATCGACCTTTTCCGATACTATTACCGACAATATTTCATCAGAGACTGGTACATTGAACGTAATAGAACGAGAGGGGAAGAAGATTATGTTTGAAAGGGGCCAAGAGGTGGAGGCTATTCTAGTTGCAGACCAAGAAAGTATGATCCTGATGGAAAAGATTCGTTCAATAATTGATATTTTTGAAGAAAATTATCTGGATAGACTTAGGAAAAGCCCTCACATTGTTCACGAGGACTATATCGATTTTATGAACATAACGCAGAAATATTTCCTCGCAGTATTGGACGAAAACGTAATATTCAAGTCAACAAAGCAACCACATGCCTTGGGGTCAAAGTTACGAATACCAAATAAGTGGGTACAACTTTCCGAGTTCTATAATGGTAAGAAGTCGGTCAATGAGGTTACTCGAGAAATTCGCTGGCCAAAACCTTATGTACTAACTAGAACAGCAATGTTTCAACTTCTGGGAACCATCAAACCAGTGGATATATCAATCCGCGATACGGACCTTTTTATAATCGATGAAGCATATTTGTCCGGAATCCTGCTTGAACAGGGTACCGCTTACCAAACAATAAAAAAAACATGGGATGAGTGGGGAGTGAGACTTACACAATCCCTAGATGGCAGGAACACCATTTCTACTCTTGCAACCAGATTTGGTGATACGTTAGAACATGAAAGGAGGGTTCCCCATTTTCTGAGATGGCTATCGTTACAGGGTTACATTTCCCCTCTGTCGGATTCCGACTTAATAATAATAATATTTGAGGGGTTTTTAAACAACTTCCATCGTAGAATACATGCGGCAGTAGGGGATATGGTATGCTATGACATCTTTGAGGCGATTTTTAAACAAGATGCATCACAAGCAAGAAGTAAAGGTCGAACATTGTCTGTTGCCAAATTGGTTGATTATGATGTCGTTTCTTTTCATTTTGAGAAACTTCAATCTATTATGAAGGGCCGTTCTGAGATCATTACTCCGCTATTTCAACAAGCATTCCTTACCTTCCTTGACAATATTATTCGAATCATAAGTAAGGTGCTAGGAAAGAAGAGTGCACTCCAACTTATTCAACTTTCGATTCTAGAGACGGAAAAGAAATATGGCCCTCTAATCTATGATCTACTGTTTACTGCGTGATTTTTATTGTGGTTCATTATGATATTCCAGATATCAGGGTAGATAAACCCTGATCCTGTACCCAAACATACTATTGTTTCTGATTTATCCAAAAAATCCCTTTGTAACAGTTCCTCTAACGCTGCAAATGTGGCAGCACCTTCAGGTGACAGAAATATACCCTCTTCCTTTGCCAAGGTTTTCATAGCCGTAAGAGCTGATGCATCGTTGATTGCTATGGCTGTCCCATTGGATTCGTATAGCACAGAGAGAACTAGGTAGTCCGCAAATGCCTTGGGTACACGTAACCCCGGAATTATCGTTTTAGGATCTTTCCAGTACTCGGAAGTTGGATTTCCCCGTTCAAACGCTTTTACAATAGGAGCACATCCCTTAACCTGAACTGCAACCATACGAGGGTAATTCTCGATATATCCTAATTCTCGAAATTCCTTTATGGCCTTCCAAATGCCCACGATTCCCGTACCTCCCCCGACGGGATAAATAATCGTGTCGGGAACGTTCCACTCTAACTGTTCTAAGATTTCCATTCCCATCGTCTTTTTTCCTTCCACTCGGTATGGTTCCCTAAACGTAGCTATATTGAACCATCCAAATTGGTTCACCGCACTCTGAACTGCGACTCCAGCCTCATCAATCAGTCCTTCCACCAGATTAACGGAACCCCCTAAATATTTGGCTACATTTTGAATGAAATGAGGTGTGGTTTTTGGCATAAAAATGTGAGCTTCTGTTCCTGAACAAGCCGTGTACGCTGCAAGCGCTGCGCCAGCGTTCCCCGCGGTTGGTATAGTATATACTGAAACTCCAAGTTCACACCCTTTTGAAATTGCTGACGCCAAGCCACGAGCTTTGAATGTTCCAGTGGGATTTTGACCTTCGTCTTTTATTAAAATGTGTTTAAAACCTGAATTCTTGGACAAGGGAATCAAGGGCGTCCATCCTTCCCCAAGCGTGAATCTGAAGGAAGGATCCACTACGGGCATCACTTCAGGATAACGCCAGATGTTATAGCTTCGCTGGAGAGCCTTGTCGTTTTGAAGCGAATTTTTTACTTTTTCCAAATCATATTGGGCGAAGAAAATGCCCCCACATCGAGGACAAATAGTTCTAGGTCTAGTAGGTTCAGTTATATATGAACATTTCGTACATGCCAGCTTTTCTAAGAAGCTGGGAGCTGTTTCACTAAAATTAGCTGGAGACATGGTACGAAGTGACGAAATCCCCGCTCTATATAACCAATATCCATCTCAAAGGTCTTTCTATAATCTCAAACATCTCAGTATATTTCCCTTATAACCTATCTTCTTTAGTGGAATAAACTATTGAAGACTTAATAAGGTGCGTAAAGGAAATGTTATTAAGAAAGGGGAGAGGAGGGCGCTTCAAACTCATTATAAACTAAAGTTACTTGGTTTCTAATAATAATGCAATCATTCAAAAAAATCCGTGACCTCCTAAGAATTGGAGGTTCTGGGGGCATCGCGAAGAGATATATGGTTATGAATTCTTTTGATGGTTCGCTGACAGCTTTGGGAATCATTATAGGTAGTTGGTTGGTGCCCGTGCAGGATGCTCGAGTCGTACTAGTTGCAGGTTTGGGGGCATCAATAGCCATGGGAGTAAGCGGCGCATTCGGGGCGTTTCTTACGGAATCAGCTGTTAAAAAGGAAGAAATGGCCGAAATAGAATCTGCAATGTTAGAGGAACTTGAGAATACAGTTCATAGTCGGGCAGCGGCATGGAGTTCGCTTTTCGTGGCTGTTGTGGATGGCATCAGCCCATTTTTAGCAGCTAGCATCTCATTTCTCCCTTTTATTGCAGGTCTTCTTTTTGTTTGGGATATACAAACATCTTATATTGCTTCGATCTTTTTAACAGCATTTTCGCTCTTCCTACTAGGTGCATACCTGGGACGAATCTCAGGAGAAAACTTCGTGAATTACGGCTTTAAAATGATCATCGCAGGCATCGTTACGGGAATCATGGTGTTCTTTGTAGAGGCGTTGTCGCACGGATAACGGAGTTTCACGTCCGGTAATTATGCGCTGATCTGCTATCCTAAATCAGTTTTAATGCCCGTCCCGTCTTGTTTCAATGTAAGACGACTAAGATAAAATGCCAGAAGATCTCTTCATTCGAGGGATCTAATTTCTTGAAGTAACCTTAGTATCTCTTCCGAATTCTTTTCTAGAAGCTCCATGGTTCTTTCTCTCTCACTCTCAGAAGCAGCCTTGTTCTCGATTATATGCATACCACTAACTAAAACCTGAATAAGATTTGCCAGATTATGGCTATATGTGTCCTTTAATTTAAAACTATAAAGATTAGATCTGCTATTTTCCAGATGTATAAGTAAAATTACCGTTAATACCGTTATCGTCATCGCGATGGAATTTATGACCGCAAAAGCGAAAGGATCTTCATTCTGAGAAGTTAGATTGATGTCAATTCCATTTAAAGTAAAAAAAACGTAAAGAATCATCTGGATAATCCCAAAAACAATCAGTAGGTAAAACCATTTTACGCTTTGACCAACCTCCTGCTTAAAGGCAGGACCATTAACAATCCCCGCAACATACAAACCCATGATGATCAAGAAACTGCCCAGGATAGAGGATGTAACACTTCCTTCCAGACCAAAAAAACTTAACGACCCCAAAGGTAGTATTATTAATACAACGGTCATGAAAAGGATACTCTTGGGTTCTATGGGATGAAAGTATACGACAATACTCACTGATATCAAGAATGAACCGATTAATGTAGAAACGCCGAATAGAAAGCGAAAGAGCTGAAGAAGGTAGCTATCAAGGGCAAACTGGGATAAAAATTGAGATAAACTAGCAAAACTATAGATCAACCATCCCCAAACCTGTGCGTTGAATCTCCTTTTCCTTCGTACTATGAGAAAATCGAGACCCACCCCTAATCCTATCATGCGAATGAACATCAATGATAATTGACTAAATAATACAACCAGATCCATTCTGACTTAGTTGTTCAACATGCTAGTTTAAAATATATTGGGATTTACAGGAGTATTAGGTGATCATTAAGGTTTTATTGGCAATTCCTCTGGTTTAGATCCGCCTCAAATCGTATCATTTTGAACACCATGCTCTTAGTCCTGTATAGTGAAGACTTGGATAAATCTGGGATTAATAAGCCACGAATGACCTCGAAATGGTATTTTAGGCCATGAATGCGCTATTCAAAGTAATTGTCTCCCCCACCAACAACCGAACAGGTCAAGATTACATAATAGTTTCTTTCAAAATAAACTTAATGATTTGACCGTAGATTCAGACAGACGATTCATATGGGCAGAGTAGTTGCGGTAACTGGGATTAGTGGTTTCCTCGGTAGACATTTGATACCTTATTTGTATGAGGCTATCCCAGAAATTGACCAATTCATTGGTTTAGATATTAAGCGATTTTCTTTCTCCTCAGATCTCCCCGTGACCATCTATCAGTATGATATTAGGGAACCATTCTCAGATCTTTTATTGGAGCACTCTGTCACAGATCTCGTCCATTTGGCATGGACCCTTACTCCAGATCACAATCCGGTGAGAGCATTTTCTGTAGATATTGGGGGGACAAGGTCGGTTTTAGAATCATCCTTGGAAGCAAAACTTCAATATGTTCTCCATACGTCATCAACATTGGCTTACGGGGCTCACGAAGACAATCCACCAGTTTTAACCGAGGAGATGCCTCTGCGCGGAAATAGATCGTTTCAGTATTCCCTGCATAAGGCCCTTGCAGAGGGATTGATTGAGGATTTCTTGGCTAAAAACCCCCGAATGGCTTTTAAAATAGGAATATTAAGACCAGCTCCAATTTTATCCCCGCATTTAAGAAACTGGTTTTCAAAGGTTCTACAAGGGGGTTGGCGTACCATGTTTATACAACCGTTTCCCAGGAAAGACACAAAGATACAATTCCTCCATCTTTGGGATGCCCTCCAAGGATTTGCGATTATGTTAGGTAATCGATTGGGGGGGGCATTTAATCTCACGCCCAGCGATGATGATGGCGTGATAACAATGGGAGAAATCCCGAGTCTAATGGATAATTTTGGTTTTCAAACCCCTTTACGGCTGCTACGTTTAATTGTATGGATTCAATGGAAGCTTAGGATTTCTAAAGCCCCCCCGGGGTTCCTTGATTTCGTGGCATTTCCCTTTGTCGCATCGAACAAAAAACTTATGAGAATGGGATTTCGTCCTAGATATACCTCTAGAGAAACAATTGGTTTATTCAAGGCCGAATAGTAAAGGAGTCGCCCTTTTATCGCGATATGTCTAATGTGGGAACAGAAAATCAATGGTTTTCTTGAACAGCAGTTCTTTGACGTTAGGGTCAAACATAAGGGGATGGCGGGCCCCATCCACGATCCATATTTCTTTCCTCCGGGAACTTATCCCGTGATATATTCTCTCAGCGCTTTCTCTTTGGATTAATTCGTCAAATTCCCCCTGAATAATGAGTGTAGGACATCTTACCTCATGAATCACCTTTTTTAACCTTGTAAATCCCTCAAGAACAACCAGACCAAGGGAGGAGGGGACCCATTCATAACTAATCCATCCTAGCTCTTTTAAATGGGGTGGAGGTGGAGTTTTCACCCTCTTGGGGAGCAATCGCTTTACGCCAGGGATCTTAATAAGAAAAGGAAGTAACCTGAATAAATGTGACCTAATTTCAAAAGGGGTGGACCAGAGCGTTAATCCTGCGATTGTGGGATGAGTTACAGAAAGAAGAAGCGCTATAATCCCGCCAAAAGAGTATCCTATTACAAATACTTCATCACTACTAGCCTGGAGTGCAGCTACTTGATCTTCTGCCTGTTGATGCCAATCATTGTACACGACATCTCTTAAATGTTCCGGGTTTGACCCGAATCCCTTTAGAGTGGGAAGTCCAACTGTCATTTTTGTTTGTTTATGGAGAAAATGTGCAAAATCCTTTAAATCCCGTGCAGAACCCCCTCCTGCTCCGTGGAGCAACAAGCACCCCTGATTGGATGATCCTTCTAAAAAAAGTGGTTCTGCTCCCGGTAGGAATTTGAACCCCATTTACATTATGCCTCTATTCATCTAAGATTGCAATGGCGTCAATCTCTATTTTAGCACCAAGTGGTAAGGCCGCTACTTGAAAAGCCGCCCTAGCAGGTGGGTCTACATCAGAAAAGAACGTTTTATAGACTTCATTCATTTGGGCGTAATCTTCAATGTTTTCAAGATATACAGTGGTCTTAACGATGTCTTTCATTATTGCACCTGCATCTGACAGAACTTTTTGTATCTTGACAAGGGATTCATGTGTTTGAGACTTAATATCACCTTGTAGGTCTTGCCCGATTTGACCAGATACAAAAACAAACTTCTGGCCACTGGCGATAATTCCTGGGGAGTAGGGGCCTACCGTTGGCCCTTTTGCTATACTTTTTCTCATTCTATTTCACTATATGAAATTCAATCTCGTGAAATTTAAGCATAGATATCCCCCTTTTGAGTCTTTATGATTGGTCGTGAAAGAATTTAAAATCCCGCGAACAAACCTAAATTATAAGGTAGATGGTCTGACTGTTGATGATTCCTCTACCCTAGAGATTCTGTCCTTTGAGAATGGTAAATGCCTTTGAGATTTTGACTTATTGATATTTAAGAGCTCTAAAATCTTTTTGGGAAAGAAAAACTCCGATCCACATGCGTTGCACTTGAAAATACTCCCGAGGCGGGGAACCAGGTGACAAATTCCTTCCACACAATCAGGACAGCTGAATGTCACCATAGCAAACCACTTTGTAGGGTTACTCCGTTATTTCTGAAGAGTCACCCTTATTTAAACCTTGGTAAATTAAATACCGATGATACGCGTGTAATAAGCTTTGAGAACCTTGATCCAAAAGGCCAACTAAAGGCATCCAGAAATGTCGTCATCTTAAGAAAGGAGGGTCTAGGTTCTCTCCCCTATATATTCTCTTTGAACGAGCTTCTTAAATGCCTCTTAATCAATCTTATTGGTTCTGGTATTCGATGAGTAAGTAATGATTGTACTAACGTAAGGATGCTTGACAGAGAGACTAAATGCCCAATAGAAACGTAAATTCCCTTGCTGAATCCCCTTTTTCTTATAAAATATGCGATTTCTTTATTTAAATGACGAACAGGACATAATTCGTGGTTTGAATTTTCTTTAATATCAGTTGTTTCAGCTTGACCCCTAGCTATGGTACCGTATAGGCTATTTTTGGTAACCCCGAACGTAGGTACATTTAAATCCACCCCAATTTCACATGCTATCCCAAAAAATCGAGGATGCTGAACTCCTGCCCCTTCAATTAATATAATATCAAAATTTTCTTCAAAATGCTTGATAACTTCGATCAGGGGTTTTTTATTTCGAATGCTTAATAGTGAGGGAATGTAAGGGTATCTTGTCTTTCTGATCGGACAACTAAAAACTGTGCCATATCGATGGCTCTCTAGATCGTACAAGATTCCGCCGGCCTGAATCCGATGGTTCTTCTCAAAAGCCGCAACGGACAACAATCGTTGAAGGGAAGATTCAATTGGAACCTCCTTAACCAGATGCCGCATTTTATATTGGTATTCAATGTAGGATTTTGTCCACGGAAACCTTCCGATAATCCTCAAATCATAAAGTGTAAATGGAACCTCTGAAGTGCTCATCCTTGGACCATACCCTTGTTAAGATTCGCATATTACTTGGGAATAAACTAATGAAAAGATTTGAGCTTCCAACGGTATATATACCCATTTTTTAACTGGGTGTTTGATTCATGGCCGATTCTAATTCTCGGAAAAAACAGCTCCTCGCAGCGTTAATCTTCCTTATTACGCTCATTTCTGGATTTTTTCTTGCTTTTATTACGAATACGGGGTATGGTTCCATCCAGATATCACGCGTTGGCATTTCAGAGGATTCTATAAACATCAACGGGATAATTTATCGTCCACTTACAGCCACAATTAATGATCCCAGACCCGCAGTGGTTTTAGCTCATGGTATTTCAGGTAGCCAGCAGATTATGAACGGAATTGCTCTAGAACTTGCACGACGAGGATTTGTAGCTCTGGCAATTGACCTAAAAGGACATGGAAATTCAGGAGGAAGTCTTTCATTTAGCGATCCAACATTAGGAACCCTTTCAGCCGTTAGATATCTTGAACTACAACCGTTTGTAAACGGATTGAGTGTTGGACTGATCGGACATTCATTGGGCGGAGTCGCAGTCCGAGCAACGGCCTTTGCACATAAGAATATATCAGCTGTAGTTACTTTAGGTAGTCAATCTGCCTGGGCAGGGAATGAATCCGTTTATGGGATTATAAACACAACCTTTCCTCGGAATTTCCTTTTTGCAGTCGGTAGATATGATGAGCTGTTTGGTGATTTGAATGAATTAAGAATAGCCCTTATGCCTGTGTTTGGAACTGAATCCCCCGTTATCGCGAATTCGATCATATATGGGGATTTTCGTTTTCAGAACGCCCGTAAACTCGTGATATCAGATACAATTCATCTATTGGAACCGGCAGATCCCTTTATAGTTTCAGAGATTTTGTCCTGGATGGATGCATCCCTCTGGGGAGGTCGAAATGCTATTATCCCTTATGACAACCAGATATTTCTTATTCGAGAACTAAGCTTACTGGCTGTTACGATTTCTCTTCTATTGTTGATTGTACCTTTATCTAACATACTTTATGGATCGGAAGCGTTAAAGAATTCGCAGCCATCGGCCTTTAATCCAAAGAAAGGTTTTGATGGCAAACTAGGGATTTTGGTGTCTGGATTAACCTACGGCGGGCTGAGCATTATTCTATTTATCCCCATGGTGATAATTGGATTCGTTATCAATATACCACCCCTAATATTCGGAGCTTCGACTGCGTGGTGGCTCCTTGCGGTCGGTTTGACGGGATTAGCGATGGTCAAGATATTAAATCGGCTATCCTTGATTAATGCAAAGATAGACCTAAAGCGTTTTTTTTCTCACCTTGAATCGGAATTTATGTCCAGGTATACTCTTCTATTAGTCTTGGGATATTTCGCAATCCTATATCTTCTGATCCTTTTTCTGGAGATATTGACAGCTCTTGATCTTCACTTTATAGTCCCTATTTTTAATGATCTTTTCCCTCCTTCAAGATTAATAATCTTCGTTCTTTTTATCCCATTTCTGCTCACATATTTTGTTACTGAAGCTATTTTGTTCCTTGAACTCTCCCCTGACGCCGAGTTTGGTAAAGAAATAACTGGTAGTTATAGGGGTGCAATTCGATTGCTGGCTATAAGAACAGCACCAATAATAGCTGTGTTAGCCTTTCAATATGTTCCGAAATTCCTGTTTAATGTTCTACCTATAAGTTGGGGATTAAGCCCCTTACTTTTTCAGTTCTTTTGGGTCATGTTGCCATTGTTTGCTACCACCAGCCTCATTTCATGGTGGGGATTCCGAGTTACAGGACGAATCGGAGGTGGAGCCTTGCTCAATACTCTTTTACTCTCTTGGATGCTGGCTTCCCAATTCCCGTTTGGATCGTTTTTATAAACCGATGAAGGCTGCTCCTGTATGTATTTAAGCTATTGACCTTGCAAAGTGGAACAGTTTATCCTTGTGTAGAGGTGCTGCTTTTCTAACCTTGGAAAGGATCACATTAAGTTCATCCGCTTTGAGATCTCTTCGGAACGCTTGTATTTCTTCTTTTGAGACGCTTTCATGTTGAACCAAGCGAATGAGATCTCCTGATTTTGTCATTAATCGGCCAATATAACCGTGTAAGACGGTTTCGTGCGTTTCCTCGGGAGCTATCTGTAATGTATGAATTAGATTATCTACGCTCGGTGTGTTTTTGAAATGGGAGTAAATTTTTCTATTGTCAACATCAACCCGCGTTATATTGGCTTTTTCATACCGCCTTAGAAAATCAACTTGAGAGGAGCAGATAATTAGATCCTTATCCTTAGGATCCAGAAAATTTGTCGCATAATCACGTTTTAATGACCGATGCGGCACCAGAAGCGCGATAGACTCAGTAACCTTATGAAGGATCTCCTTAATCTGACCGTAAAGGATGACCGGTTCCTCTAATAGTAACGCATAGATAATCTGTCCTAACTGGTCAGGAAAATATTGAAATAAGAAATCTAAATCACCTGTCTCAAAGTTTTTGTCAAGTGATCTCTGAATACGCGCTTTAATATCGGTAAAAGTCTCGGATTGCGTTGAATTCCTTTCTATTTGTGTCAAGATAATATTCTTTAATCGAGGCTTTAATTGGTCGAATATTGTTGTATCGATAATTAGATCTTCCTTTCTATAAGCTGTGTACGAGTGTTCTACTGCTTCTTGAACTTTTAGAAGCGTACTATACCATGCTTCGGAATTAACATTCTTTGTAATTGCAAGTACAGAAAAAACCGCTCCAGATCCAGCCATCAATAGTGTAGAACTCTTGGTTTGAAAGGAATCCAGCTCACCTATCTTTAAATCAGTGGACATACCTCGTAATGCAGCGAGAAACCCACCGAAGAGAACTTCGTCTATCTTCATAGAGTCTTCAAGGTTTACTGAACAGATGGGTATTCCTGAGTTTTTTTCCACAACCCATAGGCCCATAAAGTCCTCAACGCTTGTCCTGTCACCGAGTGGCTCAGTTCTCAATACAGACCACGATCCAAAGAAGTTTAAGACGAATGAATATGTGAAATGATTTAATCTCACTCCGATTTCAATCCTAAAAAAATTATCCAAACTGATGAATGAAGACAAAAGAAGTTGAGAAAGAATTCTCTAAGAGCGAACAATCTATTTCACAAAACGGAACTAAATGATGTTCTTAACCAGTAAATTTCTAAACTACTCGTGTGTTTTTCTAGCCAATAACCATCAGTTCAAAAACACTTGGCCCAGAAAACGATTTTGCCCGGTTTAAGAAACTTACAGGAATTCGCTAAGCTTTACCCTTGTCAATTCTCGGCGATATCGTGAAATGCGATCATTTGCGAGTGCACAATATTCCTCGCTAGTGTCAAAACCAATGAAGCGACGCCCTGTTTTTAATGCAGCAAGCGCCGTCTGTCCACTTCCCATGAATGGATCTAAAACGATATCATTTGAGTAGGAATATAATTGGATACAACGATACGGCAGTTCAACCGGAAATGGAGCAGGGTGGCCTACGCGTTTGGCGGATTCAGTGGGAAAGGTCCATACACTTTTCGTGTATGTTAGGAACTCGTCTCGTGAAATCGTACTATCTTTGTTATCTACTCTTGGTCGTTTAAATTTTCCCTTTGAAAAAACCAGTATGTACTCGTGAACATCACGGAGAGTGGGATTACTTGGAGATTGCCAACTACCCCACGCGGTAGAAGTACCAGCACTGGCTGATTTATCCCAAATAATTTCCCCTCGCATCAAGAACCCTATGCGATCCAAGATATCGATAATATATGTATGAAGGGGGATATAGGGCTTACGTCCGAGGTTGGCGATATTAATGCAGGCCCTACCTCCTGAAACTAATGATCTGTAAACCTCTTGAAATACAGTCTCTAGGAATGAGACATAGTCGGATAGAGAGAGATCTTGATCATAATCCTTACCGACTGAGTAAGGGGGACTAGTAACCGTGAGATGAATGCTGTTATCGGGAAGCTGGTTCATCTGTTCAGCTGATTGACAATAGATCTTGTCTAGCAGATCTGGATCAAGGGGTGTTTCGCGGTACGGCCCTGATTCTTCCGTTTTTATTCCTGAATATAGTTGTTTATTATAGAATTCCGAAGAATCGTGACCTTCACGACCAGAAGTCCCAAATGAACTTGTCTTAGTTCGTCTTCGTCCCTTTTTTTGACTCTTATTGGACAAGGAATATCCGCAACAGAGGTTTGTTTTATTGGGCCAACTTCCCACGAAACGATTTATTTATTTGCCACCGACTCAACACTGGAAATTGGGTGTTAGAAGTTAATTAAGTTGACATAAAGGTGGTACAGTGAGTTATGGATTCCATAGCTCGGGAAATACGTGAACTTCATGATTTTTTTGCCAAATGGTTTAATGGCGAAATCCCTCAAAATAAGATTGAATTTTCTCGCCTAGAGGAAGCTATTGCAGATGATTTTGTCCTCTTGTCCCCAAATGGTCAGAGAAGCTCACGAAAACAAGTTATTGCTCGTATATACTCTGCTTATGGATCGCATAAGAAAGATTCAACTCGATTTCAGATAAATATTGGAAACATCACGGTAAACCCGATTTCGTCAAACTATTTCATTGCAATGTATGAGGAATGGCAAGAGAGCAATACCAAACGCACTGGACGTATCAGTACAGCACTTTTTCACAAAAATACTAGTTTGGTAAACGGAGTTGAATGGATCCACGTCCATGAAACGTGGATTCCGGATACGGTTTAATTATTCACAATTTCAGGAACCTTTTTTGACTCCACAATTTTATGAACAATCTTTTGATGAATCGTGCCAAGCTATTAAACCAGTCCAGGCTGGAGCTACTAAGGGCCACGAGAAAAAAAAAATAAAAATATCGAGAAGGGAATTGTACACCGAGGTAGATGCCTTGGAATTTTAATAAATTGGTCCATAAACATTAATTCCAGTTATCAATCCGAGGTAAATCCAAAAAAAATCCTTGCTAGGGGTAAGGGGGCCCAATCTGTTTTAAATATATATTCGGAGAGCCGTGAATATCCCGAAGACCAGTATGGTAGCTCCAGGAGAGTCTTATGTTGACAAAGGAGAAAATCGCGGTCACTTCTGATATGAAGGAAATATTACTGCATCTGGAGAAGAGTGGTCCTACCACAGTGAACACAATGGCCTCTGAAATTGGGTGGTCAAGAGGAAAAATCGAATTTGTGACATCCCATCTGAAGAAACAAAGATTAGTTTCCACGAAAGTCACCCCTATAATTGAGGCAAAGATAACCCCCGAAGGAAAGCAAACTCATAAAGACGGGCTTCCTGAGCATCAAATCCTGGAAAAACTTTCAGAAATCCCCTCCGGTCTTTCAATTGAAGCACTAGTTGATTCCCTTGAAATGTCCAAACGGGCAATTAATGCAGGAATAGGCCAGTTGCGTAGAGCGGGATTGGTAAAAATAGAGAAAGGATTAGTATTTCCTCAGAAAACTAAAGCTCGCGCAAATCCTGAACTTGAACTGGCCCTTGATACCCTTGCGAAGAATCCGACCGCCTCGATTTCATCAGAATTTTTCGAAGAACTCGTACGCCGAAGATTTATAGAAGCAAAGGAACGCCAAGAAACCTCCCTTGCCCTGACCCCCTTGGGTAAGGAGTCTTTGGCAGATTTAGAGATCCAATCTCGGGTTACCAGGCTGTCTCCTGAACTAATTCGATCAGGAAGATGGCGTGACCTGACGTTAAAGAGCTATAACATGTCTGCAGCGCCCAAGTCCGTTGAAACAGGTAGTAAACACCCATATTTGTCGTTTTTGGAGGAGGTGAAAATAAAATTGGTTGGCCTTGGATTTACGGAAATGCGAGGCCCCCCTGTAGAAAGCGAGTTTTGGAATTTCGACGCCCTATTCCAAGCACAAGACCATCCAGCTCGAGAATGGTCTGACGTGTACATAGTAAAGGCACCTTCCCATGGCCGATTACCTAAAGATAAGCAAGTCATTGAAAATGTAAAACGGGCTCATGAAACGGGAGAACCTGTTGGTTCCCGTGGGTGGCGGTATCGTTGGGATCCTTTGAAGTCTGCACGACTAGTACTGCGTCCACAAGGCACCGCTGTAAGTGCAAGAACCTTATACAAGATGCCTATTCCCTCCAAATATTTCTGCATTGCCAGATGTTATCGTCCGGATTCAGTGGATGCAACGCATCTGTCGGAATTCAATCAGCTTGAGGGAATCTCATGTGATCCTAGTATCTCACTTCGAGATCTTCTTGGGCTCCTCAAAACATTCGCTATTGAAATTGGGGGCGCCACCGAGGTTCGGTTTAAACCAGATTTTTACCCGTTTACATCTCCCTCCGTTGAACTAAGTGCCAAACATCCAACGTTAGGATACATCGAATTTGGCGGTGCTGGGATTTTTCGTCCGGAGGTAACGGCCCCATTTGGAATCCGTGATCCCGTCATTGCATGGGGTTTGGGAATAGATCGGCTTTTTATGGTAAAAAAAGGAATTGATGACATTCGCGAACTATTCTCCCAGGATCTCCGGTGGCTTCGCACCGTTCCAATTACGTAGAAGGTAGGCAAGATGGTTTCCTTTAAAATTGCATATAGTGATGTTGTGTCAATGCTCCAGCTATCCGAGACCACTCCAATGGAGGAGCTGGACACCCTTTTTAGCTATTCTAAATGTGAGATAGAGGAGTATGATCTCTCCGACGATTATATCAAAGTTGACTGCAAAACTTCCAATCGTCCTGATCTATGGGGTGTTGAAGGGCTCACTCGAGAACTTGCTGGGATTTTAGGTTCGGAAAAAGGCCTTCCGGAACTGACCACAAAACCAAGTGGGTTTGTTTTGGAGGTAGATCCATCAATAAAGGAGGTACGTCCTTATATCGCCTGTTCAATTGTACGCGGTATTTCATTTACAGATTTCTTGATAAAACAACTAATCCAACTCCAGGAAAAAATAGATTTTTCCTTCGGTCGTAAACGACGTAAGTCATCTATTGGAATCTATAACATAAATCTAGTAGAGAGTCCTATTTTTTACGGGCTCACGCCACGTACAACGTCCTTTGTACCCCTTGGCTACCATGATGAGATGAATCTTTCTGAAATTTTGCTCAATCATGAAAAAGGTATTGAATATGGCCATATACTACCTGAAGAAGGTGATTTGCCAATTCTTCGTGGCGCCAATGGTGTAATATTGTCCCTACCACCGATTATAAACAGTAACGACGTGGGCCGGGTAAATGAGGAAACTACCGATGTTTTAATCGAGGTTACAGGAACAAACCTTGAAGTCGTTCAGACTGTGACCAATATTGTAACGCAAGCGCTCAGAGATCGTGGGGGTGAGGTCTATAGTGTTGAAGTCAAGTATCCTCGGAATCACGGTGAAGCCCCCCCGGTAATGATCTCGCCAGCAACTGTTCCTTTCGAGATTGAGGTTGACCCAAAGGAAATAGCGAGATACTTGGGTCTGAATCTCAAAAAAAAGGATATTAAAGGCCTTCTCCTAAAACGTCGCCTTGATGTCGCAGAACGGGGGAAATTATTGGTCGTTAAATATCCTCCATACAGAGTGGACATTTTGCATTGGGTTGATGTCGCTGAAGAGGTTGCCATCGCTTACGGATATATGCAAATCCCGCCAAAGGATCTGGGATTTACTACAATTGGTAGAATATCACCACGCAGCTCAAGTGAGAATTATGCACGGGAAATTCTTAGTTGTTGCGCTCTTCAAGAAATCTTGAGCTTTACGTTAACTTCTCCCGACTACCTCTCCATAAAAATGGGTCATGATGACTCTATTCTGAGCAAATGCATTGAGGTAGCAAATCCCGTGAGCCAAACTTATTCGATGATCCGAAATAGACTCCTTCCAGGCTTACTAAGCTTCTTATCACGAAATACACACGTCGAATATCCACAACAGTTGTTCGAAGTTGGTGAAACAGTGACCCGTACCAAAAACGGGATCGAAACCATTACAAAAGCAGCCGTTGCCCTTGCAGGAGCAGAAATATCTTTTGAAGATTGTCATAGTATATTAGATACGTTTATGACTCGTCTCGGAGTAAAATACTCGATAATTTCTACCAAGGACTCTGAATTCTTACCTGGTAGAGCTGCCAAGATCGTTGTTGATGGACAGCAGGCGGGAATAATTGGAGAGATTTCGCCAGATCTCTTGGAAAATTGGCAGATATTCGTACCTACGGTGTCCTTTGAACTTGATCTATCCGTTTTTAAACCTCTCTCCCTTCCGCCGCTTTTCACATATGAATAAGTGACTAATGACGTCTTGATTGAATTAGGTGTATTTTTTGGATTCCCTTCATGGTTTAAATCAAGTGGAGATCATTATATTTGATTTTGACGGGACACTTCATCGCAGCGAGGTTTTGAGTCTAAAGATATTTCAGGAATGTTTGGAGCGCATCAATAAAACTCATCATCTATTTGTACGAAGACCCTCTAATGAGGAGATCATTTCACAGTTTGGGAAACAAGCATCTGAAATATATCCTGACATTCTATCCACGTCAGACTCTGATATTATTGGTGAATTTGCAGGTTGTGTCGAGAGTGCAGAAATACAGGCATTCAATTCGGGAAAGGGAGAATTATATCCGCGTGTATTGGAAACCTTGGCTAAACTGAAAAAGCGAGGTTACAGATTGGCAATGTGTACTAATGGCCGAATTGATTACATTGAGGCCGCACTGTCTCGTTTCAACCTCTCATCCTATTTTGAAGAAATATTTGCGGCTGGATACTACCCTGGGAAAAATAAGGATTGGATGGTAAAGGAAATACTCAAAAGATTCGACCTAAAGAATTCAGGATTCGTGGTTGTTGGAGATCGAATCCATGACATTCAGGCAGCCAAAGTTAACGGGGGAATTTCAATTGGCTGCTCCTTTGGTTTTGGACATAATGAAGTAAGAGAAGCAGACTTGATCATTTCCACCTTTTCTGAACTCTTGGAGCTTTTCAAATAACATTACTATACTCTAATAAACCTGGAAGGGATATATGCCAAGTAATAGCAGATTTTCCTAATGTCAAGCAGGACGCTTCTTTCTCTTACCAACAACCCTTGGTTTATAATTGGGATACAGAAATCCATTCATGCCATGGTTTTCTCATTAAAAGATACATTGGATATATTATCACGAACCTCTTCTATACTTAGGAATTTATTGGAAAATCTAGATGTCCAGTGGCTGAACTTCCGCAAACATGATGCAGCCTTCTCCCCAAAGGATGTAATTGGGCACCTTATATTGGGTGAAAAATACGACTGGATACCAAGAATGAGATTAATGTTAGATAATGATCCCCCAAAAAAATTTCTTCCTTTTGAACGTACAGGGTTTGATACAACTTTAGGATTGGAAGACTCTTTATCACAATTTGAAACATTAAGAGTTGCTAATCTGGAAATTTTGCAGAAAGAAGCGGGAGATAATGATCTCCTGAGAACTGGAATTCATCCCGAACTTGGTGAGGTGACTTTAGAACAGCATTTGGCAACGTGGGTTGTTCACGACTATACCCATATTTTTCAGATCATTGAGACGTTGGCACTCCGATACAAACAGGTTGTAGGACCTTGGATCGAATACTTAAGGATTTTACAGTTATAAAGGAATAAATCAATGGTTAAAAAACATTAATCACGTATTGATACCGCCTAGCTTCCTTTCCTTCTCAATGGGCGTTAGAACCAAATTAGTTCGGGGAATTTCACCTGGGGATGAAATTACTGCGCTATTGAATCCTTGCTTTTATTCCCTCCAAAGAACCAAGCTATAATGTAATTCAAAAATAAGACGATGTTTTTAAAAATGCGCCGGGACATGTAAGGGATGAAATTATCAAAATGTTTACTCCTATCACAGAGTGAACCAACAGATTTTTTCTATACTATCTAAGTAAAGTGTGATTAAATATGGGCATTGGTAAAGATACGGTAATTGAGTTTGTGAATTCAATAAATAACAGTGAAGAAATTCGTGGGATGCTCAAAAATTGGGAGAAAGTTGCTATGTATAAATTGGATGGTGAAGACGGTCCTTTTCATGTCCTCCATAAGGCAGATGGATCAGCTGAATTTGTCGAAGGTTCACATGAAAAACCCAGTTTTACCATAGTAGGACCTGGCCAAATTTGGGCTGATATTGCTGCAGGAAAAGAGGATGCGCAAAAAGCCTTTTTTGCAAAGAAATACAAAATCGAAGGGGACGTAATGGGGACAATGAAGCTCTTGCCTGTAATCAAAAAACTACAGAGTTAAGCCAGTTCTGAAGGAACGGTTTCACTCCAAATCTTTTTTTGTTTTATTTGCCAATCTATACTTTTTTGGCCGCACGAACAGATTGGCCATGATAGCAGGAAATCCAGTCAGAGAAAACCTCGGGCAATTTTAATTTCATCCATTCTGAAATAATCACAATATAGCCCCAATTAAGTCATCCTCCAATTTAGGGCACAAGTTTTTATAATCTAATTCGTTAAGGTACTTCAAAGTTTAATATTGAAAGCGTAAATGCTTTTTTCTTTATATAAACTCCAAAAGTACGTCTTCTAGGCAAACGAATGCAGAACCAAAGTTTTAGATGAATTAGAATAGGTGACATTATATGAAAGAAGTAGTAATTGCAGATTATCTGCGTACACCGTTTTCACGCTCACGACCAAATCAACCTGAACGAGATAAACTCAACTCATTTCGTATGGATCAAATGGCAGGCAATTTGATCAAAACTATGGTCGAACGAAAGGGTGTCAATCCAAAGGAGATCGGTGACGTATTAATAGGCTGTGCTTTACAAGTAGGAGAACAATGGCTATACGGAGGCCGCGCCATAGTGGCCATGGCAGAATTACCAGAGACAGTGACAGCTCAAAGTATCGATCGTCAATGTGGCTCTTCTATGAATACAATTCACACGGGAGCCATGCAGATAATGACGGGATATTCCGATATCGTGATTTCTGCGGGACTTGAACATATGACGCACGTTCCAATGGCCAATAATCCCCACATGGATCCTCCAATGTTCTTGGCAAGTGAAGATAAGTATGATCATTATGATTTTGCAACCGGTTTTGTTATGGGATTTACCGCGGAAAAGCTCTTTGAAAGAGCCGCTAAAAAGTTTGGATTAACGCGAGAGGATCTCGACCGGTATAGTCTTGAATCCCATGAGTTCGCAGCGAAAGCGCAAGACGAGGGATTCTTTAAAGACGAAATTTTGCCAATAAAAGTGAACGGGGAGATGTTCGACTTAGATGCCAGCGTCAGACGAGGGGGAACCATGGACGCAATGCAAAGCCTTAGTCCCGTATTTGATTTCGAAGGGGTGGTAACGGCGGGAAACTCCTCTCCATTAAATGCGGGGGCCTCAGCCATGATTCTCATGTCAAAAGAAAAGGCTAAGGAGTATGGAATTGAGCCTCTTGCAACCATAAAATCTATGGGTTGGGCAGGCGTCAATCCTGGAATTATGGGACATGGACCTGTGCCTGCAAGTCAAAAAGCAGTAGAAAATGCGGGCTTACGAATCTCGGATATAGACTATTGGGAAATCAATGAAGCATTTGCGGTTGTAGCTCTTAACGCCATCAAAGAATTGAACCTAGATAGAAACAGGGTTAACGTGAAAGGAGGAGCTATTGCCTTAGGTCATCCTCTCGGTGCTACGGGAACACGTATTGTGGGAACTTTAGCTCGGATTCTTCATTGGGAGGATGGTCAATATGGCCTGTCGACTGCATGCATCGGTGGAGGACAAGGAATAGCTACGGTTATCGAAAAAGGTAGCTGATAATTTTCTTGGTTTGCGCGTGTAGGAAAAATCAAAGTACAATTAGAGGTGAAAAAAATGAATGTTGACGATATTAAGACTGTAGCAGTTGTTGGCGCGGGTGATATGGGTCACGGAATCGGCCAGGCCGCGCTAATGGCGGGCTTTAAAGTCAATTTATATGATATCGCAGACGAATTCGTTGAAAAAGGGAAATCACGAATTGATTGGAGTCTCAACAAGTTTGAGGAAAAAGGAAGAATCGCAAAAGGCGATCGAGACAAATTTATGGGAAACCTAAAAATAACTATAGATCTGGAAGAGGCGGTCAGTGATGCAGAATTGGTTATCGAAGCAGCGCCTGAAAATCTCGAGCTTAAGAAGAAAATATTCGGAAATTTAGATAAGTTCGCGCCAAAGAGTGCCATTCTAGCTTCTAATACTTCCAATATGAGTATCAATGAACTCGGAGCAGCCACGAGCCGACCTGAGAAGGTGGTTGGGATGCACTATTTCAATCCCGTAGTTCTAATGAATTTAATCGAAATAACTCGTGGTGAGAAGACTTCTGATGAAACGGTCGCTATACTTGTTGACGTTACAAAGAAGATGAAGAAAACTTCTATTATTTGCAAGAAGGATAGTCCCGGATTTATTGTAAATCGAATTGGAGCTCCAACCAGTCTATACCTGCAATTGTTGATTGATCGTGGCGAATACACCGTTGAACAGATAGATTCTGCGGCAAACCAGATGGGTTTACCCATGGGAGTTTTCCTGATGCTCGATAATTCAGGAGTAGACATTGGATATCATTCCATGAAATACTGGGCGGAACGCCTCCATCCGGATTATAAACCAACACCCACTCTAGAAAAAATGATTGAGGAAAACAAACTAGGGAAAAAAACAGGAGAAGGGTATTACAAGTGGCCTGAGGTTGGAAGGCCGACGATCGACACATCCGTTGAGTCAGATTTTGATCTAATGAATCTAATTAAGATCCAAATCAATGAAGCATCAAAAATTCTGGAAGAAGGACTTTGCTCTGCGGACGAAATAGATACGGGGATGAAACTGGGAATGAGTGCTTTTGGTCCTATAGAAATGGCCGAAGGACAGGATTTCAAAGAGTTGACAGAGTTCTTGGACGGTTTGGCGGAAAAATTTGGTACTGAAGTCTTTAAGGCTCATAAATATATTCGTGAAGGAACTTTGTTGGATATTGCAAAGGGTACGACGGCCAAACAAGAGAAGAAAGAAGATGAATTTGAAACCATCCGTCTCGATCGGGATCCAGACAACTTTGTTACGACGATCTGGTTTGCTAGACCTTACCCAAACTTGATTAATGAACAAGTTTTAGATGATCTATCCGCAGCCCTGGATTTACTTTGGAACGATAATAAAACACGAGTTATCGTGATTCGTGGTGAAAATCGTGTCTTTTCTGCAGGATTTGAACTTGATATTTCGAAATTCCTTGACGCAGACTCGTGGTTTGTCGTTAACATGGTTAGAAAAGGGCAATATACCTTTAAGAAATTGAGAGATATCCCGAAGGTCGTCATTGCTGCCATGCAGAAATATTGTTTTGCAGGCGGTTTAGAGCTAGCTATGAGTTGTGATCTAAGAATTGCTTCTGAGAAAACCAAGATGGGATTAACAGAGGTCGGCCTTGGAATTATCCCAGGATGGGGAGGCACCCAGAACCTACGCCGACACATTGGCTTGGGTCGAACGATGGAAATGATATTAACTGCGAAACGAATAGATGCAGAAGAGGCAGAAGAAATCGGACTCATTAATAAGGAAGTCGACGAGGAAGATTTCGAAGAATATGTCGATAAATATGCGAAAAAAGTGGCCAAATTGAGTGCCCCTATTTCAGTTGGGATAGCAAAGCGGTTAGTTAACCAAGCAGCAGAAGTTCCGATCGATATAGGACTTCAAATGGAATCACTAGGGGCTGGAATCGCATTCTTGACCGAAGATGCGAAAGAGGGAGTTATGTCAATGTTCCAGAAAAAGGAACCCGAGTTCCAAGGAAAATAACTATTTTTTCCTTTTTCTTTTTTTATGTCCGAGTGCTCTGGATAAACGATCTTGTTTTTTTCATTTCTTTCTCCCACTTTTTTCTTTCAGAACGTAGCTGAAAAATGTCTACATCTTTATAGATCAAATCTTCCTTTTTAGGGGGAATGTTATATTCAGTTCTCTCCTTTTCAGGAGTATAGATGAAAGAATTACCAAACTCGGCAATATTGGCGAAGAAACAGTAGGCATAAATCGATCTTCGGGCATCGAAATGCGCCGCTTTGAAATCAGCGGTAACTGGTGTAAAAGCTGGATTAAAAATAATGTCTACTGGTGGATCGAAGTTTTTCAACTCTGCTCTGAAATCCAGATCAAGAAAATCGCGACAGATTAAGATTGCCATTCTTCCGTACTCTGTGTTGCATACAATGGTGGTTCTGGGAAATTTATCAACGGATATGCCCTCCTTGATCTTTTTTCCAGCAATATAAATGATTGCGGGGTGATGCTTCTCTTGCTCCCACAGCACACCTTTTGGGCCAAACGCAATACTTACATTTCGATTTGTCGTTTGATCATGAAAAGACCCAGGAATTATGTACATTCCATACATCTGAGCAGATTTTGAGATATCCTCTCTTAACAACTTGCAATTAAGGTCGATGATAAGCTCGGGGAATAGCAAAATGTTGATCCCCTCCGAGACAGCCCTCTGTATTTTATTTTTGATGGAATTTCTGATGAGTTCAACTTTTTCTTTCCGTATATTAAATAAACCAGGAATTTTTGAATAAAAGAGTTCGCTTACAATATCATCAGTTTCTGAGATTCCTATTTGCGCTATTCCGATTCGACATTTTTGTTTCTGAGTTCTAGCATGAGTGTGATATAGATCCTTATAGATCAGTCTGAATCTTGTTACCGTTTTAAACTTATTTTCTAAGACATCATTTATGGCGTTCGAAATGTATTCACGGAGGTTTAAAAGCTCAATCCTTTCCTGTAATGTCGAATTACTGATAAATAGTTCTTTCCATTCATCTAATTGACCTATAAGTTCTTCTTGCTGAATTAATAATTTCGAATGTATCAGTCCCAATCCTTTATCTTCAGCGATCGCAAGCGCTTTTTCAAGTAATTTTTTCGATAGATCAGATTTGCCTTCAATTAATGCAAGTCTTGCTTGAAGGGAATATAAGCTGACCAAGGTTGTAATTGATCTTTGTTTGTTTGCTACATTGGAAATCTGATCTAATAATTGTTGTATATCTAATATAATTGCCTCTTCTCCGGAATATTTCAGTTCATCTAATAATAATTCACAGAGATTTACTTTGATCATAAACTCAATTTCATAGTCAAATCTGTCTTCCTTGATTTCTTGCAGAATCTGTTGAGCTTGAAATTTATAGACTGCTCTTTTTTTCTCTTTTAAAACGAGTGCCTGAGCTAACTTTTTTACAACATCTAACCATGGCCACCTCTCTACGTATTCATCTAGCTTCTGCTGTGACACGTCAATTTTTTGTTCATTGTGGAGTTCCACATATGCCATGATTAAGTATAAATGAAGGATGGCCAGCTCAAAATCCAAGAAAGTATTTCTGGATTTGCATATTGATTCGTGAACATCGATTGCTTTGTTGAAATATTCAATGGCCTTCTCTAGTTCACCTTGGTGATAATGAACAGCGCCCAAATACCGAAAGGTAACACAATAACCATGGGGAACATCTCGAGATGAAGATGGAGAATAATCCTTTAGAGCTTTATCATAATACTGAATTCCTTTCCTGAAATTTCCTTTTCCTTGATGGACTGAACCCATAAGAGTTGAAACTTCAGAAAGACCTATTTCATGTTCCAAATCATCAAAGATCTCAAGACTTTCTTCAGCACATCGTAATGCTGTGTCTAATTCCCCTTTATAATAGTGGATGTAACCTAGGGAATAATTGGACCAAGCGATATACTTGGTATTTCCTATAGCTTTACTGATTTCCAATTGTCTCTGTATATAGTCTTGCGCTTCGTCTAAACTTCCTCTGGCCCTCAATATCCAGCCTATATTATTTAATTGATAATAAATACCTTGTTTATGATTGATTTCCCTAAACAAGTTCAAACTTCTCTTGAAAAAATCTAAGGCCTTATCGAATTCACCAATAGAAATTTGAAACCCCCCCTTAAATGCCAATAATTCTCCTTCCCATTCCCGTATTTTTTGCCTGTCAGAATCATTCATCCTCGATAAAATAATGTCACACAATTCGACTTCTTCTGTAATCTCAGAAAATCTCCTTAATTTGTACAAGGTTTGTATTTTCGCATTTCGTGCTCCAAATTCTTGAACAAGATTAAGTTGTTCCAGGCGGGAATTGAGAATTTTTTCTAAAATCGATAATGCACCATCGTAATCACGTCGTGTCCGAAATATGAGGCTCTTAAGTACTTCTCCTTCAATTCGATCCTTCTTCTCGAGTGTTTCAATTCTTGAGAGAGCATCATCTAGTTTCTCATCTTGGATTAATTTCTGAATTTCTTCCAAGCTCATAAGGATCGCCTCACCTAAAAAGAATCGACCGTAAATAAACAATATTCCTATAGTAACCAAAAACATCTCAACCACTGCCAATTGTGGAATCCCAGCAGAATTTTCAAACCAGTAGAGTGAGAAAGATCCAACAGATCCTAACTTCCATTCCCTCTATTCATATCGTAAAAACAGCTATTTAACTGACGGGGTGAATTTCGAAGAGAGATCGTGGTTACCATGTCCAAAAAGTCTCTTTTCGTTTTTTTCCTCGTAGTTAGTCTTGCTGGTTTGAATATATTTCAGTTTTACTATTTCACAACCTTGCTTCCAGTAACTCCGCAAGAGGACGTACCACTCGATGTTGTAACAATTCTAAATAATAATAAGGCCGATTACATCGGGAAAACGGTTACTCTAGATGGATATTATGTCGAAGGAGGATCCAATATATCCCTGCTCATTACTGAGCCAGTTATATTCGAAAATAATTCACTAACACCAAACAATTATCTGATAATAGGTGGTAATGTGCCATCATCACTACAAACACAGATAGGAGCGCAAGTACACCTTAAAGGGCGAATTACTTGGGCCAATGAAACCGAAGGCTTGTTGGAAATTACCTATGGATCTCACTCACTTATTAGGGAAGGGGCATTGAATCACTTACAAAACAAGTTCATCGACACTTCCAAACTTTATGATATTACCCAGTTTCCCTTCAACCAACGGAAATACGCTGTATTGATTAGTGGTGGGATTAAACCAGAAAAGGCTTACTCCAGGTATTGGAATGATATCACTGCTATGTATTTCATTTTGACATGGTTATATGGCTATGATCCGCAGAACATCTATATCGTTTATAAGGACGGAATTCCCGAAAATGGCTTCGCTCCCGTTCATGGCCCCGCGACTCATACTTACCTGCAGACTGTGTTTACTGAACTTGAGAATAAGATGACCCGATCAGATAATTTATTCATTTACACCACTAATCACGGCGGGAGTTCTGGTCTCAGTTTGTGGGGACCGATGGATCCCTACGCTCTTACTCCCAATGAGCTTAATAATATGCTTATGAATATTCAGTATAATCAAGAAATCATAGTTATGGAACAGTGCAAATCAGGTGTCTTTATTCCCACTTTAAGTAAATCAGGCAGAGTTATCCTAACTGCTGCAAGTCCAATACAATCTTCATACGGCTGCGACACAGAAGGGCCCTGGGATGAATTTGTTTATCATTTCATGAGCGCTGTTGCCGAACTAAAAATAAATGGAGACCCCGGCATTGTAAATTCGGATTTAAATAACGATGGCAAAGTCTCAATGTATGAAGCCTTCATGTATGCTAGTGAGCAAGACTCCCGTCTCGAAAATCCATATTATGATGATGACGGTGACGGTAGCGGATTACCAGCGATTCTATTGAGTTTATTAGATCCGGCTGATGAGGGGGCGTTAGGTCAAAACACCTTTTTGTAACCTATAACTAAATAGTTACAATGTGGGCAATCGGAATTCCAAAACCTGACGACCAATTAGAGAATCGCGAATTGACTCTTGGTAAATACTCACTGTGGGATTCAAGGCCAAGGGATTTCTCTATGTTGGCCCGAATCCGTTTGACGAGCTAGAGCCAACTCATTATAGGCCCCTAGTCTGAACGTTCTGCGGCTTTCTGCAAGTACCGAGGATGGTAATTTAAGAGATTGTAGAGAAATTTGTCAGAAGATCTTTCCCGTGAGCCTGTGGGGATTATAATATCTTCCAGTTTCTTTACTCGAAATTTTTTCTTTACAATATTGAAGTAATGCTGTTCCTGAAGAAGAAGCAAGTTACGGATTGATATCATAACCTCATCTACTATTTCCCGCGCTGTTTCATAGAATTCAGCTTTTGAATCATCCCATCCTCCAGTGCGAAAATAATCATCGAAGTATAGGGGCTTTCCAAAAGAAACGGACACAAACGCTTTGTATTTGGGAACCAGTCTACCGATTCCTAAAGCTTCAGCCGCCCCGTGGCAATAAAACGGGATAACTGGGACTTTTCCATTTAATTTAAGGATAACACGACCTACACCGGTCCGTCCTTCTTTCAATAGATTGAAGTAATCATGAAGTGGATGACTAAAGATTCTCTTTCCCTGGGGAGCGATCAAAACCGCCAATCCTTTCCTTAATAGGCGTACTGCATAATCTAGTGCGACATTGGAATTTTCACGATATACGGGAAATGCCCCGAGCACTCGGACTAATCCAAAAAACGTGTTCCCATCCATAGCCTTTCCTGATGCCATGAAACCCAGCCTGGTCCGGTTTCCATACGGTTTAATGATTGCACTTCCCAGCAATAACGCATCAAGATGTGATCGGTGATTTCCACAAAATATCACTGGATTACCCTCGGGAAGTTCAGAGGTATTTTCTAATCCACTCACATCGAACTGAAAGAAGTTATGGCAAAATTTCGGAACGACCAGAGCGGCAAACCTAAATAAACTCCTCTGGATGAAGTTCCATTCGAGGTGGATTAAATTTGCAGGTAGTTCCATATAGGAAGTCACCAGATCTGTACTTCATACGCTATTAAAGATTTTTTAGGATATTGACTCGGAATACGAATCGGATAAGCCATTTGTATTACCCAGTCTTTCGAGTTTTAACTTATTAGCTATAAATGATTAATTCCTCTAAGGTTCGAGGATATTCCGTGACAATTTCTATTCCATCTGTTGTTATTACAATGGTGTCCGAGTGCCTAAAACCTCCTATAGAACGGTCATAAATTCCTGGTTCAACCGAAAAAACCATTCCAGGTTTTAGAAGTTCATCCATTCCGAGATCGAGAAAAGGGCGCTCATGACCTTCTAATCCGAGAGCATGGCCCGTGTGATGTTGAACTAAGTTTAACACACCAGAATCTTTAAAAACAGCACGTGTGGCCTTATCTACTTTGGATAAAGGTATCCCAGGCCCAAGTGTTTCAAAAGCAGCCTTCTGGGCGCGAACCATTATATCAAAGTAATCTTTCTGCTTTTTATTTGGCTCTCCCATAAACATGGTTCTTTCTAATTCCGAAAGATATCCTGCGACGTTTCCGCCTGCTCCCGTAACCAATGTATCACCTTTATGAAATACGGCATTGCGGGTCATTGCGTGAGGGATTGCTGAATAAGGTCCTATCTGTCCTCTGTAGCCTGCACCGCAGGGACGCGCGCCATACCCAATCGGCGAATAATCTGAACCAAGAGTTTCCCGCATACGTTTCGATGCTTCGTGAGAGGCGCGAAACGACACATCAATTTCATTTGCTCCGACCACAGTATAATCTTGTAACAATCGATGAGCCAAATTGCCCCATTTTGCACTTTCACGAATGGAGGCCAATTCATCTTCGTCTTTAATAATCCGCATGTCAGTAATAACGTCAGAGACGATTTTCACCGGAAATTTCAAAACATCACTGAAAGATGGACCTATATATCCCCATTTACCTGGAGCTCCTGCGCCCTCTGCCCCAATGTTACCAGAAATCCTCAATTTGTCCTTCAGAAAAGATGCAAATTTGGTCATTGGGTGTACTGTGTCTGGATATTCAAAATAGCTTTCAACTTCCTTAACAGAAGGAACCTCCTCCTGGACGTGCTGTTTTTCGAGTTCTGGTACGAAAAAATTAATGGAAGGACTACTCGTTACATTGGTACATATCAAAAAGAAAGGACGTTCGGTAGGTATTAAGACAAAGCCAGTCAAATAATAGATTGAGATGGGATTAAGGACTATAAAGTGCCGTAGTTCGTGTTCTTTGATGATAATCTTAAAAAACTGATCCCGACGTTCACTTAATCGCGATTGAGGAATTTTTATGGGTATCATGGCTAACTATATCCCTTTTGCTCAAAATATGACAGCTGTCGTTATAGGTAAGGTAGAACTACGTTCAAGCTTTGGATCAGGTTTTCTGGGGTCGCGATTGGCCGCACTTTGACCGTTAAAAAGACTAGAAACCCGAGGAATAATGTTATTGTCCAACAAATAACCGTTGCAATCATCAATGGTCTGAAATTGATCAAAGTTCGCAAGCGTATTTCAAAACGTTTTACAGCGAAAGAAATGGTGATGAAAAGACTTAGTGCAATTGTAATTGATCCCATGGTCCAATGGGCAAAGGGAATCCACCGTCCAAGAGGATCGGCCAAAACTCGGGGGGCCGCTCTTAGTGCATTGGGCAGCATCACTAGCAACCAAACTGTCAAGTGTGCAATTGTCGCCCCATAGACCATCCAATGATGCAGCGTGATGTTCAAGCGTCGTGCACCAAAATACCACCCAACGAATAAGCCACAGAAAAGGACAACCTCAACAATGAGCACCAATAAGGCGAGAGTCGGAATATTATAACCGTTGAGAACTAGATCTTGCACGAGCGTCATAATTAACCCATTATTTCTCAGTAACTATCTTAGAAATACTTCCTCTTGTTGTAAATTGACAAGATTCAATGGTTGCTCTATCCCCTTTATGACTTGTAATTATGGCTGATCCAATCATTCCCCATGGACAGAATCTGACATTTGATTTTTGATAGGCTTCTGATTTATGTATGTTAGCAAAATAACATTTGTTTGCGGCGATTCGAACGGAAGTCCCTTTTATTCTCACACTGGTATATTGTACAAATCTTTTTTCTCTGATATAGTCCAGGTAGGCATTCAATTTTTCTTCTAACGTTTTTTCCTCCCCAAGAAAGACATCTGGTAGGTAGGAGGACAAGATATCTGCTATTCGACTAAAAACATACGTCTTGATCGCAGTTTCTCCTAAGATGTCGATAAAGACGCTTTCATATCCGAAGATCGCAGCTCTTAGCTGCCAAATCTCCTCTAATGAGAACATTACGCTCTTTTTCAGTTCACGTGCGCGAGAAATCTTTAGTTTAAAGTCATCCAACCATGATCTTAGGTCAGATACCAATCGTTCGGGGTCAGGGGCGGCCTTATTGAAAATGCCCGGCAAAAATTCTCGAACATAATAGACCATTTTTGGCAATACATAATCCTCTACAACATTTGGGCCAATTAATTCCATACCTACCGCTTCATAGGCGTCTAAAATACCGCCATATAAGAAAACTGCATCCAATCTCCCCTTTTGACCCTCTTTAATAGCATGTGACATTTATCGATCCCATAAAAAGAGGTTATACCTTCTTACCCCTTCTAAATGTTAGATGGTTTAAGTTTTTGTTAGGAATTGAAGATCTATCTTGATGAGAATAATTCGATATTGTAGTTTTCATTATCATTCTGCTTTGAGATCACTATCCTCTCGTTGTGTTCCTTAGAGTGGCAAACTATTTCGAATAATTCGAAATTTCTTGGAGTAAGTAATCGAAAGAAACCCTTAACGATATTGATCAGGGCGAGAAAGGTAATTGCAAATTGAACGGGCAACGGTTCTCCAAGTAGTTGCTTGAAATTGCCATCAAACTGTAGAATGGCTTGAGTTACTAAGTTGGTTTTGAATTTTTGACCGATTAGTTCATCTAAATTGGAATAGTGGAACATTGCTAACGCAGTCTCCACTACTTCTTTCTTATTTGTATACAATGATCCTGAAGCAACACTACACCTAGAGCCACTCCTTACCACGGATGTTACATACTCCTTGGATGATATATTGAAATACGAATAACTTTCGATCCCTAATCGCGACAATGTTGTTGATAACGTGTCGTTCAGAAGAAAAAAGTCCGTAGCGTGTTGTGCTCTAAACAGCGGCCGAGGGCGGGCGAACTTGGCTATGAGTTCCCTATTATCTGTATCGACAAGGAATGCCAAGGAAATATTTGTCCGCTTTTCAAGGAGTTCTTCAATGTAAGTTGCTTCTCCCTCACGACCAAAGAAGCGGTCGGTAAATTCGGAAAGTTCCTTTGAAAGAGCCCTTTTCTCTGGGGTATTTAGATCAATTACTACGTTTTCTTCTGGTAAGTCAGCCGCAGCAATAAGGTCCTGGATTCGTTTTAAACCTCTAAGCGCAAGAGAATCTGGGGTATCACGTTCGAAAACTCCCACGAGGACATTGTCTGTCTTCGGATAACGTATAAATAGGAAGTGCTCTCTCTCTGTAAAAAAGGACTCTAAGAAATCCGACCGTGCCGTCTTACTGAAGTCAGTCAATGCACTCAAAAGACCAGAACTGAGAATGACCTCATCACTAACTGTGGTTTGTGATTCTCTTCCGAAATGATATGCTAACATGCCATCTCGCATCAAAAAGATTTCTTTAAGCATTTTTTTCAATCCTAATAATGATAGAACCTCTTCCTAGTTATTTCCACCAATTTTAAACTAGATATCCAACTCATATTTTACATATAGGCATGTATATTCCCTCCTTCCTCATTTTTATGGCTATGCGTTTTGATTGTATCCCAGTTATATTACCTAATAGCCCCCGTATATTAGTCTAAAGTTCTTTTAATCCCCGTAATGGTAAACTAGCCTTATTTTCGTACCTTTGTATCTTGTCGTTCAGCTTAATCGGCATTAGAGACAGGAATCGAAATAGAATCGGTTATAATAGACAGTTCCTCGTGAGAAATCCCGACTGACAGTAGAAATTCATGAATTCCTCCCTGAGTATCTATAAAATCTAAAAGCGAGCGAATGAAGATAGAATCCATCTCTGGAGCAGAAACCAAATAATCTAAAATAATATTTACTTCCTCTGATCCGAGAAGGAGGTGTAAAAGAGCGATAATTATTCCAGTTCGATCCTTCCCGCCGTAGCAATGAATAATCAAGGGATAATTTTCCGGATTCGCCAGTATAGCAAATAAATCCCTAATTTGGCCCTTTCGGTTTTCCAAAACCCAAATATAGAGATCCTCGAGGGCAATATCAACCCCTGATTCAAGGTTAGGCCCATCTTCGTCCAAACCAACTCCAGGAATGAGGGGGATTTGGTAGTATCGTACCTTCGATATGAAATCCTTAGAATATGGACGCTTTTGAATTTCAAGATTTGTCTGAAGATTGATTATCGTCTTTATTCCAATTTTATCTATCCATTCAATGAAATATGGATCGTCGATATAGTTATGTAACGTTGCAGAGCGAAAAATCATATTTTTGCGAATTTTGGTAGGATTAAAACGAGCCAAATCGCGAAGATTCCAAAAGTAATCTCTTCGATATATTTTATCACAAAAAGACTTGATTTTATCTACACTTAACCTTAGGTCGAGCCTCCCTTCAGCCTCAATTAGAATCCTGTCAAATACATGCTTCAACCTTAATTTTGCTTCATTCATATCTTTGAGACGGATGCTACCTCCCAAATACCTGAATAGTATTTGTTCATCTCTTGAAAGGTAGCTGGTTGCGAAAAAATCAGGAGGACGTGTGAATTCAGTTTTTTCATCATTTCGCAGAGTAGAAATAAGTTCTACGAGCCCTTGAAGAGCCAAACCATAGTAATAATAGGCTTGGTACCCATCGCTGATCCTGTGGGCATTGGAAAAGGCCTCGAATGCAAAAAGGAAATCCTGTACTTTATCGTATATCATATCTTCCTCTGATTCTAATCCAGGCCTCCATTCCATCAAGATGTCGGTCAAACTGCCATCCTGATCATACAGGATATATGTACTCGATGTTATAGATTCCTCAAAGCTTTTAAGATCAGTAGTATATTTTAATTCTAGTTTTAAATACTCTTCCCCAAGGTAGAGAACAACACGTAATGGATTCTTGTATTCCAGTTGAAATGTTATGTGAGGATTGATTTTATCAAGAATAGCAGAATTAATGTCTGGAATATTTGCCGAATCCTTTGTGATAAGGATCAGCCCCGTAGAAAGCCCCATGTTTACACCAACATAGTCAGGAGCCTTTGTTAATGCCAAACCTGAGATTTGGGGATCCTTCTTGGCACTGTAAACAAGAATTTCCAAAACTGGATTTAATATGGTTGAGGGATAAAGCTTGTGATCCAACATTGTTCCTAACCTCTAAAATGATACACCTAAAACGATCCACGGTTTAAGAGCATTCTATTCTCCTGGAAAGTTACCTAATGCAGTTTCGTTTGCTGCACGAGCAACAAACGGGATAATCGTACCCAATGCTCCAAAACGTTGATCTTGGGTTTGTTTATTAACGAAACGTATATAGATCTGAGCAATAATCACAGTAAGACGAAACAGACCGAGTGTATGGTAAAATTGGACATTGCTTACAGCTATCCCGCTTTTCGCTTCATACCTTTCGATTAACTCTTGACGAGATGGCCACCCGATACTTTCGTGGGTCGGCATCGTTGATAAGACCTGAAGGTAAGGAGGATCAGTGGGATCAGTCCAATAGGTAAGTAGCGCACCTAGATCGGACAAAGGGTCCCCAAGAGTGCACATATCCCAATCAAAAATTGCAACTATCTGTCCAGAGCTATCAACCATGACATTGTCAAGTTTAAAATCATTGTGGACAAGGGAAAAATGCTCAGTCTTCGGGATGTTCTTCCTTAACCAATTATAAACTTGATCAACATCTTCATTGTCTTCGGTTTTCGCCCTATGCCATCTTCGATACCATCCTTCCACTTGGCGCTTGATAAAGCCCTCAGGCCGCCCTAACTCCGATAATCCCAAACGTTCGTAGTCTACGTTATGGAATTCGACCAAACGATCAACTAATTGATTGCTGATCTCGGTAGCAAGTTTTGGTGAAGGAGTTAATCCTTTGGGAAACGATCTACGGATAACAAAGCCCTTTTTCCGCTCCATTATAAAAAACGGGGCACCTATGATTGACAGATCTTCACAAAACATGTAGGCCTTAGGAGCATAAGGAAATGCCTTATGTAGCACAGAAAGCACTGTATATTCCCGATTCATATCGTGCGCCGATTTCGCTACTGGGCCGAGGGGAGGACGACGTAGAACATATTCCTTACCTTCAAAGTCAAGGAGATATGTCAAATTTGCTGCCCCACCCCAAAACTGTCTTACCGTTAAAGATGATTTCGTACCAGGGAGTTTATCAATGAGGTAACGAGCAAGAGATTTTGTATCAAAGGTTTCGTCATCACGGACAGAAATAGTATCATTTTCCGTTCGCTCATCGGGAATCACGTTAAATATACCACCGATTTGGCTGAACGAGGTCGGGCTAGCAATCAAGATTCGTATTGGCTTAAAATTCGCTTTGCAACCGAAAATTTGTGCACCTCGTCGGGGCCATCATAAATACGAGCACCCCTTTCGAGGGCATACCAAAGCCCAAGGGGAGTCTGATTGGTCATCCCCAGTGCCCCATGGACTTGAATTGCCCGATCCAAGACCCTTTGAAGAGTATTGGCCACAAAGAACTTGATCAGCGAAATATCAATACGGGCTGCGTAAACGCCTTCAGCATCAATCTTATGGGCCGTATCCAGAACCAATAAACGAGCAGCGTTTATTTCTGCCCTGCTTTCTGCAATCCAATTACGGATAGTCTGCTGGATAGCCAAAGTTCGTCCTGGCGCAACTTCCCTGTCAACTGCTCTACGACACATCAGGTCAAAAGCCCTTTCACATATGCCAAGCCATCGCATACAATGATGGATACGTCCTGGGCCCAAGCGTTGTTGGGCTATTACGAAACCCATTCCTTCATCACCCAGTCGATATTTTTGTGGAACCCTACAATTATCGTATTTTATCTCTCCGTGACTGGCCCAAGCTTCTCCAACATGACCCATTACGGGAATGTTTCTAACCAAGTTGAATCCTGGCGTATCTGTTGGAACAATGATTTGGCTTGCCTTAAAATGACGTTTTTCCTGTTCAGGGTTTGTAACCGCCATTACAATTGCAAAAGCTGCCCCGTCGGCTGATGAAGTAAACCATTTGTGACCATTGATGACATAATCTTCCCCGTCTTTTTCAGCAGTTGTCTCGATCCAGGTAGGATTTGACCCTGGGCAATCTGGTTCTACAATTGAAAAACAGCTTCTAATATTTCCGCTTAATAATGGCATTAGGTACTTCTCTTTCTGCTCATCAGTACCGTATTCAATAAGGATTTCCATATTGCCTGCATCAGGCGCCTGACAGTTGAATAAATAATGGCCCCAGGGTGATCTTCCTAATTCCTCGCTTAAAATCCCGTGTTCAAGTAATGTCAGACCCAATCCGCCATACTTTTTTGGGATTTGAGGTAGCCATAAACCCAGGCCTTTAACCTCTTTTCTCAGGTTGTTAAGAGTCGGAAGCATTTCCCGAAACGATTTTCCTGCAAATTGGGCTTCTAACGGTATAGCTTTCTTTGTTATAAATTCACCTACTTCCTCCAAAATTGATTGGAATTTCTGTGACATCGTTAGATTAAGTATACTCGTGATCATGTTCAGAATCACCTGGATTATAGGAGAAGAAGGAGGATTATGAACCTTATGCTAGTTCCGTTAGATCAGAATGGCCATTTATTTCACCTAGCAAAACGATAGCACCCTTATTTATCAACTCAGATTTCCTGCTGAACCTGTTTTATGACAATAGGCGAAGGGGATTTCAATTTCTTAAAATTTAATTGGAGGATAATAGTAGCATGGAACCAGGCAGATAGCTTCATAATTTCGCCCATTACTGGCTTTGGTCGGGTTTTCCTAAAATGCCCGATCGGTCTGGATAAAAAGCGAATCATTATTGTAGGATCAGGTGGTTACATGTCGAAAATTGACGCGTTCAATCGATACCGAGACAAAATGAACGAGATCATACTGGAAAAATCAAATCTTGAGATCAAGCGGTTCTTCAATCTAGATACTCGTACTTATTATGATGGTGCTCTCTCAGCCAAGACAAAGGAACTTCTTGGCCTTGTTGCGTCCATGGTTCTGCGTTGCAATGACTGTATTACGTACCATATACTCCAATGCCGACAGCTTGGTACAACAGAAGCCGAATTTTATGAAGCATTCACAGTTGCTCTTGTTGTGGGCGGATCCATCGTTATTCCCCATCTGAGAAAGGCGGTGGAGATGTTGGAAGAGGCACTAGAGACATCCTAAGGCGAACACTCGTCCATTCCCAATTTTTACAGTTTTATCGTCTCTGAACTTCCGGTTTCTGCTATCGACTTATTTCCTTCAACCCTGAAAAACAGTCTATTACGTGTACCAAATGACACCTTTTTCTTTATATAATTGTAATCATTGGTTTTAAGGCGATCCTCCACCTCAATAAAGATCTTAGTATTTAAAAGTTGAAAATAAATGTCAGGAAAGGCGGTGTACGATGATCCCTCTTCCAGAAGTTTTATCAAGAATTCGAATCCTTTTTTTCCGCCCACCAATTCTGTTTTTTGACCTCTAAACCCTTTTATACTTTGTAGTTTGTTCTGATAGTACTGTTCATCATACTGAGGGGGATTACAGACTACAGCATCGAATTGTGAGATTGATTTGAACACATTGATCAAGATTTGATTTGGGTTTTCCACATACCGAAGGGAAATTCGGTTTTGCAAGGAATTGCAGACAATGTTCTCTCTCGCTGATAAATATGCGGTCTTACTACATTCTGTCCCCACCACCTTACATCCCATAGCGGCAAACATTAATGCCAATATCGCTGATGCTCCTGTTCCTACTTCCAACACTTTTTTGGCATGGTATTGAAGAATCCATTCCACAAATGCCCAACGATTGCAGACTGTGGGGACCAAAAACTCTTTTGGAAGAGTGAATTCTAGATTCAAAAAGTCCCTGAATATTGCCTGATTGTATAATAACAAAGTTTCTGGATCTCCCAGGTCAATATGGCCACTCTTACTTAATGTTTTTTTCTTTAATTCTGGCAAAATGTTTAGGAAATCCTTGATTTGAAGTCCACATCGTTTTTGCGGAATTGGATAGGAGGCCATGGCATTCACTTCAATAAGCGGATTTGTCAATATCAGCGGTAGAGAATATGGTTTATGCTGCAAATCTTTTATAATTTTGGAGAAGTTGAGAGCAAATAAGTATTCATTGTGGGGGAGATTCCATAACCTATGGAATCAAACGCCTAGGGGTTGCCATTACGGGTTAAAATCTTGTTTAATCACGCCCCTTCAAAATAATCATTGAGTCACATAAAGGTTTTCATTGACTCATCCAAGATTGTTATGGGATTACTCTCAGAATTATTAATTAGGCAATGTTTGGTGAATAAACTCGCTGTTTTCGATCTTATCAAGTAAAAAAGATATTTATATTTATTGGCAGTAGTCTCCCAACAATAAAAAACAGGGAATTAGCTAAATTCGAAAAAATCATATCAACTCTAATGTATTTGGTGTTTATCCTTCTCGATATATCGACCATTACAAAGAAGTAAGGTATAGCAGGTATGAAGAACCTTGATGGAGAAAGCAAGGGGTGAGGAGAAGAACCTCAATTGGATTAAAGCCGCCATTCTTTATGGCCAAGCGAAAGAAGAGTATTTGAAGGATGAAGAGGTGGAATTAGCAGCTAACGCCTGTTACAGACAAGGATATACTTATACCAGATGTGCGGAAACGGCAGGAGGGGCCAATGAATTTGAAGAACATTTTCAGTCTTCTATTGAATCATATAATGAAGCTGCAGATCTTTTTTCTTGGATAGATGCTTTGCCAGAAAAATGGGCATGCTTGGCAGAATCTGCGTTTTCTGCTGCTTTTATTAGTAAATCAATTCCTGAAATGCTAGAAGCATTTGAGAATGCCTACGAACTTTTCTTAGAGGCAAATAAAGGGTATTCAATAAGGAACGATACCAAACACTATATTCGGACTTATGTTCGTGCTGCAATGACGCTCTCAAATCTTATCCCTTACAGAAACAACCCAGATGAAATTAATCGTGTACGTCAAGAAGGTAGAGAGATAATCGACAAAATTTGGAACATTGCAATAGAACAGAGAGATGCCTTTTCACTTTCACAATCTCTCTTTGCTGACCATCTTTTGAAGTATTATGAGTGGTTTATAGGATTATCAAAAAAGGACCATTATTGGAAAAGAAGCGAGGAAGAAACTATCAACAAACTTGAAGAAGCGATTCCAATCATTGAGGCGAATGATAATCCTACGTACCTTGAAATGAGCTATCACGTCGCAGGTTTGACTAACAATACATATGGATTTCAGTTTGTAGAAAACGATAAAGAACAGAACAAATTTGCGGAACTAGGGTTCAGTTATTTTAGGAGGGCCGAATCACTGAATAAAAAAACCAAGAATAAATTGCTTAATACCTTAACAACAGCCTGGACCGATTGGTGGGCATTATTCTGGGGTAGAGTCGAGTATCTACAAAATCGAATTCAGGACGATCTCGCAGCTTTAGAAAACAATGCAAAAATAATGTATCAGTCCTTTACTAACTTCAATTTTTATGCAAATTTCTTACCTACGTTTGCTTATGCGAATTTTGCTCAGAGGAGCTTTTTTTCTAGTTCTCAAAGACGTCAGTTTGCGGAAATGGCAAATAAATATGCCTTAGAATGTTTACGGATAATTCCCTCTTCCCCAATATCTTTATGGCCCCTACAAATGCAAACGTGGGCATATTCCCAGTTGACTATATTGGCTTCAGATGCACCAGAGCGGCAAATGAATGCCCGAATTATGCTTCAGTACGCGGAACGTGGGGAAAATTTCGCGAAAAACTATGAAGGAGGATTTGCCAGAGCCTCGGCTTTCTCTTCTCTTTATCGGTGTTACAAAACTTTGGCAGAAATTTCTAAAGATGAGGAATATCGAATTGAATACCTCACTAAGGCAATAGATGCAATGGAGAAATATGCGGATTACGCTCTTGAATCACGGGTGGGAGTTATTAATGCACAATTTCGAATAGGACTTTTATATGGGGAACTGTATGAAATAACAGGTCAATCAAACCTTTTAAAGAAGTTAAGGGACCTATTTCAAAGCATATTAAATGACTGTAACGAGAGGGGATATTTTTCTTACTCAGCTGCCGCTTCAGAGAACTTAGCTCATATAGAGGATAAACTGGGTAATTTCAATCTTTCTACGGATTATTATGTTCGAGCCAGAGAAAAACATACCCAATCTTTAGAAAAAATTGAATATAGACCATTAAGGGAAAAAATCGTCGAGAAAATCAACTATACTAATGCATGGGCATTAATTGAGAGTGCTAAAACGCATCATAAAAGAGAAGATCAACAAAAAGCGGAAGCGGAATATTTAACGGCCTCTAAAATTCTCATAAATCTGCCTGACCATTCCTATGAAGCACCATACTTCGAAGCTCTAGCTTTGCAAGAAAAAGCCGAATATCTAAGTTCGAAAGAAAACTATCAGAATTCTCAATCAGAGTTTCTAAAAGGTCAAATGGCTTTTACAAATGCGTTGAATGCTTTTAATCAAGCTATAAAGGATATTGACAACAACAAAGAGCGAGATCGCATTAACAAGATGATTTCCCTTACCAATCTTGGGATTAGTTACTGTTCTGCCCGTTCCTCTATTGATAATGCCCAAATTCTCTGGAAAAAAGGAGATCTTATCCCAGCTGCAGAGCAAATGAAATCAGCGGCTTCCCTGTTCAAGGAAACGCCAATAAGCTCTGAAACTAGGAGAGAACAACGGAAATTTAATGCCTTTAATTATTTATGTCAGGCATGGGAGAATATGATAACTGCAGAGAAGTACGCGGATTCTGAAAAGTACCAAAGTGCCTCAGGATTATTTAAAAGCGCTAACGACCTGCTACTAGACAGTAGGATAAAATTCTTGGCTTCAGGCAATGCATTTTTTTGTCAAAGTTTAGCAAATGGATGTAAATTTGACGAATCAAATGATCTCAAGATTAAAGAAGAATTGTTCATTGAAATCAAGTCCCTCCTAAGAAACGCCGCCATACTATATCAAAAAGGAGATTTCATTACCGCTTCAGGTTGGGTTTTAGCTACGTCCACTTACTTCGATGCCACCTGGCACCTAATTAAGGCAGATAAAGAAATCGAATTGGATAAGAAACAAACTCTATTGAGGATAGGATCGAGCTACCTAAAGTCTGCAGCTGGACTTTTCAGAAAACACGGTTTCGTTGAAAAAGAGAATGAAGTTCAGACTCGTATCTCTATGGTTGAAAAAGAAGAGCAAATCTTGGTTACCGCGATTAACACTATCAAAGAACCTTCAATCTCTAGAAGCACAAAAAGCATGAGTTCTTCAACCAATCTTGGAGTTTCAAGCTTGCCGTCAGGGATGAGCGAAATCCGAAAGTTTACAGAAGAAGCGAGAAGGGTTTCAATCCTAAGAGAATACCAATTAATCTATGAAGACAATCTTCCAGATTTCCCAAGGAGTCAGAAACGGCATTTTAAAGTAGGCATTGCCCAAATTGGGATTTCAAATAGTGGAGATTTCCTGAATGAATTCTATGACAGAAAAAATAACGGATTAATTAGACTAAAACAAAATAAAATTGAATTCATGAGATCTAAAGTAAATGATATGATTACAAGGGCACACGCGAACGAAGTCGATATTCTCATCTTCCCTGAACTCTCTATTGATCTAAATTATGAAATTCTCTATAATGAAATTTTGAATCTTTCGAAATCGTACGGAATGTACATAATTCCTGGATCGTATCACGATGAAAGTACAAAATATAATCAGAGTGTAGTTATTGGTCCTGATGGTATCCTATGGAGACAAAATAAGCACATACCTGCCGTAATTCACCTAGATGGAAGAAAAGTGACCGAGGAGATCGATGTTGGTGGCCCAGTTCATAAGACATTGATCTTTAACACGGAGTACGGCCGTATTGCAATAGCAATCTGCAGAGATTTCTTAGATATGGATTTGAGGGTAGAACTCAAGAACTCGAAACCCCCTGTAGATCTAATAATTAATCCGGCATTCACTCCAGTAACGGAGGATTTCAAAGCTGCTCATTTTGATGCTCGAAGATCAATTTATGCATACTGTTTCTTTGCCAATGTTGCAGAGTTTGGAAATTCTCTTATATTTACCCCTGAAAAGGAACGAAAAGAAAGAATCATGCCACCTAAAAAAGAGGGAATTATTATCAAAGAAGTAGACTTATTTACACTTCGTTCAGAAAGAAAAAGATGGGAAAATGAACGAAGAAAGACAAAATCATTTATTCAAAGTACACGGTAAGCCCAGGTGTCGCTTGGAACAGACATAAGCTTAAACCTGCTATATCGAGGATTCTTTATACCAGTTATTCTCTATGCACACACCAAAGTCTTTCCCAGGATTAGCAAGTTCGAGTTTATCATTCAGGTGATTATCGCTTAATAACTTCAAAGTAATGCGCGCTCTAAAGCCATCTGGAAGATTTTCATTTTCCTGCGTTAGAAAAACCAGTTCTTTATTTGTAACAGACAAACCTTTAAGTGTATAATCTGTAAAATAACCCTCGCTATAAAAGACTCTCAATTTCCCAATTTTCTTGTTTGAATCGTAGCTATAGAATTCCCAGTCTTCATGGACTTCACCCTCAGGATTTTTCTCCTGAGGTTCAAAAACAACTTTATTCTTACCTTGGAAAAACCTTCCTTGAATAATTGGTTTGAAATCCCTTACTCCTTTTCCTAACCCCGATTTTCCATCAGTCTCGCCTTTCCATCTCCCTTCTAACTTAGATAATACATTCCAATATGATTCTTTGCTATACTCTTCCATTAGACATCTATCCAAGAATTTGATAAGACTTAATTATATACTACGGGCCTTTTCCCAACAATAAGAAGTTTGTCCATAGACCCAACATTTTACATCTGAAAATCTATTCAAATCTTAAAAAAATTTATGAGGTTCCCCCATATTATGAATCCTTTCGTTCCGACAGATCTGTTGGACATTCCTGCGATTGCGTTTTTCAAATACAGGAATAATGGGACAATTGATGACCCCATTGATGCCAAAACCGTAAAGCGTTATCTCGCGTTTTATAGGAAAAATCCAAGAAAACTCTTCGTTACAAAGGAAAGGATCAATGGCGATAAATTAGAGTGGATACCCACAAAACTTCAACGAGGATTTCAGCTTTCAAAGGCCATCGTTAAAACACCGTATCAGCCAATTGTGAAGGATATTCTGGCGCTACCCAAATTTCATCCCGTTAAGCAGCTCCGACTTCAGCGTTACAAAAAAAACATACGGGATGGTAAGAAAAACTGTATACTGTTTATTCATGGATATGCCGAAGGAACTTTCTTTTTTCACGAACAGAGTTATTTTTGGATTTTTAACCAGTTACTAGATAGCGATATCTATGCGATGGAACTCCCCCACCATCATGCTAGACAACCCACAGACTCTCCGTTTTCAGGTGCCTATTTTTTGAATGGCAATCCGGTCCGAATGCTGGAAGCGTTCCGCCAATCGATTCAAGAAATATGTATATTCGCACGATATTTGAAAGAGCAATACGATAATGTCGCGATATTTGGGGTTTCCTTGGGAGGACACTTGACAGCTTTATCCTCACAGTTCATTGATTCAGTTCGGATAATTGCCGCGCTAGCTAGTCCCTTTCTATTTAGATTAAATCCAAAAATTGCCCCCGTTTCGAAATCTCTGGTTTCAAAACTTAAAACTGAGGGTTTATTAGGATGGTATAAAATCCTATACGCTTGTAATATGAAATACTTTTATCCTTTCACCACAAATCAAAAAACTGCGATAATAGGCGGCCGCTATGACAGAATCGTACCTTTTCCTCGCGTACAGAGCCTGGCCAACATGCTTCAAAAGCCCCTTTTTGCTTATCCTGGAGGCCACATTTCTCTAGTTTTTTGGGTATGGCCTCTCCTTCGCAAGATCGACCATTTTTTCGACTCAGGGTAGATTGGCCTTACTAATAAGATTCCATTTTTTCTCCTTTTTTCCAAAGTGTTCCTGCCTGTTTTCATATCAGAAGAACACTCCCATATGCCTTATGCGTGGATTCTTCTTCCTCTAGATCCTACAAAGCTAATTGAACCAAACTATGGCCAATATCCTTTTAAAAACAGGTCCTAAAAGTGCTTCCTGTCCAATGAGTATCCCCATAATGGGATTAGCGAGAAAATGGAATTCATAAAAGGGAAAAACAAAGACGGATTTATCCGTGAGAATACAATCGAATTTGCTTTTTCGGATCGTCTCTCCGCATTTGATCGGATTGTTGGAGAGACACTGGGAAGGGGTCAGGTTCTCGCCGAGTGTACACGAGTAATCTTCAAATATTTATCCCGGAATAATGTCGCCACAGCTTTATTGGACGAGGGTCAGAAAAACGTCATCATCCAACGCAAATGCAAACCTTTGGATTTTGAGTTTATTTTAAGAAACCTCCTAACGGGATCAGCATTAAAGAGGGCTAAAATGGGGGTATTAAAGCTACCTGCAGGAATGGATACGTCAGAATATGCTCTTTTCCCTGAAACATTTGTTGAAGTTAGTACCAAGAGGGAAACTAAGGACCGTTACGGGTTATCTGAAGAAGAAATTCAAACCATCATGGTGAATTCCTTTTCCAATTTATCTGGGGAAGAAGGACTTTATTTATTCAAACAAGCATTAGAAAGGGCAAAAGAGATCGCCCAGTTGCTTACAAATCTATTCCGGAAGTCCGAGTTATTTCTAATTGATGGAAAAGTTGAATTTGGGGTGTCAGATTCAGGCCAATTATGTTTAATCGACAGTTTCGGACCCGATGAATTTAGAGTTGCGGAATTGACCTGGGCAAATGGGCCTCGAGATACGGATCCTGATTTCTTGGACAAAGAATTTATCAGGAAATATCTCGAAGGAAAAACTGAATCTGAATATGCAGAAATTTTACTGAAATACGGTCCTACTCTTGTTTCACGGTATAGTACAGTCACCAATCGATTGAAGGAAGCAAGTGGGTTATATTGACCTCGTTTATAGAAAGGAACCTCCATAAATGCATGGATGGGAATAAACTTTCCGAGATCATTTTATCCCAGGTCAAAGACGATATTCAAGGGAAGAAGTACAGCCCTCGACTTGCTGCTATTATTGTGGGGAACGATCCGAGCCTGTATACCTATCAGCGAATGAAAGAGAAAAAATGCGCCGAGGTAGGAATCCGCTATTCTCTATACGTCTATAAAAAACCCCCCTCCCAAGAAGAACTAACCACCAAGATCAGACAGATGAATGACGATCCTGATGTCACAGGCGTAATGGTACAACTTCCCCTGCCTTCAGACTGGAATGAGAACAGAATCTTGGAGCTAATAGAAACTGAAAAGGATGTGGATGGTTTAAATTATGTAAACATCGGGAGATCTCTCTATAACTCCAATGTTTTTGTCCCTTGTGCGGCGGAAGGCATTATGACAATGTTGAAACACTATCACATCCCGATTGAAGGGAAAAAGGCGGTTGTTTTAGGGAGAGGACGTTTATTGGGAACTCCAGTTGCCATGCTTCTGGAACATAATGATGCATTTGTCACAAAAATCCATTCAGTGGTGAATCAAACGGATATTGAAAGAGAGTTAAAAGCTGCAGATATAGTAATTTCAGCAACAGGAAAACCTTGTTTTATTAAAGCTTCTATGTTAAAGGAAGGCGTCATTACCATCGATTGTGGTAATACGCGTCAAGAGAGGGAGTTCGAGGACCGTGTATTTGAAATTGCTTCGCATTTTTCAACAACTCCAGGAGGCGTAGGTCCGATGACCATTGCAATTTTGATAAATAATACGTTAAAGGCATATAAACACTTACACGGAGTTGAGGATGAATGAAGATTGGTGTTTTAGCCAGTGGTGGAGGTTCAAATCTCCAATCAATTATTAACGCCTGTGAAAGTGACTACATTCCCGACTCAAGAGTAGAACTAGTAATCAGTAATAAAAAAGATGCTTATGCCCTAGAACGGGCCAAGAAACATGAGATAGAGTCCATGTGGTTAAAACCACCCCTGGGTATGAAAAAATTTCAGAAAGGAGGGAATTTGGCTGAAATTCTGGCTGATCCAGTCAGGCAGAAATATGATACACAAATCAAAAAAGCCCTGCTTGACCTTCACATTGATGTTCTCTGCATGGCAGGATATATGCTCTTTGCTACTCCAATTCTTTTGGATAATTGGGATATTATTAACATACATCCAGCGCTTCTCCCTGCGTTTCCGGGTATGCATGGAGTTCAGGATGCATGGGATTATGGTACACAGGTGATAGGCTGTACTACTCACTTTGCTGATCAAAAGATGGATCACGGCGCAATAATACTCCAGGCAACAACTCCTGTATTCCCAGGGGAAGATCCTAAGGCTTTGGCCGATAGAAATCTTAGACGGGAACACTTGATTTATCCCGAATCGCTGAGATTATACCAACAAGGCCTTTTAACAAGAAAAGGAAGAAGAATTACAATTGAATGGGATGAAACCCATTACTTGTTTCACCAAGAATTGTTAGAATTATGGAGGAATGATTTTCATGATTACTATAATAGCAGGCAGTAGAAGCGATGAAAAAATTGTGAAAAAGGTAACTGAAGTGTTGGAAAATAAAGTAGAATTCGCAATTCATTATGCCTCATGTCATCGAAACCCTGAAGTAGTGGATAGGGTTATTTCTGAGTCTTCAGCACAGGTTTTCATTTGTATTGCTGGTCTGGCTGCTGCTTTACCTGGTTATGTGGCGGCTCGGACAGAAAAACCAGTTATAGGTGTTCCTGTTTCAGGGGTACTTAATGGATTAGATGCTCTGCTATCGATTGCTCAACTACCCAAAGGGGTTCCCGTGGCCTGTGTAGGTATAGATAATGGACAGAATGCTGGCCTCTTGGCATTAAGGATTTTGGAAAAATGATTCACCCATTTGAAGAGCGGTACCGAACCTCAGTGGCGGACCTGTTTGAGGAGGAAGCCAGAATAGGATTTATGGTTGATGTCGAAGTTGCTTTGGCCCAAGCCCATTATAATCTGGGAGTTATTACCGAAGATGAGTATCGCCGCATTAGTGAAGCCGCCAAATCGGTAACCGCTCAAAAGGTAAAAGATATTGAAAAAATAACCCACCATGACATCATGGCCTTGGTACAGGCCCTAACTGAAGCCTCAGAGTGTGATAAAGTTCACATTGGTGCAACCTCGCAGGATATAATAGATTCAACCCTCGGTCTTCAAATGAAAAAAGCTAATGAAGTGATTTTACAAGATTTACAGAATCTGAAAGATGTCCTATTAAAAATGGCAGAACGAACCAAACATCTTGTCTGTATCAGCCGGACCCATGGACAACACGCCCTACCGATGACGTATGGTCTTAAATTCGCTTTGTGGGCGTACGAGGTTAACGAAATTATCGAAGACCTAAGGGATACCAAATTTTATGGAAAAATGAAGGGAGCGGTTGGAACATATGCGAGTTTTACAGAACTGAACGAAAATGGGATGGAGGTAGAAAGGATAGTATTAACCCAACTCGGACTGGAAGTACCTTTAGTAACCAACCAAGTTGTTCCCCGGCTTTTTATAGCGAAATACTTGTTTAATCTGATATCGACGGTCTGTGTAATAGAAAAGATTGCAAAAGAAATAAGAAATCTGCAAAGAACAGAGATAATGGAGGTAGGGGAGCCTTTCGCCTCACAACAGACAGGAAGCTCGACGATGCCACACAAGCGTAATCCTCACAAGAGCGAAAACCTTTGTGCTTTAGCAAAACGTCTGCGTACAAATATTCTACCCGCGTTAGAAAATATTTCACTGGAACACGAACGTGATATAACAAACAGCGCCAATGAACGTATCATAGTACCGGAAACAATCATTTTGACGCATTATATGATCCTGCAGGCTGTCTATATCCTAAAGAACCTGGAGTTTTTCGAAGAAAATATCAAAGGAAACTTAGCGAAGCAGCCCGGCATTCTCATGGAAAAGAAGATGATGCAACTAATAAAGGAAGGTTATGGAAGGCAGGAGGCGTATCAAGCGGCTAAGAAAGCTCTCAATGAGGCTGATTCTCCCTCTTCTTATCTGGGTCTTGCAGTTGAGACAACCAATAACGTGATTGAGGTGTTGAGGTAATGTGTGGGATAATAGGGGTAATCGGAGGGAACCTTAATGTTGGTACCTTTTTAATGTGTCTCGAGGCCCTTGCCACTAGAGGACAGGAGGCCGCGGGCTTAACGGGATTTATAGGCGGTTTTATTTCCCAAAAAACCCAAGGAACTGCAAAAAATCTTGAAGCTTCGCTTCCGAATACATCTGAAAAGGTAGATATTTGTGTTGCTTCGACACGATATCCAACCATTGGTAGTCTGCGCAAGGAATCGCTTCACAGACACCTAGCTCCGTTCACGGAATCCACGTCAGGAAATGGTGTTCTTAGTTTGGCATTTAATGGAAACATTATCTTTCCTGAGGTAATAAACCAAGGTAATGATGGTGCGCTTCTTTGTAAGTTGCTGAAAGAGAATCTGGAAAATACCGATCATTCGATTTATGAAGCGGTTCAGAGAGTCATGGCGCAGACAGATGGCTCCTATAGTGTCGTAGCAATGTTAGGCGATGATAAAATTATCGCTTTTAGGGATCCATTTGGTATAAGGCCTCTATGTTGGGGAGAATTAGATGATGGATATGTGGTGACCTCTGAAACCCGAATTCTTGAGAAACTCGGAATTTACGACTTTAATTTCGTTCCACCAGGAGGATTACTCATCTTTTCTCGTGGGCGGTTTGAACGACATAGAATTCGGTTTGAACAAACGCACCACTGCATGTTTGAATGGACCTATTTTTCCCAAGCTCCTTCAATTAATGAAGGGGCCGAAGTTTATACAGTACGATATAATCTGGGAACTATTTTGGGACGTTTATTGAAAGAACAGGGGATTGCCACCGCAGATTACGTAATTCCCGTCCCCAACACATCTCGATCTGGCGCTGTGGGATGCGCGGATTACCTAGGGCTAAGATATGCAGATGGCCTAATTAAAAACACGACTGGTCGAATATTCATTAAACCCAAAAAATCAAGAATTAAAGAAATCAAGGTGGTATATGAAACCGTGGAGAGCGTCGTCAGAAATAAGAAAATCATCTTAATTGATGATAGTATCGTCAGAGGAACAACCTTAACAAGTGTTATTGACCTACTTAGAAAGAAGGGAGCGAAAGAAATTCATGTTGGGATAACAACTCCCATGATCAAATATCCTTGTGTATACGGGATAGATATGTCACGGCCAGGGGAATTATTGGCATCGAAACGAACCGTGGAGGAGATCAAAACCAAATTAGGCTGTGATTCGTTAACTTATATGTCCATAGAGGGTTTGAGAGAAGCGATCGAAGTTGATGGTTTATGTACAGCATGTTTGGATGCGATATACCCCACCCCAAAAGCGCGAGAACTCTTCAGAAATATCGATAAAATGAATGAGGATGAACGAGCATATGAACAGAATATTATTGCTAGGTAATGGTGCCCGAGAACATGCAATTGCCAAAGCCTTGAAACATAACGAAAATGTTGAATTAATGGCTTATATGAACAGGATTAATCCAGGGATAAAGAATTTAGCAAAGGAATTTCATATAGGAAACCTAAATTCCAACAAGAGTATTGTGGCCTTTGCGAAAAAGACCAAGGTGGATTTAGCTGTCATAGGTCCCGAAAATCCTTTGGCAAATGGAATCGTGGACGAATTGATGAGAGATGCTGATATCCCTTCAGCATCACCCGATAAAGCCATGAGCAAATTGGAATGGAGCAAGGCCTACACCCGACAAATTCTGTTTGACAACTCAATACCTGCAAATCCAGAATTTCATATATTTACTGAAAGGGACGATCAGAATGAAATTGTTCGAGAAATCGAGCGTTTAATGAAAGATTGGAATAATCAGGTAGCTGTAAAACCTGATTATCTTACAGGGGGAAAAGGAGTAAAAGTGTGGGGAGATCATTTTTCAAATCGCGATCAAGTTTTTGATTATATCAGGGATGTCCTTTCCAAAGGGAATCGTAAGGTAATCGTTGAAAGGAAGCTACAGAGACCGTCTCAACTTGTAAATTCAGAATTTACACTTCAGGCATTTGTCAGCGGAGAAAATCTTTTAGGAATGCCACTTGTTCAAGATTTTAAGCGAGCGTATGATGGTGATAAAGGTCCAAACACTGGGAGTATGGGTTCTTATTCATGTACAAACCATTTGCTTCCATTTTTGTCTTCAACCGATTATGAGTTTGCACTTGAAGTCATGAAAAGCGCTGTCCGAGCAATTGGAGGATACCGAGGATTCTTATATGGACAGTTTATGCTTACAACTGAAGGAGTGAAACTGATAGAGTTTAACTCCCGTCTTGGAGACCCAGAAGCGATCAATGTGCTTCCACTATTTGTGGAGGATTTTACGCAATCTTGCTATGAACTGGTACAGGGAGGCCTCCCGAAAGATCAATGGCAAAAGAAGGCAACTGTTTGTGTCTACTTAACACCCAAAGGTTATCCAATCAACCCCGTGGAAGGAATGGAAGTGAAAATTGATGTTCCAAAAATTCAGGAAATGAATGGGGGCATTTATTATGCCTCTGTTAAAGAGGAAGAAACAAATTCTGTTAGTACAACTAGTTCGCGTGCCCTTGGAATTCTTGGGATTGGTGATTCAGTTTCTGAAGCCAGAAATATCGCGTATTCCTGCATTGGGCATGTTCAGGGAGATTTACATTATAGAACGGATATTGCTGGTGGGATAGAATAGGTGGTTCAATCCTATGATCCAGAAAAGCCCTATAGTAGGCGGATTCTCGAAATCATTAGTCAAACTTGGGGTAATCAGGTTATTGATGTCCTAGGATATCCCGTGATCAAGGATTTTTTTGGTGCGCCTTATTTCATGGAACATGTTGACGGGATTGGTACAAAGGGCCTATTACACTTCCAACGGGGGAGTTTCGAGGAAGCAGCAACCGACGCGTTTGCAATGAACGTTAATGATCTTGCCATTCTAGGATTTCAACCACGATTGTTAAACTGCCATCTATTACTTCAAGAAGAAAATAACGACATTTCTTTACAAATTATAAGTCAGATCGCATCGTTATGCAAGAAATACAGGATCCTTTATACAGGAGGGGAAACAGCCATTCTGGACACTATTTCAGGATTGGAAATCGGCATTCATGTTAGTGGGACTGCCCAAAAACTCATCAATACACCACTCGAAGAAGGCGATCTTGTTTATGGACATCCTAGCAATGGGATTCATAGTAATGGTCTAACTCTAGCTCGAAGACTGCTTAAAGAAGAGATTTTGAAATATTTAGATATTTTAACAACACCAACCAAAATTTACTTTGGTGAGCTAAATCATACAGACCGATGGGCCAAAAAACGGATGCACATTACAGGTGGAGCTTTTACAAAACTAAAAAAACTTCTAAACAGCAATTTAGGGATGATTGTTGACTTAACCGAGATAAAAATACCAAGGATCTTTCAGATCCTTTTTGAAAGACTAAGACAATATTATGAAATGCCATGCAAGGAAATGCTTAGAACATTTAATTGTGGGATAGGGTTCATTGAGATTATCGACCCCCACAACAGGGATGCCTTTGAAGAGGCGTCCAAATCAGCTTTACTGATTGGTAAAGTAACTAAAATGGAGAAGGGATGCGTACAGATCAAATCTTCTTTTGAGAACGTAATCGTAGAGATGTAATGGCGTTATCGATCTAGAATATACCTTAAAAAATACCAGTATACCGTTGGGCTTTTTTTTGCCTCAACAACTGTATTTGAAAACAGATAGAATGGAAGTGTTGTAGAATAGTCATTTGGATTAAATTGTCCAATATCCCCTAAGGTGATTTTATGGTTGAGATCCCGAATTTTAATCCCGTAAAAGCTGAAGAATATTTGGAATCACACGTAGAAAAACCATATTTTCGGTTATTGTATATGCGAGACGTTTTAGAACTTGGGATTCAAAATTCCGAATATTTAGAGGAACAAGATCGATTTTTATCCCAAAAACGGATATCAAGATTTATGGACAAGCAATTGGACAATGGTAGTTGGTTAGCGCCCGGAAAAGATGGAGTATGGAGCCCGATGCATAAAAGTACTGTTTGGACGCTTCTTTTCTTGGGCTATCTCGGATTGAACGGTCTCTCACTTCCAAATATTGGCAAGGCTGTCGATTACGTTTTTGATACCAAAATTCACCAGGAAGAGAATGTTTTTCGCGAAGATCACAAAGTATGGGGGCATTTTATGCAATGCGAAAACAGTATGTTATTGCGTTCGTTACTCTTGATGGGATTTGATGAGAGAGAAGATGTCAAACGAGCAAGTTTTGAACACTTAAAACGAATTCATGGAAAAGAGGGCTTGTGTTATTATAAAAAAGGTCCCTTGAAAACTGATAGGATGAAATTACCTTGTGTTTGGGGACTAATCAAAGATTTATTATTTTTGAATCAGTGGCCAGAGGGATGGAAGCAAACTGAATATGGAAAAACGATTTCGTCTATAAGACGATATATATTGGGACATGATTTAACTATGACTGATTTTCCTCGTCTGAAGCAATCTGTTTCTAGCAAGTGGCATGCCCTTGCCTATTTTAGGAGTTACTATGCCGATATTTTTGAGTTAGTGGAAGCGTTAATCCCTGGAGGAGAGGATGTTCGAACCGAAATTCTGGGGGTTTTAAAGTTGTTAGGAAGCCTATGTCGGGATTCCGTAACTTGGATTTGCGGAATTACTCCAACTTGGAGAATCCAACTCGAAAGACTCCAAGAATCCAGTCCATGGCTAACCATAAAGGGATTAAGGCTCTCCAATTTATAGGTAAAAAGGATAGGAGCACTAATTAACATCATTGATGCCCCTAACTAAGGTTTTAGCAACCTGTATGAAAAAGTATCAAATTAAAATCTGTTTAAATAGCCATTAAATTATGCGAATACGAGACCCTGAAGGCGTGGAACTCAAACATATCTTGAAATACGCCGATTTTGATGGCAAAAAGGTGCTAGAGATTGGATGTGGAGATGGAAGGCTAACCTACAAATATGCCGCTTTAACGGAGCACGTTACCGCTATCGATCCATCCATGGAAGAGATAAAAAAGGCGATTGAGAAAATACCGAGTCATTTAACAGCAAAGCTAGAGTTTCGTGAGGGAGGAGGCGAAAGCTTGCCATTTTCGGATAATTCCTTTGATATTGCGTTTTTTGCTTACTCGTTATGTTGTTTTGATGGAATGGAGGAAATGAAAAACGGCGTAGATGAGGCATGGCGAGTTCTGACGCCCAATGGAGGCATATTGATAGGTCTTCAACCGAGTCTCTATCAACCATTTAAGGGTAATAAAGGCTCTGTCCTACATTTAATTTCTCGCAGGCCAATCGATCTAGTGAATTATGATGGAGGAGATTGGACTGAAAAAAAGACACTTTCTCTTTACGCTCTCAAAAAGGCAACATTATATGATCACAAGTTTGAACCCATGGTTGATAAGAGTTTTACACGTAACACCTATTACAACACGATTGAAGAAGTTATAGATGAAGTAGGAATAGAGCTTAAGGGTCCATTAGAAGAAGTTTTGAACCTCCAAACTTATAATAAACTTAAAGAGATTACGGAATCACTAACGACGCCCAGAGGAATCTGTATACGGCAAAATGTTGTACTTTCAATCCTTAGAAAGTTGGCAGCCCCTAAGACTGGCTGAAACATACCTTCTAAGAGGACAAATCGACGAAACATTTTCAGGGGAAATCAGTTAATTAACACAGCGTTTAAATATTTATACCAGCAATACCAACGCCACTTGGGTGGAATCTTAAGAAATTCTTTTAATTATGAATTATCTTTTTGTCTTAAGATGAATAGGCCTTTCTATGTAAGTGTCTCCAATAGAGAGGGAATAATTGATCCGAATGCGCGAAGTGTTGAATCATCGCTTGAGGAATTTGGCATCTCTGCCGTTGTTCGATCGTTTTTGATTTATGAAATAGAAGCTTCTTCACATCACGAAATCGTTCTTCTTTGTGAAAAATTACTTTGTGATAAGACTTCGCAACAGTACTGGATTGATAGTCTTACGTTCCCTATTCAAACGTCTGATGAAGGATTTATTGTCTCCGTGACTTATAAGGATGGGGTGATGGATGCCACAGGTTTGACTGTGATGGATGCAGCAAAATTCCTAGACTTAAGCTTGCAGCGGGTTCGAACGGGTATTTCTTACTTCATCAAGACTGAGTTAAAGACAATCGAATTATTGAATACTGTAAAACAATCCTTATCTAATGACTTGATCAATGATGTTGTAATTCACGAGGTTCAAAGCTCAAAAGCGGAATTTAATACAATTCCTGTGAGAAATCTCTCCGTCTATGAGTTAAAAACTCTTAGTAAAGAGTTGTTACTCGCATTAAATCCGCAAGAAATGTTGGCAATACAGAGATTCTACCAAAACCTAAACCGTGATCCCACAGATGCGGAACTTGAAACTATTGGACAAACCTGGTCTGAGCATTGTGTCCACAAAACCTTTAAAGGTCAAATCGTTTACAAGGGGCACACGATAAATGGATTATTGAAATCTTATATCATGCAGGCGACTGAGGAGATGAATCCTGAATGGTGCGTTAACGTTTTCTCTGATAATGCAGGAATAATAGATTTCACAAATGGCTATGGTCTGGCCGTGAAAGTTGAGACTCATAATCACCCCTCGGCCTTGGATCCATATGGTGGGGCAGGCACAGGTACAGGGGGGGTTCTTAGAGATGCTATGGGGGTGGGGGCAAATCCAATTCTGTCCACTGATTGCCTCTTCTTCGGACCCCTGGATTTTCCGTATGATCATCTCCCTAAAGGAACGATGCATCCAAAACGTCTTATGAAGAGATGTGTAGCGGGGATACGTGATTATGGAAATCAGATGGGGGTTCCGACGGTAAATGGATGTGTTGGGTTCCATGCAGACTATTTAGGAAATCCATTGGTGTTTGCGGGCGTAATCGGGCTACTTCCTCTCACGAAATATATCAGAAATCCACGACCAGGTGATAAGATCGTATTAATCGGTGGAAGAACCGGTCGCGATGGCATACATGGAGTTACGTTTGCTTCCCTAACTCTAACTTCCGAATCCGAGAAAACTGGGAGCGGGGCAGTACAGATCGGAAATCCATTGGAGGAAAGGAGAGTTCTAGATGCACTTCTGAAAGCACGAGATGAGAAAGATCAACCACTGTACTCTGCAATAACAGATTGCGGTGGAGGGGGACTTAGTTCTGCTATCGGAGAATTGGCAGCTGAACTAGGAGCGCAGGTCAATTTAGATAGAGTTCCCCTGAAGTATGCAGGATTGAAACCTTGGGAGATCTGGATATCCGAATCACAAGAAAGGATGTTACTCGCAGTTCCTCCCGTGAACCTAGATAGGCTTTTGGAGATTTGTGAACTGGAAAACTGTGAGGCAAGTGAGATAGGAGAATTTACTAACAAAAAACTCCTTGAGTTAAAGCATCTAGGAAAGGTAGTAGGTCAAATAGACTTGGATTTTCTTCATAAGGGCAGACCTTCTATCCATCGTGAGGCGAAATTCAACTTTCCCGATGAAAAACCGGTTCAATATCCATCTCAGACAGATTACATCTCAGAATTGAAGCAGATGCTTTCTCACACCACAGTTGCTAGTAAGGAATGGGTTGTTCGTCAATATGATCATGAAGTTCAGGGCAATACTATTATTAAGCCTTTACAGGGTGTAAATTTTGATGGTCACGGAGATTCGAGCGTTATCAAGCCATTAAATGACTCCTGGATGGGAGTAGTAATATCCAACGGATTCAATCCCAATTATTCAAGGAATCCACGAAAAATGGCTTTAAGTAGCATTGATGAGGCTATCAGAAATAATATTTGTTCTGGGGGTCGTCGTTTCAGTCTTCTCGATAACTTTAGTTGGGGTTCCCCTGAGGATCCCGAGAATTTAGGAGCACTTGTCGAGGCGTGTCGTGCCTGTTATGAATCAGCAACTGCTCTTGGAACACCTTTTATCAGCGGAAAAGACAGCCTTTATAATGACTTTCAGACAAAACATGGCGAAACAATAACTATTCCGCATACCCTATTGATAACCTGTGTTGGAATTATTCCTGATATAAGGAAGAGTATCACTTCGGACTTTAAGCAGGGGGACAATTCCATTTATATAATTGGAGACACCTACAATGAATTAGGTGGATCTCTGTATCACCAGGTCAGAGGGATCCAGAATGGAGTTATCCCTGACGTTCCCAACCCACAAAAAGTAAAAGAGATTTTCGATAAAACGACAGCGGCAATTGATGCTGAAATAATACTTGCCTGCCATGATTGCAGCGAGGGAGGGATTGCAATAGCCCTAGCGGAAATGTGTTTTGGCGGAAATATGGGAGCTGAGGTCGATTTAGAGGTTTTAAAAGGCGAAGTTACATCAGATATTGAAGCGCTTTTCTCAGAGTCGAACTCAAGGTTCATCGTTGAGGTTGCCCAAACAGAAGAATTCGAGAACTTGATGGAGGGTATCCCGATTAATCATTTAGGTTATGTCAAAGGATCTTCCATAAAGATCTCAGGAATAAATAAAGACCTGCTAATAGATGTAACAGTTAAAGAGCTAAAGGGAATCTGGCAACAGACTTTTGCATGGTGAAATTAATGCGTACACTAGTTTTACGTGTTGACGGTACTAATTGCGCACAAGAAACCCTCTACGCACTTAAACTGGCTGGATCGATCCCGACTCTAGCCCATATCAATGAACTCCTAAGAAACAGGTTATCTTTGGAGAATTTTGATGGTTTAGTAATTCCCGGTGGATTTGCTTATGGAGATCATATTGCAGCTGGTAAAGTTCTCGCGTCTATCCTCCGATATCGTCTTCGAAAGGAGATTTCAAATTTCGTTAAGGATAACAAACCGATTCTTGGAATATGCAATGGATTCCAGGCGTTGATCAAAGCTAACCTGCTAGATGTGGATGCCACCTTAGGAGCCAATGATTCGGGTCTATTTATCGATCGGTGGATAACATTAAATCGTGTTGCTCATAACAGGTTTTCTGAAAACATCGATAATCTATTCATTCCGATTAATCATGGTGAAGGGAAATTCATTGCGACAGAAAAAACGTTAGATAGATTAGAAATAGAAAAACGAGTAGTTTTCAAGTACAAAGAAAACCCAAATGGATCTCATAGGGACATCGCTGGAATAGTAAACCACCAGGGGAATGTTATTGGATTGATGCCTCATCCGGAGAAATTCGTCCATTATTTCCAGCATCCTTCTTGGACACGCCTCCCCAAAAGGATCTTGGCAAACGAGGGACAGGGGCTGCAATTCTATAGGAATTTCGTAAGAGCTGGTGAAAAACACTGAATACAAGAACAATAGGTGTACTAGGTAGTCACAGCGCGGAAGAAGTAGGTATAAGTGCCAGTTCAAATGGTTTTGACACCCTAGTAGTGTGCCAGAAAGGCCGAGAACAATTTTACACGCAATATAACGCTTTTCTTTTCGGTCACCAATTGATTCTCCAAAAATTCCAAGATCTCACTCGCCCAAAAAATATCAGGAAACTGCAGGAAAAAAACGTGGTCTGGTTTCCTAACAGATCATTTTCCGTTTATTTGGATTTGGAAAGCATTGAGAATGATTTTCCCATTCCAATCTATGGCAGTCGGAACTTACTCGGTATTGAAGACCGTCGGATTCAGTACAAATTGTTAGATCAAGCAAAGATACGCAGACCTCAAGAATTTGAAAATCCAGATGATGTGGATCGGCTTGCGATAGTCAAAGTACAACAAAAAAGCAATCCTCTTGAACGAGCTTTCTTTTACATTAGTTCTCCAGACGAATACGACCAGAAAAGCAAACACCTGATAAAACAAGATATCATTGATGAATCAGCTCTTACTGAATCAATTATAGAGGAATTCGTGATTGGTCCGCGCTTCAATGCGAATTTTCAGTCGTACGGATTATCAGATGAGTTTGGTAAGTTTGATTTCGTGGGCTTTGACGATAGAATTCAAACTAATTTGAGTGGCCTGCTCAATTTGCCCGCACACGATCAGCTAGGTCTCAATGTCCCTATTACCAATGAGGAAATCGGACACAAAGGTGTAACAATGCGGGAATCAAAGAAACCATTAGTATATGAAGCTGCCAAACGCTTTATTGAAACCACACAGCGTACTCATCCACCTGGTATAATTGGATTGTTTGCCCTTCAAGGCGCAATCACAAAAGAAAGCGACTTCATCGTTTTTGATGTCTCCCCACGCATTCCAGGCTCACCTTGCCTGGGTCCCACAAGTCCAGAAATGAGAAGACTCCGGTTGAAGTACAATCAGGATATTTTTTCTCCCCTGGATCTTTGCATGATGGAATTGAGAAAAGCAATAGACACTGAAAGGCTCGGCGAGGTGACCACATGAGTCTCCTCATGGATTATAACATTGACGATATTATCATAGGTACAGTATGCAGCCATTCAGCTCTTCAAATATTCCACGGGGCCAGGTTGGAAGGTTTTCGTACAATTGGACTTACTCTCCCTCAGCGCAAGACGCTTTACGAAGCTTTCCCTTTAGCAGGTCCCGATACATTATTGGAGATAAGTTCTTGGGATGAAGTGACCAACCAAGAGGTTGAAGATCAACTGATACATGGAAACGTGATAATAATCCCTCATGGAAGCTTTGTTGAATACGTTGGCGTGAACAAAATCCTCCATACCTTCCGAGTTCCTGTTTTTGGAAATAAAGCTAGCTTAGAATGGGAGAGCTCACGAAAAAAAGTAGATACGTGGATGCGGACAGCTGGGTTAAGGGTTCCGGATTATAAACAACCTGACGAAATTGATAGTTTGTGTATAGTGAAAATGGGAGGTGCCAAAGGAGGAAAAGGGTTTTTCCTGATACATAATGAAGCTGAACTATATGAGGGACTAGGTGGTAAAGATCCTAATACCGTTGTCATTCAGGAGTATATTGTTGGAGTACGATATTATTTTCACTATTTTCATTCATTAGCACGGAATCGAGTTGAATTTCTCGGAATTGATCAACGCTTGGAAAGTAACGTTGATGGCCTGCATAGAATTAAAGAACGGATAGAACCTACGTACACCGTAACAGGTAATGCACCAGTGGTGATTCGAGAATCATTACTACCTGAAATCATAGAAATGGGGGAAAAGGTGGTGGCCTCTTCTAAGCAATTATTCCCTCCTGGAATATCTGGCCCATTCTGTATCGAAACGATTTGTACACCTGAGTTAGAGTTCTTTGCATTTGAAATTAGTGCCCGAATCGTTGCAGGTACAAATCTTTATCCGAATGGAAGTCAGTATTCATGCTATTACTTTACGGAGCCCATGAGTACTGGCAGACGTATTTCCAGAGAAATAAATGAAGCCCGTGATAAGGGGATATTGGAGGAGGTAGTTTCGTGATCATTGTTGTGGATTTTGGAAGTCAGGTTGCTCATCTTATCAGCCGTAGAATAAGAGAGCTACGTGTATATTCTGAGCTGGTTCCCCCTTCCATAGGTCCAAAAGAAATTCAAGAATTAAATCCATGCGGCATTATTTTATCTGGAGGCCCGAGTTCTGTATATGCCTCTAGTGCTCCACAAATTAATCCAGAAATATTTGAGTTGGATATTCCCACTCTTGGAATTTGCTACGGACATCAGTTAATTGCGAAGGAATTGGGAGGTACAGTTTCAAAAGGAAAAGGGGAATATGGTGAGACTTTGATTTCAATACAACCACTAGATTCGGAACTCCTGAAAAGGTACGCTAGCAAAGAATCTCAAGAGATAGTTTGGATGAGCCATTCTGATTTCGTCGAAACATTGCCCCCGGGTTTTCAAACCACTTCTATATCAGAGAATAACTATATTTCCAGCATGGAAAATCCATCTCGTTCGATTTATACTCTTCAGTTTCATCCTGAAGTTGCTCACACCCCGAATGGAATGCAAATCCTGGATAATTTTCTGACATTAACGGGTTGTAAGCGAGACTGGAATTTGGAAGATTTCATCAATGAAAAGGTTCAGGAAATTAGACTAGTCGTCGGAGATGCAAAAGTACTAATGGGGGTAAGTGGAGGAGTGGATTCCACTGTCGCCGCTGAGTTGATTAGGAAAGCAATTGGCCCACAGTTGTATTGTGTCTTTTTGGACAATGGACTCCTCCGTATGAATGAATTTGAGGAAGTATGTGCTTTCTTTGACCAATCAGATTACAACTTTTATGCTTACAACGTGTCAAACATCTTTCTCTCTCGGTTAACGGACATTTGTGACCCGGAAGAAAAAAGAAGAATCATTGGAAACACATTCATTGAAGTATTCGAGGAAAAGGCCAAATTACTTGGTAATTTTGACTTTCTTGGGCAAGGAACTATCTATCCTGATCGAATTGAAAGTGCTCAACCTTCCTCTCGGGCTTCAGTAATAAAAACGCATCACAATGTAGGCGGGCTTCCAGAGAAAATGGCCCTCGATTTGTTGGAACCGCTAAAGGACCTGTATAAGGATGAAGTTAGACGAATAGGAAAATTACTAAAGATTCCAAATGATCTGATAGGCCGTCATCCTTTTCCTGGACCTGGACTTGCAGTTAGAGTGGTAGGTGAAATCACAAAAGATCGATTGCAAATTGTCAGGGAAAGCGATCAGATCTTAGTCGAAGAATTAAAAAAAGCTGGGTTTTATTCTGGTTTGTGGCAATCATTTACAGCCTTTCTGGGCATAAAGACTGTTGGTGTTATGGGAGATGCAAGATCTTACCAATATCCAGTTGTAATCAGAGCAGTAGAAAGTACCGATGGTATGACCGCTAATACAGCAGACATTTCCGTGAATACTCTCAAAAAGATCGCTTCAAGGATAACCAACGAGGTAGACGGCGTAAATCGCGTATTTTTTGATTTAACAGACAAACCACCTGCGACCATAGAATACGAATAAACCAAAGGAAGGAGACAAGATCCAAAAGTTTTACTTGGCCATTTGCCTGGATATTGATAGAGATGCTCCATTTCCAATAAAAGGAGTATCTCATGGAGTTTCCCTTCCTTTTCACAACAGAACATCGAATATTTGGGCCAATCCCGCCAATTATCTCCTCAAAGGTACCATTCAGGGTTTAAAAGAGCTGGTCGAGTTATTCCAAGATAATTCTTGGCCTGCAAATCTTTTTTTTGAAGCCAGCATAATTAATGAACTTGCTATTGCTGTACCTCAGTTATCTGATTTTATTAGACGGTATCCGAACGATTTAGGGATTCATGGTCTTTACCACGAGGACCTTTCTGGAGAAGAAACTGGTGTCTTTTTCTCGAAGAACCAAGAGGCCAAATTAATATCCGCTGCAATTAAGCTTGTCTTTAACCTGTTTAAACGCCGACCCATAGGTTTCCGGGCTCCATACCTACATCTCAGTCCTCATACTCACGATATTCTCATAAATCAGGGTTTTCTGTATGATTCCTCACAGATAAAAACAACCGATTCTGTTCCCCAGATCTATAGGTTACAAGGTTCGCACGGAACCTTATTTGAAGTTCCTATCGTGCGATACCTGACAAAGGACTCGCCTTTCGTTTCCTACTTTTGGTCATTATTTGAAAGGAGTAGATCTTCCGACGAAATAACTGAAATAATCAAAACTATCATTAGAAGATCTATATCAGTCAAAAACAACACTAAACTTCCCCGTGTGTTAACTTTAAACCTTCACCCTTGGCATTTGGCATTTTCAGTAAAGAATAAGGCCTATTTTACGGAGGAGGAGTTCAAGACTAATAGGAAGGATTTATTTTTGATACTAAAATCCCTCGAAGAATGGGGAAAAACGGAATTTACCACGCTCTCCGAAATCGTCCCCCTAACAGATAGCTAGTATATGAGATCTCGCAATGGTAAACACAGGTATGGAACAAAACTCTAAATACTCTGTCATTATTGTCGGTTGTGGCCCTGCAGGCATATTCTCGGCCTTAGAACTTGTTAAGACGCTAGGCAAACCACACAAGATTCTTATGATAGACAGTGGCCCCAGAATTGCTGAAAGGATACATAATCGTAAAAGAGAAGTCATGCAAGGTTGGGGTGGTGCTGGTTCTTTCTCTGACGGAAAACTCACTCTCTCACCTCAAATTGGTGGTTATTTATCAGCGATTATCTCATTAACCAGCTTGGAACAGTATCTCCAGGTCGTTGAGGAGACATATGTTAAGTTTGGAGCATCAAGGGACCGTCTAGTAACTGGACGCGGGGATGCGATTGAAACAATTAGAAAGAAAGCTCTCCAATTCGGAATGTCGTTGATCCCATATAGACTCTTACACATTGGAACGGATCAGATCGAGAAGATTGTTCATTCAATGTATGATCACTTGGATAACTCTGGATTAGTAGAAGTACGCTTCAGAGAAACAGCCAAAGAATTGCTGGTAGATGACGGCCATATCAGAGGAGTGCGGACTGATAAAGGGATTTATCATGGAGATTTTGTAATTGTTGCGACAGGACGATCTGGAGCAGCTTGGCTTCGCAGGGAATCCATTCGATTGAATTTGTCGATTCAGAATAATCCCGTGGATATTGGGGTGCGTGTTGAAGTGCCGGCTGAAATAACGGCCCCCCTGACCGACCTTCTGTATGAATTTAAATGTCTATACTATGCACCCACATTTGAACAGAGATGTAGAACGTTTTGCGTATGCCCTAACGGAGAAGTTGTTAAGGAATTTGTGAAAGACCCAGATACGAACGATACTTGGATAACTTGTAATGGGCATTCTTATTCCGATCCTGCAAAATCGACTCCAAATACAAACTTTGCCCTCCTTGTCAGTAGCCGGTTTACTGAACCTTTTGACGATCCACTTGCGTATGGACGATCGATCAGTAAGCTTGCGAATCTTCTAACTGGTGCCAGCCCAGATCAACCTGGGACAGTTATCATACAACGCCTTGAGGATCTGAAGAAAGGCCGTAGATCTAATTATGAGCGAATTAAACGTTCCACGATTGAACCTACTTTGAAGGAAGCAATTCCTGGGGATCTCTCATTCGTGCTGCCCTATCGCCACCTGCAATCTATTTTGGAAATGTTGCAAGCTTTAGATCATATAATACCCGGAGTGAACTCCAGCAATACGCTCCTCTACGGTGTCGAGACCAAATACTACAGTACTCAGATCCGACTTACGGATGAGCTTGAAACGGAAATAAGTGGTCTGTATACTATTGGAGACGGAGCTGGGGTTACCCGTTCGTTAGCACAAGCGAGCGTGTCTGGATTGGTCGCCGCGCGCTCCATTTTAAGTAGAATAGAAGAAGAATTGTCACTGAAGCAAAAAATTAGAGTATCAGGAACAAATTAGATGTTAATTGGAAGCAAATTATAGGATAATATTTGGGAATTCCTAGGGAGAGTATTTGACTCCAAAACCCTAATTCGTTTTGGTTTACTACCAGCTCTCGTGTTGCTGAACTATTTCCCGTGTTTCTCTTTTAAAATTCTGAGGAGTACCGCTGTACAAGTGATTGTGTTTCCTTAAGATATTCCTCCAACCTTATCTTATCAATTCGCTCCTTTATTGAGTAACTCTGAATTACCGAATCCCATTTCTGAAAATCCTCATTTATTTTGTTAATCTCCAATTTGATCCTATCTTCCAAGCGGTGAAATTGATTGATTTTTGCTTCCTCTTCTATCTGTTCGAGTATTGATAACGCATTTTCAAATTCGCCCTCAATAATCAACAGTTTTGCTTTGAGAATGGAAAACTCAACAAGTGTAGGAGAAAAACACTGCTCAGCCTTGCTATCAAATTGATCGTCGATTAATCTGTGGGCTTCATGGAGGACCGTTTTGTCTTCTGCGATTTTAAATTCGTCCAGGTAAAGCTCGATCAAATGAAAGACAACTATAAATGATAGATCTTTATCTACGGTCGCTAATGCAGATACCGATTGTGGAACATTCTCCTTGTTTAATAAATCAAAAAAGATTCCCTGTGCTTTTGCTCTATCAATAATACGCGAACTAGACTTTAGAAAGATTGCTTCAGCGAGAGAACCGTTTAATTGCACTATTTTATTAGGCGAACTACGGGCAAATTCCTGAAATCGGAGAATCGCATTCTGTGCTTTTGATCGATTCTTCGATTCAATATAAAGCTGAATCAGAGGTAGAAAGCTATATGAAAGCACAACAGGATTTCCAATACTAAGGCAGAAATCGAAGGCATGTTCTAAAACCTTTTCGGCCATCTCTAATTCCCCTAGTTGATAATACATTAAACCTTTCAGGGAATTGACTAAACTTATTCCTTGAACATCGCTTATTGAAACAAAGAGTTCCATGGCTTCAGTTAGTTTGTCATTAACGCTGCCAAGATCCCCTTCTCTGAGAAATTGTTGCCCTTGCCAGGCAAAAATCCACGCCATCCCTTGCTTTGCACCAATCGATTCAAAGTAGCCAAGACTAGCTTCAAGTAGTTTGATATACCCAGTTCGATCTTTCATCGCTTGTTTGATAAATGCCATATAGTATAATGCTTTCCCTCTGATGTACAGGTTAGTTTTGTTTAATTCCAGACTCTTTTCGAAATGTTTGTACGCCAAATCATTATTGATTTGGTAATAGTGTGCCATCCCAAGCAGATACTCAAGGAATGACCTCCAAAAGCAGACTACATCCGATTGATCTGAAAAGGTTTGAAATTTTCTCTTGATCGCCCTTTTCGCTGTCATCCCACTCGTTATTGCCTCAGTAATATGGCCATCAGTGATTTGAACATTCATGATTGATATTAAATTAATCAAACTCGAAATCGAAAACGAATCATCAAAATCAATCTCTGGAATTTTATCTACGAGAGTTTTTGCCTGATCAATCTTACCAAGGCGGATTAGAGTTCTGATATGATAAGAAAGACAAATTGCAATTTCAAGCTCAGTCAAGGTGGAAGAGGGATCTACGTAACCTGGTTTTTCCAATTCCTCTAGAAGATTAACATATTCACCAGTCACATAAAGGTGCTCTAGTCTTTCCTGATCCATTTATACTCAAAATCCCTTCAATTCTCATCTTATATCCAGATTAAAATTCACAAGTAACTGTGATTCTTAGATGTCGGAAAATCATCCTTCTTTTCTAACAAAAACAGCCCGATTTTAATACCATCTTCTACGAATAGCGACCGACCCCTGTGTAAATATCTTTCACATTAAATGTGTTTTAATTTGATTTCATCAACGGTAAATCCATTACCAGCAAAATGCCAATTCTTAAGTCCAGATTTTAAGAACCTCTTTGAAATACACAGAATTTTCCTTTATTCTACTGAAAGCCTTATAAGAAACTAGGCATATTGTGATATCGCTTAACCAGAAATAGCTTATGAGCGAAAAAATGGGGAATCAAAACTGGCAAGGCCAATTCGGATTTTACTATTTGGTTTAGAAAGGAGCGGTAAAACAACACTGGTCAATTCATTTCAGGCAGGTCAGTTCACGGAGGGAACACCGTTTACGGCTCAAAGCTTATCAGAACTCACTTACAATAATACGCATTTTAGTATCCTAGAGATCGGAGGAAGACGAGAAGTAAGAAATTTCGTCTCGGAGTTTGTCGGGTATGTGGACGCGATTATCTTCGTTATAGATGGAAGCGATGAACGAAAGTTTGATGAAGTGGCCTCGGAGTTCCAAAAAATACTTACTCATCCTCAATCAACAGGAAAACCAATAGCGGTTCTTTTTCACAAAAATGACATTGCACTCATCCATCCGTCCATCATCATTGAGCGGCTCGATCTGCTCGATAGGTACGATCGGCCCCATAGAGTGTTCTTGAGTACTGCACAAGAGCCTCGTGAGTTCGAACGAGTTCTTACTTGGATCCAAACGCGTCTCAATGAAGACGAGACCCTAGTGGATGACCAAGAAGCCAGGCTGTTTAGAATTTATATTCTCGATATGTTGAATAACCAACAGGAGGGACTGGCGATTCTAGCTTTACTCGGTCAGCTCGAAATAATGGCTCGCACTGGACAGGTAAGCTATGATCGAGATAAAATCCTAACCATCCTACGTAAGTCCAGGGCGGCTGGGGAATTAGAATTTAACGAGCATTATAAAATTTGGAAAGTAACGGAAAAGGGGAAAGAAATACTAAATACGTCAGACTTGATAGAGAGCAGCAAATATGAAAAGATCAAATCTCTGATTGACGAATCCAACATCGCTTCTGGTTCTTCTAAAGACAAAGAATCAATTGGATACAGAGAACAGAAAGAATTATTAGAGGAATTTGATCTAGAAGAGCTCGCAGAACTGTATAAGAAAAAATCTGATGAAAAACGTGGGTATTAGCTGTTACAGCGTTATCTCTTATCAATTTTGATAGATTTTTGTTTCGAAGCTCCGCTTTGCCTTTCAACGAGTTCCCTCAATAATCTTTGGTTCTTCAAGAGCCAGACAATCAATTGGATATAGGGAACAGAAAGATCTCCTTGATGAATTTGATATAGAGGAGCCTGTGAAACTGTACGAAGAGAAATCCGATGAAAAACGTTGTTATTAATCGTTTCAAGTCATAACTTGGTGGGATCTTCCAAAACTTACCTTGAAATAAGATCAGAGGTGTTGTTTAACGCGGTGAGCTCATTTTCCTTACGGAAGACTATATATTAGATCATAGGTCTTGAAAGCTAAGTTGAAAACAATTAAAACGAAAATAGAACCTCCTAGAAATACTAGCCCCTCTATCAACAATAGAACAGGCAAATCCACAATAAAAACTAATGGCATGTTAATAAGGTAGCCAATTGAAAAAAATCCAACTAAAAAGGTGGCAATTTTCCATCTTTTAACAATCCGAGTTTCTTTTAGGAGTTCCTGAATTCTACGGGAATAGATCCATGCGGTAGCAAAAAAAACGAACCCGACGAGACAACAAATTGTGTTGAAAATCTGTAGCATGAATAGAATATCTGCATCAGCCAATAGCTATCACCGTACCTATTAATCATTGAATAAGATTAATATGAGTCACACAAATGATAATAGGTATATATGTCCATTCTGAACCGATATTAATAATAGGCCGAATACAAGAGGATATATTCAACTTTTTTGGAACTATCGGCAATTGAATGTTGTGTTTCGAATAAAAATACTTACGGGGTTTCAAATGCGAGCTGTATTCGTGGCTGGTCTCACAGAGCTTGGTCCTGGAATCATCAATCTTTGTCCAGAAACTACACTAGATGAAGAAGAGCGAATAAAGCTTGCTCTAAAAATAATCCCCGCTGGCGGTATGGAGGGTGATTTTGTTGTCGTTAGCTTCAAGAAGGTGTTTAAAGCAGCGGCAATTATCGTTCCGGTTCCAGCGTTTGATGAGTCACAGGATGTGCGTGGCTCATATGCAGCTTTCGGATTCCTGCTTGATAAAAATGTAAATTCTTTACCATATCAAGATATACTGAAGGAGATAACAGAGGTTTGCAAAAAGAATAATATTCTTTCAGTTCCTATATTAAAGAATCTCTGTACCGAACTGTATACAACGTTGAAAGAGTCCCGCAACCTAAACCTTAAGATTAGTTATGGAGTGGAAGTTAAACTACCGTTCAACCCTCTAAAGACCACTGGGGAAACGTTACGAGACGCAATGAAGCGTTTATAATTCCGGAAGTATTTCCAGTTCATTTAACGATTGAAAAAGCGGTTCAAAATCAAAGTTTAGGATTACAAGATTGTAAAAGTTATAATTAATGTTGTACTTTAGCAGCCATTGTTGCCATAAGATACTGAACTGATAAAGTTTCATGAATTGCCTATGCCTCCTGTTAAAGAGTTTGTTTGGGCAGAAGATTGATCGACAGGTTATGTAAGCTTTGCTATAGTTTTTAAAGATAGGAGGGAATAAAAAAGACAGATTATGAAAAAAAAAAGCTTCTATATCCTGAATAATTACACAAAACATCAGAATTTCATTAATTAAAACATTAAACAAGATAAACCTAAGGTTGCAGTGTGTTTTGTTGATGATTAGGCCTATGATCCGAACTTCTCCTCACGCACACCAGAAAACTACTCTTACCTAGCGTACAGGAATAATAGGATTCAATGATAACCATAAACGATTGAAATCCAGACTTTATTTTTTAAAAAAGCCAGAACGATATTCGAAATTTCAGTAGAACAACATCCCTCTTAGTTGTGGTTCCTGTTTTGTATGTTGTTCATCATCACTAAACGGGGTTTTTTTTGGCAATAATTAGCGATATTTAACCCGTTTTACTTCCTAATTACATATGTAAGAAAAGAAGGAATCAATTTAAAGGATAATTGGCGGAATGAATCCTGTTATCTTTCATCACCTTGGACCTTCCCTCCATCTCCCGTGAACTTTCATATCCTCATTAAAGGACATAACAAATCATTGAGAGACGTGGATTTCATTGAAAAACATCGAAGTTTCTCTCCAATTTCCATACTAGAGAAACCAATTGTTAATATAACTTTAGATTTTGAAGAGGGAACCTTATTCCTCATTCATGTCATCAATCGTATGGTGTTGATTTGATTAATCTTACTTTAGAAAGATATTTTGGGATTAATCGCTATTACACCACAAACAACGATGAGGAAACTGCCATGCAAAGATGTCCTGTTTGCGGAATGATGGTGGATGAACACAGATCGCCTTCCACAGTTTACAAAGGAAAGACGTTCTACTTTCATAAACCAATGCATAAGGAAATGTTCGATAAGGATCCTGAAAAATTCTTAAGCAGACAACAAAATTCCAGTGGAATGCATATGTAAAACAATCAACAGAGTAAGGAAATGGGACAGGTAAGGTAGAATCTTGTCCATTCCTTTCTTTTTTTGATAGGAATATCTGATCTTAATATATAGGTAAAATGTAAATTTTTAATGCTAAATATCAATAAGGATCGAGGGAGGAATATTCTTCAGATTAATTTGATCTAAAAACCATAAGGGTTGACCCATCAAAACCTACAAAACTTAGAATTGCTTTCGATGCGACCATATTAACCCAAGAGGGTTGTTTATTGTGGATAACGATTATAGCGAAAATATTGATCCTTACATAATTAGGTATAGTCCACTTACGCTCCCAATCGCGTCAAGAGACGAAGGATTCTATAAAGGTACTCCTGGTAAACTTATTCCTTCTGATGACGTCGTGACGTTTCTTGAAACTTTATCACCGATCAACGAATTCGAATATGCACACGTTGATAGAAAAAGTTCATCTCTATCCTTAGGATACGAGATCAAGCCTGTAGACAATATTAATGTCATTTATCTGATGATAAATCCTGAATTTCATCATTTAGCGTTAATCCCTGCCAATGGTCTTGTGATCGCTCATCATAAAATCAGCTGCTACAAGAATCCTGTATATCAAGGTATGCTTAAACTAGCTGAAATTAACGGGTTTAATATCTACAACTTCCACCTAGCCTGGGACTCAATGGAAGGCGGTATTGGCGACTCTTTTTTATCCTATCTCGGTTTTACGAAAAATCAGTTCATTAAAATTAATCTACCGTACAAGGGGCATCAAATCCGAAATTTGGGTGCAATTCTGAGAGCTAAAATCTCCTTAAAAAGCATTATTAGCAGGCTGAAGTCCTTGGGAGTTGATCCCAAAGTAATCTACAATCCAAGATGCAAAGGTAATAAGGTTGGATATATTCCCGGAGGAGGATTTAATGATCAAACGATCTTGACTATGGCTGAACTGGGCGTGGATATTCTCATATCATCCGACCATAATTGGGTAGCTCAAACTATGGCTCGAGAGGTTGGCATGACTCTGATTGATATAGACCATTATAGGAGCGAATGTTTTGGTCTACAATCCCTTCAATCCAGAATGACTAAAAAATTCCCATTAACACCATTCATAATCTTGGAACAGGTTAAACATGATCAATGTGACCCAGTCAAATGCTCTTGTGATGGTCTCGAGTCTGGAAATAACTGTACATGTAGCTAGGTAATATTCCTAGCTCTTACATTCAATGAATCTTTTACAATATAACAAAAGCTTGGCCTCGAAGTTTTAACTGTAAATTATCTGTTCCTTTTGTTCGATAACCCGGTACAACAGTGGTTTAATTTTTAAATCCAAATTTCAATAAGAAATCGAGGGCATTTCTTGCCCACAATACATTGAGGTAACCAACATGAAATATGACAAATCCATCCAAGAAACGTCGGTCTTGAAGCTAAAGATTGGGGGAATGAACTGTGGTAGATGTGTATCCCGAGTGGAACAAGCAGTAGGTAACTTGGCAGGGATAGAAGCTGTGTCAGTAAGCATTATAGCAGATGAAGCTGTAGTCGTGTATAATACCTATCTAACAAGTCAATCTGACATTGTTAACAGCATACAAAGACTTGGATACTCAGCTATGCCAATTTCCTAATTAAATAAGACAACGTTAAAGCAGTTCTCATAAAAAAAGCAAGAGAAGTTTCTTTATTCATTTTCCCATAATCTGATGAATTCCATAATTAAACGAACCCCAAATCCTGTCGCACCTTTTTTGGGATTATAATATTGAGGCTTTCCTCCATAGTTAAAACCCTTAAAAGCGACCCCAGCAATATCAATGTGGGCCCACGGATAAGCAGTGAATTGTTTCAAAAACATTGCAGCGGTAACGGAACTTCCGTAACGCCCGCCAGAATGCTTAAAATCAGCATGTGGGCTTTTGAGATACTCGAAATAATCCGAATCTAAAGGCATCTGCCACAAATAGTCCCCACTCTTACGTCCAGCTTTGAAAAGAACTTCAGCCAACTCTGCTGCCGCCTCATTGACATAAAGCCCAGCGTTGACATGTCCGAGGGCCACCATAATCCCTCCAGTTAGTGTTGCAATGTCAATTACCAGGTCTGGATCGTATTTTTTCGCATAATCTAGCGCATCTGCAAGTAAATTTCGTCCTTCCGCGTCCGTGCTAATAATTTCCACCTGTTTCCCGGCTCGCGACTCTATAATATCTCCTGGACGGTAGGCTTGTGCGTCTGGCACATTTGGTGTGGCAGGAACCAGCCCGACAACACGAACATTTGGCTTTAGGAGAGCGATTGATTTCATTACTCCGATGACTGTTCCGCCTCCTGACATATCATAAAACATCGGAAGCATCCCGTCACCAGATTTGAGGTTCATTCCTCCAGTATCAAAAGTTATTCCCTTACCTACAAGACATATCGTCTTTGTATAGGTTTCAGGATTATACTCCATTATAATGAACTTGGGCGGATCTGTTTCAAGTGAACCCTGGGCAACCGCTAAGAATAATCGCATCTGTTCGTTTTGGATGGCGGCAGCATTCAAAACTGTAACCCCCAAGTTTAATTCTTTGAGTTTGGTTGCTTCGCTTGCAAGGCGGCGGGGCGTTGCATGGTTACTTCGGAGGTTGCCAAGATCTCGCGCCAAAAGCGTTCCTTGGACAATAGCATCTGTTCGAGTAAAATCCTGTTGAATTTGGCCACTTGGAAAACCTGACCCTAGAACCGTAAGTTTCGTTAGCGGCTCTTCCTTTTTCTCTTTTGAGGTTAAGTAATGGGTGAATCTGTAATTTCCCAATCTGATTCCTTCAAAAAGACTTTCTGTGTGATTTATCACTGGTTTGGTAAGATAGATGCCGATTTCGGTAATACTATGCGAACGAAGGTAACTTCCCAGTGATCCAAAAGCCCGACGTACGCTTTCAGGGGAAATATCAGTTTTATCTCCCAAACCAACGAGGGCCAATTGCCCAAAGGTAAGATTGGAGGGAAAAGTATTGTTGATTTCCCCTAATTTAGCAATAAAATCTGATTTTTCAATTATAAGACGTGTATGAGCCTCCAACGGGCCTGGTAGGTCCTGGGGAATCTGAGGCTTGTTATCTACCCGTGTCACTGCAATTATGATCGTTTCACCAATAAAATCATCGAAAGTTCTAATGCCAAACTCCATAATCTCACTTCGCTTTATAGAAAGTCCACCTGCCATTTTTTGGCGGTTAAGCCGACCATATCATGATCACACCGGTTTTAAATGGCCCCACTTCTTCAGGGCCTGTGCCAACTCTGTTGATTCTTCCGATTTCTCCTCCAGAGTTATTCCTCTCTTCCAAGCATCGATTGAATCAACAGTCGCTATTGCACCAGCCTTAGTTCCTCCTGGATGACCATGAATGCCTCCCCCGACCTGAAGAGCTAATTCCTGTGTATTATATACAGAGAGAACCTCAGGAAGAACTCCAGGATGAAGACCCCCTGAAGCCACGGGAACTACGGGAGGAATATGTTTCCAATCTTGCGCTAAATGTATCCCCTTTGATTCATCGATTTGGGATAAGAGAAGGAGATCTCGCATGTTCAAGACATCTTGTTTTGGGGAATCCAGTTTTCCAACAACAGTTCCTATATGAAGGTTATCCACTCCAATAAGTCTGAGGAGTTTTGCCAAAAAGAACATAGATATCCCATGCGTCGAGTGTTTTGTGAAGGTCGCATGCATAGCCCGATGCGCATGAATTGCCATTCCAAGGTCTTGAGTAATCGCTTTTAATGATTGGACGGAAGCGAATCCTGTAGTTACGACATCAATCATACAGTATCGGAAACCATGATCGTTCAGAAGGCGTAAACGACGTTCCATCTCATGTGTTTCTGCTGTTATGTTTATGAAAGCATCTTTTACATCTCCCGTCTCGTTTTCCGCCTTATCACGGGTTTTAGCCATTCCTTCCACTCGCTTTTCAAATTTATTAAATTCTTGTGAGGTAAGATTTTCATCATCTTTAATACAATCGATTCCACCCAAGTAAGCGTCCATCGCGACGTGAAGGTATTGATCTACTGTCATACCGATTTTCGGTTTTGGAACACAGGATAATAGAGGACCCTCCTTCTTAAAGATAGATTTAAATGCCTTGGTGCCAATGTGTGGCCCCGAAAAAGCCTTTAAATATTCTTCAGGGAAAAATACATCTAATAATCTTAGATTCCGGACAGCCTTCATTCCAAAAATATTTCCAGCAACACCTGAAAGAAGCTGGGGTATATTTCCGTGTTCCCATAATATCCCGGGATAAGCGATTTTTACGACTCTTATATCTCGGTTAGTCCAAAATGCCCTTCCACGCATACCATAGATTCTTTCATCTAAAGTTTCAATAGTCGTCCAGGTCCCGATACTGGATTCGGAAGCCAATCTACCTGTGAGATCATCAATACTGACCTTAGGAGTAGGTTCAAAATAATAGAGAGCAATTAGATCAGTTGTTGAGGGAGAATAGTTTGGATCATTAAAGTCGTGATACCACTCGACTTTTTCCTCTTCCTGAGACATAATTTACACCGCTAACGCGTTTTTAATCGGGTTTTAATAGCTTCTTGAAAGGTTTACTGCTTTGGCTGAGATTCGGCCTGATTCATGGTATCTACCCGAGATCCTTGGGGATTTAAGGTTTATTGGATCTTTTATTCTTGAAAGTTTTCACAAGTGAACAGATATGACAAATAAAAATCAATACCATTAAAAATGTAAAAGCGACGTGGCTCATTACCATAAATCAGTTGACTAGGCACATCAGGAACGATTAACGTGTCAAATCCGGGGTGACGAATTACGGGCATTCACAGAGAATCATTTCGGAGCAAAGCTCTGAGAGCTACCTTGATTGCAATAGGTGGAAATGCTGCCCTAGGAGCATTAAAGATTAGCGTTGGATTGTTTACATCCAGTATATCACTAGTGGCAGATGGAGTCGATTCGATTCTTGATTTATTTATGGGTGTCGTTGCTTATATTGGAACGATTTACGCCCAAAAACCTGCGGATGAAAACCACCAGTATGGCCATGAAAAAGTGGAAATGATACTTGTCCTAGCTTTAACTTTTATTATCGGATATAGCGGATTAAACTTGGCATTAACCGCCGTGGATAAACTTGCACGAGGGACATTGCTAACATTCTCGCCCATAGGCTTTTTTACGGGTCTCCTAGGAATTGTCGGAAAACTAATAATTGTGTTCATAATGTATCGAACCTCCTCAGAACTTGACTCCACTAGTTTAAAAGCGACAGCCCTCAATTACACCACAGACGTTCTATCCTCAACCTTCGTGGTAATTGCTTTCACCTCAACCGCAATTCATCCGACTCTAGGTTTTCTAGACCCTATTGCTGCCATATTAATCTGTGGTGTGATCTTTTATGGGGCTGGAATCCTATTCAGAGACGCCTTGGATATCCTTCAAGACAGAGCACCGAATAAACAGGATACTAGCAAAATATTGAGCCTGGCTGGGTCGATAGAGGGAGTTCGTGAGGCCCACAATCTTCGTGCCCGTTATAACGGAAAAATTATCATTGGGGATCTCCATGTCTTGGTTGACCCCGAAATATCTGTACGGAAAGGCCATGCCATAAGCGAGGCCGTGTATGACAAACTTCAAGCGGAATTAGGTGCAAGAATTGTGATTCATTTGGAACCATATGGTGAGGATTAGGGTTAATGAGTGATGACCTGTACGAGCCTGTTTCAACAGGTGTGTCTTCTCTATTCTATTGTAGGAAGCTAACTGATTCAAAACAAGCGATTTTACTAAAGCTAACAACAAGAAAGAATTCTAATACTCTTTTGGAAGGAGGAGGTAACCTTGAAGATACTTTCACACATGAAAATACTTCCGTGAGCATAAGGACTGGAAAGCAAGATATTGTTGTCAAATCCAACAAATATCGAAAAGATGTTGAAAAAGTAACGCATCCCACCTTTAAGCTCATTCCACTATCTTCGATAAATGGATTCAACATGCCAGAAATGGATGTAGATACACTTCCAAAATCAAGGAAGGCAATAAATCATACTAAATCTCCCACACGAACACGCCTGACCTTGGCCTTGAGAGAAACGAAAAAGAAGATAAAAAAAAAGAAATCTTCTTTAACCGAAGGGAAAGGAGTGAGAAAAAAGAGCCAGAGGAGGAGCGAAACAAAAAAGTCTTCTACTGTAGTTCGTAAGCATATTCGACCTCTAGGTAGATTCTTCGATAAGAAAATCTACCCTCCAGAGGCTTCTTTATCTCTAGAACCTAAAACAAGTAGTTTCCAATCACTAAATCGAGAAAAAAGACCATTGCTTGATAAGGAGGTTCATTTTCATTATTTGACCGAAGATCAATTTCTCGATGATACTGAACCATTCCCATTTTCGACCCTTAATGAGTGGCTAATTTGGCATCATAACTATCCCCAGTATGCGCATGTCCGAGAAGCGTATGATTTAAATGAAATTCCAGAAACCATGGATCTTGAGATATTCTGGGTGAACATTAAATCTGAACCTGAATTCTTTAGTTCAACGTGGGAAATGCTTGGGGCAAAAATAGCGGATGTAAACTCTATCAAGTTCAATGGACTTCCGGAATTTTTGCCAGAGTGGAAGATCGGTTCTATGGTAACAGATGGTTTTGCCTCGCTTTTTATGGATGTTTATCAATTATTGATGATAAACCCAAAGGGGATAGCAAATAATAGATATCCAATTTTTCAGTTTGCGATGAAAGGGTTAACGCTCCTAGGTTCAACCTACATGGACAAAAAAACGGGACGATGGCACTGTATACTTAAAGATAATGAGCTTGAAATGAGAATTAAGGTCCTAGATCAATTTGTTAATCAGCAAGAGACTCCTATAGGCTACGAACGAACACTGGATCCTCTTTTGGCCGTCAACAAATGGTATGGTGGGATTATCGCCTTCGATTTACTTGCGAGTCGCTCTACGTTCATGAGGGAGTTTACCAATGGAAAAACGGATTTAAAAGAAGACATAAAGATCGAAATGATAAAAAATAGCATATTCAAGGAAGGAGTTATTCAGAAACTTGAGTCGGTGAAGGAATTGGATAGGTATACGGTCCTTCAAATAATCGCAAAGCTGAACAAGTAGGATCGAACCCATCCTATCTGGTTACATCGAAACTTTCTACCTGATCTTTCAAATCTCGAAGTCGGTTGTTTGTATCAAATGCCCTTCTGACAGGATCTACAAGATTATTTAATTCTCGTACAATTGCCTTCTTAAGATCCAACGGATGAATCTCCTTATCCTTAAAAGTCTTAGATAGCTCTGTGAAAGTAGAAAATACAATGTCTCCACCAAATTTAGATGATCGTTCAACAGAGAGCTTCTTTCCGACTTCAAAAACGAGGTATTTCGCGTACTCAAGGATTGGATTTCCATCAACTATGCCTTCTGGACAATAGGCTTTCTTTATCTTCCTTGAAATATCTGATTCAGTATCAGTCATGAATATTGCCGAATCAGGATTGGATTTCGACATCTTTAGATCCATGATTTTCGTTTCAAGGTTATCATAATGATTCTTTGGCGGTACAAGCCCTAACAACATATGATGACTGATAACTACAGGCTTTTTCCCGAAGAGTTTAGGACCTACCTCCCGAGCAAGCATATTTACTTTTCGTTGATCCAAGCCCAGTTGAGTGGCATCTAGATCCTGCCAAAAGATATCAGCACATTGCATACAGGGATATAAAATGTGCGATGCCTGAAGAATCTCGGACTCTGATCGTCCCATAATTTGTGACGTTCTCAAGATTCGCTTTAAAGTGGAGTTTCGGGCGATTCTCATGACCATTTTCCAATAGGCATCATCTTTGACAAAATCACTTACCCAAAGAAAATTTACCCGTTTGAGATTCATTCCCGTCAATCGCCAAACCTCAACTAGGTAATCTCCCGTCGTTTGGATCTTTTCCAAATCACCTCCCAACTTATTGTTGGCCCAGGCATGCCAATCCGCGATAAGCATATTAAATTCGGCGCCCGCTTCAATCATGCGGTTCACATTCGTTGCGCGCAAAATTCCTTGAGCAATATGAATACGGCCACTGGGTTCAAACCCATCATAGGTTTTGAAGGTTGAGTTTGCCTCTAGAAGCCTGACAAGTTCCTCCTCAGTAATAATTTCCTCACCAACACTTCGGATAAGCTTTAATCGTTGTTCAATGGTCAAAAAAATCGCCTTAATAGTCAGGAAGCGTCACAGAGAGAGGTTTTTAAACCCTTACTTGATAGAAGATATAATTCGGAATATAAGATCTTCGAATATCCGCATATCGCCCATAAACCTAGATTGGTTTTACCAAAAATGAAATCACACAGAATATTACACGGTGATGTTTGGGCGTGTCTTCTAACCCTGAAAGATGCGTCCTTTGATTGTGTAATCACATCTCCACCATACTGGCAGCAGCGTAACTATGGTTTTCATGAGCAATTGGGCCGCGAAGATCGTTTGGAAGATTATCTTGCAAAATTGGTTCAAATATTCGATCTTCTTCGATATAAACTTGTTTCCAAAGGTGTATTCTACCTGAACCTAGGTGATAAATACATTGCAAAGTATGGAAACACGAGTCTTGCTTTGATTCCGTTCAAACTGGCCTTTTTCCTGAAAAAGTCTGGGTGGCGGCTAGAAGACATTTTAATTTGGTATAAACCAAACCATATGCCCAGTTCTGTGAAAAATCGATTCACAAATACCTACGAACCGATTTTCGTTTTGACACGGGAGCGTGATAACTATTATCAAGAATATAAGAAATATAATTCCTTTTCTTCCATCTTGAAGGTCCCTCTTCAACCTCTTCAATACAAACATATGGCTTCGTTCCCCGAGAAGCTCGTGGAAACCCTATTATCTATGGGCCTTCCTGAAACAGCACGAATTCTTGATCCATTCGCAGGTTCTGGGACAACCTGTGCAGCAGTTCAAACCCAATCTTCTGGGTACTTTAATAGTGTCAAAATGACGTCAGTTATGATTGAGGCTAATCCTGAATTCATTCGGATTATCCAGGAGAGATGTAAGATACAGAATTCAGCTATTACAAAGGTTTCATTCGAGAAATACTCTGTGAAACCCCTTCCCAGGGATGGCCGAATTCCAGCTAAAACGAACAAGAAAGAGGTTCCTCTTCGTTCCTCTCGCTTAAATACAAATAGGGTCTTTTTAGAGATATTTCAATCCACAGACGAGTTCAATACTTTTTATCCCGCATTAAATGATGAATCGTTTTATTCAGCAATGCCAAATGATGGAATCTGTTTCATAGGCCTTTCAAAACCTATTATTGAGGATATTATGACCTTTTCATACCTTGATAGATGGATTATAAGAAATATTATTGTTGTTCCGAAGAATGGGCATTGGTTACCGATTTTCTTCCTTGTTAAAGATATTAAGTCAGTTAAATATCGCTTTAATCTGGATAGAGTCCGTGTTTCTCTGCAAACGCCCCAGGAAAATTGGAAAAACACGAATTTTTTAGGCTACAGGGTCGAGCGAACCCAAACACTATTCATTAATCCACGTTCGGGTAAAATCGCTAGAATATTAACTAAATTTGCTGATGGTTTACCTCATTGGGTGGTCGTACATTGGAATTCAGGAAATAATTCTATCGAAGAAGTTCTGGATGACAACAACAGTTTGCGAAAAATCCAAATGAATTGTCCATCTTGTCTATCATTATTGGCATCCTATTACAACCGCTCAAGCAAATTACATTGTCCTGACTGCAACACAGAACTTTGGGATTCCTGGGAGCGAATACCTGCTCTCAGCCTGCCTAAGAGAGAAGAGCCAGACATGGATCTCTGTGAAATAGGCCCACCTCAAACCCGGCCTATGTCAAAAGAATACAAAGGTAAATTCAAGAATACGGAAAGAATGAATCGTGGCCAATCGCCAGGAGCGCGGTCATCCCTAGACGAGCCATTCTTTTCAGTAAAACGTTTTTTTTCTGTTAATCAACCTTTGGTTTGTGATTATTTGAACCTACACAGAAAGAAGAAGAACTTGACCAAGGTTGGTCTAACTAAACTCTTTCCCGTTAAATACGAACATACGGTGGGTCACTGGTTAAGGAAAGATATGGGTGGCAGCCTACCCAAGTCGGAGGACCTTCAAAAGCTAAATAAGATTCTTGATTTGGATAAAACATACCTCGAATACATAGGCCGAACTGGAATTAAATTGCAAACGGTTCAACTCACGAAAAAGGGGAAAAACCCAGGTGATTTCCTCGATTTTCCAATTAAAACGATAATATCAATGCTCCAAAAACTTGGAACATAAGACTATCAAGGAGCGTACTCGTTTATCCTAGAGCCGCGCCAAAAGATTGGTAACTTGCTGATCTAGATCTGGTAATATATCGCTAATTTGCAGCCTCGCTTCCCTCCGCATCGTCCCGTTCTTTTGAAATGTAAGATCAGAAAATCGTTCATGAGCTATTCTGCTGAACTCCGCCAAATCACAGTGTAAAGAATCAGAAGGATTGAACTGAGGTATTGGGAACGATAATGGTCTCCTGTGGATAGCACGGCCCCCTCCTAGCCCTTGGGGTTGTAAAGGTTTGATCAGCTGATTTAATACGTTACTATTGAAGACAGCGCATAAATAATGGGCCTCTGAGCTTTCGTTTGTTTCAAAGAACCAGGTTTTTACGTCCGCTATGAACTGTGGTGGATTGCTGATGCCGATCAGCTTCAGATTTTTTTTATCAATGACACACGACGTTAAGTTCGTTCCAGTCCCGCTATAAGCGACTACATACCTTCGATCTGGGCTTTGGTACGAGATCAAATTATTATAGTTTAATCTTGCAAGAAGAGAAGGGAACCTTATTTTTGATTTCTCAGTACTGAGCTGGTTCCATGTCTTTTCCGCCTGTGCGAACCAATCGTAAGTGTTCTTATCCCGTCCCTTTAGCTCGTCCAAGGTCAAAGGTTTATATGAGGAACCTTCATCAATTTTGTTAGAAAGGGGAAGAACTACCCATCTAAGTCGATTGTAGCCGAAGTTGAACATCTCCCAGGATAGTAGAGTTACGAAGAGGTAGGCATTTGAAGTCAGACCTCTAAGGAAGATATCCTTCCACCGAGGCTTTGAGAGTGAATTTATTTCAGGATCGGTCTCAATCTTAACAAATGGGCCATTTCTTCCTCGGATGTCTACGAAGTAAAAGTTCCTTGGGAAAATACTCAATCCAACTTTAAACAAATCATAATAACGCGATTTTTTTGTGCGGGAAGAGGGAGGGGAATATTTGGCTTCTCTAATACTAATTTTGCTTCTATAATTCCCGAACGTAACCCCGTTATTCGGGATATTTCCGTTCCAAATATTCATTTGAACTGGATACCGAGTTTTTTTCCCCTTTGTCGCAAAAAGGACGCAGGCGGGCATTTGGAAGAGAGGAGAGATTTCTTGAAGGTCCCAAATTTTGTCTATTCTCATTTGCGGCTTGTCGAAGGTTTTAAATTTCTCGTGCTGTTTTGCACCAGTTAAAACGCTTTTTGGCATAATAAACGCAAGCTTACCGCCCTCATTCAAGAAAAACTCAGAACATTTTACAAAGAATAACGTAGATAAATCTAGTTGAGTAAAAAGATGAACGTCAGTACTGGTTGCTAGCCCGAAATCAAGAAATTGCTTTTTTAAATGATCTTGGTGTTTTTTATCTCTTATCGACCTCAGTACGGTCCAAGGCGGGTTACCTACAACAATATCGAAATTGTTTCTCAAATGACCTTTATCATTAAGCTTAGGAAGTAGTTGAGCTTCTAAAGAGTCCCTAACAACTATTTCTAGGTAAAATCTTGGTCTTTTTTCAAGTACGTTGAATAAAACATTAGGGGGAATTGAAAGAATGTAATTAATACGCGAAATATACACCGCTACGGGATTTATATCAAAACCACTAATGATTAAATAGTTGGCAGTCGTACTTTCACTTTTTCTTATCTTATAGTAGTATTTAACTAGATTAACAATGAATGTCCCACTTCCACAAGCGGGATCTAGGAATTGGGGGCTCTTGTTTTCCCGTTTATGTTTCAGAGCTATCTCCCACCGTTTCCAGGTTTCATTTATGATAGCAAGGGCCAGCCAATCGGGGGTGTAAAACTCTCCTCTTTCATGTCTTGATGTTTTTTTTATCAGTTTTTCATACAGTTCCCCAAACAGGTCTTCCTCTATCTCCCAAATCGTTATATCATTCAGTATATTGAGTCCCTCGTTTTCTAAATTCTTGACAATAGTAATCCCTTCGGGCAACGACTTCCATCGCATAAAAGGCAGCAATTCGTTATCGTTCAATTGAAAATCTATGAGGATTCTTTCCAGATATCCCTGCGGATCTGAATAAATCTTCTTCAAATTCATCAAATATGATCTAAGAATTAGATTGGCAATGAGTATTAAATAACATTGATTTATCCATAATTCTTTAGAGATCTCCTTATCGATTTGACTTTGCATGAATCTCCACTTCCACTGATGAAGATGACGATGTTTTTGCTTCCAATTTCCCGATTCAAACCAAAAGAGGTTCATTTGGGCTTTAAAGCTCGTATAAACAGGGCTTTCTGTTCCGAAAAAGTTTAATAGTGTGATTTTGGAAAGCTGCACTGGCCAAAACGACTCCAGAGTATCTCCAGGAAATTCCTCTGCTTGTTTGACGAAATGGGGGTGAAAATATAAGTGAACACCAGTAATCCTAGACATCCTTTCGTACGTAATTCTGAAGGCTTTCTAACCTACCTGAAATCACGCGAACCATTGACGTGTCAAGGTTTACCATTCGCGTTATACGTAGCAGATCAAGATAATGGATTAATAATTCTGAGTAAGGATCCATCAGTTACCGAAAGAACTACATCTGTTTCCGTGCCACTGATATTCTTCCTAGTTTTCACTTTGGTAAGAAAGAGTAGAAAGGGTAACTATTGACACAATAGATCAATTAAACTCTGATATTGGGACCGCGACCAAGTTTATCCCAAAATGAATTAACCCCGAATTCATTTTACCCTTTTTCGGAGTATGCTGAACACAATCTGATCCGTGGAATATCTCCACCAGCAATTGGTAACTGTTTTGCTTTTTTCTGCAATTAGGTGGAAATAATCCCCCTTTTGATAGAACTCCCTTAGAACATCCAACGAGAATTGATGACGAGCAGGCTGAAGGTTTAGTAGGACCCCATCGACTTTCAAAACACGCCATGCTTCATATAACGCCTCTTCAACGATCTGTTCTGAATTCATGCAGCATAATGACCCAGTGTAAAAGATAATATCGAAGGCGTAAGGTACAAATGGTAAAAACTCCCCCGTTGCAACCTGAAAATCTAGTTTGGAGGATAGTGGTTGAGACGAGGTATGAAGAGCTCTCTCAACGTCTTTCCTGTCTGGATCAATTGCAATTACCCGTTTAGCAAGTCCTGAAAACTTGAAAGTTAACCTCCCGTCCCCACATCCGATTTCAAGGATATTTTTTCCCTTGAAGGTTATTATATCGTCAAACACTTCTAGAATAATCCCTTCAGGGCTTTTCTTCACGATCCATCACCAACACCGAAATTAGAACGGAGGTTAATTTCTCCTTCTTTCCTCTACTTCCCTGTTTCTAATACCAATAACAGTTTTTGGATCCTAAAATCACCTTAGGAACAAACAATACACTGTGCGATGACTTCCTCACCTTTGAGTTTGGTTCTTGCTCGCCCACATTCATTGCATACATTAGTTTGACACTTACGGCATGGCTGGAGATGCTCAGTACAATAGGATTTACTACATCCTTCGCAAACAACGGAATTATCCTTGGTATTGAACTTTCAATACTCTTGACATTCAAAAAGATAATCAGGCGCGCAGTCTTCGCAAACTGGTTCCTCTGCAGTGTTCTTAAAATCGTAATAAGAGCTAAAAACTAAGGGAGTTGGATACGTTGAATCGATAGACGATTTAGCCTACTTAACCAATTTTGATAAAGGGCTTCGAATTGTAAAAGTGTTGAATCCCGCAAATATATCAATTATGGCTGATTATGCAGCGGGAGATGAATATTTCTCAAAAAAAGTGTTTGATGACTAAGCATGTCTCGCTGGGATATAGGATGGGTTTGCAATTTTGAACGTAGGTGATCTTTTTAATCCAGTAGAAATTGGACGTTACTCGGAAGGGGGACGAGTTAATAACGCATACATGGTAAAGGATTTCACATATGTTGTGATAAGAAATATCCTGCTCGAAATCCTAGGTTCTCTTGTATGTGAAGCAAAAGATGTTACTAAGACTTTCGTTTCGAGTGATACGATTCTAAAACGGTAATGACGGCGATTGTGAAAAGAGCTGCCATGATTACAGAGTTGGTCTCTTGGTATTCCTCCAATTTTATAAATTTATGTTTGGGCTGCTGAATAAAAAACAGCCCCGATACCGAAAAGTTCGTCGCACCATCAGTACAAATGGCATTAACCTTTACCAGATATCCGTCTCTCCACATTGAGGTTGTGTTCCATTTATATTCTGTCCCAAGAAGATTGTTTTCGATAAGTTTCCAGCGTCTCCCGAAATTTGATGAGTAATACACCTCATAATGGATCTGATGATCCCATAAAAACCAAGGATCAGATACCTTGGTCCACCTAATATTGACCACTCCTTCATAAACCTGTCCAACCCCAGGACTTCTTATCGCAGGGATCGAAAGATAATGGGGAGAATTTCTTAGTGATACCGGGCCAAAGGCGAGGCCCTCAGATAAAATACCCTTTGAACATCGTGCTCTTACTCTTATCAAATAACTTATTCCGTCAGGTATTGAGGAAGTGTTCCATTTGTATGAAGTGCCGGTTATTCCAGCTACAAGCTGGATCCAACTTACGCCTTGGTCTCTGGAGTACTGTACTACGTAATCGACAGTATGGCCCTGAATGTCAGCGGAAGCTGTCCAAGATAGAAAAACAATCCCGTTCATAATTTCACTTTCGGAGGGAGATAAAATGTTTGGGACTGAAAGGAAGTGAATTTGGTTTTGGACTGTAAATAAATCGCTCTGAACAGTAGCTGAGTATCCATCTGAACATAAAGCATCAATTTTAACTAGGTAATTCGACCCATCGGAACTTCCTCTCGTATCCCAAATCATAGAAGGTGTTGTTAGATTGGTCCTGATGAGTTGCCAACTATTACCGCCATTAGATGATATTGAAACATTGAAGTATGCTTTATGACCCCATGAATCTGTAACAGGAGTCCAATTCACGATTTGTGTATCATTAAGTATTTCACCTCCAGTTGGGAAGGTTAGCTTGAGTTCTGAAAGGAAATGTGGAATTTTAGTTTTGTCTCCGAATTTTTGAAGTATTCCATTTCCAATCTTATCTTGTTCTACAATCGTCCCATTACGAAATTGCTTGCTGGTTTTTGTATTACCAAAACCATCTATAGCCGTAACAACAGTAAATTTAACATCGTTTTGATTGATTTGGGGAACCCCATAGTTTATGATATTGGGATTCCAGACCACTCTCCCATAGGACGAATTTTGCCAAAAAGTGGGATTTTTTATATTGGTATAATTCCAAACTGTTCCATTGTCTAAATAAACGCTTGCATAAACCCTAAATATGTTTGTCAGCTCATCATTAACCTCAAATCTCATGAAAGTAAAATTCAATAGTTCAGAAGGTTCCAAGTTCCATGATTGATTGAAAGTACGTGTCTTTAAATCAAAGTTGGATATGGTCGGGGATTTATTATCAAGTTCGGGAAGAGTATCCCAAACAGTAATGTTTTGGGCGGTTTGCTTGGGCACCATATCAAGAAGCAAATCAAAACGATCCCCATGATCTCGTAAGGAAAAAAGTGACGAATATTTTCCATCAATCCGAGGAAAAGGGGTTAACCATCCTTTTGGAATATCAATATGGATCGTCAAGGGAGCCTTGTATATGTTCTCATCTAGTGTTGGTGCCGAAACATTAAAAGTAATCCTATTTGTGTAGTAAATTGGATCACTTATTACTATCTGGCTCCGCTCCAATGTATAAGCGACTAATTCCCCCCATGAGGTATACCAAACATTTTCCCAGCCAGAAATTTGAGATATGATATTTTCATATCCGATCCAGTCTGTTACCCCGTAACTTTTCCCCGCAGAATTTGTGTGTCCGTAACCTTTGAATACATTGTAACCTGGTTTCCGATAGATTTGATTCATAATCGAACTAATTGATCCTAGGTTTCCATTGTCAATGCCATCCGTTGAAGTCGATGTCCCTGCTAAATGCCATGTTGACGGGGGCCACGATGTTCCTTCGTAGCTGATAGTGCGTCCTAGGTCAAAGTAGGCCTCAACATAACTGTAACCCCCTGTATCACCGTACGGATACGCAAAAACAATAGGGGTGAATCCAAAAAGATCTTCAATTCCAGTTTTTCCCCATTTGACCAATCTCTCTTGTTCTGAGTTATTATAATAAGACAAGTGGACGTGTTCCCCACCGTGTGATTGGATATCATGACCCTGGAACAGTTCATCCAGTAGGAAAGCATAACGCCACGAAGATCTATTCGGATATGACCTAAATGATGGAGCAAATATCGTATGCTTGATCCCATATTTCTCGTCAATGGGTGCTAGGTACGTGTCCCATATCCGTACGTCGTCCCAAGAAAGGGTGAACGTTGTATTTGCGTTCTGGTAGAAAGGGGTTACGTACGGAGCTTCCCAAGAGGTGGTGGTTTTTCTGCCCTCCTCTAAATGATTGTCTCCAACAAAAGTTTCGATATTCTCAGAATTGATATTCAGGACTGGAAAGGATACTATGAGGGTGATGCTTATGATCAAGAAATACTGTATCATGCTCTTATGGGTACTCCCTAATCTCAGGATCTCTTTCACGCCCCTTAAAAAAGACAGGTCTATTTAAAAGGATGAGGAAGATGTTTTCATCAATTAGATGCAATCCTCGCTGCATTCAGAACATAGTTTATAATCTAACTGGTTGCCAAACTGAACATTTTGCAGTTCTGATGATCTGAATCGGACGAAAAGCAGCTTTAGAATTCATCAAAACAATTCAAAGGAACCAACCTGCAACGAATAACTGAACTGATACTCCTTACATCTCCAAAAACCACCTACTGACCCATCTATCTCAGGATGGCCATAATCTCTTTTATAAAACATGAGTTTTAGCTTTAACTCGAATTACCATTAGGTAATGGACTCAAATGATCAATAGATTGGAGAGAAGGATTTATGCTTGTGAGTAGCGAGTCCAGAAGTTCTAACACTCAATACATCTTTCGTTCAATAAGAAACAATCTAGAACCTCTCGATGGATCGTACAGCCTCGAATAAGCTGATTATACCTTCGATTATCGTAAGAGAACGTTCATGGGACGATGTTCGTACGCCCGAACTGTGACAGAATCATGGTTACTTGGACTCAAGAAGACTACCTACGAGCAATATATCGATTAACAGAGGAATCAGACCGGGAAATCAAGATCAAAGATTTGGTCAATTATTTGAATTTGGCCAAATCTACAGTGTCTGAGAGAGTGGCCGACCTTGTGAAGCGTAATCTAGTCCAAAAGTCACATTATTCACCCTTAGCCCTGACACAGAAAGGTCTAGAGATCGGCGCCAAACTGACGTTGAAACATCGAATCATTGAGGTATTTCTACATGAATTCTTGGGCCTCGACTTAGATTCGGTTCATGAAGAAGCTCATCGGCTTGAACATGCGTTCTCAGATAAGGTTATCGAGCAATTAAGGACAAAATTGGACGATCCTCTTCATTGTCCACACGGACGCCCTTTTCCGAAAATTGAGTTGGTTACGGCTTGATAGTTACCCTGTCATCAATAATCCAGTGATCTGATGTGAGCTAATGTGCAGTTAAGATCCGAAAATACAAAATCTTTAAATTTCGTAATTCTAGGAGTCCTTTTCTTCGGATTCGTAATGTTCGAACTTTTCACTCCCCAACTCTTCCTGCCAAATCAACAATCGGTCAATACTACATTTAAGGGCCATTTACACTCGCATACTGATCCTGATGTCTTCGTAACACCATCGATTTTGCCTGAGAATCGAAAATTTTCACTTATAGTCGAAGAAATGGACTGGGAAGTGGCACCTGGCCAATTTATATCTGTTTGGACCTTCAATGGAACGATTCCTGGCCCTACCTTAGGAGTTTATGCTGGGGACACTGTGGAAGTGACCATAATCAATCATTTAAGGGAACCAATAAGTTTGGACTTTCTTGATTCTCGATCTCAAACCAGATTGAATAACTCAGTTAGCCAGGCTGTTGTATCTTTAAATTCATATAAAGTGATTTCATTTGGAATCCCACTAAATAGCTCTGGAACATGGATATATCGGGATACAATCGCGTACAAAGGGTTAACTGAAGAAAAAATAGACTTGGGTATTTCAAGTACAGAAAGCGTTGAAAGAGGCTTGTATGGGGCGTTTATTGTCTATGATCGAGGTGTTTCATTTCCCGATCACGATGTTGTTATTTTCCTTGATTCTTTCAAACCCCCTGTAACCGCGAACAATGATTACTTTGCTGTTCAAAACGGAGGTAGTTATCCATTTGGCCCCCATTACGTCTTTCAGCAAGGTGAATTAATACGATACCGGGCTATTAACATCGATATCGGAACGGGAGGCGATCCTCACACAACTCACGTTCATGGCCATACATGGGGAGATGAAGAAAATCGGACGGTAGATAACGAGCTTCTTTTACCGGGAGAGTCCATTGATGTACTGATACGAGCACGAAAACCTGGAATATGGATGTACCATTGTCATATCTATGATCACATAGCGGCTGGAATGACGGGGATGCTTTCAATTGTCCCGGAGTTTTGGACAGGGGATCCCCTTGACTATGTTGCCCTTCTGATGGAGGATACCGCTTTATGTGGACTCCCGTAGAGCTAGATCGCCTGTAATGTAAGAGAGGTACCATTAGTGTCAAAAAACAGGATAAAAAATCTTATTGTGGGTAATAAACCTGATTTAAGAATTCTTGGTTTCATTGTTGCTGGAATATTTCTCCTAGGCTTTATATTGCTTACTCCGCAAGTAATATTCCCTTCAACCAGGGGAATAGCGGAACAGAAAGCGGGTCATCTAGCTTCCCATGATGAGCCACAATCTGATTGTGGGGACATATCTGACAATCCAGTCAAGGAAATGAAACTTACTGCGGAAACAGTGGTCTGGGAAGTGGCACCAGGCCGATCTTTTGTCGGATGGGCATTCAATGGCACAATCCCAGGGCCTCATATTTGTTTAAATGAGGGTGACACGTTAATATTGACACTAGAAAACCGATTAAACACTATAATAAGTTTTCACGCTCATGGACTCCTTCATGATTTTAAAAGCGATGGAACTTTCATAAGCAACTCCTTTGCGGTTCCAGGGGGTACCTACACCTATGTCCTTTACGCAACGAACGCAACCATAGGTACATGGGCCTATCATGATGCGGTCGCTGAATTAGATGAAGAAATTATTGTTGAAAACGTTACGATCCCAGAATCGGGTGAGGGTATTGAGAGGGGTTTGTTCGGGGCTTTGATTGTTTATCCTAAAGACGATCCAGTTCAAGCGGACCATGAAATTATCTTGGTTGAATCGGAATTTGAAGCGGAAGTTACCCAGGGACCCACCTATATGACTTTTAATGGTAGAATATCCCCATATACTCCGCATTATTTTTTTAAGCTAGGAGAGACCATTAGATTTCGAGTTATTAATGTGGGCCCTAATGCAAATCACGATATATTTGTTCCAGGTCTTGAATGGAGAGATGCAAAGACTGGTGAACTGGTCGACAGTGTTTTATTCGGCGCTTTGGAATTTGGCGACTTTTTAATTGAAGCCAATAAAGTAACAGAAACAACGTATATCTGTGGTATCCCTGACCACGATGTTTGGGGTATGATCGGCATGTTCACCGTCATTGAATAATTTAAATCTCACAGAAAATCGGAAATGTAGAATCATGGCAGATATAAGTCAGCTGACAATCATAGGAATCCTGTTAGGTTTGTACGTGGGCCTGGTCCCAGTATATCTAGGTTTTTACTTTTTACCTATACTGAAACGTCTTTCACACGATTGGTTGAATGTAATTGTGAGTATTTCTCTTGGAGTTTTGGTTTTTCTATTTGTAGACGTTGTGGCTGAGTCTATAGAAATGGCAGAAAAACTTCCCGCAGGAATGCAGATTCCTGCGGACGGACAAGCCACTGTACCACCATTAGATCGAATGTTGTTTGATTTAATTTCGAGAAATCAAGATATCGTGTTTTTTCTTGGACCAATTATACTCATTTTAGGTTTCACGGCTGGCTTGGGCATTTTAATATTCATTGAGACACTGGTTAAATCAGCGGAATCAGCAAAGAAAACGACACAAGAAGCAAAGGAAACGTCCAAATCCAAGAATCCTGGCAACAAACTATCATTAATTGGTATAGAAGAGCTATCCCCACCGTTTATATTGGCAGCCATAATTTCCTTCGGTATTGGCCTTCATAATTTGGGAGAGGGTCTAGCAGTGGGCGTAGCATATGGAACTGGCAATATTACCTTGGCTACCGTACTAATTTTTGGTTTTGCGATCCATAATGTGACTGAAGGACTTGCCATCACTGCCCCAGTATCAAAATCTACTGTTAATTATCGAACGCTATTTATTTTTGGACTGCTGGCTGGAGGACCGACGATTGTTGGAAGTCTACTGGGTATTTTTGTCTTTTCCAATGGTGTTGCATTATTTTTCTTTGCCCTAGCTGCTGGTTCGCTTTTGAAGGTTGTTATCGATATTACTTCTCATATTGGAAACGATTTTAAGAAAAACAAATGGAACTTCTTTGGACTGGCATTAGGGTTTTTTATCATGTATCTAACCTCACTTTTGGTTATACTTTGAAGTTTAATTGTCTTTTTGAATTCTGAGGACTGAATAATGGGGTAATTTCAATTGAAAACCTTATGAAATCAAAGTATAGGCATTAGAAAACAATCCAAAGAACCACAAGTCTGGCTTTAATCCAGAGAAAATAGTTTCTTGTGCTTGAAGGAGTTTCTTCCACTTATGCTTGGATCACTTGACTATCATCTATGTTACATTAATCCTTACAAACTTCAATTTGGGTCCTGACCATGTCGAGCAAGGACTGGATATTGGAAGGCTTGAAACAAAAAATAAACAGTGAGGTGTTTTATTGAAATTAAATTTTGGGATTAAGCCCCTGGAATTTGACTTATTAAGGCTGTTAACAAACCCCGAGAAAAGGGAATCTCTCGAATCCCTAGTCACACTCTTTGAAAGGGCACTAGAGTTTGGATTTCGGCATTTTGAGATAGCATGGGACTATTATTATGCATTACCGAAATTAGTTACTGAAGCAAGAATAGCTGAACTGGTTGAATTTAAGGAAGACAATAACGTAACATTTACATTGCATGCACCGATCTGGGGGGGAATAGAGCTTGCGTCTCATGTAGAAAAGGTCAGAAGGGCATCTGTCGATATTTTGATTGACTCTCTTGAAGCTTCTAAGGAATTAAAGCCAGAAAGAATGGTGATTCATCTAAGTGGCGAGTTTGCCAACAACCTTTCATCCCTCAATCCGTTAAAAGAAAATCCCGTGTTTGAGTTGATTATCCCTTCTATGGAGAAAAGTCTCACTGAAATCATATCCAAATCTGGAAAAAGTCCGGAATTCTTTTCTATTGAAAATATAGAATTCCCATTGGATATATTTCTTAATATCGTGAGAGATAAGAAAGCAAAACTCTGCTTAGACACTGGTCATTTCTTAGCAGGCACAAAACAAGCAAGTGCAGAGGATTTAAATTTGATGAACTTTCTCAGGTCCTACCTTGAAGAAATAGATGTGATCCATGCTCACGATGGAGGGATATTTTGGCACAAGTCCGGCAATTTTCTTCCCGATGATCATCGTGCACTCGGGAATGGAATTATTCCTTGGAAGGATATGGTTTCCCACTTAATTGATCAAAAGTTCTCTAAACCAATTATATTTCAACTGACTCTGCCTGATGCCAAGCAATCACTTGAGCTCATTTCAAAGGAATTTCCTGATGCAGTTGGAGAGGAGTTCGGAAATATAACCTAACATCGTTCGATTGGTAATCGCACAACAGAATCCGTTTTAGTGAGAAAGCATGCTGAGTCTGAAAAGAATACCAAGCTGGCTTTTATTCATCTTCCTCTCAATTGTAATCCTTGCGGCATCTATATTCTATGTCGAAATCTACTCCAATCCTCGAGAAATATCATCCGTAGAAACGATTGAGGTCGCTGCTACTACTGGTATGGTTGCAGACATTACTCAGATAATTGGAGGTAATATTCTAAGAGTAACCGGACTTATGGGTTCTGGAGTCGATCCACATCTCTATAAGGCTACTGCGGGAGACTTAGATATCCTTGCAAATGCTGAGATTATTTTTTTCAGTGGTTTACACCTTGAAGCAGGCCTTGGTAAAATCTTAGAAGTTGTTGCAAATGGCAAAGCAGTCACAGATGATATTCCACGGAACGAACTTCTTGGAGACGTTCAATTCGCAAATCAATTCGATCCTCACGTCTGGTTTGATGTAGAGTTCTGGATGAAAGCAGTCAAAACAGTTAATTTTACACTTGGCCTATATTTTCCCAGCTATAGAACGATATTCGATGCCAATACTATTAACTATTTACAGGAGCTAGAGACTTTACACGAATACGTTATAAACCGATCACAAGAACTTCCTAAAGCCCAAAGAGTACTTGTAACGGCTCATGATGCCTTTCGATATTTTGGGAAGAAATACGGTTTTGAAGTTGTAGGGTTACAAGGAATAAGTACTGTTACCGAGGCGGGAACTGCAGATGTATCTGAGCTAGCTGATTTCATCCTGGAACGCCAGATACGGGCCGTATTCGTCGAATCCTCTGTCCCTCAAAGAACAATTGAAGCAGTAATTGAAGCATGTGCCGATCGAGGATGGGTGGTTAACATTGGGGGTAGCTTGTTCTCCGACGCAATGGGGGATTCAGGCACCTTCGAAGGTACATATATTGGAATGGTAACCCATAATATCGACACTATTGTTGACGCACTCTCTGATTAGTTAAATAACTTGGCAAAAAATCCATAGGTGAACATTGTGAACAATATCAAAAATGGAATGGCGATCGAAGTTTCAAACCTTACCGTAGCATACAGAGATACTCCTGTACTCTGGGATATTAGCTTTTCCATTCCCAAAACCGAATTTCTCGCTATCGTGGGACCTAACGGTGCAGGGAAGTCTACCCTGATTAAAGCGATTCTTGGACTAATAAAGCCCATTGCAGGCTCCATTAAGGTGTTTGGCAAGGATAGTAGACACTTACCTAAGAAATATCAGCTAATCGGATATGTCCCGCAACGAGGAAGCGTCGATTGGGATTTTCCTACGAATTGTCTTGATGTTGTCATGATGGGGCGTTATGGCCATTTGGGGTGGTTCAGGAGGCCTGGAAAACACGAAAAAGAAGCTGCACTGGAAGCATTAGAGAAATTTGGACTCAAAGAACTAGCCATGAGACAGATAAGCCAGTTATCAGGCGGCCAGCAACAACGCGTCTTTTTAGCTCGTGCATATGTCCAAGATGCCGACATATACTTCCTGGATGAACCATTTGCAGGAGTCGATGCCAAAACGGAGAAAGCCTTGGTTACACTGTTGCAAGAATTAACCAAAAAAGGCAAAACCATCATTGCTGTTCAGCACGACCTCCAAACACTAGCTGAGTACTTCTCATCTGTTATGCTATTGAATAGAAGAAAAATTGCATTAGGGATCACAACAAAGGTATTGACTCCAGAAAACATCGAACGTACCTATGGCGGTACGATTCCTGTATTAAAAAACCGATAACAGCTTTGTTAGCGTTAAAGTGATGCTATAATGGACATACTAATAGAAATACTTGCAAATCATACGATAAGAACTGTGGCAATCGGCGCAGGAATCATAGGATTCGTATCAGGCAGTTTGGGAGCATTTGCGTTTTTACGTCGGCAAAGCTTGCTTGGTGATGCGATTTCCCACGCAACCTTACCTGGTGTTGCCCTTCTCTTTTTGCTCACTCTAAGTAAAGAACCGATAACGCTATTATTCGGGGCGGCACTCGCAGGCATTTTGGGAGTTCTGTTGATTACCCTTATTACCCGTTATTCCTCATTACATCGAACTACCGCGCTAGGTATCATCCTTTCGGTCTTTTTCGGATTTGGTATAGTTTTGTTGACCATCATACAGGAGATTCCGACCGCGGCTCAGGCAGGGTTATCTACCTTCCTCTTTGGAAATGCAGCAACGCTTCTCCAAAGAGACATTGAGGTCATGGTCATTCTGAGCATTATTTCGTTACTGCTGCTTGCAATGTTTTGGAATCAGTTTAAATTGGTGGTTTTCGATCCAGATTTCGCGTTATCCCTCGGTTTCCCTGTTGGGAAGCTGGATATATTCCTTACCTGTCTTTTGGTAATAGCGATAATCATAGGACTCCAAACCGTTGGTGTAATTCTTATGAGTGCGATGGTAGTTGGCCCGGCTGCCGCCGCGAGACAATGGACAAACCGTTTAGACCGTATGGTGATCTTGTCAGGAGCTATCGGTGCTGGAGCTGGTGTGATAGGTTCAGTTATCAGTGGTTCAACAACAAAACTTCCAACAGGCCCCGTAATAATCGTAATAGTGACTCTACTGGTGGTCATATCATTTTTCTTTTCGCCAAACCGAGGATTACTTTGGGAATGGGCGCGGATAAGAAGGAACCGAGGGAAATTGGAACTATTTAATGCATTAAGTGATTTTCTACATGAATCTTCACCCGAATTTATTGATAAATTTCCCTCAGAGATTGCGGTCGCGGAAATTAATTCAGATAAGGATGATCCTTTTCCTTTCCTTGAAGCTCTTGAAGGACTTGGATGGATTCATAGGATTTCAGAAGGATATTGGGGTTTAACCTATCGTGGTCTCCGAGAAGCAAAACGTATCGAATTAGAGGAAGTCGAAAAATATGTCAGCCCAAACTGAAATCTTACTGATCTCAGCTGTCGTGGCTGTTGCTTGTGCTTTGCCTGGAACTTTTTTAGTATTAAGAAAGATGGCGCTAATTAGTGATGCAATAAGCCACTCCATTCTCTTGGGAATAGTTATCGCGTTTTTCATTACTCCTGATTTGAATTCGCCTTTGTTAATTATTGGAGCGGCGTTGATGGGAGTTCTAACTGTTACATTGACGGAGATTATCGTAAGGACAAGAAGGGTCAAAGAAGATGCAGCTATTGGCCTGGTATTCCCATTTCTATTTTCAATAGGCGTAATATTAATCACACGATTTGCAGGCAATGTGCATCTAGACATAGATGCCGTTTTAAGTGGTGAAGTTATTCTAACGCCCTTTGATCGTCTTAAAATAAACGAAATAGACTTAGGGCCGAGGGCATTTTGGGTGATGCTTGGAATCTTGGTATTAAATCTGTTATTTATTATATCGTTTTATAAGGAACTGAAAATCGTGACTTTTGACCAACAACTTGCAGCTTCACTTGGTATTAACGTCGGGTTTATTCATTACGGACTTATGACTATTACAAGTATAACGGCAGTTGGAGCCTTCGATTCCGTCGGCGCAATTCTTGTTGTAGCGTTGATGATAGTTCCTCCTGCAACAGCGTATCTGTTAACGGAGAAATTGAGTGATATGATCGGGATGAGCGTCTTAGTGGCAATTATATCCTCGACCGCTGGATTTTTCATTGCCCAATTGTTTAATACCTCAATATCAGGCTCTATGACCACCATATGTGGAATAATTTTCTTCATGGTGTTATTTTTTGCCCCAAGGCGTGGAATTTTCCAGAAGTATTTTCGGCATGGCCAGTTAGGGGCCAAATCCTCTGTAAGTATTGAAAACCAAAGTACTTTGAATTAAATCAGCGTGTTGGATCCAATCTTGTCCAAAAACGGAACTGTTTTTTTTCGCATTTTTTTGTCCTTATTTATCTCTCCTCTACTTTACGCTCTATTTTGAGGGGTAAAGGACATACCTGAGAAGTTAAAGGGATAAGAACATTCTGCCAAAGCAGATACCAAGGAAAAACCTATATTACGATTTCCCCTATGATTATGTATAAGAGACCCTACAATTCGCCCTATTACACCTGATGATAAGCAAAGATACCTTTGAAAAAGGCGCGTTTCTTGAAGTATCCTTCGATCAAAAGTTTAGTGGTTTGGATGAGGGATTCAAGAAATGGTTAGATGTGGCTAAAGATCGGATTTTTTCGCTTGCAGCAGGAAATCGAATCGCTCAGATAGCTCCGAAAATAATGAGAATTGGATATGCTAAGGTTCTATATGGGGCGAATCAACTGGGGGCTGATGTAGAGGCTTCAAAATCCTTTGTGATATTCGCCCCAGACGGAACCTGCTCGTTTAATGGCGTTAGAACCAAGCGAGGTTTTGCTTACGGTGCAATCCTAGATATGGAATTCGACGGACTCATAGCAACTAATAATTCCATGCCCAATGGCTGCGGATATAGCCTTTACGAGCTAATCGACCCTATGCCAGATGATCAGTTATTTGGTCTAATAAATTCGGCGTATACGAGGTTAGGGGAAGACCAGATAAATCAATTAGGCAAAGGTAACCATTTTTCAGCGATTTATTATGTTAAAGATCCTTTGTCAGGTGAAGATAGCGGACGACGGTTTGTTGCTGTTCATTGTTCCGGTCACGTGGGAACAGACACGCTTTATTATCCGGAGAAGTGGCTGAAAGATACTGCGGGCTATCATGAAATCTATACCCCACATGGAAAGGTTATCCTATTGGAAGAGGATGCAAAGGGCCTTTACCTTAAAAAATTCCAGAACACAGATACGATAAATACATTTAATAGGGACCATACGATGGAGAGCATATTTAAAAATCAACAGGAATGGCGGACATTAAGCAAAATTACGCATCAAGGATTAATTCAAGAAGGAAAATTACACCTAACTGGCACCCAAATCGCCAAGGGGATTGTACCGATTGCATTTAATCCTGAGGAAGGATTGATTGGAGTTGAGATAAAACCTAATCTAAATGCAGGATTCGTGGATAAATGGGAATACGGACAGAAAATTAAGGATATGGGGGTATATAACAAAGTCAAAGCACTCAATTTCGCCCCCCATGGCGGAGGTTATGAATTTCGATTTCCTCTAGAATACTTTAACATTCATTTGGGACCACATGGAATTAATCAATTTGATCTCCAGTTTAAGGGTAATGGGGTTCAATTACAGTTTAGAAACTTCCGAGAAATCCGAAACTGGATGACCTATCGCCGCAAAACTCCCTTGATTCATAAAATGGGGGAATCAGATCTCGTCAAGATTATTTATGATATGCCGTGTCTCATCCAAATCTATCCCCACCATAATATACCCGGCGGTCATTCTTAGGTACATCAGTCGATTTTTCCTTTATCCATTCCCATTCTCTTGTATTCTCTCTTTTTGTACCGTAATTTATCAAATACTTGATCAATGGCCTTTTTTACTTCATAACGCTTGCTTCCCCAGATAAGTTTGGTAAGGTTTATTGACCACATTTAGACTGATTAAATATAAACGTGATTGAAATTTGTCCCAAGGTTACAAATTGATCAAAAGAAGAATTTTTCAGCCAGGCTTTTCTTTTACTCAAACAGATATTGATTTAATAATTTCTAGCATCACTTCTGGTGAGCTTTCTCCGCTAGAGGCCTCGGTATTTATTACAAGTCAAATTTTTCAAACCTGGAGTATTGAAGAGATTGCCTCTCTAACCAAGGCCATTGCATTCTCGGGAGACACGGTGGATTGGGATGGAGCTATGACATTCGACAAACACTCGCTGGGAGGGGTTCCAGGTAACAAGGTTACGCTTTTGATTGTACCAATAATTGCAGCTGCTGGACTAAAAATTCCGAAAACCAGTAGTCGAGCCATAACGAGTCCCAGCGGAACCGCTGATACCGTTGAGGCCTTGGGGGCTTCTGTCAAGTTCACACTAGATGAAATGAAGAATATCGTTAATGACGTTGGTGGGCTTTTCGCGTGGACTGGGGGATTGGGGATAGTGCCTGCTGATGCCAAAATTATACAAGATGTCCAATTTCCCTTGGAGATCGATCCTGAACCCATGATGATGGCTTCTATCCTTGCGAAGAAGGTGGCAATGGGAATAAAGTTCCTGGCGTTGGATATCCCGACTGGAATCGGAACCAAGGCCAAAGACCTTAATACTGCAAAACGGTTTGCCCATAGATTCGCGGAATTGGGGAGAAACCTGGGTGTACAGATTGAAAGTGGGATGACGTACGGTTCATCTCCTGTTGGTCATGCCATAGGCCCCGCTTTGGAGGCGCGAGAGGCGCTGGCGGCATTGAAAGATCCCCAAATGGCCTCTGAGTCCCTCGTAGGTAAAAGTACCTCTCTTGCAGGAATTCTTTTAGAAATGAGCGGGAAGGTTATAGCAGGAAATGGTCCCGACATGGCGCGTCAAATTCTGTTCTCGGGTAAGGCATATCAGAAATTCCAAGAGATTTTGGAGGCTCAATCCGCGGATCCCAAAATCACACCAGAGGAAATTGAGGTAGGAAGCGAGATTTATGAGTATAAGGCCTCGCAAAATGGATGGGTGGTTGAGATCAACAACGAAGTCATATCTCGTGCTGCCCGAAGTGCGGGAGCTCCCAAGGACAAAAGGGCAGGAATCCAATTTTACAAGAAAAAGGATAGTGTGAAACGGGGCGATGTGATTTTTTCACTTCATGCATCATCCTCCGAAAACCTATCAGCGGCAGAAGCGGAATTGACGAAGAGCCTTCCAGTAACCATTGAGGGAATGCTATTAGCTAGAGAATGAAATCCTCTTTATGATCGCCGTTGAAGATCAGCAAAAGCCTTTTTATATAGGGAGTATAAAACACTGTCCAAGGATCAGCTATTCGATGATGTCCAACCTTTCATTCGGTACTGCCGCGATATGCAGGATACGATAATTATTGTAGAAGGAACCCGTGACCGGAAAACACTCCAAAAGCTCGGCATTTTTAATTTGATCCTGGTTAAGGGAGGAAAATCGGTGGACGAAGTAGTGGATCTAATAAACGGGGATAAACGTATAATCATACTGACAGATTTTGATAAAGAAGGAAAAAGGTTAAGAAGGGAATTTAAAAGAAGAATTCAACGCCACAAGGGAATCATCATTGATTCATTTGCCCGTCATTTTCTTTACAAAATTTGCCGGAAAAGGGGAGTAACAGAAATCGAAAATCTAGATCGCCTTTTTTAGGGAAAATGTCTTCATATAATAGGGAAAATGTCTTCAAAGTGAATATGGTGTAGAAGATGGAAGCTATCATGAAAACAAAGCCCGACAAGGGCTTTGAAATCCAGGAAATTCCAGAACCCGAAATTTCTCGGGGTAACGAGGTCAAGATTAAAACTAATGTAACTTCAATTTGTGGAACTGATCACCACATGTGGGTATACGACACCTGGGCGCAGAAAAGGCTACCTCCAGCTATTCCGTTTGTTGCTGGACATGAAGTAGGTGGAACTGTAGTAGAAATTGGATCTGATGTTCGAAATATTGAAGTCGGTGATATGGTCTCATTGGAATGTCATGATGCCTGTACAACATGTTATCAGTGTCGCAGCGACAGGATGCATATATGTAGAAACACTGCGATCTTTGGTGTTGATAAAGATGGGATTTTCGCGGAATATGCTGTCATACCTGAATTAAATGTGTGGAAGAATGATAAGAACCTCGATCCGGCATTGGCAAGCCTACAAGATCCTCTTGGAAACGCAGTGCATACAATTCTCCCAAAGGGAAATGTAGAGGATGATGGAGTGGGAGGTAAAAATGTGTTGATTACGGGATGTGGGCCAATAGGTCTAATGGCGATTCCTGTAGTGAAAAAGCTGGGCGCCGCTCAGATATTTGCCACAGCGGGAGGTAACAACATGCTACGCCTAAACATGGCCAAAGAAATGGGTGCTGATATGGTACTGAATGCCCGGGAAGAAGGAGACAACATTCCAAGCATTATTCGTGATGCTACGGATGGAAATGGGGTAGATGTAATGTTGGAGATGGCCGGCAATGTCCACGCCCTTAAACACGGTCTCGAAGCCTTGACATATGGAGGACGTGTATCACTTCTTGGATTCTTTTCGGGCCCGATAACATTCGATATTAACACTCTCATGATATCCAAAGGTGCCACTGTATACGGAATCGCGGGACGTAGGATGTTTCAAACGTGGCAGGTGATGCGAGGTCTACTAAAGGATAAAAACCTCCAAGAAAAGCTTGGAAAACTTATAACCCACCGAGTTCCCATGAATGAATGGGAAAAAGGAATGTTGGAGATTCACGAAAAACGCGCCATAAAGGTTACAATGGATCCTTTTTGATAAATTCCAATGTAAGACCCTGTTTGGAATAAGCAGAACGGTATGAGATTCGATTTACCACAGTATGGCGCTTCCTAGATTCGTCAGTCGCAAGTTTAAAGAACTTCAGGAAGGATTTCGTCATTAAACCGAACGAGATATTGTAATTCTTCCTTCATAGGGAACATAAGGATGAAATGTGATACTCCGAGATTTTTATAAGCGATAAGCTTCTCAATTATCATATCCTTGGTTCCGACAAGAGCGCCCTTAACCCGGTCTTTATATTGTTCGTAGCTTAAGTTTCGTTTTGAAGCTTCCTCCTTCATTCTGGATTCCATCTCGCCTTTATTTTTAAAGTATCGCACCCATGATCCTATCGAGCGGAGTACATCTCTAGCAGGACGTCCAAATTCGGAGCAGTACTTTTCCAATTGGCTAAATAGTTCAGTACATTTTTTGGGGCCAAATGACCATGCTACATTGATGCCATCCCCATATTTCGCTGTTACTCTTAACATTCGTCTTCCTCCAGTCATTGTTCCAATCCATAGCCTTGGATGCGGTTTTTGAAAGGGCTTGGGTGAACAGATCGCTTCTTTTAGTGTATAGTAATTTCCAGAAAAGGTAGCTTTGTCTTCTTGCCATAATGCCTTTAAAACCTGAATGGCTTCCTCAAATTGACTAATCCGAACTCTTGCCGAGGGAAAAGGAATTCCATAGGCAGTGTACTCGATTTCTTTCCATCCGGCCCCATAACCTAATTCCAATCTCCCACCAGAGAAGTGATCTAACGATGTTACCATTTTTGCGAGTATTCCAGGTTGTCTATAACTATTACATAGTACCAATGATCCAACACGTAATTTGGAGTATTTGCTCACCAAATAAGTCATAAGCGTAAAACAATCAAAGGCACACCTTTCCACGGAATCATTATCAAGAAACATATGGTCGGAGACCCAGACGGTATCGAACCGCGTTTCCTCAAGTTGTTCAGCAATAGAATCCATCTCAGAGATGGTATATCCGAATTGGGGTTCAAGTTGCAAACCAAATGAAAGTTCCATAATCTTTAACCTCTTGGCTAGTTAAAAGGAAAGAGTTTGTAAACTTACTCGAAATCTTTGTCCAGAATAAGTTCCGATAGCGAAAATGCTAGATACCAGGGATCCTGACACCTTTCGGCTCCTTCTTCTGGGGATTGCTAGATCAATCACGCGCGTACTCGGTCGTAATAGAGAGCCAAAATGGAATGGAAAAGGCTACTAGAAAGAATATTGTGTGGTAGACGATATAATCGGGAAGATGGAATTGCGTAACTCCAGAGATTATCGAAGTTATTAGGTATTGGCTTAGGACCAAAACAAATGCAATAATAATAAAGCCAATTAGTCCCTTTCGAACTTTAGGAACCGACCGCTTTTTTAAAGTTTTAATCCAATCCGCAGTTACCTTAGATCTAGAAATGAGGACTGTTACGGTTATGTAGATGATTGTAATTAACCCGACCGCAAGGGCGAATATAGAAATCAAAACATAAACCAGATTTAAAATGTCGTTATTCAGTTGTGAGCCGAGAATGTCTGTTAGTTTATAGAAATCATATATAAGCGCGTACAGAAAACAATAGAACACATTTCTGGTAAAAACGTAAATTAATCCCGTTAAAATCGCGTAGATAAAAGTAGAGCCCAACCAGAAAATATTGCTTAATAGATTGGGAGTATTTAGGTAATATGACAAATCAAGTAGGATAAAACCAACACTAGAAGTCACCACGGCATGTGAAGGTGCCAATCCGCGGTCCTCTAGGGAAGGGATTGCCGTTCGACGATAGATTAGTTCTGTGAAACCATGTATTACGACTCTTCCGATCAAGAAAAACGACAAGTACAACGGAGTAACGAATAGCAGATTATATGAGGGGAGATACCAAGGTAACAGTAATTCTATTGATCCCCCAAGGAACTCTGTTATAAGCGTACCAAAGCTTAATCGAATGCTCATGGCAACACAAAACAATACAAGCAACATAATCGAACTTTCCCTCGATAGGGTCTTATATTCGGCATCAATGACCTTTAAACGAGGTATAAAGATAAAATATACAATTAAACTAACCAAAATCCCAGCCACAATCGGTGAAATAAGAAAGAGTAAATTGAAATCAAAACGAATATTGGCTTGATTGGCCGCCCAAGGAAGTAGGGATAGCGGCCAACTTATTAGGTTGATTAGGAAGTAACCCGAGGCAATGATAATTGCAGGGGTAAAGAAATTCAAAAAACTGTTTTCTATCTCTACGATCTCGATTTTCCTCATTTACAACACAAAGAAGGAGTTACTCAATTACCGTGGGCTTTCTGTACGTTATTTCTTAAGACTTTTTTCCCTCCATCGTAAAATATCAAGTATAGGCATTTTTATAGTTGCGCTAAGATGAGAGAAAGATGTTTTTTCATTTCTTGGTTTGGCGGGATGATCCAAATCGATGTCAAAAAGCGAAAGCATTCGGTTATAATCTGCATCGGATTCGTTTTCCAAATACTCAATCCACCAGTCGGTCAGAATAGAAAGAATCATCTTGTTAATTTTTATTAGGTTCAACGTTCTATTTTTATCCCCACGAAGAAGTTCATTCGTGCTTATTGAATAATATCTGGTCTTAAGTTGTCGTCGGGCATCTTTTTTGTCTTCTCGATACTTCACAATTCCGCTCTCTTCCAGTTTTTTTATGTGATGATGGATCGTAGTTTTTCCTTTGTGGAGATACTCACCTAGTTGTTTTAATGTTAATTCGCTGTGGACCATTAAATAAATGTAGATGGATATGCGGGTCTCATCCTCTAAAACCTCATTCTTTCCCTGAGTAAGAAGGTTTGATGAGGAATTCATCTAAGCTACCTTGTGTTTCCCGTGAGTTTTTAAATATCTACTTAATCTTTTCTTTACCCTGTCTTCATTTTTTTGGGGGATTGGTGAGCTTCAAGTTTTCTAGTGAGTATTAACCTAGATATTTTGAATATTCAGGACATTGCACGAACGGTTATTCTTATAAACATATCAGATATACTATTGCCTTATAAATTAATTGGATATAATGATTTTCTTTATGGCATAAACCAGCACGAAAAGGGTTCAAGATAACGATGTATTCCACAAATCATGAAATATTAAGGAATTTGCCTCCATCAGCTCAATTAGTATATGAAAAGTTACAAGAAAGAGAATTCATAAATTCTAAACAACTTATACTCGAAACGAGATACTCTCCACGAACGATAAGGTATGCCCTAAATCAATTAATCAATGTCCATCTCATCAAAAGAATCCATGACATTAAAGACGCTCGTCGGTGCTATTACACTGTCTTCAGGGAAACATCTCCGTTATATTCATTTCACCGAAGAAATGGGAAAATGGCGCCCTAATGCCCTTTCATATAGATGGATTTGTCCATATGTAGAAGAATGACAACTTTGGTTTCCGACCCCATGTTATAACTATTTATCTCCCATGAGTACACCTTCACATTCGGTTGTGAGCTAGTTGGGCCATAAAAACCATTTTCTGGTATTAATTTATACAACTATTATCTCCACAAGTCTACTTATAAGTTCAGGAACGTTACAAGAAGATGTCGGTTTCGAATTAGGTCTTGAGGAAGTTGGACAAATTGATACAGGGGGCTGGGCACTTGATATATGGGTTGAAGGTGGCCTTGCGTATCTCACGGATTTAGAGGCTGGATTTCGAATCTATGATGTCTCGAATCCTTCGGAATCGGAGGAACTTGCCCATATGTTTCCTTCAGGAGGAGCTCATCAAATGTTTCTCGATGGGCCCGATGATCTTGTTTATCTTGCTAACCATGTTCACGGGTTAGAGATCATTAACGTGAGTGATCCTACAAATCCAAGAGAGATCGAACATACATACCATGAAGGGGGATATGTATCCGATGTCTATCTGGTGGACAATCTTCTGTATATTATCGAGCACGGGTTAACGGTTCTGAATGTAAGTGACCCTGGTAATCCAGTGAAATTGGGAGAGTATCCTGGCGATGATTATATGAGTGACATAAAGGTGATTGGTGATTATGGCTATTTATCGCATGGGCACTTTGGACTAGATATACTTGATATAACTGACCCAACAAACATGACCAAAGTTAAAACGTATGTTGATGAAGGTATTGCAAATAATGCTGAAGTTATCGGGAATTTGCTTTTTTTGGCGGATTGGGACGGTGGTTTCAAGATATTAGATATCACAGACCGCAACAATCCAACTAAGATAGGAGAATCAGAAAGCAGCACGGATTATGCTGGAGATCTGACGATCACCGGTCATTTGGCTTTTGTTGGGGGATGGGAAGATGGGTTATATGTGTACAACATTAGCGATCCAATCCAACCAATGCTTTTGGCTAATCATAATGATGGAGGTAAAGCGACCGGAGTTTATGTTCAGGATGACCTTATATTTGTTGCAGATAACACGGACGGTCTTGAAATCCTTAGAATAAGGTCTAATATACCAGGTAACTCAACCTCATTCGAATTCTTGATTCCATTTGTTTTATGTATCGGTTTGATGTCCCTACATCAGAAAATCAGGAAGGACCGTATTTGAAATGAAGTACAAGAGCTATTTAATTCTCTTTTGTCTTTTTATTATATCACCAACTCTTTTCACGGGGATTTCGGGTCAGAGTTATGATGGGGAATTGGTTCTCTCAAAAATCGGACAACTTCCGACTGGGGGGGACGCTTACGACGTCTGTGTAGATGAAGAAAGAGAAATAGCGGTTATAACCTGTGGTTATTACGGTGTGAGGTTTGTTAATGTAAGTGATCCCTCCAATCCAATCGAATTATCCCATATCCCTGCACCGCCAGCCGCGATTGGAACAGGTCATGCGACAGGTTATGCTCATCAATTTTGTGTAGAAGACAACATTATTTATGTCGGGGATGGTGCTGCTGGATTAACGGTCATAAATAGTACAGATCCGAGCAATCCCATTATTATTTCCGATAGTACAGAGGGATATGCATGGGATATCGAGATTCAGCAAAATATCGTGTACGTATCAAGCGGATTGTTCGGGAATACCGCTGGTTTATTGATACTCAACGCCACAGATCCTGCCAACCTCTTGTTAATTTCAAGTTATAGCACAAAAGGAGATATTACATCTGTTGAGGTAAAAGGGGATCTCGCATTCCTTGCTGATTATGATAACGGATTGATAGTCTTGGACATAAGTAATGTTTCAAATCCAATATTGAAAGGAGAGTTTTCAGGACCCGAAAACGATGGGATAAGTTATGTGGAAGTTGTAGATGATCTGGTTTATTCCACCAGTTGGGGCAGTGGTTTGAGGATTTGGAACGTCTCTGAATCCACTGAAATATCAAAAGTGGCTGACTATTCTCAAGGTGAAACGTATTTCTCCATAAGGGTTTTTGATGATTATGCGTTTCTGGGGGGAATGAATGATGGTTTAATTGTATTGAATGTAAGTAATCCCCTCAATCCTCTAGAGATAGGTCGTTACTATGAAGGAGGGAGGATTAATAGCGCGTATGTAGTGAATGATTTGGTTTATGTTGCAGATCAAGACAATGGACTTATAATCTTAAATATGAAGTCCTCAACTGAAGCGAAATGGCCTTTCCAAACCACATTTGTACCTGAGATAGCGGTTGTCTGTGTCATTCTCTTGATGGCTTTCACAAGAAAGCAAAAGACTGCTTAAATCATCCGTTTTTGGTTAACTGGAAAAATTTCAACTCCTTTATAAATTATAATTTGCTCTTAATGCACCTAATCCTTCTTCAAAATGTTCTAGTTTGCATACTGGAAAAACTGGAAAACGAATACCATCCTTCTCTGGTACCCAAGCCAAAGCGATCTGAAAATGGGTAGCCCCTGTTTCATTCACTATTTCACTAGTGTCCTCTGCTGTTTCCCAATTTTTCATAGTATTCCTATCTGCCTGGAAAGGCTGCAGCTAGGGACAAACATTGTCAATTGCCCTCGGACGAGATAGTAATCATCCCTTCCCCATATTCTCCCGACCTAATAGAGGGGTAGAAGTTGGTATCCCGATAATATAAATACCATTTACTTGGAGAAGATCAGTGTAGAGAATTGGTTCACTACCCTTTCTCTTTTCGATTTGATTCCCTTGAAGAGAAATAAGCTTTTGGAAGTCATTCAACGGGCGGAAACTGGGCCCATTACATTAGAAAAGCACTTCGATCTCAAAGTCTTGAATGCTAAGGTCAAGGAAGTCGTGAAAGAGTACGACATTCGATTTTCAGATGATCCCACAATAGTTATCCCTAGTGATAATAGCCTAGCGGACTCTTTGTTTCAAGCAGCGGTAGATCTCTATTTAGAGACTGGTACATATTGTATGAGCAACCATCGACAGATAATATTTGAGGAAGCAGAGATTAGAGGAGCTTTCAGGAATGCGCCTGCGGAAATTACGTTTGGTGCAGGTTCCGACACGCGAAACATGAAAAATCGGAAAGTAGAGGATACTACACCCCCACTGTGCTTGACCTCGGGCGGAGGGGAAATTTCGGAGGAAATATATGTTCAATTGATCCAAAGTTATGCGCAAGAGCCACTAGCAGACACGGTTAGTGGAGGGTTTCCGCTTCATAAAATCAGCGGGATGGACCCAAAGCCAGGCACGCCTGCAGAGGTTTTAGCATCGATATATAATATCAAATATGCTAAAGAAGGTGCTAGGCTTGCCGGTCGTCCTTCCATTGGTTTTCATAACCTATTGGGCAGCGCCCTCTCCGCCTCGGGATATATTGCAGCCACTCAACCAGAATATGGAGTTCGACCAGTCGATGGAAACCTCATAGCATCAATGGCTGAACTCAAGACGGACTTCGCCCAATTATCAAAGGCGCTATATTATACAGAACGAAACAATGTCCTCATAGGTGCAGTGTACGTGCCACTAATGGGCGGATACGCGGGGGGACCTGAAGGAACGGCTGTGGTGACGCTAGCCCATCATTTTCAGGGACTTATGGTGCATAATGTAGCATATTCTGATTTTCCTGTATTGCATTTACAGCATTCTTGCAGTACCGCCCGAGAAACCCTGTGGATAGCTGGAATTGTAGGGCAGGCACTCAGTCGAAACACCCATCTTCTTTCCGCAACTGAAGCCATTACTGCTGCTGGTCCCTGTACGGAAATGTGCTTGTATGAAGTTGCTGCAAATGCAGTCATAGGGGCCGTTTCGGGGATTCACATTAATAGTGCCAGCGCGGCCAAAAGTCAGTATTTAGATCGAGAATCAGGAATGGAAGCCCGAATTGGCTGTGAAGTCGGCCATGCTGCGACTGGAATGAAAAGGGATAGCGCCAATGAACTAGTTAACGCAATTCTAGCTAAATATGAACCTTCATTGGGAAAAGCTCCTCTGGGCAAAACTTTTCAGGAATGTTACGATTTGAAGACGTTACAACCTTCTAATGAGCATACTGGCATTTATAATCAGGTTAAAAAAGAATTACACGATCTGGGCCTTAATTTTTCTTGATTAGTTGACTCTGGTTTGGTAGAAGGTAAGTAAATTTAGGACCTAGGGCATTGTACAAAGGCTCCCCGATGACTTCGGAGTATCAATGCGTGTGAGGTATGTTCAATGCACCCAATCTGTATTTTGGTCAGATAGTAACTATAAACGGATAGATTTTAATATCTAGGATCTCTCCGTATTTAATAAAGTAAAAATATGACCGTCCTTCTAATTGGATGTAGATTCTATGACAATTCTCTGGGACACACTGTCAGAAAAACAGCAGGAATGGCTATACACTCTCATTAGCTTTCTTATTGTACTTATCACTCTTGTACGGATCTTTACATCACCATCTGATTTTGCCTCGTTAGCATTAGTTTATTTATTTCTTGGTCTCTTCGTTGGATATTTCTTCTTTATCAAAGGGAGATTCAAATTATTGGGACGTCCTTTGGTTCAGCGATGTTCTCGATGTCATACTCAGATGTTCGCGAAGTACAAGGGTACCTTCTATTGTTCAACACATTTAGAAGAAAAAATATCCCAGATCCAAGCCGAAAAAGGAAAATTAGGGAGAACGGAAAAAAGATTCTTGAAAAAAATCCAGTCCAGCAAACGAGAAGTGACCACCTGAGCGATACGCTATTGAGGGGGTACGGTATGACACATAGCTTTTGTATTTATTCCAATTTCCCAATATTCGTAGTAAGAAGATTTAGAATTAATAGATAAACGGAACCCCAATATCCTGAAGTCCTTTTTTGGTTTTACGATAGAGATCCGTATATTCCTGAGTAGGTTTAACCTTTCTCACATCATAACACTCTCTAAAGTGCTTCCCCTTGGGTGCCGTTGGGATTTTTTCTTCATAAAGATCAAGGAGAGCAAGAGTGAGCTCATTCGCATCGTTACGGGATATATTTTCCTTTGCTACCCCGCAGCCTACCTCTGCGGCAATTCGAGCTTCCAGGGGTGTTGCATAATTCTTGTATTTATTGAAAGCAACTCCAATTTCCCATAAATTCGCTCCAGATACAACTGATACTAGCCCGTGTGTTGCTGCCTCATGCAACACCATTTCTGTACAGGGACCTGCAGCTGTGAATCCTCCAGACATGGATATTAGATTGCTATTTCGAGCTAATGCTTGGTAAGAGGCAGAAATCACCCATAAGAGTTCTCGCATGGTATTACAAGTACTGTATTTCAAATGAAAAGGAAAATACACCATAAAATGTGCCTGATTGACCATCAAACTCTGAATATGATATGCAATCCCAACAATGGCAGTTCCCTCTGGGCCGCCCGCGTAACCCCCCATAATAGGACCCGCCAGTGCGCAGATAAAACACCCATAAGTGTGAAAGTGTACCATTTTATTTAAGAGAGAATTATTCACCTTCAACTCGGTAACACTAGCAACAAATCGACCGTCCGTTAACCGCTCTCCCCATTCAGGATTGCTCGCCGCAATTTGGGCAGCATCAGATTCCGCGGTTCCCACACTTTTCAAGAATATGCCTGGGCGGCCCGCACGTCGTGCGGCCTCTCGAAACATCATGGCATGAGCGACCGAGCCCTTAAGTTCAGAAGGATATCCCGATCGAATGGGCATTCCTTCAATCTCCTCGAGGATGGGGGCGCATACTCCATCAGCCAGTGGTTCTTGTACGTATGCCATTGACATTGGAACAAAGAGGTCTTCATCACAAGTAATATCCGGTGAGAAGAGGCAGTAAGGCCTTTGAGAATCCTCGATTTTCCTAGCTGTAATCTCTCTGGAGTCCCGTCCAAAACCAACGGTAAATTTTCCTGGGAAGTTTCCCAAAGCCTCATGGATTTCTTCCTCAGAAAATAGGATTCGACGGTAGGTATCAGTGCAAAGGGTTCCGACTTCTAAATAGAAGTCCCACGCGGCCTCCCAAAGTCGATCCGCTAAGTGGTTATCGGCTGGGATAGGTTGGGTACGATCGAAGTTTATGTCGTAGTCTTGGATGACCCGGTGAAGGGCTGGTACCAAGAGTTTCAGGTCAAAATCCTTTTCCAAGCAAACAGGGCCAGTTTGGGCCCGATCTAGGATCTCGTTAATCCGCCACGGAGGGGTTACCATTGTTCTTACCTGGTCTCAGGTTTTTAATAACCAAATTGTCCACGTTTACCCGGGTGTACTCTTGGTTAACGCTCGCCATCTATAAAGATTCTGTTGATTCTTGGATAGATTTGGTAGGGTCAGCCTTTATAATATGGTTCAAGAAAAAAGATTTCGGAAAATCCAGGGCTACAGAAAATAGGATCCTCCTCTGGTTGGAATTGGCAGATAGATTAGGTGAAAATTAACATGACGATTATAGGCATTCTTTCGGACACTCACGATAATTTGATCGCGATCAAAAGAGCGGTAGAGGTGTTTAAAGCTCATGATGTCGAGATGGTGTTTCACGCGGGGGATTTCGTGGCACCTTTCGCTTTGCTTCCACTATTCGAATTTCCATGCCGATTAGTTTTGGGGAACAATGATGGTGAAATTCGTTTGCTTCGCAAACGAGTCAAAGAACATTCTGATAGCGTGTTGGAAGGTGTTTTGCTTATTGAAGAAATAAACGGCAAACGTATTGCATTGACCCACGGGCATCACACGCAGGTTTTTACAACGATTCTGACTTCCGGCTCATTTGATGTCGTAATTAGTGGGCATACGCATCAACAAAAAGATGAAGTTCTCTCAAATCAAACCCTTCATATCAATCCAGGTGAAGGTGGTGGATGGATTAGTGGAAGGGCATCGGTTGCGATCCTTGATTTGACCTCACTCGAAAGAAAGTTCATTAACACCTGGCAATATAACATTTAAGGTCTTTCTGGCTTCCTTTAGTCTTCCTTTAGTCTTCTATTGCCGCGATTTTATCTTCCATCTGTCGGGGTTTATCTCGGCGATCATCGATTCGAAGGTGAGTGACCACTCGATCCGCGCCTGCATCAATGATGGCCTCGTGGGCCGACCTTGTCACAGAAAGGACTTGATCTAAGGAATCTGCCTCAATCACGGTCCCCATCGGATGGTGAATAACACGAATGTCAGGAAATCCATCGATTTGTTTCACGGCTTGCTTGACATACTTACTGAGGCTGGTTCCTACCCCAACCGGAAAGGTGCTTAGTTCAGCAATGATTTTGGATTTCAAACTATCAGCCACCTATTTTTTGTCATTATGTTCATTCATTGGCGATTTCTTCCTAGCTAATTGCATCTTCTTGATTAATGTTTTTTCTAACTCCTATCAAATCCCTTCAGATGATGGTATGCTCCGTCTTTTCCTTCGGATGGCGAATACAAGAAAACAAATCCCTACCAATGGTGCCAACCAAGATAGGTTGGTTGATCGGGCAGCCCCCACATGTAATATAATCGTGGAGGAACTTTGATCCCCATCTTGGTCCCGAACTACTGCTGTGAAGTTATAAACTCCTGCTGTATCTAATGTGATTTGATGCTGGATTAGCTCTTTTTCCCACGGTGACTCCGCGATATTCGACCCATTTTGGTAGATTTGATACGACATCGGGTTCGAAGAAACCGCCCGCCAGCGTAACGAAACGGCCGTATTAACTAATACTGTTGTATTCCGCATGTCCGATACAATAACGGGAATCGGAACGTTTGGGAATTCGGAGTCATTTATGGGGGATGTGTCAAGAAACACTTCTGCCCAATCAGAAAAAGAATCTTGGTCTGTATCTTCCGATATAATATCTGTCCCCTGGATATACTCATCAAAATTTCGCAGACCATCATCATCCTTGTCCTCATGTGAATCATTTTCGTTCGGATTAAGTTCATAACGATGCTCATAGTAATTGGGCATGTTATCTCCATCTGCATCATTCAAATCAAACCGATAACGCGTAGCATTAATTCGTCCGAAATTGACTTCATCACATGGGAGATTGTTCTTATTCCACCCATTATTATGCATCTTGATTAGATCAGAATAATTCATGAAGGAAAGGGATTGATTTCCATACCATGAATCGTCTACAACACCCTCTGGTCCGTGAGCCGCTCCAAATAGATGGCCTACCTCGTGAAGAAGTATTAATTGTCGGGATGTCCAATCTAGAGGTTGATAGTGTGCAATGATGAGGGCATTTCCGTAAACTGCATTGACCCGATTGTGCCCGCCCAGATAGTACTCTTGATAGATGATTAGCCAATCATAACCGTTGCCATTGACTCGCGGATCTGTAATACCTGATGAATCCTGCCACGAAATTTGACTTGTTACCTTTTCGAGACTTACATCCAATGAGTCATTTTCGCCGGGATCATATGTTGTGATACCTTTGACCTGCAAGGAAACGCCGAACTTTGTCTCAAATGGTTTTAACCAATCCTCAAATTGTGTTATAACGGCACCTTCATCAGGGAAATATTTTCCTTCTCCGAGCAGGTTAATATCTAATGCTACAAGGATCGTACTAGTGCCATCTGGCTCATACCGATTGTATTCGGTTATAATAGGAACTTCGTTACCTGTATATAGTGTTCTTGTTGGTATCGCAGATATTATTGCCCCGTTGAGCATCAGATAACTAACTACTAGCAGAATGGAAGGTATTAGTACCTTATGTAAGCTGCTTCCTCTTTTCATGACAACCACGGTCACGGGGACGATCAACTATCTTCATTGGAGTATTCAAAATCATCGACGGAGAGGAATCCAAAAATTTTTCTTAGCTAACGTCATATCGTCGAGAATTCTCTCAGACTGGCCCATATGATAGAGTTTATAAGCAAATGTTAGAAATACATAACATGATGTTAGAAATATTCAACATTTCTCATCGGGGTTCCATCTAGTGATAGAGGTTAAGAATCTTTCAAAAGAGTTTAATGGATTCACTGCGATTAGGAATATTAGTTTTCGCATAAATGAAGGAGAAATTTTTGCATATCTTGGTCCCAACGGTGCGGGAAAGACCACCACTATAAATATCGTGGCTACGCTGCTTTTGCCATCATCAGGTACGGCAAAAGTTGCTGGATATGATGTAACAAAAGAGGGATTGAAGGTCAGACGGTTAATCGGGTATTCTCCTGATGATTTTGGACTTTATCCAACCTTAACGATTTTTGGAAATCTCGATTTCAGCGGTGCTCTATATGGGATCAGGAAGAACGCGAGAAGAAAGAAAATCAAGAAATTACTTGAGTTTTTCACGTTAGAAGATAAGAAAAATACCCCTATATCAGCACTGTCAAAAGGGATGAAGCAGAAAGTAAATTTGGCAAGAGCATTAATCCATAATCCTAGGATATTGTTACTTGACGAACCTACATCAGGTCTTGATCCAGTCATGGCAAAAGAAGTCATGTCACTGATATCCGGGTTGAAAAAAGAAGGTAAAACCATACTTATGACAACCCATCTTTTATCTAGGGCAGAAAAAGTATGTGATACGGTAGCTGTCATCAATGAGGGGAAAATACTAGACGTAGGAAACTTAATTGACGTTAAGACGAGATTAAAACAATCTACGCTAGAAGACGTTTACTTTTCCCTATTAGGTGAGGACGCTGAATTCCGCGGTAACTGAAATTTGTTATAAGGAACTGAAGGTACGTTTTGGATCCATGAAAGTTCTTCTGCCAATGTTAATTTCGTTGGGAATACCAGTGGTGGCTTTTATGCCGCAATTAATCGCGTTTATGTCACAAACCGACTCGGAAGCTGAATATTTCATTCTGTTATTTTTCTTGATGCTTCCCGTGATGGGAACTACTCTAGTAGGAATCACCACGTTTATCAATGAGATCAGGTGGAAAACCATTAAACCTCTCCTAGCGGCTCCAGTCTCCGAAGGAATAATCCTTCTAGGGAAGAGTTTGGCGTGCATCATTGCCGGTGTAATGATAGACGGAATCCTGTCCTTAATAATCCTTTTTTCTGGACTACCATTTCATTTATCACGGGTTTTGCTGTTATTCGTTGTGGGACCCCTTTCTGTGGTTTTTACAACGTTCCTCTTTATACTCGGAACTTCCAAACTTCCTTCAATTGTGGAAAGCGGAGGCGTAGTTTTATTGCCCATGGGCGGATTGTTAATCATTTTTGGTATGTTTTTCCTTCTAAAAGGAGTTTTTCAGTTCGATACCGTTATCGCATATTTGTTATTGAGCGTTGGACTTCTCATGGCCATATTCGTGACATTCTTTCTTGCTCAAAGATTATTTGACCGAGAAACCTTGGTCCTTGCAGTATAGGGTGGTATTGTTATGTCTCTCAGGAATCCAAGACTTTTCCTCATACTGATTCCCCCGTTGTTGGGATCGATTATAGCCTTGATGGGTATATTTGGTTTTTTCTCAAGCAAAAATACTCTTGATCAGCTGTTAAGCGGTTTTTTGATTTTTCCCGGGATTTTAATCTTGATATATTCCTATCGAGATTTTAAATACCGAAGAAAGGGAGTTACCACGATCAGACACGATGAACGGTCCGAAATAAACAGATTAAAGTCTGCTGATGCAGCTTTCAGATTTTTTTTTGTTACACTGGCATTCCTGATATTAATTAACAGCATAGGGATTATTGATGAGGTGATTTTTGTTGCTTTGACTGGACCGATTGTTGCGGGTGGTATTATCATATACTACATTGGATTTTATTGGGCGGAGAGACGGGGTTGAGGGTACCTCAAATGAAAACACGGATAAAAGAATATAGAGCTCGTTACAATCTTACACAAAAGCAGCTCGCGGAGCAAGTAGGTGTGAGAAGAGAAACTATCGTTTTCCTGGAAAAAGGAACCTATAATCCATCTTTAAGACTAGCTTACAATATCGCGCGGGTTCTTAACGCATCGATTGAGGAATTGTTCGTCTTCGAAGAAGAATAAGGAAGGTCACGTGTTATTTCTCTTGTATTCTTGGTTAGAAACGATCTATATTTCAACACGAATTGTTTTACGCCTACTCTTCAGTATAAAACCATTTTCTTTGAATAAGATCGAATAAAACCGAGTGAAAAAACCAAAACTGCCACAATTACAAAAAGCCAACCAATTTGTTCCCATTGGAAATTCAAAAACAGTATACCTATCAGGTCAAAATAAGTAAAGAGTGATAGAAACCTTAGGGGCATCAAAGATTCTCCAAAATAAGGGATGACCGCGAAGAGAATCGTCCAAGCTCCCACACCAATAACAATTCGAATTCTATATTCTGGACGTACTATAATAGCGATAGCCATGGCCAAGCAAAAGAGCGTGATGTATAATAAGGGAATAAGGATAAAAGCAACCATTTGGTCAAATAACCGCGAATCTTTTTGAATTACGATTTGGCCAAAGAGCAGAGTTATCATGGCCAAAAAGCTGAGAAGAAGGATCTCGATTACACCTGTGAAAATTCGAAGCAATAGCACTTTTCTGGTTGTCACAGGGGTTCCATAAAGGAGATCTTGCATTCCTGCTGAATAATCTCTGTCGATGACTTTCGCAGCTAAGATAATACTGAATGGGGCAAAATAAATCCATGTATAGCCGTAAAACTGACCCAGAAATACACCCAAAGGATCTTGGGCGACATCATACCCGCGTAGGATAGATGCTACGATTGGATTGTTCGTATAAATTGGCATCAGCTGTTCAAGCCCTTGTTCTGGGTAGGCAAAAATAATCGAAGACACCATCAATACAAGGAAAATAGAATAGCCAATAAAAAGAAAATAATCGCTTTGGAATTGTTCGGCCGCAATCGGCGAAACTCGGTTTAAGAACCTTTGAATCGGAGAAAGCAGTTTCCCTGGTCGAACTATGGATAGCATTCCTCTAAGTGACTTTCTGCGGGGACTGATGCTACTTGACCTCGTTTGAACGGCCAATAGATCTCTTCTTCTAAAAATAATAAGTCCAGTAGCCAAAAACAAGACTGCGAGCACAAATGGCAGTATGTTCTCGATATTAACTGGGTCTCCTTTCAATAACGTCCCATTCAATCTGAAATAATAGAGAATATTTGCATATTTTAGATCCTCTAAAGCGGGGTTAAAACCCAACGCAAAAACTATCAGATATGAGTAGATAAATAGCAATCCACCAAATCCACGAGCCAGGTCGCCTCTTAGAGTAATTAAACTAACCGAAAAGGTTAGAAAATAGAATGTAAGCGTTGATAACCAAAGAATGAAAAAGGCTATTGCTACTCGTTCGAATGGAATAGGCAAATTGAAAAAAAGGAATACGGTTGGGATCTGTAGAAACATTAGGGTTAGGATGGACGTGATGAGTATTATATGAGAAAAAATGTGTCTAATCGTGACATTGATTTTTCGATTGGACGTGGATAAGTAAATATCCGCCATACCAGATCGAACCTCGTCGGGTAATCCCGCTCCCCCAAGCCATAATCCTACAATTGGAAAGAGGTTCGTAGCATACAGTAAAAAGTAGACTAGAATAAAAAACAGGTAAACCTCTGGGTTTTCCCCTCCCACTTCAACTAGAAATTCACCTATGATCGCCTCTCCAAACGGTGAGTCAGTCAGGCCGTAGAAGGCTAATACCCCCTCCTCGCCTGGGTATGCAGTTACACTAAGGGTAACACCGAATAATCCGATGAAGAATAAGAATATGTAAAGAAACCGATTTTGGCGCCAGATGATCCGAAGGCTCTCGATCCACATCCGAATCAAGACTAACCCTCCTTTGGTTCCTCATAGTATTGCATGAAATAATCTTCCAGACTAGGGGCGGGAATCGTTACCTCTCCTAAAGGTAGATTCAGGTCTTGGAGAACCCGAAAAATCGCAGAAAAATCCGGATTTGGCTTATCAAACCATAATTCATACTTGCGACCATCACTGTTGGATGCAGGTTTGAAGGTGCTCACATAAGGAATTTTTGCCAGATCCTCGGGGCGACCGATTTCGCCCAACGACACAATCATCTTTCGTGGGATTTTCTCGCTCAACTGCTCGATTAGGTCATGACTCACTAATTTCCCCTCCTTAATGATGGCTACTTCATCACAGATCTTTTGGACTTCGTCAAGATTATGGGAGGAAAAGAAAATTGTCTTTCCGCGGGATTTAAACTCCGTTAATACCTTATACAATCGTGTTTGCATCAGAGGATCAAGGCCCGCTGTGGGTTCATCCAAAATAACGAGATCTGGATCATGCATTAGCGCCTGTACTAATCCCACCTTCTGTCTGTTTCCTTTGCTTAGCTGATGGACCCGTCTAGTTTCATCAAGGTCAAATCTTGTAACCAATTCAGCTCGAAGAGAAATTGGTTTTTTCCTCAGCGCTGCAAAGTAATCCAGCATTTCCTTAACGGAAAAGTGCCGATACAGATCAAAGTCGCCAGGCAGATATCCGATTTTTTCTTTCAAAAGATAGTTGGAATCCCAGTTAGCAATCTCCTGATCAAAGATCCTGACATTTCCTCTAGATTTGTTGATGATCCCAAGTAAACACCTTATGGTTGTAGTTTTTCCCGCACCATTAGGACCTAAGAATCCAAATATCCTTCCTTTTTTAATGGTTAGGGTTAAATCTTCTATTCCCCGAATTTTACCGTAATATTTCGTCAAATCTCGAAGTTCCACCACATTCCCATCTGTTTCAGTCATGATATCATACCTCGGGTGCTGGATGCTAAATACATGCTCTTATATATGATTGTTTGCATGCGTGAACTTTCCACATTAAATCAGGTAAAAACTAAAAAATATGGTTAGGATGATGCGATGATGCGGTTGCATATAGTGGGATTATGATTTACCTGACAGTAGAAATGAGTAATCCTTTCCCTGCAACCTTACAACAGTTTTTTCAGGTGCAAAATTCTCAACGGCAGGATTAATAACTTCAAAAGGGATTGTAAACAGTTACAACACTGAATTTGGAGCTAAGAGTATAAAGACTGTCGTCAAAACCAAAAATCGCCTCTCTCTATGTTTCATATAGAAATCAAGAAATACAACGCCACCGATCATTCGAATAAATGCGAAACTTAGCACGATAAAGGGATAGCTCTCTTTACTGATCAGACAAGCAGTAACCGCCTTAACCAATAAGAAGGGATCATTCTGAAAAACAAGGGGAGGGGAATATGACCTTCGATGACAAGGCTGGCAAAAGCTATTCTCACAATGGGGCGTAGTTCAGATTATTACCCCGAAATCCATCTGGGTGATTCATCCGGAATATTATTTGGTAGCTGTAGTTATGCGACAATCTCTCACACGGACGGTCGGGATCCATGTGGGTACGAAAACCTGCCACCACTCGACCTGAACTCTATCATTACCCATGGCATCGATATTGGCAAAATGGCTTAGGATGTTATCACTGATACGGAAGTTCTTTACTGGAGTCCTGAGTTCGCCGTTTTCAACAAGAAAAGCGGCATCTCGTGGGATGGTACTGTACTCTGTGGAGATACGGCTCGTATAGCGGGTGTACCAGTTGCAGGTTACATAAAGGGTTGGCCTGGATCCATTCTCTAATAATTCATCAAAGTTATGGTCACCATTATTGAAAACCGTATTAGATGGGGAAGGAGCTAATGCCTTGGCTCTTCCCGCTAATGGGACTAAATCGCTATTTCCAGTTGATTCTGTTTGAAACAATTCAGCAGTGGATGTATTATGAATAAAATTTACGAGAACGCCATCCGAAAAAATCGGGGTGTTCTGACGGGGGTACCCCTCTAGGTCGAAAGGTGCAGTCCCTAGGCCATCGGGCTGTAATCCATTATCATAGACCGACACAAATTCAGGGCCAAGCTTGTCACCCATTTTATCCTCCAATGGGCTCATTCCCATCATAACCGCAAAGGGGCTTGCTCCCCGAGGGATAACTGCGAGAATGTTTGCCGCTACCGCAGGTGACATAATTATGTCGTATTTGCCAGGGGCGGCTTGGATTGCACCCTGATGCATTTTAGAAAATCGTCCCGCTCGCTCACCTGCAACTAGGAGGTCATTTTCAGCTTTAGACGGTATACACCCGCAGGCCAATCCTTGTCCAGAGGCATCCAATTCTTCCTGAAATGCTCTAATAGTCATATTGAAGAAAGTATCGTTATAAGTGCCCCGTGGTCCAGCCGAACTGGCAAAGGACAGAGTTTTTTTTCCAAAAAAATACGAGCCTGCGACTCTTTTAGCGCCAGCTTCTAGGGCTCGATCGATACAGTTATTCACATCCTCTGGTGCCTTATCCCTATATTCGTCAATCCTAGGATCTTTTTGCTGCGGAATGGGCGAATACATCTCCGATGTGTCTGTTATCCCCTTAAAAAACGGACTAAAGGGCATATGTTTTGCAAACTTGGCCATTGATATCAGTTGGTTCTTGACCATGTCTTTGGAGGAAGGTGTAAACTCTCCAATTGTCACTCGGTCTCCGTCAACGACCATTAAAACATGTAGTGTCTTTGAACTCCATTGTTTATTGATGTCGATCTTGTTTTGGGAAAATCGAATTTGGTTCTTCGTTTCCGCTATACCTCGGACAATCAATGCATCTATATCCATCCCTTGTCCTAGCTCTTGGCTGTAATCCACAAAGGATTGTAAGGATTCACTCATAGGTTTCACCAGTCATCCAAGACGTATGTTTCGCATCCTAATACTTCCTCCACCGGCATAGACGGGTACACCTTGACTGGGATCGCTCTTTCCGCAAGTACCGGGAAAGTCAAATGCAAGATCCTTTCCCACCGCATCTATTGAAGAGAACAGGCCGATGCTAGTCAATTCCATCGTCGGTCTTCGAACCATAGTATCGGTAATCTCTCCATCTTGTATCAAATAACATTCGAATCCAACGTATTTACTTTGATATCGGCGATCATCAATGTTCCACTCTGTGAATGATAGCATGTAAATGCCGTGTTTTACGTCCTCAACGAGTTCTTCAAACGTGTAATCACCAGGTTTCATATAGGTGTTTGCCATTCTAATGATAGGCTCACGATTGAAATCCACAGACCGAGCGGCACCATTGGAACCCATTCCGAATTTCGTTCCATATTCTCGGTTCAGTAACGGCTCGTTTATTATACCCTCTTTAATCAGAATTCTTTCCCGAGTTTTTACTCCTTCATCATCGTACAAATAAAACCCGCCCGTTCCAGGAATGGTTGGATCCTCAGCAATGGTGACATGCTCTGTACCAACCCGAGACTCCCCTAAGGTTAAGTCTCGCCAAAATGATTCACCTGCTTGGGCTCCTTCGCGTCCCATTATGCGATCACCCTCACTTGGATGTCCACAATTCTCATGACAAATGATCCCCACGACTTCGGGGCCCACCACAAAGTCGACAACATCCTTTAATGTATTATCTGATTGTTCTGCCACCTTTTTGATCTTCTTACATTCGGTTTCAAACTCATCGATCCACGTTTTGGTTCCTTCCCAACCAGTTGAACGTGTAAGATCCAAAAATCTTTGCTCAGAGTCGAGAAGACCTTTGATTGTCAACAATCCACGATATTTAAGCATAGACAAATCCGCATCGATTTGAGTCCCCTCAGAAGTAACCAAATACTTGGTATATGTTTGCGCCTCATATATAGCCACTCTAGTGTTGATTCCTATTGTTTCAGCTCGCTTATCCATTTCTTGGAGAAGGCTTACCATCACCTCGGTATCCTGATCAGCTAAATTCTGTTTCACTGGCACGCCCCATGACCCCTGGTTCGAAATCGGGGCTCCAAGCTCTATCTTTTCTTCAGGATTTGATGCCCTCGCTAGTTTGACTCCCGCCTGAATAGCTTCTTTTACAGCCTTTCGTGTCAAATCGTCTACTGAAACAAACCCAAGTCCACCATTTTTGAGAACACGGAACCCAATTCCTTGCCAGGAAGGCATTTCCGCACCAGACATCACGTTTCCATTACGCAAGACCAAATTTACATTTTTCCCTTTAATTAAACGAGCCTCTGCGTATTCTGCGCCCTGTTCTTGAGCGAATTCAACCCCAAAGTCGGCCAAACCTTTTGCAAATGACATATTCCAAGCACCCTACAACATCAACTAAATTAAGGACTCCCCGTTGACATCTAAAATTCATTATGGCGTTTCTAATCTAACTTTTTCTTCCTTAAGTTGCGAGTAATTAGGAACAGGGTGCCAACTGCGGCAGAATAGGTGCCAGCCGTAATCAAGAAGGAGATTGTGAAATCTCCTGTTTCTGTGATTAATAAAGCACTTATTGAAGGGCTGCCTCCTCTACCAATTCGGTCTCCCGCTTGCATAAGTGATTGAGCAGTTGCCCTATTTGTTTCCGAGACATTTTCTTGCAGTATGGCAATTTGTGCTGGACGGCTCATATTCATCAATGCCATCCGAAAAAAGAAGGCAAGTAGCGAGACAGAAAAAACGTTGCTTAACGCTAAAACGATTGTTAATGGAATTGAAAGTCCCTCTGTTAAATAAATGACCTTTATATCACTCATTCGGGCCGCTAGCAGGGGTATGCCACTCATGAAAATCGTTGTAATTATCTGAGCTATACCGTTTAGGATATTCACTTCGGACGGACCAAGGGAAAATCGCTGAACAAAGTAAGGTTGCGTGAAAGGAACCAGAAATCCTGCACCAAATCCAATTATCAAATTTATGACCAAAAATCCCAGAATGAACTGTCCTTGAGGAGTTTTTATCATATGCCCAAAACTGAAGGTCTTTTCAGTTAAGTCATGGGGAGGTTTGCTGTTTTGCCTGTCTTCATCGCTAATCAAGAATAAAGAGGGAAATAATGAAAATCCAACACTCAAAAGTGTTGTAATCATTGTAAACTGCAGATTGTAATATGAAAACTCATTTTGTGCAAGTGCGAAGAAGAAAGCGGACACAAAATAACCTAATGATAAACTTGCCCACCGAGCGGTTTCATTTCGGGTAAAAACATTGATTTTATCTATTTCGTTATTGTGTGCTAAGATGGCCACTCGACTCGGCATCACGGCTCCATTGGCCAACCCAACACCAGCGATACCGTACAACAGATACTCCCATGAAGGAGCGAATGCAATGAAAGCATAGGATCCTATATAAACAAGTGTGCCTGCTATCAACAAACGCTTATGTCCGAATCTATCAGCTAAAATCGCCGCAGGAAGAAGAAAAATTAAGTTTGACACGACTCGGGCAGATTGGATGAATCCATAATCCACCAGGCTTCCGCCAAGAACCGTAACATATGAGGGAAAATTCCCCCTCGAAAAGGATTCTCCAAATGCAAGAAGGGCGGTTCCCAAATAAACAAGAACATTAGTTTTGTTCATGTCAATGTTTCTCTTGTTTTTGCGCTTACTTTGACGTGAAACAATACTGAATTATTATTTTATTTGAACAAGAGCTAAAAGAGTTCGGAATAAGACGCCTAGTTCAAAATCGGATTAATAATCTCGACTGTTAATATTCCTTAAAATTCTCCCAAGTTTCCTATATCGCAAGGAGAATGCCTCTGTTTTCGAAAACTTGAGTCATTCGAGATATCTTGATTTATGTAAGGACTTTCTAGAGACCCAAAATGGTCTTGGTTTTATGAAAGTCTCCCCCTTTATTTTCTCCAGGTTACAATCTAAATCTAGGGTCCGTCACGCCTATCTTGGTTGATCAAGGAAAACTCGAGAACAAATCGCAGCCAAACTGGGATAAATGGTCGATCATTCTGATGGATTTTCCCTTCCCGTCGCAAGCGCTGCAATCAGCTTACAGATCTCAAGTATCATTGGATCTGTTAATGAATAGTAAACTTCATTTTTTTTTCTTTGGCAATCAACAATTCCTTTCTCCCTCAATACGCGTAGGTGTTGGGAAATATACGGTTGGGGACGTTCTGTCTCGATTTCAATTTGACTAACGTTTTTTGGGCCATTTTCCAAAACATGGATTAGTTTAAGGCGAAAGGGATGTGTTAGCGATTGACATAATCTTGCTGTAAGCTCTAACGCTCTTTCATCCTCAGTGGAAAATTTAGAATCTAATTTAGAGCTCATATTACTCTCATTGAGAATATGCCATAGACCATATATAAGCCCTATGGTAATATTCAAGAAAAGCAATATTTATAAATTTTGAATTAAAGGTATATTTAGATCTTCTAGGTGCATAAAATGGCAACCGAAGTAAAAATACGAATTGAAGATAAAATTTTGAACGAAGTCCGCCAGATGTTTGAAGACATCGGTCACGACGTTACGCTTCATATGTTTACCTCAAAGGAGCATTGTCTATTATGCAACGAGACTCTCGCATTGGCAGAGCAGGTCGCAGAACAGTCAGACAAGATCACTTTGAATCACTGTGAATGTGAAAATCTGGAATCGGAGCTTGCGAAAAAGTGGAAAATTGCTCGGCACCCTGCAATTGCCATTGAAGGGCTTTCCAAAGGCCTAATACACTTCTATGGAATTCCGAGCGGGTATGAGTTTGGATCGCTAATCGAGTCGCTTATCTTGGCGGGTAAGGATGGACACCTTGATCTAGATCCTCAGATAGTTGAAGAACTAGAAAAAATCGATCAACCAGTACATATCCAAGTGTTCGTGACCCCTACTTGTCCATATTGTCCACGTGCTGTTCTAGCAGCCATTAAATTTGCAATGGTGAATGAAAACATAACTGCAGACTGCATAGAGGCTACTGAGTTCATAGACCTATCAAACCAGTATGGTGTCCACGGAGTACCAAAAACCATCATCAATGATGTAGTAGAGGTCATAGGTGCTGTTCCAGAACAGGCACTTCTAGCGAAAGTCAAAGAGGCCCTCAGATAACTGGGGACTAAACAATCTCCTTTTTTTTTCCATATGAATTTGGGCCGAGAATATAATGGACCGAATAACAGAGACTTTTTTTAATTCCGGCCAAAGTTACGATGAGATGTTGGCAGAGGCTTCCGAAAACCAGAGAATGAAGTTTGAATTGAATTTTCAACGAGGCCAGAAAAACTTCGGAGATGAATCCTTTGTCATGGATCTGGAATATTCACTCAATATAATCGCAGTGGGCGCCCCTTGGTGCTTTGATTGCAAGATGTATCTTCCTATCCTCGAATTACTCGTTCGATCCAACCCTCGCCTTCGAGTTCGATATTTTAATAAGGATCATTACCCCTTTTTGTGTGAACGCATGAATGGAGGGGAAAAGATCCCGCAAATTCTCATATATGCGCCAGATTACGTATATGTTGCTCGTTGGATCGAACGACCTACTCTTACGTCACAATTGATCTCAAGTATTCGAAGAGATCTCGGGTGGGAGCGTTCCGTTCAGGAACAATATAATATCATATACCACCGTGCACTATTGAAAGACTTGAAAGCGTTTCAAGCTGCTTTTCTACAGGAAATCAAAACCTTGTTAATTCGGACTAATGTAGTCTTAGGTACGACGAAGCGTTTTTACGTCGCGACCGTTCAAGAAAAATAATGCCATAGCAGAGGTTCGACTTTTACCTCTTTGGATAGTGCGAGCTTGTGGCCCCACGTATTATCGAATGGAATCTCCCTTTAGAAGAAATCTCCAAAGCCGCAACCAGAGAAAAAAGCGTGAGGCACGGTCACCCGAGCACTCTGCATTTATGGTGGGCTCGTCGTCCCCTAGCAAGTTCACGAACTACCACTTTTGCTGCACTGATTGATTTACCGGAATCTGATAAGGATCGCATGGAACTCATAAATGTTATTAAGGATTTAGCGCCATGGAGCTCCGTTAAAGATGGAAATGGGCCGATAATCAAACTGGTTCGAAGTATTCTAGATGAAAAATGGAACAATCCACCTAAAATTCTTGATCCTTTCGCTGGGGGAGGATCAATCCCACTGGAAGCATTAAGGCTAGGTTGTGAAACATATGCAAATGACCTAAACCCGGTCGCTGCATTCATCCTGAAAGCAACATTAGAGTGGCCGCGCATTCACCCACGATTTGTTATGGATCGTGTAAAATATTGGGCAAAACGAATTAAGGAGGAGGCTTATCAAGAAATCGGCCATTTTTATCCCGCTGACCCAAACGGGTGGATCCCAAGTGGATATCTCTGGGCGCGAACTATTCCCTGCTCATTCTGCGAATCAGAAATGCCTTTGATTAAGCATTTCTGGCTGGCGAAAAAAAAAGGAAAGAAAATCGCCTATAAACCCCAAATTAGCCATAAACCGAACTCAATAACCTTCACAATTCAACGTGGTGACAAAATTGATTTCGATCCCTCCCAGGGAACGGTAAATAGGGGAGACGCGAGATGTTTGATTTGCGGTAAAGTTACTAAAGCTATTTCGACCCGTAAGCTCGCTGCCAAAGGGAGAATGAATGCTCGGATGATCGGAGTCATTCTGAGGCATCCTCAGATCCAAGGAAAACGCTACCGATTAGTGACTCCCGAAGATGTTCAGATTTGGCAACAGGCCAGGGTACACCTAGATCTGACTCTTTCTCAATGGCCTTGGGAATTTTCCCCTCTTCCCGATGAACCACTCCCTCCCCAAGGGTCGTTAGGAGTGAACCTCAAAGCTTATGGTTTTAATCAATGGAAAGATCTGTTTAATGCCCGTCAGCAGCTTGCCAACCTAACATTCCTTCGACTGCTTCGTAGTTCCATCCCTGCAATTCGTGAAGATTGTTCTCGTCTTCGCGATAACGAAAAAGTAAGTAAAGCTATTTTAGGGTATTTATCACTAATTCTGGGACGATTAGTTGATAAAAATGCCAATCTAGTCGTTTATAACGTATATGGAGAAAAGATCGAACACGTTTTTGGTCGAACTGCCCTTCCAATCAAGTGGGATTACGCGGAGTTAAACGTTTTTTCTGGTGGTAACGGAGATTGGGAGGCCCACACTAATTGGGTATTACGTTTCTTGAACGCAAATACATGGGACACGAGAGGGTCTACAACAATAACTTGTGAGTCAGCGACCCGATTGGCCTATCCTGAGGGATTTTTTGATTGTATAATTACAGATCCTCCCTATTACGACAATGTACCCTATTCAGATCTTTCAGATTTCTTCTATGTCTGGCTTAAGCGAGCTGTAGGAGATCTGTTTCCTGATCTTTTCAGCACTCCATTGACACCCAAAGCGACGGAAATTGTTGCAAATAAAAGACGACATTCGAATCCAAGGCAATACTTCGAATCAGAGCTCTCGAAAGCTTTTCGAGAAATGTATCGGGTTTTACGGCAAGATGGCATCGCTGTAATTGTATACGCACATAAATCAGCCGATGGATGGGAGGCATTCATGAATGCTTTAGCAGAAGCTGGCTTTGTTGTCACAGCAGCAATGCCCATCCAAACAGAAATGAAAACTCGGCTGCGGGCGAAAACTTCCATCGCTCTGGCTTCTTCCCTCCATATAGTTTGCCGGAAAATGCCGAAACGTCCAAATACGCCTTTTGCAACGATTAAATCAGAGTTTGAACATAAGATTCGCCAGACCCTAAAAGATCAGAGTGCCCAGCGTGGAAGTGGGGGTGATGCATTCAATGTGGCCATCGGACCCGCTCTTGAGATTTGGAGTAAGTATGAGGGGCTTACATTACCCTCAGGCTTGCCTCTTACCGCAAGAGATTTGCTCGAAATCATCTATGAAACATTCGGACTTCGTCCCTGAAATAGCATTCTCACTCCAGAATACGGTCTTCAGTTCTCGAAATGCTTCCTACGAGTAGTAATGAAGTGTTAGATAAATCTCGAGTTCATTAGAATCCAGATAATAAATTCAAAAAAGGTTTAAGGATAGAATCAATTAGAGGGGTCGTGTTTCAGGAAAGTTCCTCTTCTATATTCTTCGAATGCTATATTAAGCTCCTGTTGAGTGTTCATTACGATTGGGCCATACCAGGCTACCGGTTCTCCAATTGGTTTACCTGAGATCAGGAGAAATCTTACGCCATCATCCTCAGTTCGAACTGTTACCTGATCTCCATCTCTGAACATTACTAGGTATTCTCGTTTAACAGAATCAGAACGCTGATCATCGAAATATCCTGATCCTTCGATTACATATGCAAAAACGGTGTATCCCTTTTTTACCTGGTGATTGAACTCCGCAAAAGGAGGAATTGCCACGTCAAGATATTCAGGATCAGTAACAATGTCCTTAACTGGACCTTGCGTACCGTTGACTTGTCCGCTGATAACCTTAACTTCCGTTTGATTCTCTAAGGTGATTGTCGGTATCTGCTCAGCCAAAATGTCTTGATATCGTGGTGACATCATTTTCTGAGCCGCTGGAAGATTGCACCAGAGTTGAAATCCCCATAAAAGGCCATTCTGGCGAAATGGCATTTCGGAATGTATGATTCCCGAACCAGCCGTCATCCATTGGACATCGCCAGGTTGAATTACCCCAGCGTTTCCCAGGCTGTCCTCATGTTTCATCTCTCCGTGGAGCATGTACGTAACGGTTTCTATGCCCCGATGCGGATGCGTGGGAAAGCCCTTAACGTAGTCGTCTGGGTTATCAGAATGGAAGTCATCAAGGAGAAGAAATGGATCGAACAATGTTTTTTCTGCGAATGCGCGTTTGAGACGAACTCCTGCGCCTTCAATGGTTGGGGTGCTTGGAATAACGCGTAACACCCTGCGTACATCTAATGTCTTTTGCGAACTCATGAGTAACCAATCTTGACAAAAGTTAAAAGGATGATCGTGCCAAGATCGTATTTCCTATGAGAATCACATATCCAATCCGGCTAATGCCAGTTCCATTTCCGTTTTTGGAACTCTTCCATCGAAATCCTGGGCTCTTTTCCAAATTTTTGTTCCAGATCGGATAATTCTTCTTTGGTTTTCTTAGGGGATTGAGGGGCTTTTTTTTCGGGCATTTAAAACATCCCAATTTGGTTAGAAGTTTGGTCCTTTTAACCACGAAACAGAGTGGTCATCAAAAATCACAAAAATAACGAAAATGAACCAGGATTTCGAAAGAAGGAAAAATGAACCCCTTTATGACAAATGCATGATTAACGTGACAGAGATATCCTTCCGGGCTTTGTAATAATACCTTCTCGAGTTTTACCATCAACTCGCACAATAAACGGAGTTTCAGTATGAATATGGCGAATATATTCGGTTTCCGAGACCAATAAGCCAGGGTCTGCAAGCCAGTCCCAATCAATCCAAACGTTTTTCCTGGCATGATGTACATAAAGGTAAGGAATGTTTGCTGTTACTATGTTCTGAAAAAAATGGCTACCCTGGCTGTGTTCTACTTTGAAATCCTTTAATCCCACCTCACATAGGACTTGAACGCCTGAAATGTCCGACCATTTGACAGGTATCCCGAGGAGCCTATCTAAGGAACCCCAGCGACCAGGGCCAATAAGAACATAGGGTCGGCGCTCCTCTAAAAGCAGTTCATTGAAATGCCGAATTTCCTCGACCATTTCAGCTGTTTTCAATTTATCGAATCGGTCAGGAACTACGTAGACGAGATCTTGAATATCTGTGATAATACGATTTCCTGAGGTTTGAACTGATCGTACTAAGACGTCATCTTTCGTATTTGTATCCAATTGTTCGAGTAGCGCAGTTTCTTGAGGTTCGATCAAAGGACGTATCTGTAACATATAAAAAGTGGTAGGTTTATTCGGTATTTTCTGAAAGTTTCCTGCAAATTCAAATTCTATAGGTGCTCCAAATGCTCTTTCCCCCAATTGCAAAATTTTTGTAATTAAGGAGGCTAACGGTAGTGTCTCATATTTGAGCTGCTTACCAAAAGTGATTACGGGTGCTCCTTCTCCGCTGTAACCGTCTCGTAACATCTGGTTGTCATAATCATAGGTGTCCGCTACTTGTGACAATGTAAACTTATCCAACTCAAATATGCTCTTTTTTACGAGGAAAGATTCTTCATCGGTGAGGACGGGATTGGATTGCTTTGATAAATCGATTGCATAGAATTCTCGTTGACTATTCCCCAGAAGTTGATTTTGCGTCGAGTAAAAGCTGACCTGAGGATATTTTGGGCAAAACCGAAAGGAAATTTCCCCATCTACAATGGTTTTGCCCATCCCGACCGCAAGGAAGGCAACGCGATCCTCAGGTTTCATATAGGATCCCATGGTGTAATAATTGAGAGACGATGCTACGCCAGAATAACTGGGATAAGAAAGATCTTCTTCGTGTCGTTGTCCAACAACCTGTTGTAATACTACTGCCATCTTGATTTCTTCAATGGAATACCCTATAGATTCAGTATACGAGCGAGCCTCCTTAAGGACGGTCGAGGCATATACTAACTTAATTGCGTTACATAATAGTCTTAGTCTTGTCCGTAGATTTTGATTTTGAGGGTTGTTGGGTATCATATACGTGTGAAAAATCCCTGCAAAAGGCTGGTATTGAGAATCCTCTAAAATACTGGAGGATCTAACTGCTAAAGGGCCCGTTAAATCTTTTAAAATGAATTTAAGGTCATCACGTAAATCCTTAGTGAGTTTGGCCTTAAGAAACTCCTCTTTAATCTCCTCGTCTGTCATGGAATTTGAAATAACTGTCTCATAAAGGCGATGCGATGCCATAAAACGATCGAATTCATCGGTTCCGATCACATATGTTTTTGGAATACGAATTGAGAACGTTTCTGCCAATGTGTCCAATATTAAAAAAGAGTTGAGCAAATATTGAAGAAACGCGACCCCTCTTCCTTTTCCGCCTAAGGATCCAGGTCGCAATCGCGTAAATCGATTATCTGGGTGGTGGGTTTCTCGAGAAAAAGTGTGAACGACGGCTCCAGTTTTTTCGGTCACGACTGGCCAGAGGGCATTAAGCAAATAATTACGTAGTTCTAGTGGAGTATCGAAATCGGTCACCTTAACTGGTTTCAAACGCAAGGCCAAATCAAATTCTGCTCGATTCATCAACCAGCCGCTGAAATGGTCATTGGAACCATGGTATACCAAAGCGTCCTCATTCACCACAGATATCACTTGGTATAGTTCCATTAGGTTGCTTGCCCTGCCCACTTCCGTGCCATCTGGAAGTCTAAAAACGAAATCTCCAAACCCCAAATACCTGATTAGGAATGTTCGAAGCTCTTTTAGCAGTAATGGTGATTTTTTATAAATGAAATAAACATCTAACTGCTTTGCTAGCTTGGCATTCTCTTTTTCACTCGACTGTAAGGCTATAGGAAGTGTTGGATTGATCTGCTTTACTTTTTTTATGAAGTTGAACCCAGCTTTGCCTTCAAGTTCCCCGTTTTTTGGAAAACGAACATCAGAGATAATGCCAATAACATACTGCTTATACTTCTCATAATACTCTATTGCTTCTTCATTGGTCTGCGCTAACAGGATTTTGGGACGGGTTCGCATGGCTAATAAGGAATAGTAATCATTTAACACCAACCCCTCGGAGATCAAACGATGCGTTTGAGTCATGATTTCTCCATAAATGAGTGGGAGGAACAGTGAGAAGTATTTTATGTTGTCTTCAATTACGATTATCACCCGCACCAAACCATAGCTTGTATCATGCTCCACATTGAGCTTGTCTTCAAGCAGCTTGATTATGGCAACAAAAACCGCAGAATCTCCATTCCACAAAAATATCTCATCAATATCTTGTTCTATTCCCTCACGCTCAGCATACTCTGCGAGACTGGTGAGACTTGCAGTATGTGTTAGGAGAAGAACTACTGGTAGATTTGGTTTTAGATTCTTGACCTTCCTGCCAAAGGTGAAAGGATTGAATCCTCCCCCAAGACGGCGCATCGTGATGACTAGGTCAAATTCCTCCTCTTGTAGGAGTTCAAGCGCTCTATCAGGGGAACCGGCGCGTGTAATATTGGGTAATGTGCGAAGGTTTAGAGAATGAAATTCCTCAAAGACTTGATCTGACAATCTCCCATCTTCCTCCAAGAGAAAACTATCGTAATAACTAGAGACAAGCAGAACACGATTTATTCGGTTCTTCATTAGTTCGTGAAAGATTTTGTATTTAGGACGGTATTCGAATCCTAAATCGTCATCAGGAATATCTTGGGTCTCGGTCATTACTATACAACCAGGCCTGACTTCTACTATAAGGCTGTTTTTCGATTGGATCGTAAGACTGTAATAAATTACGTAATAAATAAATAATCTCCTGGCTCCGCCGCTGTTGTAAACAAGTTTGGCCGTGGGCGAACAGTTTACCTTCTCGAATTCATGATATCCAAATTTTATCAAATCAAACCTGGAAGCGGTTTTAATGTCCCACATCGAACATATATATGAAAAAGTGGTAGAAAAGAACCCTGGTGAAAAAGAATTCCATCAGGCTGTTAAAGAAGTGCTAGAGTCGCTTCAACCTGCCATTGACAAACATCCTGAGTTTGTCAAAAACAAGATGCTTGAGCGGATGGTCGAACCTGAACGGCAACTTATGTTCCGTGTACCTTGGATGGACGATAAGGGAGAAATCCACATAAATCGGGGATTCAGGATTCAGTTCAATTCTGCAATCGGACCATACAAAGGTGGACTCCGGTTTCATCCTTCAGTCTATCTTGGCATTATTAAATTCCTGGGTTTTGAACAGGTTTTCAAAAATGCATTGACGGGCTTGCCAATGGGCGGAGGCAAAGGTGGTTCAGATTTTGATCCTAAGGGGAAAAGCGACAAGGAAGTAATGCGGTTTTGCTATTCTTTTATGCAAGAACTATTTCGCCATATTGGTCCTGACTGTGATGTCCCTGCTGGGGATATCGGGGTAGGAGGTCGTGAAATCGGTTTCTTGTTTGGGCAATATAGAAAGATCATGAATCAATTTCATGCTGGAGTATTGACTGGCAAGGGTCTCGATTATGGCGGGTCTTTAATTCGTCCTGAAGCCACAGGGTACGGATGCACGTATTTTGTGGAGGAAATGCTAAAGGACCGTGGTACTGATTTCAAGGATAAAATTGTCACAGTATCAGGCTCAGGAAATGTTGCGCAATATACCGTAGAAAAGGTTAATCAACTGGGTGGCAAAGTTGTAACCCTTTCAGACTCCAATGGTTTTATCTACGATCCTGACGGGATTACCTTTGGCAAAAAGTTCGAATACTTCTTGGAACTAAAACAAATACGAAGGGGCAGGATAAAAGAATATGCCGAGAAATTTAATGTTGACTATTATCCGAATAAACGTCCCTGGGAAATAAAATGTGATATTGCAATGCCTAGTGCGACCCAGAATGAAATAATGGCTGCAGATGCTCAGATGCTCGTAGATAATGGCGTTATGGCCATTGGCGAAGGGGCAAACATGCCCTCAACCATCGATGCTATCAACATTTTTCTTGATGCTAAAGTTGCTTTTGGCCCAGCCAAAGCGGCTAACGCGGGTGGTGTCGCCACTTCAGGTTTGGAAATGTCACAGAATAGTCTTCGACTGGGCTGGTCTCGTGAAGAGGTGGATCAACGGCTACATGGCATAATGGTCAATATTCATGCGAACGCGCGGGCTGCTGCGGAGAAGTACGGCGCACCAGGGAATCTAGTCGTCGGAGCGAATATAGCGGGATTCTTAAAGGTTGCACGAGCAATGATGGCTCAAGGTTTGTTTGGATAACTGTTTTTAAGTCTCCTAGTCAAAACCTTTTGCTAAATCCCACCTTCTTCTTTTTCTCCCATTTTATGACACCCCTTTTTCAAACATTCATCCATACTTAAGGAAACTAATGAATCGTTTGGATGAAATATGGTCTTCTTAGTTGATTTAATATAATTAACATCCCCTCCCATTCTATTTCAAAATTTACTATGAATCCTCAGCTATACTGCCAGAAGGGGCTCTTTTAGTACGAAAGTAAACTCGTTTCCCTTCGGAAACAGAGGTTTTATTTTCAAATCTCCACTGTTCAACCTCAGTATCACACTACTCAATGCAATGCCAATGTAGTGCCCTTGACTTGTCCATTTATCTGTGATTTTTCCTACAATTTTCTCAATGATGTTTTCAGGAATAGGAGGACCCCATGGTTCTCTTATTATGAGAGAAAAAGCATTCTCGCTTAAGCTGCCCTCGATTTGGATTCTGTACTCTTCATCCTGACGGAAACGTAGGCTGTACATAAGAACTTCAAGTATCGCATCGTCAATGAGTTGGCCATAAAACGATACACCATTCAGACTTGAAATGTCAACGTTTATCATATCTGAAGGGGAATCCAATTGAGAAATGGCTGAATTGACCATATCGAGTAACGGATGGCATTGATTGGTGTTTTGGGGCGATTTCTGCAGTACCTCAAATATTCGATTTACCTTATCTATGGTGCCTGCTGAATGTTGGCAGGTCTGGATGATTTCAGTAACGATTTCGTGTTTTAGTTGCTCCTCCTCCTCGTACTTCATTTTTAATAGCTCAAGATTGTTAATGATTTTATGCAAATCATTCTTGGTGAAGTGAGATACCATCTGGTGGTAACGCTCTTCTTCCAATTTCAATTGCTTCAATTGCTGTTCAGTTTCGATTCGTACCGAGATATCAGTAAAAACGCTTAGGACACCCTCATAAACTTGATCATCCCGTAGTATCGGCCTTGCGGAGATGATAACGGGGAAAGTAGAGCCATCCTTACGTAATGCAGTTCCCTCGTAGACGCTACTATGACCTAGAACGCGTTTTTTTGATTCATCCTGAAATTTGGTCAATTCTGAAGAGGGAATTAGTTGTGACCAGTGTAGTCCGATTATTTCTTTTTCTGCGTAACCCAGCATCTCGCAGGTACGAGGGTTGACAAACGAGATTACCCCCGTGGCATCCTCAAGAAGCACTCCTTCTTCCATCCGCTCTATCAACATCTGATATTTCTCCTTGGAAGCCCGTAGGTCTTCCTCCACACGCTTACGATCAGTAATATCTGTGAAAACTGTCAATACTCCTTCGAACTTCCCGTCATCTCCAAAGATTGGAGCAGCGGTAACTATAACTGGGACTATCCGACCATCTTTTGCAATTATACTGGTTTCATAACGGGAGCCAATCCCTTGTGGCCGTTTTTCTGTCTCGGCAGCGACTTTGGCCCGTTCCTCCACGGATACAATTATAGTCCAATGTTGACCCTCCAATTCAGAAACATCATAACCTAATATTTCGGCAGCTTTAGGATTTACAAATTTAAAATATCCATTGGGATCCTCCAAGCACACGCCTTGATCCAATTTTTCCACCAGCATTTTGTACTTCGCTTCTGATTCTTTTAAGGCCTGCAAGGTCACCAAATAACTCTCGCGAGACGTTTCTAATGCGTTATAGTTTTTTTGGACTTGCTGGTGCAATAAAACATTCTTCAATACAAAAGACAGGCGTCGGGCTAGCTGAATTATTAGATCACGCAGATTTCCTGAAAATGCATTGATAATTTGTGAAGAGAGATTTAATGTTCCCAAAGGTTTATTTTCATAAAATAGGGGTATATAGAATACGCTGCGTACGCCAGCCGCATGTAAAAGCTCATCCATTTCATAGGAATCATCCTCCCTGGCTATATCAGGGCGATAAAATGGTTGACCTGATTGTATGACTTTGGTCATGAATGTTCTATCCTGCGGAATGAACCTTCCTTTGAATATGCGAGCCTCATCGGAGTAAGCGTATGCATAGACCTTGAATCCGGGAGGATCTTCTTCTAGAAGAGCAATAGCAACTTTTGAGATTTCAAATCGTTCTCTGAAGAAGTTTAGTGCCTGTTGAATGACAATTCCGCTATCCAGATGTGAAATTAGGGATTCAAAGTCAAGCACGGTCTGATTGAAATAGCTTTGTGACTTTAACGCAGCTATTTCGTTCGTAATTTCCTCCTTAACCTTTTCCGGAATGATCTGAGTTGAGAGGTTATACTTCCTCAGGATTTGATCGATTTCCATTGTCCTATATTGAAAGGAATTGCCACCTTAAATAAGGGCCACTAATTTAAATCATAGCTACAGAGTGAAGTTAGTTCACTGCAACCATCGGTTGTTTTTGCATTCTTTCCTACCCAATTTGCTTGTTCTTAATCATCCTGGCAAGATTCTTTGATATCGAAGCTACTAACGTTTCCCCAGGCTAATAGAGGACATTTTACGTATCCCCCACTCCAAACTGAATCTAAAACCTCTTTTTTGCCAAATTATAGCTAAGGCGATGTACAGAACCGAATATAACGTAATCAAAATGAAAAACCAAGTTTCTGAGGGGAGAAACGTCGAGGGAATAAAGAATAACAAGTTATGTAAAAAGAAAATGGTGAGTGATATTTTTCCAAGGGTGGCAATCGGAGTTAATAAGGTTTTCACCCTTGGGTACCTTGTAAGGCTATCCAGAAGATTGGTTGTATCGAATGAGAACAAGAATGCTATTGAAATGAGGATTAAAACTCCCAACGAAATAAGAACGTACGATGAAGAAGCTGGAAAATGCATTGGAGTCGAGATTATACGTTCAATACCTAGTAACCACAGTCCGAGGCAAAGGAATCCAATACTTAACATTAACAATATAACACTTCTCTGATAGATGTTTTCCTTGGTTTTCCGATTTATTATATCTAAAATCGAAGCCATTAGTGCTCCCACCAAGGAAAAGGAAAACCAAGGAATTATAGGCGTTGTACCGAAATCAATTATGGCGTAACTTAAGATTGAAAGGATTGTCAACTCGGCATATTCGGGGATCTCTCTTGAAACTGTGTAATCATGAAAGAGAAGAAAAAGACCGATTGCTGTAAGAGTACTTGCCAATAAAATTCCTATTGTAAAGGATTGTCTTTTATACCCCCTCATTTCTAATTTCCAAACTAATTCAAACAACGCTAGGAAAAATATGGAAGAGAGAAAGAAGAGATGAAAGAAATTCCAGGTCAAAACATAGTTTAGAAGATTCGACGGGTTATAGCTGATTGCCACCACTATTTGTGCCAGGGAAGCTATCACCAAAAAGATAAAACCACGTTTGAGTGCACGGTCTCTCGCTAATACGTGTTTTTCACTGTTACTATAACGGAGGAAAGAATTAACCTGATTAAATCCGTTGACAAACAAAAAAAGAGGAAACGTTAAGAATAAACCAATTAATGTCACCAAAAACCATATTAAACTCACCCCCCCTTGATCCCAATTAAGGACAGCCGGATAATCATACCAAATCATGCCATGAGTTATAATCATTAGAATTATTCCGATCCCTTTTAACAAATCAACTGAGAAAAGGTAGAATGAAGGCGATGGATTTCTTTTATTTGCTTCCAAGCCATTAGGACTCCTAACTTAGATCATCAGCGAATATTGTAGTTTTAAAATCTGTTGTGAAAAGATTCATAGCTTTTCTATTCCTCTGTCCTCCTCCCGAATTAATATAATTCGGATGAGGGTTCCGTCAATTGAATAACGATTACCCGTAAAAATTGATGACACGCTCATCTTGGTCTTTGTTCAGCGAAAAACAATGACAGGAACTAGTGCGCTGAAAATTTGAAAATTTCAAAGTCCATCTACCAGCCCATTCCCCGTTGATTAGGTTTCCCGATCACCTTCCATTAAAACCTTAGATGATTGCCATGTCAGAGACCCCTAAACTATTCATTTTCGACCTTGATGATACATTGATTCGCTCAAACATTGACTATATGGCAATAAGATTGTCTATTGCAGAGCTTTTTGATTCTCCGCCCACATTAAAAGAACTATCGGGGACTCCGATATTACTTGTCCTGGAAAACCTCCGGAAGATCCATCCAGAAAGATATCGGGAGGGAAAAAGACGAATCTACGAAACCGAGGAAGAAGCCGCAAATACGGCAGCTGGGATTGATGGTGCGCACACCATTCCGGAGCTATTGGATCAATATCAGATTTATTCCGCCATCCTCACAAATAACTCTCGAAAAGGTGTTGAAATTTATCTGAATAATCCAGAGCTCGCATACCTGACGAAATTCAAAATCTTCACACGGGATGATTTTTCCCAGGCCAAGCCTTCCCCAGAAGGTATTGAAACAATCATTAATTACTTTAAGAATCATGTGGACAGAGGAATTACAGGCGATAATACTGTATACATAGGAGATTCCTATATTGATGCTTTGGCGGCTGATCGCGCTTGTGTGAGGTTTGTATGGTTTCATTCACGGAAAATTGCGGATCACCTGTTCCCCACACAACCAGTGGCCACTCTTTCCAACTGGAACCAACTTGAGGGCTTAATAGCTCGGTTTTCACAAACCGTTTTGTAACTGGAAAAAAAAAAGGGTACCTTATAATCAGCGAAGTATTCCCCCCGCTCGTGAATTTAGTTGCCCCCGTGCATTATTCTTTCATATTATTAGCCAATAAATACGTCGGAGATGAAATCAAAATTGCGCTTGTTTGCGTTCCAAGAATTAGCTTATGCAATAGTAGTCGCTAGCGCTTATGGCCTCCTAATTGGCATTTTATATAACCCAGCCCCCGATGTGTTCATCTTCATCGTTTGGGGAGGTATGATTTTGTTACATTTGCTGGGAATAATTTTAATAGTTCGTCTTGAGGAACGAGAACAGAAATCAAATGACATGTAAACTGGCAATCAGTAAAACGTGAAACCTGGCGATGACTCCGAATAGGGTATGTCTTCACCTTTATAATAACATCACATAAGCCATCATTGATCAATTCCCAGTTAATCGTATAGATAAATAAAAGGAAAAAGCAAGTATGTCAACTCAATTAACCTGTCACGAATGTGGTGCCACTGAAGCAATTCCAAACCACTGTGGGCAACCCATGCACATTGAAGAGGTTGAGGGCAAAGCGATACTTGTCTGTTGGATGGGTCCTGGGTGTGGAAAACGAGAAATACCCGTACATCATGGTAAACCAATGTTCATTCCATGATGGTATCTATCTATTATAGCTGGGTCTGTTAACAGTTTTTATTTGAATATTGTTTTCCGAGAATAGACTGTAACTCTTTTAAGGTAAAAATTCACAAGTGTGAACAATTATATGATGATGAAATCACTACCTAGATCAAGATTAAAATTGTGTTAATTAAATAATTCAACATGATTCTTGGTGAAACCAAATTGGCGTTGTCCGTAATTGTGAGTCTCTTAATATTCAGCTTTGTTACGTCGTTACGAGAAGTTCTGGAGGCCGCCCTGATCATTGGCATGATTGGGAGCTATTTGGCTGTGATTAACCGTAAAGATCTCTTTAAAGATGTTTTATTTGGGATTGCTGCCGCAATTGTTCTCAGTATTGGTATGGCATGGATTTTTTTGACTTTATTTGCAGGATTGGAAGAATATCAAAAATTATTTGAAGCAGGGGTCATGCTTCTCGCAGCCGCCGTCCTTACATGGATGGTAGTATGGATGTCTCAGCAGGCCAAGAACCTCAAAACGGAGTTCCAAGAGAAAATTGATAAAGCTATTACCCGTCAGGAGAAAGCAGGTATCATTTTATTGGTCTTCTTTTCAGTGGGCCGCGAAGGGGCCGAACTGGTTCTCTTCCTGTATGCAAATTACCTCAGTGGTATCCAAGAGCTGGATCCGATCCTTAGTCTTTCCGTAAATCTGGGAGGATTTGTTATTGGCGTTTTCGGGGCTATAATGCTTGCTTTCATCCTATTTACAAGCACTCAAAGGTTGAGTCTCAAAAGATTTTTTCAAGTAACCAGCTTTATACTCATTGTGTTTGCTGCCGGACTCGTGGCCCATGGGATTCACGAAGTGTTTGAATATTTGGAAATTAGTGGCTCTTCGGTGACAGAACTCTTTATTTGGACCGAAGTCTGGAACATTAACTTTACTCCCTTAGGGGACATGTTTCAGCTACTTTTTGGATGGGGATATGATCCCAGCTTTCCGTTGCGGTTTGAAAAGAGCTTTATTGGCGGAATTTTAGTAGGTTTATTCGGTTGGAACGACAATCCCGCATTGATAGAAGTTGTTGCTTACATTGGCTACTATGTTTTGCTAGCGTGGATACTGAGCCGAATCAAGCCCAAACTGATGCCAGATAAAGCTGAAATTCCTACTCCAGGAACGCCCATTAATCCATGAGCAGAAAGACATTCTATCATCTTTTTTTATCCAAATTTGAGTTAGGACTAATCCAGGATTCTCAAGGAATTGAGGATTGTCAGAATTGTTACACCTACGTCGCCAAAAACTGCAGCCCACATAGTGGCAATACCCATTGCCCCGAGCAGGATGAAAACAACCTTCAAGCCAATAGCAAGTCCAATATTCTGCTTGGCAATTTTTCGGGTTTTCTTTGCAATTTCCATTGCAATCCCTAATTTTTCTGGATTGTCGTCCATAATCACTAGATCTGCTGCTTCAATGGTAGCATCGGATCCTATTCCTCCCATCGCAACTCCTACATCGGCCCCTGCAATCACAGGCGCGTCATTAATTCCGTCGCCCACAAAAATAACGTATCGTCTTTTATTTTCGGATCCATCGTTCATGTGCGCCTCCAAAATCTCCAATTTATTTAGGGGCATCAAGTTTGTATATATACTATCGGATTGGATCCCTAATTCATGACCCACCCGTTCTCCTATGTCTTTGGTGTCCCCAGTTAAGAGCCCAATTGTTTGGATGGAGAAATCATTCAATCTAGCTATTGCTTTCTTTGAGGACTCCCTGATACGGTCATCAACAATAATATGACCCATATACTCATTATTTTTGATGACATAAACCGCAGTTTGATCCTTAACGCAGTTCGGATGCGGACATTCTATTGAATGAACTAAACGGTCGTTTCCCACCATTATTTCATCATTAAATCCACCGTTATCTACGCGGCACCTAATCCCCAATGCAGGGAGCTCCTCATATTGTTCAATTCTAGACAGATCTGTCGGTTTACCATATGCTTCGCGAATTGAAACAGCGATGGGGTGGGTCGAGTGAGCTTCAGCTATGGCAGCGATTTTAAGTACCTCATCGGGAGGTACACCTTTTCGCGGAACAACCGTAACTACTGAGAATTTTCCGACTGTCAAGGTTCCGGTCTTATCCCACAAGACGGTATTAATTTTGCCGAGTTCATCAAGGACATTGGCACCCTTGAAGAGAATTCCTTCACGGGAACTCTTGCCAATTCCAGAAAAATATGCGAGTGGAACAGAAACAACGAGCGCGCACGGACAGGAAATTACAAGAATCACCAGAGCTCGATATATCCACTCGTTCAGTGGTTCTTGTAAAAGAAGCGGAGGAAAAAGGCCCACTAAAATTGCAAAACCAAGAATTATTGGAGTATAAATTCTTGAAAAACGAGTTATGAATCGTTCAGTGTTAGATCTCTTATTAGTAGCATTCTCGATGGCATTCAAGATCCTCGAGACCGTAGAATTATTAAAAACGGAAGTAACCCGAATACAAATGCTATTATTCGGAATGGCCCCCGAAAGTACTTCCATCCCAGGACTGACTCTAACTGGACGTGATTCCCCAGTTAAAGCTGATAAATCTAAATTCGCTTCTCCCTTTATGACCACACCATCTAAAGGAACTCGCTCTCCTGGTTTTACCAGAATAATGTCCCCAGCGTTAATTTCCTCTGCGGGTACTGTTTTTACTGAATCATCTAGCAGTAGGTGAGCCTGGTCGGGCCTAATATCTATCAATGCAGAAATAGATCTTCGAGAACGGTTTACTGCTCTCATTTGTAGAGATTCGCCTATGGTGTAAAATACCATCACTGCTACGGCTTCTGGAACCTCTTGGATTAAAATAGCTCCAAGCGTTGCTATCGACATCAAGAAATATTCATTAGTAAGGTCTAGATTCCGTATTCGTTTCACTGCATTCCATAAAACCTTCCATCCCGCAACACCATATGCAACCAACAGCGATATATATCCCAAAAGGATGATATCGCTTGGTAAACTAGAAGTAATCAGAACCATCCCTATCAAGAGCAGTATCGAAGCAAGTAGTGCTTGTACTAAAGGTAAATTCTCCCTAAACCATTTTTTGGTTACGCTCCCCATAGTTGAAGCTGATATTGCTTTAGTTTCAGGATCTACTTTTGAAATAATCTTGTTTATTGTTTCCAAATCATCTGAAGATAGATATAGAGTATTTGTTGCAAAATTAACACAAACTTGTTGATAGTTGTGATTTTTCAGAGATTGTTCTATTTTTAATGCGCAATCCGTGCATGTAAGTCCCTTTAATTCATATTTGAAGATAGTTTCTCCCATATTCGACATTTTCCTAGCTGTGATGAATCTCCTGGAGATGTTCCAAGGCATAGGTCAAAATTGGTTCCAAATGCTCAATTTCCAAAGAATAGTAGCGATGTTTATTATTCGCTTCACGGCGATATTTCACTAAACCACCTTCTCTCAATTCCTTCAATTGGTGTGAAATCGCGGAGACAGACATTTCCAGAACATCACTTAGATCACAAACACATAATTCACCTTTAGATAAGGCGATAAGGATTTTTATTCTTGTATCACCTGCAAGAAGTCGGAAAAAGCCGCTGAGTTCTCCAATATTAGTGTTTTGAACTTCAACTTGGGCGTTCTTTATTTTTTCTGGACCTTCGACGGTTTCGCTAGTGGATCCTGACATTTTCGAAAAATCCGGTAAGTTTCGATGATGATTGTATAATCTGATATTCACTTGAACACTTGAGCAATTGTTCAAATAACTTTCTATTTACAAACCATATTTACCCATCAGGGCTCAGAATCTGCATGGAGAATCAACTTAATCGTTTTTCGCAATTGAATGTTTATATGGAATGGATTTAATGCCTTAACTATGGATTGTCCCCAATGTGCCGCGTTGGAAAAGCAATTTGGGAAAAAAACCGCTAGAAAAGATCTGAAGAGGTACCAAAAGAAGGGCCCCAATCAGACAACTCAATATATTCTGAATTTTTTCGGGTCACTTGGAGTTAGCAATCTATCTTTACTTGATATAGGCGGGGGAGTGGGTGTAATCCAGCACGAACTGATTAAAAAAGGTATTGTATCGGATGTACTAAACGTAGATGCTTCTTTGTCATATCAACATGTAGTAAAAGATGTAGCCGCTCGGTTAGGTTACCAAGAAAAAATTAAATTCCTTTCAGGAGATTTCGTCTCCTTAAGCGATCAAGTTCCCGACGCGGATATTGTTGCTTTAGAACGGGTGGTTTGTTGCTATCCAAATATGGTTCAGCTTATTGAAGACAGTTTGGCCCGAGCAACCTCCTATTACGCAGTTGTGTATCCGCTTAAAACATGGTGGATGGAAATCGGGTTTGGGGTACTCAATTTCTTCATGCGAATCACCCGTAATAGTTTCAGGGTGTTCCTTCATAAGCCACGTGACCTACACGCTCTTATTCGCGCATATGATTTCCATGAAGTCTTTAAAAAACGAGCAGGTATTTGGATGGTAGAAATCTATAAGAAAGAGTCATCGCGAGACGGGGATCATGTTAACGCCTAATTCAGGATCGGGAGATTTCGCTGATATTTCTTCTCAGATTCACGAACTGCAAGACCTGATGGACGAGGGAATTTTAGACAAAAAGAAACATAGAAAGAAATACCTCCGTGTGTTACGAAGAGCACGAAAACTCCCACCGATTCATCTGAATGATGATTCAATTGCGTTCTTAGATCAGATCGATCTTTATTTTTTCCAAATATGGGATGTTCCCAAGTTTTCGGTTTTTTGGATGAATCTTCTTGTTCTCCTAGTTATTCCGCTAACTGAAATTCTCTATTGGGGACTCTTACCATTGATTAAAGATATTATGCTGTCTTTCATCATCTATGTGGTCGTAAGTCTCTTTCTCTTCTTTTTTTCCCATTGTTTCTTCCATTGGCTCATCGGATTCTTGGTGGGAATTCGATTTCGGCAGTATTTCCTATTTCGGTCATCTTTTCGAAAAGTGAACATCTTCCCAGTAACCATTCTGACTCGATTTCCAGTTTTAGGGATCAAGTACGAACTTAGATCTTTCCTTAAAGTTTCTCGGTGGCGTCGTACATTAATGCTGATCTCCCCACCTTTTTTAACAGGCGGATGGTTTCTTTTACACTATTTTCCCCTCGCTCAATTGTATGGAACAAATCCGCTTATTTCCCTCCTTGGTGGACTGATTTTGCTGGGGATCGTAATCTCCTTCATTGTCAGTTTCTTCTTTTATGGTGATTTATGGAAAGCTAGGCAGGTATGGAAATAGCTGCAATACGAGGGGATTAGTTTCAAGGGAATATGGGCCAGAATAATTGGTTTCCTATTTCTTAGAGCGAAAAAGTTCATACATGTGATTTGAGAAACTGACGAACGAGACTTTCATAAATTTCTGGGATCTTGTCCCCTCCTTCTTTAGCAGAACATTCATAGAATGGATAGTTTAGTTGCTTGGCGATCTTATTGCCTTCTTTGGTTGGAATTTGCCGAAGGTTTTCCAGATCGATCTTATTCCCGATGATTATTACATAGACATCATCTCCCACGACATCTTTGTAATCTTTGATTAACTCTGGCAACGTTTCCAACGTGTCTGGTCGTGTTATATCATATACCGCCAGGCAACACGACGACCCCTCATAATATATCCTCCGCATTTTCCCGAACTGTTCCTGTCCAGCCGTATCCATCAGTACCATTCTAACCTGTTGCCCATCCATGGTTAACCGTTTGACAGTAACGTCTACTCCTAAGGTTGGAATGTAATTCGAGGAAAAGGTATTTTCTGCGTATCGTCGGATTAGTGAGGTTTTTCCCACACTATAAGAACCGGTTGTACAGATTTTAACAATTATTTCATTCTTCATTTCGTTCTCACTGTTCATTGAAAAGGAAGTTCATGTTCCAAATACGATTTTAACCTATGCTAAACAGCTTGGATCACAGTATTCGTTATAACTTGACCAGCGGGGATTTCTGGTTTTCAGGGGGAAACAGTTCTTAAACTATTTCTCAAGCTCGAATCCGACATCTGGTTGTTGATTATCGGCCTGTGAATCTAGTTAGTCAATTTGGGTAAGGAAGATACCAATTTGCCATGGTATAACGGTTCAGTTAAACAAATCCAGCCTAAAAGCACCTCCGTCATCACTAAATATCTCTTATAATTTATGAGTCGCAGAGGAAAATCCAAATAGGGCTGTAAATTGACCTTTCTTGAGGAAATTCATCTAGATAGTTATAGAGTGAAAAAAATTAGTATTCACCATATTTCGCAGATACTTTCTCCGAATTCAACCTTATTGAATTAGGGATATTGTCTTTCTTTCTTTTGGATCCAAAGGGTCGTTGTGATAAAAATTGAGGTAATTAACTCAAACGTAGTGTTCTTGAAAAGTTCGCGGGGTCAATTATCTTCGGTTAGACCGGCCATCATTAAGGATGTATAAGAGAATCTATTCCTCCTTTAAAATGCCCCCTCTTAACATCTTATTATCGATAAAAGGCAAAGGTAATATTCTTTCAATGGTAAATATCAGGATTTAACTCGATCCCATTAATTACAGGGAGGCTAAAACTAAGCGGCCCGAGAATCTTCCTCCGTTTCCTTTAAATCGTTCAGAAAATCCTTCTGTAGTCTTGAATATGTTAAAAGGTCATCTCTTTCTTCCAGCTCTTCAAACGTTAAGTCCACTGCCTTAAACATGATGGTTTTTGCCCGTTCCTCCGAAATTTTTGCTGTTTTCTGCTTGAAGCTTCGAAGTCCTTTGCTGCTCATCCAACAACCACATTCTGTAGGCAAATTTTGAGATTAGTCGGAAGATGGTATTACCTGCTTATTAATCAGAGAAATACGGGGGTCATACCGCTTTAATCCTACTGGTTTTAGGCACCCCTTTGGCATTCTACTATTGCACACCCTCTCTGGTGGCGAATAATCATCCAAGTGCCAGTGTATTGGATCCTTACTTCTGTGAAAAATACTGATCTAATGTCTTTGCAAGAATAGGGAGACGTTCAACCTCAGAAGGATCCATGAGCCTTCCCATATGCTCAAACAACAGTTCTCGGATCGCTGACCGAATTAATTCAGACCTATTAGGGAACTTTCGAATCCGGACGAGTTCGGCCATAACTTGAAGCGTTTCCTCATCCACATATAGCGTAACTGTTTCCATGATACCGTTTTCGTTGAGGAATTATCAAACTTAAAAAACACTACTACCGACAATATTTTATGAAAACGTCCTTCCCCGTGGATTTCGCTTAGATTTTGAAAAGCACATAATCTGCGCTGTGATCTAAGGGAGGGTGGCGAATTTCTTTAAGATTTTTGATTTGGTGGATCCAGGTCTTCTTATCATGTTCAATTCATTCAGGTAAGTCGTGGCTTTGTTAACCTATTCATTTCTTATTCAAATGAGAAATGCTTGATTTTCAACTCTTTCCGAATTTCCAACTATTTAAGTGTCTCACGAAACTGGGGGATAGATGCCTTTAAACCTGAATGTGATGAATGATGCCAGCTGAACATCGCCCAATAATGTATGAAAAGATTGTAATCAGTCCCAAGCGTTTCCTGACTGTGAAATTGTGGCCACCCACGGCCCATCCTCAATGGGGGGTAACTCGTGGGGCCATTGAAATTCAAGAGTCACGGATCGGGGAGAACAATGCCATCACATATGGTCAAGCTATTCGCCTCCCATGTAGCGGATCCACGGCGTTGGTGGCGACCTATCTTCAGCAGTATTTGCTAGAAGGGCGTCGGTTAAATCTGGAGGCTTCGAGGAATGATAAAGAAACGCAAGTTCCTGAATCCGATCAAACAAAAACTGATGCCTCTGACATCAAAGAAGTGATCTTATCTGAACTTGCTGGATTACAGACCTCTAAGTCTAGAGCATTCAAAACATTACAGGATCAGGGACATTCATTAGATAAATATGAGTTCTACACAGCGTTAGAAGAGTTAGCGAGTGAAGGAAAAATACAGAAAGAGCAGCGAACCCTTAAGGATTCTAAGGACACATACGATCTATGGATAATTCCTCCTCAAACGTAAATCGATTTCGTTCAAGAATGATTGTGAAATAAAGACTTCGGAACCACCTACTACAACACCAGGGAAAACAGGTTCGATACTGAATAGATCATAAGGCGAAAGGCGCCTCCCAGGCTCCTTGCACTCGGCCTACCCAATGAAACGGATAGGATATGGTAGCCCAGTGATAGTCCAAGAATATCTCGATATCTATAACCAAATATGCATCCATAATTGCGAGTATGAAAATCCATGACGACACGTTGATATTGAGACTTAACTGGTAATACTCGTATGGATCAATCTGCTTAATTCTATGAGAGACATTCAGGATTGGCATATCAGGAAACAATCCAAAAGTTTCAATGCTTACTATTGAGAGGATTGCTTCAATCCTTATATTTTCTAATGTTGCGGGGGATTGATTCGACACGTTAACTGGAATCGTTACGTCAATGTATCCGCTAAAGCTTGAACCCTCTCTAGAAAGGTTTGGTTTAACTGTTGGTTGAGGAGGTATTTCAACCTGGATGTTCTGAGCGGAAAAAAAGAGCATTATTGTTAATGATGCTATCAGTACAGTTGCCGTTATAGGGATGATTAATGGTTTCTTAGATCGAGGATTCATGATTTAGACATCCAAAGACCCGCGATAGCTAAGCTAGATGCCATAACCATAAATATGATCAAAACAATGGTGAGGTTTGAACCAACTTCAAAAATATAGGTTCCGCCCGTTCTACTACCAAGAAAAATACCAAGAATCGTAGATCCCGTCATAATAGCGGTGATCTTCCCTACATCCAACAGATTCTTGTTATCCATTTGCATTCACAAATGATTCATCATGATTTATCATTTGATAATCATTTACTACCTTGATATATATAAGGTTAACTATATGTATATCATCCGCTTATCCAAAGATTTTTAAAGGATTATCAAACATAGTAATATGCATTAATCAACCATGTAACGGGAACTATTATGGCTAAAGGCAAACGAGAGAAGGAAACGGCCTCCAAAAGGTCAGCACAAATCACCAAGGCAAAAACAATCTTGTTAAGAGTTTCTGATAATCTTTATGATTCTATCGAAAAAGCCATCCAATTAGGGATCGCAGATAACGCCTCCGAATTTGTACGACGCTGCGTAGTCAATCAGCTTTTGGATTTACGATTATTGGGATTGGAAGAGAAACAATAGGCTGGTGGCAGTTTTTCTATTCAGGGAAGATTAGTCCCGAAATTCTACAAGCATTGATTCTCTTTTATGGCTTTATGATAAAAATCCCGATGTATCGAAATGTTCCTTTTCCCTGTACGGGGCCTAGATACTGTAACAATTCTCGGCATTTATTCTACGAGTTCGATGAATTGAGGAAATGGGCCCGCCGTAAACATAAACGTTATTTATTGCCCTTATAATTGAGCAGGCGTTTTCTTAAACGTTGTCTCAAGGAAAAGGGAACAGTCGTGTCAAAACCAAGGAATCTTCTGATAGGTTGCCTGATTATAGTCATAACCATGGGATTGCTATCTATATATCCCGTAAAGGGATATAATTCCTTATCGATCAAATATTCTACATATCTGGGGGGAAATGGTACAGAAGGATGGGGATTTCTGCATTTTGATAACTCAAATAACCTTATCCTAATCTCCAATACGGATAGCACCGATTTTCAAATGAAAGATGCCATCCAATCAACTAATGCCGGCGAACGAGATGCATTCTGTCTGAAATTCGATCCTAATGGTGAAACCCTCCTCCTTGCAACGCTTTACGGAGGCTCTGGAGATGATTTTACAAGTGATGCAGCCGTTGACTCACAAGGAAACGTCATCATAGCTGGCACAACCACCTCCACAGACTTTCCTGTACATCATGCTCTAGAAGAGAATAAGAGCTCTTATAGCATCGATATTTTTGTGTTTAAACTTTCTTCCGACGGACAGAATGTGATTTTCTCTACGTTACTGGGTTCTGGGAGTGATTATCATTCAATTGGAGTTACCACCGATTCAAATGATAACATTATCATTACTGGATCTACTATTGCTCCTGATTTTCAAGTTAAAGATGCTTATCAAGTGAATAAATCGGGCGGAACGGATGCTTTCATCACCAAAATCTCTCCAGATGGACAAAATGTAGTTTTCTCAACCTTTTTTGGAGGATCCGCTGATGACCAAATAAAAAGAGTTACCACCGATAAGAGCAATAACATTATTGTAATTGGAGTTACATCCTCTTTAGGGGATTTTCCTATTAAGAACGCCATACAACCAAACAGAAGTTCCAGCGAGTGGGATGTCTTTCTCTCTAAGTTTTCTTCAGATGGACAGGAATTGATTTTCTCAACATTTTATGGAGGAAGTCGTCCGTGGGGCCCAGCAGCCGTGATTTGTGATTCGAATGACAGTATTTTGGCTGCTGGCGAAACAAATTCCCGGGAATTTCCAGTAAGAAAGGCATTTCAAGTGAACTATGGAGGAGGAGAATTAGATTCATTCCTTGCTAAGTTAAGTCCTGATGGGCAGGAAATTTTCTTCTCAACGTTCATTGGAGGAAAGGGTAGTGAAGGTCCAATAGGACTTACCATAAACTCAAAAGAAAACATTTTTTTAACTGGAAGTACGAATTCATATGATTTCGTGTCAAAAAATGCCTTTCAAGCTCAAAACAATGGTGTCTGGGAGGGATACATAATGGAGTTCAGTAATAATGGCCAGGATTTGCTGTTCTCGTCCTTTTATGGCGGATCTAGTAATGACTATTCCACATCAGTCACGCTGATCCCTGAAACCAATGATTCTATGTTCATAGCCGGTCATGGAAGTTCTCGAGACCTTAGTCTTGTGTCTCCTTATCAAGAATCCTATGGTGGAGGGGAATTCGACCTTTTCCTTTGCAGGCTGGAATATATTAGCCCTCAACAACCATCGACAACTGGGTTCGAAATGCCAGTTCTTTTAGGATTTGTTATTATCTTTTTAGCCAGAAAAAGGAAATAAGATAGTAATTTTGGCCCCTGTTTAGAAACAAACCCGATTGGGGATTTGTTTAGCAAAGGAAATGTTATCGGTCAGGATCCGTAAACCAAGTAGAAGATGTCAAATGACCCATCGCGAGATTCCAGATCGATTCTTCATAAATGAAACTCCGTCTGAAGCAGAGACGAAGATTGTTCAAAAGGGACTCGAAGATCATAACAAAAGGCACCCTTACGGTGAATTGGATATTCCTACTCCCGATATTAGTTTAGTCCTGAGAGACGCCGATGGAATCATAATTGGGGGTGTGATTACAAGTATGCTCATTGGGGTCATGCATCTAGAAGTTCTCTGGGTTGAGGAAAGCTATCGAAACCAAGGTTTTGCGAAAGCTCTTGTTTTGGAGGCCGAAAGAATTGGGAAAGAGAAGGGCTACTCTGCATCACAGACATGGACCTTCTCCTTTCAGGCTCCCGGTTTTTACCAACGAATTGGGTATAGGATAGTAGGCATCTTTGATGGATATAGTAATGGTATTACTGAGTACGTTCTCTTAAAGAAGTTTGAATTCGATGAACCGTCGTTAAATAGTTTCACCCACGCTGGATTTAGCATTTTGGAAGATTCCTCAGAGGAATCAATGAGTGTTTTGCACAGAGGACTACGCCAATACGTGAAAAAGCACGTTGGTGAGTTACGAAAAAAACACCCAGGAATAAGGATCAACTTGGTTCTCAAGAATAGTGATCAACAGGTCATCGGAGGATTACATGCCTATACTACCCTTAGGGCCGTGCACACGGAATGTCTATGGGTTGATCGAAGTTCTCGCAAACTTGGTTATGGAAAAAAACTCTTGGTAGCCGCTGAAAAAATCGCAAAAGAGAATGGTTGTATTTCAGGTTTAGTGATGGTATTCTCATTCCAGTCTCCTGAATTCTTTCAAAAATTGGGGTATGAAATATTTGGGGTTTCCGATGGCTATCCTGGTTCAATTAAGGAACATTTTCTGATAAAAAGGTTTTGATCTCTCGTACACTACAATAAAGAGAGAAATTCTACGATTTAATGCCTGAATGAATTAGTTTGTGACCCCTAGCTGAATTTGCCATGACCCAATCCTTTATAAACAACAACAACACGAACAACACGAACTCGAAAAATCGGGTTCGGGTTGAACGCAAAAAGTTGAACCAATATATCAATGCAAATGAAAGCCATATGAATGGGAAACTTTTCTTTGCCCTCGTGCTTGGAATTCAGAGCCTGATAATTCTCATCTGGCTTATTCTTGGCGTAAGAACACCATTGATAGTAGTTTTTGCATGTATCTTTCTTGGCAGTATTCTCTGTCTGTCAATCTTTACTACGAAAAAACAGAGGCCAAGACAGTCATCTCCAGAGTGGGCATCTGGAGGGCACTCCTCCGCTTTGGGTTCAAGCAATTACTGCTCTAATTGTGGTATGGAAAACGCACGGGATAGCAAATACTGCATCGCCTGTGGATTTCAACTAGGGCAATAATTTCCCATTTTTTCTTTTTTTCCGGTTCGTTTTTACTACCATGGAAGTTCTTCATTCCGGTAGTTAATGAATTTTCCCGTGTATTCCATTGTAAGAGAATCAATTACACTAATCATTCCTTTGATCGATTCTGTTGGCGATAAAGGGGCACGATGTCCGCCCAAGTCAGTTTTTACATGACCTGGATGTAGTGGAATTACAATAATTCCTTCTTCCTTTAGTCGAAGGGCCATTAGTTTTGAAAGCATGCTTAGAGCGGTTTTACTTTCACAATACGAATACCAGAATACTGTGGTCTTTCGTGCCAGTGAACTCAACCCAGAGGTAATATTAAGAATCCTTGGCTTATTTTCTTTCTTAATAATGTCCAAAAACAATTCTACTAACAATACTGGTGCTAAAGAATTCACATTGAAGACTTCAAGCATATCTTCTGAACATAGTTCTCCCAGAACATAACTAGTACGGCCTCCGCCAGCCGCGATTCCCGCATTATTGATGAAAATATTAATGGATCCAAATTGTTCCTTGACATAGTTATAACCCTCTTTTCTCTCTTCCGCGTCAGTTACTTCAAGTTTCAGAATAATTAACCTTTCAGGATGACGCTTTTTCAGTTCGTTCAGATCGTTAGCGTCGATAGGGTTCCGACATGTAGCAATTACCTCGTCTCCTCTTTCTAGATATTGGTTTACGAACTCCAATCCCAATCCCCTGTTGGTTCCAGTAATAAACACTCTGGCCATCATTATTCCTCCGTCAATTACCATTTCATTCGTATGTCATTCATAACATTACTAACATCTTATTCCTTCTCTACAACTGAACCATCATGATATTGAGCAAATCGTCCTTTCGATGCAGGATGTACGGGGTCACTCCTCTCCCACGGCCAGCCACCAAATTGTGTTCGATGGAAATCAGCGAAGGCTTGTTGGATCTCTTGCCGAGTATTCATAATGAAGGGCCCGTATTGGACAACCTGCTCTTCTATGGCATTACCTTGGAGGAACAAAATTCGGCTCGGATCCGAACCGTTTTTCAGACTAATAGGGCCTATTTCGTCCCTCACCATAGTTCAGGAGGCTGTGAGGTGTTTTGCGTCAGTAACAGCGAAATTGACTGAAATTTTCAAAATTTCATCCACCTTTTTTGGAGACGAAAAAACCTTCCTGTTCTTTTTATATGCTCTAAATATTCATCCCCAAAGCCTTCAATGTTAGCATCGATTCGATAGAAAAGTTCCCCAAAGTATTAACTATTATTCACCGAGCTGTTTAATAAGTAGTCAACGTCCATCAATTGCCAGTGGGTAGAAGGTGAACGATAAGCAGTTCAACATGTCAGAGGCTAGACAAATAATAAAACCGTATGCTTCCCACAATTTCTGAAACCCTCTCGGCACTCGCCAAGGAAAATCGTCTTAGATTACTAATTATGCTTTCTGATGGTATAAATGAGTCTTGAGGAAGCCATTAATAAATGGTAAGACTATCAATAGGGGTACCCGCACCAAAGACGAGTTCTTCATAAGTTCGCAGTAAAGATTTTTTTGAGGATAACTGATGTTTAATATTGAAATAGACGAAATAAAGGCTAATGGTTATATTGCATACCCCAAGAATAAAGACGGTGATGGTATTCTTGTTTTACACGCTTGGTGGGGATTAAATGAATTCATCATACAGTTTTCTGACAGGTTAGCTGAAGAGGGGTTTTTGGTATTGGCGCCAGACCTCTATAAGGGAAAACTAGCCAATAACATCAGGGAAGCGGAAAGCCTAAGTAACAACTTAGACCCAAAAGAAACTAACTCCATCTTGAAAAACATCGTTGGTTATTTCCTAAAACATCCAAATTGTAAAAGTTCAAGACTTGGAGTGGTGGGACTTTCTTTGGGTGCTAGCTGGGCTGTTTGGTTGGCCCAGAACAGACCGAAAGAAATCGAGAAAGTAGTCCTTTTTTATGGCACTGGGGATGGCGATTTTTCTAATATTCTTGCTTCCTTGCAGTGTCACTTTGCTGAAAACGATCCTTATGAGGAAATTAAATATGTCAACAATTTCAAAAGGCGCCTCCAACTAGCAAATATAGAAGCAAATCATTATCATTATCCAGATACAAGTCATTGGTTTTTTGAGACGAATCAGGGGGAGTATTTTCATAAAGAAGCTTCAGAATTGGCTTGGAAAAGAGCTCTAGACTTTTTAAAAAGGTGAAACTTGCGTACGATGAATTCGTTTTTTTTGAAGGTCAGGCCTAGAAAGGGTTGGTAGATCGCAACCTAAAACCCCTCCTCCGAACTTGGCTAATAACTAGCCTCAACTATTATTCTGAGATCGATGTTCTTCACCATGGCAATTCTTCATATCGCCAGTCAATAAATCTCCCCGTATCCTCTATTGAAAGGGCCTGAATTACTTTTATCATTCCTTCTATTGATTCCTTCGGATATAGCGGGGCATGATAACCTCCTAAATCAGTCTTGACATGCCCAGGATGAAGGGGAATGACAATAATTCCTTCATCCCTCAGTTGAACTGCCATTAACTTTGAAAACATATTTAATGCGGTTTTACTTGCACTATACGAATACCTAAACACAGACGTTCTCCTTACAAGTGAACTTAAACCAGATGTTATGTTGATAATCTTTGGATTCTTGCCTTTCTTAATCAGACCAAGGAATGTTTCGACAAGCAAAACCGGGGCAACGGAATTCACCTCAAAGACTTTTAGCATGTCTTCGTTATGTAGTTCTCCTAGAATGTAACTACCGCTTTTTCCTCCCGTTGCAATTCCTGCATTATTAATAAAAATATCTATAAAATCAAACTGCTTTTTAATGTCGTGATAAGCCTCCTTTCTCTCATCCTCGTTAGTTACATCAAGTTTAAAGATTGATAGATCATCAGGATATTCTTCTTTTAGTTTATTTAGTTCAAAAGCCGTGTCAGGCTTTCTACAAGTGGCTATTACTTGATCTCCTCTTTCTAGATATTGTTTTACGAATTCCAACCCCAACCCCCTATTAGTTCCAGTAATAAACACTCTTACCATCATTATTCCTCATTCAATTACCATTTCAATCGTTAACCATTCAGAACGTTACTAACGACCTATTCCTTCTCCACAACTGAACCATCATGATATTGAGCAAATCGTCCTTTCGATGCAGGATGTACGGGGTCACTCCTCTCCCACGGCCAGCCACCAAATTGTGTTCGATGGAAATCAGCGAAGGCTTGTTGGATCTCTTGCCGAGTATTCATAATGAAGGGCCCGTATTGGACAACCTGCTCTTCTATGGCATTACCTTGGAGGAACAAAATTCGGCTCGGATCCGAACCGTTTTTCAGTCTAATAGGTTGATCGCTGTAGACGTCAATGGTGCGGTACCTCAGAATTTCGCGGCCGTCAACCGTTAGAGAAGTACCTTCGAAAAAATAAAGCGAACGATTTGTCTGTTCTTTAGCGGCGGGGAGGAGGATTTGTGCCTCAGGCTCCATAGAAATTATCCAAATCGCAACCTGGTTTGAAGCTGAGTGAGCCCAAGAATCAGGAGCGGGTTCAAGAGCTGGCTGATTACCAAAATTGCCTGAAATGATACGGATACTAGTTGAACAACCACGAGAATCCTGAAATTTGACAATCGGAATCTCCTCGCTCCATAACATTTTATAGTGAGGGTCAACGAATTTATCTGCTTTCGGAAGATTTAGCCAGATCTGAAACAGGTCCAAAGAATTGGGACGATCGGTATAGACGAGAGGGAACATTTCAGAATGCTGTAATCCGCTGCCAGCCGTCATCCACTGGACATCTCCTTGTCCATATCGCCCTGTAGCGCCCCCTGAGTCAAAATGATCCACAAATCCCTCGAGTACAATTGTAACAGTCTCAAAACCTCGATGCGGATGAACGGGAAACCCAGGTACCTTCTTCCCGTGGTACATACGCCATTCTGCATTGGAATCGAAATCTTGGCCAAGATCTCGGCCTGCCAGTGATTCAGCTGGGCCCATCTCGCCGTTACCTTGTGGGTAGGCATCCTGATGATGGACACAGAATAGAAATGGATTGCTAGTTTCCCATACAAACCCCAGAGGATTTATCGTTTTGATTACTCCTTTCATGGCATTTATCTTCCAAGAATCTGCATATCGTTCATGGATAGTGTGATTAGATAGCTACTGTTGCTTCGAAAGGTTCTTGGCGTTTCCCGGAATTTATCAATTTCCTTCGTGTGATCGAAATGAAATAAGTTAGGTGATATCCCTTCTTGGCGTCCAGAATTTGATAACAGAACTGAAAAAAGCAAAAATAATGGTTCCAAACGCAGCCGTTTCCAGAATAGCATTCTCTAGGATAACGTCATTTAACATTATGCCAATGATATCAAAGTAATTGAATGGCGAAAGAAAACGTAGCCAGGACAGGCTATCTTGATTCAAAAACCACACTACTGGGACGAAAAGCGCCATCAAAAAGGCTCCGATCAGTGTGATTAACAGATATTTCGGACGTGGAATAGACGCCAGCGTAACGAATAGAACTAGAAAGATACTATAACCTATTGCAAGATAGATAAAGGCCGAAATTGTAGTCACGAGATCAATTAACGCGACATCAACAAAAAAGCCGAGTACTATTTCTCCAGAATATAGAGCAATGAAATTGAATACTGTAATAATCCATAGATATAAGAGCGTGGCAATCGTCCTTTGGGTGATGACCCAAGCACGAGTACGGGGCATAGACCACGTGATTTCATCGTAGCCTGCATTACGATCCCGCATGATAATGCTGTAGGTTGCAATGAAGAGAAACGGGCCATAATATATCCAATGGAAGATAAACAACTTCATGATCACAAAACCCCCAAGCGTCGGAGTAACCGCATCCGCATGTCCGAAGAGAAAAGCCGCAAAGACGGGTGATGTTATCAACTCTGAAACCATTGTAGATAATAAATCTGCCATCAAAGCATCTCCTGGATAGGCAATTGCTACAACCACAAGCAAAATACTTGTTACGAGGAGATAAATTAGGAAAAAACCCGCGGATGACTGAAGTTGATCCCGAAATGCAGGATATTTCCAGCCTACCTTTGAAAGCACTGATTCCACAGGAGTTCGAATGAAGGAAAATTTGGCCATCATTCCTAGAGCATTCTCTTCTTTATCCACCGGATTGTAGCTTAACCGCGGTGCAATATAGTCTACTCTATAAAGAAACACAATCGTCATTATTGAGAGAAGTAGACTCAGAACAAGACATTTGAGGATGAATTCCTCATTCCACGTTCCCGCAATGGCGTGCTGAAAAGAGTTGATTTGCGACATGAGGTTGATATCTTTGACAAAGTCTATTTCTTGCTGGAGGAGGTTTAAGGTAAACGAAACAATGAAAAAAACGCCTCCAAATGCATAACCGGTTTTTGGAGACGACCAGATGGCAGACCCCAAACTAGTTATCATAGTAACAACAAGAACGAAGAACATTGGAAGGATTGCAGCAATAGTTAGAGCGGATAGGTCAACTTCGCCGCCGCTTGATAACAGAAAGCCCGCCCCAGTAAGGTACGCTGGCAGCACAGTAAGTGGAATCATTACAATAACTATGAGAAGGTTCTCAACAAAATACCATATGAGTGATTTATTGGTACTTAGGATTAGCTCTTTTCCTTCTTTCTCATTGAAAGGTAATATGTTGACACCAAAAAAAATCCCGATTAAAGGGTAGAAAATGGTTAAAACTATGGAACCAAAGAATATTAATAGCCAGATGAGCGCACCAGCGGTTTCTACATTATTTATGCCAGTAATAAGTTGAAAAACTGGAACGTTGATGAAGGCCTTCAGGGCATCAGGTCCAGGGTAAATAACGCAAATCAGAGCAATTCCAGCGGTTAATACTACTGTCGCTAGAGAAAAAGTAATCCTGTGCCTTTTCAAATTCAGCCAATAACGGTGGGCTGTATATTGAACGATCATCTTCGTATTACCTTCTTTTTTCCTCATAGAACTGGAGGAAGAACTCTTCCAGACTGGCGGGAGGATAAACAAGTTCTTCAGGATCCATAGCTAATAGGATGCCGATATTATCTTTAATTGAATCCTCCACCCCAATTAATAGTTTAACGAAATTATCGTGCTTCCGAAATTCCAAAAGCCGGTCACCAAACTCTGTAAGGCGTAATTCATTTGGATTTCGAAGCCGTGCTTCCAAGACACGAGGAACATTCCTATTAAGGGCATTAATTTCTTGGGTACTGATGAGAAAGCCATCATTAACTATTCCGACTCGGTCGCATACCTTTTGCACCTCTTCTAGATTATGAGAGCTCATGAAGAGGGTTTTTCCTTCCTTCTTCGATTCTAAGAGAATTTTGTATACCACCTGCTGGAGTAATGGATCTAATCCTGCGGTGGGTTCATCCATGATTAGGACGTCAGGATCGTTCATAAAGGCCGCTACAATGCCCACTTTCTGCTTGTTGCCTTTTGAAAGAGCGCCAATTTTCTTGTGAAGGTTAGAATTCAGATCAAATCGATCGATAATTTCTTGCCTTCGTACTGCCGGCCTCGCGCGCATGGCTTCAATATAATTTAGGAATTCTCTTACCGTATAATATTCGGGTAGCGATAATTCACCTGGAACGTAACCTATCTTTCCACGTAAGTCAGGATTTCCCCGTGAAACTATTTCCCCGTCTATTTTGATCTTTCCTTTAGTAGCTAGAAGAGTGTTCATCATACAGCGGATTGTTGTTGTTTTTCCTGCCCCATTAGGCCCCAGGAAACCGAATATTTCACCACTTTGTACTTCGAGATCCAAGTTCTCTATTCCACGGGTAGAACTGTAATACTTCGTTAACCCTCTGATTTGAATTTTCGGCTCTCTAATCAACACGTTCACCAGCATGCATAGACACATTATTGTCTGATTCGTAATTATCTACATAAAAGGCGTAATGTCACCTCTATCCAAGCGGCTTAATGCTCATAATACTAGGTATTCTTTCCCTCGCCATTAATCCCGAAGGTTGGGAGGTGTACCTGCCTATCTAAGGACGACCTTCCAAAAATCTTTAAAATTTTATATTACTATTTGGGGAAAGGAGACGGTTTTTCTCACCCTCGCAACGTTAGGATATAACCAAAACGGGGCAGAAATCGTCCAGTTCTTTTCATATACTCTAGATATTCATCTCCAAACTGTTCTAATAGAATCTCCTCTTCGCTCCTAGCTATCCAAAAGAATGGGATTGCAATAGCAATAGCAAAGAAGATAGCCAATAAATTCGCGGTTATTAATGCAACCGAGATACCGAATATGTTGAAGGTTGTATACATAGGATGACGAACTCTACTATAAGGGCCAGCGGTGATCAACTGGTGATCTTTTTGGATTTCCCACCTGGCAGCATATTGCTTACCCAAGGTGTGATGAATCCATACAGTAAGCGCAATACCCACTGTAGCTAAACCCCCTCCAAGCCATCGCACCAATGATGGCAAAGGAACATAAAATTGAATAATGATCTGGGGAATGAAAAACCATAAACCCAGAGATAGAAAATATCCCAGAATTGCGATCATGAGTGCTATCGTAGCTTTGTTAAACAAACTATATACTTTTTCACTCTCTCTTCCGAGAGTTTGACTTCTGTAAAAAATCCTCACACCAGCAAAGACGGCATAAACGGAGACAAAGAGTAACCTAAACACGGATTCCTCGTCCACAAGCGTTCACCGTTCATCAATAACACTTCGTGTTTTTATAAATCCCTCTATGTATGTACTAACTTTCGAAACCAAAGCCATCAGTTTAAGACAATCGATATCCCGCCAATTTCTGCTAAAATGAATTGACTTGGAACTTTTTGATTCGAGATGGAACTCCTTCTCTCGTTTCCGACAATTTATAACTTAAGGGATTTTTCGTCAGAAAGATCTTTAGGAGTATGGTTGTATGAAATATTGCGATTCTATTGCACCATCTATTGAAAACTTAAAACAGGACGCCAAAGATAGCGAATGGCCTAATCATTTTTCTCGGAATGCAATCCTAGAGCAAATTAAACATATCAAGTCGACACCCGATAAGTATCTGCCATTAGTCAATGCCTACGATCTCACTGAAAGCTCCCAAGCTGTGGGTCATGCTAAGGAACATGAACCGAAAATCAAGCTGCTCGGTCAAAGTCTCCACTCAGAAAAAGAAAGTAATTCGTGGGGGGGTATGTTATATCGGGTTCTTGGGGATGAAAGTACAGTTGAAGACTCATCGAAGCTTTGTATTCAATATATTTATACCTATGTCCGTCAAAAACTACCAATCACAATGTACAACCTCGTTTTGCCGTTACTCTTTCTTTTCTTCATCTCAATTTACTTTAAATTCGATACCATCACTTATGTCGAAACCTCCACGGGGGGGGTTGATCCTGATCAATTTCTAATAGTATCGCAATATTACTACGGTTTCGCAGTTATCCTTGGTTCATTAATCTTTATTGCAGGAATGGCTGACCTTAGCTATACCTATTATAGGAAAAAAGTAGTTTCAGTAAGGTCGCTGTTATTAGTCATTCTCATGGTCATCTTTGGGATCCTTCTAATCATAGAATTCTTCTTCTTCTTCAATCCATTTTGGACGATTATTCTTGCGTATGCTATTAATCTTGAATCAACCGAAATTGACCAATGGATTATCCAGATAGGTTTAGTTCCAATAATTCTGTTAATCTTGATCATTGCGTCCGTCATTCTTATCCTATATCAGGATACTATCCTTAAAAACAAATTGACTGGCATTTGGAACTTTATAATCCGAAAACTCAGTCATGATATGGACTACGCTCCTATATTCGTTTACTTGGAGAAAACCACCAAAAATAAATGGCAAGTATCTATGATCCGATCTGACAACCTCCATTACTGTATTACAGAGAAAAAGGGAAAATCTGCCCGAAAATACGAGCGGAAGGGAAGGCCGACTTTCATAATGAGAGGACTCCATCATTCTGTAGAACCCATACGGGGATATCAAATCAGGCTTTATTATCTTAAAATGATTTTTTCGTTTGTTTTACTTCTGATACTGGTGTTTATGTTTGTATTCCTGACAGTTCTTGATATAGATATCTTTTCTCTGATACAAAGTAGGATCAGACCGCTGATTCCGAACTTCTTTGGTTTAGACCCAGTTGGGCTTGATAGATTTAGCTATGCGATTGCGATGCTTGTTTATAGATTGGTCTATAGCGTAGCGGTCTTCGGTTGTCTATATTACTTCATTACACGGAGACCCTTTGAATTAAGACTCGATGAAGACCAAAATCTCTCCGAAATACGTTATTACCACTTAAATTCCGTTAAACTCCAGACATTATGGAATCTGAAGACGGAAGCCCAATTTTTGATCCAGGAAAAACTCCAAAATCCATTTAGCGAGAATATGACGGAAGAAGTACTGCGAAAAGGGAAGATCAAACAGAAGAGGTATTGGGACTCGTTCTATGATTCCGAACTTGAAAAAGGAGACATATGTTCCTAAAATGTATTACGATTGATTTCCCATAGACATCATTTTGGAAATGGATTAAATGAATAAACATGATTCATTCAATAAACTATTCGAGAATGGCATCTCTTACAAAGAATACACTAAAAAAAGTGATAAACACAAAGAAAGGATGAACGACAGTTTTAATGCTGGTCAAATGGCAGTTAACAGGCTTCCCCAGGATAAAGTCTCACTTTTGAATGAGAAACTGCGTGTACTTTGCATCGCGGAAAGTTGGTGTGGTGATTGTGCCAATGGAGTTCCTATCATAGCTGTACTTGCAGACATCCTTCCTAACTGGACATTTCGTATCAGTTCTCGTGATAGTTATCCTGACGAAATCGAATCGTTCTATTCAACTGCAGGAAGAAAGAAAATTCCAGTAATTGTTTTCGCGGATGAAGATGGAGATGAGATTATGCGATGGATCGAGAGGCCAATGCGAAGTTATCGGCTGTTGGGCAAGCTAAAAGACCAAAACCTAACAAAAGAGAGATACCTCGAGCAATACAAGGATACTCTCGAGTTTAAACCACCATTTGTCTCTGAGGAGATACTCAAAGAGCTGATTCGTGTAGCTGAAAAAGCAGCTTCGATTGTTCGTGCCAATCCACCATCAAAAAAAGTTCGAGAATGAAAGCATGTTAGAGCCATGCCTACGGTTAATATTGAGAAAGCAAAGCAAGAGGACGCTCATAAACTTGCTTTAATTTCTAAAAAGGCGTTTGACAGTGATTCCGAAGTAGGGGCTCCTGGCCCTGGGGGCCCCCCTGGATATGACACTTCTGCTGCCCAACTTCGATTTATGAAGTTCATGGATTACTATAAGATACTCTTTGAGGAAAAAATCGTTGGCGGGATTTTTTCTCGAGGAGTTAAACATCATCGTGTTTTAGAAAGAATTTTTGTTGATCCTGCTCATCATAACAAGGGCATTGCTGCCAGGGCGATGGAATTACTTTGGGAACAATATCCCAGTGTCCAGTTATGGACATTAGGAACCCCTGAGTGGAACGTGAGGACGAATCACTTTTACCAAAAGCTGGGGTTCATTCAAATAGGATGGGATGATGAATACCCTGGCTGGCGCGGTATATGGTACCAAAAAGTGATGGATTCGTCTATGCCTTATGGGATTACAAAAATTGCGGATTTAAAAAAGGGAATGAAGGATGTCACCGTCGAAGGGGTCATCCATGCGGTATCGGCATCTAGAAGGGTAAAATCCAGATCCACTGGAAAATCACTGGCCGTTGCTGACGCGGAACTTCGGGATAACACGGGCAAAGTTGTTCTGGTACTGTGGAACGAACAAATATCTCGGGTGGGAGTCGAGGATAGGGTACGTATCGAGTTCGGTGCAGTAAATACATATAAGGGGATTAAACAGCTAACCTTAAGCTGGGCTGGACGAATTATTACCTTAGTGTGAACTTCTCGCCCTTTTTCCTATTTGAGTCACCTCTTTTCAATATAAGAAATCCCTCTAAAGTGATGATGAAGATTAAGACGAGATTAATCGGTGGCCCAAAAAAGATGAAAGCCATAGTTCCCAGCAGTACAAAAAAGAAGATACCCCAAAATTTATTGTAGTTTATTTCATTTGAATTCATACTGCGCCCTCTGTTTTCGGTAATGAAACTTCACGAATCTGCGGATCTGTGGACTATTAAGGTTTTACATTAATCAAGAGTTACCCATTGATATCAATTTGACTCAAAAAATACCCAAACCAGTGATCAGACCATTGCTTATAAAAAGGATGACGATAAAAAATCCTTGAACTAACAATAAATTTGAAATAAATACATGCTTTTCCATAATCCCATTCCTGATGGCGATAAAATATGGCCGAATGGACTGAGATCTTCAAATTTGATCCTTTGCCCCCATTAGAAAGGGCATCGAATTTAGCCGTCCGTCTAAATACACGGAAGTTTCTACTTGATGAAGAGACAGATCCTTCAGGTGACCTCTGGACATCAAAAGAAGTAGAAAGGATTTTTCGGAGACAGCACGAACGTGGCTTTTGGAAATATCCAGCTGGCAACTTGGTTGTCAGAACACAAGAGAATTACAACCAGCTTGAAACTTATCGTCAGTTGGGGTTCTTGGTTGAAAAATATATGTTGAATAAAAAGCACCCTTCCATTCAGAAGGCTTGTGACTTCCTGCTATCCTTTCAAACCACTGAGGGGGATATAAGGGGCATCTATGGAAATCAATACACTCCCAACTATACCGCAGGGATAATTGAACTATTAATCAAGGCTGGGTATGCGTATGATCCTCGGATTCTGAAAGGTTTAGAATGGTTACTAGGTATCCGTCAAAATGATGGAGGATGGGCGATTCCCATTCGCACACGACGCCTTAAATTGGATAGCATTACTCCACAATCTAAAATGGAAGCCGTCCTCCCTGATATGAAAAGACCCTTTTCTCATTTGGTGACTGGTGTCGTTTTAAGAGCGTTGGCCATTCATCCGAAATATTCGAAGATCGAAGAAACATTGAAAGCTGGAGAACTGTTAATAGATCGGTTTTTTAAGGCTGATAAATATTCAGATAGGAAATCCCCAGACTTTTGGTACAAATTCGCATTTCCTTTCTGGTTTACTGATTTGCTTTCTGCACTCGATTCCCTGGCTTCATTAAATCATACACTTGAAAACGAGAAGATAAATGAAGCTGTACAATATTTCATAAAGACTCAGAGTGATTCAGGACTCTGGACGTCGTTAAAACTGTTGAAAATCAAAGGAACCATTGCCCACCAATGGATCAGTATGGTGATTACTCGAACCATCAAAAGACTAATTCTGAATGCCAATCCATAAAATACATGCCCGTACCGCCTGCAATAAAAATCTTCATTTGATGACCTAGATAGGCGGGAGCGTCGCTATTAGTAGTTTATTCTTTTCCGAATTTCATAGTCGCCTTAAGACCATCCATGAAACGCTGCATGCAGTTCTCGTCTTTCTTTAAGTTGTTTAGGAACGTTTCTTAGTTCATTTCTTCTTATATATTTACATAGCTTATCGACCGTCTTTTCCATTCCATTACTCTCTGGACAGGAGAGATCTGATCCCCTATTGACACCATGAAACATTAATTAAAATATCTTTGACATTTTAAAATTCAAATGCCTGCAAAACTACCCGATGAAAAGCCCCGAAAAAAAATTGATATAAGGAAATCTCGTTCAACGTTTTCAAAAACGAAAAAGAAATTTTTCGTTAAAATCAGGTTCTCCTCCTGAATCTGACTCATAGGTGAAATATTTTTTTATCGTAGGCTTATATAACGAGAGTTCTTTTGAGGTTTTATCAAATGAGTAAATCTGAAGCGGTAACAGAAAAAATGTCAGTTCTAGATAAGTTCCTTCCGTTGTTTATTATTGCAGCTATGATTTTCGGGTTATTCATGAATCGATTAGTTCCCAATATTCAGGATATTTTTAATCAAGTACAAATTGATACTGTCTCTCTTCCCATCGCAGTTGGTCTGCTATGGATGATGTATCCAATACTAGCTAAGGTACAATATGAGAAGATTCCAAAGGTACTTCAGGAATATAAGCTCTTTGGCACATCTCTTGCTCAAAACTGGATAATTGGCCCAATCCTCATGACATTACTTGCTTGGATATTTTTAGTGGACTATCCAGGTTATCGAGAGGGGATAATCTTGGTTGGTTTAGCTCGATGCATCGCCATGGTTCTCATATGGAATATGCTAGCAGGAGGAGATGCGGAAAAATGTGCTATCCTAGTAGCTCTTAATAGTGTTTTCCAAATATTCTTTTACGCCATCTATGCTTGGATTTTCATTGATATTACGACAATCGACATACTAGATATTGCACGCAGTGTCTTTATTTTCTTAGGGATTCCCTTAATTGCTGGATTTTTAACAAGGGAACTTCTCCGTCGTCGAAGGGGTAACGATTGGTATACCACAGTTTTTATTCCGAAACTTGGCCCGACTGCTATAATTGGATTGTTGTTCACGGTGGTAGCCATGTTTTCCATGCAAGGGGAAAAAATCCTAGGACAACCTTTGGATATCTTACTTATTTCAGTTCCTCTCTTCCTCTACTTCATTGGGATGTTCTTAACAAGCTTTCTCCTTTCTGTTCTCCTAAAATTCAACTATCCTGAAACTGTCACTCTTGCATTTACCGCAGCATCAAATAATTTTGAACTGGCTATTGCAGTTGCCATTGCCACTTTTGGCATTAATTCGGATCAGGCGTTGGCTACCGTAGTGGGACCTCTGATCGAAGTGCCAGTTTTATTATTATTGGTGTATCTAGCGCTTTGGCTTAAGCGATTTGCATTCAGAAGCGAGATCGTGGCCTTGGATCCAAGTAGTGTTTCGTGAAGATCCAAGGTGACGTACAATATTTCAGGAACTAAAGATCAACGAATTTGAGAATGCTCGATCAGTTTTCAAAGAATTTGATTTTCAAGTGGTTGTCAGAGCAGTAATAGAGGGCTCATCCCCAGGTAAGATTTGGGTGGATGACCCCCTCGACCCTCAGTGTGGATTCATGGCAACGAGAGAGGGTTGGTTTCTCGCTGGAGATCCCAGTGTTAAAAAATTCAATCAGGGCCTTAGAAATTTAGTTCACGACATGATCATAAAGCAAGATTTCTATTCTCCTATTGATCCCAAGTTTATCAGCTATCTATTCTTTCATATCGATATTGATTCATGGAAATCGAAATTTCCCGAAATATTCGATATACGGTTTCCGCCCCTCCCTACTCATAGAGTTCATCTTGTGTGCAACGAGGTTAGTCTGGACTGGAAAAACAATATCCCAGAAGGCTTTAGATTACTTCATATTGACTCGACCCTCGATATTGAGTCTCTAGATATTCCTAAGGACATCGAAGATTGGATGGAGTATAGATTAGATTATGAAATCACGCTCGGGTTTGGAATGTGCTTAGTTCATGAAAACAAAATCGTTGTATGGGTGAATGCTGATTGTACTAGTGGAAAAGAATGTGAGCTTGGTATATTCACAACGAGAGACTATAGATTAAAGGGTTTGGGAGCACTGACGGCCGCGGCCACCGTTGAACATTGCTTTTCCCTTGGTTATTCCGCGGTTGGCTGGCATTGTGAAGATCACAATTACGGATCACTCGGAGTTGCCCACAAGGTGGGTTTCATCAAAGAACGGGACTATGTTCATTACATTTGCATGTTCAGTGAAGCTGAGCATGTTGCGGAGAAGGCCATGCGCCATTTCTATGCTCAGGAGTACGGAGAGGCAATTGCGGATTTTGAACGTGCATTTCGAATAGGAGAAGTCCCTACCTGGTCATATATCCTTGCTGCACGAGCTTATGCCACGAACAAAGAGGTAGGAACAGTAATAAAGTATCTCAATAAAGCCATTGATGTGGGTTGGGAAAATTGGAATCATGTGATCAACAGTGATGAATTGGCATTAATTCAAGATAATGAGGACTTTAAAGACTTTATTCGATTATTAAACAAATGAGCTGTTTTTTCCTATAATCGTCTGCGATTTTTTCTGGTTGTCGCCAATATTTCCTCCTTATCAGGTGGCCTATTAGAATGGTGAGAGGTGCAGGAATTGGAAATTTGTGAAAATATCTGATGAGACGGACTATAGTATGAAAGGAGATTGCTAGGAAAATAAGCGGAATGAAACCAACTAGCAAATTAATGATTAGGTCTTTTGCTATCACAACTAGGTTAGTCTCAGAACGGGATTAATAGAATATGACCTTCTTTCGTGATTGAGATGAAACCAAAAAGGCTCTTGTTTATTCTTTACAAAAGGCAGACATAGCTTAGAAAAAGCCATTGCACTAGAAAACAATGAATTACAATGATGGTGTCCTAATTTCAAGAGTTTTAATTCTATCAATTTAGTATTCCATCCTTCACATATTTTATTAACATATCGAAACTGCAATGATATTACTCTGTGAATAAAAAAAGGAAATCAAATTTCACGAGGTAAAAGGGTTGGAAAATTCTATTTGAGATAGTCTATTCAAACGAAAAGTATAAATACATTGACATATCTGTTTCAAATAGGGAATTATTCCCAAGCAACAAGATGAAATATGAAAGGAGTGATTTAAATGAGTTTAATAAGAAGAGATCGAAGATGGGGATTAGATCCATTCCAAGAAGTATCTCGTCTTGAGGATGAAATGCGAAATTTATTTGCTAATGTCTTTGGTGACCGAGATCTTGCTCTTAGGGATCGAATTTTTGCCCCATTGGTAGACGTGCGCGAACTAGATGACAAATTTATTGTCGAAGCCGACATCCCTGGGTTTAAAAAGGAAGATATCACCATAGATGTAACACCTGAATCGATTGAAATATCAGCAGAGCATAACATGGAGGAAAAGGAAGAAAAGACGGAAAAAGACGGAAAATACCTTCGTCGGGAACGCGTGGCCTTTAGGTTTCATCGGTCTATTTCTCTGCCTACCTCAATCGATACAGAAAAAATCGAAACCGTATTCAAAGATGGGACACTACACCTGGATCTTCCCAAAATGCCAGGGACAGGTAGAAAACGACTAACTCTGTAAGATCTGTTCCATTTTCCCTTTTTCTTTTTTTCTGCCAGAAAAGCCGCATCTTTCGTGGTTGCTCTGCTGTAAGTTTAGAGCTACATAACAAAAGACTCAAGGAAGTATGAACATGTCAGTTGAAACTACCCCCTCGATATTTTGCTCCTGTGGGGGATTTTGGCTGGTTAAAAGCGATGATGATGAAACCAGGATCCTAGTATGCCCCATGTGTGGAAAACATCAGCCGCTACCTGATAACACGTCCATGTTTCAACTCAAACTAAAGTAAGGGACATAGGAACATCCATCGTCCATGATGTAAACATAAAAGAAACTGTTAATGCGTGATTTAGGTTGGTTTCGTGGTCAAGATCCAACGTATTGAGGGCGCTTCCTGCGGTGATCTAGGTGACCCAAATGGAAAATTCTTTGGAACCTTATTATTGAACCTTAGGGTTGTCTCCAGTTTTTTCTTTTCACCTAAAATTGGAAGATAATCATATCCTCTTCCTTAAAGATCCTAGTGATCAAACTTCCTTTCGGACTGATTGATTCCCCCTGTCCTTCTTAGGAGATTAACCTTGGTCAAAGGTATAGAAAAGATCCGTGAAAAGCTACCTGGATATCCAGGTATCAAAATTGTCAAACTTGTTGTACTTGCCCCTATTATGACTACTGTTGGCTTGGTGGGACAGCTCTTTATAGATATTACACCCCGTTTGTTTCCTGGCATACCGATTCTGGCACAAATCGAACCAATTCTCCCCATATTTGGGAGTATTGCTGTTGCGGCCATTGGATTGACACTGCTAACGAGTCTTTGGCGTAAAAAAGGTTTTATGCAAGAGCTACATGGTGATCTTGCCTACCAAAGCATACTACCTAGAGGTATTGCCGGGGTTTATCTAATGGTTTCAATTGTGCTTCACGCATTCTTCTCAATAAGATCCCTCCCTCCAGGCCCCCCTGTAAATGAATTGACAATTACGTTCTCCAAATCCGCTCTAAATCATTTAGGGATCCCAACCGAGATTGATCTCGCTATCAGAATCACTATTAGCATTATCCTAGGGATTCTCGGTCTCTTAGCAATGGCCAGAGCTCTTCACGTATTGGGGCTAGACCACGGACTCTTAGTTTATGTGTATTTTCCAGAAGAGGCTGAATTTAAAGAACATGCCATTTATTCAGTCATTCGACATCCTATCTACTTTGGTGCATTACTAATAGGGGCCGCTGCATTTATATTCCGATTATCTTTATATTCGTTTCTTTTTTTCGGTTTGGTTTACATCTGCCTTAGAATTCACATCTATGTCGAAGAGGGGGAACTCCTAGAACGATTTGGAGACGGATATAAAGAGTATATGTTGAAAGTGCCAGGTTTACATATAAAACCTAGTGATTTTGGTGCCTATATAAGATTCCTTAGCGGTCGAGAATGAAAGAATCGAGTCTTTCAAGCGGGCTAATATGAAGAGGATTTTGGATTCATTGGGAGATTGAGGACTAATTTCACAATGGGGTTTTCTTTCTTTTCGAATTACAAAATCCAATAAGGTTCTGTGCTATCGGGTTCCGCTTTCAGGACCTTTAAAAGGAAGGATTTTCGGTGTGACTTAAAAACTCATTCCTTCAATAACACAATCCAGATAATAACCGAACCTTGAGCTAGGAGAATTTTCTTGAAAAATCCTGTCATGTTGTGATTTCTTGAAAAGTTACAGTCGCACGTATAGTTTCTTGAACTTCTTCATCCCCGCTTTGGTTTCTGTCGGTGCAATAATCCTACTTCAGACTATGCAACTAATCGTCTTAATTCCCTTATCCGCATTGGTTTTTAACCTATCAGAATTCAAAGATCCGCTCTTTGTTCCAATATGGAACCTTCTAGTATTATTTCTTAGCCAAATTATGGGAACGGCAATTGTTCTTCTCTTATTGATTCCATGGATTCGCGTGAAAGCCATCAAACATTCCCCCATTTATCGAAGTTCTTTTTTTTCTACTACGCTTGTAATATGTTCGACGTGGGCATTTATGAGCTTAATAGCTAGAATCTTCTTGGCTTCTATTGAATTATTCCGATTTGAAACGCCAAAAACAGGGCTATCTATACTAGTATTATCTGAGGAAATAATTTCTCCCGTAACTATCACTATCCTGTTCGCTCCTCTAGTTCTTGGAGCAGCACTTTATGAAGAATTGGTTTATAGGCGTGTATTGATTCCTCTTTTAGAAGTAAGAGGAATGAATTCTTTTACTGCTGTAATTGCTTCTTCCTTATTTTTTACCATTTCACACGCTCCCGCGGATCTTATCAATGGAAATATTACTGGAACGGTCATTCATCTTTCATCAGTCCTTATAATGGCATTTGTTTTAGGTTTTACCTACGTAAAAACACGAAATATAATTTATCCAATGATCATTCATGGAGTAATCAATGGAATAACAGCCGTTCCAACCATATTACCAGATGGCACTCTTCTTGCAGATGCCTATGATTTCATTTATTTGGTCATTTTTGTGTTAATCGGGTTAATGTACACCAGTTATCATCTTATAGGTTACTTAAATAACATCTCCGTCATTAGTAGCCAAATCATAGACATGATTTCATCGATCAATAATATAGGATTTGCTGGTTATCTTGTAATATCACTAGGCTTATTAACTCTTCATACCCTTAGTATAATTTACTTTAATGGATTAGCCATGGTGGTTCTTAATCCTGTTTTACTTATTACAATATTGTTTATAATTCGGACTTCAAATCACTTACCTGAAGAATTCATGGTAAAAGGACTTAACGCAGCTTCAAAAGAGTAGGTTTTTGAGGGGTAATTGGTGGTTCAATTATTCAATTGATAAATCCCACTTTGGGGAGGGAATACCTAGGTTAAGTTAACACAGACCCGTGTGAGAAATTTTAGGATAAATTCACAGATATGATAACATCTAGAACCGTGTGACGGCAAACAGGTTAATCAGTGTGGTGCATTGAATTTTTGTTATGGCACAGAGACTGGAAGATTGGAACATATGCGGGAACAAGAATCCCTTAATGAATGGAAATCTCGTTTCACACTTCGTAACGTTACGTTTGCTCTGTATCCTTGAGTTCTTTAAGCTGTTGATAAATCCCGTCCGGATTTTCAATATTACGGAGAGCCATACCTCCTCCTAGAGCACCTCGCATTCCCAATACGGGAAACATTCCGCCCTTGGTTGTCAAAAAAATGGACCCAACGTTAAAGCGTTTCTGGAACACCCCTTTTCGTAAATAAATCTCCGAAACGTCAGCAAATTTTACAGTTTTCTGTTCCACGGTAAAAAGGCCCTCAAAATACTCAATGCGATTAGGAAAAATGCGATACTCAATGTGGTCAAGCGAAGTTTTTCTATACCAAACGTAGAGAATCATCCCTATTATAAAAAATCCTATGGTGCCCCCAATAAACATCGTTAGCGTGTTAGAATCGATTGCACTACCGGCAGTTGGTTGACCGCCCGCAGCCAGTCCCACCATCAATGCACCCAACCCACCAAAGAGGCCCATGAAAATTGCTATCATCATTGATCGTAATAAGGCAACAAATGTCAGGAATTTTGGTTTTAAGACTATTACAGGCGTTTCCGATTTATCCCAAGCTTTGGATTTCATCCTTAACCCACCAGTCACGAACTTCCTAATTGATTGATCAGCCCGCTTTTAAAAACATATGGAATTCAAACAAGCACCATTGCACAACCTAACTCCATTTTTTTACCTATTTTCACTTTAGTTTATATATTGAGTTCAAATAGGGGAGGAAAAGCGGAAAAAGATCAGAAGATTCGAATTTCACAGAAATCCTTGCCTTTGCGACTACCTTTCTAGGCAGTCATGGTCAGACCAAAAAAGCTCCTTGGACTAGCATCCAGAGAATGGTCGCCTGTATTTGAATGAATCATTTACTTAATCGAGGAGTAGGAGGTGGTCTGATTCAATTCCATTATTTTGTATTACAGGTTTTACATGCAATATAGGGAAGGGGGTTTTTTTTGCTTCAAATCGCAAAACATCCTTCCCATTAAGCTCTTCTAGGGGTTCATTATTTGTCAGTGCCTTTGAATTGTTGTAAACTGTCGCTTTATCCTTAAATAATCATTATCAATTTTTCACTCGGTAGCCCCTTACATCATATCTTCTAATAATATCTCTGAAATGGTGGTATTATTCAAATCAGAAAAAGGGGAGATACTTTAAATAGGTAAAAAACGTATAGAATTGAGAATAGTGTTGTTTGACACATTTTAAAGGGATGAATATCATGGAAGAAAAAAATCCCCAAACTGGGAATTTACAAAAGAAGAATGCCAGTAGTGCAATGACAAATCGTGATTGGTGGCCAAACCAGTTAAATCTAGATATTTTGCATCAGCATTCCTCCAAGTCAAATCCAATGAGCGAAGATTTCAACTACGCCGAGGAATTCATGAGTCTTGATTATGAAGCATTGAAGAAGGATCTCAGTGACCTGATGACAAAATCACAGAGTTGGTGGCCGGCAGATTTCGGACATTACGGGCCTTTCTTTATTCGTATGGCATGGCACAGCGCTGGAACCTATCGTATAGGAGACGGACGAGGAGGAGGCAGGACTGGAGCTCAAAGATTCGACCCTCTTAACAGCTGGCCAGACAATGTCAATCTAGATAAAGCCCGTAGATTACTTTGGCCAATCAAGAAAAAATATGGTCGAAAAATATCGTGGGCTGACCTACTGATCTTAACAGGAAACGTTGCCTTGGAATCAATGGGTTTTAAAACTTACGGGTTTGGAGGAGGTCGTGAAGATATTTGGGAACCGTTGAGAGACATATATTGGGGTTCCGAGGACGAATGGTTGGGCGATAACAGATACTCTGGTGATAGAGACTTAGAAAATCCCTTAGCGGCAGTACAGATGGGTTTGATTTATGTCAATCCTGAAGGACCTAATAGAAACCCAGATCCAGTAGCGGCCGCCAAGGACATTCGAGAGACATTCTCACGTATGGCAATGAATGACGAGGAGACTGTGGCTCTCATTGCCGGTGGGCATTCCTTCGGAAAAGCCCATGGAGCAGCGGATGCAGAAAAATACGTTGGTCCTCTTCCAGGAGCCGCAGGCCTTGAGGAACAAGGATTTGGTTGGAAAAGTAACTATGGTTCGGGCAAGGGCGGAGATACCATTTCTAGCGGTTTGGAAGTAACATGGACAACAACTCCAACGAAATGGAGCAATAATTTCCTCGAGAACCTGTTCAATTATGAATGGGAATTAACTAAAAGTCCAGCTGGTGCACATCAATGGACACCGAAAGGTACTGCTGGAAAGGATTTAGTACCCGACGCTCACGACAAGTCAAAACGTCATGCACCAGGGATGTTAACCACTGATCTCTCACTCCGATTTGATCCGGTCTATGAAAAGATTTCAAGACGCTTCTTGGAAAACCCAGAAGAACTCCAAGATGCATTTGCTCGGGCCTGGTTCAAACTGACTCACCGTGATATGGGACCGAAAGCAACCTATCTTGGTCCTGAAGTTCCTAAAGAAGATTTCATTTGGCAAGATCCAGTTCCCAAAGTAGATCATAAATTAATAGAAGAGAAGGACATAGGACACCTGAAGAATAAAATCATGGACTCTGGTCTCACGATTTCTGAATTAGTATCAACGGCTTGGGCATCAGCTTCTACTTTTCGCTATTCAGATAGGCGAGGTGGAGCTAATGGAGCGCGTATTCGTTTAGCACCACAAAAAGATTGGCAGGTTAATCAACCAAAGCAATTGGCAAAGGTTCTAGGAAGATTAGAGGATATTCAAAAGGAATTCAATAACGGCCAATCCGATAACAAAAAGGTGTCTCTTGCCGATCTTATTGTACTGGGAGGCTGCGCAGGTATCGAACAAGCGGCAAAAAACGCTGGATATGAGATCAATATTCCGTTTAAACCGGGACGAATGGATGCTTCACAAGAACAAACAGATATTGACTCTTTCGCTGTTTTGGAACCTAAAGCGGACGGTTTCCGAAATTTTCAGAAGCAAAAATTTGCTGTAACAGGTGAAGAGATGTTGGTGGACAGATCTTCGTTATTAACATTGACTGCACCTGAAATGACAGTACTTATCGGTGGAATGCGGGTTCTCAATACAAATTTCGGCGGAACAAGACATGGAGTTTTCACAAATCGGTCCGAACATCTTACCAATGACTTCTTTGTTAATCTACTTGACATGAGTACAGAATGGAAAGTATCAAAGGATGATAAAGACGTATTTGAAGGATATGATCGAAAAACAGGTGAACTAAAGTGGACTGGTACCCGTGTTGACCTTGTCTTTGGTTCAAATCCTCAACTCAGAGCACTAGCGGAAGTTTACGCTTGTGATGACGCGCAAAACAAGTTCATCCACGATTTTGGGGCTGCGTGGGATAAAGTCATGAATCTCGACCGTTTTGACATTAAGTCGTGAGACAGTTAGAGCACCCAAAGTAAGTAGCTCCCGCATATGCAGAAGGAGTCAAAAAAGCTCTTGGATGGGGCTACTAACTTCCCCTCCTTCCTTCTTCTTAATAAAGGGATAGCGATCTCAACTTGTCAATTCTAACGGAAAAATAGTAATAGAAGGATAACAGAAAATACGTCTGGCTTAATAGAATCATTTTTATGTCTTAAAATGTCCTTATGGTAATAAGCTAGACATTCTACCTGCATATGGGATAATATATCCGATTCGAATTCTTTTAGAGATGTTTCTGTATCATTTATCAGTAAACACCAATACCTTGGAGGATAACTTCGCCTTAATTGGAGATTGGTTTTTTTCTGATTAAATGCTTCTTTTTGTTACAAATGAAATTTAACCCCGGTGAGTTTTTCAGAGAGCTCCCATAACCTTTTTGCGTCCCCCTCGTTATGAGAGGCACCATTGGATTCAACTAACACGGGATGACCTCGTGAACCCTTTTTGGGGCCAAAATATTCCGCTCCTGCAACATCGGGATCTGTAGCGGCACGTAAGGAAGGAAGGGAGCCCATGTGTGCGCTTTGGAACATCCAGAATAAGAAAGGTTTTATCATCCTATAATACCATTGACGAACCAAATTAGTATTTGATATTCCGGGATGGGCCGCCAATGCCATCACATCAATATTTGCTTCTTTGAGCCGTCGGTGCAATTCATAAGTGAACAGTAGATTGGCCAGTTTTGATCGACCGTACGCTCCCAACCTGGAGTAACCTTGACCACCATCATAGATAAAATTCTGGAAGTCCATGGTGCCAAATCTATGGGCGTTGCTCGAAACATTCACAACCCGCGCTCCTGGAGTAGTTTTCAACAAATCGAACAACAATGCCGTGAGAGCAAAATGCCCTAGGTGATTAATCCCAACTTGGGTCTCAAATCCATCTTCAGTGGTTCTATAGGGCACAAACATAATTCCAGCATTGTTTAAAAGGACGTTTAGCTGCGAATACTTTTGTTTGAATCCTTCAGCGAATTTATGTACAGATTTCAAACTATTTAGATCGAGTTCCATGACCCCTGTGTTGGCATTGGGTATTTCCTTTTTGATATTCTTTATTGCTTTCTTTGCTTTTTCAATATTTCTGCAAGCGAGTATGGTTTCAGCGCCCTTTCTTGCAAATTCTTTGGCTGCCTCGTAACCAATTCCACTATTTGCCCCCGTAACTATGATTATTTTTCCTGACAGATCAGGCATTTCATCTGGAGTCCATTTCTTATTCATGTTTTGCAAACCTTGAATAAATATTTCCGTTTTTTTCTTCAATGAGCCTATAAGCCGACCATCTCGAGACTAACTTGATAGAGTTTCCTGGCCAGCTCTCGATCGTTTGCATACTTGTTGGGGGAGCGCATGGGCCATCCTCCTGAGCGGTTTTCTTTATTGGGATAGAGGATGCTATTCTGGCTGAAGTATTCCCCGCTGTGTTGTGGCGCGCCATCATCGAGAAGGCAGTGGAGGGTAGTTTGTGCGCCTTCATAAGGTGACATCGTGCCAAGAAAACGACTAAACGGTCTCATCAAGACGTTCTGAATAAACACTGCCCCTGGGACAGCATGTCTTGCCAGATTGGAGCGTACCCATCCTGGATGAATCGAAAAAGCTGACACCCCTGTACCTTTCAGACGCTGAGAGAGATCTAGTGCGTGAAGAACTATGGCCAACTTGGACTGTGTATACGCAAGATTCCGGTCATACTGCCGTTTCTCAAAGTTGAGATCGTCAAAATGTATCTCCCCTACTTGGTTCCTCGTCCCAATGTGGAATACGCTTGATACACCTATGATACGAGATGGGGCGCTTGCCTTCAGCGTCTCAAGCAGAAGTTCTGTGAGGAGAAAGTGTCCAAGGTAGTTCACGCCAAAATGGCTTTCAAAACCGTCTTCTGTCTTCCCCTCGGGAGCATACATGATGCCGGCGTTGTTGACAAGGCCGTCCAGTCGGTCGTGCCTGGCCGTAAACGTTTCAACGAAGCGCCTGATTGAGGCGAAGCTGGCGAGATCAAGCTCCATAACTTCAACTGAGCCGCGAGCGCTTGCTAATTTAGCAAAAGCCCTTTTTCCTGCATCCACGCGACGGCAAGCACCAACTACGTGTGCTCCCTGGCGAGCCAGTTGCGAAGAGGTCGCTAATCCCGCCCCAGAGTTGGCCCCCGTAACGATATAGATGCGACCGTTTAGGTCCTTTTTCAATAACTCCGGATCGCACATCAACGTTTTTGGCACAATAGACCTCCTTTGTTTGAATGATTGGTCATGTATGTAGGACTCATTGATATCGCCTAAAAACGATTCGTTGGGGTTCTGGGAAGATAGTCATAATAAATAGGAAATAGATTAAATGAAATCAAATCATAATAAAAGGTAGACAAAACAAATGGATATAGGGAATCTCTTCAAGACTGGAATACTATTTACGATTCTGATAGGGATCTTATACGTATTATCCATAATTTTCAATATTCCGCCACTAATGTTCCTGCTTTTTTCAGGCATTTTTGTATTCGGTTCGTATTGGTTCTCAGACTCCTTAATTCTACGAATGACCCGAGCACGCATAGTAGATGAATCCGAGGCACCCGAACTTTATAAACGGGTTGAAAAATTAGCAGCAATGGCAGGAATACCAATGCCTCGTGTGGCGATAGTAGATAATCCAAAACCAAATGCATTTGCGACAGGCCGCTCTCCAGGAAAGGCAGTCATTGCAGTTCATACAGGACTCTTACAAGCAATGAATGCTGAAGAACTAGATGGTGTCCTCGCACACGAAATGAGTCATGTGAAGCATTGGGATACGCTTATCCAGACGTTTGCAGCGATGTTTGCATCAGCAATCATGTTCATATCACGAATGGCAATTTGGTTTAGCTATTCTGACCGTGAGAACTCTGTGAATCCTCTTGCGATGTTAGTAACTTGGATAGTTGCTCCCATTGCCGCAATTGTTGTACAGTTAGCTATCTCCAGATCACGGGAATTTGCTGCGGACAAAGGAGCGGCCAAAATCACCGGAAACCCCATAGGATTGGCAAATGCCCTAGGAAAACTTGACACTTATTCCCGTCATTCTCGCTCCCGCGACACGCCTAATCCGAGCTTAAGTCATTTATACATCATAAATCCCCTATCTGGTAGTAGTTTGGCAGGATTGTTTTCTACTCATCCATCAATAGAAGAGCGAATTTCAAGACTCCAAAAAATGGCTTTTCGTACCTGAATCAGTCCAGAGAGAAATCACGTACTACTATAAGCTGTTGTTTCTTTTTCTGATTTATCATTTAGCTTTTTTCCCCTATCTTATTGGGGAAAGAAATCGTTTGGAAATCATCTTGCGAAACCTGATCGCTAACTAGGTCTACCTAGTTGTTACCAAATCCTTTTTGTATGTCATCACAGTAAACCCAGAAAATTCAGAGGTATTCTCCAATACGTAACCGAGTTTTTCATATAGTGTTCGAGCCTTAACGAGGGGTTCCGCCGTTTGAAGATAAATTTGCTTCTTTCCATGGAACAAAGCCGTTTTTTCAACCTTTTTGATTAGCAAAGTCGCAATTCCCCTCCGTCGGTGGCTTTTTCTCACGCGAAGCTGAATGAGCTCTGCCCGATCATTCTCCTGTAATTGAACTCCGATCAAACCCACCACTACTCCACGTTCTTCCATCACCCAAAACCGCCCTTTTTGATGGATAAAATAGGCATATCTTTCTTCTAAGTCGCTTTGTGTCGATAAGGAATTCTCAAGGTGGATATCGGGAGAAAATTCCTGCTCGAACTCAAGATGTAAATGAAGAATTTGGACCTTGTCAGCCTGGCTATACTCTCTGATTCTCATCTTAGCTTCTTCTAGAATGTTTGGGCGGTTATTTGAAAGAGGCGATGTTCCCTTCGTCATTTAAAATTGAGTTTGTCAGAATTACGCATTCACCACCTCATCATACCAAAACCAGACGGCCAATGTTATCAATATAAGAACGGGCTTTATAAATATATAATAACGAGGTTGGCAGGTTCTGTATGAATCTCGAAATGCGTCTATCTGGGTTACTCTTCCTGATTATCATAATTCTGAACATTTTAAGTGATTTTCTTGGTCATGGAATTGGTTCTGATATAAACTCCAAGACTAAGCTTAAAAAAATCCATGATGATCCCAGAAAATTTGAAATAAGCTTCGGATTACTCCTTATTGAGCACCTTAGCATAATTTTCCTTGCTATCATGCTGTTTCTTGCATTTGGTCACTATAACATAGTTCTTGGGTTGATCTGGCTTAACTCCCGTGTAGCTGAAGGCTTGATCCAGATTTTCAACAGAAAAAAATACTGGGGGCTTCTCAATATTGGAAAACAGTACTCCGACACTAGTGGTGCTGCAATACATGAACTGCTTAGTACGGCCCAAAACATTCTCAAGCTAAGACACGCTAATTTCGCTTTTGCCCAGATTTTGTTCTCCATTGGAACCCTGGCATATTCGGTCCTCTTTATCACCACTGATGTTGTTCCAGTTCTTATTGGATGGTTCGGGATTGTAGCGAGCATTCTCTATGGTATCGGCATCGGGATCTGGTTTATCAAACCCAAATTTCAAGGTGCACTAGCCGGGGGTCTATTGGTACTTCTTTTTGAGATTATCTTAGGAGGATGGCTTTTATTTTTATCATGAATAGTACCCTAGAGGATTTGTTTGTGAAATGCTATTGCTAGGGTTTCTCATCCTGCAGAGGCCAGCTCCAGGCATACCAGACAATCGGTGCAAGAAGTAAAACTTCTACAAAACTATACAACATAAAAAAAGGTAAGAGATCTCCTGTAAATCCTGAAATAAGAGCAATTCCTGCATTAAGGATCCCTAAAGTGATGTTTGTCAAGCGATTCACAGGAGCTTTCAATGTCAGGGACAGGAAAATCATAGGCCTCGGAATTATCATCAAGATTGATACTACTCTTAGACACTTTTGAACAGGTAAAGAAAATTGATGAAATAACTCGTGTAGCCTCATTTGAGACCCAGATGGGGGATATAAGGTTCGTTTACCTAGTCCTCACTTTATTTGAAAAGAATCTTGTTTTCTCGCCAAAATTAGGCTAATTCCTCAATCATCATTGGGAGAAACATACAAGTGACAAAAAAGAATTTCTTTCCTTCTGCGATCGAATCTGGATTTCTTCCAGTCTTTTCAAACATTACTCGATCCTCTTCCTTAAACGCCTGAATTAGCTTTTCTCCTTCATCAAAGAATTTAACAAAGAAATCCATCAATCTCTTGTGACGATCTGGACTCTCAACGTTTACTCTCGATATTAGATATTTTCCTTTCAAATCCATTTTCTTGTACAACCAATTTCCCTCCTTAATTTTAATTTCTTTACCGTGATACCGCAAAAATTTCCATCGTAAAACTGCAATAGTTTTGCTATAATTTGACAGATGTGTACCCATTTTCTCAATCTTTTGAAAAAGCTCTTCATCTGGTATTTGTTTTTCTAAAAAACTATTCGTGTCGTATTGTTTTGACTCTTGTTGAACTTGGTCTATCAATTCAGGAACATGTTCTTCGATAAGCTCATATCCCTTTGATGAGACATTATAGTATTTCCCTTTTCTTTTTTGAGTTGCTTGAGCATCTAACTGAATTAAATTTCTCTTCTCTAATCTTTTCAGGTTGTAAAGGACCGAAGCGGGCTTTTTATTGATAATTTCTGAGATTTTTTTAAGATTCGATGATTTATAAAAGGCTAAAGTCCATAATATTTCGGACACCATCTCATTTTCCATTAAAAATTCTAAATTGTCATCTATTGGTATATCCATTTGGTATTCAACCATAAGAAAAGATTTCGTCATTCTTTTATAAAACGACGACTCTAAAACTATTCTCTTTTTCGGCGCAATTCAGATCACAATATTTAAAAAACTGTATAAATTAAGTGATCAAATTAATTAAGTAGTTTAATAATTCGGTTTGAGCGGTCCAGATCACGAAGAAATGAGGTAATTAGGTAATGAAAACGAATTTGAAGTTTAAATACATAAATATGTCCAAATTATCGAGAAAATTAGCAGTTGGAGTAATCCTTGGTTTTATGATTTTCGGTTTTATCCCAGTGGTTCAAGGAGTACAAACAGAGAGAATTAGACCATTAGACGACTGGATCTATGGCAATGATCCCGCAACTTGGGATTCCACAGATTATTGGAGTACTCATACTAATCGGCGTTGGGATGATTGGATTAAAGGCGACACAATGGCTGGGAATCCGTTCGGAGGATGGGGGGCATTAAGTGATGGAGAATCTAATCTGTTTATATCCTTTGATTGGATTGCTTTAAATGATGAGATCGAGTATGATGGCTTTGTACTCGAAAGGGCGATGCCTGATGGATCACTTCGGATTGGTGTAAACTTAAATGTAAAAAATATGTATATAGAGGTCTATAGATTTGCCGAAGATTGGAATTGGCCTAGATTTTTCTACATAGAAGAGCTAGTTCTAGTTGGAACCATGGATTATCAATTCCAAACAGAGTTTATTCTTGATAAAGACATACCCGGGGGATATTTTCCATGGGGTCAATTCGTTGCACCAGGAGTGAGAGAACCGGGTGCAGAGCTCCCACCACTATGGATGACTTATTATTTTGGGCGTATAATTGGGGCTCGATTTTTATCATTCCAGTTCAATGGTATAGGCTCAGGGGATCTTGTTTATCCAGGATGGTTACCACCTCTCTCGCCGACATTTACATTGTGGGAACAGCCCGAATTCTGGTGGTATCTCCCACCAGCTAATGTTCCGGAAAATCCGCCAGAACCAACTGGCGAGCAGGCAAATGTGAAAGTGAACTATCAGGAATTTACTTTTCCTCATAGTCCCAATTTTGAATGGGGAATTCTTTGGTTCACGAATAATGGTTTTGAAATGGTAAGAATCTTCTGAGTTTGTGAAAAAAGCAAAACCGAGAAGCGGTAAACGCCTCTCATCCTTCTTTTTTTATTATTCTATTATTCGCTTGATATACATCAAGGTACTCCCAATTTGGCGACAGTTCAAAACCAATCGTTTGAAATCTGTACCTGGTATAGGTTTATCCTAGAAGAGAATGGGGTGCATCATGATTTGAATGGCAAAAGACAATGTCATGAATCACTCATTTAATAGCTTATTAAAGGAAAACAGCCCACTTATTACGCCATAACTACATTCCTGCATAACTTCGATCATTGGTCTTCCAATATATTTTTCATTGCACATCTTGACCAATTCTGTGATCTGACTCGAAATTTGATCGACAACTTCTCGATCAACAAACGAAAACACACTCAGTGGGATTTTACCACTTTTTAGGGACTCAGCGAATGCGTTTCCATCGATTTGATCTAAATCACGAATTTGCTGTTTCAACACAGCTATCGATAAGCTAAGTTGAAGGATGTAAACCGTTTTTATCATTTCATCCGATAATTCTGTTTGATTACTCATAACCAATTCATTTGTTATCCAATCTTTTAACCTCATCCTCTTTCTGGACAAACTTTGGCTCTTATATTCAACCTCCTCCACTCCAGTATATTCAAGGATTTCGTTCTCAATCAGTTTATTGATATGAAAGTAGATTTTACTCCCTTTTATTTTCATACGACGTTTTAACTCATTAGCTGTTATTTCTGGGTTCCGTAAGACCTCAATAAAGATATATCCACGAATGGGGTCTTTTAAATTAGCCACAATATTATTCAACGATTCCATTGTCAATTTGGATTCGGAGAGGCTTGATTTGCTCATAATTTTACATGAACACATAAATTTAAATAGCTAACTATCAATGTTCTAATTGTCAAGATCTCGACGATTAATTATTCGACGATTATTGAATGAATTAAAGCTGAACTGGAAATGTCTCAAATCCAAATAAATACTACAAAAGATAAAGTAAAAGAGTTTCTTAACCTTCACATCAAAGTGTTGGAAAATTTATTGGTCGGAAAATCATTCGAAGAATTGAAAATTCAATTTTTTTCCGAATTTGAAAAATTCAATTATATAGCGTTGACTAAAACCTTTTCGATGCTTAGCTATGATGAAGAAGGGAATCTGAGAGGCGCTTATCCAATTTCCCCAAATAAAACCAAATACAAGATCCATGTTGAAGGAATTGGGTCTGGGTATGCCATGTGCGCTATAGATGCAATCGGAGTTCCTTATCTATTTGGGAAAGCAACGATCATAGAGAGTATAGATCAAGTAACCAATGAGCCCATTCAATTCACAATAGATCCTAGTTTCTCCGATGACCATGTAATTTCTCAATTGGCTGATGAATTTAAGGAATTAGTGATCACAAACCCGAAAGGTAGTGAAATACAAGTAGGCCAGGCTATTGACCAAGCAGTTGATTTTTGTCCCTATATCGGATTTGTTACAGACAGAAAAACCCTAACAGAGGAACATTTGGCTAGGGTGGACAGTTTGGATTTTGAAACTGCGTTAAAATACGGGAAACATTCTTTTGGTAGAGAAAATGTCGTAAAACTGCTTGAAGATTTCTTTAATGCCATTCTTTCCTTCTATCAACACGATTCTTTGAATGGGGATCAACTGGTTGAGCAATACATCCAAAACAATGAACTTCTCCTAGATACCTATTCCCAAGAACAGATAAAAGGCATGTTGATTACTACTCTGATAAATAATGGTTTAATAGAAAAAGTGGATGGGGCTAATCCCAAGGCCCTTTACTCTTTGACAACATTTGGTAAAAAACTCATGAAGGTTTTTGGTAACTAGCATAGAGCGCCGCGATACGCTACCTAGAAAGGAAAAAACAGGGCTTGTTACCCATTCCTTCCACTCGCCCAATACTAGCTAGTGATAACACTAGTTTTCTTTTTCTGATGTTTTTTTCCTTTTTCTTGTATTTAATTGAACCAAGACAATGATCGCTCCTCCAATGATTGTAGTACCGGCCAATATTACTATTACGAACAAATTATCATCAGTAGGAGGGATGTGGGACATGACATCAGTCTTACTCGGTATGGGAGGAAATATGTTAATCGAATAATTTGGATTCGGTTTTTCTTCAGAAATGAGAAACAGTCTGGTTCCATTAGCGGTGATATCCGTCCCGAAGCTCAATAAGACATCATTTGTTTGAAATCGACCAATTGAACGGTTCTCATCGAGGGAATGAACCCAATAATTCCCAGAAGGAAGATTAAATCGTGAAAGATCTAAACCAAACGTAAAAGATCGATCGTTATTATCAAAATTCATGACGCCAGCAAGAATGGTATTATCATCAACTAAACCGTGTGAAGTCAACATATTTTCGGTTTCGGAGTTCGTAATTGAAGTAATTCCTCCTAAAAATTGGCCAAATGCTCTAACGACTTCTCTATACAGAGACCACAGGTCATACTGCTTGTCATTGTCATAAGTCTCCCACGTTTCCCCTTGAAGAGTAGACGAGCGTTCAGCTCCAAAGTATAATATCCACCCACTCTCGGTATTTGATTCATTATGGTAAAGTAATAGAGGATTATCTGTTATCATCGATTCAGTATTATTCTCCCCTACATGATAAAATCCGTTAATTGGATAAAAATTGGGAGAATTATTATCAGCCTGAATCATGTAGGTTGAGTGGTACGGAGCATCAGAATAAAGCTCTAGATCCAAAATGTTGGGACGGGTAATGTTGATTCTTACATATCCATTAGTCTTTGTTTGATTTGAATTGAGTTCGATTTGAAAACTATTTGAAATCGGGAAAGGTTGATCATCATGGTGAATTCCCCCTAGGAGAATGAGATTTCCCCCCGATTCCACATATGCATTTAGTTTTTGGATCGTTTCATCATAATACCACCCATCGGTTAATAACACGATGACATACTGAGAAAGATCGAGCTCGGACTTGGCAAAGCATCTTTGATTAACTAGATCGTATTCCGAGAAGAGACCGACTTCAGCAATGTTCTGCATAGCTATACCCGTTTGATATCCAGTCCCAACCACTAGAATCTCCGGTTTTGCTGCCATTGTTGGTAATTTTGTCAGTTGACCTGCTAGATTGTCTACATATCTCCAAATTCGCTTTCCCATAATATCTTCCCGGCCCGGCCCCCAATTCCAGTCAGAGAAGCTATCATTATTTTGTGGAGACCAGTCAAACCATCCCAAGACATCCACTCCCGAAAGATATGAGAGCCAGGCTTCACGTCTGATTTGCTCATAACTTCCATCCTTATAATACAGGCCATCCCCTGCTTCGTTTATGAAATCCCAAATTGTGGCCCAAATATCCATATGAAATTCTTTCCCTGGCATTGAGGCTTTATATCTACGAATTGTTTCGTAAAGTAACCACGGGTTATACATCGCATAGTAGCAGTCCATTGCAAAGCCATCTGCTTTAATTTCATAAGGAGCTGCTAACTCGTATCCTAGACCCCAAACTGGATGCATCATAGTGTACTGAAAGACTCGAGCATTTGGAGCTTGGGTCTTGACATAGTCATAAAGAAAACTATAAACCCAAGTACTTTTCGCATTTAACCACTCTATATATATGTTCTCTTCTGTTCTGTTCATCATGGAGATTGGCTTCATATAGTAACCTGTTTCATCAAAATAGGTGCCATTGTATTTGGTGATCTCTGGTGATTCTGCGGAAGATATATCTACGTAATTAATCCATGCAGGTTCTTCATCTCCCAAAGTTATCCCCCACAAGTCATTTGGGTCTATCGCTACGGCAGAGGGGGCATTGGGTAGATAGCTGACTGGAATTCCGTGAAGATCAAAATCTAATTCCTCTTTCGCATAGTCCTGGAACGTTTCATTATAATAGATATCAAGAGGATTGTTGATAATCTCATTCCACCAGTTTTGGATATGCATAATCTTAATCCCCTCTTTGGCGAGATTATGAATAATCTCAACATCGGTTTCCGCCGCATGGCCATTAAACGTCCAAATACTCGTGTTAGTGTTTAAAACCGCATCTACCGAAATTAATCCTGCATGCCGTGATTCAATAGCGGTACCTTCAGAAGAAGAATGGGCCAAAAGCGTTAAAATTATAACGAATAGCAAAACCGATCTCGCTTGTTCTATCTGCCGATCTTTCAAGGATGAGCCTCCCGAATAGTACAAATTGTGATCTATTTAGGTCTGATTTCTACTCCAATTTTCAGACCCCGATAGCAATATCTGAATTATAAAGGTTTGTGATCGGCTGAGAGTCCTCGCCTCCCATTACTTTGACTGATGCTACCATAGTTAGAAGAATGTGCATTAATATCGATAATAGTGAGAATTATACAATTTCCTAATTACTCGGTTAGGCCTTAATATCCTCCTGCACTCATTATTTCCGAAAAATTTTTTCCTAATAAATACCAAACAATCATATAATCATCATATAGTACTCACTACATATGCATAAAGTAACACCGATTGATTAAACACCTTTTCCTATTAGGTTTTCCTTCTTCGCTTCTTTAATCGAATTTCATTCCTCCTATTACGAAACAAATTCTTCTATCAGCCTTGAATTTAATTCTTTTACCCCAGAAGAAATGTTAATATAGGTGGAGGTGAATAAAGAGCATTGTTGAGAATAACGTCAGCGTTACAAAATGTTTCAACAAATACCGTCGTTTACACCAACTGTTACCCAAGATCTTGTAATGTAGGGGGCGTTGCTCTTGATGAATTCTCTATCGCTATCGATAGCACCCGATCTCCTACCGATGCCAGAGAATTCCGACGAGATTTAGAGAAATACTTCCAACTCCCTATAGAATATTTGTTTTTAACCCACAGACATACTGATCATCGAAATGGAATTCCTGCTTTCCAAGACTTGACCATTGTAAGTAGAGCGAAAACGTCAGAACTTATGCCCAAAACAGTCAAATGGGATAAACTCAATACGCTCACCTTTAAGGATGAGCTAGTTATAAACGGTATAGACAACGAAGTTAAGGTGGAACTTTACCGCTTAGGGGGACATACTGCAGGTTCTAGTATTCTTTATTTCCCTAATGAAAAAGTTGTATTTGCTGGTGATCTTGTTATAGAATTTGTGCCTGTTGTCGCCGGAATGGAAAAAACATTCAATCCCGATGAATGGATCAAAGCTTTGGAATTTATTAAATCATTGGACGTCGAAAAGATCGTTCCAGGACATTCATGGTTCAATAAAGCCCACTACGCCAAATCCGATTTAGATCAACATACTGAAGTACTTATTGCCTTCCGAAGCCAAGTGGTGGGTGCTATTAAAAACAAAATTGATTTAATTGATCTGGACGTACCTCAATCCGAATTTCTTGATTTTTTAGAGGCCCAAATACCTACATTACCTATCAAACATCAGAAGAGAGTCATTAAGCAAATAGAAAGCACGAAACAGTAATTGCTGAAAAGATTCTATGATTACTATTCTCGACACTGAGATAGTTATACCGTTGGCGAAGTAATGCTAATTTCCTAACTTCTTCCAAGAGTAAGGAATAGCCCCCTGTTACATAAAGTTATTCCAGAGTTTCTTGATTCATTTTGAGAAAGCGTTTAACGATAGATCAAGTAACTATCACCAGATTATAGTCTAAAATGAATTCTTTACGTTATAAAGTCCTGCAAAATGATATGATTTTGGGGAAAGTCTAAAACAGATTCGTTTGAAATCTGTTCCTGTTATAGGTTTACCCTATCTTATTTAGGTTGGAGGGACATTAGAGCTGAAACAATCGTATATAATTTTCCATGAACCATCAGATTGCCTTTCGTATAAGGTTAAAGCTTTACCATCTGGCACCGCATCAATCGTCTCGCTGCCATCTTTGGGAATAAGTTTCAAGGTGTAATTGCATCTAGTTATTCCCAAGTCACCGTATACCTTAGTCTCCTTTAATTCGATGTTTATTTCATAATTCATACGTTCAAAGGTGCCCCGACTTCTTTCTCGGATGTAGTTTTTGCCAATTCTACTCGGTGTATCTGGCGGCATCTGTACCGCGTTGTCAGCCCATATGGACATCCAGTGATCTAAATCTCCTGAGTTTAAACCAATGGCAAATTGGTTTAACACCTCTTCAACTGCATTGATGTCCCTCTCTTGCGCCTCATCCATAATAAAACATCATGTGATTTTCTGCTTATTAAAAGTTTCTTCGCATTGTTTCTTTTTCGGGGGTTTTCGAACTTTCCCAATTCTTGTCTAAAAAAAGCTCTGAAATTTCAGAGGATTCTCGAACTATGCTCTGGAGTATATTTCGGCCCTGCTAGCCCTATGCTTGACAGAATTCCAGAAAAACTCTATATCTACCAAATTGTGGTCGTAAATAATCAGCAATTTCTGGATTGAATGCCTCCTTCTGAATGCTTAAATAAACTTTTGAATCGTTAGAGGGCAAAGGTACTGATCATGGAGAAGACTTACATTTCTTTACTAGCAATCAGTCTTATCTTTATTTTTCCGTCAATAAGGATCTCATCTCATACTCTTGAAATACCTCATCAAATTTCCTATAATAATGATCTTCCACAGAGTTCACAGGATTTTCTCCTCCTACCTATTACTGGCTGTACTATTTTTACTGTAGAATTTAATAATACGATTTATTTTGCCAGTAGTGAAGATGAAAGTGGCCCACGGAAGAATACAAGATTCTGGTTTGTACCAGCCCCTGATCAAGGTACTTATGGTGCAGTTTATTTTGGGTTTACTGACAATCTCCCTGGAGCCGATGATATCGATAATTTAGCCGTTGGAGGGATGAATTCTCAGGGTCTGTGTTTTGATGCCAATGGAGTTATGCCGCCCGCTTATGTTACTCCCAACCAAGGAGGTCCTGCAAGGAGCAGTATAGGCGACTGGGAAGTCATTTTACGGGAATGCGCGACCGTAGACGATGTTATTGAATGGCATACGAATCACAATATGGGTGGTTGGTGGGGGAATCAGATTCATTGGGTAGATGCAACAGGCGATGCTGTGGTGATTAGTGCTGGTCGAAACCAGCAAGTTGCATTTACACGAAAGTATGGGGATTATTTAATCTCGACAAATTTTAACCTCGATAACTATTCACATGGATCCTATCCCTGCCCGCGATATGATGCGGTCAAGAATAATTTGGATTATTTTATAGACAAAAACGACATTTCTGAGAAACTTATTCAAGAGATACTTGGAATGGTACATCTGGAAGGGACAGAGAACTACATAGGAACCGTGTATTCGTATATTATGTATCCTCAAACTCTGGATGTTGTCCTGTACGTTCAACGCGATTATGAGTACCCAGTCAGGTTTAATCTAAACTCTGAATTACTCAAGGGAGGACACGAAATCCGAATAGTTCCGGCTCTAAAGTCAAATCCTCCATTGTCCACTTCCATGGCAACTCAAGGATTTGATTCGTCCTTGTTTTATCCATTTATTATTGTTTTAATGCTTTCCAGAATAAAAAATAAGAGAACTTAAGTACCGCATCTTAAAGGGCAAATATTCTTCCATAAGAGGCACGAAATTCAAGATTACAGGAAAGTCAGGAAGTTCGGATAAAATTCGAAAATAATTGCTCTTGAGAAAACGTAAACCCAAATAAATTACACCATATGGAATGACCAAAACCTACCGAATTTTGCCCACATTTTTAACCAGGGGCGGAAACAAAATAGGATTTCATTGATTTTACGCCTAATTAACTCTCTGAAGTTTGGTTAAATTGTCTAGATCGTCTTATTAATACTAGCGGCGACTAATTATCTTGAACTTTTTTTCCCGCGCGCCTTTTCACTACTTTGGATGGATAATCATGATGATTTTTAGGTCTAAAAAACCTGTTTTCTTCCTCGCTTTACTACTCATCTGTTCTTCTTTAGCCACCTTTGCATTCACTGATTGGTTCATCCTAAATCATACCGATCTCGACACGTCTCCCTGGAATACTACATCTGAGACTCTAGATCCCCTAACGGCCTCGACACCTATACACTCCTCTTTTCCTCTGTTTAATCTTCAGTCCTATACAGCCCATGATCCCGTCGTAATCAACGGAAACTCTGATTTTGCCAGCCAGGCACTAAATGAAGGCTGGCTAGGAAATGGTTCTTCAAGTAATCCGTACATCATCGAAAATATAGCAATAGTTAATAGTACTGATGGTATCTATGGGGTTTCCATCGCAACGACAATGTACTTCGTTATTCGCCATAGCTATATAGAAATGACTGGAGTTGGTTCATCAGGAATCTTCTTTTCAAGTGTTAATAATGTAGGTACGATATACAATACTACCTTGTTTAACAATACTCAGTATGGTATATATTTGTCCAGTAGTGATGGAAACAATATTACTCATAATCTTATACAGAATAACCACGAAATCGGTATCAATATTTGGGCAAGTAATGCCAATATTATTGAATATAATACTATTATCGAGAATACAGAGATTACTGGCGCCATTAAACTAACTGTCTCAAGTTATAATAAGATTAATCACAATAATATTTCCTATAACCTCAATGGAATCGCACATTCATCAAGCTGTGATTTCAATACATATTATAACAATACGTTTTCTCATAATATACAATACTCTATCTGGTCATCTTCATTTTTTGAATATAATAATATTTCAAAGAATGATTTCATATACAATGGTGATACAATAATTTTTTTCCAGAGTTTTACCAGTCATAACATTTTTTCCGGTAACATGTTTGAAAATAATACTGGAGAAGGTGTGCGGTTTGCTTCCAGCTCCGATAATAATTCTATCTACGATAATACCTTTACAAACAATACATATGGCTTGAACAGTAATGTCGGCGCGAGTTGGGTTTATAACAATACATTCAAAGGAAACTCCTACGCCTTAAGAATTTTAAATGGTTTTTATGGTGTATATCAAAACAATACAATAATAAGCAACGGTTATGGAATCTACGTCTGGAATGGAGACAATAACACTTTCATTGATAACAATGTCATAAACAATTCTAATGGAATTTATTTTACCTCATCGGACAATAATACCTTTTATGGTAACAATTTTTTACATAATGTAGTGCAAGGGTTCTCTAGCACGTCTACAAACTATGCTGACAATGGAACATTTGGGAATTTCTGGCTAGATCATTTGGGAATGGATAATGATTCAGATGGAATTCTTGATACGCCTTATGCGTTAGATGGTTTAGGTGGGGTAGAAGACAATTTTCCCTTGTCAATTTGGAATAATGAAACATTTAATCCAGAAATTATAAACTCTCCCACTAATTTGACATACGAGACCCATTCAATCGGTCATAATTTGACATGGAGAGCAATAGACGAGAGCCCAGATGTGTATGAAGTATTTTTTAATGGTAGTTCACAAGGAACAAAGACTTTTACATCAAGAGAATTCTTTAATGTATCCGTTGATGGGTTTGATTTAGGTGAAACAAATGTTACTGTTACTTTTCGGGATACAGATGGTAATATAGAAAGTAACACCATTTTTGTCACAGTATTGGATACCATCCCCCCGAATTTAACATCAGGTAAAGTTTTTACCTTTATGGAGGATTTGCCTGATAAATCAATCAACTGGACTCTTATGGATTTATATCCATGGAATTATACCATCTTCAAAGATGGCGTACTTTATGCCAATGGCTCTTGGCAATCTGGGCAGACCATTATTGTCAATGTAACTAGTTTACCATTAGGAGTATACGAATTCATACTATACGCAAATGACTCTTCTTCCAATATTAATTCTTCTACGCATTATGTCGTGATTTATGATGGAACGGCTCCTGTTGTAAGCCAACCCACTAATATCTCCTACGAATACGGTTATTTCACGCCTCCCATCACCTGGATTGCCACGGATAAACATCCGGAAAACTATACGGTATTCGTTGATGATTCCGAATATACTAATGGGACATGGACTTCAGGTTCATACATTTATTTTGATCCTGCAGGGTTTACTCCTGGCACTTATAATGTAACCATTATCGTTTATGATACTTCGGGCTTAAACGCTACCAGTACTGTTTTCGTTACGGTACTTCCTGACTCAACCATTCCGATTGTCACAAGTCCAGGAAATCAAACAATCGCAGAAAACACTTCCATTACAATAGTCTCGTGGACTGCAAGCGATTATAATCCCACAACGTATGAAATCTATCAGAATGGAGTTCTAATTCAGTCTGATATTTGGAACAACAGTTTTCCCATTGAATTAATAATATATGATGCAGTTGTAGGCATTTATAACTATACGATTATACTGAAAGACATAAGTAATTTGACAACCTCAGATACCATTTTCGTTGCCGTAGAACCGTTAGTGGGTACTGCTATTAATCATCCATTGGATATCACATACACCGAAGGTATGACAAACAACCTGATCTATTGGAGTATTATCAGTAATGAAACGGGGAGCTATACAATCTATCAGGATGATTTTCCAGTTGATGGCGGAAACTGGACGAATAATACGCTTATTAACTATTCTGTTGATAATTTAGGTCCAGGAACATACAATTTTACCCTCTGGGTTAATACATCTCAAAGCTATATTCTGAATGATACCGTCTTCGTTTTTGTGACGATAGATTCAATGGCTCCAAATATTAGCGATGAAACCGATTTCATTATCCTAGAACACAGTTTTGATAATAATATTACATGGACGGTCTCAGACCTAAATCCTGATATCTATGTGATTTATAGAAACAATTCTATTGTTCAATCCGGCCCATGGATAGGAACCACTATCGTCATCGCAATCCCTGACTTACCTCCACGAATATACAACTACACTTTGATGGTTTATGATATTAGGGGATCAGTTGCCCAAGATACCGTTTTTGTGACGATTTTAGATAACACAGCCCCGATCATTTTGAACTCACCTCAGAATCAGGCTGTTGAGAACAGTACGGGCCTTATACTCTCATGGGTCGCCATCGACTATAATCCCACGACCTACTCCATGGTTTTGGCTAATGGTACCGTGCTTGGTGGAACCTGGGAAAATTATACATTCATTGCCTTCGTTCTCGATGACTTGAGCTTGGGAGACCATATATTTACTATTACCTTCTCAGACTTCTATGGGCTCACAACTTCCTCCTACGTAACCATCAGCGTTGTTGATATTACCTCCCCTATTATATCTCATCTTCCAGACCAAACATATGTAGAAGGGACTGCCTCAGTCATTATAACTTGGGAGATCTCTGATAACGACGCAGGAGCTTATGAAATCTACTTGGATGGTGTTCCTTATTACTCAGATAGATGGATCAAGAATTCCTCAGTGTCCATTGATGTCGGAAACTCCCCTGCAGGCACCTATAATTATACCGTTGTAGTAACCGATTATTCGGGAAATACAGCGGTCGATACTGTAATTGTTACAGTAAACAAGATTCATCCAATTACCACAGACCCTTTAAATCCTGATCCGATTAGTAATCCCCCAAGTTCCAGTTCTACTTCTACGACAACGGTTCAAAAGATCTCTCCAGGATTTGAAGGAATATTCGTCTTAGCCCTTGGCATATGTTATCTTATTACCCGAAAATCATTGAAAAAATGAGGTCGGCTTTCTCCCTAACGCCATTTTATTCTTTTATTGCTATTATGATCGCTACAGTTTTTACGAATCTTTTCAATCTCTTATCCTAAATGTTTTTCTTTTTCCTGACGGTTAAGACCAGATTTTTCATTTTAATAGGTAAGCGTTCATTTGGCCACCTTGGTTCCTCATCTATCGTCTTATATGCTATTCCACCGCTTTCAGAGCATATAGCACCGCCCCTAATGAATGATCTGCGATATGGGCCGTAGCTACAGCGTGTCCGACGGAACGTACTACTGCCACTATTGTTGGATTTGAGGATTCTCTCGTTGCCCAATGAGCTCGCACTAAAGCCTTTCTTGCGTCTCCTACTGTCGTCTTTCCGCGGATCCACTCTCTAGCGATAAATATGCGTGTTCTAGTCTTTCATCTACATCTCCCCCGAGAAGATATAGAACGTGTTTTGCACAATCACAAGCCCATTTCATCAGCTGATAATGCTGTTCCTCTTTGAGGGATTCACCGCGGTGCTCTGCGATAAATCGTACCTCTCATATTCTTATCACAATCCATTTTTGACATGAACTAATAACAGGTGAGGTACACACGGTATTTTCAAGATAAAACTTATCAAGTTCTTCAGAATTGTGGGACACTCATGACATATACTTTATCTTTAGCTGAGCTACTTTCGGACTGTGATCTAATAGTTGAAGACTCATTTACATCTAAGAGTTTAAATCCCAGGATTTGGGTACCTTTCTATCTTCCACATTGGAGTTCGCGAGAACAATCCAAGCCATCTTATGAAATGAAGAACAATAATCTTATTCTGAAAATTGAAGAAAACCAAGAGCCTTGGTGTCCTGAATTTGATGATAAAGTTATTGTATCCTCTATCCAAACAGGATTATTCGCAGGAGGTCTTGGAACCAAGGTTGGTCAGCATAGGTTTAATGATGCTTGCGTGGTACAAGAAGAACAGGAACCCCTTAGATTGTGCACACCTACTTATGGTTATTTTGAGGTTAGAGCTAAAGGTAAGATCTCAGCCAATAATCTTATCACACTATGGATGATTGGATATGAGGATGAACCATACAGATCTGCAGAGATTTGCATATTTGAAATCTTTGGAGATAAAGTTGAAAAAAACACTATCGAGATAGGTTATGGACTACATCCTTTCGGAGATCCAAATATAAATGATGAATTCTACAAAGAAACATTTAATCTTGATATAGCAGAATTTCATACCTTTGGTGTACACTGGACACCCGATTTTATCGATTTTTTCGTTGATTCTGAAGTTATTAGAAAGATAAACCAGAGTCCAGATTATCCGATGCAATTCATGTTAGGCATCTATGAATTTGCTAGGAACGAAACTCCGAACAAATCAAGCGAAAAGTATCCTAAAGAGTTTTTCATTGACTATTTCAAAGTTTACAAAAAAAGGAATTAGATTCGCCTTTTAGATTTCCAAACATCCATCTAAAAATAGAATAGGAAGATTTTCCCAAGGCAGACCGAAACAGTGATTAGAGGAAACATTTATGAAATTGGAATAGGATTCCTTGGTTTTTCATACCATTCAATTTTGTGTAAAAATTGATGGGATCCTGTAAACCACTTCAAAAGCGAAGGAGTTTTGGAAAAGTGGCGTTATTCGTACTGAACGCAGGATTTTAACAATATTAGCGAGGCTAGCATAAATGTGATAGAAACCGTTACGCTTATCGCAAATATTGGTACGAACAATTGGAAACCTATGCTGGTTCCTATAAATGGTAAAATGAAATTCGACAATACAGGGGAACCTACCAGGAGGACATTCAATATTGTCATTATTTTTGCAGGTTCATCAAAGTCAAAACCTTGAGGATACAAAATCAACGTAAAAATAGATCCAATAACGTCTATTAAGAGAACAAAAATTATCGAAGAGTTCACTAAGTTTTTAGCGGGGACAAGGCGCCATAAAAAAATCAATATTGAAGCCATGTACCCTAATCTTGAATAATAGAACAGAATCAGAGCCAATATTGATATCATAATAAACAGATCATCAAGAGAAAGGGAAAACGAGACAATTTTCTGCATAAGAGTGAGTCCAAGAGAAAGAAATATGAAGAGGCTAGGAATACCTAGGGGGATTACAATTCCTTCGAGGAGGGTCCTTATTTTGAGAAATAGATATTTGGAGGTTGAAATCCGACTGAGGAGCATTTCTTCCATCTTAAATTCCCTCTCGATTGTTATTCTTGGAAATTTGAAGAATAACATGTAAAAGGTGGCAAAAGGGATTTGTACAGCTAGTGCAAAAATCGGGTTGACGAAAATCGAACAAAGCGTGATTATGGTAAGATAAACCAGAAACATGGGTTTTCTTATCTCTTTAGCTTGTATTGTTTCAAGAAGAGAATAATAACCGTGCTTAGGTAATTTTTCAGAGTTAGTTTGAAGATCTATCAACCTAGTCTCTCTAACAAATGTATTCATCCTTTGATCTATGATTTTGAGCAAGATCAAACCTGCAATGACATCTAAAACGATTAAAATCATAGAAATAAACATGAAAAACTCAATTGTGCTCAAGGCAGTCATTAGCTGCTCAAAACTGGGTATAAGGGCAAACATGTTACCGAATATAAACATTGATCCTAGTAACATGCTTATTTGAGCATAATAGACGAGAATCCGAAATATATGGCTTTGGAATTTGCACTCATTGACTGATATTAAGATTGAACACAACAAAAACCAAAATGAAACAAGTAAACTTATTATCAAAATGAAGAAGGGAAACTGAACCAATAGCTCGCTTTCTCCGATCAAAAAATTGTGTAAAGCAACCAGAGTACTACAAAGCAATATTGGGATTACGAAAAGGAAATAATTTGCAAAACAGCGAGACAACAGGACTGGCTTAAAATCCTTAACTTTCATTACCAAAAAGTCCCGCATTTCCAAGTCCGTCTCACGAGACACAAAATCAAGATTAAGTGGGAAAAAAACGATAATTGCAAAACTACCAAGGATTAATTGAAAAGTGAGTGTCAATCTAACTTCGAGAAACAAGACCGCCATAATTGCTGGCATAAATATGAGAAAAATAGTGATGTTGTAACCCCAAACCATCATCGAAGTTTTGAAACGATATTTTAGTTCGTTTAATATAAAAAAGGATGAATTGTGCCAGAAAATCAGCACCTCCCATAGTTATTCCAAGAAATCTATCCAGTCGATTTTGGCATCATTTAGGATGTAAATATCCTCCAGATTGATCTTATGTGTTTGAATATCTACATAGCTCTTAGCTTGATTGGTTACAATCTCCCTTACTTCATTGACTTGATCATCGAAGCAATAAACTTCAATAAATGTTGAATCAACTGAAAAATAGAGAAAGTTTTCTAGTTCGGTCAAATCTGTTTTATTGATTTCTTCATTAGTCCAAATCAAAAGCTTTTGCAATCTTTTTAGCTTTCGATGCATATCTGAAATTTTAAACGGCCAATAAACCATACTTCCTTCCTCGAGAAAAAACACACGATCACATACTGTTTCAACATCTTCCAAAACATGTGACGAAATCAATATGGTCTTGCTACTGCTCTTTCTCAGCTTTGTTAAGATTTTCCTTACCTGATATCTAACCAAAGGGTCAAGACCAGATGTAGGTTCGTCAAGAAGTAAGAGTGGAGGATCATGTATCAATGTGATGGCCAATCCCACCTTGTGTAACATTCCTTTTGACAAGGAATGAACTTTAGTTTCTAGAAAAGAACCAATCCCTAGCATTCTAATTGTCTGCTCTTTAACTTCTTCCTGATCCATTCTATCCATAGGTGTCAGTTTTTCAAAAAAGTTAAGAACATCTTCCACCTTGAAATAGGGATAAAAGGCAAATCGCTCTGGTAAATAACCGATCATCGCTTTAATTCGAGTTGCGGAAAACCTAGGGTCCATATCGAATATTTTGACTGTGCCTGAAGATGCATAAATTAAGGTGGCTAAGATTCGTAGCAAAGTTGTTTTTCCCGATCCATTACGCCCGAGGATGCCAATACTCTCTCCCCTTTCTACTAGGAGATCTATGTCATGTAATACCATTTTATCAGGATAATAAATCTTTTTTAGATCCTCAATGAAGATAGGAACAGCTGACATGGAATTAACGAAACCCCTGCAAAGAAAAATGCTCGAGAAACATATATTCTTTGATTTAGTCCGTTACGCAGCTTATATAGATTTTGGTACAATCTTTTGACACGGTGACGGAAAAAAGGTTATTTGTCATTCAGAATGGAATAAATCGATGGATTTACAGTGGTTTTTGTCCGTCTTACCAATCCAAATGTATTTCTCGGTCACCCGCGTCTATTTCTAGGGAAAAGGAGAGGTTGCAAACATTTTTGAATCATGTATGAATAAAATTCCTTGATTACCGTATGATTTGGTAACTTTGATGATGAGGTGAAAAGTTCGGAAGAGGGGTTAAGCAGAGGAAATGAAGATCATTAAGGCTCTCTCACAAGGAAAACAGCAGATAAAGACATTGTTAGGTCTTTCTCGAAAGAACTTCACCCGCTCTAAATATCGAAGTTTTCTCCTTATACTAGGGATCCTGCTTACAGTCGGGTTGGAAACTGGGATTGCGGTAAGTGTAGACACATTATACGATGACTTTTCTCTTCAAAACAGAAATCAGAATTATACTGACATTACCGTCAGTCCGATCTCTTGGCTAGATCTATCGTCCTTAAGAGCACTTGCAAGCGATGTTCGTGAAACCCCAGGTGTAGCAAAAGCTGGGGCGACCAGTTTTTTCAGCGTTTCCAGCCTCATGGAGCTGATCGAGGAACGACCATTATCCTATAATATCCTGATTTATGGTATGGACTCCGAAACCCATCCTGACCACTCCAATATCGACATTGTGGCGGGTTCACGAGCAGTTTCCGGCAATAAAATCCTTGTTTCAGAAAAAATTCAACGGACGTTAGGATTGGAAATTGGTGAAATAATTGATCTGTCTTCCGTTGTATCTGGAGGAAACGTCGTAAATGTTCAAATTGGAGGGATAATATCGGATAGATGCGTAATCGGTAATAAACTGGGATTTTTTTATATTATTGCGGATATAGAAACCGTTTTTTCGGCGGTTCCTTTAACTCAAAGAGAAGATCTTTTATCGATTGAAGTTGACGTGTCTGTTTCAGACATACTTCTTATCAAGAAAACTGCGGAAAATATTGAAGATAGAATTGGTCTTGAACATTCTGTATTCGTAGAGAAAGACGTTTCGGACATTAAAGCCACTGGAATCCGTGCTTACCAGACGGCCATGAATCTGGTTATTCTTGCGTCATTTTTTGTCGAATTCTTGTTTATAACTAATGTTATGGCGATTTCAATCAAGGATCGAGAAAAGGAAATTGGCATTCTTCGGACGGTAGGCACCAAATCCTGGCAATTGATTGGCATAATAGGTATTGAAATCTTGATTTACGCATTAATTGGAAGTTTCTTTGGCATTTTTGTGGGGATTGGATTTTCGATAGTCTTAGTTGCTCTGATGGATCAGTACTACACCAGTATCCAATTCAAGACCCTTTCTCTTCACCCTCCCTCTTTAATTGCAATTTTTATTTCAGGAATTATGGTTGCTTTGATTTCAGGTTTGTATCCGATCTTTTTAGCAAAAACCATGCCCGTGGTACAAAATATTCACTCCCGAATGAGAAGTACGAAATCCTCGAAAAAATCTGGTCAAATCTGGAAATTTACTATGATAGCGGGGATTCTTTTGATGGTCACAGCATTCGCTTTACAATATTTCATTGGCCCCTCACGTTTTTTGGATTTTTCACTTCTGTCTTTTCATTTCGTTAGTATTTTGATGATCTTCCTCGGGACACTCCTGGTTGAAGCTGGGATTCTCGTATTTTTACCCCGTATCGCCATGAAAATATTCGTTTGGTATGATATCGTGACCAGAACCATTTCCATGAGGAATATTGCCCGAGAGTTTCAGAAATCACTACTTACCATTATGACTTCGGCCTTAGCCTTAACGTTCATCATTATGGTTGGCTCTTTGTCGGCCTCTATCATCGCCGAGGTTCCTGATTATTTTCGGGACCAATGGGGAACAGCTGACGTCATTGCGGAGGCCTATGATGACTTCTTGATTCCAATAAACCGAACTCAAAGGCTTGACAATCGATCAGCTATCAAACGATCAGCCTTTATTCAAGAGACTCGTACAGAAATTAATACTGTTCCTGGATATATTTTTGGTGTAGATCCCGAACAATACAGCCATTTTGCGGAACCAGTTGTCCGCTCAATATCAAATGAGCCGTCCTATTCGCTTCTAAACACGAGTTCTGGTGGTTCTCCCCAGGGATTAGTCTCTCAGTATTTATATCAACGACTTCGGGCCCGTATCGGAGAAAATGTCTCAGTAAAAATCGCTGAAAACACTACCATCAATATAATCCTCAACGCGGTCATTAAACCGAATATGCTCCTTGGAAACGGGGAGTACCTATATGTTCACACGAGTTATTATCAAGAATGGTTTAATTCCACTCTGGCAAAATGGTTTCTTTGTCAAGCGGACCCAACTAGCGGTGTGAGAAGCTTTAAAGGATCGGTAGAGGTAATATTGCCAGAAGCCCGAGAAGTAAGCGAGCTAGCATCTCTAACCAAACTTATGGAACGCACATTAACATTTCAAACGGGCATTTTCGAGGTTTTGTTCATAGAATCCTTTATTCTCGCAGCGATTGCCCAGTTCGTTTGCATACTTGTTACCACACTTCATATGGAACGAGAAGTGGGCGTCATGAGAAGTATGGGGTTATCAAAACGGGGAGTATTATCCATTTTTATGTCCGAATCAACAGCTTTAGGGCTCACTGCAGTGATAATTGGCCTTTTAGATGGATTTATTGGCTCCATCCTACTTATTTGGTACATCTCACTTAGCATTCAGATAGATCTCTTGCTCCAGCTCGACAGGATTATCCTTTGGGTCATTGCATCGTTCTTAATCACATTAGCTAGCACTATTATCCCCTCCTTCCGCTCCAGTCGAAAGAACATTGTCGCAACTATCCAAGGCAGGCCCATGCAGAAGAGTTACGTGGCAAAACTTCAACCAATTGTTTCTCTTAGAACTCACATTCTCGAACAAGCCGCCTGGTTTTTGGGGATTTTTGGTAACATATCATTCCAAGGAATTTGGCGATTGAGTTGGCAAAAAAGAAAAAGGATTGCCCAAGTGGTTCTCATCATAGGATTCATTGCGACAATAAACTTCCTTTTAGATCCAGGAATTCTTCTCAGAAGCTTGATCCCCTATGATGTTATTCTTCCATTGGCTTCCGTTCCATTTCCGGATATGTTTTATCTTCTGTCGGGAGATGCTCCTGTATTCTTGGTCAATCCTATCTTGCTTATTGTGGGCATCGCTTGTATTTCTCCTATCAGTTCCTATCTGAGTGGCAAAAGTCAACGAAGGAACTTAATCAAGATGTTCTTTATTGGATTATCCTGGGGTTTTGCCCTTCTCCTCCTCCTTTTTATAGCATGTATTGGGCTAAACGTGTTGTTTTTTATTCTCATGGTTCTATTAATGATTCTTACATTGGATCAATCTCAGTATTACGGATATTATTACGGCGGATACCTTGGAGTCTTGAGGTTAGTGTATCCACTCTTTGTCTTGGCAATCCTGACGTTTCTATTCCATAGGATCTGGATGATTTTGGTTTATAAAGGCGTTAAACCAGACCTTAAATTTTCTCGAGCCATTTCACAAACGAAACCATATAGTTCTCAAGGGCGTTTATTCTTCCCTTTTTTGCTCTTTATCCACTTCTTTATACAGGTAATTTTGAGCATGTTTCTCCTGCCCCCCCAAATACCATCATTTTTTCCAGAACCCCTTAGTGAAGAGTGGGTTCCCCCTCCCCTCAATCCTTTGGCGTTCTTGATTTTATTGGCCTATGAAATAGGTTTTTACATCCTTTTAATTCTCTATCAGGTAATCCAGTTCAGGGTTTCCGAATTTCCAGTCCGTTTGGCAAAAGAGAGGAGCAAAAGTTTGGAGGAACAAAAATATTCAGTCGACCTTAATCTTACGATAGGAAGAAACGACTATCAAAAAGGGGAACCTCCGTAGCCCAAAATTACGTTTTCTCCCTTATCCACTCGGGGGACTATCTCCTGTGTAACTGATTTTATGCATTTAAGGTGTTCTGGAAGCTCCATATGTAATGAATATATTAAGGCAATCATGTTCCCCTTAGGTGTGACCCATTATGGAACAAATATGGCTTATTGAACCGCGTACTGAACGGGCTGGTCTTTTTTCGGAGGAAGAGAGTTTAAAAAAAGCGATCAAAGAAATAGCTCATCCCGATCTATCTATGAAAAGATCTACAAGAGGATTTACTCTCCTATTTCAGAATAGTCCCGCCAATCCTATGCTCGCTGGCAAAAAACGGATACAGGTCGAAAGATTATTGCATCTGACTCACTGTCATTATGTCAAGCACCTTGCGAAACGGGTTTTAAAGGATCTAAATCTGCCCTTAGAAAATGTCTCTGATCTGGAGACGTCTTTTGAGATAACTTTCGGGGATGGCTTAAGCGAAATTACAATAATTGTGGATAAAACAAAATGGCGTGTCACGATAAAAGCTTTAGGGATTAGTAATAACTCTGATCTTACGCACCTATCAACTTTAGCAAGTCGAATTGGGAAAGTTTCCTCATAATTCTACTCCCGTTATGTTGTTTAATACGACACGTGCTATCGATTTACCATGCTGGTGCGTTCCTCGTGTTTCTAGTAACATCCCTACTGCATTTCAAAAGAATGGTGGCAGTCCCATACCAACAGATTTGGTTCCCAGATTTAATTAGGTAAAATTGGATTATCACTTACTAATGAAGTATCTCATGTCACAAACTTCATCCCCATCTGATAACGTGTGTTCTCTCTGATATTTGCCCCCTTCTACAAGATGTTCGGCTACGGTATAATCATAGGTACACCATGTTCTTCTGAAAAAATTCATTTCTTCTTGCCCGAATTGGGCATAGAAATCATGTACTGGACATGAAAAGATATCCAGATGAAAAACGTCTCCATCTTTGTATAGTTTCGTTTTATAACCTGGTTCGCTGTATGGGAATTTCAAAGCATCTTTAAGGCGTTTTTCGAGATAGGCTACTGGATCCTTCGTCCGTAGTTTAGCCAATTTTAATCTCAACGGATCAATTATTGGAACTACACCCTTCATGGTCACACGGACTTGCCATATCAAGTCTGCGACCAGGTTAGTGGCGTAACTGGGATCTATTTTTTCTTCAACCATGGCTCGGTATATAGCAAGGTGTATCAGTCCGCCATATTCATTCATGTAATTGCCGATATTATCATGGTCTTTGAAATAAGGTATTAGCCCTTGAATGTGCGATTCGGCCCGAAATATTATATTTTCCATTTCCTTGGCGGTGAAACGCCCGTGTTCGGGCATTCCATTCCGCCTGCATCTTGGCGTCAATATCTGAACTATGGCTTTTTTGTGAACTCCCCATGCCTTTCTACGGATTAATTTTTTGCTGAATGGTTTGAACATACCTACTTTCATTCCGTATTCCACGTAGCATCCTGGTTTCCTATTTTAAAAATATATCCAAGGAGGCAATTTGAAATAAAATGTTTTCAGAGGTGAACTTGATGCATCCACATTTATTTTAACAGTAAATAGTGAGAAATATCCCGTGCATCTTAACAATGTGGTTTATATCGTGCTAAGGTTTTACTTCTTTTCTATAATTCATGATCATAATCTTCCCTTTCTTTCGTTCCTTATTCCTTGTTTAATCTTGGACTCCATTTACTGGCAAGACTATCTACTCATAAATCACCATTTTCAGATAGAATGACTCTAATTGGTACCATCCTTTTGCCCGACAGAAAGTGAGGAATATGATTTGGGTAACAAGGAATTATGTACATGTGGATAGAGTAGCCTGTCCTTGGCTTATCCAGCGTTTTGTAGATACAGAGGCTGAATTCTTATTTGTTCCAGCTGAGGATGTTCAGAAAGTCGCTGATGCTGTGGGAGGGACACCGTTTGATATTAAAGGAGCAGAATTGGGTCACGTAGGCGATCAATGTACTTTCAACGCCATAATCAAGAAATTTAATTTGAGAGATCCAGCTCTTTTGGAGCTTGCAGAGGTCGTTCGTGCGGCAGATACAGGATCTATCGAAAAAACCAATCTCGCTGTTGGTCTGGAGGCTATCGCAACTGGAATCCCGCTTGTCAGTTTTAACGATCGTGATTCGTTACAAAAGCAAATGGCCGTTTATGATTCGTTGCTAGCTTTCTTCCGATACAAACGGCTTCAAGAGCAGTATTCTGACAAAATGAAGCAAATGACTAGAAAAGAACAGAATGAGTTTTTTAAGCAAAAGTATAGTTCACACTAGTTTTGCTGTATTAAAGGTGTTTAAGGTTTCTAAGAACTTAAAGAGCGGATCCTCTTCTTTGCTTTTCTATCTTGTGTGCCTAGTTGGCGTTCTTGCCCTTTTAAGTAGTACAATGGCAAAAAACCCTACTCTTTCGCTCTTTGCCTCCCATTTGGGGGCTGAAGAATGGCAACTCGGTATTATCGCCGCCATTGGTCCCATTCCTGGAATTTTACTTAGTTTCCCGGCCGGAGCAGCAGCGGACAAATGGGGGAAGATGCGTATTATTCAACTCTCCTTGTTCTTTTTTGCAGCGGCCCCCTTTCTGTACCTTGTCGTGTCTGAATCTTGGCAGCTCATCCCTGTACGCTTTTTTCATGGTATAGCTACCGCGATTTTCGGCCCTATCGTCTTGTCTCTTATCATTTCATATTATCCCATAAATAGGGCGTCAAGAATGAGCTTTTACTCCTCGTTGACCATGGTAGGCCGTGTTATTGCCCCTGCCTTAGCTGGCTTTTTAATTACCATAGGTTCCTTTATCGCGGTATACTTAACCTGTGCGGTTTCTGGTATTGTAGC
>JBHLRO010000004.1:0-20092 GCA_048882505.1 Candidatus Thorarchaeota archaeon
TAAGCTGTTACATTATACCAATAGATGATCCCATTAGTCACAGAGGAATCCATATAACTTAGAATCGTGGAATTCGCGACATTTGTAAAGGGACCTGAAGAGGACGTTGCTCGATAAATTATATATTTCGTGACTGGGTATCCTCCGCTATCTAAGGGTACAAGCCAGCTTAACGAAACCTGCCAATCACCTGCAGTTGCTTGAAGGTTTCGGGGCGCTGTTGGAATTGTAGCCGGTGTGACAGTCACGACGTTTGATGAGGATCCTTCACCTTCGACGGTGGTAGCCGTTACATTGTACCAGTATTGATTACCATTCGTAACGGCCGTATCTGTGTAACCGAGGGAGGTCGTGTTATCAAGAAATGCAAAGGGCCCAAGAGCGTTGGTTGCTCGATAAATACTATAATTAACGATGGAATAACCACCAGAATTTAAAGGGGCAAGCCAGTTCAGGGAGACTTGAGAATCCTGATATGTGGCCTGAAGGGAACGAGGTGCAGTTGGGAGGGTAGCTGGTGTTACGGTGATCTGATTCGAGCTAGGACCTTCTCCTTCGCTGTTAATAGCAGTCACGTTGTACCAATAGGCTACTCCATTGGTAACGCTGAAATCATCATAATTTAGGGTTGTAGAATTGCCCACATTTGTAAAAGGGCCCGATGCGGAAGTTCCACGATAAACTCTGTACTTCGTGACTGAGAAGCCCCCGTTGTCCAATGGAGCTTGCCAAGTTAAAGAGACCTGAGAATCGGAATAAGATGCCTGTAGATTCTGGGGGGAAGTCGGAGCAACACCCGGTGTGACAATTATATACGCTGTTTGTGTCCCTTCTCCTTCGGAATTATACGCTGAGACCTTATAATAGTAGGTATTCCCATTAGCAACGGTATTATCAAGATAATATAAGCTGGTAGAGTTTTGTATGTTCGTATAGGGCCCAATACTTGCAGTTGCTCGGTAAACAAGATATTCTGTTATCGTTGCGCCACCATCATCCAAAGGTGCAATCCAGCTAACATTCGCGTAGCCATAACCATAGGTAGCGCCGAGATTTCTGGGTTCTGAGGGAGTCGTCCGAGGCGTAGCACTGACAATTGTTGAATTGGGCCCTTCTCCAACACCATTCACAGCGGCAACTTGGTAATAATAGATAATCCCGTTTGTTCTGCCAAGATCAATGTGACTTGATCCTGCGGGCGTTGCTATCTGGGTAAAAGGTCCACCACTAGCAGTGGCACGATAAACGTTATAATTGGTTATAGCGTCCCCTCCGTCATCTGATGGAGCTTGCCACGTTAAGGTCACTTGTGAATCACCATACGCAGCAGCGAGGTTTTGAGGAGCGGTGGGAACAGTGGCAGACGTAAATGTTACCGAACTGTACCCTCGTTCACTATGATGTGACGTAAAGTCATCTTTGGTGTTGTGGAAAGCCCAGATGAGGGGCGTAGGCACTCCAGTCACAATGTCGTTGTCCCATGTATCACCTGTAGTCATATTTCGGCTGAATTCTAAGGTGGTCAATACCCCATTATCGCTGGCCGCATAATTAAGAATATCATTGGAACCCCCAGACAGAGTAGTATCCGGAACATGACTGGTTGTTCCATCACCGTAATTATCTGAAATAAATGATCCGGCCTTATAATATCCGATAATAATGTCGCTATCTCTCATTTGGGAGCTATAATCTATTCCAATCGAGATCCAACCAGAGCATTGAGCCCTGATAGCAATGAAGGCTCTGGATAGCGCAGTATCAATAGTATAATACATTTCAAATCCACCAGTTGCATTAATCAGCTGGTAATTTGCGTACTCACCTGCTGAAATCACACCGTCAAAAGTAACATTATTTGCTGCTGATACTCTTGTCACGGGGATCGAGGTTTGCTGGAAAGAATAAATCATCAATATGGCAAACAAACCAATAGTAAGAAGCCTTTTATACTGAGCTGTAAGTCTAAACAAAGTTCCACTTCCTTTTTTTTTAGGATTATATCGATGGAGGTGTTATGGAACTGATCTTTCTCCATAACTCCAAGGCTTTTCGGGATAAAACTGCGATAAATTACAGTCGTTACAAAACATAAGTATGTAAGCTTTTTGAATTTAAAATATTAAAATATTACTAAATGATTTTTTCGTAATTTGCGCTTAGAACCAGTATCTCCTTGGTATTTTCACAATTTGAACCCAAGGACCGAATGATATTGAACAAATACAATGTAAACAAAGTAAATTTTGTACCCCTTGTAATAGCCGTGAAACAGTGCCATTTTACTTGATTTGGACTGAAATTTGTTTACTTCTGTAAACATTACAATAAAACTAATAAATGATTGAATAAGTTTATATCTACTCTTCCTGAATGATTTTATCGAATTTAATGTTTTAATTGTATTATTCTCAAAGATCAATTCAAACAGTTTGAACTGGAAATAACTAGAATTGAGATAGCGGAAGTCTGTGAGGAATATGTTAAGACATAGGAGAATTTTACTGATTCTTGGCTTGACATTAATCTCTTGCTCATTTTTGGCAAGAACAACGGTCATGGGAATACCTACATCGAGCAAACAAACCTCGGTGGGGTTCGTCGCTCCACAAACGACCGCTCCCTTAAACCTGACCAACAATGATATTGAGCCATTTTGGGAGTCAGTTAACCAACATCATCAAAATGTTACTGAAGTTGGGGGATATGTCAAGTTCGCAAACAATGCAACCCATCTTTATTGCTTACTTTCGACGCAAACTAGTTCTTGGGCCTCCAGTGGTGAGGATAATTCATGGATTTCAATTGAGTTTGAACCTGATAGTTCCTGCATGGCAAGCTCGAACGATGGGTGGTCTTTTTACCTTGATAAAGACACAGGTGACATTCAAGCTTTCGATGTGAATTTTATTGGAACTCAAATTCCTGATCTAGATATAGCACAAGACCTAACTTTTGAGGTCATTAAGGAGAACGATAGCATAAACATTGAGGTTCTCCGGGCTTTTAATACCTCAGACCCTCTTGGCCAGGATATTGTCTATTTTAACGGGTCTACGCATATGATCCAATTTGCTTCGGCCTCTTCCCACATGTCCTCTCACGTCAAATATTACCTTTATATCACAGATACATCAATTGATGCGCCCATCGTCCCCCCGGAAATCAATACTCCAGTGGATATTAATCAGTTAAAACCTGTCATACTAGTTGCGTCTACAGCTGCCGTAATGGCATTTATCGTTGTTCATTTTCTTCGACGCGTCCTCCAGGCCCCCATTAGACATGATTATACTCGGGCTGCGACATTGGCTAAAGCACGACCTCCAAAATTTGTTGAACGTTGGCGTGAGCTGTTTTCAAAAGACGTAACTATTCAACCATCAAAGGAGAGACCATAAAATGGCAATTACACCTGTAACCAAAGAAACAAAACCTTTAAAGACCCCATCGAAGCCTAGAACATTCGATTACCTGACAGTCCAAAGGTACAAGCGATCCCAAAGGCTTCACCATTGGGTGCATGTTCTGTCCATGGGATTCTTCTTTTTCACGGGATTTCAAATTCTGTTCCAAGAGTATTTTGGGATGGATTATTTCTTTGTGCGAACATTCCACCTTTGCCTAGGCCTCTTTATCGTCAGCTGGGATTTATTATTTTTTGGGTACCTAATGACAAAATATTGGAAATTCAACGAGATTATCCCGACTCCACGAGATATACTGGATTTGGCCATTATCCTTTTATGTTCGCTAAAAATCCTTCCAGATGAAAAGTATCCACATTATGATTACTTTGTAGTTACGAACTACGACTCATGGCTAAAACACCATCATCCAGCTGAATCACGGTACATCATGAAATATCATCCAGCACAGAAATTCCTAACTACTGCAAATCTTGTAGTAATGGTTCTCATGGCTATTACAGGCCTGAAAATGGCAGATGAGTTGGTTCCAGGATCCTTAGGCATTATTTTGGAGAACTCAATCAATCTATTGGCTCTTCCATTGACGGTTTTAGGATTAGATTTTCGATTTATCCATTTTCTACTCTATGTGTATTTTCTTACCACGACGCTGATACATCTTTACTTTGCTGTAATTCCCTCGAATCGTAACCGCCTCAGGGGAATGGTTACGGGAAGCGAACGCATATTACTAACCAATTTGGACCTATCGAAAACCGATAATGGTTTGAAAGACTCTACGGGATAAGCGAACGGCAGACACCCGTTCGCTAGAAAAGAACAGCGTCCTACTCGCTATCTCATCTAACCAGCCTATTTTTTTTCACAACATCGCCCTTAATAGCGAGTAGAGTTTCTTTTTCTCTAGAATTTCGACTCTAACGCATCAACATAGGCGCATGTAGCTTCGTTGTAGGGGACTGAGATCTGATGTTTTTTACCCAGTTCGATTATTTTTCCGTTCAGAAAGGCTATTTCAGTGGGTTTTTTGAGTTCAATGTCGATTAACATGCTCGGACGATGATGTCCCCCTTTTTCGAGGTAAGCCATGCAAACGTCGTGGAAATCAGGTTCAAATTCGATACCCTCGGCATTTGTAACGGTAATGCCCTCTGTAATAATATTGGATACAACATTTCGAGTTCCTGGGTGAGCTAATGCCTCCGCCATAGTCATATCTGTGATAGCACAGACAGGAGAAAGAGAAGAGTTCAGGATGACCTTCATCCAGACCGCTTTCATGAATTCCTTCCTCTTAAGGAATTTTACTGGAAATTCTGGTGATGACATTACATTTGCAATTTCCTGTGCCCGATCGTAACACTTTGCTGTTATTCCTGCCGCTCCTATATAATTAGGGGGATTGAAAAAAGTCATATCAATTCTTCCGGGACCGAGAATGTTCCCAGCGAAGTTAATTATGTCTCGGAATGCCCGTTCCCGCCCAAATGCTTCAGCAATTAGCTCTTCCGTACCTGCACCGTTTTGATGACTCACAATCAATGAATCATCAGGAATCGTTCCCTTGAGGTCTTCCAAGACTACCTTTAGGAAAGGCGTTTTGACTGCGATGAAAATTACATTTACGTCCAATCCAGCTAATTCCTTTGCCGAGCGTTTCAATCTGTTCGCTTCAAACTTTACTGTTTTTTCGACCGTTCCAACGATTTGAAGGCCCTGCTGTTCAATGGCGTCCATGTGTTCTTTCCAAATGTCAACCAAAGTAACATCCAACCCTTTTTCCTTCAAATAAACGGCTAAAATTCCACCAGTGGGCCCAGCACCAACAACAGCAACCTTGTACTTCGTCATGAAGAGTACCTCTCACTCCCATGAAGCCCCTTACCTTGTTTTTAAGACTTGTTTGAGAAGGATATAAGTTCACTATTTCAGGATTTAATCACCTAGGCCCCATTTTAGGATGGACAACAAAGTTTTCAATCGGTTTTAGTCTCAAGGAATTGGTATAGAACTTTCTTCAATATTGGCAGGAAATCGCAAGCAAATCGAGAAAAGCGATCACTTAAATGGAATTTCGGTATGATTTCTTACATTAAAGACAGGAGTATGGAAAGTAATGGCAAAAAGTGAACCAGAAATCTTTTCAGGTGCAATTCAGGAACAATACGGCGCAGCTATTGCAATGTTGGAAAAAGCGGTTGATAACTGCCCCGAAGATGTCTGGGATGAAAGAAGCTCTGGACCACCGTTCTGGCAAGTGGCATATCACACGATGTGGTATCTAGATTGGTATTTAGCGGTTTCTAAGGAAGAACGTCAAGTTTTTACCTCGAAATACGAGAAAGGCTTGGAAGATTTGCGAAAGGTTCCGGAAGAAACCTTAAGTTCAAAGCAATTGATCTCCTATCTAGACCAGATAAAGAGTAAAGCTAGTCACAATCTGGGAATTCTTGATACAGAAATGATAAGTCAGGCCTCTGTTTTTGAGTGGCATGGGAATAGCATTCTTAGCTCCTTGATCTACAACATTAGGCACGTGATGCTCCATATAGGAGCTCTCCATTCCAGACTCCTTCGAAAGGGTGTTGAACTAAGGAATTGGGTTAGTCATGCTTCTCTTTCCACTGCCCCCGAATCCATGGATTGATACTCCCCAATCTTCTCAAGGGCATAGAGAGCGGCACCCAATGCCACAAATGCTTGGGGATGATTGGGTACCGTAATGGGTCTCCCTATTTTTTCCTCAAAAATCTCGATGATAACTGGATGGTGAGCTACAACTCCTCCCACCAAAATAACCTCATTATCTAAGGTATCAATCTCCATTACCCGCTTAACGATGGAATAATAAGCCCCACGAACCATATCTTCAACCTTTGCTCCTTCTCTTATTCGAGTTAGGATTTCTGTCCCGCCAAACACGGTACAAAACGAACTAATCCGCTCAGGGTTGGTTGATTTGTTTGCCAATCCATTGAGATCAGTAGGTACGATTCGGAGTTTTAGCGCGATCTCTTCCAACCAAGCCCCGGTACCAGCGGCACACTTTCGGTTTAGCCGAAAACTATCTCGCTTCCCATTACTTGTCTTTATGATTTTTGTATCCTGACCGCCTATGTCAACAATCGTCATAGTTCGATCTGGAAAGTAATGGTGAGCTGCTTTGGCGGCACAGCTAATTTCTGTAACTATAGAGGAAGGTACATTCGGAATGTGGACGTTGCGACGACCATAACCACTCGTTACAATGCGGTTGACGTTATCTAGACTTGAATTTTTTGGAAGTGCTTTATCAATGCCGTTTTTAGCGGCTGATCGGAGGTCGATCCCAGAGTAGCCTACAAAATGGCCACGAATTTCCTTGTTTTGGTCGATAAAGATGATCTTGGTGAAGGATGAGCCAACGTCGATTCCGCCATATAGGGCTGGTGGAGATTTGTCGCTTTCCTCAGCAGTTCGTGTAGTCATTTGAAAAACCTTCATTATATTTTTGATTCGTGTGGTTTTGTGATGATGAGGTCAGATGCCAGCCAATTGCTCCACAAAGGCCTCAATATTCATCCGAGTTTGTTCTTCCGAATAGACGTTTAAATCATTTAGGTCAGCGTCAATGAGTAAATTAGGGATATTCAGATCCAGTTCAAGTCGGTTTGGCATCCCATATCGTGTATTGGAGTTATTCGGACACGTACGGGCATTGTGCCAAACAACGCCATCAACTTTGAATTTATGAAATTCGTTTTTAAGATAATTTTCCTTTGCGTGATCGGAACGATTAATGAATAGTTCAGTATATGCTTTCGCCATACCAGCTAAGGGATCATTTGGAAATTCTCCAAATCCCCGAAAGACCCAGCTTGAGCAATAGGTACTCGCTACAACGGAGGTTTGAAGATCAATGAACTGCTCCGACAACGATCGTATTTTCCCCCATATTGGCATGCCCTCCCAGTATGTCCGATGTTGTTCATTTGGAACTGCCCCTATGCCATTTTCGACCCGTTCCTTTAACTCTTCGAGTAAAAGCCGATAATAATCAATAGCCACCTGTTCACCTCGAAGAACAACGGCTGGAAGCATTTGAATGCACGCATCAAAAAACGAAATTGGGGAGGGAATGTTCGTAGCTGTGCCTAAAACATCCATCCAAAGGTTGGTACAATCTAGGGAAAGTTTTACTCTGCGCTGGAGTTCTCTCATGTCAAACGCTACATTCGAAATTTTTTCCAAATCCTGAGCCATCCGCTTAAATTGTTCAACCACATCATGAATGTGGGAGGATGTCACCTCATCCACAAAGGAAGGGGAATGAATCCCTAAAACTGGGACATCTAATTTCTTCCCATACCACGCAAACCAATCCCCGACGTCTCGGCACTGGTTTGTATTATATACGAGGACATCAGGTTCGGGAACATGGTCTATTCCGTATGCTTTAGTTAGGGGGGTTTCTCCAGATAGGTAGGCCCCAATATCGCTGGTTAGATATGAACAGATCTCTGGTGAATAACCTTGGGCCACTGATACGGGAATGAATTTATTAGCTAAACGAGTTGCCCCAAGCATGGCAGTATGATTCTCTGGGTAGTAAACCTTGAATCCCATCGCCAATAGAAGCTCAGCGGGCCCGACACTGGAACACCATGCCACCTTCTGTGTGGGATCGTTGGCAGCTTCGGCTAATTCCTGATAGTATTTAGTAGCAATCTCTTTCATCTTTTGAGTCGATTTCAGGCGTGGAGATTTGGCCAAATTCAAATAGCCTCCGGGTGTAACCCGTTCATGGATTTTTGAAAAAAGACTCCTTTAAAAGAATTCTATTGCGTTTTTCTCTGTCCCGTTGTTAAATTTGTGCAAAGTTATCCTGGTACCGCTTTGGCAAGGTTTGGTACTGTTTCGTGGCCCACCAGGCATACTGGTTTTGCTCATCAGTAACTTTCCCAACAATTTTAGCGGGAACACCTAGGGCTAAACTTCTAGGTTCATACTGGGAGTTGCGCGGAACCACAGCCCCACTTCCAATGATACATTCATCTCCAATTTTAGAAAAATCCATTATAACAGCATTTATTCCCACCAAAACATGATTTCCAAGTTCGCTCTGATGAACCACTGCGCCATGTCCAATATGGCAATTATCCCCGATAATGGTTTTTCCATCGGGAATTGAGTGAATTATGCAAGTATCTTGGACATTCACACCATTGCCGATTTCAATGTGGCCCCAATCACCTCGAAGGATTGCATTAGGACCAATAAAGCAGTTCCGACCAATTTTAACGCTGCCGATGATAGTAGCTGTTGGGAACACAAATGTATCAGTAGAAATGTCTGGTTTCTTACTTTCAAATTCAAATTCCATTTTTTATCCTCTTTTGCTCTTTATGTGAACATCGAATAGCTGTCAGGATGATCTATCTTTGCTGGCCATTACTAAGGCCTCTTGGAGGTACTGCTTGAATTCAGAGACCTTCATTCTCTCTTTGAGAGATAAATCAGCTGATTCCCATTTTTTCCTTTCTTTTTCTAGGTTTGCTATCTCTTGATCTAGTCTCTTCACCAAGTGAGGTAAATTGTAGGTTTCCAGTCTGCTATTTGCGCTTAACAGGAGATCTAGGGCTCTTGTTACGTCGCCTTGAAGGTAGTAATGATATTTTGCCTGTATGATTTGTTGGGAAATAAAACTAAAGATAGCCCGTGGATTCTTCCGTAAAGGGATTTGACTAATTTTCTGCATTAATTTGTCAATTTGATCGATTGTTTGTTGATCACCAGAAAGGCTAAGATCTTCGAACAACAATTCCATTAGATTCAAGGATATCTCGATTTCATCGGGATATGTTACCACTAATTCTTCCAGGAAATCGAGCGCTTGACTCTTCTTTCGGATTGTCCCATACTTTAAAACCAGAGCTTGTGCATACTTCATATAATTGGTTATTGTTGGATCATCGGGATTAGCTGTACTAATTTCATTTAAATCAGTCAGAATTTCCTCTGCCATTTCCAAATCTTGAGGGTCTTTTGAACCCTGAAATCTCGATAAATGAAAATCAAAGATATGGAAGTGGCCAAAAAAGGTTCTTAATGGTCCACCGTACTGTTTTCGATACGTCAGACTCTCCAGATAAAATTTCAGGGCGGATTCATAACTTCCCTCCTGAACGGCCAAATATCCTTTCGATGACAATGCATTAGAAATACCATAGATATTATTGTGTTGCCTTGCCACTTCAAGGTATTTTTCTGCGTAATCCTTTGCTTGAATAAGATCCCCTTGTAAATACCGTATCTCCATCAGACTAGCAAGAGGCCAGATTTGAAAAACATTTCCATATCTCCTAAGGGCGATGAGTGCCTTCTGATGGGCTTTCCCAGCATCATCAAACTGCCCGTTATTTTGTAATGCTGAGCCTAGATTTACATGAAAGGCTTGGGAAAGATATTCCCCATCTTGAGGTACTTTCGAATAAGCAACTATACTTTTTCGCTGGTGTTGAATAGCTTTAAGATAATCCTTTTGGAATAACTCTGAGTTCCAAGCTTGGATCGTCTCAAATCGTCCAAGAGCTAGGAATTTTTCCCAATCATCTTCAAAGGGTGACCTGTGTATAATTTTTTCCGCAATCTTCAAATGCCTCTCTGATTGACTTTTACTGACGACTGGATTGTTAAATCCCATAAAATACGCAAAATAATGTAAACTGATCATCAATTGGAGAAAATCATCCTGTAATAGTTTGTTAGCTTCGTCGAGTTCCGCTAGCTCTCTTTGCAATTCAGTAAACTGTTGAAAAAGTAAAAGGTAAATTGCAATCCACACTCTGGAGATAGCATGATCCAATGGATTAGTGATCTCCTTTAGGAGGTTTCTAGCCTGATTGATATCTCCATGATAAAAGATGAGATCGAAAATTCTCTTGGCTTTCTGTGAAAATCGGGGCATTATAAAAACGCTACTTCAATTTCGCTCTTAATTAACGTTCCAATATTTAAGAAGTATTTTGTAGGTTCAAGTTCTCTTCGATTAAAAAGAATTCTATCTACCAATTATTTACGAAACCTAAATACTCTCGATCAGTAATCCGCATGAGAATAGTTTTTCTGGAATTCTTGAAGTTTGAAATTCTGAAAACCAAGAGCCACGTTATAGATTTTACTTAAATAAACCCGTTTTTTGTCAAATAAGAACGCATTCGTAGTTCTAGAGAGTCCTCTTAGGTAAGCGTTTTTTTTTCTCAGTCAAAGGTTATTAAAGGCAATTAACAATTGTTAATTCAGCAGAAGGAGGATTCAAACATGACTTCTCAAGAAAATTTGGTATCAACGGAGTGGGTTCAATCAAATATTCAACAAATAAAGAGGGAAGATGGAGAAGTTAGATTAATAGAGGTAGATGTGGACACAAGTGCTTATTCCAAGGGCCATATCGAAGGTGCCATTTCTTGGCATTGGAAAGAAGATTTGAATGATCAAACAACTAGGGACATTGTTTCTAAGGATGATTTTGAAAAACTTCTCCAATTGTCAGGGATAACTAGAGATACTACGGTGTTACTGTATGGGGATAATAACAATTGGTTTGCAGCTTTTGCATTTTGGTTGTTAAAATACTATGGACACCCAAAAGTTCGTTTAGTTGATGGTGGGCGGAAAAAATGGGAGTTGGAAGGTCGTGATTTAACAACAGAGATTCCAAATATAATGCCAAGTGACTATCAAATCACAGAGATAAATCAGGGAATAAGAGCGTTACGTGACGATATCGAGGCAGCGATAAAAAGTGGAGTCCCCATGGTTGATGTCAGGTCACCCAAGGAATATTCAGGGGAAATCCTTGCCCCACCAGGATTAAATGAAACTTGCCAACGTGGCGGGCATATACCTGGAGCCATAAACATTCCTTGGTCCAGAGCGGTAAGGGAAGATGGCAGTTACGAAACGCCAGACAAGCTTAGACAGATTTATCAGATTGATCCTGGAATGGACAAGGCGATTGCTTACTGTCGGATTGGCGAACGGTCATCACATACATGGTTTGCCCTAAAATATTTGCTTGGTCTCCAAGATGTTAAGAATTATGACGGCAGTTGGACGGAGTGGGGTAATTTGATTGCTGCACCCATAACAAAAGGCTCTGAACCCTAGACCAAGCATATATGGTGCCGAGATCAGAGGATACTTGTAATCTAATCTCCTATTCCTTTTTTCTAAATTCCACACCATCACGCCTATTGACATCTTCCGCTAGATGGGGGAGCGGACCTTCTTCTGGGGTGAGGCTTCGTGGATTCATTCTTAGAGTCTACCCAGTTCACAAAGATAATAGAGCATTATAGACGACCATATGTTCTTGAAGGGCATCATGATCATTTGCAGTGGTCAGAGAGGCACCAATGGCATTGTCTCTAAGCCGTTAGCGATGCCCTCAGCATCGTCTCCCCCAGTATCGGTAATCCTGAGAACTTCTGCCAGATCTAGTAGGACAGGCTCTGCCGCTTTGGGAGTAAGTGTCTCTACCGTCAAGACAATGATAGACGGGAAACCAATGAAATTTATTATTGTGGTTACAGCTGGCAAAGAATTTTTCGGTAAGCTCAAACCAAGCATTTATCGGCGTACTTATGCCACAATGATCCTCTTTGATAAAGGAGATTCGAAATCGTTTGAGAGATCAGGGGATTTATTCAATGAAATCAAACAAGATATCGCCAGATGTCCCAGTTGTACTTGTCGGGATTAATTCAGAAGTTGAGAGAACAAGCGCAAAGGAAAAGCAGCAATTGGCCTGGGATCTTGGACTTGATTACTTTGAAACTCATCTGAAGAGAACAAAACAGGTGGATCGGATCGTTAAGTCTCTGATAAGACAAGTGATTACGTGATATGTATTTTTTCTCTGAAATCGAACTTAAATTACAACATTTCGTCTTCTTCTCACGTAAAACACAGCAAACACAACTATGTATCCAAAAAAAAGAGACGTGATGGTTGTAAGTCGATTCTTCAGTACCTAGTTCCTATCCTCAGAGGGGAACCACTCCTAGAATGTTCTAAAACTTGCTTCAGGGGCTCGTGAATTATAAATCATCTGATAAGCAAGCCTGTTTCTGAGAGGATTCTCGTTGAAGTGGTGAGCGTGTCCATAGGGCAAACACTTAAATGTTTAGCATTTTCAGAAATTGTAGAATTGAATTATCAAAGCGAAAAAACGTATTTGATATTCATCAGGAAGCTGTGGTAAAAAGCGAGGGGCGCTTCGTGAAAGAAGTTAAAATGGATGAGGGAAAAATGGGAATACCAAGTGGATTTTATCGTTCAATTAGGCTTAATAGGGCTCGAATAATGACGTTTTCATGTCTTATCTTAAGTACATTATCTATTATTGCAGTACCATCGCAAGCTTTGCCCGTTCCATCGCGTATAGAACCACTTGATGTCACAGTAAATTTCGAGTTTGCATTTTATAAATTCAGAACAAACTACGGATTAAAAAAAGTTGAAAGTTCATGGCGAGGCATTCTTGACTTGCATCCTCGGTTCCTGAATGGCAGTTATAATATTAAAGTTTTAAGACTTGATGTAGAGAATGTTTCATTAATTATCCATGCAGCCTATGTTCTTTGTCAGAGATACGACGGATTTGACAATCCTACTCGCACGATAGAGGTAGATCCAGTAATTTTTAATGATACAATTGGGAGGGAGTCTGTCTATAGTGGTACCATAATCTACACAAAACTAGGGGGGTCCGTGTGGGCATCGGCCGAGACAGACTGGAATCCAGTCCCGTATTGTTCATACGAAGCCTTTACTAACTATAGCGTTTTTGGGTACTGCACTTTTTCAGCGGAGCTAGAAATAAAGAACAAAAGTATAAATTGGGGCCAAAACCTTTCATTATGGGCTGAAATTGAGTTTACGTATCACGGATTTCAAGATTCTGGCTTCTATCAATTTTTACAAGAGAGACATAGACAAAACATCCAAATAAAGAACTTTTGGAAAGTTATGATCCCCTGCGTCGGTTTATTCATTTTAGGATCTCTATTCACGGGATTATGGGTTCTGTTTAATCGAGGGAAGAAGCGGAAGAAATCTCCAGAAAACACGCTCTAGTCGTATTAAGAAGAAACAAATTCCAGTAGTATTGAGGATTTTCATATGGATTTAACTCGTGAAGAGTGGGTGATCAAATAATGCGGAATGCGTCATCTTGGAAAAATATCTGGTTGATTCTAATAGGTTCATCTTTTTTCTTGATTCTATTATTTCCTATTTGGATTTCAGCAGGCACAGGGTATGCAGAAGTGTATTATGACGGACCAATTGTCCCATACCCCTATAATTTGACAAGTACTACTTTTACAACATATACTTGGACTACAAATGTACATCTAGCCGCGGCTCCCGAAATATATGAAATTTCTTTGACGCTCCCATTTGAATTTAGTTCTCAAAACTCAGAGGAGGCAAATGGGGGAAAAGGGAGTTTTGTTGTGGCAGTCACATATTTTGTTAATGGAAAGCGCTTGTTCCAAACTTTGGATTCCAACGGGACGATTTCGACCTATGACCACGGATTTTATCACGCTGCAATCGGAGCCGGTTTCCGTGGGATTTTTTCGAACGAATATCTAAGTCAAAGGCCAAACTATGATTCATTCAGGCTGGGGTGGAACGAAATCATGGTCAAAGCAGATTTTTGGACTGAGATCATAGAGTCGGGACAAGGAGCCTCTCTCCTCACGATAGGCCCTTTCCTCGTTCTCAAGCGCCCCAACCGTTCTGTGGATGGGATCGCAGAGGAAGCGAAGATTCCCTTCTTTCGGGGCATTCAAGCGTATTTTCTGCAATCACTAGTAATTATTGTCTCATTACCGCTGGCCTTGGTACTCCATAAGAGCATTGAACGAATTACGAATAAAACCCACAATGAGTCGGAGTAAAGAATAGGTTGAGCTCACCGAGAGTGATAATCCTTCTCATGTTGGGTCTTTTGTTCATCGTTCTTCCTACTTCAATAAGTTTCATTGAGCGATCTAGCGGAGTGAGGGACTTTGGCGAATCATCTTTCCTGGATAATCCATTGAACAGATACAAATGGTCAAAACGCCTTCCATACCACTGATGGGAAAAACCTAGAATTTGACGATGAAAAATGACGCGAAATCGAGTTCTGAGTCCGAGCGTCAGCTATTGCAAAAATTGCGCATATTAAACGTTGTATTTCCTCTGGTAAGGCAAATTCTTCTCCAAATTTAGAACCAAAAGATTCTAGAATAAACCTGTTTATAGCTTCACCCGTCTCAGAGAGTGGGGCAAGAAGGGCGGCATAGGCTTCCATAAGCTCATCGCGTGCCTCTAATCCAAATTTAACATGAGAATACGTAACGTTGCAATGTTGAAGCTAAATGACAGTTTTGTCTGGGTCACGGATGGCTGATTGGACACCGTCCCTTGCACGCGTCTCATCACCTGGTAAATGGTCAATGCGTTCAGCCCAAACAATCATTTGAAAACGAAGGCTCCATTCCGATGAGCGAAAACAGGGGCCAATTGATGCTTCCATTTGGTGATCCAAAAGGTCCTAAAATCGTCTAGAATCTCGAAAGACTGACTATAGATATTCTAAAGGAAATATTCAGTTTTTCCTCGAATAGATGACTTAACATCATCAAGGGGTGAATTCACTTCATTCAGCCTCATTTAGATCGATACAAGATAGTTCTAATAAATTTAATCATTTTACCGGCGAAAGTTCGGTTCCAAAAAAAAGATAAAAAAAAAGAAAAAAAGATACTCAATAGCAAACACAGAGATTTTTTCTCTAGTCTAGGAGAGATGGTTACTGTGAAAAATCACGATCTTTGGAATAATGAGTATTTCGGAACGGAACCGCCTTCCATTATTTATGAGCTGAAACCCCTACGGAATCCCAAAACCGAGGAGGCCATAGATGGCCTTCATTCTGCATGGATCACTTTGAACAATCCCGGCCAGTTGAACTCCTACACGACAAGGATGGTGAAAGGAGTAATTGCGGGGTTCTCGCGAGCATCAATGGATCGTAGTGTAATTGCAGTTGTGTTTACGGGCGTAGGGGATAGGGCATTCTGCTCGGGTGGAAATACCAAAGAATACGCAGAGTATTATTCGGGAAAACCAACCGAATACGGGTTATATATGGATCTATTCAATGCAATGGTCGATGCGATCCTCAACTGCAAGAAACCTGTGATTTGTAGAGCCAACGGGATGCGTGTTGCAGGTGGGCAAGAAATCGGAATGGCGGCTGATATTACAATTGCAGCGGATACTGCACTATTTGGCCAGGCTGGCCCAAGGCACGGATCGGCCCCTGATGGTGGATCAACCGATTTTCTACCTTGGATGCTTTCTATTGAAGATGCCATGTGGAACTGCGTATCGTGTGAGCTATGGAGTGCATATAAAATGAAACGGTTGGGAATGGTAACGAAGGTAGTACCCGTACTAAAACAGAACGGAAATTATATACGCAATCCCACAGTCATAACCGACCAATACGTGGAGGATGGAGATATAGTGTATGGGGAGTTCCTTACCGGAGGTGCCTATCATGAGGGTCGCTCACTTCTTAAGAGCTGCCAAATAGACCTTAGCCTGCTAGATAATGCAGTGGATGAAACCATTTGGTCATTTGCGAATTTATTTCCTGGGTGTTTGATAAAATCTATCGATGGAATCCGAATGAAGAAAAAATACTTCTGGGATCAAACAAAACTCGCTAACAGGCATTGGCTTTCTGTCAATATGATGACAGAAGCTATGCTCGGATTTAGAGCCTTTAATGAAAGCAAACAGACAGGAAAAGATGTTATCGACTTCATTACCTATAGGAAACTCTTGGCCAAGGGCCATCCTTTTGATCAGGAGCTTATCGAGGCTGTCCTTCCTGTTCCAAAGCAAGAAGGAGGCTAATTATGATGAAGTTCACTAAAACCTACATCCCATATGGATGTTACTGGTCTACTCCCTTTGCTCGCTGGCAAGGATCCTTTTCGCACCTAAATTCTGTAACATTCGCAGCGGATGTGGCAAAAAGTGCCTTAAAAAAGCGTCATGTTCCTCCTGAAATCTTCAAAGCGATATATTTGGGGATTACTATCCCTCAAAAACACAGTTTTTATGGTCAAACGTGGCTCGCTGGTCTGATTGGAGCTCCACATACCACAGGTCCCATGATGGCGCAAGCTTGCGCAACTTCAGCTCGTGTTATTGGTGGTGCTACAGCTGAAATAGAAGCAAGTCAACGAAATGACTATACAATATTAGCTGTTACCTGTGATCGAACAAGTAATGGGCCTAGCATCCTCTACCCAAATCCCTATGCCCCTGGCGCTCGACCCGATGTTGAAAACTGGGTCTGGGATAATTTTGGATGTGATCCTTACGCTAATAATCCAATGATTGAGACTGCGGAAAATGTGGCCCGAGAAGCAGGGATCTCTAGGGAAGAGCAAGAACGAACGACATTGCTAAGATATCAGCAGTATAATCAAGCACTCGAAAATGATGCGGCTTTCCTGCATCGGTTCATGGAAATTCCACAGGCGGTTAAAATAGGAAGGAAGACAGTTTTGGTCGAGGAAGATGAAGGAGTGCACAATACTACTGCTGATGGGCTCCAACGTCTCAATTCCGTAATTAAAAATGGAACAGTGACATATGGAACCCAAACGCATCCTGCAGATGGCAATTGCGGAATGATTTTGACATCCCAAGGACAGGCCAAGGAGATGAGCCTGAACTCAGACATCGAAATCCAAGTTGTCTCCTTTGGACAAGCACGAAGCAAGAGGGGGTTTATGCCAATGGCGCCCGTTCCCGCATCTCAAAATGCCCTCGAAGACGCTGCATTACAGGCTGAGGAAATAACTGCAACGAAGCTTCACAACCCATTTGCAGTAAATGACATTTATTTCAGCCAGGAATTGGGTATTGCCCTCGAGGATGTCAATAACTATGGTTCCTCCTTAGTCTGGGGACATCCCCAGGGCCCAACAGGAATGAGGTTAACTATTGAACTGATCGAGGAACTAGTGATGAAAAAAGGAGGGTTTGGGCTATTTGCAGGCTGTTCGGCAGGGGACTCCGCGGCTGCCATAGTTATTCAAGTGGAAGTCTCTTGACACTAGGATTGGTTTGATTGGGTGTCCAAGGTACAGCTTAACCTACTTAGGGTCAACCAACTCAAAAAGCAATTCTTGTACCTCAATGATCCCCCCGATTTCTATGAGATCACCAGGTATCACTTAGGTCTCCATTCCACTGATTATTGGACTCCATACCTTTCTGTCTTTGCACGAAGAGGAGATTATTCTCCTGATGAAGTCTTCGAATCACTCAATAAGGGAGATCGTCTGGTTAGGATTAATGCCTTCAGAGGTACAAATTTCGTCATTCATACTGACAATTTGTCTTTAATTCACAACGGTACCGCCCTCTACCTTATTAAAAGAGGATATAGGGTTCCCCCGTTACGTGATTTTACCGAGGAAGAGATTGACGAGAGGATAGGCGACGTTTTGGAAAAAGTCGCAGATGGTCCTTTAACATTAAGGGAGTTACATAAACTACTCCCCCAATCGTCTCAGGAAACTAGTTGGATAATAAAGCTAGCTATGGCCAAAGGGCTAGTTATTCGTGCTTCGGCGAATCACGCGAAAAGTAATCGTACATCATACGCTCTTATGAAGAGTTGGGTGCCATTGGTGGATCTATACGACTTCACTTCAAATGAGGCGCAAGAGCAGATTATCGAAAGGTATGTAGGGGTTTTTGGACCCGTTTCTGAGGCTGATATTGCATGGTGGCTACCTTTGTCCAAATCTCGCCTTCATTATCATCTTAAGAACCTTGAATCGGCGATTTCGCGAGTAGATATGGTGAAAAAACCATATTATATGACACAAACCGATTATGAAGCAGCGTCCTCTGTAGATTCACCGAAGGCACCTGTAATCAATTTCCTGCCTTATGAAGATCATTTCCCCAAGGCCTACCGTGATCGTTCATGGTACATCTCAGAGAGTGATCAGGAAAGAGTGTTTCCTCGGTCAGCTAAGAATTTTTGGCCTGAAAAACCAGAATCGACAATTTTTACAGGGCCAAATACGAGTGGGGAGATCCGGCCTTCGATTTGGCTAAACGACACCATCATAGGGAGGTGGGAACTTGAAGGTACCAATAAGAAGTTGAGGGTTGTCCTTAGCGTCTTTCATGAACATTCATCAGACGTGATATCCCAAATAAAGGAGAAGAAGGGGGAACTAGAATCTTTTGTAAATGAAAGATTAGTACCTATTTCCTAGTTATGATGGAAATGTTCATTCGTTCTTCCGTCTTGTAGACATGGTTCGAACAGCTATCGCTAGAATTCCTAATGTTAAAAGAAGGCTAGGAGTCGGGATTCCGATTACAGATGTTGTTGTTGTGGAACTTGCTGAAGACGTATTTTCACCTATTGTAAAGATTTCTGAATAGCCAATTCCGCTGGAAGTTTCATTATAGAAGTGATACTTAATTTTGTAGTCCCCTGCAATTAGATCCGTTATATCGATGTTTGGGGCCTCCCAAAATTTCTCCACAGAGTTATATGTCAAGTTTCCTTTAATCCCTGTTGAACTTCCCGAAGAATTTACTATTTCAAACGTCTTGCCGTCTGCATCTGACCATTTATACCCGTTTTTGTCGGTGACAGTGACATTCCAAAGATTTAATCGTCCATCTTGAATAAAAAGGTCATAGCTACCTAAACTTATGAAAATCCCTTCAGGATTCACCATGTACCAATACGCTTGGCCGGGAGCAGGATTTTCGTTATCGTGGTCTGGGGTTCCTGGTTTTGTGAATGAACTCACGATAAACGTATAAGTGTCCGAGGATAGATTGAAATCATCTGCATGAAAGCTCCCCGTGCCATCGGAAGCAATAACAATGGGTATTATCTGTGTTGTTGATTCAGGAGCGCTAGAGTTCTTTAAGACAGCAGTTACTAAATATCCAGCATCGTCTATCCCCTGAAATTCGAGTTCAAATGGTATGTTAGGATCATGGTTAAATTGGAGGTAATTTGTTCCCCAGAAGGGAATAGTATCTTCAGTTCTTGGAATCGGCATGGTAGAAATATAGGGGCCTTCAACTCTCATTGTAAGGTTAATCTCAGTGTAGCCATATGCTCCATTCCCTAAGCTAGTGTTATCTATTAAGTTGGCAATTGTCCAATTCCGGAAAACCTCTTTGAAACTGACAGAATAGCCCTTACTTACGAGTGCATCTTCTATACTCTTTGTACCATTCGTGGTTCTTTGAACAATCTCTTTAATAATTGAGGCCCCTCCGTAATGCTCAGATAAATAAAGAAAAAACGCAAAGGAGGCCCCGTAATTCCCTAGTACTCGATTAAAATCATCATAGTACCAATGGGTTAATGAAATGTCTGGATTTTCTTGAAATCCATATGTTCCACCTTTATAGGGTTCCAAACTGGCAAATGGATTCAATCCTATAAGGTATTCCGAGAACATGGAAGCTCCTTCATCGAGCCAGACGTCCTCGTCGATATCCTTATAGTAGTGAATAAGATGTTGGAATTCATGGGCAATAACATCGAAATT
>JBHLRO010000004.1:20192-245722 GCA_048882505.1 Candidatus Thorarchaeota archaeon
TCGAGCCAGACGTCCTCGTCGATATCCTTATAGTAGTGAATAAGATGTTGGAATTCATGGGCAATAACATCGAAATTGCCACCGTTAAGGTTATTATAACCTTGAACGCCATCAATGTTAAGAATCTCAGCGTAATTGGATTTTGGTCCGCTTTGTTGATGGTGTGGATCAAAGAATCCTGCCACGTAACTTCCCCCCCCGCCTGAACCGTCAATAATATCGAAGATTAAAATAATTATCTTGTTATTAAGATCAACGTCCGGTGGCCCTCCAAAGAAGGATGTCAGTTCCGGATAGATTACGGTCTCAAACGAATCGTTCATATTGTTGATGATTGGCATAGGGAACTCAGTCAAAGTGAGGTTTGAATAGTAAAGCGCGTTTGTCCCCACTTTATGAAGAGTGGCGTTTATGATATAGAAATTCGTACTGGAGGAGGACACGTCTCTTACCCAGAACGTTTTTGTGGTTGCAAATGGTTCATTTAACCTATTTACCGAGCTACGGGGGTTTGTTGACGCCTCTTCTTCATTGAAACTTGATGTAATCGAATTTGTGGCCTCTACGTATTTCTTAGATTCCACGAAGTTTAAGGAAGATACATCCTCGCTCTGAGCACCATGGATATTAGTTGTAGAAAATGATGTACTGGCTATCCAACCTGTGGATAGAATGAGTAGTGTTAGTAAAAATGAAAAAATCGCCGTTAACCGCAATGGGGAAATCTCCAAGAATCGATGTTAGATTCATTCTGAGGGAAGCACAGTTTACGCTTTGAAAAACCTAATCTTTCTCAAACCTTAAAAGGTTAGTTTCGGTTGAAATGATCCATTCGTGGCTGAGGGTTTTGGTTCTGCATCTAAAGGTAGCTGTCCTCTATAATACGCCCATCCTCCATTTTTATGAGTCGCATTCCCGGTTCTAACATCTCTTCATCGTGGGTTACACAGATGATTGTTTTTCCATGTTTCTTGTTCAATTTCCCTAGAAGTTGCATAATCTCGTGACCTGTTACCGAATCTAGATCACCTGTGGGTTCATCAGCTAAAATGACTTCAGGGTCGTTAGCCAAAGCACGTGCGATCCCTATCCGTTGTTTTTCTCCTCCCGACAATTCATGAGGAAAATGATCCTTCCTGTTCTCTAAGTTGACCAGTTCGAGTAATTCTAGAGCCCGTACCTCACGTTTTTTGCGTTTAATCCCCGCAATCATCATAGGAAGCTCTATGTTTTCTTGGGCGTTCAGTACGGGATGTAGGTTGAAAAACTGGAATATAAATCCTAGTTTGTGTCGCCTAAGCATGGCGCGTTCTTTATCACTCAGAGCAGTCAGATCCTCGTTATCGACCTGAACAATTCCAGCTGACGGGCGTTCCAAGCCAGCCAACACGTTCAAAAGAGTGGATTTCCCCGATCCAGATGGACCCATGACCATAATATACTCATTTTGGTGAACAGTCATCGTGATGTTATTCAAAGCATCAATCGTATGAGTCCCTACGGTGTAACGTTGACTTACTGCTTCCATTTCGATTAGCGGAGTTTGTTGTTGTTTACTCGTGCTCAACAGGATGATCACCTCTGACTGGAATAATCGTTGCCAGACCGTTTCTCATTTCTATTTTAATATGGTTTTTGATCCCCGCTTCTTGAAGTATATCAGATGGTATCCGGAGATTCCCATGATCATCAACATAAATCACTTCTTCTCGATGTACCAAGGAGGAGGATGGATCAATCGCACGGTGTAAGCCCACAATACGACCATCAAGAATACGCATAGCTTTAGTGGTCATATTCGCGAAACGATTATCGTGAGTCACTACAATAATCGTTTTGCCCAGGTCTCTATTTAGTTCTTTGAAGTACTCAATTATCTTAAATGTTGTAACGCTGTCCAACTCTCCGGTGGGCTCGTCGGCGAGTAATATACTGGGATCATTGGCTAACGCTACCGCAATCCCAGCCCGTTGGGCTTCTCCCCCTGATAATTGGAAAGGTTTGTGGTTTATACGCGCTTCCAAGCCAACCTGCTTGAGAAGTTGTTGTGCCCTCCTTTTCTGATCGTGTCGACTGATTTTTCCAGCAATTTTCATGGGAAGCATGACATTTTTCAACGCGGTCAAGTTCCATACTAGATTTCGCTCTGGCAATTGGTAAAGAAAGCCAACCTTCCGTCTCCGGTAATCGGTCAGCTGCCTGGTTTTCATTTTGTTTATGGCTTCTCCACCTAGAATGATTTCACCCGAAGATGGCTTATCAATGCCTCCTATGAGATTTATTAGCGTAGACTTTCCACTTCCGCTCGGTCCAATGATGGCAATGAGGTCTCCCTCGTTTACGCTGAGTTCGACGCCTCTTAGAGCAGGAATCTGGATTTTGCTTTGTTCTTCAGTATACAGTTTGATTACATCATTACATTCTAAGAATGCCATTTTATTCTACCTTTAGAATTCTTGAAATGTCCCTTCTTGTTGCCATATAGGCTGGAATAACAGTTCCGATTCCAGCTGCAAGCAGGATAGCGAGGATGATATTTATGAGGAACTCGATAGGATAGGTGACTACCATCGGGGGCACCGTCTGGCCTAATTGCGTAACCTGTAAAAACATTGCCACAAAGTACGCCCCCGTCACTGTACCAATTAGGGCTCCAAAAGCCAAAATCATAATCGCTTCAACCAAAAAAGACTGACCAGTTTGTATACGGGTCATACCAAGCGCTCGTTCAACTCCAATTTCTTTACCGCGCTCAACAAAGGTAAAGAAAGCAAACATCACGATACCGATGATCGACACGGCCATACAGGCTATGAGATCTGTGTTAAGAATGGAAAGGCCGAATTTCCTTCCAAAACTTGTCTTGAAATCCCTGTAGGCTAACCCTGGGCTCTGCGGTATTACGTGTGTAAGATTGGTGATCTGGTCTACTGTGAATTCAAGATTTGACTCTGAATCAATTTTCCCAAGGTGTTTTGCTGAAATAGAATTTAAGTAATTAGAGTCGTTTAATCTTTCAAACATCCCCAAACTTCCTACAAGCCAGAAATTCCTAGAAACATCGTACCATGGTTGGGGATAAAGCGTCGGCCAAGAATAAAAAGTTCCTCCAACCCGAAATGTGATTGTTTCAGTAAATATCGAACCATTTTCGAACCGAATTGAAACATTTTCTCCTATGGTTTTCGGCATAGAACTGACCCCTAGATTCTTTTCATATATTATAACGGTCTGATTATCAACCAATTCCTCCATCAAGGTAGATAGAGAGCTACTTAATATGAAACCGGCATCTGGGTTTACTGTAAGGGCATAGGTTCTCGGATCAACAAACAAAAACGAATATCGTTGATACTCATATCCATATGTCTCGTAATTGCCAAAATAAGTTGTTGATATACTGGTTAGGTGAGATATGTTAGATTGAAAGATATGATAGAGGGTCTGATTTGAGGCGGTTGGGTCACTAAGAGTAACATCAGCGCCTTCCGCATAATAAATCTGTGATCTGGTAGACTCATCCATAGAAAAGATGAGAGACGATGAAAGGATTGAAAAAGACAAGGCCAGGGTTACGAGTAACACCGCTCTGTTGGCAGCTTGTTTATGGCGAACGATATTTCGTACTGAAAAGGCATTGATTCCCCCTCCTGCTTGCCAGAAGAAATCTGAGAGCCTAGACATTAAAAAAGGAAAAGTACGAGCTATCATCATAATCGTGCCAAAAAACATGAAAAACGGCGCCGGAATCGTCAACAAGCCCAAGATCGGGTATATTGCAGCGAGCAACGGTGCAATCTCCTCTCCTGACATAAGTTGACGGTATATTGTCATCATGAGTACCCATGTCCCCGTACCGATCAAAAAAATGAAAACATCAAGGTATTTTCGTTTCCAGAAGGGATCACGTTTTTCAATGGGGATTTGGGTTTCAGTAATGTCTTGTCTACTCATCCTGATGATCCGCCCCAAATTAAGCAGAAAAGCAAGAATTATTCCCCAGCTGATTAAATCTTGAACCATAGACACTGTTGCTCTCACTGGAATCGGTTCACTCCCAAATTGAAGAAAATCAGAGGAACGCATGACAATGTCCGTGAAAATCAAACTTACGACAAAACCAATCCCTGTAGCGATAACCGTGGAGATTACCACTTCAACTAGGAGAAGCAAGAACACCTGCCACGAGGAACCACCTCGAGTCTTAATAATTCCAATTTGATCTTGATATTGTTTTCTAACAAGACCGAATGAATAAACGACCAGATATAGTGCGATTGCGACAACTGGGAAAGTTACTAACAACAGAACCACAATTAAACCAAAGATTTGAAGTTGGAAGAATTCCATTTCTTGTTGGAGGGGGGAATAGATATAGAAATTTTCGAGAACAGCGTAAAATTCTTGCTCTAGCGCTCGAATGAAACTTTTTAACTTCCCAAGCTCCTCCCCCACGACATATGCATTAAATTTCGAGTGATCGAGGCATAATTCGCCGACCATGCGGTAATCATAGCCAAACTGGGTATCAGTTTCAGTAAATTCTGATATGGTTGTGTTTAGCATGTGTGGGGTTGAAAGAAATCTGGGCGCATCAGCACCAACACCGTCAAGGTATTTTCGCAGCAAATTTGTTATTGGACCTTCTACTGGCCGAAGGAAATCACCATAATAGTAATGCTCCAAAATAACGGGATATTCCAGCATTCCAACTATCTTAACAGTCTTATTGATCACGTTATCCTCTTGTCCTTTAGTAAATGTAATTTGTTGACCCAATGTATAGTTTTTCCATCGTTTCATCCATTCCCATCCATCATAGGGAAAATTTTCAGCCCGAATCATAATCACTTCATCTGTTGTCCGGGGAATTCTGCCATTTCCAGTGCCATTCAGAATGGATGCAACCTCTGCATAAAAATCAGGTTCAGATGACGCGGAAAGCTCAGTATAGTCCCGTTCAACTTTTTCTGGAGCATCGCCATAAGTAACGTTCACCCATACTCCCAAACTTAATGTCGTGTACCATCGGTAGTCCGACATATATTCCCCGTAGCCTGTCGACGAGATTGCGGACTCCACTATTGAATCAAAAATTCCATACGATGTTAGCAAACTATTGGCGTTAGAAGAGGGTATTCCGCCTTCCAGCCCAGGATATTCCACCGTCCCTTGTATCCGAATATCCGCATCATTGAGATCTAGACTTCGGGATACTGTTTCTTCAAACAATTCTGATTGGTACGAATTGATCATTATGCTATTTTGCGCTAAAATCGTGAGAGCAAGAACTAAGCCAATCATTGTTGGGAAGATTAGCCGTTTGTTGCTTAAAACGAGCTCATATACGATAATTAGATGATCTATCGCTCTGATTACTGGATTCTTCATTTTCCTTTTCGCCTTAAATTCGTGGAGAACTGGGATAATTCCAAACTAGTAGCTTATTCCACCTTTAAAGTTCGTGAAATGTCTTTTCTTGTAGAGAGGTAGGCAGGGATAACTGTTCCGATTCCTGCGGCAATCAGAATCCCTAAGATTATGACCGATAGGACTGGAATTGGATAAGCGACAGCTGATGGTGGGATGGTTTCACCAAGATGAGTTACCTGAAGAAACATGGAGACAAAATACATTCCGCTGATGGTACCTATAATAGTCCCAAAGATGAGGATCATGATTGCTTCGACCAGGAAGGACTGGGCGGTTTGACCCTGAGTCATTCCGAGAGCCCTTTCAACGCCAATTTCCTTTCCACGTTCAACATAGGTAAAAAAGGCAAACATGACAATGCCAACTGTAGCCACAGCCATACAGACAATGAGATCGGCGTTAAGAACAGATAGAGAAAAAATCCTACCGAAATCAGCTTTATATTCCTTAAAACGTAAGGCCGGAGCTATTGGTTCTTTATTGGTAAGATTTGATATTTGTTGTACCGTAAATTCTAAATTTTGATCAGAATCAATCCTACCAAGGTATTTTGCGGATATTTGGGAAAGGTAATTGGATTCATTTAAGCTTTCGAATAATCCTAGGTTGCCTATGATCCAGAAATAATCGGTTGGGAAGTACCACGGTTGGGGATAGAATGTCGGCCAATATCGAAATGTCCCTCCAATTTTGAACGAGAGGCGTTCGGTGAGTGATGCATTGGTGAAACGGATCGAGATATTATTTCCAATGGACATACTATTAGCATAAAGATTCTCCTCGTACACTAGAACCGTCTGGTTATCGGCCAATTCGTTCATCAAGCTACTCAAAGGACTACTAAGTCGATAACTAGAATGCATGAACGCCGTGCTAGCATAGGTATCAGGGTCAACGAATAAGAACTGGTAAACCCTGGATGCATAGCCATAGCTTACACACCTCGCCTGGAATGTCGTTGAAGTACTGGTTAAATGTGACACGTTTTGTTGAAGGATCGTAGACAGAGAGCGATCGGAAGCTATCGGATCTGTGATGGTGATGTCAGCCCCTTCAGCATAGTAATAGCGTAGTCTTTCTGTTTCATCCATTGAAAAGATAAGAGAAGATGAGAGGATTGAAAAGGATAGTGCCAGAGTTACAAGCAACACGGCCCTATTGGCGGCTTGTTTATGCCTGACTATATTGCGTATGGAGAAAGCATTAATCCCCCCTCCGACTCGCCAGATAATTTCCGATAATTTCTGCATCAAATAAGGGAAAAATCGGGCGATTACCATTATAGTTCCGAAAAAAATGAAGAAAGGGGCAGGTATCATCAAAAGTGCCAAGAAGGGCGCTATCGCAAGGAACAGCGGAGCTATCTCCCTGCCAGACGTAGATGCTTCCATAACAGACATCATTAAAACCCACGTTCCCGTGCCGATCAAGAACATAGCGACATCCAAGTAGCGCCGTTTCCATAACGGATCACGTTTTTCTGTTGGAACCTGAGTCTCTATAATATTTTGTCTGCTCATCTTGACTATTCGAGTGAAATTGAGGAGGATAGCAAAGAAAATCCCCCATAGAACCAAATTTTGAACCATCGATATGGAAACTTTGACTGGTACAGGATCTCCTTCAAAGAGTAGAAAATCCGAGGAGCGAAGGATAACTTCTGCCAAACCCAAGCTTGCCAAGAATCCAAATCCTGTGGCAACAACTGTAGATACTATTATTTCGGTCAAAAGAATAAAAAATATCTGGAATGAAGAACTACCGCGCGTCTTTATAATCCCAATCTGTGCCTGATATTGACGTCGGACAAGCCCAAAAGAGTAAATCACAAGGTATAAGGCAATCGCAATTACGGGAAGACTGACAAGAAGGAGAATGACGATCAATATCATTATTGAACTCTGAAGATATAGGAGGTTTCCCAAGAGCTGCGAATGGATATGTGTATCAAACAAAGGTTCTTCTAAAAAGGTTCTGTCTAGTTCTTGTAGGAAACGTCTTAATTTACTTATTTCGCCCGTGACGTCATATGAGTTGAATACTGAGTAATCAAGATCTATCTCACCGACTATCGTACACTGGTAGTCATAAACTTCTGTATTTACGACATATTCGGTAATGGTTTCGTTAAGGAATTGTCTTGTTGAAAGGAATCGATAATCTCCCCACATATAATCAAAATATCTTGTTAAAAGGGTTGTTGTTGTCCCGAATGGTTGACCTGAATTATCATACTCCAGAATTCCAACAATTGTAACCGTTTTATTGAATCCCCCAGCTTCATATAATTCATATCCGATTGATATCATCACTTCATCGGAAATCGCGTAATTTTGCCATAATTCCTCTTGATAAGGATCCCCCATCAATGGTCGAATTAAAACAACTTCGTCAGAAGAGCTAGGAAGTCGACCATTTTCGGTTGTATTCAGAATAGAAGCAATTTGAGCGTAAAAGACCGCTTCCGAGGAAGCCAGCATCTCTGAATATCTGGATAATTCCTGACCTGAATTATTTGACATTATTTCAAGGGCTAACCGCGTATACCAACGTCTTTCTGATATATAGTTCCCATATTTTACTAAATCTATTGCCTTCTCAACGTGCGTATTAAACGCGCTATAGTTTGTTAGTTTGTTGGCAAAAGAAAGAGAGGATCCAGGATAGCCAGCTCTTTCTTCAATACGAATATCTCCTTCTAGCCTATCTATATCAAGCATCTTTTCTAAGATTTCAGACGAGTACGAATCGATCAAGACATTCGAATGTGATACGATGGCAAGAGCAATAACCAGGCCCACCATGGTTGGAAAAAAGAGGCGTTTATTACATAGGACCAGTTCATAAACTACGACAAGCTGGTCACCCAACCACGCCATTGGACTGATTTTCATCCTTTCCTACCTCATTATACTGCCAAGGGCCCTTGGCTATAATTTATTTTTGGTACATTCTTTTACACTAGGGATTTTTTCCTTAAAAAGGTTAATTTCTCTGCATAAGATATTTGGCTGGCAAAGAATTCTGCTGAAGGAATAGGCACATGATGGAACCCCAGAATGATATTCCCATTAAAAATCGATTCTTTCGAACACCTCCTCAAAAATGTTTCCAAGGATCGGAAAATTTGGAGAGAACTGTGTATCTGACATTCTCATTGAATTAGGCTTGACTAGACGACAAAATGCTCATTTGAAAAGGTACACCATGATACCAAGTCCACAAAAAATACTGCCGGACAATTGCATAATCCAAAACCAAGCTAGCTCGGCAGTGGGTCTTTCACCATCAGTGACAAGATATTTGGATCCCCAGGCCTCTATTCGTTTACCAATGGATACTCGATGGTTAGCAGTGACATAAATAGCGGATGTTTTTTCCCCAAAAAGAAATCCAGCAAGATAGATGGGTTCTAATCCTGAAAATAAATCGACAAGATAATGTGCGGCTAACGCGTTTACAAACAGGTTGATTTCAGGATAAAGGGAGTAAGGAAATAGAATCCATAGCGCAAGGATAAAAATATAATCATGTGTAGCTTTGCGAGCGCTCGAACGGGGAATCCTCAGGGTGATAAAAAAAGCTTCGAGATAATCAGGCAGTTGACTCCCAATCAGAATGAGCAAAATCTGGACAATTGTAAGTTCAGGGGCATCAAAGAGTGTGAACCAGAAAAAGAAAAGGCCAAAAGTCCACTCAGTGTGCTTTAACGCTTCCAAAGAATTCACCCGAAATAGAGAATGATTCCCAGAATAAGAATCCAGGTGCCAATGATAGTCTGGAGCCAGAACCAGGATAGTTCGTCACCTATATTCTCTGATCCTATATAGGCACCCTTCAGGATTTCTCTAACCCATCCCCCAATCATGATCGACTGTTCTTTAGTTACAACACAAATTCCGCCCTTATGGGTCCAAGGGGAGAAAAGGTAGACGGGGGTTCTACCCGCTAAAATGTCTTGCAAGAGATGAAGTAATGATCCCAAAAGGAGAAACTGGAGAAGCGGGTAGAGCGTGGATAACAATGCCAATCCCAAGATAAAAAAAACGGTATGGGATAATTCTCGATGGCCGATCGAAAAACGTTTTCCCGAAAAGAGTAACAAATCAAACAAATCAGGAAAAACGGATCCCAAACCCAATAGCAGAAATTCCAATCCCCCTAGAGGTTCACCCAGAATCCCGAATATTATCAGACTGATTCCTAATGTCCATTCGAGATGTGCAATAGGTTCCAAGCGAATTCTCTTCTCCAGTAAATCGTGGGGCCTTATCTGTATGATTTCGAGGAGTCTTCACGAGCTTTCTTATAACTTCCAGTGACATATCCGTACAAGGCTCTAAATCCAAGAAATAAGTTCTCTTAATGAAACCAAACACATCCATGAATGTATCACTTTCTGGAAGCCCTACAAATATGAATGCATAATTTTATATCTCTCAGAAAAAGGGATTTAGTGATGGAGCAGGTAACCGTCGTTTTCCGGAATATATGCGCCCCAGGACCCTGTAATTATCGATGCATTACCTTATGCCCCGTCAACATGACAGGAAAGAAAAGTAAACCTATTCTCGTCCCCAAAGCCATCAAATTGAGAAAACAATCAGCTATTCCCACTATTGATCCAAAATACTGTATTAATTGTGGGATTTGTGTTAATGCATGTTATATTGGAGCAATTAAATCGGTGAATATCCCTGGAGAAATGGAATCATGGCAACCTACACATCAGTACCACGAATCTCAGTTTCGTCTTTTCGGATTACCCACATTAAGTCCGGGCACCATCGTAGGAATTATTGGAGAGAATGGAATAGGTAAATCAACACTACTTGACATACTTGCGGGAAAATTGCAGCCAAATGGGGGAAAATTCACTTCTGATGCACATCACGAATTTCTCACTTCCTTACGAATCCCCGGAATGTCTCATTTTCTAGAACAGGTTAATTCTGGTGAAATGACAGTTACGTTTAAAAAACAGGACTTGACGTTCCTCAAAGATAAAAATGATACACTTCGTTCCCTAATGAGTGATGTTCCTATTGAAGATAAACAGATCATAGATTTGCTTCAGCTCCGCCCTCTTCTTGACAAATCTACCTCCGTTGCAAGTGGGGGCGAGCTTCAACGTATTGCGATTGCTCTAACCCTACTTCAGCCCGCGGATGTCTATCTCCTAGATGAACCCGCAACATATCTCGATATCCAACAGCGCTTAGAACTGGTCCGAGCTCTTAAAGTCAAACTCAATGACTCCAGAACCATTGCTGTTGTTGAACACGATATCTCTGTTTTGGATTACTGGTCGGATCATATTAATATCTGTTGGGGTTCACCGCATGTCTATGGGGTGATTTCTAGGACATTGTCCGTCAAAAAAGGGCTGAATTCGTTCTTAACAGGGTGGCTTAAGGAAGAAAATATTCATTTTCGTCGACGTGTTATTACCTTCAAAAGATCCGTTAAAGAGCGAGCTTGGAAGGATCGGATGAGATTAGATTGGCCCGAGGTACAGATAAAGTTAAACGGATTCTCTTTAGATGTTACCTCTGGGAGCACATATCAGGGCGAAATCCTAGTTATCCTCGGCGAGAATGGATTAGGAAAGACCACTTTTGCCAATTTACTGGCTGGTAAGATTCCAGGTCATAGCATCGAGATGGCAGCAACTATTAGCTATAAACCACAGCAAATCACAAAAGAATTCGATGTTACTGTACAAAGATTTCTTCAAGAAGTAACGGGAAAATTTCTTAACGCCAAATTTTGGAAATTGCAGCTACTTAATCCATTAGGTATCAATCACTTTATGGAACGGAATATGAGGGAGTTGTCAGGAGGAGAAACGCAACGTGTATTTATTGCGGCATGTCTTGCCCGAGACGCACAGTTATATATCCTAGATGAACCATCTGCATTTTTAGATGCATTAGAGAGAACAAAAATCGCTTCCGTGATCCGGAACCAACCGAAAAGAAATCCTTCCTGTTCGGTAATGACAATAGAGCACGATATTCAACTAGCGGATTTTACCGCGGATCGCATCATGATTTTTGAGGGCAATCCTGCCTCTTATGGAGAAATGATTGCTCCCATGTCTAAAAGAAATGGAATGAATCGGTTCCTGAAACACCTAGGAATAACTTTTCGCCGAGATCCTGAGACTGGACGGGCAAGAATCAATAAGGAAGGTTCTCAGATGGATAAACGGCAAAAAGAATTGGGGGAGTACTATTATACCCTTGAAAAAACCTGAAACACTGTATGAAGCACTCTCTAAGCGAACCATTCTCCTAACTTAACCTAAAAAGGGAAACACCATCTGAAAAAGCTCAGAAGGGACAGGTAAACACAGGATAGCCAAACCTATCGAGAGAATCGCAATAATTTTACGGCCCGAGCTAACCTGAGAAACATCATCAAGTGGTCCAGCGTGCCCCGTTTGTGAATAAAACATAATAATAAGCAGAGCAAAAAACCAGAATCCCAGTATAACCATGAATCCTGCTGATATGTATGTCAAGGTTTTATGGTGACGTTCATCAAAAAGGGCTCGCGCAACATGGCCTCCATCTAGCTGCCCGATTGGGATAAGATTCAGGCCCGTTAGAAGAAAACCTATGTACCCTGCGATCGCCAAGGGATTCAGAAAAACTTCTACTCCGCTTTGAGAAGTCGGTAGGATTATAAAGGCTAGCAATTCAAATAGGAGAATTCGAAAGCGAGATTCGCTAAATAGTCTGAAATCAAGTGCTAGGGGATCCTCCAGAAGTTGGATTGGTACCTCGGTTAATGGAATCACAGTTGATAGAACCAAACCCAATACTGAGAAGATTAGCGCGGGTACAAAACCAAAGAGCGGCCCTGCTAAACCTACATCAAACAAATCATTGCGAGATTTGGTCGGAGTTTTTTGGGTAATGAAGGCTCCGAAAGTCCCGTAACCAAATGGTATAGGGAGAAAATACGGAAAACTGGCCTTAATACCGTGCAGGCGAGATGCAACCATATGTCCTAGTTCATGGATCCCAACAATGCCAATTAAGCCCACTGTGTAGAACAAACCTGTTTCTATGGGACTTAAACTTGGGTTAACTTGACGCAGAAAGTTCCAAAGCATTAGACCCACAAAAAAAACGGATAAGACTGTCAAAGCGAACAATATTAACGGCGTTTTCCAATTTTGTCCCGTAACTAATCGTTTATCAGTGTGAGGAAAAATATAGAGAACTCCACGAGATTTTTCGGTGGGATGAGAACGTAGGATTGGGACGTACCCTATCTTCTGAAGTTGTGAACTGACAGCTTCCATATTCTCGGATAGATCGCTTCGGCGAAGTACTTCATATGAGGGTATAGCTTGCACTGGAAAAGGCTGGTTTTGCGGACCTAGAGCTCTATAACTAACTGAGGTCACCGTAAAATATTGAGAAACCAGGCCATCGATTTGTGAAAATATCCAATTATTCATTGAATTGTTAAACATAGTCGGATTCCAAAAGAGATAATCTACTATAACTTTCTATGACACACTTAAAATGACTAGTTAACGAGAACAAAAAGAAAAACTTCTGTCGATTCAACCTTCTGTAATCGACTTTAATTGCGAGGAAAACGCCAATACTTTATTGTATAGGGATGCAATAGGTTCGTTTTTCTCTTTCAAGCGGTCTTTTGGAAATCCAAAAAACAAGGCCAAGGAATTCTCCAAAAATCGAATAACGAAAACATGTCGATCTGCTTCTAATAGGATAGAATTGGAACTTTGGGTATCAGAATTGGATAGACGCTGGGCTACCGCATCGAAAAATTGTTTTACCTCCGAAAGGGATATGTGATCAAACCGAGACACATTTTCTACCTGTGTCAAGGGTGCTCCTTCTTTGGTAAATATCTGGGCCATGTCTGCATCGTTGTGATGAATAAAAGTTTCCAACAATGGTCTTAACGTTTTACGGGCGCCTGAAGCCTCTGAATAAACATCACCCATTGCACGAAAGATCGTGTCTGAAAAAACAGAGGTTTCGTAATAACGTACTGATTGCTTTACCCCTGCGGAAAGATAATCAGATATTGTTCTCCGAACCTCCCCTTTCAGATGTTTTGGGACTAGATCTGCCTTATGTTGGAAAAGAAAAACGGTTGCAGAGGGGCTATATTCACCAAGTTTCTTGATCGACAAATCCAAATAGTATTTGGCTCTGGAAATATCAGGAATTTTGATGGAATCAACCACGAATACAAGGGCTTTAACTCCGCTAAAGATGAATTCGGATAGCTCACCTGTGAAGCGATCCAGAAACGCAGTTTGGCCCCCTAAATCAAAGATTGTAAGTTCTGTACCGGCAATAGTCTTTTGCTTTCTTTCATAATCTATGGTCGCGTGATAAGGTTCCTCTTTGGACGGGATTTTACCCTCTGTCACAACGCGAATTATGGTAGATTTGCCGCTTTCTGCCAACCCCAAGATAAGTACTTTTGAAGATTTTTTCCTTGTAAGATATGACATCTATTTGCACACACCCTGATTGTTCTTGGAATTACTAGACCGTCTCTAAGATTACCCCAAGCTTTTCTAGGATCATCTCGCGCTCCAAAGGATCTTGAACATCTCTGATCTCCATTGCGTTTTTGAACCGAGACGAGTTTAAGTTTGATGCATGTTTACTTGCTAGAAAGAATTGTCGTTGAGAGACATCTTCTGTCATCTTCAACAAAATAATACGCTTAATAACGAGGTTACAAATAATCAAGATAGGATATTGGGTCAAACTCCCGTTAATGGGTAGTTCTAATAGTTCTCCCTGATTGTTTACATGGAAAAACTCGAGTCCCCCCTTACTTGGAAGATACACGGGTTCTTTTTCAGGAGAAACAGGTTCGATAATCTCTGTACTCTGAGACACATCCTGAATGCGGCTTAAAACACGTTTCATAATCGTAGGATTTGATAAAACATTTTCTTCACGGATTCCTACAGCCTCTGTTTTCAGAGTGGCTTCAATTGCACTATGTCGCTGAAAAATTTCGTCCCGCATTTTTGAATCAAATAACAACCAGATAGTGGATTCTCTTCCGTGTTGATCGATCCGAATATCCTTTGTATCCGTTGGGATGACAGTAAAGGACATGGCAAGAGCTTCTAAGGTCGGAGTGTCCGGGACGGGGATCGAACCATGAAGACGATAGTGTTGTTTCTCCGCTACTGTTCCTGCTCCCATGGAAAGGATCGTCATGCCTATTACGGATAACTTTACCGTTGTGTCTTCTGGCAGCTCAGATAAGTTCAAAAGAGGAAATGGCCCCATGTCTGTCATCGTTGTAACCACAAGTCCATTAATCATTGTTGTTGTCTCCTGGGTTCATTGAAGCGCTTCTACGAATTCCATGCATACCTTTTCTGCTTCTGGATAGGACATTGTACCTAATTTAAATCGAGACAGTTTGCCAATAAGCACCAGAATTCGGTCGGGTGGAAGTATGATCGAAATATTTAAGAAATCTTCCATTCGTTGGATGTTAATCTTGAGCTCTGGAGGAAATTCAAAAACTTCATTGGCCGCAAGGAAACGAACTATTTGAGGGCCTACATTTTCTTCCCAGGAAGGTGTTTTTCCTGCTGCCGCCAAGAGTTTGTAATTGTTACGTGACAATATGTAGGCACCAGAAAAACCAAGGCCTTTCATTTTCTCGTTAATTATCTTACGGAACTTGATCTCGTCAACTTTAGTTTTATCTTCGATGCCAATAGATCCTTTCCTTTCATTGGTTTTTCTGATGATCTGGGTAAAAACAAGATTCGTTATTCGCTGTTCATCAGCGCCCTTCAAACTAACGATGTACGTTGAGATTTCTTTCGGATAAATATCGTGTAGCTGATTTAGAAGGGTATCTTTTATCTTCTGCCTTTCCGCTTCATTTGTGATCAGGTGGCCTCGGTTTAAGATTAGCAGTACTTGAAGATCATGGTTTTCCTTGTCTGTGAAATTCTTTATTATCCCTTGAAAATCCGCCGCTGTGTCATCCAGTCTCTGATAGGTTATGTCATGAATGTAAATTAGTGCACCTGTTTTCATTAAGACTTTGTGCTCTAATGTCGGAAGGATGGCGGTAACATATGAGTCTTCACCCCTTTTTCTAGCAGAAGTTGTTATTAAATCATAGTAGTAAACATTCTCTCTTATTCCAAGATCGGGTTCAGTTTTTCCTAATTTCATCAATTGGTTAAAAAGCAGATCCTTTCCTGAGTGAGATAAGCCAGCGACCGCAATTAAATTCCTTTTCAATTTTATACCCCCGTTGTACTTGGAAGCGGAACTAAACTTCGTAATGCGTCAATGAGGTTTTTTCGCAAGATTATACCTCAACCAGAGTGCAGATGGTAGATTGAAATCTAATGTAAGATATTTACGCTACAGGTTGGAGCATACCTTCCAATTGATTAGATACCAGCTTGACAGTTTCTTCAATATCCACCAAAGATCTAGTTTCGAGCATTGATTTTTGGTCAGTACCAAGAAGGAGTAGTAAATAATGAGGTTTCACTTTAAACTTGAATACCATGGCGTTTCCAACCCGTTTCAGCTCCGTATTCGAGCCAGCTTTTAGATTTTTTTCATTGGCTTTTTCCATAATCTCTAGGAGTCGACGAATTTCTTCTAGTTGGGCATCCGATCCTTGAACAAGAAACTCTGGATCTTCCGAGGAGATTAAGAGTACTTCGTCCAAACGATTCATGAACTTAACCGTATGTAACACTTGTTGGATAGGACGTAGTCTTAGGCGGCGTTGTATCGCTTCTAAATCTGCTTCTTCTTCAATCTCCTCTGCTTCTGGAATGATTTCGCTAGCTTCCGCAGTGATTCGTTTAAATGCTTCATGAATTGAGTTATCGTAAATTGAGGTCTGAAGAAACGTAATATTCTTCGTAGCCACAGCATCTTGAAACATTTCCATCAAGAACTCCATTCTTTCGGCCCTTTGAGTTAGGTCGGGAAGTAAATCCGTCTTGTGGAGTAAAATATATACTGCAGGCTGTACATCTGACATTTCTTCTAATCTGGATACGCCTTCAACAAAGGCCTTTAGGCTTGCGGGAAATTTCTCTGGCGTACTGATGTCACAGATAAAAACTAATACAGCAACGTTACTGAATATGAAAGAGCTCATGCTACTCAAAAACCGCTTTAAAAAAACCTCCTGGCCTCCCAGATCCATCACCGTAACAGGTTCATCGGCCACTTGCTCGATCTGTCGCTCGTAATTAAGTGTAGCTGAGTAGTTCTGTGTTTCCTCTGGGGTTTTCCCCCCAAATACAACATCACGGATTGATGTTTTACCTGCTTGTGAAAGCCCCAAAAGAATAATCTTTCGACTTGCGCTAGTTTTCAATTGTTTTAAATAATGTGACACGCTTATCACCCTGACAAAACACGATTCATTGTCTTTGGACCGTATATGGTCGAAGGGGGGAGTTATTCGATTAGAATCAAATAAGCTTTCAGACCATGCGATGTGTGATACAAAGCCTTAATAAAGCTCACGTTTCCGAGTATTTGGTGTTTTCATACAAGAATCGAGGTTGAGGCTTCCATCTCCTAATCTTCCCTAAAAAAGCGATCATTTACGATGCTGGAAGTGAATTTCCGTGCAATTCAACCGTGAAGGCATTTTATGCGAGAATAGCTGTCGATTCTTTCGATGTTCAGAAAGGTTTATGAAAATTACCTGGAGAAACAATCAAAAGATAATTCTATGCAAAATGGTGGAGGGGGATGAATGCATCGGATATAAATGTAAATTTGCAGTATGTGGATTTCGGCCGCCTGCCCTTGAGATCGATACTGGAGCATGCTTGGAAAAGAAAAAAAACCGGGCACCCAAACGAATTCCACCAAAACACGTAAGTGACGACGATCCCTTACGCTATCGTAATCTACTTGACAAAAAATTGCAGAAGGGATTTAAAATTAAAGATTATTACTGATATGCCCTTTTTAAATGCGTACGCAATTTAAAATGAACAAAATCACTTGAAAAGATAGGAATTAATTTACCGTTTGGTGCAAACAGTTGGAAGAAACAGAATCAATATACTACATAATTCTCTTGGCAGCAGCTCTTTTTATGGTTCCTAACTCGCAAGATAATCTCCTATCATTGTTGATTTTGGGAGCAAAAGTTTTTTTGGCCGTTGCTATGATCTTAATAGCAGTAAAAAACATCCCATTTTTCACGCCATATATTCCAATAAGCTTAGGAGACAATATTATCAAACTATTAGCCTGGATTGGAGTTTTGATTGTAGGGATTTTATTGATTATCAGCAGTTTACTAAGCATTGTGCCAAATTAAGAGATTTCAAGGATCAAAAAAACACTTGATCACGAAAGGCAAGATCCCCTTTTCTTGGTAGCTGATTCACGAATCTGGTCAACCATCCTCATGGGACAGGGTAGATAAATGAGAAGGAATAGTTCAGATTAGGGTATTGTGCCAGAAAAGATCCTAAGAACCATTGAAATTAAAACAACAATGCCATCTTAATCAGAAACTAAAAATTTATCCAATTTGTTCTTCGCTCTTACTCGTTCGGAACGATGACGTTCGAGGAAGGCATTTATTTTCTGAATTAAGTACTCCTTTAGTTCACCTGTCAAGAGGTCTCCATTACGATAATCTTCTTCGAGTTGTTGAAGCTTCTTGTCGTCTGGCTCAAAGAAGATCTTCAACCACTGGAAACTTACATCAATGTCAGGGTCTCCGCCCTTTTTGCGGTGTTCCTTTATACTTACTTGACCCCCTGAGAAAGCGTACTTAGTAATTTTCGTTCGTACCATTTCGGGATCATCAGTGACATAAACTGTCGAATTTGGGTCTGATGCTGACATTTTACCATCGATTCCTCCTAAAGGAGGAATGAATTTGCATTGGATATTCGCTGGTTTGTAAAACCCTAGTCGAGGCAAGACATCTCGCGCAAGTCGGAAATGTGGATCCTGGTCGATGGCATGAGGAATGAGACATGGGACATTTTTTCCCTGACGAAGGCTTTCAAGAATTGCTGGAACAGCTTGGATGCTCGTATAAAATATCGATCCAATATTCATGGAGTTATCAAATCCAAAGGACGCTTTAACTGTCGAAAAAGTAATTTTCTTTGAAATAGGGAGTGCTGCCTTATAAAAGGTCTTTGCATTATCTGTATCGATTAAAATTTCAGTCTTATGGGGATCGAATCCTAGAGCTATAACGTCCAGAGCATTATCCCGTGCATATTCGTATGTTTGGGCCATATCAAGCTTATTATTGAACAGGAACTTCTCATCATCAGTCAATTGAAAGATCAATTTTACATCAAACTGGTCCTGTAACCATTTGGTGAAAACCCACGGCACTAAATGACCTAAGTGACAATATTCACTGGGACCTCTTCCTGTATAGAGATGAAATTCATTTCCCTTTTCATATTCGTCGAAGATCCAGTTCATATCGCGATGGGTGAAGAAAATCCCTCTACGAAGCATGAAATGGAGATCACCCCGTATATGTTTTTTGAAACGGACAAGCAATGCCTCGTCAATGGGTTCGGTTCCGAACTGTTGAACGAGTTTATCATAATCAACACGTCCTCGAACATCCCATGGGGTGACAACGAAGTCCTCATTACTAGGCCTATCCATACATTCAAAACTCCTGATTCATTGGTGATGACTCCTTCCAGAGAATGAAGTGACAATAAGCTTCGATAAGGCAGGAAAGCATTTGGAGATGAAGATTAACCTAAAGAAAAAAGCTGGTGGATGTCCACTAGCGCCGAATTCCAGTCCAAAACGTTCTCATCTCCAGTTTTTTGGCAACATTCTCTGTTTTTAAATCTCTTTTGATAACCAAATTCACGATCTTCTTATTTATTCATAGAATTCTGCCCCAAATAATTTCGTGGCAGATTGGCCGTTTTACGTTAATTTATGTGCAAAATGATAGAATCCGCTGGTTTCATATAAGAATAACATGATGATGATTACAGCGATCATACTCAGTCCAAAGCAGAATGTGAGAACACCCAGGATCCCCTGAAAACCCCAGAACACACCTCCTACAACGGTACCTAGGATTGATCCCGAAGAAGTGATCGCTTGAGTTAAACCCATTTCACGACCTCTAGCCCCTTCTTCAGTTACATCTGTTATCAGTCCTAAAGAGCTGGATGCAAAGCAGGCCGCACTGAGAAGAAATACAACCAGTGACAAAATAATAATGGGGGGAGGGATCCCAATCGGGAATCCTGGAACGAACTCTAGCGATTTTGAGGTAAATATATCAATTGGATGATAAACTATATCGATCACCTCTTGGGGAGGAAGTTTGAGAATTGCTGAGAGCATAACTACCAACAGACTCATTCCAACCACACCTAAAACCAGGAATGGCTTTCGTCCAATTCGATCAGATAATCGGCCTATTGTAGGTTGCGCGAGTCCCATGATTCCAGCGCCTACAAGAAACAAAACCCCCAGTTCAGATGAATAATCAATATAGCCTTCAAGGAGTACGGCCGGAAGAAGATAGTTTGTTGCGGCCCCTGTGAGTGTAGAGTATGCCAGCCACGCTATAGCGAACTTTTGAAATTGCTTGTTTTGCAGGCTTTGAAGAACCGTTGTGAATGGATTGATTCCACCAGATTCGGCGATGGCATCTCCCATACCTTTTGTTTCAGTTTGACGAGGTTCTTTAAATCGGAATAGATACAAAGCCGTGGCGGCCAGCATAATAATCATGAAGAAGAAAAAGGCGTTTTCACCAAACAATCCCCAGGCAAAGCTGCCCAATAAAAATCCACTTGCGGCTCCTGCTGATTTCGCCAAATAGAATTTTCCCATGGTTTCTCCATGATTCTTTGCTGGTGCAATGTCTGCAAACATGGCTAGAACTGGCCCCGCCATCATGGCTGCCGCCAATCCCTTCAATCCATGAGAAAATGCCAAGATTAAAAAGTTCCATTGGGAATCCGCATAATTTACAAAAAGTAGTGGAAAGGGAACAAAAGAAATCGCAGCTGCAGCTGTTCCAATTATGAGCAAACGACGACGTCCTAGGATATCTGAAAGCGAACCAAAATAAGAAGATGTCGATAGAGATACCAAATAATAAATCGTTAGAACGACTGGAAATTCAAAACTTGTTGATTGTCCATTTTTGAGGAGCGTTATAAAGTAGAAATTCAGAGTTATCGCAGACGATGAGAATGCACTTTCCGTTACCGCTACTGCGAGTAGAAGGAGGAGTTGTTGCTGACGTAGGATATAGGTAATAGGTTGACCAAAGAATTCCAATGTTCCTTTTGTGTATTTAGATATATCTGAAATTGAACGGCGTAGCACTGAAAGATCGTCCAGATTTAATGATAACGGACGATTAAATAATTGGTTCTAATATGTAACGCTTTTTTTTCTCATTCAGAAGAAAAGGAATGCCCTTCTGAAAGAGCACCTAGATACGTCTTAGAGGCCAATATAGGGATAGTACTAAGTGTTTCGATTTTCCTGATTCCGAGTTAGTCATATTCTGCTAATAAATCTGCAATTGAGACTTCCTTTGTTATCATCTCTCCCAGACCGTCGAAAATCGAAATCGAATAGGCGCTTTCTTCTCCTAATCTAGGTACTTCGAAATCTAGAGCCTCTACAGGGAACCATTCTCGGACTTCTCTTTCCCACGAATGTGGTTCAAAGAGACCACCCTCTAGGAGGTTGATTTTAATCAAGACATGTTCAAGAACTTTCCCACTGCGATTCTGTAGAGAAATCCTTAGATTACGTTTATTCTCTGACAAGGCCACGTTGGTGACTCGGACGATTCGTCGTCTCAACTTCCGTTCCTTGTCACTGAGTGATGCGGCCGCTTGATCCTCTATCTGTTTTCTAGGAAGGGAAACAGGCGTATGAAAAGCGTATGATCGGCGTCGAGTGGCGTTATAGAGTTGGATCTTCTTTTTATTAGCTAGGTTTAAGATGGGATTAAAATTTTTCAGTGGTTCCAGTTCAATGTAACCTAGAGTAGCTGCATCCTGAAGTATTTCCATTCCTAATCCAGTTCTTACTATAACTGCATTAGAACCATCAGGAGCTCCCACAGAACCCACAGCTATGTCTGCATTTTCTGCGGTTAGATCTACACAATACCAACACGATGAACTTCTGAGGTGGTCTAGATCATGCACCGAATAGCTTAATACATCGCCAGCTCCTTCCTTAGGAATGAAATGAAACTTCCCCTTTGAAATGGTCATTTTCTTTATATCTTCCATAGGCATCTTGTTTTCCACCTCTAGGAAGTGTTTCAACCGATCGTAAGAAAATGCATCCATACAGAATAGACCGATTTTCAAAACAGAGCTTCGCATGAACAATCGGACAAGCCCATAGGGAGAATTTTGCATCTTGTTAACAGCATCAATATTACAAGGACAACCAACAAATGCCACGCTATGCATTCCTGATCGAACTGCATCCAATAATTTTCCCACAGCTTGAGACTGGCTGTATATGGATCCTGCCGAGGAAAGTACGTCTTCCTCACTCTGAGCTATTATCGGCTTGGGTTTCCAGGGTACAGCGGGATCCTTAACGGTCGTTACCGCCCCATCTATCATATTCTCTCGGATTAAGTAAAGCAAGAGACTCGTGACAACGCCGCCGTCCTGTCCCTTTTCCTTCGCTTCTGGTAACAGTGAGCGAGCCTTAAATGCATCGATGAAGTTTCCTATCAATTGTGGAGTTGTCGTGACAGTCTTTGGACATTGATGAAAGCATACTCCACATACCGTACACTTTCCAGTTAAGCGGGGTCGATCATTCACCATTGACAAGGCATGTTCTTCACAAGATGCAATACAGGCCCCACATGTTGTGCAAAGGCCAGTCTCGATCACTTGTTTCTTCAAAGTGGCGAATTTGGCCTTTTTCCCTTTAAGACGCCGTGTTGCTAGACGATAACTTGCTGAGGATGCGGAATTATCTTGAATCTGGGTCATCTTGGTTCTGAACGACCGTTCCTTTGTGTGCATATAAATCATCTGTTTTCAATGGTTAAAATACGACACCTAAACGGTCAGATTCACACGATTACGCGGCTAAATCTAATGAACATCAAAAAACAAAACTTTGGTAGGATTTTTCCCTTCATAATGTTCTGACTACACATTTCACTGCATTTGGTGTCCCTTTTTGTGTGTATCTACGGTCTGACATGATGTGTGGGCATAAGACTCAAATAATTATTGTACGAAACACCTTAAATCTTAAAAGATCCACCGAGAATTAAACACGTAACTTCTTGGAAAAACGAGGATATCGAAAAATGGATGAAAAGTGGCGTGTAACCCCAAAAAGGATTGGACGGAGTCGAAAAATTCAGGTACGACAGTTTGAGCCAGAGGAGATCTTCATCGAATATGAACTGGAAGTAAAAGACCCATCCCACCGAGAAGAGGCGATAAAGGAAGCAACTAAACTTGCTGTTGCATATCTTGATTCTGAAGAGCAGAAATTAAGGGGAACCTCAGAGAGAATCGATTTATCATCCACCAAACAACAGGGCCCTCCTCCGGCCGAATATTCACTGCGCATTACGGATGAAGGAAAAAAACTTGGGAACTTTAAGTTGAAGCCTTCTGATGACCTTCAATTTGCAAACTTCCTGCATTTATGGTTTGATAAAGACAAGGGTGAAATCTATGTTGGGTATCTAAGGAAGGATACCGGGGACTTTAAGTTTAAAGCCGAGAATAAAGAGATGCTAGAAAAATACGGGATTAAAAAGGGTGTTCACTTTCGGACGATCAGAGTAAATGCAAAAGAGTGATTTTTTTCCTTCAAAAACCTAGACAATCGGAACATGATTAGGGAGGAAATGGCCAGTTCAAATGCGAAAAGGCATCATTGGACAGAAGATCACGTCTTGGTGATAATCATGGATAAATATCCCACTACTGAACTCATGGGCCCGCAAGTCATTCCACTTGTGGCATAATTCAAGACTTTTGCAGACTTGGCTCCAAGACTTTCCGTACAAGAAAGCAAAACCATGACTGGACCTAATCCACACATTGAAATTTTATTCTTCCGGACAACCTCCTCCAAAGAACTTGGATTTCGATTTACCAGAGACTTAATAGCAAGTTTGTCGAGTGAGGAAACCTGTTCATGATTTAAGGATGGGAGATAGTTGCCGTGCGTCATATCCGAACTCGCGATCGCCACGGTGGTATTTTCTAAATTTTCTGCTCTTATAGCTTCGGCCAAATACTGGCCTAAAGCTTGTGCAAAACTGAACGGAATACGACCAACTGCAATTGGGGCAATTCTAAAATCTTCAAAAATATCTTGAAGGAAAGGTATCTGTAATTCAATGGAATGTTCTTCCCGATGAGCAATCTCATCGAAATCTATGTGCTTCGCTAAATCTCCGGCTAAGCGATTCTTATTACTTACCACCCTCGAAAGAAAGGATTTGTTCAAAGCAACCTCTCCTAGTGGTGTGTTCCAAGCGTCATGGGAGGCAACAGAAACCTCGGGGCCAAGATCTGTGTGCTTATTTCCAAGTAAGATGACTGTATCAATACTTCTCCGGTCTTCGGCTAAAGATAAGAATCCATGGGCGGCCGTTGGTGCGGAACAAGCATACCCCGCGTGAGGTGAAATTAATCCTAGGATCTCTTTTTTATCTTTTCTCACATCTTTTGACGGTGGTCGCTTGCCTGGGCCTACCGAATGGAGATACATATTCTCTAGCTCTCTGATCAATCCTTCTTTATATCCTGCGTACCAACTCCCAGCCCTAATTGGCTCTCGTACTATCATTTTCAGACCTATGTCCGAGGTGGTAATCCAAGTTCTTTAATCTTTCTTCTTCTACATTCCAAGCTTCAAAAAATCCCCAATCGCAACTCATTCCAGTTCGAAACCTATCTAAAAGAAGGATCCTCTTAATCTACTGGTCATCCTAGTGTTCGAAAATCCATTAATCACAAATATGGTGTCATTAGGCTTCGCAGATGAAAGCTTTGCGCAGCTGTTCATATCAATGCCCCAATTTGCCTGGTGTAAGGTGAGTCTTGGTTGAAGACGAAGGTAATCCTGATCGGCCGCCTAGCGGATAAATTAGATTTGATTATTACTGATAGCCTTGGTAAGCTAACCACGAAAGATAGGGTAGTCACGAGCGTTGAAGCTCGAGACGTTATACGATCTTTTGATGGGATGCTCTACCATGTCGCTTATGGATTGGTTCGCCTTGGTGTGCCGCCTACTGTAATTTCCCAGGTAGGACGGAACTTTGATTGGCATTTTCGCCCTCATTTGGAGGGATTAGGTATGGATCTAAGAGTATTTACGGATTCTGAGAAAGAAACCGCGTGTAGCTATATGTTAACGGATAAAAATGGCCATTCATTACTGGTCAACCAACAAAATAGTTATCGTTTCTTCGCAGAACAACAACTTAAAGAAAAAATCTCATCTCAAGATTTGAAAGGATATTCCGCGGGTTTCGTTGCTACTGGAAAAGCTGAAGCTGATATAAAGTTTATAGCCGAGTTAGCAACTTATAATCGTTTTCTCCCTCTGATCTATTCCCCTGATGAAAATGTTAATGAACTAACCAAGTGGAAACTTGAACCCATCTTCAAGACAGTCGCGCTGCTGATTTGCCGTGAAGAGGAATTGCTGATAATTGAGAACCGATTGGGTAAATCACGAACTGAAATGTTAAGCCAGTTTAATACCTTAAAATATATTGTCTCAATAACCGATAGAACCAAAATCGTTGTACATGAAGAGAAAGCAGCTATGAAAATTTCTGAGGGGCCTGCAGATGAAATCAATAGTAAAATGGGTTGGGAAAACGCCTTCAGGGCCGGGGTGATTTTTGGGGTCGCAATGAAGAAACCTATCGAAGAAGCAGCGAAATTAGGTTCAGCTCTGGCCTCATATGCAGTCGAACGAAAAAAATATTCTCCCAGTCCCGAACAGATTGCACTTCGTGCGTTTGAGGTAAAAAGCATCCGACAACAAATATAGTCAGAAGGGAGAATGGGGAAGTGATAAGAGATAAAATGATCGCTATTACTCGTGGGACTGAAGCACTCTGACCCAACACCTTTTCTTCCTGAAATACTTTGGATACTAAGAAGAACATCAATGGAAGATCAAAAACTGACACCAAAGAGGAAGAAATAAATTCTGTTACACCATAAAATGAGTTACCATCAGTTAACGGGGGAAATATGGCTGAAAGAGTGATAAACGCCAAATTAATGCATATATGATAAGAAAAAGATAAAATTCATTTGGAGTTGGATCTAGAAAGGCAAGTGAAGAACCAGCAGCAAAATATAGGTAAATGATGAACAGAACGAAAAAACCGCGAATATATATGACTTTAAGAGCCAGGAACGCTTGTTTTGAGATATATAATCTCTTTGGGCATATTCATCGTTCTTAACCATTTTTCTGGGTTTTTCGTATTAATCAATCATAAAATCCACCACAAATTGATGTTACTTTCTGCAGACATAGATTCCATAGAATAGGTTTTGACTACTTTAGAGAGGAAATCTCTGCTGATCCTAGGATTTCTCAAAAAACTTCTAAGATTGTCTTTTATTCCGCGCAGAAAAAATGGCGCGATCGACCTGATTTAAAAGGAGATAATATTCAATACCCTGATATAGATCCATTTCTTATCATGAATCATGGACTCGAGAGTTGTTCTACTTGGAGGTGATTTGGTGGTCAAATTCAGATTCCATAATCACTTCCTTGTATCGAAGGGTTTAAAAAGGCCTAGGACGTGCAAGGATTCTTAGGTTATAATCCTCATTAGGAGATGTACCAAAGGTTATTGATAATCCTAATAATTCATGGCTACACCCTGAAGCCACGAGGTCGGGACAATACGTATTAAAGTCGGGAAAACAAAGTGCAAAAGGATACCTCTTCGATTCGCGCACACTTGTCAGCAGGTACAAAGCTTCGAGCAAAGATCGTGCTTATAGGTGACGGTGGAGTCGGTAAGACTGCCCTACGCAGGGCATGGTTAGGTGAAGGATTCAAAACAGAGTACCTTATGACCATCGGTGCCGATTTTGCTTCGAAAGAGATGTCGGTCTATCATTCTGAATCGAAGCAATCCTATGATTTGAAATTCCAAATTTGGGATTTAGCAGGACAACCCCGGTTTAAGGCAGTACGGGACCTATATTACCGTGGGGCCATGGGGGCTCTGTGTTTCTTCGATATTACCAATCCCGAATCCTATCAGAATCTGGTGGAATGGATAAAGGCTTTTTGGTCATTGAATGGACATGGCAAGAAACCATTCATAATCGTTGGGGCCAAGGTTGATCTACGTGAGAGCCCTGCTTTTCCATCACAGGTTGCCTCAAAACATGGGAAAACCTATGCTGAAGAAGTAACTAAGTTTACTAAACACAAGTTCGGTTTTTCTGTGAAATATATAGAAACATCTGCCAAAGAAAACATTAATGTAGATGACGCTTTTCTCTTTCTCGCACGAGAAATAATCTCAAATTATATCCATCAAGAGAATATTAAACGAGATAGGAAAACCAGCCAGAAACGTATGATAGAACGCTCTGTTAGATATTCCAGAAATTGAACGAGCCGTTTACTAGTAGAAAAGGTTGTGTCGGTTAATATAGGGCAGGAGTTCTCAAGAATGGTTTTTAGCTAGTTCCTGGAGTTCTTATTCTTCAATATACGAAAGGAGCGATTTGACAAGCTCCTCAATTGGTTAACCGAGGAAATCAATATTCGGATGGATTATAGCTCCTTGTCAACAACTAGTCACATTGATTAAGAAAATATGTACTTTGAAATGTATACAATTTGGGTTTTTTCGGGAAACCAAGGGCGGTGATTTGGTGTGAAAACGCGGAAAAGGGAGTTTTTGGCTCCATTAATTTGCTTCGGTATAATAATTACCTTAATTGCCCCAGATATAATAATAAATGGTAATAAGGCCACTTTAACAGATTCTAGCTTCGGAAAAAGAAAAATTGGTATGGAAGGAAACGTTACACCACTCGTGATCATTGATCCCAATTCCAAATTGATTCGTACTCTGACTGGCCATTCTTCGACAATCTGGAGTGTCGTTTTCCACCCAAATGGAAGAATGCTTGCATCTGCATCTGCTGATAACACAGTAAAGCTTTGGAATGCGAGCACAGGCTCCCTTATTCGCAACCTAATGGGTCACACATCCGCGGTCTACTGCCTAGATTTCAGTCCCTCGGGAGATGTTCTAGCTTCAGGTTCGTTTGATCGGTCAATCTTGCTCTGGAATGTCTCATCGGGCCAAATTATAGAAAATCTTACCGGTCATACAGCTTCCGTATGGAGTGTTTCGTTTAATTCTGCGGGAACCCTTTTAGCTTCAGGCTCGAGCGATAATAACATCAAGGTTTGGGACATTCAATCAGGAAAAACGATTGCAAACATCACCGGACATACTGATTCAGTTAGAACTGTTGCTTTCAGTTCATCAGATATCCTTGCTTCAGGGTCATATGACAATTCGATTATCATCTGGGATATTTCAAATCAAACCCCAATTCATACGATTGAGAACCATTCAGATGGCGTTACAAGCATTGATTTTCACCCCCAGGACCCGCTATTGGTATCTGGTTCTTTTGACCGTGGTGTCTATCTAAACGATGTGAATACAGGGGAACTCATCCTAAACTTAACCTCACACACAGGCTGGGTGAGAACCGTTAAATTTAGTCCAGATGGCATGCTTTTGGCATCTGGAGGGAGTGACAGAAGTCTTTTATTTTGGAATACTTATCCCGCTCCCTCACAGCCAAAAGGGGAGCTTATTGGAAATTTAACTGGACACGAATCACCCGTATTGAGTATTTCTTTTAACTCATTAGGTAATAGCCTTGCTTCGGCATCAGCTGACAGTACAATAAGAATATGGAACATTACTGATCTAGATTCAGACGGGATGCCTAACCACTGGGAACAAGAAAATGGGTTATTCCCAGGAGATCCATTGGACAGATTGGAGGATCCCGATAATGACCAATTACCTAATTTACTAGAATACCAATTCGGGACATCTCCTTCTAGCGCAGATAGCGATTCGGATCTCATGCCTGACGGTTACGAATATGAGAATGGTCTAAATGGGAGTGTTCAGGACTCAAATGATGATCCTGACAATGATGGACTCACCAATCTTCAGGAATTTCGATCTTCAACTAATCCACACGATCCTGACAGCGATGATGATGGATGGAACGACAATATCGAAATTATCTGGGGGACAAATCCAAATGATAAGGCATCTAATCCACCAATTCTGATTGTAACTTTGACCATGGCTTTTGCTGTTCTTGTCGGCGCAAGTTACACTATTGTACGCTATATGCCACAAATAAGAAGCAAACTTTCTACTGCTGGAAAAACGCTGCGTGGAAGCCTTTCTCCTAGATCTACTACCTGGATGTCGGATTTGAAGAGCGGCAAGGCAATTCCGATCAAACAACTGGCTGATACTATTGGAAAGAAACCATTGGATATACCGAAATTTGCCAAAGCAACAATCGAGAAAGAAATTTTCATAGATAAACGCCTCGTTATCCGTTCACAGATGCTTCTCCTATCCCCTCTCCCTCCAAAAGATGTAACCTGCCAGGTTTGTTTAACCGAAATTACAGAACGCCACTATTTTCAGTGCCTTGAATGTAAGAGGTACATCTGTATCTCCGATTACGTGGATTTACAGAATGTCGGTCGTACAGGATGTCCCAATTGTTCAGGCAGATTACAGGCATTCCCATTTACATGTTCCGCCTGTAATCTTGATTTTGGCTCCGTTGAAGAGCTCACAAGGCAGGAACGATGCCCTCTATGTGGATACACATTACCAAGCCAATCTATGATTGTTACCTCTATAACGAAGGGGATAAAAGCCTCTATTCAAGCTGATATAAGTAGGGAATCAATCGATGACGGAAAAAAGGCTTGAACCACATGAAACTTCTGATTCTGTTGAAAAAAAGTCAAAGCAACTCATTGATCAAGTCAGCTAGTTTGTCCATTTTTACCAAGATATATTGAAGTGGCGAGACCTTCCGAGCGATCCCAGAGAGCATTAGTTCTGACTTAATCTTTTGAAACACAAACATGTATTCATTGGTTTCTAATGTTGTTTTCAAGGTCTGGTTGGACGCGAATTCATTGCTAATTCGATCGTAATTTGAAAGCCAAAGATTGGCAGGAATAATAATCCTGTTTGCCATTGGGCCTTCTTCAAAAACGGGAAGACCGTCTTCAGTATAAACAGTAACTCCTGATAACTCCTCGTTCATTTCAATGAATTCCTGTATTGTCTGAGATACATCCTTCCCTTTTGTATTCTTTATTACGAGCGTTTGAATCAAGTCTCCGACTGCTTGGTGTACTGAATTGTCGAAGATTGAGGTTTGATAGTACTTAATCTCTATTTCGCAGTCCTTCGGCGGGATAAAGAAATCTTTCAACGTTTTTATTACTTCATCCTGCATCTGAGGAAGCAGAAGGTCTGCCTTATGGAAAAAACAAAAAGCAATCGCATCATGGGAAAATTCACTCAATCTATTAATTGCATGGTCAAAATAGAACTTTGAAGTAGAAACCTGATCAAAATTACTTACATCTACGACCCAAACCAAAATTTGAACATCGGAGAATATGAATTCCGCCTGTTCACCAACAAAAACGGAAATAAAGCTCTCCTGGCCCCCACAATCAAAAATCTGAAAGGCAGAATCGACAACGCTTTTCGTTGAACGGGTATAATTGATCGTAGCATGATAATCCATCACTTCATCCGGAGTCTTTCCCTCAAAAACAACTGATCGTATACTACTCTTACCCGATGCGCCTAATCCCATGAATAAAACTTTTTGTGGTAGAGGGGCAGTTTTCAATGGTGATCTCCACTTTCTTGACTGATCCAACAAAAACCAAATTATGTCTGGTTTATAACGCTATCTCAATAAGATTATAGAACGTTTTATATTTCACCTAACCCTGTGTTATAAGAATTTCAGAGCATTTATATTGCCGAATAATGTGGGTGTGTCACAGTATAAAAGGTTCTCAAAAGGCCACTCTCCTTGCTCAGAAGGATAACGTCTCAGGATCAATAGATTATGTCAGACTGGGTGTCTCATGCTGATATCAGTGCTCGATTAGGATATAAGATCTTGTTAGCTGGACTAAGTGAGGCTGGCAAGACCGCAGTCAAACGAATATTCTTTTTAAAACAATCTACGGCAGATGTGGATAGTTTAGGTGCCACTATCAACTATGAACGCATGACAATGAACATTAAAAATACTCCCGTGACGATCGTAGATCTGGGCGGCCAAAAAATCTTTCTCAAACGATTTCTGAACAATTTCAGCCCATTTGTTTTCAGTTCTGTAAGATCGTTTATTTTCCTTATCGATGTGGCGAATAAGACCTCACGGAACAGTGCGATCCAATATTTTTGCGGTTGCTTGGAACGATTAGAGGAATTTTCACCCAAAGCGAACGTATTTGTTTTTCTCCATAAAAATGACCTGGTTCGGAATCTTCCCAATTATGAAAGTATACATTCTCAGCTGAAAGAACAATTCCAGCTGGAATACAAAACCGGTAATTTGCCCTTCTTTCGTACAACAATCTATAAACCTGAGACTGTAATCCGGAGTTTTGGGCGTATTTTTGAGCTCTCGTCGCCAGAACTGGCTGAAAGCGAGTTCGTTGATCATGAAAGGATTGGAACAATCGAAGAATATGTGAAAGAGAGCATGGTTATTAGGAAAGAAGTTGAAACAGTTGAACGAGCTCAATTGGGAGGAACCCCTCAGGATGAGCTTCCATTAACCCCCTTTGATGCCACAGTAATCAGACAATCATCTCCCTCGCCTCTGGCCGGGCATAAGACGGTAGGTAAATCAGAAGTATTATCTAAGCTTCAAAATCTGATGAGAGATGCAACCAAGGTTGAGAAACCAAAGGAAGCAGATGACCTAGTTCTAGATAAACTACAGCATCTAATGAAAAAGGCGGTGAAACCAGAGGGTATTGATCAAGTCCAAGCTACGGGGAAAGTGCAAGAAACTATGGTAGATCATCGCGAACCTTTAATTGAAGATGTACCTTCTCCTAGTTCATCAGTTTCAGAGGTCGTCGGGAGCGATTTTCAGGTTGAAGAGGAGCCGGGCGAAATCACTTTTATCGATGACGATAAAGAAAATCAGATATCTCATCTAATCAGTTTTTATGACGTTGAGAAAGATCAAGCAGTGAGAATTGTTGAGCTTGGGTACGCGGATTTGTTTGAATCTGTTGCAGCAACCTCTGCCGTAGATATACCGCTGATAATCGATGTGCTCTTAAAATATCTGCCCTTAATCTCTCATCAAGTTGATGTGAGCAATTTAAATAAGGATCGTCTCTTTCTAATCTTTTTTGCGATTATGAAGGGCGATCTCCAACGGGAAATCCTCGCGGAATGCTTGATATTGGCCGCTAGCAAACCTGACCTTAGTATAGACGAAGTAATTGCAGAAATCAAGAAGGAAAAGACTACGGAAGTGGTAGATTTTGAAATCCCCAAAAAAGAATATGAGACCAGCCTCCTCAAGGTTCCTCTCGCGATTACCAATACAGAAGGCGTACTGTCCGTTCCAGAGCTTCCTAAACTTGGTTTCAAGTGTGTAAGAGATAATTCAAATTTTGAACTTGAATTTCAACGTCTTGGTGAACCTGATTTAGATAAAAGGATTATTGGGCACACTACGGTTGCTCCCGACATCAAACCTGGAGAGTTGACCTATCTCCTCGCTTATGAATCTAATTTGTTTTCAATGGGGTTTTTTGATGGTTTGGACACTTCTATTGACATATTTGCGCGCCTTATCTATAAGACCATTGAAAGAATGAAAACTTCAAACATCTCTTCGTCTGAAAGCATAGAACCTGACATGGAGATCACTGTACCAATCCGAATTGAGATGGACGGAGACTTTATTCTTATTCCAGAAGGCCGCGGGGAGGTATTTAGCGTCCAAAAGACTAGATCGGGCTTTGATGTCCTTTTCAAGAAAGATGAGCAGCCTTTAGGAAAAATTCAAGTAAGTACCGATCTAGATTTATCTTTAATACACACAAATCTCAAAGAAAGAATTGAACTGCCATTAAGGTTGGAAAAGGATTGGGATTTGGCATCTCGAATCATTTATGGGGCAATAAACGTCCTTAAACAAGCTAGTGAAGCATTAGTTGATAAGGATCAAAAAATGAAACCTGAAGAGCTAGTAGAAGAAGTAGATGAAAGTTCAGAAAAGCTTAAGGAGTTTCTCAGATTATTACAGGAGTAATTGAGGGCCTTATTCCTTCTAGAGGATGGATTCCGAGTAAAAGTGATTTTGATACTGAATCGTTCACAGATTCGGCCTAAGAAGTATCGCCTCCAAGAAGTTCGATAGTTCCGTAAAGGTTTTGATAGGAAAGTGTAATAGATGTTACCAATTCCCGAACTTCAACGATTTTTCTCGCTATTAGTTCCTTGTTTTGGTTCTCGTCGTTCATGAGAAGATGTGCTTCGTGCACTTTTTCCTGAATTTCATCCTTAAATTGGTTTAATAGCGGGAAAACTTCCTGATGGATGAGAATATTCAATGTGATATTCTCCTGCCCCCCTCTGGCCTCAGGACGACTCAAAAAATAGCCAAAAGATAAGATACTAATTCTTATTCCCCGAACCAGCACAAAATCAAAACTAGAATAAATTTCAGCATCAAGCGTGTCAGCGAATCCCGTGACAGAGAATGAGCGGTCAGACAGCTCTACCAATTTAGAGAAATTGTCTTTGAGGATTTCGGGTATCACAATGATTGGAATTGGTCCGTGCGCTTGATCGAAATAGGAAACAACAACTCCAACCGAATGGCTGTCCAAACTGTTCCTAACAACTGTATCGGAAAAGTTACTGGTATTCTGCATTACTAGGCCTTTATCTAGACCAACTAACTCTGGTTTACGGAAAAATCTCACATAAACAATTGCACCCACGAAGATCAAGATGACGGCAATGCCAGCTACAAGAAATAGTTCGGTGGGGAGACTTGGAGGAACATAGGGAATACGTTGCTCCGCTAAGTTCAGATTGGTGAATGCTAAAGTATTGAAATTCCCGTCATTGTCGCGGGTTGAGATTTGGAAAATTACATCCAGTGATGAAGTGTATTCATTCAGTAAAACGGTAATGATATAGCGATCATACGCTCCACTTTTTCCCACAAATTCCATAGTTATGCTTGCAGTTTGCTGGAAGGTAGATGCCCCTCCTCCACCATTCTGGATTGGTTTGAAGTCGTACGCCAGAATCACTTCAGCAATACCCGATCCTTCTTCAACTATATCAGCATAGAAGGTAATATTGGATGGATTCTGAACATCAGGAGTTGTATACCACGCATCAACCACCCGTGGGGGGGACTCATCCTTGATCACTAAGTTGAAGGACTCTGACTTACTAATCTCATATGATAAAATATGAACTACCTCTGTTACCACGGTAATATTAACTGTTGCCACCATATTTAAGTAGGTAAGGTTTTGTAGTTGAAAATCTAGCTCCCATAAATTTAGACTTCCGGAAGTTATGATACGTCTCTCTTCGAGAGAACCAATGTAAATTAAGACCTCTACCTGCTTGATATTGTTGCGTGAATCCGTAATATTGAACACAAAGCTATAGTGTCCCTCTGTATCATTTTTAGGTATAAATTGAGCATCATTAACAACTGGCCTACTTTCTACGAAGACAGAAACAGAAACAATCTTCCCATAGTCGCTGCCATCATAAGGGTGTATTTCCGCTCTCCAGGTTTCGCTATGTTTGGTTCTGTTAGCAGGAATTATCATCAGGCCATTGAACTGAGTTTCCAGGACACCATCAACATACCACTGAACAGAGGATGCATCAAGGTCATTATCAATGTCAGAATAAGCATAAGTCAGAATAATCTCTTCGTCTTCCACGATTATCCCAGGAACGGATGGATTTCCCATTTCAAAAGTAGGATTTATTACTTGAGGAGCGGTGTTTTGGATCGTGACGGTCAAACTGGTTGCTAATGGCCCAAATAGTTGCCCATCTTTGGGGCGTATTGTCGCATACCATTGATCATTCTTAATTAATGCAGATGCCGGTATGGTATATGAATCATTAAATGTGGGTTGCAGGTTGAGGTTCTTATACCATCTAATCTCTGTTCCTCCTTCACTGTCCTCAGGTGAATCGGAGAAATCGTAGGATAACGTCAAGCTTTCATTACTATGTATTGGGTTTGGGGTCAGAGTGATATTTTCAACTGAGGGCGGAGCGTTGAATCCTCTGTATGAAACAAATTCAGTCGAAGTAAAAACATTGTTGCTTGTATCGTTCACAATGATCCTAAACTTAACCAAACCATTTGGCATCAGGATGGTATCATTGATGAACCCACTAGAGGTATTTCTCATCACGGCGAGAACTCCTGTCTGGGCAGAACCACCAAAATAAGTTACATTGAGGAGAACCTTGTCAATAACACCCCAAACGTCCATTACAGTTGTATTAAAGGTACCATTTACACCTATCGTATGATCATATGTTCCAACGAGAACCGTTGGGGGGTTAGTATCTTTTAAAAACGTGTGAGTCTTCACTGTTGGATCTGTGACATTGTTTCCAAAAATATCGGAGGTGTTAACAATCTGATAGGTATAAAAACCACCGTATTCTATTGGTACGGAACTATTCGTCCAGTACGTTCCATTAAAACTCATAGAATATGCTGAACTATTTACCAAAAGAGTCGCATTCTCAATCGCTGATCCAAAATCTACAATATCGGCCCAGAAATTAGCCTGCCCTGTTCCTGACTCATCCACTCCAAAATTTACGAGTTGGGGAGGGGTAAAATCGCCATAAAGCGTTAACGCATGTATATAAACATTAGAATCCGTATTTTCCGCATTGACTTCGATTTCATGGTTCGGATTCATCCCACTTCCTCCCATGAGCCACGTACCACCGCCCACATCATATTGAGGAAATTGCCAGGATTGACCTTCTTTTCTGGCAATACCACGACGATCCCCTCCGACAGATTCAAATTGTAGGATTGCTCCCGTAGCATTGGATGGTACGGCAACATAAGAATCGAGGTCCCGGGTTGTCCATCCGTTTGATGTACCGGAAATATCATCCCGATTGGTGTCTAACCAATCGATACTGTCACCGACCTCTGCAATTAAATAAAAATGAGCTGTGTTATCAAGGAAATATTCAAATTGATCGTTATTATCGATTTTAACAAAAAATACTCCTGAATTGAAGGGTTCCCAGTATCTAAAGCTTCCATCGGTTGATCCAGTCGCCCTCACCGTAATTCTGGAAACGGAAAGGCTATCGAGCTGTGCGAACAGAATAACCCCGGTCGTGTTTTCATCCACTCCAGGTACCGTCAAGGTATTCCAATTTGAATTCGCGGTTAATAACCCTAAATCTAACGATTCAGGCCTAAACCTCGGATCCGCTCCCACCGTATATCCCATCACATAGAGTCTTTGTCTGTTATGTTCCCTCCAAGTGTCAATATATTTGTGGGTACCTAGTTTTACGACTTGCATCCTCCAGGTATCGGCCTCTAGTTGGTTTTGAATTAACCCGCCTTGCATGTAATCGTGCGCCTTGTCTTCGGATCCACGAGCGACTGCGTGTCGATTGCTGCCGCTATCGTCTACCCAGCCCAAAATAACTCCCGTAGCATAGCTGGGTACACTATCATCCGATAAATCTTGATTATTCACCCAAGAATCGACGGTTGAACCTAAATTTACTTCGTCAGGAGAATCTAACCAAACGAAACCATTATCATTACCCATAATGGGGTTTTGATCTTGTATTCGAAGTAACACTGCATCTATCTCCCACCAATCTTGAATACTATCACCAGAGGTGTTGGATCCCCCAAATTTAATCGTGAATGTTGAACTGCTAAGATTAACTGTAAAATTGTTCCATGAATTGGGATTTAAATCGGCAGCAATGGATGACCAAGCAGAACCAGTCCAATACGATATGTTGATGTCTTCGGAGCCACCAAACGAACCCGTTCTGATAGCTAGCTCTTCTAGATCTAAGAAGGAGACCACATCAGTGAATTGAACCTCTAAATCTAAATTTAAACCACCCAATTCCTCTTTTTTAATGTTGACATAATCTATGTAAGCATTTTCGTTTTGAAAGCCGTTTGCGCGCCATCGGATTTGGAAATCTGGGATATAGTAGGAAGCATCAGTAATCTTCTGTGAATAAAAAACCCATTGGAACTCGGAATGTGGCAATAGGTTCATATCCTGATATGTATTCCAAGCAGTTCCGTCCCATAATTCCAAATAGAGCTCACCATCATCAAACCATTCATCTCTCCACCAAAACTCGATATAAATAGCATTTGAGCCCGAGGTATTCATTGCAGGCGACACTAAAACTCCAAACTGAATGGTATCCGTGGCATCAAAATCTGCAGAGTAAACTCCATGATATGCTTGGTCGGCTTCTTTATTCCAGCGTCCTGTCCCGCTCCAACCTGTGGGGATCCAAGCTCCTTCAAAAGATTCGAGACCAATTAGTGTTGTGTTAAAATCGTAACCTTCCGTCATATTATTGTAACTAGAGTCATTGTCCTGGAGATTAGAAAAAATGTTATGGTATCCACGATCTGAGGAAGCATCCACATCGCTTCTCTGATCAACATAATGTTCAATTACGGGAGCAATTTCTTTTGAAAGACTCCTCCGAATTCCTAAAGTTTTTGTTTTTTCTGAGGTAATAGCTGAGGTTTCGGTTGGTGAGGAAGTTCCCGCAATCCTTGATTTAGCGGCAATCCCATTTCCGGTAAATGATAAACTTTTATCTCCTTTTAAAGAATCTAGCGTAACTGATTGTAATCCTAGGTGCCGTTCATCATGAATGTACTGAATCATTGGCAATAGCTGGATGAAAAAGATGGCGAGACATAATCCTGCGGAAATTCTCTTACTTAGATTCATGTGATTGATCACCATGGACCTCTCTGAGTAGGATTGAGATTATCTTGCGGACAAATGAGGATTCTCAGTGATGAGTTTTTTCACTTTATTTAGAGTTAACTGAATAAACTCTTCCATATTACCTTTTGAGAAGGATGGAAATCGCAATCTTGATTCAGGGGTCTCACTCGATCTTTAATAAAATTCAAATTATGAAAAACGTAAAACCACGGGAACCTAATACAGCAGATTGATTTACACCATCAGAACTTCAGAGAAGAAGATAACAGGAGAAATGTCAGAATATCCAGAGAGGATTCTTCCCCTAGTCATCTCCCATTGATAAACGGATATGTGAAGAATCCTCAGTCCAAACCATCTATGGTAGTGGTAAAAAATGGCGTATTTCTTACCTGAGAAACCGAACCTTAAACAGAGGTCATTTTCTCTTCTTCTTATTTCGGGATGTAATATATAGGCACCAAAGCCCTACGAGGAGTAAAATCCATTCAACGAAGGAAGTAGGCCCGCCAATACCACTTGTAAAATCTGCTGTGTAATATGGATCTGTGTCTATAACCGCAGATCCACTTAAGACAATATGAAATTCACCTGTTCTCAAAGTTGCCCAGATAACAACGTAATAGGTATGGTTTTCAATTATTAAAAGACTTTCAGCAACCGAAAAGCGGCCGGTATACTCCCATTCATCATCATAGACCTCGCCATAAACTACAAGTGGAGCACCAGGCTCCATTTGGATAGTCAGATAGGTTCCATTTGTTAGATCCCATTGCACGCCGCGAACACGGATTTTTTCTGTCATTTGCCCCGTAAAAACCTCTTCTGTCATATTATCCAAAGTTACCCAAACATACGAGAAGGAAAAATTCCCCACAGTGGCGGGAATGGATAGGTTAAGCTCATAAAGCCCCTTATCCAGAGAAAAGGAATAAATTCTGCGCCAATTCGTGCTAGAAACGTTCTGTACAACGCTGAGATCAGGAATAACCGAACTCATATCATCCTTGAGCCAAATATCCAACACTAAAGGTTTAATCTGATCCGAACCACCTAGGAAGAGATAGTAGAGCCCATTTGCCTCTGAATTAAAACGGGATAAAACTACGTCGTTTTTTTCTGCCCAGATTGTTATTTCTTCACCGATATTGTGCTTTGGGGGTTCAACAATAAGCCATTGAGTTGGCGTTGAACCAACATTCTTAAGAATATCAGAAGACGTAATCCAATAGCTTAGATTTTTTCCTTCTGCTACATTATCAATTTGGGCCACCCAGTACGAGGTGTCTGAGATGGGTTTCATATATATCGTATTCCAAGGTCCAGTAGCATCATGATAAAGCGTAACAAAACTGATTGCTGAAAAATCAGAAACCTCTGCCAGTAGTTCGACAGAATACATACCTTGTCCCGCAGGAGTGATCTTTGGGGATATGATCACGGATGGGAACGTTAGATCCAACCAAAACTCTACAAGTTTAGTATTGGTGGAAGTTGTACCTCCACCGTCCTCCCAAGTAACGATGATATTCATTTGCTTATGAAATTCACGACCCAATTCAATTGTCCATTCCTCGATCAGTGTTGGTAAATCGATTCCTTCTGCTTCCATTTCAGGAAGGTACACCGATGTTCCGCCCGCATATTCCGCCACCCATTTGAATTGATCCTCAATATTACTATCTGCAATATCTGAAATCACCGTATTGATGATAACTCCTTTGTCCTTTAAACTCGAGAGCACGCTTAATAGTTGGCTTCCATTATAATAATTGCTATCTGTATAATCTGTCCCCACAACTTTCCCTGGGTCACAATCCTCGTCACCAACCATAATTATCAGTTTTTGAGCCGTTTCTCTCCAGTCCCATGTGTTTCCAAGATGGAGAGCGTCTCCCCAGGGTTCTGTACCGCCACCGGCATAAAGGGAGTTAATGAACGTTTTTACCGCATCAAAGTCCGCCGTAAACTGTAACTGATTCCCTGGGTGATCCATCGGATAGTTTGAGTACTTTTCCCACCCGTAGATTATAATCCCTATCCGTAAGTTTGGAATCTCTTGCGAAATATTATTGATCAGATCAGTAATCTTTTGTTTGACCGATGCAATTTCATTTCCCATACTTCCACTGGCATCCATTATAAGTAGAAGGTCAACCGCAGAAGTAGTGTCATTGCTCTTTAGGCTCGCTACTAAAGATACAATATCAGAGGTATCGGGTTCAATCTCAGGGATTGTTGGGATTGGTGTTGGGGTGATTTCAATATTCGTGAAAGTATGTTCCACATCCATATTGACATTATAAACTGAATTGGGTAAGGTATTTTTTAACGTAACCCGGAATTCTAGCGTTGAAAATTGACCAAGACCAGTAGCGTTCTTAGCTATCGAGATTGTGACGTTGCTGCTGTCATTTTGACCTGTTACAGCGAAATTCCCCTTAAATTGTACATTCGTGGTCCTAAGATTCGATATCAGCAGAAAAAATAGAATTAACCAAGTCGTCATTATCAGATAAGAATATCTCTTTCTTCTCACGACCATTCATGTCCACCCATCAATATTTCAGGTCACCAATTCACACCTGATGATCTGCTTTTTTCCTGGTTTTTCTATTTCAAATACCTTTGCAAGTACGCATGAAATATCGTATCAATGCTTTTTACCCATACGACTGGATTCTCTTATTCTAAATTGAACTGGTAAAAAAACTTAAGAAGAAGGTTATGGACTTTTGTAGAAATTCATACAGAGGCGATTTTATGTCTACATGCGAAGAGACAATATGTACTGGCGCCTGTGAGGCATGTACAATTGCGATCTGTTCCGAGGCCCTCGCTGGATGTCAGTGTAATCAAACTCCTCAGTGCAATACGAACTGCAATCCCCAATGCAGCGGATCATCCTGTCGCTGTGGATCTTCCAGTTCAATAATCCTACCAGGAATTCTTGGGATAATTGGAATCTTCCTGACTGGGATTTTGGGAATTGGAATCTTGAGCACTTTTGGAGCGAAGAGCCCATATGTTCTGACTGTCGTGGGTGCAATTGGTATCGGTTTTAGCCTTTCTGGATTTAGGTACGATGTTAATCCCTCGCAATGTCCTGATTCTGCCAAAACCCGTACAAGATGGCACCGGCTTGTGGTTATCCATTCTCATCATCCCCCAGCTCAACGAATAACGGGACATGAATTCAAGATCGGGGAGAAGTACTTTTGTACTGGTTGCTACGGCATTTTAATAGGTATCATTCTGGCCTTACTCATCGCGGTTTTTTATCTCGTATTTGGAATTGCAGAATGGATGGGGCCCTTAGTTTTGGTTGCCGTTCCCATAAGTTTCATCCCGATAATATTGCGCTACACAAAATACCGAAACGGATCTTCGATATTTCGATTAATTTCTAACATTCTTCTTCCAGTGGGTTGCTGCCTGGTATTCGTGATTTTCGATGCTACCTCACAGGGATTAACCAATAATGTCCTGTTAACCTTGGGGATAATGTTAATCGCATTATTGCGAGGTTTTGCAGGCGCTAGATCTAATCGCAGCCTAGGGTTAGTGAAATCCTAAAAAAAGCCTTAATTTATCTTCTTTTCGGCCGTATAAGACTGTTTCGTATTTGAAAGACCATTCTCTTGATTTGGGAATCATTTTAAGGATGATAGGGCAATATTATGGGCAGAGAAACTTCGAGAGAGGTTTTAGTTACGATGTATTCACACAACACACAAAAAAAACACGTCTGGCCGTGAACGCAATAGGTGAGTCGAGGCTAATTCAATGAAACAACTTATGAAGATTTTTAAAAACTTCAATTGGACAAAAGAACAGCAAGAAGAAAACCAAATGATCTTGGAGATGGTTTACGATCTGGCAATGGGAGAAATCTTCGAAAAAGATCAGGAATGGGATATGGAAGGGGCACAGTTTGATTCTGCCACCAAAAAGACTTCTTATCCACCTGGAATGATGGAACTTTATGGAAAATGCCAAGAAAACGATGTCTTGAACGTGATCGTGCCCGAAGAGTACAACGGATTTGGACTATCATATTCTCTCTGGTGTGCTATAATTGAACTAATGGCCCGGGCCTCCTTGTCATTTTCGATGTTCTTTCCCAGTCAAGGTCTTGCGATTGAGATTATTAACCATTTTGCTACCAAAGAGGCCAAGCAGAGCTATCTTCCACGTTTAGGAAGTGGAGACGTGATTGGGGCAATGGCATTCTCGGAACCTAATGCAGGCTCTGACATCTCCGGTGTTGCCACAAAAGCTGAGCGAGATGGTGATAGCTTTTATCTGACGGGAAACAAAATTTGGCTGTCTCATGGAGGAGCAGCTGGGCTCTACATTCTTCTGGCGGTAACTGATAAATCAAAGGGTCCTAAAGGTCTGTCTGCTTTCGTGTTGGATCCTAAAATCGCACAGGATGGCTTTGAAGTAGTTCGAATTGAGGAAAAAATGGGGCTCCATGGCTCAATCACAGCTCAAATCGCCCTTGATCGAGCTGAAGTTCCTAAAGAAAACTTACTCGGTCAGCAGAATAATGGATTAAGACTCGTGTTAGGGAGTCTTGCCTCAAGTCGGATAGGTATCGCTGCACAAGCGGCAGGGATAAGCGAGACCGCCTTACAGGAAAGCATTAACTATGCAAACCAACGAGTCCAGTTCGGAAAACCAATAGGTCGCCATCAAGCCATATCTTTTATGCTCGCAGATATGGCTACAAAAGTTCATAATGCACGTCTCCTGTACTTAAATACGGCACGAACCAAGGATAACGGAGAAGATACGCAAATTGAATCTTCTTATGCGAAATATTACGCTACTGAAATTGCCCAAGATGTAACCTATAACGCGGTTCAAATCCACGGTGGATTCGGATATTCGAGAGAATACCGCGTAGAACGGTTGTTCCGCGATGCTCGTGTCCTTACCATTTATGAGGGAACGTCTGAGATGCAAAAAACAATCATTTCTCGTGGAACACTTTCACGGGTTCAACAGTAATCAAGGTTAAATTAACAAAAATAGATTTGGAGTGATTGCTATGAATATACTCGTATTTGTTAAAGCTACTCTGTCTCGTACGGCAGAGCTCGACCCTGATGAAATTTTTCCTGGGGACATGGATGACTCGTCAGAGGTACAAACCAATCCCTACGACAAACATGCAATTGAAGCCGCTTTGCGACTCGTTGAAGAAAAAGGTGAAGGAAAGGTAACAGCAATCTGCCTTGGATCTGATATGGCTGACAAGGTGGTGAAAGAAGCAATCGCCATGGGGTGTGCTGAAGCCATACGAATTGAAAACAGTGATGCGGAAATCACCCATTTCTTTTCAGTCGCGAAAATCCTGGCTGCCGCCGCAAGGAAACTGGAATTCGATCTCCTTTTGTTTGGAATGCAATCTTACGATTATGGCACAGCTGCCGTCGGTCCGATGGTGGCGGAGTTTCTGCAGCTCCCCTCCGCGACATATTGTGAGAAAGTAACAATTACTGATGGAAAGGCCACAGTTCGCAAGGTTATTGAAGGAGGAACGCGAGATGTCCAGGTCCAACTTCCAGCTGTTTTAACCATTGCAAGCACAGGAGATTACGAGGAACCGCGTTACACTCCTGTTCGTCGTATAATGCAAGCTAGTAGAACCAAGGTCCCTATTTGGGATATCAGGGAACTGGACACTGGTGATTATGAGCCAAGTGTCGTATTTGACGACATCGAACAACCTCCTGTAAGGACAGAAGCCTGTGAGGTTTTTAAAGATGCAGATGCAAGTGAACTTGTCACTCAGCTACTAGAAGCCCTGAAAACCAAAGGCCTTAATTTGGCAGCTTACAAATAACGGAGGTGTCAATCATGATACTGGTAATTATTGAAATATCTCAGGGAAAGATTGTCGGATTATCAAAAGAATGCATTAGTGCTGGCAAGAACCTTAGCACAGACCTGGGAACCGAACTCCATGGGGTTATTTTGGGTCAGGGTATTGAGAGATTGGCTACCGAAGCCACTCAATATGGATTAAATAAGGTTTACGCGGTTGATGACGAATCCATGGCAAGAACCAACATCCTATACCACGCTCGAACGCTAGAGGCATTGATCAAGCAACAAAATCCCCAAGTTGTCCTTGCGGGAGCCACGCTTTATGGACAGGAGTTGGTACCGCGTCTAGCAGCGCGTTTTGACAAGGCAATGTTTGCATCCGTTGACCGGATAACGGTCAGTGCTGGAGAGTTCAAAGGAGTACACCCGTTATTTGAAGAAAAGCTCCTTGCTGCCATGGAGGCCGATACAGATCAGTTGACCTTTGCAACCATTCTAAGTGGTAAGAATGCGGAAGTCGAACTGGATACTTCGGTATCAGGAGAAGTTATTGCCTTCGCTCCCGTAATTGAGGAAAGCGATAAGCGTGAAACGTTTGTTTCAGATACTATTGCCAAAGTTTCGGTCGATATTACCAAAGCGAAGCTTATTGTCTCGGGCGGCCGTGGTGTTGGCTCGAAAGAAAAATTTGCCATTATTTTCGAAGCGGCAAAGGCCTTAGGGGGTGAAGTGGGTGCAAGTCGTGCCGCAGTCGATGCAGATTGGGTTGATTATTCGCGAGAAATAGGGCAGACGGGAAGAACAGTAAGCCCTGATTTCTACATCGCGGCCGGAATCTCTGGAGCGATTCAGCATTTAGTTGGTATGCGAAATTCAAAGACAATCATTGTGGTCAACACCGACGAGGAAGCGCCAATAATCGAAATCGCCCACTATGCCATCATCGCAGACCTCCACGAGGTACTTCCTGAGTTAATAAAACAGGTATAACCCTTCTTCCTCTTTTTTTCCTTCATTCTTCAAAAAAAAATGGGTTTCCAGGTTTTTAAACCTGAGGGACTGGCTTAGAAGTTTGAGCTCTGGCGGTTTTGATTAAATTCGTGATATTAGTAAAAGATACGGACGCAACCAATACGCCGAAAATAATAGTGGCCAAAGCTATATAGTTTAAAAGATCACCTAAACTAAAGAAAGTTATGACAGTAGTTGCTAGTTGTCCCGTAGTGCCAATTAAGATGCCTGCTTCCAGGAAGTGTATTTTTGAAACGTCCTCCATCTCGCCATAAAGTTTACCGAAAAGCATCATTGAAATAAACAATGGAACGCAAATGAGGAGATTGAATGCCGCGTCACTGATAGCGAAATCAACATACATTAAATTAAACATCTCATTTCCGGATAAACCTAAACCTAAGAAGATATAAATCCCTGAAAACCAAGTTATAGTGTGATTTCTCCACGCATAGAATCCATTGACAATCATATAGGATGAATATACAAGACCTAACGGGGCGAAGAGAAATATAACCATCCCAAAGTTTGATAACAAAGTGGGATCGCCCAAGGGGAGGATGTTTAGTTCATGGAGTTGAAGAACTCCGGAAATAGCTGTGTTGAATGCGTAAAACGAGGTAGTTGTTGCAAACGCTATGTTTGCAGGATTCTGTGATTTTCGTAAGACAAGGAAGGTTAGAAAGGAAAATGATGCTGAAAGACCTGAGTAAAGGATTAGTAGTTCCAACATGACTGATCACGGTTTTCCTAGTTGAATTCAATATTTTAAATCGTATTTTTACGAATTCAGAAAGTATTGAATGGCGGATGGATTCCTCATGGCGCCTTTTAAATCGGGGTGCCAAAAAGAAGGAAAATCCAGGGACCTCATAGGAATGTAACCATATCCAGCAGAAAGTATGCATGAGAGGGGTCGAAACGGATTTGGAACTACGACGTTGAGTTAGGCAACTGTTCTTATTTCTTCTGGAGGGAGAATAGCTCTTAGGCTTCAAGAAACGGAAAATGAACTCCCAAATATTCTACAGAAATCGCCAGCTTTTATTCTCAATGGTATTCCTCCTTGTGATTGTATGATAACGACAATAGATTCAAAAAAGAACCTAAATTTATTAACACGGGTGGCTTATAACTCCCTTATGATGCTTCTGTATTAATCGCTCTCCTTAGCCAGAATTAAAATGGAACTCACTGTGAACTGGTTAACTAAATGATTGTTCTTACTCTTAAACTACTTCAGGAAGAGATTAATGAAGCTTCACGCAATGGTGATTTTAATGATTGAGCTTCTTCTTACCATACTTCAGGAAGACATAAATGACGCTCGTAGAGAGCTTTTCTGGCCTGGAAGGGGCGTTTCATATGCTGACCAAATCGGGTTTCTGATCTATTTCGGATCGGCCATAGTCGTGGTATTGATACTTCTAGGGATTCTCCGCCATATGCGCATATGGTTTCATGGGAAATATGACCGCGAGGAGCAAGGATTCTTGTCTTTCTTCGTGGGACTTATCAATAGGACGCTCAGAAACATTTTTTCCCGTTCGTTTCCGACTAGGCTATCGTACAGTTTAGGAGCGGGGATTAAAAACAGACAAACCAAGAAGAAAGGGAGTTTTCTTGCTCATACTCTGATGATGTGGGGTTTCATAGGATCCGCGATTGCGACTACCATTTTGACAATTCATGAGTACATATTTCATGAAGAACTTCTTGTAGGATGGTTATATCTAATCTATTCTTTTGGAGCCGACATGGCTGGAGTAATCCTTGTTGTAGGAACAATAATGGCCTTCGTACGGAGATATATTACGGATCGCGATTATTATGTTGACACAGGATTTGAGGATATCTTCCTATTGGCTCTGTTATTCTGGGTAGGCGTATCTGGCTTTCTTATGGAGGCTGCAAGGATCACATATGGTTTTATTAACACCCCAGATCTGGTGAAGTATGAAATCTTTTCTGTTACAGGATGGCTAATTGCCCAATTGCTTTTTATCCTAGTGGCAGCTTCTAATGATCCGAACTTTCTGATCCTTGGTTTTCACCTAATAATATATCTAACACACCTTGCAACTGTTTTTACGTTACTGGTATATGTAGTTCTCAGCAAGTTTCTCCATATTGGAGTTGGTGTAGCTAACATCGCATTAAAGGATCTCGGCCAGCCCCGTGGACAATTAAATTTTGGTGAGGAGGGGCTTTCAAAAATCGAAGATTTTTCCTTTTACCAGCTCCTGGAATCTTCGGCATGCATGAAATGTCACTTTTGTCACAACTACTGCCCAGCACAGGATACAGGCGAACCCCTTTCGCCGATGAAAGTGATTCAAGATGTGGTGGCATGGGGAAAGAAACAGTATACTTTGTTGGGAGGCAAAAAGGACGTTTCAATGCTCGGTGATGTTCCAGACAAGTCAGGGATAACCAAGGACGTTCTTTGGGCATGTGTGACCTGTTACGCTTGTGTGGAGGCTTGCCCCGTCCTGATTGGACACGTAGATATGATTGTAGGAATGCGGGCATCTCTTCTGGAATCAGGGGATATACCAGCAACTTTCACAACAATGCTTGAGTCAGTCTATCAAAATGGCAATGTATGGAACCAACCCAAAAGGGAACGTACCAAATGGCTTAAAGATGCTAGTCTCCCGAGAATCAAAAAATCTGAGTCCAAACTGCTTTGGTTGCCGGGCGATACACTTGCTTATGACCCACGGAACCAAAAAGTGGCTCGTGCGACATACGATATTTTTTCCAAAATAGACCTCGATTATGGAACATTTGGAGATGCAGAGAAGAGTGATGGGAACGAAATTCGTCGTTTAGGCGAAGAAGCGCTGTTTCGTATGCTCGCCGAAGAAAATATCAAAATGTTTCAAAAAAGGGACGTTCAACGAATTGTATGCTCATCACCCCATGCCTATAATACCATCAAAAATGAATATCCAGCATTCGGAGGAGTTTTCGATGTTGTTCACATTACCCAGTTCCTCTGGGAATTGATCCAAGTCGGAAAGATTGAATTTACAAAAGAGCTGAATTACGATGTGACCTTTCACGATCCTTGTTACCTTGGAAGGTATAATGGGGTCTTTGATGAGCCACGGAAGATAATTGAAAGGCTGCCTGGGGTGATTATTTCCAAAGAAATGCCGAATCATAAACAATTCTCATATTGCTGTGGTGGCGGCGGGGGGGGAATGTTTCGAGAAACCCCGAAGTGGGTCGAAACCCGGATTTCTGAGCGTCGTGTCATGGAAGCCAAAGAAACCTTTGATTCTATGGCAGTGAGTGATCGTAAGAAGATATTGATAACAGCCTGTCCTTTTTGTACCAGTATGTTGGTTGATGCCACCAAAACCAGGCAATTGGAAGATGAAATTGAAGTAAAGGACATAGTAGAATTAGTTAGTGAAGCCATGGGGCTTTGATGACTCATGAAATAATCGTGTCCGGTCCATGTAAGGGCTAGTTTTTCAGATTTTTCGTGAAATCTGTCCTCATTGGATTGAAATACCAACAAGACTTATGACCTATTTCTTGAAATGGGCATTAATCTCACACAAGTGTCAACTGAGTTAGAACTATAATGGAAACAGAAGTCTTTTTTGTTGTTAATCCCACTGCAGCAGGAGGACGTGTTGGTAAGATTTGGACCAACCAAATTCACCCATTACTTGAAGCAAATGGCTTGGATTTTGACTTTGAGACTACCATAGACCGAGGAAATGCCATAAATGTTGCTCAAGAACGCGTGAATGAGGGTTACCGAATCATATGTTCTGTGGGTGGCGATGGAACTTCAAATGAGGTTTTAAACGGGGTATTGAAGGCAGAAAAACCAGGAATTTTTGCAGCATTTCCTGTTGGGACTGGTAATGACATTCCAACCTCCTTCGGAATTCCTGACACTACTATAGAAGAAATGTATGAATGTGTGGTTTCAGGTCAGGATAAGCAGTTTGACGTGGGATATTGTGAAAAAGCGGACCGCTATTTTGGGGGGGTAGCATCTATGGGGTTTGATGCAGAGGTGGCAGCTCGTACACAAACCAAGAGACGATTATTTGGTCGATGGAACTACGAACTTGCCCTCTTGAAGACCATCCTTAACTTCAGGCCATATAATATCAAAATCGAGTACGACAATGAGTCTGTTCTCGAAGGGCAAAGAATGATTGTTGCTATCGGCAATGGCAAGAGGTACGGTGCCGGTATGCATATATGTCCCAAAGCTAAGGTGACAGATGGCAGATTTTTCGCGGTTACCCTTTCTAAGATCAGTCGTTTTACTTTACTTCTTCGAGTTTTTCCCAAAATTTACGACGGCAAGCACATTGAACACAAAAAAGTGCTTTCAATGGAAGGAAGCGTTTTCCATGTGGAATCACTGGATAAGGAATGCCTTTACCAAGCAGATGGAGAAATACTCGGGTATTTACCAGAAACTTTCGTCACCAAACCGAATCTATTGACCGTTCGTGTACCTAATCCTTGGATATCCTATACAGAAACTTGGGAAAAAAAACTGAAAGCAAAAGGTAAGAAATGAACTGTAGCTGAGGAGACAAGTTTGAAAATCAAAAACATATATGCACGAGAAATCTTCGATTCACGGGGAAATCCCACTATCGAGGTTGAGTGTAACCTGGAGGATGGTACCTATACTCGGAGTATGGTGCCCTCTGGCGCTTCTACTGGTATTCACGAAGCTCTAGAATTACGAGACGGGGGTTCTCGCTTGATGGGAAAATCCGTTTCCCAAGCTGTTGTGAATGTTAATCAAGTAATTGCTCCAGTCCTTGTTGGAAAGGATCCCGTGGATCAAAAGGGCATTGATCGCATGCTTGTTGAGCTTGATGGATCTAAAAACAAATCAAAATTGGGCGCAAACGCGATTCTCGGCGTTTCTATGGCAGTGAGTAAAGCTGGAGCAAAGGCTCTTCATATCCCATTATATCAACACTTAGGTTCTCTCTGTGGCAAAACAAAATTTGTTTTGCCTGTTCCCAGCCTTAATGTGATTAACGGGGGAAAGCATGGTGGAAATGAAATTGCTTTTCAAGAGTTCATGGTCATGCCTGTGGGAGCGAAGTCATTCAAAGAAGCTATGATATTGGGGGTAGAAGTTTATCACACGTTGAAAGATATCATAAAAAAGAAGCATGGAATCACCGCAATAAATGTTGGAGACGAAGGGGGCTTTGCTCCTCCTCTCAACAAGATTGAAGAGCCTTTAAAGCTGATTATGGAGGCCATAAATGAAGCCGGGCATACCGAACTAATTAAAATTGCTCTAGATCCAGCAGCTTCCGAATTCTATAAATCGGGAAGATATGTGGTGGATGGGACTCCCATAAGTTCGGAGGACTTCATTCAACTTTACGAGGAACTCCTTGAGGAATACCCGATAATTTCGATTGAGGATGCTTTTGATCAAGATGACTGGGAAACATTCACTGAATTTACACGGCGCAATGGAAATAAAATACAAATTGTTGGTGATGACCTTCTTGTTACGAACGTAGAACGAATTCAAGAGGCCATCAATAAGAAAGCATGTAATGCCTTGCTATTAAAGGTGAACCAAATAGGTTCGGTCTCTGAAAGTGTTAATGCTGCCATGTTAAGTCAGAACAACCGGTGGGGGGTGATGGTATCACATCGCAGCGGCGAAACCGAGGATCCATTCATTGCTGACCTAGCTGTTGGCTTAAAAACAGGTCAAATCAAAACGGGGGCACCTTGTCGTTCTGAGCGTCTGGCCAAGTATAATCAGTTAATCCGTATTGAAGATCGCCTCGGAACAGCCGCTCAATATGCAGGCATCGATTTTAGGCAAGTCTGATTGGCTATGAACATATGAAGATGGAAATCGCTACAGTTTACCCACCCATGTCATCGATACAGTTTTGAAGTTTTTATTCTAACTTCCCAAAATGTAGATCTTGCCAAAAAAGGTGTATGAAGAAGGAAACTACGCTAAATATCCAACTGATAATCTCATCTCAGTAAATTTTTCCGCGCAATTATGTCCTTTGAACCGTTTGATGTGTGGAGTAATCAGAACAATGTCAAAAAAAGATAGATTTATCCTTTGGTATCACGAAATTGAAAATAAAGATCTTCCACTTGTTGGGGGGAAAAATGCTTCCCTAGGAGAAATGTATAGTCAACTTAATCGATTTGGAATACGGATCCCCAATGGATTTGCGATCACTGCAGCCGCTTATCGGCATTTTGTTCAAACTACTGGCATCGAGGAGAAAATTCACGCGACCATTCAGGGGCTTGATGCTCATAACCTTAATGATCTCCAGATCCGTGGGAGACGAGTTCGCGAAATCATCAGATATGCTCAATTCCCACCTGATCTAGAACAGGAGATTCGAGAAGCTTACCGCTCTTTATGCATGGAACATCAGAAAGTTGACATTGACGTAGCTGTCCGATCAAGTGCCACTGCGGAAGATTTGCCTGATGCAAGCTTCGCTGGCCAGCAAGACACATATTTGAATGTTCAGGGCGAAGATTCGCTACTAGCAGCTTGTAAGGCCTGCTTTGCCAGCCTTTTCACTGATCGTGCAATAAGTTACCGTGAGGATCGTGGATTTGACCATTTGGATGTCTATCTTTCTATCGGAATACAGATCATGGTACGATCGGACGTCGGATCATCTGGCGTAACTTTCACCCTCGATACAGAGTCGGGCTTTCGAGATGTCGTTTTTATTACGGGTTCATACGGGTTAGGCGAACCCGTCGTACAAGGAACAGTTAACCCTGATGAATTCTATGTATTTAAACCAACTCTTAAGGAAGGTAAGAAACCAATCATCGGGAAAAAGCTGGGTACAAAAGAACAAATGATGATTTATTCTCCTAATCCACAACGGCCAACGAAACTAGTCGATACAACAGAATCAATGAGGAACAGCTATTGCTTAAGCGACGACGAGATATTACAGCTGGCTAAGTGGGCAATGGTAATCGAGGATCATTATGGAAAACCAATGGATATCGAATGGGCAAAAGACGGAGACGGCTTGTTTTCGGGATCCGGTGACCTTTTCATTGTTCAAGCGCGTCCTGAAACAATACACTCCCAAAAAAAAGGGAATGTCTTAGAGACCTATGTGCTAGAAGAGAATGGGGAAGTGTTAGTAACAGGACAAGCCGTGGGGTCAAGGATTGGTCAAGGGAAGGTAAATGTCATCGAATCATCCTCGCGAATCTCAGAATTCAAATCTGGAGAAGTCCTGGTCACGTCTATGACCGATCCAGATTGGGAACCGATCATGAAAATAGCTGCGGCAATTGTTACGGATCGTGGAGGGAGGACGTGCCATGCAGCCATCGTTTCTCGTGAATTGGGAATTCCCGCTGTCATCGGTACAGAGTTAGGATCACGAATTTTGCAGGACGGTCAGCAGATAACTGTTAGTTGTGCTGAAGGTCAAGAAGGCCGTATTTACAAAGGTTCTTTGCCGTTTCGCATTGATACTGTTCAATTAGACGTGATTCCTAAGACCAGAACTAAAATAATGATGAACGTTGGGATACCTGACAAAGCTTTTGTACAGGCCCAAATTCCAAATGATGGTGTTGGCCTCGCGCGAGAGGAATTCATCATAAATTCGTACATCGGAATTCATCCATTGGCACTTGTCCACTATGACAAACTTAAAGAAAAGCCAGAGTCGAATCCAGAAATTCATGACGTTTTGCAAAAAATCGATGACCGCACAATATCCTATAAGGATAAGACTGAGTTTTTCACTGATCAGTTATCGATGGGAATCGGGAGGATAGCCGCTGCTTTTTGGCCAAATGATGTGGTGGTTAGGCTTTCAGATTTTAAATCAAACGAATATGCCAACCTGATTGGGGGATCAATCTATGAACCCACGGAATCCAATCCTATGATTGGCTGGCGTGGGGCCTCCCGTTATTACGACGGTACATACAAACCCGCATTTTTCTTGGAGTGTGAAGCTTTGAAACGAGTACGGGACGTGATGGGGCTTACTAATGTCATTGTAATGGTGCCATTTTGTCGTACCGTAGAGGAAGGTAAGAAAGTAGTTGAAGTGATGGCGGAGGCTGGTTTGAAACAGGGGGAAAATGGCCTCCAAATTTACGTTATGGCCGAGATACCTTCAAATGTTATTCAAGCAGATGGATTTGCAGAGGTATTTGACGGTTTTTCAATTGGATCAAACGATTTAACTCAGTTAGCTCTGGGATTGGATCGGGATTCGGAGCTAATTTCACATATCTATGACGAACGTAACGAAGCAGTAAAACGATTGGTAAAGGCGGTTATTGAAACCGCGAAAAAATACAAGCGAAAGATTGGGATATGTGGACAAGCACCTTCAGATTTTCCGGAGTTCGCAGAGTTTCTGGTAGAATGTGGTATTGACTCCATGAGCCTGAATCCAGATACTGTTGTTAAAACACGAATTGAAGTGGCTAGAAAAGAGAAGAGTCTGGGAATCTCGCCTTAAATTCCTTTCAAGCCAACACCTGGATTGAAAAGCGGCATTATGATCTTATGATCAGTTTCCTCGACTTTTGTTAAAATTCGCGTGAAACCTTTCCAGTTTTTTATCTGTGAGGAAACCAAGTTTATGTATTCGACCCGGTCTCCAGACATACCGAGAGTTAGATAGGTATGACCCAAGGGGCTGGGAAGAAAGACCGTGGCATCCCCACTAATAGTCCCTAGATGGTCTGAATCCAGGTGCAACAAAGGTGGATCATATTCCTTAAGTAGAAAAACGAGGCGGTTTAAAGCGAGATAGAGTTCCCCATAGCATACTCGATATGCATGCCAAAGAACTGGATCAGAGGAACTTGATAAAGCATATTGGTAAATGAATTCGATCGATTTGTTTGGATATAGTGGATCGCGCTTTGGTTTGCTTGAAATCAATCCCGCAGCTCTTTTAACTGGTCCTGTTAAACCCGTATCTAATACATCTTCTTGAGAAATAATTGGAATGGATTTCAGGTTATTAACAAGTCTCGGATCGAATTCAATCATTCTTGCGATCTTTTTCGCTACATTAATCTGGGATGAAAGAATGGTTACCCCTTTAGAGACGTTTCGTATATCAAACGGTTTGCATATTATGCCAGGCCTTACAAGTTGCCGAAACCCGCCGCCCCATAACAAATTTGTCAAATCCTGGAGGGAGGAAATACCATTCGACGCAATGGCGGCAGAATGTGAATGATTAAGGTTTGTAAACAGCAATTCAAAAACAGAATAGAGAACTTTCGCTCTTTCAAGACAAGCGAGAAACGCACGATGAAATAAAACGGATTCAGGGATTAAAATACCCGTAATCTGCTCTATAGCCTCCGAAATGAGAAGTTGTAGAGTAACTGGAACAGTAGGATCCATTTCTTCGAATATTGAAAATGTAGTAGCCAAGGGTTTGTTAATTAAATCATTAAATTGAGCATTTCTTTTCTGAAATAAGTCAGGTAACTTTAGGGGTGTCCTGTCTTCTTTTGCGGTGAGCATCCAGTTATCAGCATCCGTTGAAGGCATAATTTACACATCTTAAAGGAAAAGGAGTATGGCCCCTATTACAATGAACCCAGCAGCTACCCAACGTTGATTAATCTCTTCGTTCATAAATCGTGACGCAATTATCATGGCAATAAAAATATTGAGAGTACTAGCGGGCTCTGCCAGTGCTATATCAATCCCTTCCGATACCGCAAGGATAAGGCAAAGATAGGACAGTCCGTTCACGGCTCCTGAAGCGATGGCTACTTTAGGGGCATCTAAGAAAACCTGAGCGCAAACTGAAAGTCTTCGACTCACTAGTAAGACCAAAAACAAATCTATGGTAACAATCGCGTAAATATAGAAAGAGTAAACAAATGAATTCACCTGCAAACTTGCGACAGTGAAAGCATCAATTATTCTTCCCAGGGCCATGAGAACTGATGCTGATATCATGTATTGGGCCCCTCTGTTGGTTAGAACACTTTTAATTGAATTAACCATTGTCGTACTCTTTTCTAGATAGGAAAGGCCTACAAACATAAACAAAATACCAATGATTGAAAAAACAGAAAATTCAGTGCCAAGGAACACCGCGGAAAGTATCAGAAGGAATAGAATATTAAAATTGTAAAGGGGAGCTACAAGACTGACCGCTTCTTGTCGTAAAGAACTTGCATATAGGACGAAAGCTCCCGAATAAAAGATGCACGCTAAGAAAGCGTTTAGTAACGCTGATGACAAGGTTAAGGCAGGAAATCCCAGTACAAATAGTATTAATGCGCCAATGCCAAAAAAAATCGTAGTAACGGCTATGGATTGGTCTGTTTCGCTTTTTTCTCCAAAAATCTTGAGAATTACACGTTCGAATCCCAGAAGTACAATTCTAATCCCTAGGAACGTTCCCGCGAGAAGGACCGACATTTATTCAGAGCGGGTGATAGGTATTGAAATGATTTTTGGACGTGGTTTTTTTATGAGCACGTTTGATGGTCTAGAGTAAACTTCAACAGGCGCTTGATAAGTTGTCCAATTTATTCCTGGAAGATCCTCTTGTATTCAAGATATATTAAGAGTTCTCCCTAACCTCTTCTTAACGGGTTCCGTCGCGTTTTGGTGAAAAAAAGAAGGATGACCTAAACGCCACATTTGGCTTTCAGTTCTTCCCATCGCTGATCGATGTCTTCTTGGAAGGAGTCAATGAGATCTTCACGATAATCTGGCTTGAAAATGTGCTTGAAACGTCCTTGAGTCTTTAAGTACTCCTCAATAGGCTTCTTACGAGTTTCATCTTTAGCAATACGAAGACTGGCGCGGTCCATTGTATATTCACCGTCAACCACGTGGTATAGAGGATGAATACATGTTTCAACAGCCAATCGAGTAATGGCGATGGACATGGCGGGATCAAAGCGCTGGCCCCGCGTGCAGGATGCATCTACATGCATAAAAGCAGGGCCTTCAACATCTAGTCCCATACGGACTTTTTGAATCAGGTCTTTTGGTTCAGCAGGCACAGCAGTAGCCACAAATGGAATGCGATGGGCGGTAATTATATCCATTAGAGGTTTCTTGAACTGTGTCTTACCAGGAACGACGGATCCTGCAGGAGAGGTCGTTGTACTCGCTGTAAAAGGGGTTCCACCACTACGTTGTATACCAGTATTCATATAAGCCCCGTTATCGTAACAAATGTAAAGAAAGTCATGTCCGCGTTCAAGGGCTCCCGATAGCGATTGTAGACCTATGTCGAACGTTCCACCGTCGCCGCCAAGGACCACGATATCGATGTACTCGTCTTTGATCATCCCCTTTTTTCGCATGGATTTGTAGGCGGCTTCGACTCCACTAGCAACAGCAGATGCGTTTTCGAATGCAACATGGAGCCAAGGAACCTTCCATGCTGAGAATGGATAGATCGTGCTTGCGACTTCTAAACATCCTGTAGCTTGGCAGACAACGGTTGGTTTATCGAAAGCCATTGTAAGCTGTCTCGCCATACTCCCTGCAGCGCATCCCGCACATAATCTGTGACCTCCGGTAAATTTAACCTCTTTCTGAGCATAATCTTTGAGCTTCATTTTATCTACCTCCTATTCCCGAAGCCCCCACCAAAAGTATGGTAAGTTATTGCCAGCCAAGAACGCTTGTTTTGAACGGTTGTAAATGGCAATCCATTCCTTCACCAAACAATCACGCCCACCTAGTCCGTAGCAGTATTCAGCTATGGATGGGGTTAATTTAGCATCAAACAAACAGGATTTGACATCTTGACCGAGAATTCCACCTGGACTTCCGAAGGAGTGTGCCCGTTCAACGCTGATCACCCCTTTTAGGTTTTGAGCATATTTCTGGAATATTTTTCCGAACCAAGGACGGTAGACACGAATTTTTAACAATCCTACCTTTTCCCCTTTCGCTCGGAGTTCATCAACGGCCGTTCTAGCATTGCCTGCTCCACTGCCCATTGTTACAAAAGCATATTCAGCATCGTCTATCTGATAACCTTCAATAGGATTGTATTCACGCCCCGTCAATTCCCTCCATTCTCGGAATGTATCTATAATGATTTGCTTAGCTCTTTGTTGTGCATCACGTACCTGACTGCGGGCTTCCATATAGTAATCCTGAAGATGTAATAAGCCTATACTAACCGGATTATCAGGATTAAGGCGGAATGTCGATTTTCTGTTTCCACCAAGGAAATTCCAAACCTTTTCTTGAGAAATTGGTTCTATTCCTTCAATAGCGTGACTTACAATGAATCCATCTAAACCAACCGCAACTGGCAATAGAACTTCAGGATGTTCTCCGATTTTGAATGCAAGGCACGTGTGATCATAAGCTTCTTGATTTGTTTCTGAAAAGATGCTAATCCAGCCACTGTCGCGGAAGAGAAGTTGGTCTGTTTGTTCTCCATGAATGTTTATAGGACCACTGATTGCTCGGTTTGCTATGGCCATAACAATAGGGGTTCTAGAAGAGGACGCAATTTGGATTATCTCATACATTAACATTAAACCTGCAGATGCAGAAGATGTGAAGACTCTACCCCCAGCTGTGCTAGCCCCGATACAAGCGGACATCGCTGAGTGTTCGGATTCAACACAAACATACTCGGTATCAACTTCTCCATTGGCTACAAACTCAGAGAACTTCTCTACAATGATTGTCTGGGGTGTGATTGGGTAAGCAGCAACGACATCAGGATTGGCCAGTTTTGCAGCCAAAGCTACTGCATCATCACCAGTCACTGCAATACGGCTCATTCGATGGCCTCCATCACTATTGCCGACTCTTTCTTCCTTCCTGGACATTCGTGTGCACAGACTCCACATCCTTTACAATAAAAAAGGTTAAATTCCGGAAATTCTTTACCACTCTCATCGGGCACCATTTCAATTGCTGAATCGGGACAGTATAAGAAGCAAAAGTAGCAGTTGATGCAATTTTCTTTTATTAATTTGGGAATTTGAGCCGCCCAGTCACCGGTTCGAAAGAATTGAGCAGTTCCTGCTGGTGTGCTTCCAGCCATAGGTAGCTTTTTTGCCCCCCACTTCTCTTTTACCCATTGTTTGAATTCTTCATCAGAAATTTCGGTTGGTAAGACATCAGGTGACATTTAATTAACGACCTCCTGATATGACCGCTTTATAGCATTAATATTTTTGTGAGCAATGTCTAACTTATCTTTAAAACGGTTTTTTACGGCCTCTTCTAGTGCTTTTAGCGTTATCACTCTTTCACCTGTTATTTTGCACATGGCGCCTAATATAGATGTATTGGTTACAGCAAGTCCAATTTCCTCCCGGGCAATTTTTGATGCATTCACCGTCGCTAGTTTCACGTCAGGTCGTTTCTCACGAACTATCTTAATTGATTCAGAGAAAGGATCACTTGTATTAATCAGAATAATCCCATTTTCTAGTAAGCCTGCCGTGACATTTATCTGACCTAGTAGCGAAGGATCTTGAACAACAACGATATCAGGTTCATAGATTTCTGACTTGATATAGAACTTTTCATCAGAAATCCGTGCAAAGGCAGCAATTGGCGCTCCTGATCGTTCAGGGCCAAATGTGGGGAACGCATGAACATATTTATCTTCTAATAAGGCAGCTTCAGCGATTAAATAGCTGCTGGTCATGACCCCTTGCCCTCCTCTCCCGTGTAGTCTGATATCCACAATTTTATCAGTCAAAACAAGTACCTCTTCTAGTTTTTTTTCTTAATGGTCCATCAAGAGCATGAACCAGGCTGATGAATACGTGGAAGGTGGGGAATAATATTGTATTGATTAACAATAGTAAAACAAGCCGAGAATGAATTCCTACTGACTCTATGGAAGTTTAAGTAGATATAAACAGCTTTGATATGTGGATGTAATAATGCAGTATACAATTGAAGTAATAAAGCGATAGGTCTCCTCCTTTCCGCTCCTTCTGTTTTCTTCCTTTTTTCGGTTTTACCTGAGGTGCCTTGCCTAATAGAAGCTACGTACGGTTCTTCTGATTCAGGAATATATAATAACAATGTCCTTAAGCGATCAAATAACGGCCGCATTTTCTACTAAGGATGTACATGGTTATGGGCCTTTACGATCAATCCGCTCCTCTTTCTCATGGTGACTTAGTAGCAGTCATGGAAGAAGCATTGTCAGGGATGGAACTCCCTGCGTGTATATCTTTAGTTGATTCCGATGGTTTGGTTGTATATAGTATTGGAAATTGTCTTGAAACAGTTATTCTGGAAAGTTTTAATGCCTACCTTATTATGTCGTTTGAATCCACTACAAGTAAACTTGAGAGTATGAACGAGATACTGGATTATCAGATTTTGAATACTGGGGACAAATCCATCTATGTGGATGATTTACGGGGAAGTGAAGGTCTTTTTATTATTGTACAGGCAGGTCCTGCCGTTATGACTAAAATTCTACCCTTTTTGAAATCCTTCGTTTCCACAGTTGAATCTGCGTTTGAAAGATCTCTTAGCGTGAAATAATGAGTAAGTTATAACTCACAGTGGATGAATAGTATCATCTTACCTTCAATACATCGGATTTTACCTTCAATCTTTTTGGAGGGATGAAATGTTCATAGAAATCTTCTTGAGCATGCTCTATTTTACCACATTGTTAGGTTCTCTATATCGAAAACATAATTTATTTTTGATAAATCGGAAGGCTGTTTCTGATATTCAGGATGGTACAGGATGACAAAGATTCGAGTCGCTATAGCCGGTCTAGGTAATTGTGCTTCCGCTCTCATTCAAGGAGTTCATTATTATCGCAATGAAAAGGATGATACCCGTGTCCCAGGGCTCATGCACGTTAGGTTCGGGGAGTATCATGTCAAGGATTTGGAATTTGTTGCTGCTTTCGAAGTCAATCGGGACAAAATCGGGAAATCGATTAGTGAGGCCATTTGGGTGCCCCCAAATTGTACCCCGAAATTCAGTGATGTGCCTCAAATGAAGGCTCGAGTATATCCAGGTCCAATTTCTGACGGTGTTCCTGAACACATGGTGAAATCATTTCACTGCTATAATCCCAAGGAAACGAAAACAGCTGACATCGCTCAAATCCTAAAAGAGACACAAGCTGATATCCTGGTAAATTTTCTTCCTGTTGGAAGTGAGCAGGCTACTCGTTTATATGTTGAAGCGTGTTTGGATGCAGGCGTGGCCTTGGCTAATGGGATTCCGTCATTCATCGTTTCCGATTCTTCGGAAATTTGGCCAAAGAAATTCGAAGCCAAGGGGATACCCTGTGCCGGAGACGACATCAAATCACAGGTAGGGGCCACTATTCTACATCGGGTGTTGGCAAAACTAATGTTGGATCGGGGAGTCGAAATTAAGAAGACATATCAACTTAATGTGGGTGGTAACACCGATTTTGAGAACATGAAATACGAATCCAGGCTAAAAACTAAGCGGATCAGCAAAACGGAAGCAGTTACTAGTCTGATACCACATGATGTACCAACTCGAATCGGACCCTCGGACTATGTACCTTTCTTGAATGATCGCAAGATTTGCTATCTCTTATTGGAAGGAGAAAAATTCGGAAGCCAGCCACTTTCAATCGAGGTAAAGCTCTCAGTTATCGATTCCCCCAACTCAGCCGGTGTGATGATCGATGTAATCCGAGCCCTTAAGATAGCACAAGATAGAAACGTGGCAGGGCCCTTAACCTCTATTTCCTCATATGCATTTAAGCATCCACCGAAACAGGTGCCCGATTTCGAAGCACGCGATTTGGTTGAGCAGTTTATAGCGGGAGAGGTGGAGAGATGATCAATAAGTTGGCAATATTTCAGTGAGAGGATTAAGTGAACATAAAAGGCGCTCTTCGGGATTTTTATGACCTAACCCGACTCCCGCTTGGCATAATGGCAGGGATCATGGGACTAACAGCAGGGATGATTGTCGTTCTCGTTCAGCGAAAAGCACCTGGCGAGCATGCGATCCTGGCAGTCTTTCGATTGTTACCTGAATACTGGGAACTCGCGGTCCTAGGACTTACTGTTCCATTTTTAATCGTGGGCGCATCGATGGCAATAAACGATTTCTATGATTTTTCTTCCGATCGGATCAATCAGCGAATGGATCGCCCCTTGGTTCGCAATCCCTCCCTGAACCCCCAGTACGTCCTCTTCTTGGCCCTTTCGATGATCGCCATTGGAATAATTATCTCATTCTTTCTGTTTGTGGACAATCTGTTGGTTACGATTGGCGTTGCAATATTTAGCTTCTTGTCGATATCTTATAATCTATGGACCAAAGAGATGGGTATTATTGGTAACATGACGGTGGCCGCAAGCGATACTGCGCCTGCTATTTTGGCTCTGATTGCACTAAGGGGAACTGATCCTTCCACAGTCCTCCTAGTTCTTTCAATGTCTGGTATCACCTTTTTTGGGGTTGTTGGTCGTGAGCTAGTTAAGGGAGTGATGGACATTGAAGGGGATAGAATTACTAGATCAAATACATTTGCTGTGAGGTTTGGACCCATAAGAGCGGTTCAATTGGCATCCGTATTTTTCGTTATATTAGCAATTATCGCGCCTGTTCCGTTATTTGTGAAGTTTTACAATAATTTGCTCTATGTGATTCTCATGGGAATTACTCTTGGCCTCTTTTTCTATAGCATTACTATTCTATATAAAGATCCGTCGGTAGAAAACGGAAAGAAGGCAAGGTCATACACTCGATTAGCGCTCTGGACAGGGGCATTATCCTTTTTGGCAGGTGCCCTCTTCTTACCTTAATGTCATCCAATCTAGGTTGAAACGATGTTTGGCGATCCGAGTTCATTCTGTCAACGGATAGCTAAACAAAGTCGACTTCTTGAAGGTGAAGAAGGGGTCAGAAAGATAATTTTGGAAATGTACCGCAGGCAAGACCATAAGATCTCAAACAAAGAACTCGCAAGACTTGTGAAGATTCCTGTCCCAGTGTTATCTGCTGTAAGAAGTGAGTTGTTAAATGCAGGATTCCTTGAAACGAAGAGTATAATATCTCCAGATGCCCTTAAATGGATCAAAACCGCCCTAAAGTTAGCCTACCCGTTTCCTTTCTTTCAGGAGTTTATTTCATCTCTGGATAGCCCCCTCTCTCAAACTTATTATGATTTTTTCAAACCAGTTGTCACCTATCTAGATCAAAGACCACCTCCTGCTTACGAATATGATCAGTCAAGAAGTACATTTGAAACTGTCCTGAAAAGGGCCTTGTTAATGCTTCTGAATGGAGATGTAGAGGGAAAAAAAATTGCTATTCTTGGTGATGATGATGGCGTCTCATTAGCACTCGCCCAGTTACAGTGCGCTGAAAGAATACTTGTTTTGGATATAGACCCTAGAGTTGTCGAATACATCGAGTCTTTTGGTACAGAATATGGGTTGACTTCCGTTTTAGAAGCACGCAACTATGATATACGAGGGACATTGAGTGACCCCTGGCTTCACGGGTTTAATGTGTTCGAAACAGATCCCCCTTACACTGTTGCGGGGTTTCGCCTCTTTATTCAACAGGCTTTAAAATTGCTGGATCCATACAAAAGCGGAAAAGGATATATTTCGTTTGGAACTAAATCTCCCCATTCGACTTGGTTATGTCAACAGTATCTTCTAGAGAATGGATTTACAATAAGCGACTATTTTTCTGGATTTAATGAATATTTAGGATCTTCAATTTTGGGAAATAGATCCAACCTATATGTTGTTAGCAATGTACCGCAAAAATATAGCATTCCACAAAGCAAGCGCCCCAATCTTGCGATTTATACCGCAGATGAAGTACAAAAGAATAAAGATATGGTTAAAAACCTTCCGTCCGTAGGATTCCAGATTATCGCTGAATTTTATGGTGTCAAACATAAACTGCTTACAAGCGCATCTCTACTCCAGGATATACTCCGACGTGGGATCGCTTTAAGCAGACTTAAGCTAGATGAACTATTTGTCAAAGAATACACTCCTTTTGGATTTTCAATTATCGCAATATTAATCGAAAGCCATTGTCACCTACACACTTGGCCTGAACATCAGTATTTAGCATTAGATCTGTTTGTATGCGAAGAGCAAGAGAAAGCTGAAACTTTGTACAACTTCCTGATAGATCAACTTGAACCAGAGGATTATCACTCAAGAAGATTGTTTCGAGGTACTCCAGAAAGGTTTTCTTAAAAGTTAAAGCCGTCAAATGGTGAGATTTTGGCAAACGATCCAAAATTCAAACGAAAAACAAGTTCTGATTTCAATTTTTTCAACGAACTTAGCCGGAAATCAGTCCATTTGTTTGTGCTAATCATTCCACTTGCATATCACGTCTTGAATTTTGAATTGTGGATCATTCAACTCGGGTTGCTTGCCACCTTATTGGTTTTCATACCTTTGGAGTTTTATAGGCTTAGAATAAACCCTGACTTCTGGCTTAATTATCTAACCAGACAAGCTGAAAAAACGGAGCCTGCGAACTACGTTCTCGTCTCGATAGTATGGTTCCTGATATTATTGGGGGTGAACTTTTTTTATTCTATTGAGATGGCTGAGATGGCAATTGTGGCAACCCATCTTGGAGATTCTCTCGCTGCGCTTGTTGGTCGGGGTCTTGGCAAAAACCGATTACCCCTAACAGAAGGGAAGACCATTGAGGGTTATATAGCAGGAGTCATCGGAACATATACCGTGGGGTGGATCTTCCTTTTATGGCTGGGAATTCCCTCACTACTGCTCCCCGTGGTACCCGCTCTCGCAGTCGGTCTTTTTGATTTCTTCGAAAACTTGCCCTTTTGGGCGGCAGATAATCTAATCCATCCTTGGGTAACTGTCCTAGTCATCTTTGCTTTTGATATGATAGGGATTCTCCCTTACCTCTAAAACATGATCAGTTTCACTGTTTCAAGGGAACCATTGAATTTGAATTGCACATCGTACAACCATGGTTATCAATGAAGCACTGTTTACAATAGGGTGAGAGGCAGCCCACGTTGCCACATCGAACCTCTGCAAAAGCTCCACATGATAAACAACGCGCTTTTCGACCCAGTAGATCACGAGTACTCGTAAATCGTCGAATACGATAATAAATAACGGCGACAGGTACAATTAAAACAACTATCATGAGTGGGATAAAGAAGGGGATATCAAATAGAGTGAATGGCAGAGAAGTCGAATCGACTAGAATTTCTCGTAAATAAATTTGATAAAAGAGTTGCTTGCCATAAAGGCGATCACTTGTATTCGTAAAACCTTTGGGGCTAAAAGCTGGAATAGTAACGGTTTTTGTCTCGTTAGCCCGCATACCTATGAGGGTTTCCATGAACCCAACATTTGGTGGGGTATGGATATCAGGGAATCGTTCATAGAGCTCAACAGGAACGGTAGAATCGCTTGGATCATGGACATAAACCGTCCCGTTTTGGATGTCATCAATGGCATTATCTACCCAGAGAGTGTAATTAAGGATCACAACATCATTTTCTTCAACAATGGTCTCTGAGGTAACTTCCAGGGCCTTTATTTTCTGGATGGTATTAAACCAATAGAGATTACAGCCAATGGTAACAAAGAGCACTAATAATAGGAAGATTCTAAAAAAAGGATATTTTACTACCATAAAAAAGCCAACAAGTTAGCATTTGTGAGAGAGATATGATAAAGTAAGCCAGTTTTTGGTTTCTTAACTGTTATTCCGAATCAGATTCCGTGGGGTACGTTTTCGCTGCCTGAATTTCTCTTTCGGCCAATTTAAGCTTCAAATAGGAATCCCATTCCTCTTGGGTTTTATTCATTTTTTGCTGCCATTCAGCATTTAGCTGAGCAATTTGCTGCGTATATTCCTGTTCCATTGAAGTAACACGATTTTGCAATTCCTGTATTACATTGCTCATGTTTGTTAACTGGGCCAAGGTTTCATTTTTTTCCTTTTCAAGAATCGTGGCACGTTGCTCTAAGGACATCGTTTTTGCTGTTAATCCCTCGATCTCCCTGTCTTTCTTCTCTACTTGTTGATTGAGTTCCTCAAAATCAGCTTTTTCTATCTTTGATTGGTTTTTATTCTTACTTCTTACCTTTTTTGCAATAGTAATGGATGCTTGGTTTAAAAGATCTTGGTTTATTCGAATCAGCTTATCTGCCATTGCACGAACAAATTGCTCTGCTTGGGTGAGGGAAACGCTACCACGGGCCATAACTTGCCGCGAAATCTCTCTCACATATTGCTCTTTACAATCTCCCATCAGTTCCTTGCTCGACGCAATGAGCTCTTGATCAAATAATTTCATGATATATTGACCCATATCAAAGTATTGTTCAGTCATTTGATGCCCGCCTTTAGAACAGCGAATGAATACTCACGAGAAATCACGATCTGGAGAAAAAACGCGAATTTATAGCCTCATGATCTAATAACCTTTTCTTCAACATAAGGCCTCCTCGAAATCCTGTCAGTTTTCCGTTTTTGCCTATCACTCGGTGGCATGGAATAATAATGGGGATTGGATTTTGTCCGTTTGCTAAGCCAACAGCTCGACTACTACCAGGTTTGTTGATTTTCTGGGAGACCCAACTGTAAGATTTGGTCGTACCGTACGGTATAGTTAATAAAGATCGCCAAACCTTCAATTGAAATGGCGTACCTCGCAAATCCATTGGACAATCAAAATTTTGCCTTCTTCCATTAGCATATTCAAGTAATTGTTCGCTTGCAGGGGATGGAAAACCTGCAGGGACAATTTCGAACCTTTTCTCCGATGTTTTAAGCCATTTCTGGTAATATTCGTTTTCAGGCTCAAGGAATACACGAAACACGCCTTTTTGAGTACTTAGAACAATCAAATCTACAATTGGAGTTGAAAATGTTTCTTCATAGAGGATTTCTCGGTCTATGTGATGGTTTTCATTCATATTGCCATCCCTGAAAGATGTTTCATTACTTGTTTTTTGAACTTATTTGCATCATTGTCTGGAAGAAAGGGAAGGTATTTTTTTTAATCACATCGTTAAATTTTTTTGCCCAAAAGGAGAGGATTGACCGAATGTTGGATAAAGAAGTGGAAAAAGCTCTATTACGTGCACAAAGGAACGAAATTACTGAATACCGTATATATTCAAAGCTTGCCTCGGAAGCTTCGACGGATCACAACCGAGGAATTCTTAATAGAATTGCTGAGGAAGAAATGAAGCATTATGAACAATTCAAAGAATGGTCTAAACGGGAAGTAAGGCCATCAAGACTCATTGTGTTCTTCTATACCCTCATTGCTCGCCTACTCGGTTTAACCTTCAGTGTGCGCTTGATGGAGTTAGGAGAGGGAAGAGCACAGAGGAATTATGCAGTAATTGCTCCTCATATTCCTGATATTGAACATATCATTGAAGAGGAAGAAGAACACGAAAAACTTCTTATCGACCTCTTGGATGAGGAATTGCTTGATTATATGGGGTCCGTAGTATTAGGTTTGAATGATGCGTTGGTGGAATTAACTGGTGCATTAGCAGGCCTTACATTTGCACTAAACGACACACGTCTCATTGCCATCGCGGGTTTAGTGACGGGAATTGCCGCCTCTATGTCCATGGGAGCTTCAGAATATCTTTCTACAAAATCTGAAGAAATTTCCTCTAAAAGCCCGTTGAAAGCCGCCATGTACACGGGAGCGGCCTACATTGTTACGGTGATATTCCTGGTAGCACCATATATGTTGTTCCCCAATGAGTCCCCTCTCCTCGGTTTGGGGATTGCACTCATTAATGCTATTATTATTGTATTTTTATTCACGTTATATATATCAGTAGCAAAAGATCTTCCCTTCAAAAAACGTTTTCTTGAAATTGTGGGAATCTCCCTAGGAATTGCGGCAATATCATTCGTAATCGGATTCGTAGTGAATTCAACGTTGAATATTGATGTATGACAAGCGTTATAATCGGACATAGAATCGTTTTTCCTAAGAATCATGTAGCGTCTGTCCCTGACCGCTCTTGTATCAAAGAATAGATTCCCCCCATATCAACTGCAAGAAGCAAAGGGTATTCTCTTTTGTACATCTGTAACTATGGCATGTGGTATCTGTATCAGTCCCGACTGGTATGTTTGTATCATACTAGATACTGTTCTGGCGTATCCTGTTATTAAGTCACGATCGACATGATTTCGAGCAAATTCAGGGGAATCTTTTGATTCTTGATTTTAAACAAGTTGTGATGGTACGCGACCATTAAATAGAAACGCAAGTCTTTTTAAGAACCTCTCGAGCGATGAGGATTAGCGAAAGAAATCACTGTGATTAGATACCATTTTATATTGGGAACCATTTTATGAGAACGATATAAGATATGTTTGATCACAGATGGTTTCAACCAAGCTGTTCCATTGTTGGCAATTAAACTATTATGCCCCTTCTAATTAGATAATATAAAAGAGGTTACAGAGCATTGAGCTATCAAGATATGATGAATAGTCTTATTCAAAACGGTTATATCTCCATTGTAACGATTCTTGATCCTAATGGAAATGTCTATTGGACAAATCAGCCCGCTTGGCAAGTGGACGGCCCCTCTCTTCTCCGCTCCTGGCAAAATCGGGAACCTGGAATAACGATCGCTGGGACGAGATTTTCTGTAATGATCAGTGAGTGGGATGCAGGTCGGCTTGTAGGTCGCAATGTCGGCGGCGCTGGGGCCGTGGTTATGGTTCGTGCCCCTAACAATTATACCTTCCTTACTTGGACTCCCGGTGATGTTAAAATCCCTCCTCTAAACATTTACACCGAGGTTGAACGGATGGCGGTCTTATTCCGCTAAATCCATTACCTTTTTCATCCTACTCTTTCATTGGGGGACTTAAGCAGATAGGAATACAGAGACGGCTAAGACCATATCTTGAGTACGAACCTGATTTTAGCCTGTAATAAGTAGAGAAGATGCCTCCAACCATCTCGAAAGGGACGGAGCTTAGAATAGCTATATTTTGGGCGCGCATAATAATTGATGGGAATTTCACAGATTCTTAATTGTCTCTGAAGAGCTTTTACCACAAGTTCCGTAGCAAATTCCATACCACCAGAAGTCAGGTTAAGGAGAGGAAGAATTTCACGATTACAGGATCGGAAACCTGTCTGCACATCCGTCAACCTGTGGTGACTTCCAAACAGAAAGTTGACAAGAAAAGTAAGCAATATATTGCCAAAGCGATGTAATCCCCGTAATCCTCCCTTCTCAATTGTTCCTTGGAATCTTGAGCCCAAAACGATATCAGCCTGACTTTTTTGAAGAAGAGAAATCATGTGGATGGATTTTTGGACTGGATAGCTGGCATCCCCATCTACTAAGATTAGGAAATCTCCTGATGCTGCACGTAAGCCTGCCTTGCATGCGTGTCCGTACCCGCGCTCTGGCTCAACAATGATTGTAGCTCCACGTGACTCCGCTATTGTTGCAGTTCGGTCTTCGGATTGATTATCAACTACAAGAACCTCAAGATCGAAACCCATCGTACGAAAATCCTCCTTGGGGATGGCATCAAGAGTCATTCCAATGGCTGTTTGTTCATTAAGAGCGGGAATGATAAAGGAGACCTTTCTCATTTAGGATTACCAAGCATTTGATCATTAAAACTTGATTTTTCAGGGGACTTTGTATATCGATATATTCTGGATTACCTGAATATTGGTGAAATCCTCCAAGTTTAGATTAAGATATAATTTGGTGCTTTTAGTAACACTTCCTTCCCAATCTACCGAGACTATGAACCTTCCGACTAAATAATATGGAGGAACAATGACGAAGTCGCCAGGAAGATAATCTGATATGGTTTGGAAGACTTTAAAACGCGAATGGTTGGTCTCGGTAAAGGCCAGGAAGGCACGAAACTGATTCCAATCACAATGTATTGTTGACCCTCCCTCATCCCATTCGCTCAAGCTAAGCGCGACTAAATATTCACCATGACTTACTGACGTTTTTAGGAGAAGATTCTCGAAGTTGGAATTTCCCTCAATAAGAACAGATTGCGAACTGGTTACCATAGGTGTAAATGTTATGGGATTTATCAAAATACCCAAGATTCCTAGCACAAGAAACCTTTGGCGTCTTTCGAATTTCAGTCCATTAAATTTCTGCAAAATGGCAGCAGCTAGAAGGTAAATCCCACTAGAAAAGATTCTTTCAGGTCCAAAATCGCCTATGAAGAAGGTACTGGCCAGAAGTAATATAACACATCCTGTGGACAGATCAAAGAAGGTATAGGTTTTGTCTTTCCACCACAGGTAAACAAACCAAAGAAAACCGAAACCTGTAAGCATAATTGTAAGGAGGAACCAAAACGCGGTATTCGTGGAATAAGAAAGGACGGTAGACGAGATTGAAAAGCTTGTTATCGTATTAAATAGGAATTCTACCATCAAGGTGAGATATTTAGGGATTAAAAGTAGAATTAAAACTGCCAAAAGTAATGGGCCGAAAAAGAATAAGAAATAATATCCCCGGAAGTTAACCTTTGAGATTAGATCTATTAAATGTCCTAGATCTTCATGAAAGTTTTTAGAAGAGTCTCCAAGGCGTTTGTACAATCCAATGCATATTGATGGAAAAGCCACAGTAGCAAGGCTGACAAAAAATAAGAGGTAATGGGTAAAAAAGATTAAAGCCATTCCAGCCCCGACCCGTTTGTAAGTTGCATTTAACAAGATTAAAAGAAGCCAAATTAATGCAAATGACTCACGTAACCCGATCCACCATGAAGGACTTATAAAAAAGAATGAATTAACAATAATCGAAGTTATAATGAATGAAAGTGGCTTAGAAGTATATTTGCAAAGAAAAATGAACAGAAGTACTGATTTTATTGCTGCAGTAGCTAATAAGAGAATGTGGTAAGCCAAAAGCCACGCATTATTTCCCATAAACAGAAATAGAAATCTGCTTAGTATGAAGAAGGATAACAAGGGAATGAGTGCCAAAGAATAGTTATCAAAAAAGCTGATGTTAAGGGGATCCATAGTATATTGGATATTCCGGCTGATTTGCGTAAATACTCGTAATTCACCTGCCTGGTCGATTCCAACAAAAACTACGTCGCGCCCCCAGAAAATTAACCAATATTCAACTAGAATTTGAACCAATAACAATAATATGGGTAATATCTTTCCCCTACGAGTTTCCCAATCCAGGCCCATGGCTGTCGAAAACATCATGGCAAGTGTTATAAGAATTATTACAACAATAAAAAATAAATTCAGGAAATAAGTCATCTAGGGAATCACGTGCTGGTTACATCTTCAAGAACTTCTTCGATTTTATCGAGGGTTTTTTTCCATGAGAACTTCCGTGCATAAGCTGTATGTCTGGAAGCTACCATCTTCCTTAGTTTTGGATTCGAAGCAAGATCTAAAAGCATTTCTTTAAATTGTTCGCTATTTCTTGCTAGAGAAAGTCCAATATTAGCGAACTCCTTATGGCTCCCTTTATTGAATGCAACAATGGGGATTCCGCTTCTCATAGCTTCGAAAATGGGGAGATTAAATCCTTCCCATGACGAATATGTCGCATAGATATCGGCAGCGCTGTACATCCCACATAAATCATCATCATTAAGAGAACCAAAATACTTTACAGTATCTGTATGATCCTGAATTGCCTGAAGTAACTTGGTGGCATATTTTCTATCGCTGGTTGCAGATCCGATTAATACTAATGCGAGAGAAGGTTCAATGGAACGTAGATCATTTAATGTGGCAATAAGCTTGTGTATTCGTTTATGAGGGCTCCAGCGTCCTACAAACAAAACCACGATTCGTTTCTTTAGATCTAATTCTTGGCGGATCTTCTCTCTCTTAGCTGAGGAGAAAGAAAAATTATCCGTAATTCCATTGTAGATCACTATGGATCTTCTTCGATAAACTATCCAATTTATACGCTCTAAAAACCTACTAATAGTTATAATACGGTCTGCAAACCGTAGGCTTGGTACACGCATAAAAAATTCCAAGGAATAACGAATCCTCGCACTCCCACCAAACAACCAAGGGAATGCTGTTCCATGATCGTGGATAACCAATGGTCGTTTTAGTTTCAGCTTTAGATATGCAGAAAGAGGTTCAAGAATGCCATAATGGCAATAAATGACATCTATCTTACGAAACTTCTCGATATTTATAGACTGGGAGATTTTCTGTATCGCAAACCGAGCTTCCCTGGAATTACCACCAGACGTTAACATAAGGACTTCATGCCCTAGATCAATCAATCCGTTACCAATCTGAATCGCGACTCTTGAGACGCCACTTCCTGGATTTATTAATGAATTGAGCAAGAGGATCTTCATGGCTATTCTCACAGGGTTTCATTCTGCATATAATCTTTTAACCGATGAAAACACTTCGGATCGGGAAAAACGCTCACGCAAATACTCAAAGTTCTGTATTGCTAATACATCACGGTTTTTTAATGTGTAGATTTCCCATATATTCTGTTCTAGTGTTTTTATATCTCGAGGTTGACAAAATCGTACCCCTGGCGCAGTTTCACGGCCGCCCATGTTAACAACCCCCCGTGGGCCAGGTAGGTTGGATATTATGGGAAGTGCTCCCATTTGCATTGCTTCAGCGATAACAATTCCGAAACCTTCGTTATTGTTCTCTGAGGGTAGAATTAGACAGTCGACGGCTTTTAATACATCTTGGTATTTGATTCTGGGTAAATATCCTAGGAATTGTACTGAGGATCCAATGCCCATTAGCTCAGATAAATCTTCATAGAAGGTTCGCATGGGCCCTTCACCTACAACGACTAGATGTGCTTTAGGGTGTCTACGATAGAATTTCCGCCAGGCCCCAAGTACAATGTCCAGACGTTTGTATGATAATCTTTTCCTTAATCCTCCAATAAACGCAGCGAGAAAAACCTCTGGAGAATAGCCAAGTTCTTCTTTCTTCCGATTCTTTTCTTTTTTAGATAAGGGATGTGAATTATTTGGCAGAAAGAATGGGGGGATAATAATCAACTCATTTACATATTTGCCAATTGACATAAACGATCTGAAATATTGAAGTGAAGAAAATGAAAATTTCTTGATTAACCTGCCCCAGATTGTCCATGATACCATCCGATATACTTGAAATAATCTTTGGAGAACTCCTGTCATGAATGTTCCCTCGCCTAATATGACCTCATTAATGACTGTACAAACGACTCTCTTCTTGCTTCTTAAGGCATAAATGACTCCCACATCTAAACTCACGGGGAATGGTTTTACGACATGTATAATATCAGGATTTATTTTTTTTAGAAGCTGATATAATGTTGTGGGGTTTATGAGAGGCGAATCATGAATCCACTTCCAAGGTTGGAGTTGATATATTGTTGCATTCCCATTCTGGATTAGTGGCCGTTCCGTATCGATAACCATAGATTTATTCGGTGTAGTCGTGACAATAATGACCTCATGACCTAGTTGAATTGCAAAGTTGGCAATCAACTTGATGTGATTTTGTAAGCCACCAATTGATGGCAAAAAGCTGATTGTTATTATGACGATCTTCTGGGGTTGGCTTGCCAAAACGATTTACACCAAGAAAGACTTATTACTTTTCCAGTTCTCGATCAAGTGAAGACTAGGTTAAAGTTTGTGGTTTGATTAGAGAGTGAATATTACAATATCCATGCTGAAATCCATGAACAGCAACTTCTCTGAAAGTGAATTGGCGATTTTGGCCACTGTGTGCTATTTCGACATCTTTGACTATCCATTAACAGTTCCTGAAATTCACCAGAATCTAATTCGGATAGCTTTACCATTTGACTCCCTATTATTTGCACTAAAAAATGAACCCCTTCGAAGCATCTTAGTTCACAAAAAGGGGTACTACGTATTAGCTGGACGCGAGGAAATCATCAATATACGAAATTCTCGTTTTGAGTTTTCTCAACGGTATCTTTGGCCGCTAGCTATCAAATATGGTTGGTATATCGCAAATCTTCCGTATGTGCGTATGGTTGGCGTTACTGGTAGTTTATCAATGAATAATACGTTCAAATATTCAGATATTGATTTTTTCATCGTAGCAAAGGCCAAGCGCGTATGGGTATGTAGGCTTCTCGTTTTCCTACTACAAAAACTAAGTGAACTCAATGGTACGGTGCTCTGTCCAAATTACATCATTTCAGAAGAGAACCTCGCCATAAGCGAACAAGATCTATTTACAGCATATCAATTAACTCATATAATCCCAATCATAAATTCAGCAATGTATAAACGGATCTTGAGAAAAAACAATTGGATTTCTAGATTCCTCCCCAACACTAGAAATGGTAGAACAGCAAGACTCCCACTCCAGACAAATCACCCATTAAAGACTTTAGCAGAATTTGCTTTAAATAATCCCCTTGGGATTTGGTTGGATCTTGGAGAGCGAGCCCGAGTCCTCAAAAAATATGGTAATATTGAATCCTCATCAAAAGAAACATCATTTCTTCCCGATAGATATAAGGGACACTTTTCAGGCCATGCTAAAAGGACTGAGGAGCTGTTCCTGCAAAGATTAGAGGAAATTCTGCTTTAGGAAGATGGAGAAATTTCATCCATCACGTTCTCCAATGAAAACATGTCAAAATTTCCTGTTAGAAAGAACTGGTACTAATGAAATCGCCCTATTACAAGCAGATTGCCAAATACTATGATCTCGACGCTTTAGATTTTGAGAAACGCTATTCTGTTAACCATATACTCCAGAAAATCCGAAATGATTTTCGAAAAGTAACCGAAAGATATGTTTGGGATTCTGCTCTTGAAATTGGAATAGGTCCGGGAATGGACTTACTTTACTTCTCTAGAAAATATCCTGGAAGGGAATTCTACGGAATTGATATAAGCCTGGAAATGATCAAAATTGCTCGGGAAAAACTCCAGGAAAATCAAATCACCAATGTACGCATATTTCGCACTGTTCCAGAGAATCTAAATAGAATGATTACTCCACGAATAGATCTAATTTATTGTTATTTTGGTGCCTTAAATACAGTACGAAGTCTAGAGAGTATCGTTGAAGTTTTTGACGAGATTCTATCCATTGATGGCATTTTGGTGCTTACATTTATCAATAAATGGTATTTATTTGATTTAGTTTATAATGTGATGCTTTTACGATTTCAAGCTTCATCTGCACGCATTAAGAATACCTGGAAGGGATATTCCCTTGATAAAAACCTGAAAACAACCTGCAGATCTTCCAAAGAAATCAGCGAAACATTTAATCCAGCTTTCAAATTGGTAGAAAAGAAAGGATATTCAATTTTCTATCCTGCCTGGCCTAGGGCTAGATTTTTCCCACGAGGTAGATTTACTGATCTCTTATGGAGGATTGATCAAGCCCTTAACAGGACGGCCCTATGGCAATTTGGTGAATACAGTTTATATGTGTTTAAGAGGAAATAAGACCGTGTCGGTCAAGTACTTCTGAAATCCCTTGCTTTAAATTCGGGTAAATGGGTTGATATTTTCGATAAAATTCGGTATGTTTTGTATTAATTTTCAAAGAAAAATTAAATGCCTCCTTAACAGCCTTACCATACCTACATCTAACGTACAAATTCGAAAATTTCTTTACGGGGAGTCCTGAAAGTTCCGAAATCATACTTGAAAAATCCCGTTGCCTGATGGGTTTACCAATAAACAAATTAAAAATCCCCCTGCTTTTCTGAGATGCTATCCAATAAACCATTTCAGCACAGTCTGCGACATGAATAAGAGACATCCAATTATTCCCCTCTCCGTATAAGGGGACAAAACCGCTTGATTGCATTGGCTTCAGGTAAAATCGCTCAAACCACGAGCCTGAACCATAAATCCAGCCAGGTTTACAGATTATTACTGGAAACTCTTCATTTAGGTTTAATGCACGATATATTGGAAATTCTCCTCTCAAATATTGCTTGGAATAACTATCCGGAACTAATCGTGCGTTTTCAGTTACTCTTTCATCTCTAGAGCCATAAGTCAAAGATCCAGACAAATAGACCAATTTTATGTCATGTTCTGACTTGAGGATCCAATCAATTAATCTTTTATTAGCGCGGTAGCTTCTGTTTGCTGCGATCATTCTACCAAGGGATCTTTTACCCGAAATACGTGCTAAATGAAATACTAGGGTAGGGGGATATTCTTGAAAAGATTGCCAGGGATAATTAGTGATTGATCCATTAACAAGTCTGATTTCTTTCTTAGAATGGGTTCTTGCTTTTTGTAGAGGATTCTTATGTATCATACAGATTATTTGGGTGTTATAATCAATTAGGACCCGTAATAAATGACGCCCCAAAAAACCACTCCCCCCTAGCAATAGACATCTATTTTCCTTTTGAAATTCGTTTATAGATTGCGACATGCTTTTGCGCATTTCCCTGCCAATCTAATTGGTTTTTTATAAAAGTTTTATATCCTTCTTCTCCTATTTCTTTCGCAGTTCTAGGATTTTCTTCAAGGAATTTCAATTCTGAGAATAATTCTTCCGCATCCTTGGGGGAAACCAAAATTCCATTTACCCGATGCTCGATATATTGACTTATCCCTTCGCCATTTATCCCAATTATTGGTACTTTTACCGACATTGCTTCAAAATATACAGTACCCATGGCCTCCACAAAACTGGGTAGGACAAAGACGTTTGACCTAGAAATTCGTTTAACTACTTCCCGATTTGGTAAGTATCCCGTCAATTCCACCCGCGATTGTATTCGATATTTGGAAATCAATTGTCTGATATTTTCAAATTCAGGCCCATCCCCGATGAGAACTAATCGTGATCGTGGATTTATTTTCATTAGCTTAGCAAAGGATTCAATGAGTGTGTCAATGCCTTTGGTCTTTATAAACCTCGCAACACAAATTACGGTAAAATCAGAGGGCAGCTGCTTCTTGAAGTTATAATTATGTGCCCCCCAAGGTATTACTGAATATGAATGCTTCCCAGCGAGATTTAATCCAATTTTATTAAGTTTCTCTGAAGCATAGATCACATGATTTGCCTTTCTAATTGTGTCAATTATTACTGTCCTCAGATACTTGTTTTGGGAAGCAACTACCATCAATTCTGAGTCATGAATGGAAACAATAAGAGAGGCGTTACGTTTTAAATCCAAAAGCGCTTGTCCTGCCAATAAACATGAATGAGCATGAATAACATCTCCTTCTCTTAGTACAAATGACTCTACCTCTTTTCGAATGGCGTTACGGTATAGAAAACGTTGTATTCGATAGAACATACCCCCGATTTCTTGAAATTTGGGAATAAAAGGAAAAATTGGGTGGAATGTCGCGATATTACGATAGCTCTCTCTGTAAGGAATTTTTAATAGCGTATCCCAACGTCCTTTAAACCCCCTTATCGGCAGAATCCAGGGAATGGGAACAATAATGCGTACTTCATATCCTAATTTACTGAACACGATAGCCTGGTCACTGTAGATCCGTCCTCCCATGGGATAAGCTGGAGAGGGAAATCTAGGAGAAACGATCAAGATTTTCATTAAATTCTACCAATTTATTCTCTTAGAACCAGCCTTTTTTTACCTAGTTAAGAACTAGTTCTCTACAAACAAAACCAAGAACATCCACTCTACTGTGTTCCCTGCATGTTCACAATAACGTTCCCTGTTTCCCGTCCCAAAGCAGGTAGGAATTATCACTGGTGTCTGCCAAACCTTGCTACATATAAGAATCCCGTTCCTAGCAAGAAGCGTGATCCCCACTTGAAATCACCTGATAAGAATGTGATTGATGGGTTTTATCGTACATTAATCGATACACGAGAGTTTCTACTGCAAAATTTGTCCGGAATCGACGATCATCGATCTGGACGCGAATATATTAACCAATTAATAATGCAGCTGGTCTTTCTTCGAATCCTCCAAGAAATTTGCTTATTAAATGAAAATCAGAATTTCCTCATTACAAATTTCAAACGTAACATACAGATTAATCATTTCAACAGCTTTCTTGATCTTTTTCGGCATTATTTTTCCGTATTCCAAGGACGAGAATCCCCCCTTCATGAAACATTTCAGTATCCCGATTTCCCAACATATTTTCCTATCTGGAGTTCATCCAATATCCCATCTATTCCTGATTTTTGCTTTTATGAAGAACAGGAATCGGAAAATTCTAGACGAATAACTCCCATTCCGCTTTTAAATCTATTAGAATCGCTGGATTGGGATCAAATCCAAGATCATTCATTTTTTTTTGGAGCTTTATATGAAAAGATAATTACTCAAAGCGAGAAAAAAAGTTCGGGATCATATTATACTCCCCAATCAGTCGCAGAGTTCATTTGCAATCGAACTTTAGAGCTTTTTTTTCTTTCAGACCTTAATTCTCGTTTTTCTAACGATTTTCAAACAATGGAAGAGTATTTTTCATCTGTTCCCGAAGCCGCCAGAATGCATTATCTTGGTTACCTCCAAGAACGCCTTCAGAAAATTACAATTCTAGATCCTGCAATGGGTACAGGACACTTTTTAGAATGTAGTGCTCGCAAGCTATTACAATATTATAAAATGATCACGGATTCTTCTCGGGGAGGCGAAGACAAATTATATGATTCCTATTCTCTGTTAAGTACCGTTATTCTCCCTAAAAATCTATATGGAGTAGACAATGACCCCTTAGCGGTGCAGATCTCCAAAGTTCGTATGTTCTTGTTTTTAGTGTCATTCTTGAGTGATGAAAGCTCAATATCTAAGAGTTCAAAAAATATAGATCAAATATTCGACCATTTCAAAGTGGGTGATGCCCTTGCGGGCTTTGTCTCACGAAATAGCAAAAGTTCATCTGATTTATCTTCCTATTTCAGTTCCTCTGCTGACGATACAGACTACTCCAAGAATGAAAATCTGGCGTTGGAGTTTGTCCGCCAATACCGTTTGAAAAGAAAAAAACCATTGAAAATCGAGTTTTTTCACTGGTTCAACGCATTCCCAGATATATTTCCAGAAGGAATTGAAGTAAGAGGTTTTGATGTGATAATCGCTAATCCTCCTTATCTTGGAGAAAGCGGGAACAAAGAGTTATTCCGTACTTACGCAAAAATGCTACCAAGATATTATGAGGGAAAAATGGATCTTTGGTACTTATTTCAACACCGTATCATTGATCTACTAGCCCAAAATGGATTTGCGACGACTCTTGCCTCCAATTACTGGTTAACAGCAAGTGGAGCAAATTATCTTCGACGTAGAATAATGGATGAAACCGCTATCATCGAATACATTAATTTCGCGGATAATAAGGTTTTCAGCAATGCCCAAGGGATTCATACTAATATTATAACCATAAAACGCGGGAGAGTAGAAAACAACATAATTCAATGCATCCTCTTTGATAAAACCTATCCATCTGAAGCTAACCTTATTGCCAAGATTAAAAATCAGCTGAGGTTTGAACTTCCACAAAATAAATTGGTATTTGATCAATGGGATACCTATTTCCACTTCTTACCAGAGGATATAGGTAATACTATACAAAAAATAATTGCAAACTCAAAACCACTTAAAAAATGTGGTTTTTACGTGAAAGAAGGGATCGTAACAGGACTAAACAAAATTTCAAGAAATCAAATAAATAATCATAACTTTCCTAAAAGCTGGCATGGTAGAGGGGTTTTTATTCTGGATCAGACAAAGCCTACAGATCTTGACACCATTAGATCTTTTGCTGCCAAGGAGCTAGAATTTCTAAAACCCTTCTACAAGAGTTCGGATATTTTCAAATTCTCAACCCAAATCAGCACAAAAAAACGAATCCTATATTTGACGAGAAAAACAAGAAACTTCGAAAAGTTACCTAATATCGAAAGACATCTGAGGAAATTTGGTAAAGCTCTAGCGGCCTCATTAGATAACCCGCCGTATCTGAACCGTCCTCGTGAACAGAGGATTTTTTCCAGTCCGAAGATCGTTACTCCTCAACGTACGCCGGCTTTAAGATTTGCATATAATACATTCGATTGGTACGGTGGCCAAGATATCTACTTCATACGATCTTTCGGATCTGAGGACGGAGAAAGACTAAAAGGACTCCTATTGCTTTTAAATTCTAAATTAGCTCATTTCTGGTTCTATTGGATGGGGAAACGCAAAGGAAAACTGTTGGAAATGTTCGGCGATCCACTGGGATATTTCCCAATTCCAGTTAAAACTAATTTTGGCTTTTTAGCAATGATATCAGAATATTTACTTTTTTTAAATTCTTTAGAGGCGAATGAAGGCCTTAAACAACAGATAAGCGATTTTTTTCAAAAAATAGCAGATTTCATTGTCATAGAGTTATATTTGCGTCCTCATAACTCGAGGTTTTCAACCTACATAGCCAAGAGGCTTATACCAATTGACTATAGACGGTGGGAATCCCTCCACTATGAGGTTCAGCAAACTTGGGGTAACATGAGGAATGTTCCTGATGATTACTCTCAAGCCAAGCGTAAATATTTTCAAATAATTCTGGACGCTCATTCGTCTATTCAAGAAGATGGGGTTTTTCACCAATTATTAGATGAATTCAGAAATAATATGCATGGTTTAAAACTTCCCCGACATCCAATACTTCTAGATGATTTTAGCCTTAACTAGAATCCTAGATGGATTACAACACTGATACTGAGGAGTACTCCTCTAAACATGGGCTATTTCCGCAGACTTCAACTAAATTAGCGCCCAGATTCGCGACCCATGACCATAATGTTCCTGCTTCACCATTGTGATCACAGATGCCGTACTCATGACTGCGAAGGATCGATTTAACCGAATTAATGGTAATTGGCCAATTTTGGGTTCTATACCATTTATCAATTCCTTCTAGGCGCGTAAACGTCGTGTGCGCATTTGCTGGTGTAATTTCCACCTCGTATTTCTTCATTTTTTTCGATTGAAAATGATTAGTGGCAATCATAAATTCATCATGGGCAAGAGAAGTTTCTACAGATTCAGGAGTTGCTTCCACGCGAGCACTGGCTCCACTACTGTCTGCAATGAGAAATATATAGGCCTCACTAAGTGGAACCTTTTCTAGGAAGCCGACAGCTTCCTCTACATCACGAAAATTGTCCAAAATCCATCGAATGGCCATATTTAACATGATTTGGGGTTTTACCTGTCCATTATAATATGCAGCCAATGTACACCCTACTGCTAGACCACATTCGTTCATTCCCCCAAAACCCCCAACAAAATGGTCCGTTAACAGAATACTTCTTAGTTTGTTCTTAGGAGATATCTTATGCAAGCTGAAATACTGTTGAGCTTCTTTTAACCAATCATAATTTCTTGCGAAAATCGGGTTTTCCATTTGTGTATCTTTACCTGGAATTAAAAAGACTGTACAGCGCTGAAGGTAATTAGGTTTATAATAATCCTTAACATGGGAACAATCGTATAGAATAATTCCATTCAAGTCTTCCTTTTTGAGTCTAGCTGCATCAGCTATTCCTTGAAGTTCCTCTAATAGATCGGGTGTGAATTCCTCCATGTATTTCTCACAATTAGAGGCCCATTTAGTTTTCTTGGGATTTGCGGGGGGAAGAACCAGTATCTCTCTGAGTCTTGCTCCTTGTTGGACTCCCATTTCATAGTATGATCCACTGAAATATGACTTGTCGATCACCCTAGTATCTCCTATTTATCCGAACAAAGGTTTATGAACAGGATTGTACATGATTCGATTTAGAATCTCGAAATTTTCATGTTTTTAAAGCTTAAGTTCCCAGTACGAATTTAAATCTTGTTTCATTAGAGGTGTACATATCCAACTGGCCCTCATTTGATAAGACTCACTTTTGTGGTATCCCTAGATACGTTTTGAATCTTCAACTCACACAAAACCTTCAGATAAATATTCAGAATCGCAAATCAATAATCGATACTCGGACACTGCAGGAATCAAAAACCTCTAAATACGATAAAAGAGGCATTGGATGAGGTTCTTCAAATTGCGGAAGAAACTGATCTTGTACATATCGTGTTTAATTTTGCTAATTGGTATGAGTTTCGCTCCCACACGAACGTTGGCTTACAATAGGAGTTATAAATTCTCATTCTCACACACCCATTATGATAGAGACTGGGAATCTATTTCCCTGATCTATCCTGACCAATATCATACACCTGAGGAATTGATTGAGGAACTAGAACAAGTAAATAGTACGGCACCTGGAATAGTTGACCTCTTTTCAATTGGGAGTAGCTTCGAAGGAAGGGAGATTTATTGTGTCCGAATAACAAATGAAAACAATACTGGTCACAAACCTGGAACGTTGATAATAGGTCAACATCATGCCCGTGAGCAGATTACCATGGAGATGGCACTCCGGTTTATTCTCCGTCTTGTAAATGAGTATGATACCAACAATGAGATTTCCGAACTTATCGATATGCAACAGATTTACATTATTCCGACACTCAATCCTGATGGTTTACATTATGTGGTTGGGAACAAGACAATACCTGGGGATCCGTGGCTACGAAAGAATGCACGCCAATTTGATGACGATGGTGATGGATTGTTTGATGAGGATGCTCCTGAGGACTTGAACTCCGACGGAATCATTTCTGGTTATGATGTGTACACAAAATCAGGGAACAATTGGGTGTACATCTATTCATATTGGGAGGGAAATGATACGGATAACGATGGAGAGGTCAATGAAGACCCAATTGGAGGTGTAGATCTCAATAGGAATTATGATTACCGATGGAATGATTCCACGCTTGATTCTGGCTGGGGTCGTGATACAAGAGGTGAAGATTATCCAGGCAGTGCTCCTTTCTCGGAACCCGAAACAATGGCGCTTAGAGCCTTTTTAGAAGGAAAGTCGTTTGCTACCGCGATGTCATTACATTCTGGGATCAATCAAACCTATTTTCCCTGGGGTTCAACTGGAGCATGGGCTGAACACGATCTGTATACATCTATATATAGTGATTTTCGAACGTTCCTACCGCCAGGATATTTAGCCTATATCAATTACGGTTTTGGAATTGGATATACAATAGCCGGCGACTGGGCCGACTGGATGTATGATTTCAAGGAGTGCCTTGTACCCATGACCTTCGAACTCTATCATAATAGATCATCGACATATCAGGTTGAGAAAGAAAACGATTCTGTTAGAATTGAACGTCTGGATGATATTTATGGGTACTTTAATCCCACTGGAACTTTCATTCCCTCACTTTGGGAGGATATCAAGCTTGCTTTCGATTACTGGTTAGAACTAACGCCGCGTTTGCTTGTCACAAGCTATTCCGCAATAGGTGGCAATAAGACAGGTGATACCTTGAGTATACGAATCACCGTTAGGAACCTCAGCCCCTGGGTCCCTACCGTTAAAGGTATAACAGTAGTGGATGATAACTTCGATAGTATCAGAGACACGGCCGGGTCAACTGTCACTATGGTTGGAATTGAAGGTGGAAAAACCACAGATCTGTCATTTAATATATTTTTGGAGTCAGATCTAGGCTCTGACAATGAACTAACCTTTTTGATTGGCAATAGATTTGTCGGATGGGCTCCGATTGTAATAACGGCAGAATTGATTACGAGTTCACAATCGTCCCCTTTCGAGGTTATGGCCATGATGGCGGCCCTCCCCTTACTGATTCTGTTTCAAAAGAAATTAAAAAAGAAAGAACTTCAATAATCAAAGACAAAATTCAATTTGATAAAGAAAGATAGTTCCATTTAGCCCCATAGCTGCGTCCTACTTTGTTAGTGGGATTAAACAGGTGTGGCATTGATTTGTCGTACCATTAGTGGCAAAAAAACGCCAGATTTGGCTTCAATACGAATGTCTGCCATGTGATCTAGTTCTGTTACCCCCTCATTAATAATGATAACCTGACTTCCCGATTGCTTCGCCAGAATGGGGAAATTGGCCGCAGGGAAGACACTTAAAGACGATCCGATGACAAGCATGACATCACATTGTCGTGAGTGATGTTCAGATTGTCGCATCTCTCGTTCGGGCATCGGGTCATTGAAGTTCACCACAGAAGAGATTAAGCGGCCATTGCAAGCGGGACATCGGGGTTGACCATTAATCGGTTTCTCCGTGCGAAATCCAGTGCCATGTATCTTGTTGTCCCATTTCACCCTATTTTTGGCATAACGCTCGTCACAATCCAAGCATTTTAACAAACCGTAATTACCGTGCAATTCTGCTAGCATTGAACTCGGAACTCCTGATTTAAGATGGAGATTGTCTACATTTTGGGAGATTACAAATTTTAGAATTCCTAGTTTGCATAATTCAAAAAGAGCAAAATGCCCAGGATTAGGTTTCGTTACCTCAATGGGTTGTGCAGACTGGGGTGGTGGGAGACCTCGGTCCCGTCGTGTCCACACTCCTTCAGGACCACGGTAATCAGGGAGCCCTGATTCTGTGGAAATCCCCGCTCCAGTAAAAGCCACTAAGTATTTGGATTTCCTAACAATATCGGCTACTCGTTCTACATCATCAGAAGTAAATGCCATTCTAGACCATCTATGAGGTTCTAAACCGCCTCTGAAATCTTTATATCAAAGAGTCTCCGTAAATAATGGATTGGTAGACCTCCATTACGGATAATAGTATTATGAAAGAATTTATCCGTATATGCGTCTCCCATTTTTGCCTTGATTTCGTCACGTAGCTCCAAAATCATGAATTTACCCAAAAGATAAGAAAATTGATATCCGGGTGTAGCAGTGTATCGTTTCAATTCCGCCACCACGGCGGGTTCAGCCATCCCGATTTCTTTCATCATCATCATTTTGGCCTCCTCAAAAGTCATTTGCCCCGTAGACAATTTGATATCGACAATGATTCTAATAGCTCGCCACAACTGGTCTATCAGTTGAATAAAGACTCCTTTTTTATCAAGGAACCCCTTTTCTGCCATCAACTGCTCACAATAATGCGCCCAGCCTTCAATAGTTTCGGTTCCAGACACTATGCTCCGTATCAGACTCGGTTGAAGATTTCCCGAGGCAAGTTGAAGATGATGTCCAGGATACCCTTCGTGGACAGCGGTGTTTTTGCAAGATGCGTAGCTGTGTTCTTTTAACATCTCTTCGTTTCCTTCTGTTGGTGTCACGACATATTGGCCAACCTGAACCTTTGCAAACTTTTCTGGGGTAAAATAGGCTGCAAATGGAATAATCGGGATTAGAAACGTAGGTGTAGGAATCACTTGGAGTTGTTCATTATCGGGTACATCCATAAGTTCGTGATCAATCACAAATGCCCTGGCTTCTTTCGTCAACTCCACCACATGTTCTAGAACCATTTCAAAGGATGGAGGATGATCCTCCTTAATAACCTCTCTTACCTCGTCCAGAGTCTTTCCGGGATAAAGTTCGTTCGCTAGTTCCTTTAGTTGGGTTTTAGTGTCGATTAAAGCCTGCTCTCCGATCTTTAGGATTTCAGCCGGAGTTTTGCCAATTTTCCTCAATGCAACCAATCTTGCGAATTTCTGAGGGCCAATTACCCAATCGTGAGTTGCCTTGGGTAAAATTTCATTTTTAATCCAGTAAGCATAGGTTTGGATCGCCTCAGTTGCTCCAGAAATTACTTCAACCAGTTCTCTGTGTAATTCAGGTTTTATTTGTGGCTTTAATGTTTGTTGAATAATTTGGAAGAAGCCTATCGTTGTTTCCCCCTCCTCGATTGCAATTCCCGTCCATAATTTCACTGGATATAGCCAGAGTGATTTTGTTTCTTCCAGATAGCGCGGGACAGCTTTTAGTCTGGAAATCATTGCTCTTACTCTTGTTTCGACTGGAGCGAAATCTCGAACATATAGCGGGTATAAGGCATTCCCTATTTCGCCAATGGGTCCCTGCGCTGTCGCTCCCGCAGCCCACGAAGCTAATTCGGTCATCTCGAAAAACTGGAGATTTAGAAAATATTCAACTAAATCGTAATCAAGTTTGCCGTGATCAGATAACGAATCATAATCCAAACTCTCCAATTTTTGCCTAGATTCAAGGAATACTGAAATATCAGCAAGCATTGCCCCTAATGTTCCATCGGGCAACAAATGATCAAATTTTTCATGCTTGTAGCCCAGGTAGGTGGCAAATGTGGGGAATCTCTCCATAAATATTTCGAAGAATTCCTGAAATAACGCCTCCAGCCTCTTGTCTTCGTCACTCATAATTTTTCAAATCCGCTAGAATTTCACAGAGAAAGATCCTTGTATAGAAAGATCCCCAAATCGGACACCTGAAAAGCTTTTTTACACGGGCAATCATTCTTAGGTTTCAAAGGATTCGGTAAAAATGGAATCTCAACAGGGGTTATTACCAGAATTACTTCAGATTCAGCAAATCGTAATAGAGAGTCCAAATAACCTTCCAAAGGACAAGACAAAACGATTTTGGTGGATCGTAGGTAGAATTAAACGTCAATCCGCACCTGATCCACAACTTGTTAAAGTAGCTGCGGACATACGGGATCGCTTGTACCTTGCACGACTTGGCCCCACGAAACCAATACGGATTGTATTACCTCTCTGGACAGGTTTTGGTTTAGGGATCATCGGAATAGTCCTAATGTTTTCGGTTCCTGATCTGGTATTACTTGCGTCGATAACATCTGTGATTTTCACAGTATTCTTTTCTTTAGGATTTATTTGGATAATAGGTCTAGGCAGAAGGATAGCATCAATCTTATTCGCTGCTCTAGTAGGAGGTACTATCATAATTGATGTGATTTTAGGGCTGATCTCCCTTGAATTACTAGCTTTTGCCAATCAATTTTTGCTATTTGCTGTAATTCCTTGCTTCTATTTGCATGGACGCTATATAGGTGGGCTTATTGCAAGAATAAGGTTTGACGGAGTCAGTCGTGATGTTTTTTATCTCCCAACATTGAAAATCAACTATGAAAGTTATTTATTGGCGTCTCCTCCCTCACGTCAGTGGATCTTCCTCTTTGGTGGTCTGGGAACAGTAGTGACATCGTTTTTGGTGGCCGTTATACAATTCTTGGTATTTGGCGTTCCCTGCCTCGTTATCGTGCCAATTATGCTGCTGGTTGGGGAGATCCTTGATTATCTGAACCTTGCTGGAAGCTTGGGTGGTGGGGAATTTAACCACCTTCGTCGAGAAAGAAGGATAATCAAAGATTGGAAAGCCAAACAAATACCGTAACTTCAGTTATGGAGGGAACCCGTACACCTGCCTTGGAGCAAGATATTTGGGAAAACGATCCAGAAGTTGTTTACGAACTGAATAACAGTAGTGACATTCATCCACATATGACGCATCACCATTTATCCCGTAGGTTTTTGCAAGCTCATGTGGCCCCCCTTTAAGTAGCGGGCCAGCGATTGGGTGTGTTTTAGCATCATATGACGGGATAAGCTCTGAGAGTGGGATATCCCACATGTTTCCAAGACTCAAACCTTGGCAGAGATGAACATGTCCAAATGGATCCACATGGACTCGCCCAGGATTTTCCAAGTCTTCGTAGGGGCATTCCGGAAGTAGATCAGATGCTGGCCTTTTCGGAAGGTCTTCGACCAATTTTTCTACCGCACGACCTCTAAAGCGAGCGTTTCCTCCGATAATAGGAGCTCCTTTCTCCTGATTTTCACTAGTTTCAATGATTGGGGGGTCAATGCATATACTACCACAAGGGATGCCCAACTGCCGTAACGCTGATATTGCGTTCTTTGCGGTATTATTCACAACTTTACCATAATGAAAAGTATCATCTGAGATGCTTACATCAACAATATTTCGATTTACTAAGGGGCTAAGCCATAAAACAGCATCATCAACCGTAGTAGCCCAATATCCATTGGAAACAATCCCTATGTTGAATCCGAGTTCGTCCGCCCTACGAATTCCTTCCATAAGCAGAGGATAGAAAAGAAACGGTTCCCCTCCCTCAAAAAAGATGGTTTTCGCCTGTTCTAACTTTGTAAGTTCATCAAGAAGTATCCTTAATTGCTTGAGACTAAATGTTCCATCAGCATCCGGGCTACAATATAGAAAGCAGTGATCGCACTCGAATGTGCATTTGAGTGTCAATAAAATATGGCATCCAGACACCAAGGGTGAAACCTCTCTGGATTTTGGTGCGAGAAGACCAAAGCGGAATCTCTTATCTGTGTTGGCGTAACTATGGTGAAGAAATTGATAGAACATTCAGAGAGCCACGTTTCTTCTCGACATCTTTTAATCACGGGGAAACCTGGATGTGGCAAAACTAGATTAATCCAAAAGGTAGTACATCACTTTCCATCATATAAGATAACTGGATTTTGGACAAATGAGGTAAAAGCAGCTGGTCAGCGTATTGGATTTGACCTTGTTATAATAGGAGGAGAATCTGGGGTTTTAGCGCGGGTAAATAAAAAATCATTGGAGGGACCACTGTTCAAAGTCGGAAAATACTACGTGTCGATTATAGATTTAGAAACATTGGCCGTACCATGTCTTTATTCAACCAGTGATCTTTTGGTGATAGATGAAATCGGGAGGATGGAAATCTATTCTTCAAGATTTCGGCATGCCTTATTGCACTCATTAGATAATCATTCATGTATCTTAGCCACGATAGGTCGTCAATCTCTTCCGTTTCTGGAATTGGTTAAGGCCCGTGATGACACTTTGCTTTGGGAGTTAACTAAATTTAATCGAGATGCTGTATTTGAAAAAGCACTGGATTTCTTGAAAGAGAGAGGACTTCGTCTTTAACAGATGGGGACAATCGTACGATTAAAAAGGGGATCCATGCCCCTGGGTTCTGGGTGCCGCTTTTAAAAAGTTTATATACATACTGTCCAAATATTTTACATGGTGTCATAATACACCGAAAACTGATAAAAAAAGATGAAATGGTGAAAAAACAGATGATAGATCTAAATTTCTTTGAAATAGTGTTATTAGGGTTTACAGGGTTGGCCTTCTTTTCCACAATAGTATGTGGGCTCTGGTTAGGATTTTCTAGCGAACAAGTGGATCTAGGCGCCAAGATTTTTCACATAGGAAGTGCCGTTCTTACCCTTGTTTCCACAGCCCTTCTCGTTTTTCTACTTTTAAACCGGTAAAAGATAAGGTGTGATCGCAGATTCTTTGATTACACTTATCCTTTTATCTCTATTTTTCTTTACCAAACCATGGGTAAAATGGTGGAGAAATTTTGAATAAAAAGAATGAACATTCTAGAAAATCACCAAGCAGACAAAGAAGAGAGCTTCAACGTGCTCAATACCGTAGCCAGATCATAAGTGCGGCAGAATCTCTTTTTCTTGAACGTGGATACGAAAGAACTAATTTAAAGCAAGTTGCTGACAAAGCTGGGTTTGTTCGTGCAACGATTTACAATTATTTTGTGAATGGTAAGGACGACTTATACCTTGCCGTTGCTGCAAATGCCTTTCAATCTCTATGTGAATACGTTGAAGAGGGCCTGAATCAATCTAGTCCTGGAGACGAATTACTCTCCATGACGACTTCATATCTCAATTTGGCTCGTAAACAACCTGCACGCGCTGATATTATTGACGATGTTAGATTGCGTCAAGCTCTAGCTATAATCGTGGAGAAAGAATCAAAGAACATACGGTTAACAGATGATGAAGCCCACTTCCGTAATTATCAGATGAAAACTTTGGAGCTCTTGGTGTCTGGAGTTACATTAGCTGTCACCAGATTAAAAATTTCAGGTTTATCTTCCCCAAAAATACAGGAAATCGCTGTTGCCATGAGTGCTATTATTCCTGGATGGATTAAAGAGCTTGTAAGGAGGGAAAGGTTTACTCATCAAACTCCCGATGTTTCTGAGTCACAGCTTAAATTGATCATTGGCTTTTTTGAGAAAGGAATTCGATCAATGAATTAGATGGCTATTAATAACCTTTTAAATTCCGACCAAGTATTCATCGAGAAGGGCGGAGCGAAGCTCGCGTTTTTTTCGATTCATTGTCTTTTGGATGGATTGAACATATTTCGATCCCCTAATCTGGTTACTATAATTTGAGGCCTCCAGAAACCACCATACATTCCATAAAGCCCGGTTTTTCCATCCCACTGTTCCAGGTATGGACAGGTCCTCAATGTTTTCCAGGAATGGTGGAGAATATTTCTCAAATAGGTATTCCGTTAGAGTTTTCCCCTTCTTTGTTTTCTTCCGTGCCTCGTGAACGAGGGTAGAACCCTCTGGGGTGTAGCATGAACAAACTGCGGCATTTCGTCTCCAACCGATCCAATCCACAGAAGCTAGATGTGGTTCAAATAGGATTTGATGATAGGGGCTTCCTATCCCAAATCCATGAAAATTAAGCTCGTTTTCCTTAGAATTCTTCGTTATTTCAACAATCCAGCGTGAAACCTCATGAGCACCTCCAGATTGATTAATCTTAAATGCAGGAACCATACCTCCTAGACCTATGTAAGGATCAACAAGGTAAGAGGGTTTTTTCGCAGGCCAATGAATAACGGGAAGGATCGGGCGATCTAGTTTATCAGAAAGCCATCGCCAATTTTCTTCCGATTGATGCGGATTCCCGATGACATCCAGGTTGACAACTATATCTTCTTCATCGGTATCAAGCCGCTTCAAGAATTCGAGGTAATTTTGAGCGGAAATTTCCACTCCTGAATTATGTGCAGAATACGCTCCGCTGTCTATCATGAGCGGACCCTCGTGCGAAAAGTAATCATGGAGGCTTTTCGAGCCAAGTTTACTGGTATGTTTTCTAAAAGCCCAGTAGGAAAAAATAACCCCTACTTGATTATCTCGCATTAGCTCTGCTATAAATGGCTGATCTCGCCACGGAAAAAATCCAGGAACTACTCCTAAGTAAAGTTTCAGGGCTTTACACCTCAGAGTGCTTTTCCATGTGCGTAATGGGAAATCCCTATTCCTCTCAGATTCCAGGAATTGAACTTCTTTCTGAAAGAGATCATAAATTTCGGAAAACAGGACATTCTATGGTTAGATTTAAGATTTTACCAGAGCCTTTGTATCAAATTTACTCGAAATCCGTATAAAATATCCAGATCTGTTTTAAAATCGTGTATATCAGTACCTAGCAAATTGCTGCAGTTTGCCATGGATTGATCCACTATCTGTAAAATCAAATTACGGGGTAATGGTTCAGTTTATCGTTTTATATTCCTTTCTTGCCCCAAGGCAATATACTAATTGAATCTGTCGAGGTTATTTCATGAAAAACACATTGAGAGGAATCTCTATAGATTTCATGCTTTTTCTTATAATTCTAAATGCCTTAACTTTCATTACTCCTTTAAGTCAAGAAGGATTTTCAAACCTGGCCGGATTTTCATCTGAACACCTCCGAGGTTTGGGTATGGATGAAGGGGGAAAAACCAACGTCAAAAGAGTACCAGTCCTTAGAAATATAGAATCTCAAACTGATTCACACGATTTATTCTCTACGCCTGGAATCCGTTCAAGTGTTCAGTCTCAATACTCAGTTCCAGGATGGGTAGATACAAGATGGAATTATCGAAAGAATATTACAATAGGAACAGCGACCGCTGATATTATCAATTTTCCGTTATACATTGAGCTTCTTGATTCTGATCTAAGAGATCATGCCCAAGTTTCCGGAGGAGATATATTCTTTACAGATGCCTCAGGAAACAAACTAGACCATGAGATGGAGATTTACGATAGGCAATATACCAACCAACAAGCACGTTTAGTGACTTGGGTAAATCTTAACCTTTCAAGTTCTCAATCTACCCTAATATCAATGTATTATGGAAATCCCTCTGCGCCAAATCAGCAAAATAGAGCAGGGGTCTGGAATACTGATTATAAATTTGTATTACATATGGATCAAGATCCATCATTATCAAATATCCGTGATAGCACGTTAAACCAAATGGATTTCAATGTTGAACCCACTGGAGGGATGTCAACAGCTGATCTTGTTGGTGGAAAAACCGGTTTTGGTATCGCTTTTGATGGAACCGATGATTATATTTATATTCCTCTCTCAAGGGGATTTTCCGGCCCCACGGATAAATTCACTTTTGAATTCTGGATAATGTTTCCAAATGGAGGTCCTAGTACGACAACCTATTTGGCAGCTCCAGGAACTACTTCATATGACCCACGTCTATCGTTTACGAATAATTTCAATTTTGAAGTGGAAACTACTCCTTCATCTCATAATGAAATAGCTTCGACCCAAAGTAGCTTTACAGCTGGTAACTGGTATTACATTGCTGCCCTTTGGGATGGAGGAACTGGGATTCAACAAATATACATTGATGGAATCCTTGATGCAAGTGGTAATAAGCTTGGAACTCATGTAAACTGGAATACTCTAGCCATTGGAGCACAAGATGATGCTACTAATGGAGTCGGAGGGACGAACCCTCACAAAGAAATAAATGCCGTTATTAGTGAATTTAGGCTATCTGACACAATTAAATCTCCCGAATGGATTCAAACAACTTTTTCAAATCAATATAATCCAAATGTGTTCTATAGTGTAGGTTCTGAAGAGCTCATAACTAGTATTACTCAAAGTCTTGATGCCGATTGGGTTTTTCCCTCTCTTCGATTTCGCAAAAATCTGACCATAAATGCATCCGAGGTGAGTAGTTCAAACTATCTTCACAATTTTCCTGTTTTGGTGGATATTTTAGATTCTGATTTAATGGATACAAGTAAAGTCCAATCGGACGGAGATGACATACGTTTTGCGAGTGATTTAGGGTGGGTATGGAGTTCTGAACTCCTCGTAAATGGAGATTTCGAATCTGGATCAACAATTCCTTGGATTATATCTGGAAGCTGGGGGACTGGAACTGATCCACCCATGGGAGGTGCAGGAACGCATTCTGGAAATTATTCTGCATTCATTTCTGGGAGCGGAAGTGTAACAGACCAAATTTATCAAGATGTAAGTATTGGAGGCTTTAGTTCCTATATTGATTCAGGGAAAGCGGTGGCGAACGTATCAGGATGGATGGTTTCAGCAGAAACGTCCTTTGACTCTGTACAAATGAAAATCCAATACCTCGACAACGCAAAGACAGTGCTTTCCACACCTTTAGATACAGGTTTTCGGCAACCTGCTACATGGACAAAATATTCCATAGGATTCAATGCTATTCCTATTAATACCAGGTACATTAGAGTTTGGGCGACATGCTTTGAGGATTCTTGGGATGCAGGTAGTATTGATACATTTAGCGTAAAAGTTGGAACTTTAGAATTCAAAGCTTCAGGATATGGATTGGATCATGAAATTGAAGCATTTGACCAAACCACTGGTCATTTAACGGCTTGGGTAAGAATTCCGGGATTATCAAACCTCAGCAATACCACTCTAACCATGTATTATGGCAATAATGTAATACCAAAGAATAGAAATTGCCAGTCTGTCTGGGAAAGTTATGAAGGTGTTTGGCATCTAAATGAGCAGATAGGTTCTGGAAATTATATCCTTGATTCGACCAAAAATAATCACGATGGAACGCCCTATTCCACTATTTTTATGTCAAATGGGATCACGGGAGGTGCACGAAATTTTACAGGTTCAGGAAGTTCCAGAATTGAAATGTCCACCTATGGGAACATTCTCTCAGGGAATGAAAAGTTTACATTTTCATTTTGGATATATCCCGATTATATTAGTGATGCAGAATGGGAATCTCGGCAGGATTTGGTCTTCTTTAAGGAAGGTGTAATGGATTTAACCAGAATGTGGAGGAATCCGGTCTGGCCAGCTGGGATCGGAAGATTTCAACCTGATATAAAATGGGACGATGGATCAACTTCCTATGCAAATGTAATCATCTATCGTCAAAAATGGAATCTAATTCACTATACCTATAATGGAACCCATCTATCGATATACCGTAATGGAACCCTAATTTCATCCTCCCCAAAATCAGGGGTTAAACTGGTTACAAATAGTGGAAGATTCAATCTTGGGAGTGATGGCAATTACCCGTCTCTAATTGGGTCATTAGATGAGTTTCGAATTTCCAATGATGCCAAATCAGCATCTTGGATTGCCACGGAAATGAACAATCTTGTCCAAGGATCTGAATTTTTTATTAAAGGCGCAGAAGAAGAGTATGTTCACTGGTGGGCGGATGCTAGCTATACATATAGAAAAGACATTCTGATTGATAGCGCCAAGGTTTCAGGAGATCTGGTTGGCTTTCCCCTACTTATGGATTTTACTTCTACCGATTTAAGAATTGGAAATGTCAAACCAGACGCATCAGATGTTCTCTTTACAGCCAGTAACGGAAATATTATGTACCATGAATTAGAATCGTTTGTTCAAGGAGTATCTCAAGGAACGTTAAAGGCCTGGGTAAGAATTCCAAGTCTTTCAGCTGACAATGACACATTGATTAGCGTTTATTATGGAAATAATGAGATTTCCTCACAAGAAGAACCTTCCAAGGTTTGGGATTCATATTATGCTGGCGTTTGGCATCTTTCAGAAGATCCTACTGGTGGTGGGCCTTCGATTATTGACAGTACAGGCAATGTTAATGGGTCATCGATAGGTAGTATGACATCAAATGACCTTGTTGCAGGACAGATTGAAAATGCGTTAAATTTCGATGGTACTGATGATTATGTGAGGATGACTGGATTAGGAACCAATGGTCTATCTTCGGTCACCATAAGTATATGGATTAATCCAGATGTCATTAAAAGATCTCAGTTATTGGCACGAGCCACCCAAGGGATAAATCATGGTCTAATTATAAACCCTGGGTGGAATGGAATGTTTTTTCGTTTATACACTGATGTTCAAAATCACCTAGGTACAGTCTACCCCACGACAGGAGTCTGGACTCATGTTACTGGCACATATGATGGAAGCACAATGAAGTTATTTGTAAATGGTGCCTTGGTTAACTCAATGAATGCGTCTGGTGCAATTCAGATTGAAGATTGGACTATTTCAGGTGCTGATGTATTTGATGGTCTTCTAGATGAAGGAAGAGTCTCAACAATCGCACGATCCAGTGACTGGATTACTACGAGATATAACAATGAAATTGATCCTTTGAACTTTATTTCAGTGGGGGACGTTGCTGTTTATGACCAAACACCTCCAAAAGTTAATAACTTTGGTATCGATGACCTTGGAAATGGAATTGGGAGATTTTGGGCTGAAGTGTCAGATGTAGTTTCTAGTGTTTCTGGTGTCACTCTTGAAGTCAATACCAGCGAATATTCAATGGCCAATAATGGAACATACTGGATCTCTCAACTTCCAGTTTCATGGAACGGCTACTACGAGTACCGAATAAAAAACGCTTCCGATTTATTCAATAATTTTATGCTTTCTCCAACCAGCATAAAAAACCATACTTTCTCTAAAGATATTACGCCTCCCTCCGTTGATAATTGGGACTATGATCCCAATACTGGTGAATATGGTACTTTCTTGGCAAATGTGTCAGATTCTTGGGGAGCTATCGATACTGTTCGTGTAAATGTCACCTATATGGGAGGAACCGCGCAAAATAACTTATTGGCAACAATGAAACTAACTCCTTCAGGTTACTTAAATGACACAATCGTAATGAACTCAGGAACGATAAAATATGTGGTTATTGTAAATGATACAAGTGGAAATTCTATTACCTCAAGTGAACATCAAGGATATGTTCCAATTGCCAATCATGCACCGACAGCAAGTAATATTGTTTTGAATCGTATATCTACACAGACAAATTATTCTACTATCATTTATAGCAATAGCACCCTTTATCTTAACTACACTTTTAGTGATATCGATGGGGATAGTCAAGGCGGCACTATCATTCGTTGGTATCGTAATGGGCTTTTAGTATCTGCATACAACAATCTGAAACAGGTTCCATCCTCAGAGCTTCTAAAAAATCACTTTTGGAATGTAACAGTAACTCCGAAAGACGGTCAGGATTTTGGGCTCCAATATAACTCTAGTTTAATTCAAATCCAAAATTCTGCGCCCCAAGCCATTAATGTTTATATTTCACCCGAAAACATTACTACGGAAGATAATCTCACTGCAAACTACAATTGGGTTGATTCCGACTTAACTGATAGTGAAACCAATACTGAAATACGGTGGTATAGAGATAATGGAACGGGTTTCGTTCTACAAGGATTATATAATGATATCTTGATAATTCCAGAAGCAGAGACACGGAAAGGAGATACTTGGAGATTTTCTGTAACTCCTGGAGACGGTGAAGATCTTGGTTCGACTATTTACTCCCCCAATATAACCATTTTAAATTCTCCTCCACGCTTTCCAATCGTGTTCATAAACAATAACAATGTAACTTCAACTGAAAATAATGATACAGATCTTGTTGTTGATTATGCATACTTAGATCCTGATAATCAAGAAAACTCATCAATAGATAATCCAGTAAACGCCACGCGAGAAATTAGGTGGTATCAAAGAGATATATTGAGAACTGATCTTAACAACACGCTAGTTGTTTCTTTCACAGAAACCAAGGTTGGAGACTGGTGGTACTATAAAATAAGAATATCCGATGGAACAGACTATAGTACGTGGCATTGGTCCTCATCGATTTGGATAGAAGCGACTCCTAACTTTCCACCCTTGGTGGAAAATGTTACCCTTAACTCAAGTTTGGCTATTAGTGGAGGATGGCTTTTTGTTGCTTATGATTATTATGATCCTAATATTCCCCCTGATCCTGAAGTAGGAACCCTGATACGATGGTATCGTAATAGTCAGTATCAATCTCAATATGATAACAAGAAAAATCTAACTAATGCCCAGTTAGTAAAAGGAGATACTTGGTATGCAGAGGTAAGGCCAAGAGATGGCCTTGACTATGGTAATTGGACTCAAAGTACAATTATAGTCATTAAAAATACAGCTCCAGTCGTAAATTTGGCAGAAATATTTCCTACTTCAGATGTTTACACTTCAAACACCCTTGTGGCGACCCCTTCATATTCTGATATTGATGGCGACCCAATTATCGATACAATAATTATTTGGAAGAACGGGTCAACGGAAGTACCACAACTAGAAAATAGTACCATAGTCCCATCGAATTATACAAAAAGAGGGGAATGGTGGTACTACCAAATTCAAGTGTTTGACGGAACAAATTGGTCCCAGATAATAGAATCCCCTTGGACAAATATTAAGAATTCCAAACCGACAATTGATAATCTCTTTTTATCAGGTGGAATGAATACTACTGATGGCATTATTCTTTATTATGACTTTAACGATTCAGATGGGGATATTGAAGCTTTAGCTCAAACACAAATACAGTGGTTTATAATTAGACAATCGGGATCACCACCACCAGTCATTGGAGGAAAAACTTTCTCCTCTACAAACTTTGTTGCCGGAGATTTTATATTTTGTTCTGTTATTCCCCATGACGGAACTGATACGGGAGACGCGGTTGTGTCAACCTACTATGCATTGGGATATCTGATTGTTGGCGATTCTGTTCCCATTGTTAATGGAATTCCAAATCTAATTGGTTCTAATGGGACCCTTACTGTCTCTAGCACCACCACTTTATATATAAATTACTCTGTTACTGATTTAGATAGCGGGGAATCAGATCAGATTTTCGATGTCGAATATGATGCGAACAATTATATAATTGGCTCTCGGTACAGATGGTACAGGTATAATAACATCTCCTCTGAGTGGGAACTACAGATTGGTTTAACTTCGTATAGTATAGACCCATTCTATCTAAACCGCGGGGATCGATGGAAGGGTAGTATAAGACCCCGAGACAAATATGGATCCTATGGTAATTGGGCAAATTCGACCGATATAGTAATAGGTAACAGTTATCCAGTAGTAAATGGATTTAATTGGATGATTAATAAACCAACTACAATAAATAACTTAGATTTCACTTTTACATATTTTGATTGGGATAACGACTTGATTGTGGAATCTCGAACCTTAATTCTGTGGTTTAAAAACGGTCAACTTATTCCAGGCACAGAAAATCAAACAGTTCTCTCTAGTTATCATTTTGTGAAGAATGATAATATTTCAGTTATTATTCGACCTTTTGATGGCACTAATTGGGCATCAAACGAATTTTCAAGTCCAATAATAACCATATCTAATTCTCTACCCCAGGCATCAAATCTTACACTTGCGCCAAAGAGAATATTGAACCTGAATATGCTTTACTTAAATTGGTCCTTTTCTGACAAAGATAACGACTCTGAGAATCAAGCTTGGATAATTAAATGGTATAAGAACGGAGTGTTTCAACCTATTTGGAACAATTGGCGATATGTTCCCAATGAAAATATCTCTAACGATGAATTATGGAAAGCGGAATTATTCGTTTATGACGGATTCAATTACAGCACAAAATATTCCCGACAGATTTATGCGAAGAAATTAACAATTTTGTTTGAATATAATGAATTAGAAAGTCAAATCCAACCCGATATTCGAAAAACAGAAAAAAGTGACTTTTTTGTAACTGATGAAGACATAACGATCGCTTATATGTTTTCTATTCCGAAGGATGCAAATGAATCTCTAATTAAATGGTTTAAAAGTATTAATGGATCTTTTGTAGAAATGAGTATGTTCGAAAATCAAAACTCTATTCCTGCAAGTTTTACTTCAGTTAACGAACAGTGGTTTGCTTCTATATTGCCTTATGATGGAATACACTATTGGGCTGAAGTTAACTCAACAATCATTACTATAGAAAGTCGACCTGTAATTTTAACGCCGAGTGAAGAAATTGTTTTAGTGATGAATGATATGGAGGGGCATTATGTGTTCAATGTCTCCACCTATGATGAAAGCAATCCTATTACAAAAGTGGAATTTACCTTAACAAACTTAGACAATGATTTGTCGATTATTCGCCTTGCAGAGTATGTTGGTGACGGCAATTGGACTTTAGAATTCCAAATACCATCTGATGAGATATTAAATTACTTAAATCAGACAATTCATGTCAAAATCACAATTTTCAACACAGTTTACTATTCTTCTCAAAAATATGAGATATTCTCATCAATTGATTGTGATTTTACGATCAGAGACAAAGCTGCTCCAAGAGTTTTGGATGCCTGGTTCGTAGTAGATGACAAATTCAATCCAACCAATGTTACATTTTATGCAGAAATCCAAGATTTTGGATCTGAAATTGATAAAATCGTTTTATTCTATTTATTTGAGCTGGTTAATGCCTCTGGTGGTACTGGTTCATCAGTTTTTCAGAATGAACTTCAAACAGAGATGATAATGTTAAATCAGACTGACGAATCCCTATTTCTTTATCATGTGACCGTTCCCATTGATAATCAGCAGGTTAGCTGGAAGGTAATATACCATATTCGAACAAGTGATACCTCTGGAAATATAAATGAGAATGCGTTTAATATCCTGTTACACGATCCTGAAAGCATCGATCAAAACCTAGTTTCTTATAGTCCACCAGGAGTCGATCCTACCATTGTTCTTCTAATTGTAGGTATCACATTATTCCTTGCCATATCAGGATCTGTGGTCTATGTTAAATTTATCAGAAAGCCTGAATTAATCGGCTTAGATGAAGAACTGGTTCTCAACACTATCTCTGAAATATCTGAAAGTGAGGTTTTGGAAAATATCTCTAATCATACCTTGGGGATTGTGGTTAGCTTTTTTGACCAGAGATTCGGACCTATTCCTATTATTATTAATCCAGAAATGTTAAAAGACAATTACAGTGCATTAGTTAATCTTTCAGACCGATCCTTTAGTGGAACTGGGTTTGTAGATGATTTTGAGTCCATAATTCCTAGTTCATATGATTTTGTTCTCTCTCAGGGCCTTAGAACAAGCGTCATCAGCTTTGGCTTCGCATTGGACAGACCCCAAGCTCGTGGAAAAACAGAAAATATAACCCTCAATATTCTTCTTCGTAAGGACTTATTTAAACTTGTAAATAAGTTTATTGATTATATTCAAGAAAGAGTACACCATATTCATCAATTAATGAACACAAATCCATCTGCTAAAGAAGAAATTAGCTCCTCAGTCAATTCGATCAGGGAATTTGTATCCTACATCATTCTTTCCTATGAACGCTTATATGGTACAACCGAATTGATTGAGGAAGGAGAATGATAATATGGCTATTATTTGATGCCCTGAAAATTCTAGTTAATCAAGATGATCTTTAGATTTTTGTCCAACCTGCCAGAAAAATGGGCCAAAATCTTTGGTTTAACCCGAACTGACAAAACCGTATGGAGGATAAAAACAGTATGAGTACAAATTTCCATCACGTGGGGATAGTCGTTCACGATATCGACATTGCAATGCGAAACTACTGTAAAGCCCTTGGAATTGATAGACAATCAATCAAAATAAATACTCAAGAGTACCTTACCGGGAATGGGGAATTAGAAGAGTTTCTCTACAGTTTTCTTCCCTTGGGAAATGACTGTTACATTGAATTGGTGTCTCCTCTGACCGATGGGCCAACCAAGCGTTATTTGGATAAAAAGGGGGAGGGATTATTTCATCTTGCATTTGAATCCTCTGAGATCGAGCAAACAATTGCTGATTTTGAAAAGGCGGGCTTTGCTCTAGCCGGTCAAACTCCCACGGAACAAACGCTTTCAGTATTCTTTCACCCCAAAACTGCGCACGGCGTCCTGTTACAACTGATGAAAAAGGGGCTTCTTCTTCCTGACGGCTCTCCCAACTTGGAGGTTATCACCAACAGCTAACAGATCTAAGCAACTAGATAGAAAAACAGTGAAATTCCCATTCCAGCACTCAAATCAGGGGGTTCCTGCTAGGATCGCAGGTATCAAAAACTGCATTATTTTTTGCTCAGCTTTTCGTAGATGTTCAGCATACGTACGTCTTCCTATATTCATTGATTCCGAAAGCGTTTGAGTTAGCGATTTAGCCCGCGCTTTGTTATAGAATCCTGCTTTGTAGGCCAATTTTAAAGCAAGTTCCTGTTTTTCAGTAAGAGAAGCCACTAAATCGTCCAAGGGGAGGTAAAATGGATAAGGATTGTCTCCAGTTCTCAAAGGAGCAAGTTTTAGCACATTAACTCTTTTAACTGCTTGGGCGTTCTGTAAATCCTCAAGAAGGGAACCTGCATCTTCACGGGAAATAATAAGGTTCTTGATTTCCCGCCCGGCCCGATATTTTGTTGGTGGCAATTCCAGGCTATCATATTTATCAAAAATGGGATCCAACGGGAATTTCGCACATTCGCATAATTTGAATATAAGTTGTACATGTTCAGGTTCATAAAAAATTCGAATAACATCTCCCAAATCTTCTTCTAAGATTGGAATAGCATTTTCAATTGTTTTTGGCTCACCTCTCAGCTCTAGAATATCATTTTGTGCGTTGCACCACAGGCTAACTTCTAACTGGGGAAATCTTAGAGAAAACTGCGAATATGAAGTGCTATGATCCGGATGATGCTGAATTTCAAGCAAAAAATTGTGTAACATTACATTCACCGATTAATTAGGTAGTTACAATCCTTACCTAAATGTCAACCCTCCGTGGGGAGCTAGTAGAAATATTACACTCGGTTCGAAAAAGTTCGTTAGGATGATTTCAACTGAATTAAACGTGTCTCAAACTTCTGCTGATCGTCAGATCAGAATTGCCCGAATCCCTGCAAACTACGCCGCTCCATTTGCACTTCTGATAGCAAATCTAATATGGGGAATAACCCCAATTTTCACGGAAGTGGCACTTCTCTATCTATCGCCGCTCCAAGCTACCACACTACGTTTTGGAGCAGGAGTTATATTTCTCTCGGTTTTTCTCTACGTTAGAAGGGGAATAGAGGGCTTTTCGGTTCTATCATCGAAGATGGTAATAGTACTCGGATGGATCGATGCGTTGGCCTACCTTGCAGCTACTTTCGGACAGGATCTTACCACACCGGGCCTATCTACACTTTTGGGCTCATTCTATGTCTTTTTGGTTCCATTTATATCTTGGAAACTTGAAAAAGAGCCCCTAACTAGTAGGATTGCCGTGGTCGGGGTAATTTCGTTTTTTGGAATGTTCTTGATAAGCTGGCAGGGAGATTTTCAGAACCTAGTGAATCTCTCTGTACTTGGTCCGATAGTATTATTATTGGCAGCAATTCTTTGGGGATTTTACACCGTGCTAACGAGTAAATACGTTAGTATCAAGTCTCCTCAACATCAGAAAATTGATATGTTAAGTTTCACGTATGGTAGCCTGTTTCACACATTCATCGCCCTTTTAATACTTTCTCTCCTAACTAAAGAGTTTTTGGTTTCGTTTCCACCTGCTCTGGTTCCCCACATCTTGTTCTTTGGGTTATTTCCAGGATTGGCACTGGGTTTGTGGAACTGGGCCATTGCAAGGTTGGGAGCAGTTAGCACTTCGTTTTTTCAACTCTTACAAACAATATTGCCCTTTTTCCTTGAGATTGTTTTGTTTGGTCAAATGTATACGATGTGGATTTATGCAGGGATCTTACTGATTCTCGCATCATCATTGTGGGCTTCTGAAGGAAAAAATGAGAGTGAGAGCGCTTCAACGAGGAAGAAAATCGATCAACAAGGTCTCCACACATTGGAAGGCAGCTTCATGTGCCCTTTGGCGGATAACCTAGGTCCACGTTGTACATAAATAGCGGTAACCGTTTCATTTAAGAACTAGAGCAAGATTGAGGCGAAAGGAATGAGATGCCAAAATTACTAGTAATTTCCTGTAGCAAATCAAAACATCCCAAGTTGAAAACCCAAAAAATGAAGGCTTTCGAAGGCTATACTGGGCCAATGTTTCAAGTCATTCATAAAGCGCAAAGAGAGCATCGTTGGAATCCTCAAGTCCATATTGGAATAGTTTCCGCAAAATATGGATTCTTACGAAGCTCAGATTATATAGAGGACTATGAGCTCCGTATTTCACCCTCTTTAGCCCAAAAGCTGAACTCCCAAGTTGTTCACGCAATCAGATTATGGCATAAAGAAACCCCTTTTGAGGAAATATATATCTTGATGGGGAAAGATTACCTCAGAACGGTGTACCACCTGGAATCTTATGTTGACACACAAATCCGGATTGAGGGAATGGGAGGAATGGGTTTAGGGCAGAGGAAATTAAAACAATTCATTGATGAAAATGCGCCATTACGACACTCATTGCTCGATCGCGTGATATAGTATGATCTTTGCACTGGGTTCACCTGTGAGTGCTCGTTGTCGACCTTGGACATTCGATTGGGCCATTAAACCTGATGCTTTGATGATTTCTGCCATTGATTTTCTATCTAGTCCACGATTATTGGAAAGAGTGAAAAAAAAAGGGATTCGGGAGTATTTAGGTTGGGATGGAAAAATCATTTGTGATTCTGGGGCGTTTTCAGCATTAAATCGGAAAAGAAAAACAGATTTAGACATTGAAAGGCTAAAAGAGATTTATCTTGAACTTAATGCGCAAGATGCCTCTATTTTCAAAATCACTTTAGATTTTCCTGATGACAAGATCGTGAGTAATTACCGCAAATTATTTTCCCTCGGAATCCATCCAGTAATTCCATATGACAAACTGGAATTGATTGATGAAATCAATCAGGAATTTGGGGCACCTAAGTGGTTTTTTATTGGTAGATTAGTTCCTCTGATGCGTGGGGGAGGTAATCAGAGGGAACGTCTATTTTCTGCACTTCGTAGGTTTAGGAAATCGGTCAATATGTATAGTGAAGTGAAACTTTGGGCTTTGGGGGTGGGTGCTCCGAGTTTAATTCGAGAAATACCCACATATGTTGATGGCTGTGATTCGACTCGCTGGCGAATAACGGGATCGAATATGATTCTATTGCCGCATGGTGGGGAACGAGGTGTGGGTAATATCACGAGATGGAGAGGTACAAAGCATCGAATCGGGAATGGTTCAGAAAAAGAAGTTGTGATCGATATTCTTAAACAACTAGATGAAAAATCACAAGGTCTGGAAAGCTTAGATGCTAGCTTACATGCCTCTCTTCTACCTAGGCCAGCAGTAAATGACCCAAAAAGCAGCCTTCCCACTATTGGAAACATCCTTCAAACATTACGCGAATCCCAAGAAGCTATTACTGTAAAAGACCTGGAGCGTCTATTTAGGACATCAGGTCGGCTTCGATTAATATTCAACTATTGGGCGGCGTTATCCTTTAAAATTCCCAACTCATGATTGGGTCATCTAATGCCCACGAAATTTATCCCCCGTGATTCGGAAGAATTCGAGGCTCTATTGGTCGATCGGCCTTCTAGGATAATAATCCAAGGTTCAATGACAGAAATTATGTCCCTAATTGAAAAATCGGGAACGAAACACCCCCGATTAATCTTCTATGATTTTTCAAATTGGTATAATCGCGTTAATATTCAAATTCGACCTCAATTTGAAGGCCTTATCTCAGTTGAGCAATTATCAAGCAAAATAAATATGATTCCACCCACCGATAATGATTTTTGGGTGGAAAAGGCTTCTTTCTTAACTACATGTTTGGGAGTCCTTGCTGAGGATGGGTTCCTTGCTGTGAAGGTTAATGGCTCAATTAAAGCACCAACAAAGGTCTTATTGGACAAGATTTTCGGGTATGGTCATTTGGTTAATGAAATCATCATAGATTCACCTTTTATGGTAACCTATGCTCAGGATCTGAGAAATTTCGAACGAACAGATTACATCCTTCTTTACAGCAAGGGAACAAACCCTCGAGTGAATCCCATCTGGAATGAAAAGACCAGTGGGGGGTATTGGCATAGTTTTGTGTCAAAAGGTCAAGGTAAACCAAAAACATTCATTTTTCAGAACAAAAAGGTAGTTCTTTCGCCTCCTTTGGGTACGCATTGGAAGTTAAAGCAAGATCAAATCTTGAAATTATGTAGAAAAGGCAAGATCAGACTAAACTCGAAAGGAAATCCAGAATATTGGGTGCCAGAGAAAAAAGGACAGATCGTTGACACGAATTGGTTAGACATCTCTAGCGTTGAGGAAAAATTAGCGTTATCTCAGAAATTGAGCAAACGGCTTTTATCTCTGCTCTTAAAGGAAAAGGATCTGTTCTTTAATTGTACGCCAGAAGAAGGTTCCTCATTTATTGTTGCAGAAGAACTCAGTTTAGACTGGATGGGAATTGAAGAAAATCCCCAAAATGTACAGTCTCTTGTAGAGAGAATAATGACCAAAATGCCTAGTTCCCCTATAAACATTGTGATTGATTCTCGATATCCATTAAGCGAAGTTGGGCCTTTTCGCCACCCCGTAACAGGTGTTGAATTGGATTTTCTGCCAAATTTTCTTCCCATTGCTGGAACCATCCCTAAACAGAAAAAGAAAGATGAAATTTTCTTATTATCTGAAACATTTGACCGAATAGATACGGATTGGAGAAATTTGCTTTATCACGGGGATTGTGGAGCCGTTTTGGATCACCTTAGCAATGAAATATTACGTGAAAAGATTAAGTTGATTTATATTGATCCTCCATTCTTCACTGGCATTCACGAGAATATAGTAATTCCATTGGGCCAAGGTAATTCACAGTTTGAGACTCTTGCCTATCATAACGCTTTGGAGGAAGAAAATCCCATTCAAGCTTTTGTATCTTGGTTTTCTCGACGAATAAGATTGATGTTCGACCTTCTTCGGCAGGATGGGATACTTTTTGTTAGGCTTGATTATCATATAGGCCATTATGCACGGCTTATCCTTGATAGGATCTTTGGATCAGGGGCATTCATTGGGGAATTTTTGATTCGCCGAATGAAAAAGAATCTCTCCAAAAAACAGGCCTGGGGCCAAAAGCACCTTATTAATCATAGTGATTTCCTGCTTGTATACCGTAAAAGTGCAAAAGGTACAATTAAGTTGCATTCCGTTAATAAAAGGAGAAGAAGGGGCCAGGATTACGCTGAACGGGAATACTCGAATGACAATATCTGGCTGGACATCGCAGGGTATCAAAAAGCCAAAAAAACACTATATCCAACAGAAAACTCAGAATCGCTTTTGAATAGGGTACTTAAGGCTGCTTCCCAAAAGGACGATATTATTGCTGATTTCTTTTGTGGATCAGGCACCTCTATGGCTGTAGCAGAAAAACTAGGTAGACGGTGGATCGGTGCTGACTTGAGTTCGCATTCTATTCAACAGGTAAGACGGAGAATGCTTGGCATACCAAACCTCAAGCCATTTCAGCTATATCTTTCATCTGATATAAATCCTGAAAAAACGTTGAATACCCAGAAAAATGGGTCTCATGAGGTTCGCATCGTTACCTTCCTCCGTAAAGGGGTTTTAAAACTTCAGCTGGCCGATTTTAAACCAAAAAATACGGGAAATATTATACAAGGACAGAAATATCACGATCTAATCGACTCATGGGCGATCGACTGGGATTATAAAAGAGGTATATTCCACTTGGATTGGGTGTCCTACAGAAGTTTACGGGGGAGAAGGGTGATCGCACCTATAGCATCCGTAGCAACGCACAGGTACTCTCATCAGAAATCTTACATGATCAAGGTAAAAATCGTGGATATTTTTGCTCGAAGTTATTCACTTACACGAGAGATCAAAGTTGGAGGATCCTAAATAAAATTCAACTCTAAAAATACCCAAGAGGGAAATTTCAATGGTAGTATATCAAACTGAAATACAACTAAACCGAACAACCGAAACAGAAATTGTGAATATTACACCAGAGTTAGAACGAGTCGTTTCTCAAGCGGGAGTCCGAAATGGAACCCTCAATACCTTCATAGCAGGGGCTACAGGAGCAATCATTGCCTTGGAATTCGAACCAGGACTTTTGAAAGATATTCCCGCTCTCTTGGAACGTATTACCCCCAAAAAACACCACTATTTCCACGAACAAACCTGGCATGATGATAATGGACATTCTCATGTACGTGCCTCTCTCTTGGGGCCTTCACTAACGGTACCGATAAAAGATGGACGGGTTGTCCACGGAACGTGGCAGCAAATCGCGTTTGTGGAGCTAGACACTCGTCAGAGAAATAGATCGCTTTTTATTACGGTCATCGGTGAGTGAAGCCTGTAACGGCTTTTGGATTTCTTATCTAGAGTGACGTCATGATTTAAACGTAAACTATGATTCCCCAAAGTACAGGAATAGAGTGTAGAGGACGTTTTAAAGGTGGAACCAGCCATCGAGGATGCAATACAGTACCTAAACTCAGCAATCCGCACCTATGTTAACGCTACAAAAACGTTCGACAAGTATTTTGCTATTAAATTGATCGTTTTAAGCATGATTGTGGCGGTAGACGTTCTTGTTACCTCAATCAATAAAACGTTGGGTCTCGAAGGGAGTTTCACTCCGTATGAAGATTCAAGTTTCTTTCTTCCATTGGCCGCCTACGAACAGCGATATGGAGAACTCATTCGCTTAGAGGAGGAACAACTTTATCCTAGGGAACTAGAATTATCTAGACGGCTCTTGAAGGCATTGGACTTACTAAAAATTGTCTATGGCGGAAGTGGGCTTCATTCCCTGCTTTCGGTGAATCTAAAAGATTTCATCAACGAAACACAATTCTTCTTGTTTGAAATACAGGAACTATTGGATACGTTATCCAAAAGGTAGTTACAGTACCCCAGAAAAAAGATATCCCCTCCCTTCGATTCTACCTCGTCATGCGACATAAATGAATTTTTAACTGAAAGCTAGCCTACTTGAAAATTCCCTTTCCGCTGGCGGCGAACCCAAGCGGTGGGATTCTTAACAACAACGGGTTTAGCGGCAGCTCCTCTTTTCACTTCAAAATTCTCAAGTCCTAATCCTTTTGCCAACTCTTTGAATCGATTACGAATCGTTACGGGAGTTGTACGTGCGGGTACAGCTATTTGTTGCTGTGTACGTCGTTCTCCTGTCTGAATGGAGGCAATGTATATCGCCGCAGCTGCAAGTGACATGGGGATTTTCCCCAAGGTCAGACGCTTTTTACGAGCTGCAGCAAGAATATCTATCGCACGTTTCCTTGTAAGCATTGTTAAACCCAAATTTTCTCCTAGTCTGTTTATCAATACAACTGGGTCCGGACTACGGCTGTTAATATTAATATGTTTCAAAAGAATGCGTACACAGCGTCCCAACTCCTTTGTAGTTATATTTGCAACTTCAGCGATGTCTTTAAGAGTAACAGCAGCCCCCTTCCTTCTACAAGCGAGATAAATTGCTCCCGACATCATTCCAATTACCGATCTCCCTTTGATAAGATCTTGCTCAAGAGCCTTTTTGTAATGGATTACAGCGGTTTCCGCTACATCCGATTGCAAAGATAAGTGTGATCTGATGCGTTTTAACTCAATTAGGGCATTCTTAAGATTGCGAGAGGTTCTATCTTGAACGCGTTCATCAACCTGACTTAACCTTGAGAACTTGGTCTGCGCATCAGTTGATAACGTTTTTCCATATGAGTCTCGGTGGTGGCTCGAAATTACTGTTCTCATTTCGTGGTTATTTAAATAAGTCGTTGGTAATCCTACTCTCGATTTATTACGTTCTTCCTCAGAATTATACGCTCTCCATTCAGGTTCTCGACTTAAAAAAGCGCTATTCGCCACCAGACCACAATCTTCACATATTATCTCACCCCGTGCTTCATCGTACAACATATTGGCTGATTTACATTCTGTGCATCGATGCCACTCTAACATATGGGCCTACACCATTCAGTATTTTTGATGACCGCATAGAAAATCAGAGTCCTTAAAAAGCTATCCAAAAGACACCTTCAATAATATAGAATAGATACTATGAAAATAATATGTTTATTAAAAGATCTATCTTGATTATCTTAAAACTCCATTCTTTCCTCTTTTTGGGATTTTTGCACGAAAGCCCTTATCCACTCCCCATATCTTCTTCACGCGATACAGTGGTTGTCTTCACACTATTGAAAACAGGGAAGACCTAGAAGTTATGATCAGTTGACTCCTCGCTCCAATGATTCATATTCCCCCTGGTGTCACCTAGTGCGAGCATCGTTCCATTTGAAATGCAGAAAATATGGTGATCGCCAATATCTCACCATGATCAGATGTTTACGTGCAGAAGAGGCGGTTCATGTTCTAAAAAACCTGGAAAACTGGTGAATTCCCCAAACACTGGAAAAAAACGCTAAAATGCATTAGCAGAATAAAACGACCAGTATAATATTGAACTCCACCTTTCGGCTGAGATCTAGATAAATTCTAACGAACTACTCTCGTTGAATGGTTTAAGGTTAGCCAAATCTAATAGATCTCGATATCACAGATACCGCAGTCCTCATGAACAAGCCCAAACTTTTTATGCAAGGTACAGAGAAACCCACTCTTTTCTATGTACTTCAACACGCGTTGGACTTCATGGGGAGCGGAGCTATCTCTAACCGCGATATTATGAGCAGCGTCTTGAATTTTCTCTTGAATAATCTCATCGAACTCTACTCCGATTTGGCCACGCCTAGATTTTTTATATTGACTGATTGCGGGTTCTGTGAGATAAAATCGCTTTGCGATTTCTTTTTGAGGCATATTATGCTCATTAATCAGTGTCTGGGTGATTTCCCTTCGAATGGCCGGTAAAACATACCATACCACAACTTCCTGGGGTTGTACAAGCTTTTTAAAACGTGGTTTCTTTGGAGATCTAGTTCTAGAACTCGTATTCATTGAATATTCTCCATTTCGGGATTCAATCATCAATTGCCCATAGAAATTGGTCATCTAGACAATCCGAGTCAAGGTTAAAAAATTAACTATAATTATTTCTCAATATCCTCTTCTAGGCCCTATAAGGGTGAGAAAATAGGATGTGGATCGGTGTTAAGACCCATAAGTTCCTTCCGCCATAACTTGAAAATTAGCCAGACAGAATTGTTAACACCTTCTGGCTATTGGGTGAAAAACATAGAAGGATCAAAAATATGACCAAATGGAAACCATTGCTTTCACATGTGTCCAGCTCGCTTGCCCTTAATGCTTACAAATCGGTTCGATCAGAAAGCTATGCTTCCTTCTGAAAAATACTGGCATTTGAGCTCAAGGAGCGGGACACAGCGCAGGTTGAGCTAATTGATCACAGAGCTTACAGTCAACACTTATGGTCGGAACGTGTGATTGAAGTTCGCCTGCAACAACAAGAATGTTATAACAAACACAACAGACTTCCAGGTTTCGAGTTATTACCCGAATTAAGGTGTGACAGTTGGGACACTGAACCACGGTCACTTGACTCAACCTTGTAAACCTAAATACCCCCATTTTCTTTTAAGAACCCAAAATTTCCCCACAATCCTCGGATAATGTCCTGAGGTGATTATTCTCAAGTAATACCCCAAAATCTTAAAAAAAAACAGGTTGTACGGAGGACAGAATTATGAGAGTTCTGCAGGATTTTGAGGAAGATAAGAAATCGCATCCGAAGGGGGATTGCATCCTATTTCTCCCACGAACTACCGATAATGCTCATCAGCTCTACTTGAATCGCGAACTTCGGTTACTCGTGAAATCAGCAAACTATCGTGTCATTTCGGAGCATTTACTACCTGTCAATGATTCGAATTTCTATTTTTCTTACTTTCGTCTGCAGGAAATCAAATATGACTTAGAGGAAAGTCTTGTTCCTTTAAACATAATAGCTGGCGTCCATCTTTCTCCCAAACAGCATATCAATCTGGAGCAGATGTTTCCATATCCCATTTCTGATAAATTCGAACTTGTCCTTGAAATATTCGAGGATCGTGCAATGACCGAAGAAGCTAAACTCCAGATTGAATTGGCAGCATTGAGATATGAATCACCCCGAGAGCGTGTTCGCTTAATGCATCAGCTCGGACTTGAAGGCGCGTGGCATACAGAACGTTCAGGATTTTGGAGTACGGGAGAAAACCCACTGAACGTTTTGGACGCATCTGTGGCCAAGAAAGAGGCACTACTCCGAAAACGACTTGTCTCCCTAAAAATGCAGCGAGAAACTAAACGGCGATTACGAAAACGGTTTCATCGAGATAGCTTGTACTGCTGTCTGGTTGGGTATACTTCAGCAGGCAAAAGTACCATTTTAAACCAGCTGACAGGAAGCACCGTAAGCGTAAGTTCACGGCTTTTTGAAACTCTAGATACTCGTGTAAGGAGTTTCAACCTAGATGATCTGAAGGTGTTTGTTTCTGATACCATTGGATTTTTGGAGGATCTTCCTACATTTTTGATTGATTCATTTAAGTCGACTTTGGAGGAAGGCTTGGCTGCGGATCTCCTAATCATGGTGATGGACGGGAGTGATAGCGCTGCCGTGGTTCAGCGAAAAGCGAGACTAATTGATAATACCTTGAATGAAATTTATCCAGAGAATAAACGGATTATTGTTCTAAACAAGATTGATTTATTAGAGGACAGTTCAGAGAGGGAACCGTTAAAGAATCGCATTAATGTTCTCGAAACAGAATTTCCAGGAGTTCAAACCGTACCCTTATCAGCTACTCGGGATATCAAGCCCTTGATTGAAGCAATAGGACAATACCGTCCCAAAAATCTGTATCGATTTAGGTTCCCTCCGCACCCCAAGTTTCGGGCCTTTTGTCATGAAACCATAAGTGTCCAAAAAGAACTCTTTTTTCCCGAGGAATGGGTTATGGAGCTATCAACTCGCACCCCTAACAAAGGAATAGCTCAGATTCAAAAGAAAAGTAAAACTCTGGGAATTGAGCTTCATATAGAAGAAATTTCGCAAGTTCGTTGATTAGGAGGTGAATCCTTTGGAATCGACCGTCAGAATTTCAACCGTGGTTCTTTCCCTATTCCTTTTTATTCACGGTCTGTTTCTCGCCCACGGGATTTCACCTTTGTTTATGAGTTTTGATACCCAATGGCACCTGAAAATGGTCGGAGTCGAGGCCGCGTGGAATTACACGCAGGGATCGCCCGCCATTGTGGTTGCCATCATTGATTCTGGTGTTGATCTCGACCATCCCGATCTTTTCAATCAAACGTGGACAAATCCAGGGGAAATAGCTGGAAATGGTTTAGATGATGATGACAATGGGTACGTCGATGATGTTAATGGCTGGGATTTTCGAGATGATGATAATGATCCAAGCCCAGGACATCCCCATGGTACAAAGGTTGCCGGGATTTTGGCTGCGGATGATGACAGTGATATAAGTGTTGGAATCGCCCCTGAGATCCGAATTATGCCTATACGATTTCTTGATGATAATAACAAGTTCTGGGATACAGATTGGAATATGTTCATTGATGCCGTAAACTATGCTACTGATAATGGAGCAGACGTCATTCACCTATCAATTCAGGTGGGTACCTTTTCTACCCCTCCCCAAGCGTTCCATGAGGCTATACTTCGGGCTTACAATATCGGGATTCCCATAGTAAGCGTAACTGGAAATAATGAAAATCAAGTCACTTATCCAGGAAACTACTCCGAGGTTATTGCTGTATCTGCCGTCACATCATCCCAAGAAATAGCTTCATTCTCTGCAAAAGGAGATCAGAATGAGATTTGTGCGCCCGGCGTTGATATTCCTACTATCAAACCAAACTCAAACTTGACTGAAAATGATTCCGGTACCTCCTTTGCAGCTCCACTTGTCTCAGGAACAATCGCACTAATGTTGTCATTGAATAAGACCTTAACAATATCTATTATACGCGAGATTTTACATGCAACAAGCACTGATCTCGGATCATTGGGAAGAGATCCAGATTATGGATACGGTTTGCTTAATGCCTCAGCAGCTCTCGATACTGTGATGCAAGATCATAATGGCACCATTCCGAGTTTTACAGTTCCAAATCAACCTTTGGAGAGTACTAAAAGTACTTCAGGAGTTGATTTATCCATATTAGAAATTTTCCCCTTAATTTTGGCAACCCTTGTTTTTTTTGGAAGCAAAAAGAAGAAATCGTAGCAGTGGAATTCTTGATAACTTTTTTATCAGTTCGTAATGCGTTTTACTTCCGTGATTAGGTCTCGTATTTCGAGTAAATCTGAATCTGGTGGAATAACCTTTTTCTTAACTCCTTTTCCAAGAGGAACGGTCTCGATAAACTCTCCCGCCAATCGTACCATCTGCCCAAAATTGCCTTGATCGATCAGTTTTGCAGCATGAATGCCTAATCGAAGCCCTAGGATTCGGTCAAACGCATTGGGTGAGCCTGCACGCATTGTGTGACCAAGAATAACATCACGAACTTCGTATTCAGCATCTTCTTGTTTGAATGCCTCCTTCAAATCTTCACGGTGTTCTAGTTCTTTCACAAGAATATTGGAAATGCTTAATTTGGCCAATAAGGGGTTCCCAAAATCATCTTTTGGGAGATTGGCTATCATTTCTTCCGATATCGTCTTAAAGTCTCGTCTAAGAGATTCTTGGCTAGGAACGGCCCCTTCACTGCATGCTATGATATGATAATTGCGGCCTGCTCTCACTCTTTGTAATAACACCTGAATGAGGTCTTTCTCTAGGTCAAAGGGTTGCTCGGGGATCAATATTATATCTGCGCCCGTTGAGATTCCGCTTACTAAGGTCAGCCATCCTGCATCCCTGCCCATCACCTGTACTACAAAAATCCGTTGGTGGGATCGTGCAGTGGTAGAAATATTGTCCATAGTGTCCGAAGCCAATTGAACTGCCGACCAGAATCCAAAAGTATAGTCTGTGTTTGACAGATCGTTATCAATTGTCTTTGGAACCCCTATAATATTGGCATTGGCATAACGATGCATAGCTGCGGCCACGCCCAGAGTATCGTCCCCTCCAATAGTAATTAAAGCGTCTATACCAAGGACCTCAAACTGCTTTGCCATTGTCTCCGCAGTTTCTTTTATTGCTTGATCTCTCTTTATTGGATCCTTTATCTTCTTGGCATCTTTGTAAGGATTTGTCCGTGACGTATATAGGCATGTTCCCCCCACTTTATGCAAATCGAGAAAATTATTTACCTTTAGTTCTCGGGTGCGGTTCTCAAGAAATCCTTTCCATCCCTTTTCAATGCCGATTACAGAATGGCCGTCTTTTATGGCCTTCAACAGGATTCCGTAAATGACACTATTCAACCCAGGACAATCCCCGCCCCCTGTTAGTACTCCTACTTTCCTTTTTGGCATAATATCGCACCTGTCGACCCAGCAATTTAGGTGTTCTTATGATCGGGGAGAGTGGCCTCCCCTAATCAGGCATTCAGATAAATTCTGAATTATCGTAGCTTACCGTAACAATGAGGACAGAAGAAGGCCGTTGGTGAAACTTTCTTTCCACAGAACTTACAGTCAATCTGACCCGCGGATGCGGGCGCAGCCTTTCTAACTACTTTTCGCTGAACTGTCTTAGGCTGTTTGGATGATCTAATTGAGAATCTAGACTTTTTGGATTCTTTCGGTGCGTCGCGCGTTCCACGAGCACCACCACCCCATTGAAGTGTTGGTTCCCATCCTGGTGTTACTGCTGTAGGTTTACGAACTCTTGTTTTTCGGCCTCGCATAAAACCGAAGGCTGTCATGATGAGACCTACAATGAAGATAAGTCCTGGTAGAACCTGTCCCCATAAAGAATAAAACACTTGGACACGCCGATCCTTCAATTCCAAGGTATTCGAACCTGTATTCTGAACATTAAGAGAAATGGAGAAAGAAGATGATGTATAACTCGGAGGAACTGTACCAGTCAGTACGTACCGTATATCTGTTCCACTAGCGCCAGTTAATTGACTCACCTGGCCGAGGGTTCCTGAACCAATGGCTGCGTCGATAGTTATCCATGCATCACAAGAAATCGCGTCAGTTGAACTTAAAATAAATTCTACTCTCACGTTTACAAATAACGGGTGACTATTACTGATTCCTAAACCCTCGCTTGTACTAGCACCCACCCCCATCGGTATAATGTTTGTTATAAACGGACCACTCCCTGCCATCAGAGGGAGGGTCATTAATTGGAATGTGTTAATGATAAATGGAATAAAACCAATCATAGCTAAAATTAACCCGGCAATCGTCAGCCTCGACACCATATGTTTACACCATGGATTGAATTTTCTCTCTGTACACAACTTATGTGGATAGTAAAAATCTTTGTTGAAATTTCACCCTTTTATGGATTTATTTAACTTTTTGCAATTCGGGTTTTTGGCTGCCCATTTGGAAGGCTAAACCCTTATTACTCGAACTCCTTTATATGCAATCCTGTATAGAATCGAGGAAGTTACTCCTGTATTAGATCTCATGAAATCCATTGAATATCCATTATAGATAATTCAGAATAATCAAACTAGGCCATAGTTGCGGAACAATGAGACCTCACCGTTATCCAGCATTATCCATAACTGCCATGAACTGTTTACTCCAACTAAGAAATTGATCGGGGCGGCTTGGATAGTTATCGATGATTGGTTTAAGCTTGGAAGTGGTGTGTGCTACACGCCCAAGTTCGCGGAGGATATTGTATTTGGGAAACAACCGTACTAATAGGCGTATGATGTCTTTACGAGAGGGTCCTTTTCCTTCATTTAACTCCAAAAGTGCGTCTTTTGAAATAACTTGCCGTTTAAACATAAACTCTAAACCGCTCACACCGATCTGGCACAAGGCATTAGTAAATACCTGCGTTTTACATTGTTGAGATCCGAAATGGTCCATAACTGCCTTATTGTATGACCAAAGTCTATCTTGACTGGTATTTCTTGTTTCAATAGCATCTGCTGCCGTCATCCCTGCATAATAGCCTGCTATGAGCGCTGGCCCGTGTCCCTCCGCTGTAAAAGGATCCACATGGTGGGCGGCATCCCCTGCAGTCAGGAACCCGTTTGCTACTGCATTTAATAACGGGTATCGAACTGGTATTTGGTACCCCTGCGCATGGTCAATTGTGAATTGGTCGGAAGTATAATAGTCTCGTTCTAAAATGCGCTGATAGAGATTACGTGTGGATTCGCTTATCTTCATTTCGCGGTAGTAACATATTCCTAAATTCAATCTATAATCTCCCTCAGAAAACACCCAAAAGTAACCAGGTATTGGAATATCATCTTTATAAATTAATGCAATCGTATTAGCGTAATCGTGATTTTCTGATCCATCTTTTAAATCCACGATCTCTCGGTAGGAGACCATAACGTCTTCATTGCGCATTCCAGGCTCTAAGAGTGGGAATTTATCATGTGGCAGGTTCTTTCGAACGGTACACTTATATCCAGAACAGTCGATGGTAACCTTTGCTTTAATCTCCCCTAGAGAATTGTTTTTCAAATCCTTGAATTTTACTCCTAGTACCGAAGCGCCTTTTACTAGAGGATTTTTCACCCATATCCTATCTTTTACTTCTACTCCAGCTTTTTCGGCAGCTAGCAACAATCTTTGACCATAGTTATGTCTATTTACAACGTACCCCAATTTTTCTCCCTCTATCGGGAACCCCATATCGCGCGCTTGAATTAACAGCGTTTTAACTATGTCACTTACCTCGTTTCCGTGTGGAAATTCTATTCCAAGTTTTTCTCTCAAGAACTTTATTGGTTCTATGTCCAAAGCATCTCCACAAACTTTGTTACCAATCTCCTCATGAGGTTTGCTATCGACTAGAATTACCTGCCTGTCAGCGTTCGCTGCGGTCATGGCCGCAATGACGCCCGCGGGCCCCCCACCGACCACAAGAACTTCTGTCTCGATCATATTAGCCGCATCCATTCCATAGTAGGACGCTAACACCCAGATTAAAAACTCTCAGCTACTGATCTAGAATCATCTTTTCAAGGATAGGTTTTAAACAGGTAATCTGTAACCCAAAATGCATCTAGGACGCATTTGTGGCCATCGCGTCACAAATGAATGAAACGGAACATTTCGAATATTAGATGGATCAGCAGAGGAGTCGATTCGGGGATAATTCCGAGATATATCCTGATTCTCCACTCTACAGAATAGGGTTTTCGTTACACTTGTTAGGAGTACTAGGCCGTATTAATTATCCTAATTGACGTTGAAAAATCGCTATTTTAAGGTGAATTCTTGGAAACGCCTATTTTGATCAAATTTAAGCCTAAAATCACAATTTTAAGCATTTATCATATTGATTCCCTACCGTTATTTCAAAATTATTTAAAAAGAAACCATTAAATAAAGAAACCTCAAGAATTTCTTTCATCAAACTTGTTCGGGGTAAACTTGTGATACCACCAAAACAAATAGCCAGCAAATTCCTGATTGCGATCCTTCTATTGCTCTTTTTATTTCCTTTAAATGTGAACCACGGGGCTAATTTTCAAAGTATTCAGAGGATTGCCGTTATAATTGATACATCTCAATTTTATGATAGTACATTTATTGATGATCTTTTAAATGGGTTTGATGCGGTGAATGAAACTTTTGGTATCGATTATGATCCTTTTTTACTCACAAATTATACCGAAATTTCCCGTTCCCCCTATATTGTCAGTTACACCCACAATCAGACAACCACGAACCATTCGCTTCTAGCAAAACAATTAATCAATTCTGGGCAATATGATCTTATCGTCATCGCTGGTTATACCCTTAGATGGGGGTTTTTCAATATATCCGATTTTACTCAGCCAAATTTTCTCTTCTACGACCTTTCTGGAGAGGTACCGTATTACACGGGGGAGAATATGCCGAGTAATTTGGCTATTGTGAGTTTTCGGGAAAATGAGCTAGGATACATGGCAGGAGCATTAACCATGGCCATTTTTAATCCAACCAGAGTCGCAATGGTCGGTACTTATCTACGGGATCCTCGGTCAAACCAGTTACTTGCAGGATTCCAAAGTGCTGTTTTCCGTAACGTGACGGAGATTGATGAGGCACGTATCGACTTCATTGGCCACTGGGCTAATGCTACAACCGCAGCTCAAGTCGGTAATAACCTAAAATCCGAGTTTGAAGTCCTGTTCGCTGGAGTACAAAGTAATAATACAAATGGTCTCCGACAAGGATTCACTGGACCTGAAAAACATATTGTCTCTGTCGATTCCACCCGCCCTTTTGGTGTTATGAAAAATAATACGAAAACACTTATGTTTATGTTTGATCTTTACAATCAGACTGGTTTCTTCGGAGGTAAGGTATCTTTTGGGATTGAAGATGACGTTTTTTATCCCACCGATTGGGAAGATCCCTTGGCAGTCAACAAAACCGTGAACCAGATATATCAAGAGGTCGTAGAAGACGATCTGATCATACCCACAAATTTCAGAACTGCCTCGAATACACCAGGCCTTGATTGGTTTATGATGTTTGGCACAATGATTGTTATCGCCGCTCTAGTTTCCTTACGTCCGCGTCTATCAAAAAAGGATAGGTGAATATCCCACGTGTCTGCTGGGGAAACCTCAGCTATCGGTATCCTTGGGGGATCAGGGTTTTATTCATTCCTCCCCCATCCAACAGCTAAACATATCCCCACTCCGTTTTCATATAAGCCCGTTACAGTTTTTTACCAATCTTTGAACACGAAAAACGTTTATTTTATCCCACGGCACGGTCAAAAACACACAATTCCGCCTCATAGGATCAACTTCAAGGCAAATGTTTTTGCACTTAAGGAACTCGGCGTAACCAGAGCTTTGGGAACAGCGGCGGTTGGCGCTATAAATCCCGAGATGCAGCCAGGAGATTTCGTTGTCATAGACCAATTTATCGACTTTTCTCTTCCATTATCGTTTTTCGATGGCGATCTTATACTGAAGAAGCTCGATGGTTCAGATTTAATGGGAGTCATCCATATTGACATGAGTGAACCTTATTGTCCCACCCTGAGGGAGATCTTTATCAAACAACTCAAAGAGTCTCCTAGAAGTCATTTTTCAGGTACATATTTCAGGACATATGGTCCACGATTTGAAACTCCTGCTGAAATAAATGCCATTAAACGCATGGGCGCTGATCTCGTTGGAATGACAAACCCGTCTGAAGCGATTTTGTGCCGGGAGCTAGGAATTTGTTATGCCGCCATTTCCGTCGTAACCAATCACGCCGCCGGTTTGCAATCTGAATTAAGTCAGAAAGAGGTCATTGACATCTTTCAAACACGTCAGGATGAGCTAAAGAACCTGTTTTTTAATGTAATAGAGGCGATAGATCTCAGTATGACCTGCAGTTGCGCAGACCACCTAAGATGAAAGTCCCACGCCGTCGTGTTGATGTCAAAGATAAAAGTATGTTCGATTGGTATGTGATCAAACCGTAACAACCCAACTGAAGGATCGTAGATAGAATGGATAATTTTAAAGGTTTATGTGAGCCAAAATCATGATGAGAGCTTGATGCCCCCTTCACGAGTTTTGGCCCCGAAGGCAATCTTAACGATAGCGACTCTGTTGTCATTGGGTGGACTTTATATAACAGTTTTAGCCCGAATCCGGAAGTTCACGTTCTACTTATTGATCATAAACTTCCACTATTCATGCCCTTGCCCATCTGGTGTTTTATAGCCCTCATGTGTTCTTTCTTTTTGAGTCGAAAATTGGGAATTTTTCTTTCAGTGAATCTTAAGAATTCGGCAAGAAAAAGCCTATTCACACCTTGAGAACCCCATTTCATGAAGGAATGGAATTATGGCGAGTACCAGACACTTATTTACTTCAGAATCGGTAACAGAGGGACATCCAGACAAAATGGCCGATCAAATTTCCGATGCCGTACTTGATTCAATTTTATCCGAGGATCCTAACGGACGAGTGGCTTGTGAGACATATTTGACGACTGGTATGGCGATTGTTGGGGGAGAAATTAGCACCACTGCATATGTTGATATTCAAGATATTGTACGCAGTACAGTAAAAGATATTGGTTATACAGACGCAAGAATGGGATTTGATTACCAGACGGTCGGTGTTTTAAACGCAATTCACGAACAAAGCCCTGATATCGCCCAGGGGGTCGTTAGACCTACCCCCGAAGAGCAGGGTGCAGGAGACCAGGGACTCATGTTTGGGTACGCATGTGATGAAACATCTTCTTTTATGCCTCTTCCCATTACTTTAGCTCATGCATTAACTATGAGACTAGCTGAAGCCCGAAAAAAACGTGAAATCTCTTGGTTACGTCCTGATGGGAAATCCCAAGTTACAGTTGAGTATCTAAATGGCAAACCAAACAGTGTCCGAACCGTAGTAATTGCAGCACAACATAATGAAGAGGTATCGCACACTGAACTTAAAGAAGAGACCATCGAGAAAATCATTAAAAAAGTTGTACCTGCTAGATATTTAACAGAAAAAACCGAATATTTTGTCAATGAGACAGGCAGATTTGTCACGGGTGGACCCCATGGGGATACAGGCCTCACTGGGAGGAAAATAATTGTGGATACCTATGGGGGGGTAGGTAGTCATGGTGGAGGTTGTTTTTCTGGGAAAGATCCCTCTAAGGTTGACCGTAGCGGATCCTACGCAGCCAGATGGGCCGCAAAGAATATTGTCGCAGCTGGATTAGCTAAACGATGTGAAATTCAAGTGGCCTACGCAATTGGAGTACCGAAACCCCTGGGCATAAATATTGAAACAAAGGGGACATACGCCATCCCAGAAGATGATATTCTCGAGCTGATCCACAAACATTTTGATTTCCGGCCGGGAATGATCATTGAGAGATTAAAACTCAAGCGCCCCATTTATAGGAAAACTGCAGCGTATGGTCATTTTGGACGGGAGGATCCCGATTTCTTGTGGGAGAAAACAGATATTGCAACAATTCTCAAAGAAAATGCTGGGATTTGAAAGGTTTTTCATTTGGAAATTGTGTGCAATCCTTTTAAGAAAATGCTACGCCCATAAAAAGCCAGAAAAAAGCAAATGCCATGAATAAAGAGGCCAATTTGAATATTCTATATGTTCTGGTGTTGGAAGGGCGTCTGAGATTGGTTATGGCCTGATAAAATATAAAAAAACAGAAAACGAGAAGTATTAGCCAGGCTAAGGGATTAATTTTCAACAAGATTCCTAAAACTATAATGATAAATGAACTCAAAAGCGCAGAAATAGTAATCACTCTGTATGTCTGTGTCTCGCCTTTTACGACCGGCCAGATGGGGATATTACAGTTTTTGTAACCTTCCAAATTCCTTGGTATTAGGGCAATTGAAAGGATATGCAGCGGAATCCAGCTAAGAACAAACAACCCTAGCAAGAGTCCAATTATATCTAATGCTCCCGTCGCCGCGGTTCGTCCTGCTATTGCTGGCAATCCCCCTGCGATACCACCAAAGATGATTGAAAACCGGGTTCGTCGTTTCAACCACAAAGAATAAATCACTACATCAAAAAAACAGCCTAAAAAGACCATTGTCATCGTAAGGGGATTGATAAAAACACCTGTAACTAAAATACCCGCAGTGGAGAAAGCAAGACCGTGGAAAAGTACAGTTGAAGGCCTTATTCTATTACTTGGTAAAGGCCGACCTCTTGTCCGGCCCATGGTAGCATCGATATCGCGATCTACATACATGTTAAGCATCGTTGATCCTGAAATTGCGAGAAATAACCCCATGAGGAGCCAGAAAAAATTAGGCAATATAATCCCCGTAGGCCATGCACTTATTAGAAAAGCAAATGCTACAGTATACATCAAGAGAAAAGTTTGTTTGACCTTAATTAATTCTCCATAAAGAGAAAAAGAAAAGGAGGGATACATTGGCGCACCGTATCCCTGGATTGAATCTTGGATCTCTACTCGGGTCATCCTGTTACATCCATCTTGCCCTTGAGGATTTCTATTAACTGATGGAAACAAAACATAATAAGCCCAAACACAAAAAGAACTATTCCAAGATCAATGATAAGGAAGGATAACTGCATCAGGGGAGTGTTTGCGATATATGTGTCAATAATGGCCTCTACATTTGCCACTCCGTAATAGATGCTTTGTGTGATTCTAGGATCAAAGTGAGGGGAGTAAATGAAGATAACCGCAAATAGGAAGCCAAGGATACTACCTATGTTCAGTATCCAACCAATCACTTGACGAACCCTGCCTTGAACATTCAAGTAGTCTAAAGCGAGAAGAAGCATTATGATCGCGGAAAGTGTCGCCAAAACATGCCAGTGTCCTCGAGCCACCATCAGTTCAACAAATTCGGGGCCGCTTTCCCGAAACGATGGAATCCCAGTGATTCGGGTCAATATTGAATCGTCTCGTAGACTGAGGGCTAGAAAGATTCCAGGAAGAGTCATGACGATGTTTACCCAGATGAATTGAAAATATAAACCCAATTTCACGGGGTCCTTGAAAGCGGCCTTGATACGAGTGAACCGCGATGAAGAATCGTATGAATTTCCCAAAATTTCTTTGCTGGTCTTCTTCCAACCTGTAAAGGCCAGAACAATTCCAGCCAGAAGGAGAATAGCAGCCCCAGCATAAATCAAATAATGCGAATCGAATGGCAAATTAATTTCGTCAGCGATAGTAACAAGCCAGGCTCCTATTGACATTACTAGTATACCTGGTATAGTTAAAACCATGGATGCGAGATACCATCGCCCTTGTTGCTCGGGGAAGGTATAACGAAACACTACCAAGAGTATCCCGACATCAATTAGTGCTAGCATGATATGGAGATGAGAGATTATTGCTGCTTCAAAGAGAGTATGTACAAGATGTCTTTCTATAAGAACGTGTTCAGCAAGGAATGCTTCAAATCCATTTCCAAAATATGCTCCTGCAGCAGCTCCGATTATCGTAGAAACTAAGACACAAAAAACAAACAATGCCAATGCGACTTGTGCAATATTAATACCGAACAGATAAGGGCCATCCAGCTTCTTTTCCGGATCTGGAAATTTTTTCCATGGAAACACTCCAATAAATAGAAAAAGCCCGCCTAGGAATACCAAAGAAAGGCCAAAAATAAAGAGCCCATGAATGATCCAGTTGTGAGGGAAGAAATAGGCAAATAATATTCCACAAATGGAAGCGATCATACTTCCAGGAAAAATCAAAATCTTAGTCCGGGATTCCCAATTCTTCCGAACATCGCAAAATTCCAGAATGAAGTAGGTTATCGCAGCCACAAAGGGGAGTGCAAATGAATGATAAAGCATAACAATCCGTGCGACTCGTGTGCCATCATCTAATGTGATTGGTAACAGTGGAGCGCCAAGCAGGTTGACCATCGGTTCAGAGAATGATCCCAAGGTTAAAATAAGGATAAATTCATAGACAATCGTGATTGTAAGTAATCCTCTATACGTTCCAAATCCATAATTTATTTTGGACCGTAACCATTGGTTTTTACCAGGAAAAGAGTCTTCTTTGACTTTCTCAACGTGTATATTGGCCATCAACATACCTCGATTATGTCATTTTTAATGGTTAAAACATATTTATTATTAAAAATTGCTGTTAGATTAATTACGATTTAAAAGCCGAGAACTCTAATCAGCATGGAGTAATTATGATCAGTTTTCTTGTTTTGCAATTTAAAACCGTGTTAATAGTATTTGGTAAGGTTTTGAGAAGCAAGTTTACTTTGTGGGAGCCTGTTACGAAATAGTTACCTGGTAATTTTACTAGGAAAGACTTAAGAATAGGAATTATTTTTTGATTCATGACGATCTGAATCGTTCTTTTGCAGATTTGACATGATTTGGATTCAAGCCTTTCTGTGAAAGCGATGAAGGATAGGCAACGTTAGCTCCCAAAATGAACATTTGAACGAGAACCAAACAGTCTCTAAGGATTGATACGGAATTGATAGAAACAGAAGTTGTTAAATCTGAAATTCAACACTCAGTAGACGATTGTTCCGCCTTAATTGCCATTAAGATCCTAGGTCGTAAATGGATACCTTGGATAATCTGTGAACTCCTTGAGGAGAATAATCTGTACTTTTCTGATCTCTTGAAAAGAATAGAAGGAACTTATGGGAGAAAAATCTCCGCTCGAGTTCTATCAGAGTGTTTAAGTAGATTAGAAGAAAATGGAATCCTTAGGCGAGAGGTTTTAGGTGGGACGATGCCCATAAGAGTGAGGTACTCTTTAACAGAGAAAGGGATCGATTTTCAAGTGATTTTCGCCGTTTTGAAGGGATGGGGTTTCAAATGGGGATCAGTACGACAAAAAAAATGCCGATCTTTTCATTGTATTCATAACAGTGTTCCAGTTATTGATATAGATAAAGCGTCATCGCTTTTGGACGCTCCCTAGGACAAAACTATTACTAGAGGAAAAGATCGCAAGTTTGGTATGCGCGTTCTGATGGTCCAGATTCCATCGTTCGATGTAAAGATGGGGATAGGAGACTGGATCTACAAACATCTGTTCTTCAGTAAGTAAATCAGTCCTATCAAGCCATTGAGAGTCCAGGCGAGGGTCTTACGTTTGGGTAGAGGTGGGGATCGGTGAATAAAACATGTTAAGCAAATATCCAATTAACCGAATCAATACTCCAAGGAAGAGAGTGAGTATACCACCAAGGAATTGCAGTTCTTCAAAATCATAGCCTACGTTCACACCATTAATTATGTGGGTGGCAGGCATAATATATGGCTGTAACATCAATACAATCCCAAATCCGAACAAAACAAAGGCGAAATCAGAAATCTGTGTTCCCGTACTCATTCCTGGGAGGGTGGCTTTCTCTTCAACCATGCTTTGTATTTCAGTTCTCATTACGGGGAGGAGGAGCACGATTAGAATAACCGCATTGATAATTGTACGGAACCATGAGGGAGTAAATACCATACCAGTGACTCCATAGCTCGCCCACCATTCATAAAATAGAATGGCCACTGGAATAAATCCACTTAGGAATCCTGCTATACTGGTGATTAGCGCCGAATTATAGAACCATGGCTTTTTCACCCTCAAAGCCCAAAATAGAACACCCCAAGCCAACGCAACCAACCAGGTGACTATGTAGGTGAGGATGAAGACTAGTTGAAAATCTGCAATAATGGAGAATGAGGGTACCTTCCACCATTGGGGATCAAAAGTTGTGCATGTACTTCCAATTGCACTTACCAATCCGATTGCGGCAGCTGCGCCGGACAATACCAATAAAATTGTAGTTTTCCTGCTCAAATCCATTCCTTTCCTTTTTTCTCTCTCAATTTTCATAGTTTCTGTGAATGTGAAAATTGATCAGAGGATTCAGATTTTTGCTTCTGATACAGGTTTTCTAGGGAGATTAAGATTATGAGCGTTTGCTAAAGTGTTAATAATCTAGTATGCAGAAAGTAACCTAATTACTCTCCGTCCTCTGTCCTAGGGGGACTTTACCTGTAATTTCTGGGTTTCATTCAATTCAAAACCTCAAACTTGGAGGCTTCTTTATGAATTCATAATCCTTCGAGGCAGATGTTGGGTTTTACTAGGTGTATTTCGAGGGACACTTAGTACTGATCAATCTTGCCTTGAACTTCCATAGATTAGCTATAGAGAGGAGCTCTCCTTCAACAAGCACTGTTTTTCCAATCTCAAATCCTGAGGGTCTTATCACATTAGTTGAATTGACATAAATGAGTAATGACGTATTATCAACGTCTTCAGGATCAGAGATATAGAAACCCGTGCTATTCATGTCTTCTACAACTCCTATAACTTGGATATTTTTATTCATTAAAGAATCGGGTTGAGAATGATCTATTAGTTCTTTTACGGTAAATACTGGAGTAGAAGTATTTGCTATGAGAAGAAAGAAAGCACCCAAGCAAACAATGACAGTCGAGATAACTATGATAAGATTTTTTGTACCAGTCATTCTGTTCGCCCTCGGTTTCTATGATTTCATTTGAGTGGGAATACTTTCTCCAGGCTTAATTCTACCTTTGTCTGCCTTGGATGAAGAGAATACCTGTTTGACATCAATAAATCTCTTGATCGTTAAGGGAATCATTGCAAAATGCAAGAGAAGGCAGCCAATCCAGAGCACACCGATATAAGGGATTATCCTTATTTGCAGAGTACACATGTCAAATCTGTTGGTAATCCTATTTTGAAATACTCCCGAAGTAACCACATATATATCTGCAAGGAGGTCGCTAATGATGGTTACCTTTGGATTTTGTCTGTCTACACGATCCAGAGCAAATTGACTGATGGCAACACCGATTACTCGCGTACCTGTGGTGATCATGAAAGTGGTATCGTATTCAACAGAGTTTTGCCCGCTTTCAGGAAATCTTTGATCCAAATCCAGTATTGAAATTTTGAGAGATGTACCTGCTATTTCATACTCATTTCCCGCTTGAACCGTGATTTCGTGAGTAAGTACCATATTAGCACTTAGAATTGCTCCCAAAATAATCACTAGGAATGATAAATGCAACATTATCTGGGAAGATTTCCGCATTAGCTGTTTTTCTTCCTTTAGTGCTACAGTTATGAATTCAATGAAGAGGCCCACCATTCCCAGAACAATGAGCGGGACGACCAAATTTGCCTTATCACTAGTAGTCCAAAAATTACTGAAGAATGCCGAAATCAGATTCCCGTCTCCTAGAATTGATGAAAGAATTCCATTTCGATGTAGGATTCCGCTAACAGCGAACAGAATCCCCGCAGTGACTCCCCCAAATACTAATCCGAATTTTCCTTTCAAACTTATTCTGGGGTAAAAGGTACAGAAAAACTGTGTTAAAAGCATTATACCTCCAAACAAGGCAAGCATTGTATTATAAAAAGGTGGACCAATCGATAAAGTAAATTCAAACCCATTAGGACTCAACGTAACAATATACCCAAGAATGTCAATCAAGATCGGTGTTATTAAACCTAGGATCATAACGATTGTCCCGAAAAAAAGGGCGAGATATGAGATTTTTAACGCGGTTCGTCGGGCCTTCTTTGTTTGAAAATCAGATTTGGTCAATGTAATAGGAAGACGCATAATTTCTTCGTTTTTTATACCCATTAAATGCACAGCAATAAAGGTTACAAGAATAACAACGAATAACAGTAACATCCTTTCATCAGGGATTATTCTTAAAATAATTGCCATAATAAAGCTATTTGAAGGTATGACGATCGTCAAAAGACTTTCTAGAATTCCATCTGGAGCAAATGTGTGAACACTGGAGAGAATTCCGCTTCGTGTTAGATACGTTGCAAATAAGGCGCCAAGGTACGTCATACTGATGATATAATTTCCAAGATATTCGTTTTTACGATGAAAAGACATTCCATGGAAGTAAAGGGTTAAGAATAGCCAGGGTATTAATGAAGCTGTCTCTACGGGATCCCATGCCCAAAAACCCCCCCATCCGAGGGTTACATAAGCCCAATAGCCACCAATGATAATACCCGAGCCCAAAACAAGCCAAGCTAGGGTAACTACAAAATCAAAGTATTTATCTACCTTATCTTTTCCATCAAAATTGGGAACTTTCCCTTTTTCAAGAATGGAAATTCGAACAATTCCAATAACCATAGGAATTAAACATAAAGCGTAGCCCACAAATATTATAGGCGGGTGGATAAAATTCCAGAAATTCATTAATAGTGGATTGAGGCCAATACCATCTGTCTTTGGTATAGGTTCGATTCTAAATGGTTCACTTAAGATTGTCAATAAGGTCAATAATGCCACTTGAAATGCCATCAGCGCAAATACACGCCAGAAAAAGGTTTCATGTGAGTATTGCCGGAATAGTAATCGCGTTATGGTATAGATAACTATCGCTAGAAACGCCCAGAAGAAATAAGAGCCCGCCTGACCTGACCAAATAGCAGATATCCTCATAAAAATATCCATACTATTGTTTACAAAACTACTAACGTATGTGAAACCATAATCAGCGGTAATGACAGAGAAACCAAAATAAACAAATGAAGTTATCAATGCTAATCCGCTGATAATGAGGCTTATCTCCGAATAATCTTCCCATCTTTCGATGTATTCGCCCAAAAGTACAATGAATAAATCAAAAATCAAGCCTATGAGGCTTACAAGGAGTAAAACTACCCCTAAATCCATTCCAAATATACCTAAATTAATGTAAAACATTTTTTCATCTCCATTGTCTACTTAACGCTCTTTACACCTCTTCTGGCTCTCCTTCCTTTCCGTCTTTGGTATCTTTCAGCCCTCATGGACTTTAATGTCCTACGTGCGCTCTTTTTCTTTAGTTCGACATATCCATAAAGCCCTCCAGGAATACCAACCAAAACTACAGCTAGTACCAGGACTATGAAAGAGATTGGAACTGGCTGTAGCGGTGCAAGTATTTGAAATGCCCCGCTCTGACCGTAACCATAATTGCCGCGATCATCGATGGCCTCAAAATAATAGGCATATGTACCTACAAGATATAATCCATTAGGAAAATTGACTTTCCAAAGATGAGGACCAATCTTGTTTAGGGATACGGATTCTTCGGTGGTTTCGGGAAGATGGTAATACATACGAACTGATTGAACTTCCCCTTGGACAGGGACATCGATTGCTGTTACAACGATTGAAAATTCTGCTCCGGGAATGATTTCAGTCGAGGGATCAAAACCCACTTCTGCAATATGAGGCGCCCAAACATCATGTCTCCAAAGGATTTCATAAAAACCACGGACAACCTGATTCCCTAAGGTGTCATTAACGATGATATAAAACCCAATCTTTGTACCTTCTTTGTGAGAAGGAAGTTCCAAGTTATAGAGACCCCCAACTTTGGCACTCGGCTCCATGTCTATTAATTCGTAAGGAGCCTCATCTAGCGTATAGTTAAACAAGACGTCTGATATCCCATCAGAATCAGATGCTGCAACTGTTACTGTTACAGATTCTTGGGGACGGGGATTCGAAGGTGACCAGATGGCATTAAGAACCCCCGGTTTGCTGTACATCCAGAGATTTGCCAATTCGTACACGGATAATGCCTGTGTAACACTGAATTTGTTGTTCCAATAATCAGAACCGACTGATCCATCAGCATTTGTTATTTGATAATAGCCCAAGTGATTTTGATCGTATAACTTATTGTTGAGGAATTCAACAATATCTAGAATGATATTGTAGAATATATCCTTATTTGTGACCTTAAATGCTTCATCAAGGGCCCTGATGCCGTAAAAAAGTCTCTCGGTGTATTTCTTTTCATCTCTCTGAATAGATTCATCGGATGAGTAGGTTGCGTAAAACCCGCCATATCGTGAATCCCAAAAATCGAGCATGACGATATTTATCAGGTACATAAAGTCATAATAATATCTAATATCTTCTGTGGAATTATAAAGATGGGCCAGAAAGCTAAGGATAAGTGAGTTCGTAAAAATATCCACTGAGGACGGATTTACGACATCTTTTTTGCTATCCAATCCATCATAAAACAATCCAGTTTTGGCATCTCTGCACGTTTCATTTAAGAAATCAAAAATCTGGATAGCTTTTGCAAGATATTCCTCATCGTTTTCAACCTGATATAGATTCAGTAGTACATCTCCCATTAATGCGTTATGATCAACCCTAACGGATCCAGGATCGAAGGGATCGTTAGGACTTGGATTTTCAGTCGCAGTTAATCCATAATGAGTGAGTAAATAATCGTAATATCCATAATTGCCCTTCCATGCATGAGAATCTAGAAATTCTTGTGCATCTAACGCGATTTCATGATAGCTCTGATTTTCAGTAGTCTCATAGAGAGCTAAAAGCGCCTGGATGGCTTTTGCGTTAACTCCTGGCTTTTTGTATTGATTATTTGAAGCAATATAGAATCCACCGACATTATTGTCGTACAGATCTCTGATCAGGCAGTTTCCAGTTTCTATGGCAATCTCAAGAGCAAAATTTCTTTCTGCCTCATTAATTACAGCATCTGAAAGTTTTAACAATGCCAAAATCGCTTGGGCATTATCATAGGTACGCTTTAGGTGATTTACGGAACTTGGCTCCCAATTTACGCCCGCAGAAACGTAAAAACCTCCTGAAACGTTATCATATAAATAATCAATAAGAGCATTAGCAATTTCCACTGAATAATAAAGAAAATTCGGAAAATATGCTTCAGGATCATCTGTAGTTTCTGAAGTTGACTTCCATCGAACGGGGAAACTATTCTGAGAATCTTCGTCGATTTCTCGTACTATTTGCCCTCCCCTGGTGTTATAATTTAAATAGGCAAAGCTCGGGTTCGAAAAACCAATGAAGCTCTGAAAGACTAGGATATTCGCCAAAACCAAGAGGAGGGCACAATTCAACCATTTGGTTTTTCCATTACGGAAATTCAAGGTAATTTGCATAATAGTGTTCATTCTCCTTAAATAAACTATTAAACCAGTTATTTCTGAATAAATTTTCGATTTGCTTCTCAAATGCGGGTTAAAAGACAAAAAACACAGCGTTCTTCTTCCCAACTCCCAGCCGGCTGATAGAAAAAACGATAAGAACAGCAACAAATTGCTGCTGTTCTTATATTGACAATGGATAGCTTATTCTGAAGCTTATTCACGTAGTAGATTCCAAAGAATCTTTACTTTGCTCCGTTACCGTTTCCTGCGTCGAATCAATACTGATAAGCCGAGTAAGCCAAAAGCTAACAATATTCCAAGCAATTCAAACCCAGGTGTACCAGCAGGAGTAGCTGCGTCTATTGCATCAGCAGCGGTCTCATAAGCTTCTTCTAACTTAGCTAACGCCAGCAACAGTTTTTCTTCAGCGAGGTTGGGATTGTGGAAACCCATGCTATTGTCGCCTTCAACAGCATCATACAGATCTTCTGCTTCCGCAATCAGATCATAGGAGTTGTTCACTTTTGCCTGATCGACACCTGTGACATTCTTTGCCTCATCGGCCTTACCCGTAGCATTGGCTATCTCATCTTCAACCTTATCCATTAATTCGCCAATGTCAGCCTGGATGGTTGTCAAGGTAGCTTCTTGAGTAACATTCTCACCAATGTGGCATCGTTCACATGCGTCGGGGACGTCCAGGGCCCAACTGTGATTTAATGTATAGGCCGCTTCAACCCAGCCTCGTGAGGAGTTGTGAGCTGGAACAAACTGAGAACCATGACAATCAGTGCAATCTAGCTCGTTGTGAGGGCTAGTCGTTCTCCAGTCACTCGTGTCTGTAAGAAACTCACCAGAATCGCTATGGCATTCTCCACAAAGTTCTGTGACGCTTGCTCTTCTGAGCTGGTCTTCATTGGTAGAATCATGTGGATTGTGACACGTTGCGCAGAAGATGTTGGAGAGTTCTGTATTATCTAGCGTCAGATCCTCGGGGTCCGCAAATAGGCCTTGTCCAGCCATACAATGTAAACAGAAATCCTGGGCATGGGCATTTGCAAGCAAATCATCAAGTGAGTTCGAGTGCGCAGCTGCGGAATTGTCTGATTGGTAAACACCTTTTGGCGTATGACACGTCATATCACAGCTCGTAGACGAGGTTGGGGCTACTCCAGGGGCCTCATGACAGGCAGCACAAGCAACTCCAAGATCCCAATAAGTGAGATCTGTTTCATTCCAGCGTGTTGCCATACAATGGGAACAAGATCCGTTGAACGCGACTATGGAAGTAGGTATTGTACCCCACACCAGCACGTGCGTGGAATTCAGATAGGTTGACGCATTCCAGTGGAGCGTCTGGTTCCAAGATGCTATCTTGTCATCGTGACATGGAGAACAGTCACTTGGATGCCAGGGTTCCGTGATGCCCGTATGGGGATTGGTTTGGTCAATGGAATATCCTTGATTCAAAACAGTGGCCCCGATACCTGCAGCGGCCGCTGTTCCAACGAAGACAACGGAAAACCAGTAGAGTAAGACCACTCGTCGACCACTCCATCTGCTCTGGCGTACTAAAATTTCTTCTTGGTCGGTCATTAAAAAACCACCATATTTGCATTACACTATGAAGTTCCGATTCTAAAATCGGCTTCTCTGATTCTTTTGAAGATCCTAAATTGTACATGTTTTTTATGTTATTACTTGGTTTAATTGTAAAGCGTATCGCATTACATTATCGTACAACAAAGGAATCCATTAAACAAAAGGAATAAAGAAATTTTGAACATTTTCTAATGTTTCAATAAGCAACTAGGAATAAAGTAACCTACTTATGAAGCAGCGTCAAAAATCCGGTAAAACAAAGGAAATTACAGGAATCTGCGAAGCAGATAGATTAGAGATTTGTGATTAACCCCAAACATTTAACGGTTCTCAACACCTTATCACTTAAAAAATCCTGATTGATTGTTGATGGAGCATGAATCAGTCCTAACCTAACACTAGGTTTCCTTTTTTCTAATAAATCTTGCTTTGATTATTACCAAACCGCCAAGAATTAAGCTCGTTGGTAATAACAGGTAACCTTCGGTTCGTCTTCCCAAACTTGTTGTAGTTGTGGTGCGTACGGCTGAAGGATCAGTGGTTATGGTAAAAACGAACGCAGCTGAAGTCCAATTTCCAACTTCGTTCTCTGCATAAACACTCAGTTTGCATGTGCCATTGTCAATCGGTGAATAAACACTGTATGGATACGTGAGAGTCAAATTACCTTGGTTTGTATCCCAACTGTAGAGAACCTGGTTTATGTCGTGAATACCGTCTTCAACATCCAGATCAATACTTGTACCATTCAAGATCGTCGTTTCATTCGTAAGTGATTTGAGCATTATCGAAGGAGGAGGAATCCCAACTACAAAGCAAAAAACAGCTGAAACCCAATTTTCCGAACCATCTTTTGCATAAACGGTCAATGAATGTAGCCCTTTCTCTGTTGGTAGGACAACATTGTACGGAAAGCTTAGGGACGAGTTTGTTTGGCCATCCCATCGGTACAGGACCATCGTCGGCAAGTTATCGTCGATTGGATTATCATCAGTAAGCAACAGATCTATTGTTGTTCCACCTAAGTTAACAGAATTATTATGAAAACGGTTCCAACCCCAGGATGAATTGAGGGCTATAACAGGAGGAGTTGAATCAGTATGCCCACAACACTCATCCATAATATGATCAATTTCCAGTTTGGTATGGTTTTCGGGGATTTCACCATGTTCCGTGTCATTTTCCCCTTTTGAAAAAAAACCGATAACAGAATAATAAGATGGGTTTACATCTATCAGGAAAATCCGCATTCCAATTAAACCGGAAATAAGTATGAAAGGAATTAATAAACCTATACGCTTAAGCTTTTGATCCAACTTTTTGTCTCCGAAGGTTAAATCCTGGGATTAAATCCGTCCTTTACCAATTAAACTGTTCCAGATGATCATAATATGAAAATTCAAGCAATATCTGGCTGAGTTCATGAGAACAGATCAAGTCGAAAAATAAGAAGGTTTTCTTAGGTTTCGGTAATCAAGTAAGTAGAAAGTAACCCAATGACCTGTATTAAATTCCCGAAGATTGAAACTACTTGGCTTTCTAGTTCTTCCCTCATTGTACCAAATCCTGTTCGGTTTGGAGTCTTTTAACAGATTTATTCCACGTATAGACGTGGATGATGTCCATGTGTTACAGCGGATTAATGTTCGGCCAATAAGATGTTGTCGTGAAATAAATCTCTTCTATTATACTATTTTCAATAATTGGATTTGATTCAGATTAATTCCGTTGGATCTAGGATTATGAAAAATGAAAACTACCCAATCCCTGTATTCGTTTATATGGCAAAATCTTCGTCTCTGGCAGTCAAACTCAGATTCTGCCTTGATTTATCAATCTTACACCAGACGTTTGAATTCCAACCTTAGGGTTAGATCCTTAGCCACTTGCCATTTCCTTTGCAAATCGAGGTCAAAAGGAATAAAACGGCAAAATTTCTGACGTTTTAATTTGAAAACTGGAAATCAGGGTTCAACACTCTCTTCCTCAAATTTAGGTCAAATTTTCCCAATGAACCAGTAGAATCCCTTTTAGAGATGAGAGACACGTCCCCCTACCCGATGATAACGATCCATTGAATGCGGCCTCGCATCTAAAACCCAGAGATGATCATCGTGGTCAAAAGCAAATTCTACATCATACCCAATTTCGAAGTCTCTGCGGATCTTCTTTGCCAACTGTGTCAATACTGTTATTTTTTCCGGTGAGAGAGATAATTCTCGTTTTTTATCAGGGTGATTCTCCACGACCACTGCGTGCTGTGAATTTTCAGGAATTTGGGTAATATTCTCTTTGAATGATACGAACGTTTCAACTGGTTCCCCTTCCTTACCCTCGTTAACAATTATGTGATCACAAAAAATCCCATTGTCTCCTTCATACACCTGCGTTCCCCAATTAGATCGGATGTGAATATGCAATCCATTGTTAGTTGCCTCATTTCTCTTTTTAGTTGATATGATGCCACTAACCTTGGCATGAATCATTTCTTCTACGATGGTGGCGATGCGCACGCTATCAGGAGGCAGACCAAATTCGAGGAGATCAGCCAAAACATCGGGCGTATAGGCTGATGCCCAACATGTCTTCATGGTTTGAATAATGTTACTAATATCCGAGAGGTGAAAGTAAACTCCACGACCGAAACATAAATGCCGTGCGGAATCCTCGACATGTGGAGAGGTCCTTACCACAAGAGTTCGATCTTTCTGAATTCTATCCATAAGCTCGTACAGCTTTTCAGCAATAGTGTTTGCCATAGGCATGGGTACGGGACTATTGAGCAAAATATCTTGAATTTCCCTTGCTGCCTCATTTAAATTGTCGGGGTTCATCGTTCCGATTAGGGTTTCAATACGTCGAGTACCTGCCAGCGTATTTAGAAATCGCTTGAACACCTTGGTACTAATAACCACACCGAATGGTACCCGATAGCCTTTTTGTATTAATCTTGAAAGTGAACATGCCCGTTCCCCAAAAAAGTCTGCTCGGGAATAATCTACACTCGACAGTGTCTGGATAGGGTCAGCTTGAAGCAAAAAAAACAACACACGCGCGCCGATAAAGGGTCATGAGTACAACTCGGGAATCCATTTTTATCTCTATCGTATTTCCGTATTCTTCTCTTTTATGGCTTTTTTCGTTAAAAACGATTCTTAGAGAAGATCCTGACGTCTGATTTGTTGTGAATCTTGATTTAATCCCCATAGATCTGAAGGAAACTCTATGGATCCCAGATTTTAGACACGAAAACCTACAACGATTACTTGTCAAATCCTTGAGTATGATAGAAAAATCAGGAAAAAAGGGGGAGGGAGCTTTTAAGCTGCTCGTTGGATCTCTGGGATATACCGTCTGAGGAAGAGACTATTAGTAACTACGGATACAGAACTTAACGCCATGGCTGCTGCTGCAATTTCAGGAACAAGGGTCAATCCTAGCGGAATGAATAACACACCAGCGGCGATAGGGATTCCAAGTACGTTGTACAGAAAGGCCCACACTAGATTTTCCTTTATTTTTCTGAGGGTTTTACGTGAAAGCTGAATACCGGCGACCACATCTCTCAAATCCTCTTTTATGAGAACTATGTCCCCTGTTTCAATCGCCACATCGGTCCCACTCCCAATTGCGATTCCAACGTCAGCTTGGGCAAGTGCAGGTGCATCATTAATACCGTCACCGACCATTCCAACGAAAAGTCCTTCCGATTGAAGCTGTTTGACGATTTCTGCTTTATTCTCTGGAAGTACCTCAGCAAGAACATCGGTAATTCCTATTTTTGCAGCAATTGCTTGAGCGGTACGTTCATTATCGCCAGTTACCAAGTACGTTCTGATCCCAAGTCTTTGCAGCTGATTAACCGCTTCGATCGAATATTCCTTTAACGGATCTGCAATCGCCAGAATGCCAACGATTTCCCGATTAATGCCCGCGATGACCACTGTTTTTGCTTCCGCTTCAAACCTCTGTATTTCATCTTCTATATCGGCGGTGGAAATATCTTCCCGTTGAAAAAGTCTCCTGGTTCCCACACGAACAATATCACCATTAATTCGGGATCGTATTCCGTGTCCGGGGATTGCCTCAAAATCCTTAGGTTCGTATAAGGTTATGCCCTTTTCTTCTGCTGTATCAATGATGGCCTGTGCCAAAGGGTGTTCTGAACCTTTCTCCGCTGAAGCAACTAATTGTAGGACCTCGTCCTCGGTTCTGTTCTGAGAATATATTATCATGTCGGTCACTGAGGGGTGTCCTTGAGTAAGTGTTCCCGTCTTATCGAAGATAATGGCATTCATCTTGTGAGCATTTTCCAAGGCTTCCGCGCTTTTAATGAGAATACCCTGTTCGGCTCCTTTTCCAGTTCCAACCATGATCGCGGTTGGTGTGGCCAATCCCAATGCACATGGACATGCGATCACCAATACAGCAATCATTAGCTTAAATGCGAATACAAAGGCATCCGGATCTGATTGAGGTAATAAAGACTGAGGTAAAAGGCCGAGAGTAAAAGCTCCATACCAGAAAATGAACGTAATAAGCGAGATTATTATCACTGAGGGAACGAATCTGCCAGCAACAATGTCAGCGATACGCTGAATCGGTGCTTTTGATGCCTGAGCGTCCTCAACTAATTTGACAATTTGTGCAAGTGCTGTGTCTGCTCCAACTTTTGTTGCCTCAATTTTTAGTAATCCATTTTTGTTCAAAGTTGACCCAATCACTGGATCCCGGATTTTCTTTTTGACGGGCATAGATTCCCCTGTAATCATTGATTCGTCAACTGCTGATTTTCCCTCACGAACTACACCATCTACTGGGATTTTTTCTCCAGGACGTACAAGGATTATCATACCTACTTTTACGTCTTCGACGGGGAGATTGTACTCCAATCCATCATCCCGTAAGACTCTGGCCTCTTTAGCTCGTAGATCCATTAGTTTACGTATAGCTTGCGAAGTCTGTCCTTTTGCCCGGGCTTCAAGATACTTCCCCAACAGGAGAAACGTTATCAGTAAAGCGGCAGTTTCAAAGAATACTGCTCCCTGACGAAATACAAATAATGTCAGGACGGAATACCAGAACGCAGCATTGGTGCCCATAAAGACCAAGACATCCATATTGAACTGGCCATGACGTAGGACTTTTAGGGCACCATTATGAAATTGCCACCCGGAAATGAACATAACTGGGATCGTAAACAGCATAACAATAAACTGCTGAGTTTGGGTGGCGTCAAAGCCAAGCACGAGATTTGGTGGCAATATAAGAGGAACATTTAATCCCAGAGTGTTTGTTCCAAGGCTATAGAGAATCACAGGGATCGAAAGCACAAATGCTGAGATTAAACGGAACCTTTGAAGTCGTAGTTCACGAGTTCGTTCTTCTCTCTCTCTATCTTCAAACAAGCTGGTCGGTTTGAGATGCTTTGCGCCATAACCGACGTTCTCAACAGCCTTAATAACCGTCTCAATATCGGTTTGAGTATCATCGATTGTTACAGTTGCTTTCTCCGTCATCAAATTTACTGAGGCATTGAGTACGCCATCTACACCAAGAATAGCGTTTTCAACAGTGGATACACAGCTGGCACAAGTCATTCCCGATATTGCCAAAGAAACTTGGCCTAGATCCTCTGGAGGGGTGATATCAATCGCTCCATACCCAGTTGATTCGACTCCTTCGATCACCGATTCAACCGTAGTTTTGGTCGGATCGTAACTTACGGTCGCTTTTTCCGTCATTAGGTTTACCGAAGCGTTCATTACCCCATCTACGTTGGCTATTCCTTTTTCTACTGTATTTACACATGATGCACAGGTCATCCCTGTTATTCGCAGGGTGACCACTTGTAAATTGTCATCTGTAATCATCATGCCTGGTTCAGATGTCGGTATGGAAGCATTTATCGAATCCTCAACTCGGGAACCACCCGTACTCATCAGCATTGGTTGACCGTGATGAGTAGGGATTTCCAGCTTACCACAACCAGATCCCATCCAGCAGACCAACATTTCCTTCCCCTCCCCTTCGACCATCTCTATATGCATAGGTTGCCCACAATGGTCTGGAATTTGTTCTTCATGCCCACACTCTTGACATACCAGATGTGGCTCTTTCTCAGGCACGGACTCTTGATTTATGCGCCCTAAGTGATCTTCCCCAACATTTTCTATTCGCATTGAATGGCCATGATGAGTGGGGATTTCCTGCTTTCCGCAACCGGGCCCCATCCAACACACAAGCATTTCGATGCCATCCACTTCCTCAATGTGCATGGGTTGGCCACAGTGACTGGGTAATGCCAATATTTCGTCACATTCTAGACATTTTAAAATCTCTGTCATCAAAACTCACCGTTTTATTCCTATTAGATCCGTTCTCAGCAAAACCTTTAGGGATATGTGTTAAAATTTTAATGACGTTTCTCAAAAAACTGCAGAATAGGATTTATTGGATGTTGAAGGTTAAAAGTTTAGAGGAGTATTTTTCATCAGGGCTTTCGATGTGAAAATGCATTTTATCATGGATATTTACGTTTTTGATGGTTAAAATTTTAAAGTATCAAAAGAATGGCGAGCGAAAATACTCATAGGATAGTTGGTATGTTAATATGGGTCTTTTTGGAACATCTGCATCAATTCTTTCTGATCTCGCATTGGTAACTGTCATGGTCTCAGCGATAACCGCGTTTATAGGACAGAGACGAATCCTAGCTAAACGATATTGGCCACACCATCTTACTATGCTTGTTGCTGTGAGTCTATTGGGTTTGTTCTTTGGCTTTTACCTCTCGAATTACTTTCTATATGGCGTTACGCCATTTCAAGGTTCGGAAACAGAAGGATTGATCTATTTCCCCTTCCTGATTGCTCATATTGCTGGGGCTATCATCATGGCAGCTATCTGTCTATATTTAGTTGTCAAGGGCCTACGTCGGACGGATCGGTCCCAAGAAAGAGAACGCTCCCGATTCAAATTTGAGCCAGAGTTCAGAAACCGTCACAGAAAACTAGGAAAGTGGGGTTTTAGATTATGGTACCTGACTGCCCTGTCAGGCCTGGGCGTGTATATCCAGTTATATATCCTATTTGTGTGAGGATTCAGAGGAGGTCATTATATACCCAAAGGATGGTACATAATACAAAATGTCAATAGAACTAGATGCCAAAGATCTGGCCATTTTAGATTGGCTGAACACAAACGGACGAGCGACCTATTCGGAAATCGCCAGCAGTGAGGGTATCAACCTCACGGTTCCAGCCGTAAAAGCACGGATCGAAAAACTACAAAAAATAGGCGTGATCAATCATATTGGGATCTACCTGAATCCTCACGCTTTAACGACCGATGGTACTGCCCTAATTCGTTTGCAGGTTGATAAGGATGACAAAGATGGACTTCTAGAATCAATCACGGATCTGCCAGAAGTGAAAGAGGTTTTTGAGGCCCTAGATGAGTACAACATTGTAATTTTGACCCAAATTCAACCTTTAAACATGCATCAATTATTCTTTGAAGAATTGAAAGCTAATTCGCGTGTAAAACAGGCAAAACTGACGCTACTCCTCAAAGAAGTGGTCTCTCGCCCTCATCGTATTCCCAAACACAATGTTCTCCTTACTGTAAACTGTGAGTACTGCGGGAAACAGATCAAAAATACTGAGAGTTATGAAACTTGGAAAGTAAATGATATCCAACACTATCTTTGCTGCACATCCTGTCTCGGAAATTATCAGAAGTGGTATAAAAAACAAATTTCCTGAAAAGCAATTTGTTCTAAAGTGTGGTATTAAGAGAGTCTTGCTTTTTTGCCAAACAAGATGCACTCTAAACAGATGATAGCATTTCCTCTTGTACTGGCACTGTTCTTGGGTTTTGTATCATCTATTGCCTATAATCCAGAGGGGATTACTTCTTTTGAAGATTACCCTCTTGGGCCATTTTCTTCTTCTGCTTCCTCGCCGTATTCGCTCCATTCATGGTTTCCAGAGGTGGCCTCAGACCCTATCGCCGCCATCGTAGAAGATTCAAATCACGTTTACCATGGAAATCGCTCGCTCATGTTGAAGATTGATGGGAGTGGAGACGATGGCACTGTATGGCTGCAAACGGCCATTCCTGCTGCTTCGATTGGTAATCCAGGATCCAAACACACTTTTTCGATCAGTGCCTGGATTTGGGCCGCCCAACAGTCCGACTTGAACCAATGGCCTGTAATCGCAGCCATTAATACGTCTCCTCCCGTTGTAAATGACGCACGGCAAGAAATAGATTTTACAATCATTGGATTTACAGAAGAGAAGGCTGGCTGGAGCGAATACAGTCTCGAAATTATTGATTTCGAGCTGGTTAACCCATTGGATGCCCAGATCTATGTTTCTTTTGGAATCTCCGTGACATGGGAAGCAAATCGCACATATTGGGTGGATTACATGACGATTAAAGTCGACTCTAAGATATATCAAGGTCTAACCATGAACGAACCATTTCCAGGGATCCTTCTGGTGAGTGGTGGAATTGCCCTAGCTCTTTTCGTTGCGGTAAGAAAGAGAATGCGAAGATTTAACTAATGTCTTTTCTTCCTACGCGATTTTTTTACTTCTATCAGTTTTTCTTTCTCAAAAATTCCCTCAATACTCTCCATTCTTTGATCTAAACGTTTTTGAATTACTGCTGAGAATCCTTCAAGCTCCTGACTCCCTTCCATACCTAGCTCCTTGGAATATTCGTAGTTTAGGTTTCCATAATCCTGCAAACGTCGTGACATGTATTTCTCCAGAATCTCTTCCATACTCCCCTCCTTGCCAATAAAGCCCCGTAACAGTCCCATCAGCCCCAACCGATCTAACGTATCAGCGTCATACACCACCTTTTCTTCAGGAGTCTGAGGAGGAATACCACTTGTCGGAGTATGTCTTACTACTACTCGAGTAATTTGATCTCTGACTTTGTGATCTAAACTGCCGATACCTTCTAGGAACTCCTCTGCAATGGATCCTCCAAAAAGCCCATGGAAACTGGAAAACATTGAATTAGTTTTACCAATATCATGTAAGAGGGCACCACTGATGGTTACAAAAGGGTCAACAGGATCTTCAATATTCTTAGCTATTTTGATAGCATTTCGCGCCACAGTGAGCACATGCGAATAGTCATGGGAATCCGATGTGGCATGACAGCGTTTTACAAACTCCTGAATACGCAGGAGAATTCCTAACTCCTCGTTTGTTAAAGTTCGAGTAAACATGAATGATCTTTCTGCATTCCCAATTTTTGAATGTATGCGAACGAAAGGCGGATAGTTTCTCTAGACGCTGATAGAAGTCAATTTAATTGTCAAATAGCACCAAAATCAACCATTGGCTTCTGATCCTTGGTTCATTGTCAAGTATGTTTCTCTGCGAAAATGAGCTCTAATGCTTCCTTAACTGGGGAATTAAGCTGATAATTCACCTCTCGGCCGATCTTCATGTATTTAACCAATTTTTCCTGAACGAGCCCTTGACAGGAATAGGTGAGGGAACTTTCTTTGATCCCTGTTCGTGCTTGGAGCTCTGAACGCTGAATTATACCCGTTTCGTGGTTCAGGAGTAACATCTCATCCAAGATTGTTGTTTGTGATTCACTAAACGGTCTCATTGGAGTCCCGAGAAGATTTACGATTCCTTCCGCGTTTACGAATTCTTCGAACCTAGAGAAGCGAGCCAAAAGCTTGAGTGCAGGAATGTAACGGAGTTGGCTGATCCAATGCTCCAGATCAGGGAGTTCTAAACGAGGAACTTCTATTCCAACTCCGAGACTAGGGATTCCGTTCAGAATATTCCTCACAAGCCAAATAGCTAAGCCTGGAAGCCCAAATGATAGCGTTGCGATTGCTTGGATAGCCTCAGGTGAAAAAGGGGACGGTTGTTGGGACCATCGAATGCGAGATTGGATAATTTCCACGATTTCCCTTGTCTTGGAGATCCCAAAGGGATGAAATTCTCCTGGTTTATCGAAGACCATCAGGTTCGTATCTGGAGCTCCTTGACGTAACCAGTAGTATTCCAATGTGCTTATGATGACCAAAACGACAAGTTTATGCTTTTTAGCGCGGTATTGAAGGTTTTCCAAAGACTCTTGCTTCAAATCACGCCAAATTGGGAATACGCTGTCTAGAACCAAAAATTTGGTGTTGCTAAGATCGACATCCTCCCACCAGGCCCAAAATTCTGGGTCATACAGCCTATATTGCGCATATTTCGGGCCATATTCTGCTTGCAACTGATTAACTGCAATGAGCGCTGCGGTGGACTTTCCACTTCGTCTTGGCCCATGGATAACCACCACGTCTTTCTTAATTTCGTCAATCCAAGCAATTTTGTTTGCTAAAACACTGATTTGTTCCGTATCCACCGTTAAATTTGGTTTTTGGCGGGTTAATTCAAATTCATCACTAAACGCTTCAAGAAGGAGTTGTGAATTTTCGTATTGTGCCTTCCGTTTTTTCGCTTGGTCTTTGGCCTGCTTAAATGAATCAATAAACGAAGGCAGATAAGCCAACTCCAGAAATAGGAATCTGAGTACGTTGTAAGGATTGGATCACGAGTACTCACTTCGAAACACCCGAAGTATTTGAAATATTCGAAATTTGAAATATCCGACAATATATGTATATGACGATATTATCCCCAGACATTTCGCCAATTACAGGGAAAGAACCTCTTTAAACCACTTTCAGAATCTGTTCAATCATGAGGATTACCTACCCCGAAGATCTTAAATGCCCTCATTGCAAGGCGGTCATTAGACTAGATTCCAGCGTAGGACTTACAGCAAGAACAGACGATTTACTCATAATCAGTATTGATGTTCCTTGGAGTATGAACAGCGCGAAAGATATGCGATCCAATAAACAGAATATCGGGCTTAGCGCACCCAAATTTGTTATCTGCCAATACTGTCACACGATCTTGGGGACATATGATTATAGATCACATTGAAGTTTGGTCTTCTTATGGCTACTATGAGTTTGACTCAATGTGTATATCCTGCAAGAACAGCTGAGATAATCCGATTCTCAGCTTTACGTAAATGTTCTGTCACAGTGGATTTAGTTATACCGAGCTGTTTGGAGAGGTCTTCCGTGGTGATTCCCCTAGGGGATTGATAATAACCCCTCTCTTTAGCTTGCAAGAGAATGTCTTTTTGTTTTTCTGTCAGGATAGAAAGTAGATCAAATTCAGTGAAGGAGTAATTCTGGATTGAAGTTACTTTGATGGTCCATAAATCCTTAAAAAACGAAAGAAGGGCTTTTATTGTCTCATTTTCCCCAATAAAGGATAGAACTAGTTTCTCCTCATTGATGAATCCCGGAAGGTCAAATATGACATCGAACTTTTGAGCAAGAGGAGCGTATTGTTCAAGCATACCAAGTTGGTCAGATAGATATTGAATTTTGGCCAGACAGGTGTAATTATTGCCGCTTTCGCTTAAAATCGCCAATGAAAAAAGGTGTTCAGGGGTTTGTAGGTCCTTTAGAGTGTAACCTTCTTTCATCTGAATTTGTATGATAAGTAGCTTCATACCTCTCTCCAAATCCAATCTTAAAACGGCCTTTAGTTCAACTGATTCAACAGTATCAAAGATAGCAGAGGGTAGAATTCCTGAGAGTGATTTCGGATCTATTTCGAGGATGACTTTCCGCATATGGGAATTCTGATTCGCTGCTTTAAAAATACCCGCCCATGAACGGAGATAAGTTCATGGGGAGGACCGACAATATTGTCCTGAATTCAGATGTGATTCGGATGGGGCAAAATCAAGAACAAAAATCTAAACGAAACCTAAGCATTTACGACATCGGGGGAATCTTGGGAACAGAAGCTGGTCATTTCGGAGGAATGCCTGCTACAGCGCGTTTACTAGAAATTATGGAGATCAATCCAATGGAGGACAAACGGTGGCTGGAGATTGGATGTGGTTCGGGTACAACAAGTTGCTTTATTGCAGAGCGATTTCCCCAACTTCAGGTGATCGGAATTGACCTTTCTAAACAAATGATTGCTAGCGCGAAAAAACGCGCCCAAAAGAATCAGCTTTCCAATGCAGAATTCCTCGTCGCCAATGCCCATAATTTGCCTTTCAAAGACAATTTTTTCGACGTGGTAATCGCTGAGTCCGCTACTGGTGTAATACCAGATAAATCAAGGCTTCTTCGGGAATACTTAAGAGTTCTAAAGCCAGGTGGTAAATTTGGGAACATTGACGGATTTTTGACTTCTGAAGCCGCCCCCGAAGTGGGAACAAAGATAAGTGAACTAATGACCGGCGTTATTGGATCATCAATTGCCATCCGCACCAGCCAGGAATGGAAAGATCTATTTCGCGATGCAGGGTTTTCAAATATTAGAACGGAAGAAAGTAGACAAGACGTGCTCCCTTTTACAACTACTAAGGTCATTCGTAAAACATATGTTGATCTTAAGGATACCTCGGCGCTTAGAAATGTGTAAAGTTAGGTGGTGTGCTTTATTCTTGGTGGGAATATGCTTATTCTTTCGGAAATAATGGGGAAGTATAATCCTACGGAGACATTATCTATTATTGATTCAACAACAGCCTCAAAAAGGGTGCAAAAGTAAACGATCTCACCCTACCCCTATATCTTACTATCTATATATCTTACTATCTAATCCCTTCTCTTAATCCCTTTCTACTCGTCTTTTACGAATCAGAACTAATGTTAGCCCAATTAAGACCAACCCGATAATTTCTATCCCGTAGGACGCATCTGAAACAACACCCGTCTTTGTAATCGTTGCAACGACCATATCGGTGAAAACGATCTGGAAAGTCACTTCATAAGAATTTGCGTAAATAGTCTGAATTTCAAACGTAAAATTAAGAGTATTTGAACTAGAAAAGGTAATCTGACCCGTCCAAGTGTCTTGAAGAGAGCTTAATCCATCGGGGCTTGATGTCCATGTAAATAATGTTGCTGTATTATTAGATGCTGAAACATACGCCACGTATGAGCCAGCAGATCCATTTGCTTCAATAAAAACATGATAATCGCCTGCTGGTATAAACACTGATTGTTGACTCGGCGTTGTTGTCGTTGCTCCTCCAATGATCGATATTTGATTACCACTAACAGGAATTAAAGTCATACCCAGTAGTAAACTAAAAATAACCAATAACCCTATCTTTTTCATCTTCTACCACCTCATTTTCCTCTTCATTTAAAATTCCGTAATTTCTTGACTAATCCGTTGAAATGTTTCTTACAGCGCTGACAATTTCAACTTCACCTTGATTGTCCATTTCTAATTGCTGTTTTAAAATGGTAGCTAATTGAGTTTTAGTTGAAATTGTATGAAAACTTTCTTCTGCTCGTTCTTGATTTCGTTTATCGGCAAAATCTTTGACAATTATAGCTAAACGCTTGTATAACACCATCTTTTTTTTGATTATACAGCATAGGTTCATTTTCTAGCCTCTACCTCTGGAATATAATAGTATCCATCTTTGTATTCCTGGAATAGGGAATATAACATTAATTCCTTGTATTATTCTCCGATTTCTCAAGATTCGGATTCTTTTTTACATCTTTGAGAAAATACTCTAAATTACTTGGTTTAATCACTTTTGGATACCCTACTAGTGCAATCTTAACTACTCTGTCTTTGGGTCTTGCTTTAATGGGAATATCTACCTTTTTAACGCTTCTAATCACATGCACTCCCATAGCCTCAGGAAGTAGCGTGAAAATTCTAGGGGTATTCTGACAAAATTGAATACATTTTTTCTTTAACCTTGATCTTACTCCTCCTTGCCAATATAGCACATTTCTACACTGTTTTTCCGTCCAATTCGGATGTTTCTCTTTCATTTTGTCTCTATGTGCTTTCAGATTAAATTCTTCCAAAATAAACCAATGGTTCTTACTTAAATCGATAAAATCCTCGATTAATGGGGCTTGCGGCGGACATTCCAGTTTCTTGGCATAGTTAGGACACCCTCTAGGATGATTGGGATACGGTAGCCTGCACCACTCCCTCGCTCTATGATCAATAACCAGCTTGCCTGTGACATCACACCAAGATACTGATAGCTTTGAAGCCCTAGCAACTATAGAAACCCATATACTCGTCAAAAAATATTTTGAAAACACCATTAAACTCCGAAATCAAGAGGAATATGGGGTAATTGAAGCTGCTGGTGTCCTTGGAAGAAAAAAATGGGGAATATATAATAAAAAAGGAGAAATCCATTGTAAAGTTCACGGCAAAGGGGCTTACAAAGGTTCTGATGAGGCCTACAAGGAACTCTATAGAAACTATCTAACTACTGACTATTCCCATCAAGAAAATGCTCGTCTAGCCATCAAAAAGCACCCCGTTTTTCAATCCGTCAGTTATCGTAAAAGTGATTCATCATTTTTCAAAGGAATTATTCCCTTTCTTAAAAAAGGAGAATTAATCAATCAATTCCAATTCAACGAAATTCCCCTCTACATCTATAAACTCCAAAACGGAAAAGACTACGATTATTTGATTATTAACACTACCAAAATCAATAAAGCTCAGTTCGGGTCGTATCTCAAACTCGATCAATTCTCTAGTAATAAAGTCATTTTCTGTATCCTCGCTCCTTGTCAATTTATGAATATTGTCAAATTTATCTTATCCAAACCAGAAGAAGAGACAGGCATAATACGCAAAACCAAATACCATTATACTAAAAAAATTCGCCATATCTATGATGATTTGACAATTATTCTTGATCCTCTTACTCCCGAGTATAAAGTTGATGATTACGGAGAGGTCAATACTTTTATTCAAGAGCCCTTTGATCATTTACGAAATGTAAAAAACTTTGAAGAATTTTTCAAAAAAGACAAACGCAAATTAGCCAATGCTCTTAAAGAAACCTTTGAACGTCTTCTTGGAGGATCATTACGAGGAGACCTAGAAAATCTTACACCAAAAACCTGGAATAACCTAAGTGAATCAGCAAGCGAATTAAATCTTGACAAAGATGAATTCCTTGAAGTATTCGCAAGATATGCTCGTTTAAACAAGCTAGTAGATTACCATTACGACCAACTCAATCTAGAAGACATAGAAAAAGCCGATTTATACAGTCAAGCCTCCGAAAAGAAAAAACTCCATAAAAAATTCGTTAAACTCCTCGAATTTGACAAATCACGCTTTCATCGGAACCGTAAAATCCTACCAAACAAAACCTACAATATTATGATTCCAAGACCTTATAAACGGCGAATTAAACATGATACCCTCAAAGAATATAAGAATCGTGACAAATTTACCTCTGATGGCTTCAGTTTTATCTATTCTGGAAATCTCCCAGATATGGATTTTTCCGCTGATCTGCTAAGCCAACAAAACAAGTACTATTCCCAAGCCATTACTAATATAGCCTTAACCGCCAGCATAATCTGGGCCAAAACACATTATACTAATCTTACCACCATAAACGAAAAAATCAATAACTACCTTACTGCAAAAAAAGAAGATCAAATAACCCTTCCCTGCCCAAAAACCAACAAATACGTCCTAGTTCCATTCAAAATTCAACGTAAAATCCCTCTAGATACCACCCAAATCGATCATGAAACCTTCGTTCAACTTTTCGATTTGACCCTTCGGCATAAATTAATCAAAAACAAAATCCTCATCAAACAAGATAATAAATATATTGTCAACGATACTTCTAAATTCAAATCTTACCTCAAACGCAATTATAAATATGAATGGATTGAAATTGACTGGTTAAAGCGAAAATGGAGCGTTTCTATCGAAAAAGGTGCAAGCCTTGATTATAATGCCACCCTTGCCAACAAAATTACCGTTGATGAAACACAACTCGGTAAACGCACCTTTGAGTGTGGTCTCCGTCTAAATCCCTCCTCAAAAAATTTACACAACATAGATCTGTTTAAAACAAGCGTTGATGAACTAGATGAGAATTCTGCAATCGGCAAAATTCTGCTAGAAAAACTCTTTGAATCGAATCTGTTGACTTATTTTGCCAAAAAACGGGCAACCCATAAAGAAGATTTACAAAGCGCTTCTAAACCGTACGATGGCTATAAAATAACCTATCTTACACTCGCCCATTCCAACATACAACGTAAAATTCCCCAATTACGCCCTAAACTAAGTATTGTTGCTTATACCTTGGATTTGAATACATTAAGTTCCACTACTAAGCTCGTTCCCCATTTAAACGGTCTTTTCAGAGCTCGATTAAACGATATTTACAATCAAATCGAAGACATGGGCGAAAGAATCCAAAAAATGCTATCAGTCAACGTTTCAACAAATCGATTCTCCCTTGGATTCAATATCAATTATTATGAAGACAAATTCACAATCTCTATCTACGGTAAAGACTTCTACCAACATTTAAGCAAAATCAAAAGAGTCTCAAACCATGAAAAACTAGAAGATCTACCCCTGCAAAAAATACGCCATCTAGAAGAACTCAAAGAACTAGAAAACGATCGACATAAGCTTAGAATTGAATTAACAATCCGAGGGTGGGAACAAATTCACACAAAAGCCTACTACCAATACTTAGACCAAATAAAACATCTCATTTTGCGTCAAGATCTCGCTTTATACAATGAAAACATCAATCTACACTGTCCAATTAAAAAATGTCAAAAACAACCATTTAAAATCTTCTATTTAGAAAATCATATCGAATTAATGTGTCCCAAATGCCATACCACCCATAAATATGATTATAACGAAATCAAAAACAATACCCAACATTCTGAATTAAAAAAACTCACTGAACTAGAAATTCAAGCCAATAAAGAACTAGATAGCATAGAAAGAAAAATCGAGAATGCTACTGGTAAACCAAATGGATTGAGTCGGAACAATGGAGAAATTAAAGAAGACGAACAATCTAAACAAACAAAATTGACTGATTTTGGGTAATCCTTCCTTTTCAATCTAACTCTAAACTGATTTTTTCATATCATTTCTGTTTTAAATACTTACAATTCCCTACTTTTCTTGATTTTCGCAGACTTAGCTTCACGCTAGGCCTACCCCGACTGTGCTTGACTGCACTTGACCTCGCTTTGTTTCCCTTACCCTCAGCAAACCCCACCACTTTACATATGGAATTTTTGGAATAATCAAAATTACCTTCCGACTCGGGTATTACATGATTGTCAACTCCAGTTTCAGAGGCGTCATAAACAAAATCAGAAAAACTCGAGGGTTTATGTTCGCAAAAACTAAGGGCGGATCGTATCGTAATTTGGGATATCAAATTCTGGCGGCCTCAAAACCTATCTAGCTGTTGTACAAGGAAACAAGATTATTTCAAACCTTCAAGGTTTGATCCGCACGCGTTCATATTGTAATCAAAATAATACAAAATACAGCCAGGACCATCCCAATTATTTGAAGTCGCGTGATTTTTTCCTTGAGAATCAGCCATGCCAAGAAAACCGTAACCACTGGAAAGAAAGATGTCAACACTGCAGCTATGTCGAGACGTCCTGTCTGCGTTGCCAAAGCGAAAAAAGTATTTCCCCCGATATCGAAGATACCGGCTAACGCGATTACAATGAACATTTTTAAGTCCTTAGGGGCGTCTATTTGCCTTTTAGTGAGTAAAATAATCGTCAGGACACTAAGTGATGCGAGACGAGCGGCAACTAGTGGAAAAAAGAGTGCTCCTGTAGTCACTCGATCAATAAAGACGAGAAAAAAACCGAACCCCGTTCCCGCAAGGACTGCAAGCTTGAGCGATTGGAGATGGTAAGTATAATTTGAACCTGAAACAAGCCAGATCGCAACTAATGCCAGGAGAAAGCCAGATATTTGTAAAGGTGTAGGAAACGTCTCCAAGAATAGTCCTACTAGTAAAGGTATGATTACTGTTGTTACAGAAGAAACAGGAGAAACTATCCCCATGTTTGTCGCTAATCCGCTGTATAAAGCTAATATTCCTAACACACCACAGGTACCAGCTAAAATACCCCAAAAAATATCATTTAAGGATGGCAGTTGTTCTAACGAGATGAAAGCAAGTACCAACAATGCTAGCAATCCAAAAATCTGTGAAATGAATACTACAGAATAGACATTCTTTTGTTTTGTAGCCAGTCCCCCGCTAAAATCGCCAACTCCCCATGAAACCGCGGAGGACAACCCATAGATCGCAGCAACTAGTTCAGTAGACATATGATCTGTATTCCAGCATTAATCTCTTAATGAGCGATTAGGCGGAAATGCAAGCAACCGAATTCCGACGCCCATAGAACCACCAAGAAATCCAATTAGGGCACCAACGAGGAATATGATTAGTAAAACCAGCCATCCCATCCCCTGTCCAAGAACCAAAGCTCCAAATTGATTGAGCAGTGTATGAATTGGATTCATCAGCATGTAAACAAACCACGCAAATCCCACACCAGCTGTACCCGTAAATGCCCCACGCTTCATTGTGGTACAAAATAAACCACCAAAAAACGGAGCAATTATTATGAGTTGCCACAGTGGGGTCAACGAAATTACAAAAGAGAGAATGGTTGTTATTAATACGGGAATAGTCTCCCGGTATAATTGATACTGATCAATTTGATTCTGTTCCATGCTATTCACCTGATTTCCTGAAAACAATTGTACCTTCTATGCGAACTGCACGATTGTGGATCTTGGTTGGGGTATCTGCCAAAAAGTAGGGATCATGATATTTGCCCTCTAAGAATAATTGGAGTAACTGGTCATTATAGTGCCTTGAGGACGTTATTCCTCTTTGCCCTGATGGAATTACAGCCAAAGACTTATTCATATTCGAGAAATCCACGATGATCCGTTCCGATGCACCTCCTAGCGAGGAATCGGGCCTCAGAATCCAGTTGGCAAAGTCTATGTTGTTTGTATAACTTGGACTTAGAGTTACGCGTGACCCATCGCCAGGGAAAGGTCCAGAACTAAAGGCTCTAATTGGGAGAAAGAGCTCGAACAAATGGCTGAACTTTTTCTGGTGTAGCGTCCCCCACGTCCATGTGGAGATATCTGTACCAAAATAGTCTTGAAGTAACTCAAGGGCTTTATCAAATGCTTTTAAAATAATACTGTTTCTTGTTTCAACGATAGAGGGTGTATTGACATCATCAAACCACTTTGAACTGGGATTTTCCTTCGTCAATTTTTCTAAAACTGGCCACGATGGGGTCCTAGGACTTCCCTGCGCGGCCATATCATCTTCAAAAGTCATATGATGATAGATATTGAACCATATTTCGAAGATAGTGGGAGCAACTGCATCTTTCTCCATGATGAAGTTCCAACCGTCGAGTACCTTGTATGCTGCCTGTTGAATTCCTTCAAGGGATCGGATTTTCAGTGTATTAAGAAGATATGGAGTAAAATTACCCGCCCGCACGTCGTACACATCATTCTGGAAGGTTATCATGTCTTCGACCGTTATCGAATCGTCGTAGGACAAAAGATGGTTAATTCGACGTGCACGATAGCCATCTGCCCCGCCTTGATTAATAATAGATACATTGGAATATTTTGGACCCGCTATCACTTGATTTGCGGAGGCCAAATAGCCTTGCTTGGGATTTTCAGCCTGAGGCCGCTGCTCAAATGGCCAGAATCCAAGCCATTCACCTTGGCCCAACGAACCATTATATGGCATAGAACCTCCTCCAGTGTGCCATGTGGGAAGATTAGTATCATTTCGAATGGGAACCTTGGCATTTGGTCGCATTCCAATGTTGCCATTCACATCTGCATAAGCGACGTTTAAAGGAAGCATTTCAAAGTAACGAATCGCATCCCCAAACTCCGAAATATCATGCGCATGAATGAATTGATAGCCAGCCCGAAAATCCATCGTAACGGCTTGGGATACCCACCTACAAGCGAGGACATTCTCCGAATAATTGTCGGGAATGGGAATTAATCCTGTAAAAACGGGCCCATGGACAGTAGAATTGACAACAAATTTTACAGGTTCAGGTTCTCCCTTTACAGGGATTTCTATTGCTATATTTTCAAATTCGGTGGCAACTCCTTTGTACCAGTAGTGAGTTTCATTTATGCCATTGTAATAGTACCAATCCAAAAGATCATATGCTGCAATTGTGTTTCCCCATGCCACATACCTGGTAAATCCGGCTGCAGGAAAATTGATTCCTGGAAGGAACACGCCATAAACGTTGAAATCACTGGATAGATCGATCAAATGAGCTTCGTACCACATCCCGGGAAGTGTCCACCCCAAGTGCATGTCGATCGCTAGCATAGAGTTACCAGTAGCTGTTTTGTTACTGCCAACGACCCAATTATTGGAACCTCGATACCCAAGGTCAAGTTTTTCATTAATTCGGCCAGCTTCCATTGGAAGCTGGGCCAATCTATCCATGAATGAATTAACGAGGTCTGATAACCGTTCCGGAGGGGATTTGACTGAGTATTCCTCTCTGCCCTTTAATTTTTCAGGATTGGAGGCATTCAACGAAATATCAGAATATTCGCCATAGCTAGGGACTACCGGAATTTGGTAAGGGAGGGGAAAGCCGAATAATTCGTTATAATCTGCTGCGCCAAGCGCATCCATTACCTGAAATCGTGAAAAATCTCCGTAACCCCAGGTAAAGTATTCTGATAGGAATTTTACCAGAACCATTGTATCAATGAGCTTCCATAATCTATTATTTGGTTCAGCACCAATCAAATAATATTCGATAGGCTTATCCTCTGGATGGAGGGTAAGATATGTGTTTATCCCCTCCGAATAGGCAACCAAGGCTTGATATATCGCTTCAATTTCAGGATCATCGCGATTTGCAAGGATGAAGTTGACAGTCTCATTAGCCCAATGATTTTGGAGTTTCATAAGATTAAACATGTCTGTTTTTAGGCTAGCTGGGCCTAAAATCTCCGAAAGAAGGCCACGAGCAATGCGGCGAAAAAGATCCATCTGAAACCACCGATCTTGGGCGTGTACATACCCTAACGCAAACATCAGGTCGGGTTCATTGGTTCCGTAAATGTGGGGAACTCCCCATTCATCACGATACACGCTCACGTCATCAACCAATGAGGGCAAAGAGAGGGTCTCCCAGTTGGGATTTTCTTGGGGGATAGTCCAAATACCATTTCCCGGGAGCAACAAGGCTCCGAGAGGGGGTATAATGCTTAATGGCAAGGATAACAAAATTATCATGAGTAGAGTGGCTATTCCAGCTATAGTTGTTTTAATCAGAACCATTTTTCGGGAATAAGACATAATCAATCCGATAAGCACGTAGAATAAAAAGTTAGGTTGATCCCTTCATCCTTGACAAAACTGGTTTGATAGCTGTTTTAGTCGTTCAAAACTATATCGCGATAGCGCGTCCCCTTGTTACGAGGAGTATGGGGATATCTGTAAGGTCTTGGTACATATCGGGATGTTCAGAGTGGATCGGAATTAGAAGGTCAGGGGAAATTGATTCTACGATGCGTTTCAAATCCCTTCGGGGGGCATGCCCAGACGCATGTAACTGTTTGAAATCTAGATGAAAGAATTCGGTCCATTGTTGCAATCTCTTGAAATCTATTAGTCCCTCTTCATCAAAGGGATCTCCATGAGAGTAAATGAATACGGATTGGGCCTGTGGGTGGATATCAATGAGATCTGTCAGATTCCAAAAATCGCAGTGGAAAATATATTCGGTCTGGTCAAAGTTTGGACTGTCGGTTGTTGTGATGTCTGGATCATCAAAAACAGAAGTTTCCCACCTATAATAACGTGATTTTTGACGTTTATAAACCTCTATATGAGGATCAGAGAGGGAGGGGATATCCAAATGAACGTCATCTTGAAGTAACCGCAGTAGATGTGCTTGTCTCGGCGGGATGAGCAACTTCCGATCCGTGGCTTTCGCAGACAAGTAGATGGAACGGAAGCGATCGATGTCCCGAAGCGAATAATTTGCGATTACTAGACCTTCTGTTTCTGAAATCGCGATAGCCATATCCCGTTGAACGTTGGCTTCATTATCTTCGAAATCTTCATTGACATTTGTTCCTTCCATGAGAAGAGCATTTAAGTTGATGTGCTTTGCCTTTTTAATAAAATCTTCAGTAAGATCTTGCCGCCATCCATGTAAGCGCAAATCTCCAGAATAACCAATGGTTATATCGGTGTTCCGATCTTCGACGATGAAGCCATAACTACCTGGAAGAGAATGATCAACATGGATAGGCGTTACGTCAACTCCTGGAATCTGAATTACATCACCAGTCCTAAAAGTACGAACATTTGATGGCTGCTGTTCTGTGGCGACCTTGACGTACGGGCGTCCGAATCTAGGGCGTGAGGTCTCCTGAATGGACTGTATGATGGTCTTTGCGGTTTCTCCCATGTATACTGGAATTCGTTCGTTTAGTAAATTGAGGTTACCGAAATGGTCTATATGAGCGTGTGAGAGGAAACAAGAATGAATGTGGAGATTGGAGGCTGCTTTAGGAGGAAATTCCTTTTGAAAGTCTTCAGCGTATAGTTCGGGAATGGCTGGAATGATATCGAATTCCAACAGGTCTTTTAATCCGATTTTCGTTCTTGGCTGCAAAAATCCTGAAAAATAGATGTTTTCACGAGAAAAAGATCGACCGAAATCCAAAAGCAGATTGGCTGAATCCATTGCCAAAAGGAAAGCATTCCCTCCGATCTCATTCACACCTCCTAATGCGGTGATTTTCATAACCATCGATCCATCTGTAAACCTGAAGCAAAGAACCTGGTTAAATTTTTTTTCTTAAACCAAGTACGTCACAAGGGCAAATCCCAAAGCTATTAGACCTAATACTTTAAATGCTAGGTTTCCAATTAATGAATCCCAGCTAAATTTTCCCACCTTTAATTTAATAAATCCAACCCAAACTCCACCATAGTTGAAGGCATCTGCAAATACGTGAGCAAATAAGGCACCGAAACTGCCAACCAATCCCATCCAAACGAGATCCATTTCAGGGGGGATCCATAGAAGTAGGCCTAAAGGGAGTCCGAACAAGAGGTTGTGCGTCCATTTACCTCTATGAGGAACAATCTGGTTGAATGCTATTCTTGAAATCTTTTGGTCATAATCGGGGAGACGAGAAAAGATTGGCGCGAGAATGAGCGTACCTCCTGCCCATAGCCAGAAATCCAATCTATACAGTATGATGCCGACGAACCCCATCCCAAAAAGAATATGAGTTCTGCCCTTCATAGGTTTATCTCACGTAGTTATTCAAGGTAATATCGGCTTTTTCTTTATCTTCTCCTGATTTATCGAGTGGCCAATAATTTTATGGAATAATAGAAACGCTGGATCTTATTTATCAAATTTATGTTAAGATGTCGAGAAGCTCTTCGCCAATGTTATAGAAATTCTGTCCAAAGGGATATACTTCGGATAACATTCTCAATAATCTAAAAAACCAGAATCCTCTAGGCTTCAATATTGAGGTTTTCAAGCATCTGAGCGAATCCTGATCATGAAAATCATTAACACCGTCTTTTTGGAGCGAAACAACGGAGATCTTAAGCTATTTGACCTCCAAAACCAAATAACTATTCAGTTGACGCTCTTTCGTCCTTGGGTGTTTTTTCCATTTTCTAGTGTTGAATATTATACACCTATTCGGGTGATCAATCCCTTCCTGGTGGATGAAGTGGAAAATGTCTATGAAACAACCCCCGATACGCTGATTTTACTCAACCCAGACGTCCTGATCAATTCGCGTGCAATAACAAGTGCTGGTTCCTGTCCTCGTCGTGCATATATCGACCATATCTTGGGTGAGACTAAAACCAACCTTCCCATGGTTCGAGGATCTATAATCCATGAGGCGTACTCAGATATTATTGCCAATTATACTCCCGCCCAAGATGCAATGGAAATTGCAATTGAAAGATTTGCGTTCATCCTGGATATTCTTGAAGTTAATCTGGAGGAATTAAGGAAGGATGTCCTCCGCGTATTAAGAGGTTTAGAGCTATCAGCCCCTACACTCCAATCAAAGACTGTGCAACCTGAGATCACATTTCTTAGTCCAGAATTCGGAATTATGGGGCGTATCGATTACTGGAGTCCTGAAGAAATCTATGAGCTAAAGACGGGTCGAAGAATTCCCCAACGAAACACATGGTTTTCCGATCTTCTCCAGACGGTGATTTACATGCACGGACTTAGTTCTAGTTCTGAAAAAGCGGTTACTAAAAGCTCGGTCATTTATTCAGGAGAAGGTATACCAGCGTTTCGTCAGACCAACCTTGATCAAACACTTCTACAACAAATACATATGGCGCGTAATTATTCCTATCTTGTTCAATTTTCTGGATATATACCGAAGATCTTAGGGACTAGGGTCTGCGATCGATGTTTCAGCAAAGAGGAATGTCACATTCTCGGAGATATTTTTGATGAAAATGCATCCGCTCCATCTAGGGCGTTTCTCTATTTAACGCACTGGAGTAGGTTGACGGGCCTGGAACATACAAAGAATCGTCAAGATTTTTCATTTCTATGGAAATTATCACCCCAGGGACGAGTCAAGCTGGGAAAGGCTATTTCTGACCTTCAGTTGACTAAGAGAAACAAAAAGAAGAATCTCTACCTCTATAATGGTATTAACAATTCTGAACTCCGCCCAGGGCAGCTAGTTATCTTAAGTCAAGGAAATCCGATTTTAGATAACACTATGATGGCTACTATTGCAGAAATCAGTCGATCTAAGGTCATTTTGAATAGCCAAGGGAAATTACCCAAGAAGGCGTTTATTGATGCATATTCATCTGATTTTCTCTTTCGCAGGCTTAACAAGAATCTGTTCGATATTACTTTTGGAATTAGAAAAGACCACAAATCACACGACCTCATTATTAATGCCAAGAAACCGAGGTTCGGTTCTGGAACTGTTCAGGAGGTTCCTGGCTTTGATAAAAGCCAATCAGATGCTATTCAGAAGGCTCTATCCGCTCTAGATTATTGCTTGATAGTTGGTCCAGCCGGTACAGGAAAGACGTACACCATAGCTAAACTTGTCGAAATTTTACGCAGACAAGGTCAAACCATCCTACTGACCGCATATACAAATACAGCCGTCGACAACATGATAGATCTATATTTAGCACTCGTTGGGGATGACAAAAAGCAGGAAATCGTACGTTTCGGAAGCGAACATACGGTCTCCTCCTCTACAATCGATCTCTTGCCCCAAGAAAAAGGCTTGAAATTCCACGAATTATTAAAAACTCCCATTTTAGCAGGTACCACGAGTACACTTTCTCGTAGCCTGTACGATGATCTAATAGTTGATACCGTAATCGTGGATGAAGCATCACAGATGACAGAACCTTCCGTTCTAGCTGGGGTGACCAAAGGGACACGTTTCATTCTCGTAGGAGATGATAAACAATTGCCGCCGCTCATTCAAAACCCGAGGGCCGATCGTGAGGGATTGAGCACAAGCATGTTTGAACGGCTTAGGAAGGTGCATCCTGATGGAGTTGTCCAGTTACAATACCAATACCGTATGCATAATGCCCTAATGGATTTCAGCAACAGAATGTTTTACCATGGAACAGTTTCGCCTGCTACGATACAGATTGGCAATCAGACTTTATGGGAGATATTGCCAGAAGACACGCCAGCTTTTTCCAGCGATCCAGTATATCAGACTATTCTTGATCCGAACCAACCATTGGTGTACGTCGGGATCCAAACGAATTTCGACAAGAAAAGACGCGTGAATCCTGAAGAGGCAGTTGCTGCGCACAAGATCGTTAATGCCTATCTTAAGATGGGAATCAAGGATGAAGATATCGGCGTCATTGCACCATTTCGTGGCCAGGTTGCAGAAATTACCCGATTGGTCGGAACCGAAAGCGAGGTAGTCATTGATACAATTGATCGCTTCCAGGGCTCTGATAAGGAAGTTATAATCCTATCGTTATGCACCCTAGTCCGTCCTCATATCCTGGAGGACGAACGTCGATTAAATGTAGCGCTTACACGAGCCAAAAGAAAGATGATTATACTAGGGGGACTTCCCCATTCAGAAAAAACGATCCCGCTTTTCCAGGACTTGTTTTCCCACATAGAACGGAACTACTCCTTTATTCTCTTGACGTCAACCCCTCCAAAATCAGAGGAACAGGATCTTGGACGGCGAGACGATGAGGATTCGGCCCTGATGCTTAGTACGGATATGGCCTATCAACCCCTCACTACGGATGATGTCATCCAAAGAGTGAAAGTACCAAAAGAAGAGCCCGTATGTGTTCTTTGCCAAGATCCAGTTCAGGATCAAACCTTGCTCAGATGCCCAATATGCAATCAGGCATACCACCTAGAGCACCTTCAGGATTGGTTAATGTCACAGGATTTTTGTGTAACCTGTCAGTCACATATCCAGCTTACTTAAAAGCCTGGGCCATTGTACCTAACGTAGATCGGTCTTCGAGTTGCAGAATATTAATCAGAAGGAGTTAGGGGCATATTATACCCCAAGCGGAACAGCAAAACATCTGGTCCAGACTTCCCTCTCTGCTTTTTTCCTCCATGATATCCGGAATGCCACTGGAAAATTCTTTGTTTCGTTAGGTGACGCCTTATCAGCCAGTGATCAGAATGTCATCAATCGCCTCGATCAAGCTGCCAGACAGATTAGAGTTTTGGATGGCGCGGTCGGGGACGGGCAGCTCATTCTCGCGGCATTGGAATTTCTCAGTCAAGTTCGTCAGGTAACCAACAGGCGCCTAATGGCTAAGGTTATCACCGAACATGATTTGTTGCGTGATATTGTACAGTCCAATCTATTTGCGATGGACATTGCCTCAATGGCCGTTCAAGAATGTCGTGAAAATATCATCGCCTTATTCGGTCAGATTCAAAATTCAGAGAAAAACGCTATTAACACAAATATCATGCGAAACTTGATACAAGGAAATTTCTTGGAATCTACTCTGGATAACTGGTCAAACCTGAAAGGAATCAAGGGGGTTGATATTGTACTCGGTAATCCTCCATGGGGTCGTAATATACTTGACCAGAAGGAAAAATTCAGATGGAAAAAGGAATTTAATATTCAAAGTTCTCTTCGTAACCTAAACGTCTTTGAAATTTTCCTCCACAAGGCAACGCATCTCCTCGCCCCTTCAAGGGGGATTTTGGGGTTCCTTCTGCCAAAAAACTTTACACGTTCTAATCATTACACAGCCTTAAGAGAATTTATCCTTAATACCTACCAAATTTTGACACTCGACTTTTTTAACTTGTTTCAAGACGTAACACAGGAATTTATTTCCCTTGTCGCACGAAAAGCTGAACTAATACCTTCTGATCATAAAATCGTCGTTGATAAGAAAATTCAGATTCCCCAATTACTGTATAGCCAAACTATAGATTTCATTTTTACACGTGATTATAATTCGGAATTCCGACAAATCCATCAAGCTATTATACATAATTCACACCCCTTAGAATCGTTTGTTACGATCCGTCGTGGAGAAGAGCTTTCTAAAAAGGGAACGATTATGTTTTGCCCACGCTGCAAAGAATGGGTACCCTTTTCAAGCCGAAAAAGGGATACAATCTGTCCTCGTTGCACGAAAGCTATTCCAAAAACACAATTACAGCTATATCACCTTATCAAATCTCGTCCTGATGATAAACATACAGAACATATACTGACCGGGTTAGATTTTGGTGAATTTGAGATTAAAACGACCCATTATTTCGATGATAGCGTCCCATTTTATTCCAAAAAGGACACTGGAATTTACAAATCGCCCAAACTGATAGTTCAAAAGATCAAACGTGTCCCATGTGCAGCATTTGATGACGATTCTCATCGGACAACGCAAAATGTCTATAATCTGCAATTGAAATCAGATTATAAGGGGTCTCCTGAAATTCTATTTTATATTTTGGCGATTCTTAATTCGAGATTGATTCAATGGTATTATGAGAGGCAATTCAATCTTGGTTCTCATTACACAAATGCCATTAGCATCAGGAACTTACGTCGATTTCCCCTGAAAGATGCCAATCTACTGGAGGGTACGGGATTCGAGATCGTGAAATTGTCCAAATCATTATCCAATACTTCCACCTCATCTTCATCCTTCAAGACACTTTGCGAAAAGCTAGATACGGCTGTATTACAACATTTTGGGCTTTCCGACATTCAATTGCCCATTATTTAGTATGGTATCTACTCGGTTCCGCAAAAAAGTCCATAGCCTTTACAGGGGTATGGAACTCTGCAGAATGGACGACTCCGTCTGGTATATAGTACGTATCACCTTTTACGTAACGTTTACTCACTTCAGAAACTGTTAGTGTCATTTCTCCTTCAAGAACCACTCCAAACTGAGCAGCATGGCTATGGGGAGGCAACCTACCTATCGAGGAGATATCAAAAAACACAATCTGGAATGTTTCCCCTTGTGCAATCCATCCTTTGATTCCTTCTAAGGGGATCTTTGCTTCGGGAAGACTAGAAATTATTGGAGGGTAAAATTCGGATACCATCGTTTTCACAAATCGTCCGTGAATGGAAGTTTTTTAAAGACTGTTGTGCTGATGATTACGATCTTCGCATTGATTTAAGAAACTGACAAAGCTTACGAATTTGCTGTGTTTGTCAAACTAACAGATGAAGGGGTGCCAAAATGTTCAATCCCCATTTCCCTCAACCTCCTTGAATCGCATCATTAACAACACCATTTACGATAATGGAATTGGCATCAGTAATGCTGGTACAAGTAATTTTCTTGACAACAATAGAATTCAACAAAGCAGAGGACGGGGAAAATCCCTAGAGTCTTTCAGTAGAAACCAATGAGCTCTCCTTAAGCCTCTTGACTGATTGGAGACATAAAAATCTCGGTACTAAGATCATCCAAGGTCTTGACTGCCTTTTTAGCCTTTGTGGTCTGCTTAACGATGTCCCAGATGAAACTTGAGTCTTTCGTTGTTTCTATGAACCTCTCTAATTTCTGTACAGCTGAATATGACTGGCCCTTGAATACAAAACAGCATAGTATTTGCTCGGCCAGTGGTTTAATGATAAGCGTGTAATCCTTTACTCTTATCCGTTCTATAACTCCCGAAGCGGAGAAAGCTTCCTGAACAAAGCTATTGATTGCAGTAAGCAAATCTCCAATGATTCTATCGTCCAAAGCCTCCTTAGATGTAAGTTCCTTCCTAAAATGTACAGCTCCAGTATTTGAAAGCATTAAAAAAAGTACAGGTTCTTCTGCCGTAAATTCTGGAATTTCTTGTTTTTTCTGAATTATGTTGGACACCATATCCTCGAGTTCAGCCATTTCTAACCTTTCTACCATACCCACATTTCGTTCTATTAGATCCTCCCATTTATTTAACTGATTCATAAGCCTATCAATGTCAGCTGATATTGCAATAGCTAGTCGCTGTAAACCTGTCTCCTCAGCGGTTTCCTGGGCTTGAGCCATTAGCTGTCGAGCCTTATTCAGGTCTAATTCCAACAAAGCCATTTGAGATTGGAGTCGTTGTGTGTTTATCAGATTTTTGAAAGAATTCTGGCTTTCTGCTATTTCTAATAGGCGGTCCAACAAAGAATTAATTTCGGCTACGACCTCTTCATTTCCTGTGGATTTTAATTCATCCAATAGAAGATCACAGAGATTCAGCATGGCTTGGACGGTATTCTGATGGTTAATGACTTCTTCTTCTGCTATTTTTTGGAAGATTTCTTGCGCCTCAGCCCTCTCAACCATACGGTCACTTGCCTTCAAGAATAACGCATGAGCCAACCGATTACCTTGGTTGACGATTTTATTATCTTCTCTTCCCGCAATTTCTCCCAGCTTGTCAAGATAGGTTTTGGCCTCAATCATTTTCCCATTCCGGATCGAGGCTTCAATCAGGTTCTCTAATGATCGCGCAATGTCAAGAGTGCTACCAACCGATTCTGAGAGAGATAATGCCCTTTTATAATATGAAATTGATTGTTCTAGCTCGCCACCCATTGTGTAGACATGACCGAGATTATTCATAACGAGACTAAGTTCCAAATCATTTTCCAGTTGTTCGAAAATTTCCAGTCCTCGAGTGAAGGCTGATTCCGCTTCTTTAAGGTCCCCGATTTCTATATAAATAGCTCCCAGATTGTTTAATGATTCACCAATATCCCCCTTACTCTCGAGTTCTTCATAACTCTTCAAGGCTCGCTGTATATATTCAAGAGCGAGCGTCAATTCTCCCTTACTCGTGTAAATGTTTCCAAGATTTGAAAACATTGCGGCTTCGGTTTGTATGGATCCATATTTCTCATTAAGTTCCAATGCACGTTTAAGATATTCCAAGGCACGATCTAAATCTCCACGGTAGGAATGCATCATGCCTAAATTATTCATTATTTTGAAGGTAGGTCTTTCGTTTCCGAGCTCTTCATACTTTGATAAGCTAAGCTGAAGATATTCCGATGCTTTATCGAGGGCTCCCTTAGAAGCATGAATAATACCAATTGCATTATATAAACCAGCAATAGGAAAATTTTTCTTCTTCAATCTCTGGTAGAGTTCCAAAGCCTCGGTTAGATACTCGAGTGCTGTATCTAGTTCCCCTTTTCTTCGCATTGCAATTCCTTTAACCCTCAATAACGGGGCTCTGACTGCATTTGCAGAAATCGCTTCGGATTCTATATCATTGATAAGTTCCAAGGATTCGTTTATCTCTCCCAATCCTATCAAAGCATTCGCTTCAAGAATCGCAGCTTTCTTCTGTAATACCGGTAATCCATTGTGTTCGGCTGCCTTTTTCGTTTCTCGCGCAAGTTCAGCGCATTTTGTGTTTTCATCTTTCTCGAGCAGAATCTCACATTTTAACAACTGGTTCTCAAGGCGGATATGGGGTGGTATCTCCTCTTTCTGGAATAGCTCCTCAATTTGGGTAAGTGCATGATCAAGATTTCCTTGTTGGATAAGCGAATCTATTTGAGTCAGAGTTTGTTTATTTTTATCAATTCCTAGTTTTTCTTTAATCCACGTCAGAGAATCAGTTAAAAATGTAAAAGACACCGAATTTTCCTCCATTCGTGATTTCTTGAGTCATGGAAATTTGATAATCGAGTAAAGAAGAAAGGCTACTAGAGGGCAGAAAATGTGAATCGGCTATTATCCTTTTTGATAGGATGAATTTTCCGAAATCTCTGATTATTCGGGGGATTTAACGGGGATTCCGGTGTTTATTATAGCATTTTGAGCAAAAAAGCCAGACATGACTTGTGGGAGGTTATCTTTTTGCGAAGTTAGGAGGTACCTTGACACCAGTTCCAAAATCTCTGGGTTTTCGGATAACTCCATACCTATATTACTGGCGTCCGTCAAAGTTTTCAGAATGGTATCTGAGACACTGATAGCTTCCGTAAAGTTCCTAAGCTTTTGCATTGCGAAGTAAGATGGACCTTTGAACGCGTAACAGCACAGGAGAGATTTAAGAGGTCTTAAAAGCAAAGTATATTCTTGGTGTTTGATCCCTTCAATGGATCGAGATTCTTCAAAAGCCTGCTGGGTAAAGGCATTAATAGCGGTAATAAATCCTCCGATAAGCTGATCTGCCATGAGCTGATCTGCCGCCACAAATTGTTTAGAAAAGATGCTCATTCCGCTCATCCCTAGGATCAAAAACAAAACAGGTTCCTCCTCTTGTAGGTCGGTACGTTCAGCTTTTTGCTTTATTAATCTGGTGACCATACCCTCTAACTCTGCTAGTTCAAGTCTTTCGGCCATCGAAGCTCCCGTTTCTACGAATTCCTCCCATTTACTTGCGATCTCAGGGATCCGATCGAATTCCTGGGACACGATCACTTCTAGCGATTTAAACCCGTGTTTTTCCGAAATTTCTTGTGCCTGTAACAATTTTTGCCTAGCTAGATTAATATCGAGCTCATAGAGTGCGATTTTTGACTGTATGAGATAGATTTCGGCCAGGAGGGGTGTTAAAGATTGACGTTCGGCCCGCTCTGACAGTTGGTGCAATAAACCTTTTATTTCGGTTAAAACGTTCTCATTTCCACTTGTGGCAAACTCCTGAAGGAGCAATTCACATAATTGCTTTTGTGCCATAAGGAGATACTCTTGCGAGATGTTTTCCTCTGTCGTTAGCTGATTAAAAGTTCGTTGAGCTTCCGCTCGTTTAACAAGGCGAGTCGAGGAAGTCAGTACATGGGCCTTGGCTAACCGGTTAATTCGGTCTATTGCTTGATTTTGTTCTTTAGCGTTAATGTTTTCTAATTGCTTAAGAAATTGTTCTGATTCCTCCGTTGATTTAAGAAGGTTTGTCAAACAGGCAAGATTAAATAAAACCACGGACAGTTCCATCGGATTTTCCGATGGATCTAGTCCAATCAGGCTGTTTTTGTAGTTTAGTTCTGCTTTATCTACGGCGCCTGTCAATAGATGTAATGTAGCAATATTATTTTGGTATAAACTAATTAAGGGCTTATCATCAATCTTCATAGCCAAGTCTATCCCCTTTTGATAATAATCACGAGCCTCTTCTAATTCTCCTCGCATTTGATGGATATTGGCGAGATTATTATAGCAAATGGTTTTTTCCAATTCGTGATCATCGAGTTGTTCGAAAATTTCTAGGCTATTTTTGATCAATTCGAAAGCCAAGTCCAATTCTCCTTTGAGAATGGAATAATAACCTTCATTTACCGTCAAAGTAGCGGTTGTGGGTATATTGTCGCATTTCTTCCGGATTCCACCCATTCTTTCGATATAGCTTCCCGCTACATCGAGATCACCCCGGTCAATAAAAAATAGGGCCGTACTATTTAGAATCTCAAGGATAGGATCGATGAGGGTTTTATTTTGAAGGTCAACCGAGCCTAATAGCACTTCTAATCTTTCCGACGCTTCATCCAGAGCTCCATCATGATGCATCTGCTTTATTAGGGCGGATTCCTTTATTATATCTGCTGGTTTAGAAAAGCGTTTCCTACGTGAGAAGATAGACAAGGCAGGAATAGGAAGGTCACATCAATATATTAAATTATATTGATCGTAACACTGCATACCCGGGAATTTCAGATATAAAAAGGGGAGTAAAAAAAAGGGAAAAGGAGGGACAAAGAGATTACGTCGTCTTTTTCCTGGCTTTTTTACGGAATATATAGGTACCAAGGAGGGTTAACAGTGTCAAACTGAAAATTGCTGGGATTCCAGGAGTTAATACATGTTTCATTACCTGTGCTATCACTGATGAGGAACTGTCACCTTGAGAGGGTTGTACGACTGCGAGCGCTTGATCGGCATTGATTATTGTAATGTTGTCGTATCCATAGAATAACAAGAAGTCGCCTTTCAGATAGCCAGTCACGTTCATCTTGACGACCGTGGGAGTAGAAGAGACTACTGTTTCCAAATATGCTGCAACTTCCGATCTGTTAAACTTGACGAAAATTTTGTCTGGATGTTGTAGCTGGACATACTCCGCATAGATGTTTCCGTCAGTTCGAATAGTGCTGCCATTTACGTTGCTCGCAGAATATCCTTCTGGAAGAAAGATCTTAGCGGACACCCAATTTCCTTCCTTCTGTAGATTGAAGGTTTGGGATTCCCAAACGACCACTGCATCAAGATCAGCAAACTGAATATCAATATTATCGAGATCCTGTACGGGAAGGGCATTAGGAGTGTAATCAAAGTTACCTCCATCAATGGCATAAGGCTGATCTGCCAAAGTATCATTGTTGTCATCCGTATTATCGTTATCAACCAGATAATTGAAGGCGAAACTGTTCAGGAGCCCCCAATCTGATGCTTGAGACGAACCACCGATATTGTTTCCGACAAGGTCATTAGTTTCAATGGAGTTCTGGTCTGAACCAAATGCAAGACTAATCGCATACGCGGTTTGGGAATAGAGGACATTCCCTATGACTTTGGTATGTGACGATCCCTCTAAGAATATTCCATTTGCACCGCTGTTACTGATCTGGTTGTTTGAGATCGCGTTGAAATTCGACAATTGGAGATATACTGCGTTTCCAGATACGCTGAAGATTCTGTTATCGGAAATGGTGTTATGATGTGACGGATCGAGCCAGATGGCATGGCTGCCAGAACTTAAAGCCACACGGGAACGAATTCTCATACCGCTTCCTGTAGGTTCACTGTAATCTCCATAGATGTCATTGTCAGTGATAGAGTTCCAGGAGGAGTTGGCGAGGAAGACCCCACTGTCACCATCTGAATTATCGATGGAATTCCCAGTGAGATCGTTACCATCAGAATCCTCCAGGAAGACTCCGTAGCCACTAAAGCCTGAGAGGGTATTGTTAGTGATGGTATTATTACTGGAGGGATCGAGCCAGATGGCGTGGCTGCCAGAGCTTAGTGCTACACGGGAACGAATCCCGTCGCCCGTCGCAGTTGTACCAGCCGATGTGCTGTAAACCTCATTGTCAGTGATTGAGTTCCAGGAGGAGTTGGCGAGGAAGACCCCACTGTCACCATCTGAATTATCGATGGAATTTCCAGTGAGGTCATTGTCATCTGAATCCTCCAGGAAAACCCCGTATCCCGTATACCCTGAGAGGGTATTGTTGGCGATGGTATTATTACTGGAGGGATCAAGCCAGATGGCGTGGCTGCCAGAGCTTAGCGTCACCCTTGAGCGAATCCCATCGCCCGTCGCAGTCGTACCAGCCGATGTGCTGTACACCTCGTTGTCAGTAATGGAGTTCCAGGAGGAGTTGGCGAGGAAGACCCCACTGTCACCATCTGAATTATCGATGGAGTTTCCAGTGAGATCGTTGTCATCAGAGCCTTCTAAAAAGATCCCGTATCCCGTATACCCTGAGAGGGTATTGTTGCCGACGGTATTATTACTGGAGGGATCGAGCCAAATGGCGTGGCTGCCAGAGCTTAGAGCCACACGAGAGCGAATCCCGCCGCCAGTTGCCGTCGTACCAGCTGATGTGCTGTACACCTCGTTGTCAGTAATAGAGTTCCAGGAGGAGTTGGCAAGGAAGACCCCACTGTCACCATCTGAATTATCGATAGAATTTCCAGTGAGATCGTTGTCATCAGAAGCTTCTAAAAAGATCCCGTATCCAGTGTAGTCTGAGATGTTATTATTGGAGACGGTGTTATTACTGGAGGGATCGAGCCAAATGGCGTGGCTGCCAGAACTTAGAGCCACGCGTGAGCGAATCCCTTCGGTAAACTCTGGGTTGTCAACTTCAAAGATATCGTTATCATCTACAATATTGTCATCGGATCCTTCCAGAAAGATCCCGACTCCACCGTCGTTGTCTATTTCATTTCCTTCGACAGTGTTGTCAGAGGAGCTAAGCAGGTAAATCGAACTACCTGACATGCCAGTAATATGATTATTGGAAATCGTATTGTGATTGGAGGGATCGAGCCAAATGGCATGACTGCCAGAGCTTAACGCCGTAGTACGTACACTTAGGCGGACTGAAGTAGCAGCAGAAGTTGATACAAAACCAAAAACATAATTCTCGGTGATTGTTATGTCATGCGAGTTATAGAGAAATATTCCTGTAGCGCAATTGACTATCGTGTTATCGTAAATGGTTCCATGAATTACATTAAATAAGGCAATCCCGTCGGGTAAACCATTTACACCATCAATTAAATTGTGTTGAATAATGAAATGTAAGGTTGTGTCGTTTATCTGGATACCAGCGGCGGGGACAGGCTTTTTCCCGTGTAATCGTGCGTTTACGGTAATTATGAGATTCTCAATAATATAAGGGCTGGCTTCTGATCCGTCCCCAGGCCACTTGAACCGTTTTGCTTGTTTCACAAAGTCATCATCACCTTCTATGAGGATCGGGTTATCACCCTTTTTACCAGCATATAATACTTGGAAATCCTCAGCATCCCAATTGTACCACTTGGAATCTTCTTCCAAAGGAATATTTCCCCCGTTGGGATTATTTAGAGATGTTATCAATACAGATGTCAAATCTGTTGGTTGAAAAGCCAAATTAATTATATTTAAGCTTGCCAACAGGCATAAAAAGATAGCAGCGCGTTTTATTTTGAAATTCATGAATATCTACCGTTCTTTATGTATTTTGGTTCGTGGGTGGGAAAGTATCGCGAGGTGATATGGGCCTCTAAGTCTATTTCCCGCAAATCCGCAGACTTTTTCTAGTTAGAATTTGCGGGTTTTAAATTATTTTTGGAATGAATATTCACAAATCTACACCTCCCTCGACTTCTGAACCTTTGAATCTGAGTCTTTCAAGGTTCAATTTCTGTAGACATTTCAGCCAGCTCTCTGATGAATTTAACCCAAGGTCGAATTCGTATATTACTCAGGATCCTTGAGTATTGTATGTTGAAATCGTTTATGTCGGCGTGCACCCAAATATTGTGTTTTGTATTTCATTTCTAGTTTGAAAGTACTTACCGAATCATGTGTATATTAATCAGGTAATCAAGGTGCGATTAAATTCCTCCTCACGATCTTAGACGTAATAATAAGGGCATTTTTCGAATCTTTATTGCTTAAATTGTAATAAGAGCGCATAGACTATAAAAACTGGTCCAGTGATGTTTTACGTATAGGAATTGTTACCTGTTGGCCAAACTGAGCCTTTTGTCGTATTATTGGCTCGTATTCTTTTCGTAATTCAAATCCCACCACATCTCGTCCAGTTCTCCGAGCAGCCAAAATGGTTCCCCCGCTTCCACTAAACACGTCTCCAACCAAATCGCCAGGAGAACTGGATGTTAAAACAAGTTTTTCTAAAAGAATTAGAGGTAATTGGCAAGGATGCCCTTTGATTCTATCCGGATCATTCCCGCGATTGTATTCTGGCCAAAAGAGTACATCACCGGTGTCTCCTCCAGTTTGGCTGAAAACATAGTTTGTTTTATCCTTAACCAGGAGAAGGATATGGTAATGACTTGTCACAAACCGACGTTTCGTATATACTCCCCATGAAAACTGCCAAACAGCATGATTTATCATATGAAAATCTGTGGTTTCGAGAGCATTGAGAATAGGTAGAAGGTTTGTCCAGCCCGAGATGATATACAAACTACCTGTGTCTTTCAATGCGTGATAGCATGCGTTTATCCACTTCTGCGAAAAATGATAGTATTCTTCTGGTGTGAATTCATCTGCATACAGGTCATAATCCTCGGCCCCATATTCGTGACTCGATTTATTGAACTTGATGCCAAATGGGGGATCCGCAATAAGTAGATCGAACTTTCGGGCCATAGCTTTGATGGGTAGCGTCTCAATCAAATCGCCTATAATCAATTCATATTTGGATGGTGGCATAAGAATTCCACTAATCACAATTCTTGGTAATTTGTATAAGGAGTTAGTTGTGTCACGAAATCAATGAAATCCTCTGGTGTTTGAAATGCATAATTAGGGTTTTCGGCGAGTGTTTTTTCTGGTTCCATGGTACCCCAGAGAGCTGCTGCGGTGTAAACTCCAGCCTCCTTTCCTGCTTGTATGTCTAAATGACTGTCGCCAATAAAAAGCGTTTCATCTTTTGATAAACGTAACTTATCAATCATCTGGAGAAGGGCATCGGGATGGGGCTTGGAACGGGGTACGTCATTGCCTGTGAGAATAAGATCGAATAGATCAGGAATCCCGAGTTTGTCTAGCGTAATTTCACAGGTTTTCTTACTTTTTCCAGTAAAAATCGTGAGATATTTTAGTTTTACTTTGATGCCCTGTAGCTGGTCTCTTGAAAAAAATGCTTTACTGGAGTGTTGATCGCGGTAGGATCTAAGGAAATGTTCCCACGCTTCTTCAACAATATGTGGGGGAAATACCTGTTTAAAAATTTCGTCTCCGGGCGGCCCCCATAATGCTAATACTTCCTGCGTGGTTAGATTTTGAGTTGGCCCCAAAAACCTCTCAATCGTATCTTGGAATAGATATATTATATCTCGTGTATTATCAATCAAAGTACCATCGATATCAAACACAATGCATTGAAGTTTCATTAAAACTGACAGTCCTCGAAGTTCTGGAGATTAATAGAGTGTTGTGATAGAACTTTATAATTCATATTTTTTTTTTGGTTATGGGTTTGAAATGGGTAACCAGTCGCAGATTGATCCACGAAATAAGCTCAATGCCTTAACCGGCAAAAATTGGGTTCAGTTTACCAAGTCATGGTTTATAGAGGATGGAAAACCAAGCGAAATATCCCCAGAGATTGAGCTCCATCCTGCTTCGTTCCCTCCTCCCATGATACGTGAATTCATTCAATTCTTTACGAAACCAGATCAATGGGTTCTTGATCCCTTTTTGGGAACAGGATCAACTTTGGTCGCCTGTGAAGAAACAAGAAGGAAGGGGGTGGGTATAGAATTGTATGAGAAATATGCCGAGACCGCAAGAAGCAGAACTGGTCTTGAAGTTATTCTAGGGGACGCACGCAATGTTGTATCGAAGTTGAGAGATGAAAGGAAACAATTCCACCTCTGTATTACTTCCCCGCCTTATTGGAACATTTTGAGGAAGACTAAAGACTATAATCAACAAGCGCGTATGAAAAAAGGTCTTGATCTGAAATATGGTGACAATCCAGCTGACTTGGGCCTTGTTTCAAATTACCATGATTTTTTGAACGAAATTTTGACGTTATTTTCGGAAATCAGCTCCCTTCTAACCCCTAAAGGACATTTAGTTATATTTGCACAGAATATCCGCGACGGAGGCAATGTTCAACCCCTGGCATTTGACCTTACAATACGTTTGAAAGAGACCGATAAATTTAGGTACCTTGGAGAAAGAATTTGGCTCCAAAACCAGAAAACATTACGCCCATACGGGTACCCTTACTCCTTCGTATCGAACGTTCACCACCACTTTTGTCTAATCTTTCAAAAAAAAAGTAGTTCTTCAGGTTGCGCTCATTAAGTTCTCCCTGTTAAAGATTTTTATTGCAAATTTAAACGCCAAAAGATCAAATCCGCCCAATATTACAATGCCAAGTAGGATGAGCCACACATCAATCAGAAGAACAAATAGTTGGCTAACAACCAATAACATAACTGGCAAAACGAACAACCCAGTAAGTTGTTGAGCATCCCGGGTAGATGAAACTCTAGAGCTAATCATAACGATGAATTCAGTAGTTGCCAATGAAAGAAGAGGAGTAAAAAGGAGGATAACCAGAATAAAGCGGAGATCCGGAAGTAATAGACGATTCAAATCTTGAAACGTGATAATATCAACGATTACTACATATAATCCACTTAATAGCCACGTTAATACTAATACTGGTATAAGACTGGATCCAATTTTCGCTGCTAAGATTTCTGATTCGGTCAAAGGCAATGCTAATAGGCCTTCTATTGTATCACGCTCCTTTTCACCTACAATTGCATCAGTTCCGACAAAGCTGGTTATCATGACAGGAACCAACAGGAGGAAGAGAAGACCGAAAACAGACATCAGTACATATGATCGAGCTCTTTCTGTAAGAAATTCCCAATCCTGCGTTAAAGGTGGGAGGAAGTTCAATAATACCGCAAGTTCAGGATCCGTATTTCCGCTGGTGGCAAAGCTGATGGACAATAGAAAGATAATGGGGACTCCTAGGGCCATGAATGCAGGTAATACTGTCATAGACAGTAAAATTTGCTTCGATCGAAAGGCTTCTGACCAATCCTTCTTCATTAGTTCCCAGATTCGTTCAGGCTGCATTTTCTTTCAATCCCGTTCCGGTGAAATCCATTATTTGCCGGTAAATATCCTCCAAGGATTTGGTTATCGGTCGAACTTCTAGAATGGAAACTCCATTGTCTACTAGGGTTTTTACGATAATGGGAGTAATCTCCTTCATATCAGAGACTGTTGCATTTATTGTTGTGTTATCCTCCAGAAATTCCAACGATAGCACGCCATCGATTTTCTTGATGCTGGGAGATAACTGCAGCAATTCTTTAGTGGTTCTAATCATGATCTGATTGGATTTTGACACTTGTGACTGAAGGTCTTTGGTACTACCAGTAGTTATTAGCTTGCCATTCGTGATTATGCCGATGCTATCTGCTAATCTTTCCGCTTCTGGCAAATTGTGAGTTGTCATAAAAACCGTTGTGTCAAATTCCACGGCTGCCATTTCAATCGTTTCTCTTACATTTGTTTGAGCAATAGGATCTAAGCCTGCTGTTGGCTCATCCAAGAACAATAATGGTGGAGAATGAATCATCGCTCTTAAAATCCCTAATTTTTGCTTCATCCCCTTGCTATAGGTTCCCGTAGGCGAATCTAGCCTTTCGATTAAATTGAACTGTTTAGCCAGTTCTTCAATGCGCCTTCTGGCTTCTTCATGCGCTAATCCATACATTTTTGCGAAAAAAAAGAGATTTCTTCTTGCAGTTAGCCGTAAATAAAGATTCGGACGATCAGTAAGAATCCCTATGTTTTTTCTTATTTCCTGGGAGTTAACCTTATCTGCGATATCTTTCCCTAAGACACTAGCATGGCCACTAGTAGGAATCAACAGCGTGGCTAGTAATCTGACTGTAGTGGTTTTTCCGGCCCCATTCGGACCGAGAAAACTAAAAATCGTTCCTTCTTTAATTGTAAGAGAGAGTTGGTTAACTGCTACTATATTGGGACGAAAAATCTTAGTCAGATCTCTAGTTTCGATAATATTGGTCAAGGATTACTTTCATCTCCTATATGAGACAAAAAGAATTGGAAATTGATTTAAAAACCTGTCAACATGATTTAATATTCATATCTGCAAAGAATCTTCGATGGCCTGAGTAATACAATTTAAACCTCCAGCAAGCTGTTCATTATCCGGATATCCATATCCAATTCGCATAAAACGTCTGTCTAATTCAAACCAATACCCTGGGGCCACGAAAGTATGATATTTCATTTTCAAAGTTTCATAAAACTGTTCGACATCCAAATAGATCTGAGACTTGATTCGCGGTAAAGCAATAACTCCACCTGTTGGTTTTATCCACTCCATATACGGATTTTTGGCCATCCAGTTGCTCAGGATTCCAAAATTTCTCTTTACATGTGCTTGAATTCCTGATAGAAATTCTTCCTTTCTGCTGAGGAAATGTGCCGCAATCTCTTCATCTACAATTGAATTACAGATGTAAATGAGTTCTTTTGCAGCAAGAAAATTATACATTAAGGTTTCATTTTGACTAATCAGCCACCCGAGTCGAATCCCTGGGAGACCGTATGCCTTAGAAAATGATGAAACACTGATAACGTTTTCGCTCAAAGACGCTGCAATTGGAAGAGGTTTATTAGGTGTCATTTCCCTATATGTCTCATCCAATAGTAAATAGCAATCATGAGATTCAACGAGCTCAACTATCTCCTCTAATTCAGCATCAGTTATCAAAGTCCCAGTGGGATTTTGTGGGTAAGTGAGACTTACAAGGCGGGTACTCGGTTTTATCAACTGTTCCAGCTCCGCTACTTCTAGCCTGAATTGGTTTTCCATTGATAATTCTAAGTAATCTATTGGACAACCTATAGCCCGCGGAGTTTCGAGATTGGCGGCGTAGTTCGGATGCAGGAGTACCACGTGATCACTTGGCCTAAGAAGAGAAGTTGCAACAATAAATAAGGCTCCAGCAGCTCCTGTGGTCACCATCACTTGTTCAAAAGATACAGAATCTCCTGCAATCAGACTTCTGAGGCGAGGATTGCCCATATGATCTATATATCTTAGTACCAACTCATCCAATTCTAATCCTAATTTTCCAAGTACAAAATCTGGAACAGAACTTTCCGCAAGATTATAACGTATCCTCTCATAGCCAAACTCTTCAGGTGATTCAAACTCGATTGGGTTACGACGATATGCCAGATGCCCTTGAACTTTTATTGAAGAAGAATCTAAGTTTTGCAAAGAATTTAACTTCCTAGTTTCCGGTGATACGCGCCCAACTGGTAGAAGGGTATCGCAAATTTAATGTTAATTTCGTTTCTGGAGGATGAAATAGTTATTTATTCATCTATAATCAAAAGCTTTCAGTCTTTTGTGTGCAAAAAGGAAGAATAATGAGATGTCAGATAAGATAGACTTGTTTAAAGGGATTAATCGCGTCATGAATCCGGAAACCTTGACAAATCTGGAAAAACAGCACAAAGTCTCAATAGAAGTTCCCGATAAAGTCAATTCTAACGTTTCCTTCGATGTTGAACTAGCTATTGGCCATGATGACCCTCATCCCCACGATCCAGATCATTTTATACAATATATCGAGCTTTTTTCGGGTGAAGCACTTGTTTCAAGATATGAGATGCCCGCAGTAACCATAAACATACCGTCAATAAAAGTTACAATTCAATTGCCTGGTTGGGCCGACTCTGAGCTTGTGGTAAGAGCCCGCTGCAATCTACATGGGATTTGGGAAGCCCGTAGAAAAATTCAATTAGTCTAATTTGCTATGGTCGTATATAAATGGTGGTTGGATACCAAGGATCCGCAGATAGAGACATAATTGGCCTCGATGGTGAATAACTTCTTCTAGGACTGTGCTTAGTGATTCAAATCCACGTATCTTTATATTTCCCCAGCATTCATATGTGACATCTTTTCTCATATCTTCTTCTGTAAACTTTGGCAAAATCTCCCTAATGGCTTTCTTAACGCGATTCCCGTAGTCGAGAATGTCCGTGGAGGATCTTACTTTCTTTGGATCAAAGGGAATCAAAGAATAGTCAGTATCGGAGAATTTACCGTTAAGAGTTCCCATGGCATATATTAATGCGCATTGGTACACGTGTATTGCCAATTCTGAAGCTGTCATCGTTCTTTCTGCAGGTTTCCAATCTAGCTTATTATCTGGAATAATTGAAATTGCTTTATCCAAAGGATTCATAGCCATATTAATAGCATAATTGAGAGACCCTTTTGCATTTTCAAGAAGTGACATCTCAACACACTTCAGTTTAAATTACTTTGAAAGGTATAGAGATAATTTTAATATCTTTCTCCTTTCGCCAGTGCAAAATTGGAGTTTATTTTATTTATTATAAAATTCATCAAGTCTTGTTTCTATAACATTTATTTCATTCCCGTTTAAACCGTAATACTTGAACACAAGCCGATTCAGTTCTCTATTAATCGCTATATATTCCTCAGAGTCCTCGATCTCATCAACAGACTTTTGGATTTCGATTCCTCTCTCTACTAGATTCTGCAATCTATGGACTTTTTCGATAAGCCTGGCTTGTTCGATTCTGTCTATTATTGGAACTGGCAGATATCCAAGATATTCTTGGTCAATTGAGGTTGATAACCTAGATCTCATGAAGATCTGGTCAATAACATAGAGGGAGATCAGATCAGAATTCAATATCCCCAAAACGAAGTCCAGATCCCATGGTGCATCGTCATTTAATATGAGATTCTCTATCGTACTGATAGTCACAATCCCATTGTTATCACTGGTTGCTACAAGGCGAGTTTTTGAAGAAACCAACCTTTGCAGAACTATCTTGGGACGTGTAGTAATTAACTGGAATTTTCGTGAAGCATTGGATTTTCTCGCGTTTGGTAGATAGTAATAGCCCTTTATTCCATAACGCATGATATTGGTTCCCTTAATAGCGGGAAGAGTGTTCTCAGAATCTCTAGATCTCGTTAAATCACGTTCCCATCCCATTCCACGAAATATCCCTATCTGTTTTCTGCCGCGATCAGAGTAGCGGTGTGTATGACTGATAAGAAACTCTGACCTGGATTCAATTTTCTGAACAATACCTGAAATCGCTTCATCCATGAATATCCTAAATCTAAGCTTACGATCTTTTAGAAAATATTTCTGAAGGGTAAATGTTTCCCTAAAGATGCGTTTTGCCAGATTTTCTATATCGAAGACAACGCGTACCGTGTGCCCGTCTTCGGGAGGTTTATTTTGAAGAAAGATTATGACTTGCTCAAGTCCAACTTCTGAGAACGCTTTTCCCAAATGGGCCACCTCTATGATTGAATACCGCTCCAATAAATATTTCCGGACCTCAATAAATCTATCAGAAAACAACAAACTCGCAGGGAGAAGGAAGGCTAATATCCCGTTATCTGAAAGCAGGTGAGAATAACGAATGAAAAAGAGTGAACATATGTTTGGTTTAGGACCGAAGGCTAGCATTGGATATTCTGAGACAAAACCAGGAAAACGGTTCATTTCATAATACGGGGGATTTCCAACGACGAACATGAATTTATGATCGAAAACAACTGATAACTTCCTTTTATTATCGCAAATCGTGCTTCTAACTGCATCTTGTGCGTAAAAGTTTGGTGGCAGCCAGTTTACATTTGAAACATTCTCTCTCATCGCCATATTTAGTTTGCTTAATTGAATGGCGAATTCATCTATATCTATCCCATAAATTGATGTTTGCAAAGATCTGTTTATCTCTCTCTCGCTCCAGTTACGCGTCATCATGATCTCCTGCATGTTTTTCCGAAAAGCCAATAAAAAGCCGCCACTTCCGCAGGAGGGGTCCAATATTTTAGGTGAATTCCCTTTTTCCAATTCCGTAACGAAGTCGCTTATGGGAAGCTTTGAAATCACGTAACGAATGATCTCTGGAGGGGTGTAGTATTGGCCGTTCGCATTTCGAGTTTCTCGTGACTGGATATGAGTATACAACTCTCCCAAAATGTCAAAATCGAAATAATTCAAGTCAGAGTGTCGTAAATCTTTCATTAGATTTAGTATTATCTGGTTATCCACATGATTTTTCTCTCTATACAGTCTTTCAAAAAGCTCCCTGACCTTGATGTAATTATCATTCGAGGAATACCGAGAGGATACGTTTTTCACTTATATCAGCTGCGAAATGTTCAGTGCAAAGCAAGGTATCAGTTTTTGCCTTCTGTGTTGGTGAGCATTGGTAAATACTTAAGAACAATTAAGCCCTCAAAAATTTAGATTATTTCGTGAATGTTTTAAAAGTGAGATGTAACTACCCCCTTGAGTGATAGATCGGATAATTAGGTTTGCTTATAGGAACGATAAAACTCGTAAATTTAGAAAAACAGACGAATGGACAGATTTCACACGCTTTAGGAAGGTTTGAGCAAGGTGTATGATGTCATCTTCGCCATAATGGATGATGTGAAAGGGCCCGTTGCTCTCTATTCATCCCTTCCCTCTACTGAGGATTCACAGCAAATAGCTGTCAAAGCCTTCATTGCAATTGGTGCCATGGAGCAAGATCAGGATTTACAGGGCAGACAGGCAGTTGTTCCGTTTCCTGGATTAGGACGTTTGGCTTTTTACACGATGTTCCCTGTTCCCACAAGTGATGGCAAAACTCAATGGGCGGCTCTAGGATTCATTGGGGAAACCGAAAACAGCATAGAATTTTACAAATCACTCCCTAACTCGCAAAAACTATTGTCGGATATCGTATCCGTCTTCCAACGGAATTTCAAATACTTGGGAATCGATCAATCCAAGCTAAGTCCCGACCTAATAAACAGTCTTACTTCCTTAAGACATGCTGATCGGGAGGCGGCAATTGAAAAGTCTAGTATTACGATGCCCGGCAAAGCCACAGTTTCAGTGGATACCTTAGAAGATTTCAAGCAGGCTGATCTTTCCTTCTTGCTCGAATATTTTCCTAAGGATTTGGATAAGGTTATTTACTCGCTACTGATGGAAGAACCGATCTTATTGGTTGGAGATATAAAAGATATCGTAAGTAAGATCGTTGCTTCCATAGAAATACTCCTCCCTCACAGAGTTCTCAAGAAGCAATATGTATCTACATATATTGATCCTGAAAACAGGGACATATTGATCTGCTCGTCCCATGTTAATTTTCTAAAGAAATACAAAGGATTAACTACCGTCGATCTTCTTAATCGTAAGATTGCCTCTAGAATTAAGGGGGTACCATCCATTAGCGATCTGATCATTACATTAAAACTCGCCCCTAAAAATACGCAAGAAACCATTATCCGCGCATACATTGATGAACTACTGGCAAAAACAACAGAGCTTATGGAGTTATGCGAAAAAGATCAGATAGATCGATCTGAGATTAGCATATTCCGTTCCACACTCAAAGCTGACGAACTAAACATCGTTATTTCAATGGTAAAGAAATATGCTCCTCAAATGGAAGGCAAGCTGTTCTATTTTGCAAGATCGATGATTTAGATAAAAACTGGGCGTGTACTGGCTAGATTTTGCTTGATTGGAACCATTGTGTTCATCGTTTCGCATGCATTCCATTTTGGCATTCAAAATTGGTTTGATACCAAGAGAATATCACAATTGGGAATGAGCTTGTAAGCGTGTCTCAATTTAGGAAAGAAGACTGAATTCATCACTATCAAAGGTTTTGGTCATGGCTAAAGCGCTATATCTCGAAGATATGTTCATGAAGGAATTTAAGGCCAAGGTGATTTCTGTAACCAACGAAAAATATATCGTGCTGGATCAAACTGCATTTTATCCAAAATCAGGCGGTATTGCCAACGATACAGGAACATTAACTCGAAGGGGGGATAATGAAGTATTTAAGGTAGTTTATGTGGGAAAATTTTCTGGAGAAACTTCTCATGAAGTTGATCAAGAAGGATTGGCTGTAGGGGATGAAGTAACAGGCAAGCTTGATTGGGGACGTCGATACACCCTGATGCGTTACCATACAGCCGCTCATGTGCTGAGCGGTGCTTTTTATAAATTCCTAGGTGCAAAAATTACGGGAAATGAAATTTCAAGTCCTGACCAAGGTAGAATCGATTTTAATTTAGAAAATTTCGATAGATCCCTAATTGAGGAGCATGTGGAGAAAAGTAATGAAATCATTCAGAAGGATCACCCAGTGCAAGCCTATTACATGAGTCGAGACGAAGTAGAGAGTGAACCCGACCTTGTTAAGTTGTCCATGGGTCTTCCCAAGGGACTCAAAAGAATCAGGATAGTGGATATTAGAGGATTTGACCGTCAACCAGATGGCGGATGTCACATCAAATCCCTAAAAGAAATAGGTAAAATCAGACTAAAGAAAATGGTTAACAAAGGTAAGAATAACCGACGGTTATATTTCACCTTGGAGAACTAATTCTCCTTCGGGAAGGTATCATGAAGTTAGACTCGGAGTTATGTCTGGTTACGGGGGCTTGTGGATTCGTGGGCTCTCATTTGACTGAGGCTTTGGTGTCTAACGGGTTCAGCGTTCGCGCCACTGATCTTGCAAGGTCTCTTTGTCGTTATCTTCCTTCAGAGAGCTCTCCAAAGATAGAATTCGTCCCCGCCGACATTACAAATCCATCACAAATTCGCTCTCTAGTACAAGGAGTAAAAATCGTATTCCACACGGCTGGCATTTTCCGATTTGACGTTTCAAACAGAATCTTAAATCGAGTTAATGTCGAAGGTACCGAAACCCTATTTTCTGCATTGCTTAACGAAGACATCTCACATGTGGTGAATTGGAGCTCGGCTATGATTTATGGCAAGTTACAGTACACTCCTGCTGACGAAACGCACCCGATTTGCCCTGAGGATCCTTATTCTGAATCGAAATGGGCTCAAGAACAGGTAGGCATGAAATACTACGAACAAAATGGAATCAAGATAAGTTCCATAAGGCCTACTGCCATATATGGTCCTAGATCGTTTTATGGTACGGGTCGGCTCCTCGTAGCACTAGCCAACAGGAAGGTTTTGGGGATTCCAGGATCTGGAAAAACCATTCAACACCACGTTTTCGTGAAAGATGTGGTTCGAGCGGCTATCTTCATTGCCAAGGAGGCCAAAACAGCCGGGCAAAGCTATAATGTGGCTGATGAACACCCAATTTCTATTGAAGAGTCGTTTGATATAGTTAAATCGCTTTATGGCTATGATTTACCCAGAATTCATTTCCCTCGTCGGGTAATTCTTGCCTATGGATTTCTGGATCGATTTTTGAATCGCTTACTTAATAAATCCAGTCTTTATGATAAAACAGCACTATCCCTCCTCTTCACTGATCATATATATGATAATACAAAGCTAAAACAACTGGGATTCAGGTATTTAACCCCAGGGCTTGAAAACGGGATTATTCCTACGGTTAGCTGGTATTCAAATGAAGGTTTAATACCTCCCGTCCTGCATAATTGAAATATCTCCCCCTCGGAATTGTTTCCTTTTTTTTGTCCAGCTGACTAAACTAGGTCTACGGAAGAATCTTTCATCGGGTATATCTGTACCCAATCAATATATCCGGATTCATATAATCTCATTTAACTACGCTTTTAAAGGTGTAATTGATGGATCCGAGCGTACAAACATTCTATTTCTTAACACTTTCTCTAATCCGTCTCGCAGCGACAGCTGTATTCATAGATTCGTATCAGAAAGAAAACGACGAAACAAAAAAGGATCGATTTATGATCTTTACCTTTGGATGGGGGGTAGCAGCCGTTTCGGCCCTTTTCAACATTATAGCTGGCGACATCGGAGTAGACCCCCTTTTAAATACTTTCTATTTCATGTCTCGGATTAGTACTTCCATTGGAACTCTTTTGATTGTATTAGGTGCAATTTCATATTTTGTGAATTTCTCATTTCGTCAAGTCTCTGCTGGTGGAACCCTTGCGATATTGGTTATTGAATTATCTTCGTTAGTAATTTCTTTAGAGACCGTCGCTCTCGTTGCAAATCTACTTCAGCTCTTTTTATTGTTTGGGAGCTATTCCCTGGGCATTTACTATCGTAATCGTTTTCTAGCAATCGTTCATAGTCATTCAACATATTACTGGTTCTTAACTATTGTCGGTTTAGCAGTTTTATCTATTCTGTTTTTTTTGTTTGTACCGCTCGCAGAATACGTTTTTGTAAGTTATGCTTTTTCCATCACTCTCTCGGTACTGATGGTAATATTTTTCATCTATATCGAAGTAGCGATACAGAGTCATGGCAAATTTGTTCTAAAAGATACCTACTCCCATGATCTTGGAAACCAAATTCAGTATCTACTGAGTGTGGCCGAATTGGCCAAGTCTCAATTAGACAAAGTCCCATCAAACCAAATTCGTGACTATTTAAACGAATTGGAGGATCGATGTGTCCAAGCGGGTAACCTTATTCAAAATATCCGTCAAATCTGACCCAGTTCTTTGGATCAACCTATATCTTTAACGGATTGGATGAAGCTCTTCGTCTTATCAAAATACTCCAGTGATTGATGTCGGAAGTACGTATTATACAGATTTGCATAGTATCCCCCTCCTGCCATTAATGTTTCGTGATTCCCTTCCTCTACAATATTCCCATGATCTAACACTATAATCCGATCACAATGCCTAACGGTCCAGAGACGATGAGCAATAATGATTGAAGTCCGTCCTGCGATGGTCTTTTCAATAGCTTCCTGAATTCGGGTTTCTGTGAAGGGATCGACCGAGGCTGTAGCTTCATCAAGGATGAGAATAGCGGGATCCTCGAGCAATGTTCTCGCAAAGACAACTAGTTGCCTCTGACCCATACTCAAAAGGGATCCTCGTTCGCGAATATTGGTTTCCAATCCTTCGGGAAGATCTTCTACCCAGTCTGCACCTCCCGCTTGCTCAAGGGCCCAAAGAACTTCATCACGAGACGCATGGGTATTTCCGTATTTGATATTGTTCTCTAACGTATCTGCCCAGAGGAACGGGGTCTGTGGAATGAGTCCGATGTGACTTCTATACGCCCTTAAATCGAATTTTCGGATATCAGTCCTATCGATAGTGATTTCTCCCTCCTGATACTCGTAAAATCTTGCCAAAAGTTTGGCTAGGCTTGATTTTCCAGCCCCCGTGTGACCCACTATAGCAAGCGATTCCCCAGGCCGAATCGTTAGGGAGAATTTATCAAGAACCTTTGTTCTGAGGGTCGATAGTGATCCAATATCTATTTCACGATCCAAAACTTCTCCTCCTTCAAGATACGAAAATCCTAGGTCACTGAATCGAATTTCCCCCGACAATTTTTTTGGCCTAATGTTGTCGATTTGCGAAACCCGTGGAGGAGTGTCAATCAACGCGAAGATCCTTTCTGATGCCGCAAGTCCAGCTTGAAAGTTCGGCCAGAAACTTGCAATTGAGAAAAGAGGGAAGAAAAACAAGGAGAGGCTATTAATGAACAGGTAGAAATCCCCGGCACTCAACCATCCACTAAGTGTACCCTCGCCCCCCATCCAAACTATAACCGCTATCGCAACTCCTTGAACAAACGATAACGTAGGAAAGAGGAAATTGAAAACGTAAGCCCTTCGTAGATTGGCTCGGTAGGATTGATCATTAATGGCCAGAAATTTTTCATGAAGTTTTCGTTCTTGTCGGAATGTTTTTGCGATCTGAATTCCGGCCACGGTTTCCTGTACAAACGCATTAACTGTGGCAAGGGCCCTCTGACCTTCAAGGGTTCTCCTTCGCGCCACCTTGCGAAATGACAACGCGACAATGAAGACAAATGGTACCATTCCGATCACAGCAAGAGATAAAGGAAACGAGATGGTAACCATTGCCACCATGACAATCACTACTACTAAAACCGAAGATAGTACCTGCATGGAGATGCTAGCAGTCTGTCCAAAATCATTGCTATCCGTATTTATACGCGAGACAATCTTTCCTGTTGGGTACTTATCAAAAAATGATAGATCATGATTCAAAACAGCTCGATTTACATCCTGTCGCAATGTCAAAACTACATCCCCGATAACTTGTGCTGAATAACGTTGACGAAAATAATTGAAAACCCAACCCAAGGCATTTAAAATGAAGGTGACAATAATTAGAATCACCAAATAATCAACGTTTCGGGACGAATCAAGTTGGTTTATTGCTTCTCTTGTGACCAACGGGACGGCCGCATTTGCTAGGGATGTACACGTTAAGAAAAAGATCACGATGACCATCATAGCCTTATACGGAGAAAAATAGTTCAGAATTCGTTTGACCAGATCTCGATCCCTGTATTTCCTGTCATATTCTTCAGATCCCAAACCGAGAGAGAATCCCATAATTTAACCAGCCACCTGTTGTCGGGTTACCTTTAGTATTTGATCTTCCTTGAGATCAAACCGTTTCACAAATATATTTCTATACTCTTCACTTGTGTGAATTAACTCCTCATGGGATCCAATGGCAATCACTCGTCCACGTTTCATGACCAGAATTGAGTCTGCCCATCGAATTTGAGACAGTCTATGTGTGATAAGGAACGTAGTTCGTCCCTTAAGGATGTTGGTTATAGCATGTTGTATCCTGTCTTCTGTTTCTGAGTCGATGGCACTCGTACTGTCATCTAATACCAGGATTTTGGGATCAGCTAAGAACGCACGAGCGATTGCGACTCTTTGCCGTTCTCCTCCACTCAGTTGAACTCCTCTTTCCCCGACCTCTGTATCATAACCTTCTGGCAGTTGTGAAATAAAATCATGGGCCTGGGCTTCCTGAGCTACGGTCATAACGTCTTCCAGAGAGCTAGTCCTCCCAAACGAAATATTTTCGTGAACAGATGACGAGAAGAGAAAAACATCTTGTTCAATATAAGAAATCTGGGATCTTAATGATTCCAAATTATAAGCCTTGATGTCGACTCCATCGATTTTAATAGAGCCGTTCTTAACGTCATATAACCTACTAATCAATTTCGTTAGAGTTGTTTTTCCTGAACCAGTAGTACCTACAATTGCGATGGTTTGTCCTGGCTTTATTGAGAAATTAATACTCTTAAGAACAAGCTGGGACGAACCTGGGTAAGAGAAATCAACATTTTCAAAACTGACCTCACCTTTGATATCTTTTTGTAGGCCTGACGGGTTTTCATCGATATCGGATTCCTTGTTCATTACTTCGATTAGGCGTTCAGATCCAGAAATGGCCAGCCTAACTAAAGCAAATACCCAGATGCTGATGAAAGTAGGAAATCTAAGACTCCAAAGTAACCCCATGTACGCTATTATCTGCCCGACTTCAAATCCGCCCTGAAAATTCAGGATGAGGGCGTGGGCAAGCCCAAATGTGATTGCAATCGCAACCAGTAGTAATGGAACGTAACGAGCCATTATGAGGCCTTGTTTTACTGAGGCATCACGATATTTCTTTGCATTATCGTAGTATTTCTTGATTTCAAATTCTTCTGAGGAGCTTGCTTTTACAACTTCAATTCCGGATAACGTTTCATTCAGGATGGCGTTCATTCTTCCGAATTCCCCCCTCATCTGAGCTGTTACGGGATTCAGTTCTCGTGAATAGCCTCTTAATGTGATTATGAAAAGAATAGTATAGATAAGCGGAACGATTAGAAGTTCAGTAGGATAAAATATGAATATGAATAACAGGGGAATCACTAGGTTTAAACCCGATTGGAAAATCAAAGACAACGCAGGCGAGACAAGGAAGTTCAACATGCGTACGTCATTGGCAGTTCGAGCCATGATATCACCAATCCTTTGTTGATCATGGAACGACTGACTTTTCCCAAGAAGATTCGTATAGAATTCCTCACGTGTTTCACGTTCCATACGTTGTGCCAGCGTTTCTCTTATCAGGCTAAAAACAAGATTCAAAAGGGGACTGCCAATACTGATAAGGCCTATGATAATAATGTTGGACCATAAACGGTCTGAATATCCAAGTCGAAACTCGTCAATAGCATTACCGATTATAACCATCAAACTCGAAGATAAAATTGCTGTAAACAGAGTACCAAGAAAAACGATGAGCACTATCAGCTTATTACTTCCATGAAGCAAATGAGATAATATCCAAGTACGGGTTCCTCTTTGTCGTGCGTGTGTAAAAGGGTCTCCGGTTGCAAGAGCAAATTCCATTTTCGGTGATGTACGAACTGTGTCCAAGATCAGCAGGTTCCAATTGGTTATGGATATAGATGTGTTAGTCATCACTCCAAATTTGATTTATCTATTTGCAGATCTGATATATGACATTCGGAAATGAGTTCATAAATAATTAATTCATTTCAAGGCCTACACGATTCTTAAATTGGCAAATTCTTCTCATATATGTATGGAGGAGTAAGTCCTTTTGACTAGTATAACTTCGGAATCATTAGATATAGGAAAAAGTTCCATTCTTCGCGTTACAAATTTAAAGAAATCTTATGGAGATATTATGGCTGTAGATGGACTATCATTCAGTGTGGAACAAGGAGAGATATATGGTTTATTAGGGCCTAATGGAGCGGGGAAAACCACCACCATTAAAGCAATTCTTGGCCTTCTAGACATCCAGGACGGAAACATCGAGTGTTTAGGATATGATCCGCTAGTTTCACCAGAGAAAGTGAAAGAGGTGTGCGGCTATGTTGCTGAAGAACCCCTCTTATACGAAAGTCTCCTTGTTCGGGAGCTTTTCAATTTTATTGCTTCGGTTAGAAAATTAGATCCAGCTCGAGCGGGATACCTTGCGCAAGAATACCTTGAATCCTTGGATGCATTGAAATATTATAACAAGGTGATAGGAACTTTGTCTCATGGCAACAAACAAAAGATTCAAATTATCGCTGCGCTCCTTCATGAACCCTCACTACTGATTCTAGATGAACCGCTTTCAGGTTTGGACGCTCGCTCCGCGGCGGTGGTAAAAAATATTCTGCAGCTCCATATTCAAACTGGAGGTGCCATCCTTTTCACCACACACGTTTTGGAACAGGCACAAAACTTGTGTACTCGAATTGGAATCATAAACCACGGTAAACTAGTAGCTGAGGGAAAATTCAGTGATCTCCAGCTCCAAGCTGAGTCTGTTGGTGCGGACTTGGAAGAAATATTCCTTAGGTTAACGGAGCAGGACAACACCGTGAACGCAATAATATCCAACCTGCAGGAGAAGATATCACAGCTACAGCGATTTGATAATAATCAGGGTCAAACCACGAATGCGAAATAGAGAATTATGGTACATTTCGGGCATAATCCTTGATGAGACCTACTTCCAGGCCCAGTTGACTGCTGCTGGTGGCCAGCGAGCCCGAATTCTTGAAAGATTCGAAAAAGGCCAGGGATCCATGAAAAGAGTTGCTTTTCTGAACATGATTATTGTCTCATTTTTTCTACTTAGCCTGACAATAATTCCGATAAGCGCCCTAGGGACTGCTAGCCAGGTGATGGTTGATTCGGAGAATATCTATAATGTTGCGTTTATACTTTCGTTTGGAGTGGCATCATATTACGTCTCCTCCTTCATCATTCTGCTTGTGTTCGGATTATTTCAGCTTATCGAATTAGTTCATGGAGAAAATTTTGCGTTAACCGCAACCCTACCCTTGACTCGATCAGATTTAAGTCGCTTGGGAATATTTGTATATATGCGTTTGTACTGGGGTCAGTTTATCGTCCTCCTCCTTGCCTTTCCTCTCGCTAGTCTTATGATTACAGGCAGTCAGCTTTTTCCCGTAATCTTATTAGCCAATTCGATAAATGTCGTATTCATGTTTTATGGTTTGGTGCTAGTTGCTCATTTTGTGGGAGGTAGAATCTTTAAATCGGAAGTTACGTCCAAAATCCGTACGATTACTCGAATTCTCTTTGTTTTGTTCTATATGTTGATTATTTTCAACATTTCTGGTCTTTTTGCAGCGATTCCGACGTTTCTTGTTGATTTATACGGGAGAGAACTATTTTTTGATCCTGTACTTGGTGAACTCGTGAATTTAACACTTAGTTTGATTATATTCCCCTTTTCTGGGGGATTTCTTATAACAGTGACATTTTTCCTATCCATATTCTTCAATTATGGGATAGGTCTCGTTTTATCCACTGTTATCGGATTTTTAGGATTAGTTGCTGCGACTTCTCTTGTAACTCGAAAGGGCAACCAGGTTCTTCAAAAACTGGGTCGTTTTGATAATTTACTGGGCTCCCATGGCGAACGTGAGGTCACTAGTATTCAAATAAAGTCCAGTCACCCAGTCGTGGGTTACATCCGAGTAAGTTTAGTACTTGCAACCCGTAATTATTCTGGTCTTTTTGCGCTTCTATCACCACTTGTGTTTGCTGTATTAATACTCGCAACTGGGTTTTCTTTTTCTGGTTTCTCTAGAACTTTGGATCCATTTTCTGTGATATTGATATATTCGGGCTTTCTACCCCTGATAATGAGAAACGGTATTTTTGCTACGGAAGAAAGTTTAGGAGGTCTTCTTTCATCCCTTCCAATTTCGCAACGAGAGATTTTTCGGGCGCGTCAGATTCTGCTATCTATGATATTGAACACATCAATCCCAGTAATCTGGGTTTTTCAGAGTTTGGCAGGGGGGTCCTTATTTCTTTCGAGTGGCTTTTCAGTTATCTTTGTCAATATTATCGCTACAACAGGATTTTTATTTTGTCATAGTCTGCTCTTTGGTAAAATGAATAAACAGTTCACGGTATTTACAGTTAGTACGAAGCATACAGTACTAAAAAATTTCCTTTTGGTGATTCTTACGAATGGAATTATTCTTCTTGGACTGTTATGGGCAGGGTTTGTTTCAACGATTTTAAAACGAACTATATCTGGGTTTTCGATGGCAGGTGCACTATTAGGGTATTTGAGTCTTCTTATTCTTTCTGAATTCATGATAAGGAGAATGTTCCCCTTACCGGATTAGTTCTGAACCTTTTAATCAGGTGAAAGTGTTGAATTTATCCCTAGGAACTCCATAGTGGGGATAAGGAAAAAGGGGGTACCCCCCTGTAACGAGGCCTTTCAGGATGTCATTCAGATTTAGATATCATTCGCCTGTATTGTTCGGGGGTTATAGCGCGGTTTGATTATGATTTCGGCCGTGTTAACTGTATTTGACTCAGAAGCCAAAAAAAAACAAGCATTTGCCACGTCTTCAGCTTCCATAGCCCATTCTACCTCTTCTTTTACACTTCCTCCGAATCTTGTAACCACACTACCCGGACAAACCACGGATACCGCAATCTTGTGTTCTTTAAGATCCTCTCTAAGTGACCAAGTGAATCCAACAACTGCATGTTTACTAGCTGAGTATAGGGTTCCTGATTTAAAACCGTTCTTCCCAGCCACGCTTGCAATATTGATAATCTGCCCTGATTCTTTTGAAATCATGTGAGGAACTACATATTTGGTCACTAGAAAAACTCCTTTGACATTAACATCAAAAATCCAATTATAATCATCTAGCGTGAAATGGTCAGCTCGTTTGAATCTCCCGACGCCTGCATTATTCACTAGAATATCAATATCTCCGAATCGTTCCATGGTGGAACTTACCAAAGTTTTGACTTGCTTTTCGTCGGTTACATCTGTTTGGACGACAAATGCCTCGCCTGATCCATTTTGATCGATTTTGGCTTTTACTTGGTTTAGTAAAGTGACATCACGAGCAGCTAATACAACTTTCATCCCATTTGCCGCGTATTTCAATGCGATCGCCTTACCTATGCCTTTTGATGCGCCAGTAATAATAGCGACTTTTCCTGTTGTGCTCATAAAACATCTCTTCTGGATATTTTCATATATCGCGGGCGGAATGAATTAGTTCAAAAAATTCGTTATGTGATATGAGGGATAGCTTCGATTTTACCTCCATAAGTATGGAAAAAGTAGTTCTATGATAGTAATGATCCCTAGTAAAACTTCACTATTCAGGTACTTCGATCAAGACCAGAGAATGTGTGGTGCGGAAGGGTATTTTAAGATAATGGAATAGAAGCCCTATCGGGATCTATTCCTCTTCTAATGGATGGATGCGAAGAAATGGTTATAACAATATGTGGTTCAGAGGTAGAGAGGGACGGCCTTGATTCGAACACAGTAACCTGGACATATGAAGGAAAAGAATACGTTTTTTGTGAGTCTGATTGCTTAAGGGAGTTTTTGGATGCGAAGGACAAAACAATGTGGCTGGAAGCACACAAATAGTATGTTCTGAAAAAATAAGGCATAACGACCTAAGCCGTTGAACCAAGACGTTTTCCATTACGAATGTATTGATAATTTGGGAGAGCGTTTTGAACAGATGTATTCCTACCGCAAGAGTTACAGTGGAAAAAAATGATTTGTTTTTCCTGATATCCTTGTATAGAAATGCCATGACGATTATCATCGCTCCATATAGAACCTTTCTTTAACTCCTGGCCACACCACCAGCAGCGTCCGCCGTGTTTGATGGCTAAATTTTCTATTTTTCCTAATTTTTGCAATTTAAATTCACCACATTAATACGATAGATCTGTGTATTTCGGAGAGAGCCACTACCTTAATACTAGGCTTACAATCGATTGTAGAACCCCTGTTTCTAGAAAAATGTAATAATTCAGCTGCGTTGAATCCCTAGGTGTGGGCATCCATGTGCTATTAATCGGGAGAATGTGTTTTTTTCCCCAGATGGGGTTTCTGAGTAATTCATCTTTTTGAAACATTGTATAATAGGGCATACGGAACAATCTAATGGGCATTAGGTTGCCATTATGCTTTGATAATGGCGGAATATTCATTCATAATAATTATTGTTAGTAAAGAAAAGGAACCAGTCTTGCGGTTCTCTTCTTGTATTCTAAAAAGTCATCCCCAAACTTTTCACTCAATAGATTTTCTTCAATGTCCATCCTCTTTCTGAATACAAGAAAAAATGCAATTGAAATTAATATCATCATAACTATACTCCCCATGGCGAAGCTGTACCCAGAAAATATGAGTAAAAATCCAAAGTAGATAGGATGACGAATATATTTGTACATACCATCGGTTATCAACCTATGATCATCTTCGATAACTATTTTGGTTCCCCCTAATCCCCCAAGTTGGATTCTACTTATTATTAAGATGATTCCGCCTGTAATCAACAAACTAACTCCGATAAGTATGTGGAAATTAAATAAATCGTATAAAATAGGCTCCAGTGGCGAAAATTTAGATTCTAAATGAGGCAACAATAAAATGAGAGGGAATGCTAAAAACGAAAAGATTACAATTGTGCGATTGAACTGATCTTTTTTGGTGGATAATGGTCGGATCACGATATCAATGCTGACAAACGCATCTATAAGGATGATTGGAACTAGAGTCGTCATCTCTAGAAAAACTTCTCTTTCAAGTGTGAGAAATCCCAGATTCATAAACACAATTAAGAATGGGAGACCTAGAAGTTTTTTCAATACGATTCTCATCATTCAATCAGTCTTAAGGTTATTTTCTTTTAAAGGCGGAAAAAACAATTCTTCAGTAAAATATTTCTGAAAATTGGTGATCGTAGAAAGTTCCATTCTTTGTACCTTTCTTGAAATTATCTCTGAAGCCTCTCGTGCTTCAAGAGAAAGTAAAAATGTTCTTCCTCCTCGTTCTGCTGTATTTCCATAAGCTTTGAATCTTGTTGGCGGAAGATTTGGTAGAAGCCCAATGATTCTGGCGTTCTCTATATTTAGTTTGGATCCAAATACACCAGCGATCGATACTGTGTCAATATCTGCTATATTTATATCTATCTCGTTTGTTAAAGCCCGAATTGCCGCAAGCGTGGCTGCTTTCGCCTTCTGAACCTCTACGATATCTTCCCGCGTAAGGGCGATGGTTTTGTGACCTAGACTATCTGCCGATCTTTGAGGTACAATGATTAGCTCCTTTTTTACCGTTCCTTCTCGTGAAAGAAGGCGCCCTCGTCGATCAAGTTGACCATGAATTCGTAGTGAGGCAAGGATATCAATAATTCCTGATCCACAAATTCCTCTTGGAGGCGCAGAACCAATCGTAAGATAATGAAAAGAGTCATTTGTTATCCAAAAAGTCTCAATGGCCCCAGTGATTCCTCGCATCCCGCAGGAAATATGTTGTCCCTCGAAGGCCCCCCCAGCGGCAACAGATGCTGCGTAAATGGCCCCATTTCTTACTAAAATTATCTCTGAATTAGTACCAAAGTCGATTAACAAGTGAGTGCCCATGCGGCCAGGAAGATCAGAATATAATATATCCACGACCGCATCCGAACCAATAAACCCTCCAATAAGGGGAGGCAATGATATGGTTGAAGTGGAGGGTAATCCCAGTATGTTTTCATCAACTATCTCACCAATAGTGTAAGATACTCCTTGAATGATAACAGGGATATACGGGGCACGCGCCAATCCATCGATAGCCAAACGTAAGAATAAATGATGCATAACTGAATTACCTACAACCACCAATTCGACGATGGAAGACATAACTTGCCTCCCTAAGTTGCTGTCTCGAAGCATGCTGCCGATCAGGTTGTGGATCTCATGAAATACTGCTTCCTGTAATTCTCGTCTATTGGAGGATGAGCTAAGTGCATAAGATAGTCGTGACATGATATCGCGACCGTGCTCAATCTGGGGATTGAGAGCAGAATTCGCACCAATAATACGACCTGATTCTAGATCGATTAACGTGGTCACGATTGACGTTGTTCCAATATCAACAACCACTCCAAGCAATCGATCATTGATAGCTCTGTCAAGAGGATTAATCCTCGTTATTGTTTGATTCTCCTTATCCAGGACGACCCGGATTTCTTTCTGTGCTTTCCGGGGTTGATCATAAAATGCATCCAAAGCTGATTTTTTAATACCCAATCTCGTTAGTTTAGGAAATCGATTCAGAAGCGTTTGTTTTAAACGTGTGAAGTCATCTAAAGGTGTTTCGAGCGTGGCGGGCATCAATTTGATGGTTACCGTTTCGAAACGAGGATTGTGGGGATATAGAAGTCTAAAATTTTGATAAGAATCTTGAATCTTGAAGTCGCTTACCTGAAGCTCTTGAAAATCAATGGGAATCACTTTTAGATTCTTGATGGGAATGAACTGACACGCTAGACGAATATCCTCATCGACCATTGCACCAAGGAGCTGTTTTTCTGTCAAATTAGGGTTCATTACATTTGAATGATCTTTTGTGACGATCTTAACCCTACATCTTCCACATCTTCCAGTTCCACCGCACAATGAAATAAATTTTTTCTTGCCTGTTCTTCCCTTTAGGAGATCTAATAATGTTAAAGATTCGCTTGAGGATTCAATGAAATCCTTATAACCTTCAATTTCGATCGTGACGATTATAAAAACCTCTGGATAAAGCCAATCGTTTACTGGGTCTAAATTCGCTTGTGTACCACCGAATTTCCTATCTTGTCCTATTGAACTCGGTGGTTATAAATGGTTCAAATAATCAGGAAGATAATATTCCAATCGTAAACTCCAGTCTGACAAATCATTAGAATGAATTCTTTAGATCAGTTTTAAAACAAGGCGTGAATCAAGCAAGGCGACTGGCAATCAAGAGCAGAATGGATAGGTTCCGTAAGAATCGGCCTCTATTAGTGGAATGGTTGAAATTGGAAGAAACTTCAGAGAAACGAATCCCCATAGCCATTGTCGGCCTCGAAAACGCGGGAAAGACAACTCTGACGAAACGACTCCAAACAGGACGTTTCGAACCAACCTATACAGTTACTAGGGGATTAGATGTTGAAACAGCTGATATTCATGGTAAACTCTTTCAACTTTTTGACCTGGGAGGCCATCTTAAGTTTCGTGAGTTATTTTGGAAGAACTACATCCAGTTATCTCAAGGTATAATATTCGTAATCGATGTGAACGATCAGACCAAACTTAACGAAGCCACAAATTGGTTATGGAAATGCCTTAAGTGGAATACCGGGGTTCCTCTACTTATCTTGGCAAATAAATCGGATTTACCCCATATCGAATTAGATGAACTCATAGACCTTATCGGGCTTGCAAATCTTCCTAAACAAAATCCAACCAGATCTTTTCGTCTTTTTGAAGTTTCTAACAAAAGCGGCAGGAATTTAACCGATGCCTTTGATTGGTTTTCTCAAAAGATCATTCAAGATGTTTCACAGAAGAAGATAAAACTGGTTGGAATATATCTTTATCTTCCCACGGGTATTCCAATTGCATCCCATCGATTTACGAGAAACAATATTGGTGAGCTAAGCGAGGATGTTGTTCCTGGATTCTTATACGCCCTAGATCAATTTGCAAGTGGGGTGATTGGTCCAAACGAAGGACTTAACTCTGTTACTACTGAAAGTGGCCGTATTCTCATGGCAAAGCGTGAAGGTGTTATGTGCGCCATAGTAACAGATAAGGAATCCGATCCAGTGACTTCCAGAGTGATCGCGGAATCTTTTCTAACCTATATTGAGTCATCGTTTTCAAAAGATTTAGTTATGTTGAAGGAGGAGGGGAAGTCCCTATTCCCGAAAGATTTTATCGTAGACTTTCTCAAGCAAGAATTCGCTCAGAATCTTATTCAATGATAATCATTCAAATTATTTGGTTTTAATTCAGTGGCAGTCCGATCTTGTAAATCGGTATTTGAAACAATCCTTTGTGATTGAATTTCGCTCCATGTTCTTCTCAGAATAGGAAAGACAAAAGAAAATGCCCAAAAAAGGTCAACTAGAGGAATGGTTTTCCCGTATCCTATATGGCAATGAGGACCAAGGACGGTACTCAATTGTTTTCAGGGATTTCAGTGATTTCATTGAACTTTCCTTTCATGAATTCCTAATAAGAAAGCGAGAAGATTCCATTCCGTTGCATCGTGTATCGCAAATCCGTAAAGACGGAATTCCAGTGTACACTAGGCCTGATTTTTGTTCATCGTGCGGTTACAGAAAACCTAGGCACAGTTCTACCTGTTCCTTTGCAGTTGTTGGCGTTAACAGTGAATAATATCAATTGCAAGAGAGATCGGAGTTTTATCTTAAAAACCCTGGAAAAGGTATCCTAAGATATTTGTAGCTATTTTTGAGAATTGAATGCTGAACTTTATCCTCGGGGCATTGTTTAAGGGAGGAAATGGTCGCAATTACCTCCGGGATAAGCCCAGGATGTCCGATTTTACCTCTGTATTTGACATTTCCGTCAGATTCCGTCAGGATACGATCGAGATGGACAACTTTTGCAACATTTTGATGTTTTGGAGAATAATCTAAGGCAGGACCACAGGAGAAATAACAGTCAAGATCTGCTAGGCGATTTAGGATTGTGGTAGGCCCCGAGAACCAGTGAATGCAAAAAAAGTTTCCCGATAAACTACTGGTTTCAATATAATTTGCAACCTCGTTCTCCGCTCCTTTCACATGGAGCATCATCGGGAGCCGCCTACGTTCGGCCAATTTGAGAAAGTGATTGAATACTTCCTTTTGACTTGCATGCCGCTGTTGCTGGGATATAAAATGGTAATCTAGCCCGATTTCCCCTAGGATACGAATATTTGGATTTTCTTTCAGGATGTCCTCACAAAATTCGAGTTCGTTGAGCTTCTTATGCGCTTTCCAAGGATGGATTCCCAGAGTCGGGATTATGTTATCAGGATATTTCCTCGCAAGTTCTAGAGATCTTTTGGTATCTTTATAATCCTGACTTATGGAGACTATCAGTTGGATTCCCATAAGTCTGTATTTCTCCAATAGGGCATCGATCCGTCGGTAAAAGTAATTCAAGGGAAGATGACAGTGGATATCGATGTATTTTTGGTTCTGCATAATCATATGGCTCCTATTCCCGTAAAACGCCCTGAAATCGCGATTATGGTATTAAAGATTGCTCAGCTGCATGAAGTCCACCCAACATCAAACGAATATCTTTTTTGGTTAATGTCATTGAAAAGCTATGGGATATGTCCTTAATGTTAAGAAAAAAAAGACTGGCATATAAAGTTGGAAGAGCCCTTGAGGAAACTACTCCCTTTTCCCAAGATGAAAACAGGACACGTTTAAAATTGGGATGAGATTTCCTTATACAGTGTCATGAACCGACATTTTAATCCATATTTCTGTTACCCTTTGGATTGCCAAGTTCCTCTTCATAGATCTGGAAAGATAAATCCGATTTCTCGGTGTTGATAAACTGTTTCCTTCCCAAGTGGGCAAAAATATTAACCTATAAGGTGGAACGTACCGCATCCTTCCAAAATCAGTCTGAACGACGCATAGTGGCAATTGGAGGTGTCGTTTATAGCATTTATCTTGGTGTACACTCGTACAACCCAATTACGTAGAAAGTGGAGTCGATTTTATACGCAATATCCTGAGCTTTTTGTTGAAAAGATCAGTGAGGGCGTATTTACAATGCGTAATTGTGGAAAAACCTTAGCTTTGATATTAACTGAGTGGAGAAAGGAAAGGGGTAACATTGAAATCTCTGTATTAGAACCTGTACGACTAGATGACTTGGAGAATGATTCAGACTTGACAAAAGTGGCATTCCATGTCGAAAAGGAAGGTCTCGATGTAATGGATAGCGCGATTGATGATCCAGAATTTTTCAATACACTTGACCAGCTAGAGAAGAAGCGATTCTCGGTTATGTTAAACCTGCGTTAAAGAGGCACAAACATGCCAAAAGGAAAAGAAGAGATCAAAAGGTTGTCAGAGAAAAAGAAGAAGCTTCTTAGCCAAGTAGAGGAACAGCTAGTTCTTCATTTGAAAGAACTGGGTTCGCTGCCCGCAACTTCCTTAAAAAATTCTGATCCCCTCTTTAAAAAGCTTCAGTCCTATGCTTTGAAATGGCGCGATGAGAAATAATGACACTAACTATTACATTACAAAATATTGGCGGCATTGACGAACTTACCCTTAATTTTAGACAAGGTAAGAATTTGATTACTGCACCCAATGCTATTGGGAAATCATCATTTGTTCGTGGAATCGAACTTCTTAATATGCCTGGTAGTAAAATATCAAAGAGAAGATATTATTTCAATCTATTCACAAAATCAAGTTCAGTCAAGCTAGATATGGAAGGTTATGGGAAAGCAGAGAGACACTTTAATATTGACGGTAAAAAAATCACGGTGGTAGGAGATACCTTCCATCCCGAGAACCAGAAAGTGAATCTATTTAGCTTGGCAACTCCAGATAACAAGCTTATAACTTCCATTACCACAGGAAGGAATTTAGAAGAACTCCTTACCCAATACTCAGATGTAAAATACTATTCTTATCTCATATCAGTCATAAAGAATCGTCTTTCAAATCTAAAGAAAGATCTCCGAATTTATTTAGTTTATGAGTCAGATGTTGAGAATCTAAGAAAAGAACGATCGAATCTAGAGCGAGAGCTTAGTAACGCGGAAAAAGATCGAAAATCTCTCCCCAAAATAAACCTTGAGGAAATTAAATCCCTTAAGGATTCGGAGGCACGATTCCAAGAGCTTACAAAAGAGGTAGCCAACCTAAAAAATATGATCGAGGCGGCTCACGATATAATTAAACTCGACAAGGCGAGAATACGCGATCAACAAAAACTCTCGGATCGGATGGAGGAGGAAATCAAGAATTTTATGAATGATCATCCTCGGGTGGAGCAGGAAATAAGCCATCTGGTAACCCGTACCAAAGAAACACGGAAGTTCCTGCAAGAAGTCAAACAAGAGAAGCGAGAAACAGAGAAGGCAATTAAAGAGGTAAGGAATTGGATTTCTCTGAGTCGTTCAATGGATTTGTCTAAATGTATAATCTGTGGACGTCCTTATAGCGAAAAAAACGCCAAAAATCGAGAAGACAAATTACTGGTCGAAGATTCGCACCAATCCAAGCGAATGAGGGAATATGAATTTCAAATTGATGATTTAGAGCGTCGAAAAGAAGACCTTGAATTACAGGTTCACAGAATAAAAAATGACAATCAACTTAGGATAAACAAAGCTCAAAAAGAAATCCGTCGGCTTAACCGTGAGATGCAGGAAAAGGAGGAAGAGATAGATTCCAGTAAAAAAACGTTGGAAATAAAATCATCAGAATTGAAAATCCTAGAAAAATCGATCGACGACGATTTAAAAACTAAAATCGAATTGATTACTGACCTTGATGCAAAAATCCAACGGATTTCGGGAAAAATTGAACAGGTAGAAAAGCAGATTGGTGAAAAATCCGATCGAATGGGCCAGGCGGATCTGGTTCAGGCCGAACATGAATTCTACCAGGTATTTCAAGAACATCTTGAATCCAGGGAAAAGATTGTCAAAATGCTGGTTCTTGAAAACTTCAATGCTCAGATTAAATTTGTTTATTCACGATTAAAATTCCAAGATTTCGAAGAAATCAAAATTGATAACGAATTTCGCCTTATTGTAAGGCGAAAACGAAGAGGCGCTACAATTGACCAGCCTATCGAATCACTCAGCGATTCCGAGCGGATTACGATTGCTCTAATCTGCATGCTTGCAGGACGTGAGGAATACGTGAAGGATTATCCGATTTTCTGCTTGGACAAGGTTACGTTGGATTACGACCCAAGCCGATTTTCAATGATTCTCGATTACCTTGTTCAACGCGGGGTGCCCTATATTCTGGTTACAGCAGCAAAAAGCATTGAGGACAGCTCAGGCCAACTAGAAGTGGAATATTTGTAAACCAGGTCGATTTTTCTGTGATAAGAATCCTCAGTCTCTTATTGCAATCGCATCAATCATAATAAGGGCATTTTTTGGCAAAGCAGCCACCTGAACCGTTACGCGGGCAGGGGGGTCACTGGGAAAGAATAATGCATATTCCTCATTTACTGAACCAAACAGGGAGATATCAGTTGGATAGAAGGTTGTTTTGACAATGTCGCTAAGATAGAAGCTTTGAGATTCGAGAACGGCTTCTATTTTTTTGATCGCTTGTCTATTTTGAGTTCGGATATCAGATTCTATATCGATTGCGATTTGTCCCGATACAAAAACCTGCTTGTTGCCTGTGGCAAGAATCCCAGGAGAGCAGGATCCCAAGGTAGTCCCGACCGAAATTACTTGTTTCATATAATCTATCACCCCTCTAGTGCTAGAATGGATAAATTTGGTGTTATTAACACTAGTTTCGTTAGCTATCAGGTAGGTCAAGCAGATTTAATCCAGTTTTAGGATCATGCGTCCGCGTTGGTGGCGGAAGAGCCTGTAAAATATTAACTTCACAGGTTACAGATACAATACATCCTGGAAAGATATGACCGCCAATACTTGAACCATCCTTTTTCCCAAATACTCCATGAAGATGTATAATGGGTTGTTTCCCTTTTGCAATGTTACCGGAAAGCGCCAGAATTTCTAGATTCTCATCGAATGCCATCTCGAGATACTTCTGTCCATCAAAAAAACCAATATTGGCTTTTGAGACAGCTCCCATTCCATGAATTATCCCTCCTTCTATCCTATAACGTTCACAGAATTCTTCGATCTTTTTGAAGATGTCATCTCCCCGGTATAAACGAAGGAGGTAGTTCTTCACGATATTTTGATGCTGATGTCTCATATGAGCACCAGTAAATTCGAGGTTAATGGTTTTTTGCCCAAAGCCTGATGGGCCGTAAATTTGAGAACTTTCGTTGTCTCGTCATTTTCACTCCTCTCTCTACATCTTTAACGGAATATTATTAACTAATAACATCCCGAAAATTCAATTGAGTGCTAAGACCTTGAATAATTCCAATCAGGATGAGAACCTTCGTTTCTCACATAAAAGTTCGAATCCCGCGCTTGAAGAAGCACTTGAAATTCTCGATACATTGAAATACGATTTATCCCTTAGCGAAAGAACCATTTCCGATACCAAAACTGGCATTTATTATTACTACGAGGAGAACCCCGAATCAAGGCTACATGCACGTACACTTGTGGGGATACTCAGTTATATGGTTTCTCAAAGAAATAACGAGCACTTGTCAATAACCACTATAGCAAAAGCTCTCGATGTAAACCCTAGCTGGTTATCACGGAACAAAAAACGAATACTATCGGTTCTACAGAGAATACGATAGTTCCTCTTCTCATTCAGAGGAGCGATGGACAAAATTTAAATACGATCGTGTTGGGGGTGTTTACTGATCCTAAGGAATCTGGTTTTGGCGGAAATGAAAATACACTGTGATGCGCGTTGCACGACCTGTATTGAACCTAGAGGTAGGAGCCGAAACATTGATGATGACAGCACAGCTCATTATTGTGCAACCTGTCGGTCCGCATATTTTTGTGAAGTTGGAGTAGCTGAGCGGTTTTTAACGCCCGGATCTGAAGATTCTGAGTTATTCTGCGTAGAATGCGGAAATGAACTGATCTCCAAACCTTTTGACGAGATAACATTGGAGAAAGCAAGATTTCTAATGGATAATAAACTTCTTAGTCGGAGCGGAAAATTTAGACCATCTTTACTTCCAAGAATCAAGATTAAATCTTCATTATCATTGCTTTATGATCTTAAATCTATCAGTGCTTTTCACCAGTCCCTTATTACCGAATTAACACACTTATCAGGTCTTACGCCCCAGATTATAACCAATTTTGCACGAGATTTCGGAATTGGTGAAACACTTCTTTCAAACCTTAATGGCGACACGGATTCAATCCTTGTCACTCTTGGAAGTGTATCGCCAAATTTTATCGAAATTCTACATGCAATCCTGGTCGGTCGCGATCCAACCATCGAAGGTGGTCTTGCCCTCCGGTTTTCTGTATACGCTGCGAACATTGCCAGCATTCTATTCATATCTCCCTCGGGAGCCTTGGTTCAATCGGGGCCTGCTGACATGTTGGCGTATGATCCAAACGGTATGCGGATCTGGATATATTGTTTCCCAGGTGTTGCGGAGGTTTTAGACCTGGAGAAAATAATTCGGCCATTACTTAACCCTGATGACCAATCCAAGTTCAATGGTGTTTCTGAAATCTACTTAGTATCACAAAAAGGATTTTCCTGGACTGCACTCCAGATACTTCAGAAATATCCAGGGATAGTGGTTTCAGATTTTGGTAAACAGAGATTAATTCCATTTACACTCTGGAAAGAAGTAGTAACCCCTGATTCCCGTCGTCCTGAAATAGCATTCGAGAAAATACGTTTATAGACGCACGACCTCCGATGTGATAGGATTCTTGGTGTCAACTGAAGTTTTTTCTTCCTTTACAAAAGTGGTACTTTGGGGAAGCCGAAAAGTTGGAAAAACCTCGCTTTTGCGCCGTCTTCTAAACCTTCCTCCAAGTGAAAAATATCTTCCGACAATAGGGGTAAGAATCCACAATCTAGAGGCACATGTCAATGAAAACCATTACTACCTTCAATTTTGGGACGTTTCTGGGAATGAGATTTACCATGACCTAATATCATCACTAGTAAAGAATGCAGGATGCATGATCTTAGTATTCGATCATCAGAACAAAGAATCCCAAGAGGAAGTAATGGGTTTATATGAGAAAGTAAGAGAATTGGCTAAGAGTGTCCCAGTCCTAATAGTTGGGAATAAAGCGGAGGAAACAAAAAAAGAGGTTCCAAAACGGATGGAAAATTGGGCTCGAGCTCGAAATCTACGTATTCTCCCTATGTCTGCTAAACATGGAATGGGCGCCTCTCTTTTATTGAATATAATTGTTAAAACCTGCGGAATTCCAGTAAACCAAAGCAACTAGGTTGAGTTTTAATTATTTCCACGAGGATTCATCAGTATTTAGTTCCTCACATGAGGCCTGCACAATTTCGCATTCATGCCATCGGGTTCCGTTTTGGAACTCACAAATTTCCCCAGTCACCTGACAGCAGTGATCCTCCTTTAAATACAGACACAAGCTTGTCATGACAAGTCGAAGATTCATTTTTTCCGAAGGAAGTCCACGCAGATAGTTTTGGTGTAATTGATCTCGAATTTCCTGATAATTTTGAACCTGAAGTGTGGAAAGCATGCATCCCGTTTTAAAAGTAATTCCCCCAGCGATAAGACTGTTCTCGAACTCGAGGAAACTGAATAGCTGGCGCTGTAATGAATCTAAGATTTCATCGTCAACGTCGGGCATGCCCATCTGGTTGAGCATGTCTCGCAGATTTTTCCTGAAAATCTTCCACACCTACATGGGAGGTATGCTAAGAGTAGTATTTAAGCTATTGTTTACACTTTCGCGAAGGAACACCAGATAGGGAAGGACTAAAAACATGTAGATTCCGATAAGTTTACGTTCCTGATAACCTGACCATTAATGAAGGATCATGATGTCAGGTATTTTACGTCCAATAAGATATTTCACTAGGCGTAAAAACGTGTAAAAGGTTCCAATAATGCCTGAATATGACTACAACCCAGTGGTTTGGGTGTCACTGGCAACCGCATCGGGAATGTCCCTTATTAGTTTGGGGCAACCAGGCCTTCGTTCCGATCTGGACGAACAGGTATATACAGGTGGACTTACTGCGGTGCAAGCCATGATTGGAGGGGAGGTGGGGGGGGATACAGGAAGATTTGTAGGAGGAAGTCATTACAATAAAACAGGCCGATTTTTGGTCAAGAGCGAGAATTTGGAGTTGGTTGGGCAATTTTTACTAATTTCTGAATCTCGTCAAACCGTGGCACCCGAACTGGTTCAGTATTACGAAGAACTGGTTAGTCGGTTTGCGCGAGAAACGCTGAAGACAGAGGAATTCAAAAAGACCCAGGATTTTTATGTTACCCTGGGGGTAGATGAAATTCTGGAAACCTTCTTCAAGGTAATAAATGAAGCCCGCAAACAGGTCTCTATTCCAACGAGTGAAGAACCTTTTAAGAACGCAGTACAAGAGATGTTGAATAAATCAATTAATGATTATGAGTATAGTACAACCTTGGTAAGCATTTCAGAGCTTAAGGGAAATTATCCTGCTCTTAAAGACGAAATCAGAGCCAAGCAATCATCTTTAACTGAAGATTTCACGAATGACTTACTTGAGCTTCTCACTAGTGAGCGTCCACATGCTTTGGTACAGTATCCGAAAATCAGCACTAAAAAAATACGTAAGGAACTCTCCAAGTATGTTCATGAAACAATTGAACAGCTAAACGTACAAGCAGGCTTGGAAGAGACTCTTCAAGAGTTTGAAAAAAATGAATTGCGGGATATCCTTGAAGAATTCAGTTTGCAAGAAGTTTCTAAGGCAAACTTAGCTGCACGATTGGAAGAGGAGGTTTTACAGAAGTTTTTACGAGAATTTCCCCTTCTTTACCTTGCGGATCCAAGTATTGCGAATTTTGCCCAAGTCATTGAAGATCTGAACAACCGGATCAGTGAGGAGTTTGATCTGGGAGGTACCCTGACACGCATTGTAAACCTCCTATTTGACAACACTCGTGAAAAAGAACAGGAAATGGTGATCCCGTATATAAGGTATTTTAGTGAGCAGTTTACAACTGGTTTAACTACATCGGCGTGGAAATACATCCAATTTATCTTCAAATTAATCTCCATGGAGACAGGAGTTGAACTAGAAAATGTGCTACCCCTGATTAAAGACGAGATTCCAGAGTCTCATTATACCGAGGTCACTAAACAGGTTACACGTTACAAACTCAGTAAGGTAATCCCCATTTCCTTCACTGTCAAGAAAGCTAGCGATGTGCTCCCTTTTTATCGGAGCTTGTTCGCGGGTTTAGGTTTTGCAGTAAACACCCTGATAACTGAAACTGCCTTGGGACGAAACACTGCGGATAATTACATGGTTCGAACCCTAAAGAACTACGATAATTTCCTCTACGATCTGCTTAAACTGGGATTTTTGGTCTCTGCGTACACATCCTTGGAAGGGGAAAGATCAAAGTTTGACTTTACCTTGGCCTATCCCAATATAGGAAATTTCGATGGGAATTTTGACCTGACGAATTTGGATGTAGATACACTTGTTTCAGCTATTAGTAGGGCGAGTGTTGAGTATATAGATGAAGAAAAACAGCTCATTGAAGGACGCTTGGAAGAGCTACGAAAAGGATTCGACAAACGGGCAAAAGACATTGAAAGGTTTTTGGGAAAATCACCCAAGGTTATTTCCAAGGGTTACTCTGGGACGGAAATAGGGGAAGTAAATGTTCTTTTTGACAAAAATAACCTGGTTGCACCACCAATTGAATCTATCTTTCAGGATATTAAGGACGATTACCGAAAAATCATCCAAAAAATGGAATCTTCGTTGGATAAAGTCGCTTCAGCGGCAAGCGAATTTTTGGCTGATAAGATTTCAGAGAAAAAGTTTCAAAATGAAGCATCAGATTTTGGATTTATAAATCAAGCACGTGACGGGGTTCAGAAGGTAATTCAAAAACAGTGGGGTAATATTGAAAGAAAGTATTCTTCTTTGGGTTCTTCTGTTGAGAAGCGTGTTCACGGATTAAGAAAAAGTCTGCAGAAAGCCTATTCTCAAGCAGGGCAGCCCGCAGCCTATCTTCGGTTTGATCAAAAGTCTTATTCCCGCGGCAATATGGATATCTTCAAATCTCACTCTTCGATTACAGCGAATATAGAATCTACTATCGAGAAACGCATGAAAAAGGAATCTATTATCACATTTGATAACTTGGGAGCATATGAATTTTTTGCCAATAGCCGTTCCCTTCCCCGGTCACTTCAGATCGCCTTGACCAATGCTCTAGTTAATAAAGAATCATTCCCCTTCCTAAAAGATGCTACTTCAAATCTTAACCTTGAGATCCATAATGATATCTTCCAGTCCTACGCAGAAGTAATTGGCCAACGAACTAATGAAATCTTAACACAACTACTACAAGATGTCGGAGCGTCGATCAGAAAAGAATATTTTAGTTCAGATCCAGTTATAACGTTTTTTGAAAGTGGAAACAAAATTTTGGTACCTGCAATCGATTTGGGAGTTGTCTCGGAACGAGCCATGAAATCTCTTACTAATTTATTGGGTGAACGAATCGGAATTGAATCCCAACATGAGGAAGACCATAGTCTTCATCGTATTCTCGCCGCAATACCCACGTTCGGATGTAATTATTCGGATCTGGTTTGGGAAAGGCACCATCATGGAAAAGAGATTACTCTAAACAAAGTCATGCTGCTTGTAAATTGGCATTCTCTTTTAGAAGAAAATAAGTTTTACCTGAACATAATTCGTTATTCCGCCGCGATTTATTCTGATCGTGTAAAGAAAGGCGTTGAAAAAACTCTTATCCAGGTCGAAAGAAGCCTGACTTCCGGGTAACTCATAGATTGCCGCTTTCCGGATTGGGTGGAGATTTAAATTATCTTTGGATGTGCATTTAACCATTAAAGCCAATATCAAGGTTTATCCTCCTCAAGAAGACTCATGGTTTCTATTAGACGTATTAACCGAAGTTCTTACAAGCCCCGAATACGAAAAAAGAACTCAGGTGGTTCTATGTGAACTAGGTATTGGAACGGGTTATATTTCATTGAATCTAGCCCAGCGTTTCCCCAATACACGGACCATAGGGATTGATATCTCTTTTGAAGCGGCTCAGTTCGCACATGAAAATCTGAATCGTTGTCTTCCCCGGACCCATTTTGAGATTATCTGTACCAATATCTTGGATCCATTTGTTTTTGAGAACTTCAGTCCAGATATCATATTTTTCAATCCACCATACCTGTTGACCTCACTTACAGAATTTCAGAGGCAAGGTCCATTAATTCGGAGTTGGGCCGGCGGCCCAGGAGGGATCACTGTTATTCAACAGTTTCTCGCTGGTTTGTCTCAGTTTACCTTTGGACGGGCTTTCTTTCTTACCTCAAGTCTCAACGAAAACAGGGAGATCGAGGCCCAATTTGAGAATCAATTTCGATTAAATAGAATTGCCAGTCGGATAGCCGGAAATGAGGAACTGATTTGCTACGAGGTTACCATTAAGGATATACAACTCTCAGAGTTTATCGAGAAAGTCTACTAACGTAGAGAGCGAGTCTGGTTGTTCTAGGTAAAGCATTAACCTGTCTGTCGATTTTGCAAGCTCAGTAAGAGGAAGGATTTTGCGTTCATCTTCTTCGCGGAATATATTGAGGACCATAACGGAAGGAATCTTCAGATCTTCAAGAGATCTATTTATGAGGCTCTTTGGGATTGGAATCGAAACCACGGGAGGCTTGCTTAATTGAAGATCCATTTGACGATATAATTCTCTTACAATTTGAAACAAATTGTCAACAATGATTATCTGCTCCGATTTCTGTCCTCCTAAATAATGTACAAACGGCGGAGCAAATTGAGCTAGGAGAATCACTTTTAATTCGGTATTTGCAATGAAAGACATAATATTTTGGATTATTACTGGATCTTCGTGTAAAATAATGACCTTTTCCGCATGTTGGAATCCGATGTTTTCATAAAGATTGCGCTTGCCATATTCATCCCTCCTTTCTTCAACCAGAACGAGTACGTCCTGTTCACGGATTTCTTCTATCCAATCAAATTTCCGGTCCGCGATTAGAGCTACTTTTGACTGTGCACCAATTTCTATGAGTCTTTCCAAAAATGCTTCCGCAAAGATGTTACTACCAAATACAAAGATACTATTCTGCCTTTCTACGGCCTTCTCGGCGAATTTTCTGATTTGTCGCTTTTTAAATAGGAAGCTCATTGGATTCACCTAAGAGTTCTCTTCTCCAGAAGTCGTAAACTTAAACTGTTCCGATCCTTCGTCTTGAAGTGGAGTGGTAGCATTTGTTTCGTTATCTGGCAAATGATTCTGGATTTGGGTCTTGTCTTTGGCCTTCTTCTTTTTGGGCTGTTTTGATCCTGGTGGCAGTTCTGTGGCGACTCTATTCGCGAGCATCATGTTGTAATTACCTAAAGGATCTGCGATATAATGGATTACGACCCTATCGCCCTGTTGAAGTCTTTCATGAGGAGGTAGGAGAGTGTTACCTCTACGAATGAGTAAAGCTGTCAATTTAGGTATGTCTGCGGTAAAATTATCCCCCGTCGACCCTATATAAGTTCGAGGAATATCGATTTCAACAGTAGTAGGATAATCAAAATCTAGGGACAAAGAAGTAACTAGAGCTTCGACAGTTACCTCCAAATCCTCCAAAATTGAAAGGTGGGGATCTTGAACAAGTTCGCTGAACACCCACGCCGGCGTATATTGAGAAAGGAGGATAATGTCCACATCAGGTCGAATTTTGCGGATATTTGTCAAAATATTTTGATTCAGTTCTATACTTTCTGTTAAAATCATTATACGACTTGCATTCAAAAATCCAATGATTTCGTATAGATTCTCTTTCTCAAATTCCTTGAAATCTTCCACTACGTATGTATCGATTCGACCCTTCAGAGTACGAACCCAGAGAAGATCCGCATCAGCAATTAATGAAACTTTTTCTTCATAGGCATACTGAAATACCATTTCAAACAAAAAGCGTTCTGCAGGTCTTGAAGTTCCGAAGACATACGTGACATCGCTTTTTGTATTGATTTTGTCAGTGTATTTCGAGATAGGTGACTTGATCATCAACCGGGCCACGATTGTTGTGAGGCCGATAATCCCAGATGCCCAGCCTAGGTTTGTTGGCTGTACAACGAAACGGCTCATGCTGTCTTGTAGCTTCCATGCTAAAAATGGATCACCTGGGATTAATCCCAATACGAAAGGCAAAACCAGGATTAGGAAAATGAGGAACAGTAAAACCCCAAGGCCAACCCAGATGTATAAAATCAGCAAATCTCGAAGAGGAATAAAATACTTGAATTCCCGAAGCGCAATTCGAACTAGGAATTTCGTATTGGCTCGCACGGTTGTAAGAATATATTTAAAAGCTCGTATATTGTCTGAGAGGGTTCTTTTTTTCACTACTTGAGTAGGCCGATCTTCCGTTACTGCCTGGGTCAATTATTGTCACCAGAATATAGTAAACAAATGAAAAGCTTGAAATTGAATTTCGAACGAGCGGAGGAGAAGGCTGTCAGGATTTCCTCCTTCGTAACCGCGACTTACACATTTCACTTAGGTCTATCTTGATGTCGGAGGGGAGGTGGTTCCCCATTCCAGTTCACGTCTTAACAAATCTCGGATTGCAGTCCGAATGGCTTCAGATCGAGAACTATAGACTCCATTCCGCACTAACTCATCGAGTCCTTCCAAATATGTATTCGGTGCTTTAAAACTGATTAATTTCATGATATCCACACTCGAGGAGAGATTGGCAGCTTCGATTTTACATTTAAAATGATTTAGTTGTATTACTTTTCATGCAATCTGTAAGGGAATGAGAGAATGCAGTTTGAGTCCGACGCGTGGTGAATGCACGTATAAAGTTTCATATATAAAACCGTTCCTTTCAACTTTCGAGGTACAGATTTTTGCCTCTCAACCCTCCTAAAATTAGTTTAACCTTGAAAATGGGCTCTTTTCCGGATTTAAAATAGAAACTAGACGATTTTGCACGGCCACAACGCATATTACTCATATGACGGTAAATTAGGAATATTTTTCAACTGATTCCTACACCATCCTGAAACATGATTTCGAACTATAAAAAAAATCCTTAAAAAACCTAAGCTAAGTATAACATCGGTTAGGTGAAATATGTTGTCGAATTCTCTTGAGAAAATTGCTACCCAGACGACCAAAGTCAAACAGAACTTAACTCGGGCATCGGAAATTGCCAAAAAAATGCCAGATAAACTCAATAGGCTCTACCAAACCAATACAGACCTGAAAAAGGAAAAAGAAGAGTTAAGAAAGAAGAATGAAGAATTAAATCAGCAAGTTATAAAGCTGGAAGCGGACTTTTCCGCCCTGAAAACGGAATTCGACCACAAGCTAAATACAAGCGAAAACAAGATCGTTTCAGTTCAGCGTGAGCTCGAAATTACAAAAGATGACCTAAAATCTAAAATAGACCAAATTAACGCGAAGGAAGAGCGAATCAAAATCCTCGAAACTCAGAATAAGGAGTTAATGGAAAATCTTCGTCGAAGATCGGAATAACGATGGTCTTCATCCACTGACAAACTTGGAGCTGGATCATTGCGAATTGCCTTCATATCTGACATTCACGGCAATGTGGAAGCGCTAAAAACAGTTTTACAGGATATTGATGATCATGGCGGAGCTGATCTATTTTGTTGTAATGGGGATCTAGTTGGATATTATGCCCACCCACGAGAGTCGATCAGCCTAGTACGAGAAACATGCGGAAAGAGAGTAATCGTAGGAAATCATGATGAGGTGGTGAGGGTTAATGGACAGGAGGAGTTTGAGAATGAAATTGAGTGGTTTAACCATATTGCCCGTAAGGCGTTGGTATGGACAAGAAACGAACTCCTGGATACTGAGCAGATGCAGTATTTAAGGGCACTTCCCATTCAAAAGGAGATAAATGCACAATCAAAGAAGATTTTACTGGTTCACGGAACACCTGAGGAAAAATGGGAATACTTCATCGTTTATCAGGGGCCTGGAGGACTGATGGCTGAGCAGAAAACCAGAATGCGAGGCTGGCTAAAAAAATGGGATATTGTTGTATTAGGCCATACCCACATTGCGTTCTCGTACAAGTTTCGCGGACGATACGTAATAAATCCTGGATCCGTTGGTCAGCCTAGAGACGGAGATCCTAGAGCAAGCTATGCGATTGTGGATCTAACAGACACAAATATTAAAGCTCAACTTAAGCGAGTGGATTATTCGATTGAAAATACATGTAATTCATTGGCAAAAGTGGATTTGGACGATTATCTTTGTCAAAGGCTCTATAACGGCAGATAATTTTGAATTGAGAGTGGAACAAGGAGATACCAGGGAAATTGGGGGATTATTTTCTAAAGAAAAGATTTAAAAATTTGAAAATTGTCCAGTTCATTGTAATAATCGAACTTTAATGCCACTTCTTACCTTTTCACCCTCTATTAATTAGAGAAGATTCTCGATAATTCTCTATATGTCATAAAAAAGGTATTAGAGGTAGCTCTTGTCAGTATATGGTGTGAAATTTTGTCTGGAGAGTATAGTGCGCGAAGTATTCAAGTGCTGGAAGGTTTAGAGGCAGTTCGGCGTCGTCCTTCGATGTATATTGGAAGTGTCAGCGAAACGGGATTGCACCACCTAGTGTGGGAAATTGTGGACAATTCTGTGGACGAAGCCATGGCGGGCTATTGTACCCGTATTGTGGTCATTGTAGGACAGACTGAGGGAGGATTAGAGAGTGTCACTGTTCAGGACAACGGACGGGGCATTCCCACTGATAATCATCCCGATTATGATATTTCGTCTCTCGAATTGGTCACTACTAGGCTGCATTCTGGAGGGAAATTCGGGGAAGAAGCTTACAAAGTTAGCGGGGGATTGCATGGTGTTGGTATAGCTGTAGTTAATGCCTTGTCGAGCTGGATGCAGGTTAAAGTAAAGAGAGACGGCAGGATTCTGATGCAGGAATACGTGAAGGGTGAAACAATCTCTCATGGCCTGATTGAGGTTGAAGAAGACTGGGAAGAAGAAACAGGAACCAGAATTAGCTTTATTCCCGACCCCGATATCTTTGAAACAACCCATTTTACCACCCAACAGATCAGGAGTAGATTAAGGGAACTCGCATTCTTGAATAAAGGACTTGAAATTTTATTAATTGACAATCGACGTTATCTCAGTGATTTAGAGGGAGCTAAACCAGCTGAACGAGATCATACGGATTCCGAACCAGAATCTAACTCTGAAAAGGCTCTTTCTGAATGGCGATATTACTACGAGGGGGGAATTAGAGCCTATGTCGAACAACTTGCGCCACAGAAGGTACATGAAGATATACCATACTTTGATGAAACTATTGAAACTACACAAGTCGAAGTTGCCTTGGCATATGATCGCTCCGAACGTGATCTCGTCTATACATTCACTAATAATATAAATACCAAACACGGCGGAACCCACCTATCAGGGTTTAAAGCAGGATTGACCCGGGCGATTAATGCATATGTTCAGAAGAACGAGCAGTTGATAAGGAATACACGGCTTAAGAAGGAACTTAGAGATAAAAGATCGATTTTTAGCGGAAATGACGTAAGGGAAGGTTTGGTTGCGGTCGTTTCTGTGAAAGTTATTAATCCTCAATTCGAAGGTCAAACCAAAAGTAAACTTGGAAATTCAGAAGTTAAAGGCGTGGTCGAACGTGGGACATATGAGAATATCCTACGATTCCTCGATGAACATCCGGTCGATGGACGGGAAATTATTCAGAAATGTGAGGAAGCGGCCTCGATTCGTATGAAATATCGTCAGCTTCGTGAGGCAATCAAGAAGACTCAGGCGAAGGGAACCGGAAAGCTAATAGATTGTTCGGAAACGGATCCTATTAGGCGCGAGCTTTTTCTCGTGGAGGGTGATTCTGCTGGAGGAAGTGCAATAGAGGGCCGCTTTAGTGAATTTCAGGCAATTCTACCGCTTCGAGGAAAGGTTATAAATGTCGAAAAGGCTCGATTGGAGAAGGCAATGAAAAACAAGGAGATTCTTGAAATCATAAGGGCTGTCGGCGCTGGTTACAAAGAGAATTTCCAGATTGAAAATGTACGGTACCATAAGATTGTCTTACTGATGGATGCTGATGTTGATGGGCATCATATTGTGTGTCTGCTGTTAACCTTCTTTTTTCGATATATGCCCGAGTTGATTGACGAAGGTTACCTTTATATTGCGCAGCCTCCGCTCTACAGAATCAAAAAGGGCAACCAAGAAACTTATGTCTTGTCTGATCAAGAAAAAGATGAAATCCAACAACAATGGGGAGGTAAGACTGAAGTTAGTCGGTTTAAAGGATTGGGAGAAATGAATCCTCTTCAATTACGAGAGACCGTTTTGGATCCTGCGAACAGGATTCTCCTCCAAGTCACACGAGATAATTTGATTGAAGCTGAACAGATGTTCGTAACACTTATGGGACTTGAAGTTTCGCCCCGACGTAAATTTATAACAAGTCACGCCCTCGAAGTTGAGAGTTTGGATATATAGACCGCCAGGAGTTAAGTTGAGATGAGTTCCAATGTTAAAGTGGTCCCAATTGAACAAACAATGTCCAAGAGTTATCTTGAATATTCAATGTCAGTTATTACATCGCGTGCCTTGCCGCATGTTAGGGACGGATTAAAACCAGTTCATCGACGTATTCTATGGGCAGCGCATAATCTTGGATTAACCCATAATCGACCACCTCGAAAATGTGCTCGTATCTCGGGGGAAGTTCTTGGAAAATATCACCCTCATGGGGATGCAGCCGTTTACGATGCTCTAGTACGGATGGCTCAACCTTTTTCCCTTCGATATCCATTGATTCAGGGTCAGGGAAACTTTGGAAGCATGGATGGACAGCCCGCCGCAGCCCAACGTTACACAGAGGCCAGAATGGAGGGTATTACCGAGGAAATGCTCCTAGACATTGGTAAAGAGACAGTGGACTTTGTCGATAACTTTGATGGATTGGATAAGGAACCTGTTATCCTACCTACGCGGATTCCGAATTTATTGATAAACGGGGTCATGGGAATAGCGGTAGGTATGGCAACAACCATGCCTCCTCATAATTTGGGCGAAGTAATCGACGGGGTACTCGCTACAATTAACAATCCAGATATTACTATTGACCAACTTATGGAATATATTCCCGGACCAGATTATCCAACCGGAGGAGTGATTCATGGAACTTCAGGGATTAAAAGGGCGTACCATAAAGGGCAGGGAACCATAATACTGAGAGCACGCTACCATACAGAGGAAAAAAAGGGAAAAACACGAATCATTATTACCGAAGTACCTTATCTTGTAAAACGGCAGGATACAATAGATAACAGAGGTTTGGTTGATATAATTCTAAGAGAAAAAGAATTAGGAAAATTGGCCGATGTGGGGAGTGTCAGGAACGAATCTAGCATTATAAACGGCACCAAAATCGTCATAACTTTGAAAAGAAACGCTAATCTCGATATTGTCTTGAATCGACTTTTCAAATACACTCCAATGCAAACATCTTTCTCTATCCGTAATATGGTACTCGTAGATGAACTGGTAGGAGAAACAACAAGATATCGACCTAAACTTCTAAACTTGAAGGGGTTAATCACCGAATTCATCAACCACCGGTTCCAAATAGTCGAACGAAGAACGCAATACGATCTCCGCAAGGCACGAGAAAGAGCCCATATCCTAGAGGGACGTAAAATAGTAGTGGCGAACTTAGACGAAATAATCGCCCTGATCCGCGCCTCTGAATCTGGTGCACATGCCCAAGAATCATTGAAAGAGAAATTTTTGCTTTCTGAAATACAGTCCAAAGATATTTTGGGATTACCGCTTCGTAGCTTAACCCGTTTTGACCAAGAAAAGATATTGCGAGAGTATGATGAAACTTTAAGGCAGATAAAAGAATATGAGTCAATCCTTAAAGATAAAGATCGGATCTATGAAATCATCGTTGATGAACTGAAGGAGATCAAGAAAAAGCACGGCGATCCACGTCGAACGCTAATAAGATCGGAATCGCTGGACTGGTCTGAGAAAACCGAAGAGGATTTTATAACCAAAGAAGATATAGTAATAACGCTAACAAGCAAAGGTTATATCAAATCTATACCTGCAGAAACTTATAAAGCTCAGCATCGGGGTGGCAAGGGCATCAAGGCGATGGAAATCGCCAAGGATGATTATTTGAAAGAAATGATCGTATGTTCAACCCATGATACCCTCCTTTTTCTGACCGTGAAGGGCTTGGTTTACACGAAACGAGGTTTTCAGATTCCAATCTCTAAACAACGAGTAACCAAAGGAGTAAATATCGCTAATGTATTAAAACTAGAACGTGATGATGAAATTAGAACAATAATCCCTGTTTCAGAATTCAATGACGGACACTACCTTATTACCGCAACCAAAATGGGAATTATCAAAAAAACTCCATTGAAGGATTATGAACGCATAAGGTCAACGGGAATTATTGCTCAACGTCTGCGAGATAGCGACGTCATTATAGGGGCCAAAGTAACAGATGGATCGAGAGGTATAATTCTTGCAACATTGAAGGGCAAGGCGATCCGTTTTCCAGAGGACGAGATACGTGTTGTGAAGAGAAGTAGTATAGGGGTTCTTGGAATTCGCCTAAATCAAGGCGATTATGTGGTTGATTTGGCTTTGGTCCATCCTGGTAAGACCCTCTTGACTGTGACAGAAAATGGCTATGGCAAACGCTCGGAGTTTAAACATTATAGAATAACAAAAAGGAATGGCAAGGGGGTCATCAATATGAAAACAACAAAGAGAAATGGAGATGTAATAGCGGTACGTAGCGTTGCTGAAGATGATTATCTCTTGATGGTTGCGAACGATGGTAAATTAATCCAAATTGAAATCTCAAGTATCCGAGTTATTGGGAGAGCAACCGCAGGCGTCACCTTGATGCGAGTAAAACGTGAGGAAGGAGTAAAGATTTCCTCTATTGCTATTTTATCCTCAGAGACGAACGACTAGGTGGAATGTACACATCATGACTAAAGCCACGAAATCTACAAAAGCTCAACGTCCCAAGAGCGCCTCTAGCTCAAAGGCCGCACAGGAGAAAGTGGTAAAACGTTCCGCTGCAGACTTCTTTCAGGATAATAAAGCGATTGCTGGCTTCGATAACACAATGCGTGTTGTTTTTACTAGTATTCGGGAACTGGTCGAGAATGGGTTGGACGCCGCGGAACGCGTTGGGCATCTACCTGAGATCAGAGTGACAATCCAACGGCTCTCACGAGATGAAATTGCGAAGTTATTGAATGTAACTCAATTTGAATCTTCAGAAAAGATCGATTTTCTACATTTAACTGTAAGAGACAACGGATCAGGAATCCAATCTGAATTCGTACCACCACTTTTCGGACGTGTTTTAACTGGTAGCAACTACGGTGCTCGCCAGTCTCGTGGACGATTTGGATTAGGTGCCAAAATGGTTCTTTTGAACGCTATGTCCTCAGTCGATCTTCCATTGGTTATTAAAAGTAAACATCTAAACGAGGATTTTACAAGTTACCATGAGCTTATGATTAATCTTGCAGAAAATGAACCTATCATCATTAACCGACGTGAGGTTCCCCAGGGAACAGCGGAGGCAATTCCAAACTCTGGAACCGAGGTTAGTGTAACATTCACAGGGGCCTGGGGCCTTGCTGCTCGCTATGTGTACGATTATTTCTCCCAATTAGCACTGATTACTCCTTATGCCTCCTTTTACATTCAATTTCCAGATAGCGATGTTCCAGTCGAGATGGAAAGAGTGGTAGAAGAAATGCCTGCGTATCCTCAAATTGCAAAGGTACACCCTTGGGGAACTGATATAACTCAGTTCAAGCGAGAACTTGCCGTAACTCGAGCTTCGACAATGGAACAGTTTCTTCAGGAGCATTTCCAGGGCATCGGCGCAAAGACAGCCAAAGATTTCCTAGAGTTCGTGGAAATCCAAACCGATAAGCCTCCCGATAAGTTGGAGGCAAGCGAAATTCGGCGTATCGTCCATGAGGGATTTGTGATGCCCGATTCGGATCCAAAGAAACGGCGTACGCAGAAATATTTTCCCTTTAAACGTCCAAGTGGTGATTCCCTTGCTCCCCTGGGAGAAAACCTATTGGTAAAAGGAATCGAAACAGAACTATCGCCTCAATTCGTGAGGGCGGCTTCCGGAGATGTTTCTGCCTATTCTGGTCATCCTTTCGTCATCGAAGCTGCTTTGGCATATGGAGGGCCAAACCTCTCTGGTGAGATAGGGAGCCCAAAGATATATCGGTTTGCAAATCGGATACCGTTATTGTTTGGGGCAGGAAATGATATTATCACAAAATGCGTCCAAAAAATGAATTGGAAGAACTACAAGATTTCAATAAATAAATCGCCTATTGCTATCGTAGTTTCCGTAGTTTCGTCAAAAATACCATTTCCAGAAACCAGTAAGGAGTATATTGCCGATGTGGACGAACTACGGGAAGAAATAAATCGAGTTCTGCGAAAATTAGCACGGGGATTGAGTCAACATTTAGGCCGAGCTGAAAGAGAACGTCGTGAAAAACAACGACAATCCCGTTTTGAAAGCGCCGCTCCCAAAGTGTTACGTAACTTGATGAATATTGTAGAAGAGACCCCATTCATTCTAGAATCAGATGAAGAAGTTGCAAAACTTGAAAAAGCTCTGGCATCGGCAGTTCCCAGACTTGTTCGTCGAAAATATCCGCCAAGTCCCGCCATTTCCAGTATTGGGGAATGGCTTCCCACTGAAACCTACGGAACTTTGGTCGAGAACGATTTTCAAACGATATTTCAGTTTTTAAGGGCATCTAACGCGGAATTGAGCAAAATCACAGGCTTTAGTGAGGATCGTATCGATGATATAAAGCGAAGAACGGTTAACGATAAAGAACGTTCAAAACAGGCTCCTCTTATGCGGGAATTTGAAGTTTTTAGCAAGAATATCGAAGATGATTTTAGTAAATATCGTGACATGCTTCGAATACATAAGACATTCAATAAGCGTTGGATCGTATCGTCTCTTGATTTATTTGCAACCCCAGTTTCCCAATTAAGGAATATAGAAGGATTTCCAGAGAAATTAATCTATGAATGTAAAATTAAAGCTGTCGAAATTCGATTAAACCAGAATTCAAGCGAAACTATTACAATGGAGAACGTTGAATGGGTGACGGATGACCTTCTCAGAGGCTTTAGAAAGGCAAAAATCGATACCATATTTGATTATATAATTGGCTTCCCTGAAAAATTGGCCCAGATATCGTCCCTAAACCGTCGACTCATCGAATGGGTTAAAGACGAGATCAAGAGAGGAATTAAGGCCGGTTATATAGATCCTGAGAGCGTCATTGGAGCCGCCTCTTTTGATTGGATGGATTATAAGGTTACTCCTCGTCTTCGCGGTCGAAAAATCTCAAAGATTAAAGAGTTTCTTCAAACACCCTCTGAAACATTAGCAGAGTTACCTGAACTGGCCGAAAATCTGATTTTGCGCTCGAAACAGCTTTTTAAAGATAAACTGGAAGATTTCAATGATCCTGACTCTCTTATGGCTATTCCTGGAATTTCTGAATACATGCAATCTGATTTGACGCGCTTAGAGATCCGTGGATTGGTTGATTTCCTTTTGAAGGGGGAGAATGAACTTCATATTGTTAGAGGTTTCACGAATCAACTTATTAACATGAAACTAGACGAGATCTATGAGGAGATCATCCAAAACCATGAAGCCTTTCCCATAAAAAACGCTTTATGGCTGGATCCTGACTTAGAATCGAAACTTAAGAGCTACAGGATCAATTATGTTTACGATTTTGTGAAAACTGCTTCCTCCGAGCTTGAAAAGATTAAAGGAATGGATCCCCACATTTTAAGGACAATAAAAAGTGTTTATGGAACTCCTATACCGTTTCTTACCCCAGCTGAAATGAAATCATTAGAATCGAAGAAAATTTTCTGTTTAGAAGAGCTTTATACAGCCGTAAATAATCAACTTCTCCCATCTGGCGCATTGCGCACCAAAGTAAAGGACCTACTGGACATCCTTTCTCAGCCAATTTGCTTTTTACCTGTTTCAAGCAAATATTACCTATTGTTTCATAATCTCGGAGTATCTAGGATTTTCGATCTACTTATTTGGAATGACGCGGATCTGCACAAAACCACGAAGGTTTCGTACCAGGTTATTGATCAGATCAAGAGTACACTAAGTTTGGATGAGATAAGGGAGTTGATTGAAGAAAAATCAATACCAATACCTGCATTGGGCGGCAATCTAAAGGGTAAAGCGTGGGCACCTCTACTGGAATCAGGTTTAAGCGTACAGGCTCTCTATTATGCACTTCCATATTCAACCAAAGAAATGGACGAACTTAATCTTACAGATAAGATGAGAAAACAGCTAGTTCGTTTCTTTAGAACGCCTGTGACAAATTTGCCGCAGATAAAATCGAAATGGGCTTCACGCCTCCATTCAAATGGTATTAGTACCTTTATTGAAATAATAAGTTGGTCCCGTGAAGAATTGGTGAGGATCCTAGGTCGAGAGCGTAGTTTCGTTGATAACCTTTTTTCAGAATTTCCTCCTCTTAGATCTGGAATGCCTGTAATTAGCTTAGGTGTCTTTTCGGCTACTGAAATGAAAATATTAAGAGATTCAGGGTTTGAAACGGTCGAGGACATTTATTTTGGGTTTAAAAAAGAGCTCTTTAGTATAATGGGAGTTAAATGGAAAAAAATCGAACGATACCAGCGCCGCCTCGAAACGCCAATCGCGATGCTACAGCTGGCGACAACGGCAGAGGGGTCGCAAATCCGGATCTCTCACGCGGGAATAGAGAGATTGGCGACGAATACGATCGATCAAATCATTAAACTCGTATACTGGGATGATTCGGAATTAAAAACCATTTTAAAAATGTCTGATGAGCGGGTACAAGAATTAAAAAGATCTATAGCAATTAAGGAAGAAGGAATGCCATTGGGTAGAGTCAGTGGATTTACTCGAAAAGTAGCCGCAACACTGACCGGGTATGGCATTGAAACGGTAGAAGATCTATATTTTAGTGCATCTGAAGATATGCTGGATGAGGAAGATGACCTTCAATGGGATGTGGTTAAGAAAGCAATGGAAGCCTTGGATCTTCCCATTTCATACCTTACTGGAGTGATTCCAGATAATTATATTGAGAAATTACTTGGCAAACGCATAGATACCATTATTCGATTCCTGATAACGTCTCCCGAGGAGCTCTCATCTGTACTCGGAACTCCAATTGATAATATCGAAAATTTCCAGCAAAAAATTAACCTTATCGATCTCCGTGAATCCGCTGAAACGTCCATTTCTATTTTGGACGGATTAAAAAGAAAGGATATTACCACATTCGCGAACGAGGGAATATTAACCGTTTTTGACTTCCTAACCAGTCCAGATGAACAGATATCAAGTGTGTTGGCCATTGATGTCAAGAAGGTGGAATCAATGAAAAAAGATATACACTTTTCAAGCATAGAGACCATAAAGGAAGAAAAAATGATACCCTTGTCATCAATAGCTATTTTTGATCGAAAAACCGTCAAAAAACTGGCGCGCCTTGGAATAGAGAGCCTTTCTGATCTCTATTATGTTGCAACTTCAAAGAATTTGGAAGAGAGTGCGGTTGAATGGCAGGAAATTCTTGACGCCCGCATTGTGTTAGATATGCCAATAATAGCGAGTTCTGAGGTATCTCACGAGGAAATTGAAATTCTTCGTAAAGCAAAGATCGTTCGGATTTTGGATTTAATGATGGATGCTACCGAAACTCTGGAAAAGCGAACAAAGCTCTCTAGTGATCGCATCGAAACCATTAAGAAATCGATCAACTTTAATGAAATTCTTTCCCTCATTAAAAACCTTTCTTCCCTAAAACTTGATTTTCCTCCCGATTACAAGAGAAAGATTCAGACCTTAGGCCTTCAGACTATTTACGATTTATTAGCCCATCTTGATCCTGAATTCTATTTGGGCAAGGTTAACGATCGAGCATATCGAATAGATTCCAAAAACTGGGAATCTTTATTCTCAGTATTATCTATCCCCATTTCGTTAATTTTGGGTTTGGATCCTACAACCATTAAATTATTAAATAAAAAACAGATTCGTACTATGAGAGATGCGCTTGTTGCGTCTGAAACAAGGCTAGAGGGTATTGAGGGTATTGAGCCAGCTGAATTTATTTCCGATCTAAAAGCCTTGAGTTTTTCTGAAATATTTCAGTTCAAACAGATACCTATGGTCTTTATCCCGAACTTACCCACCGAGTTCATTTTTCCTCTGATCGATAATAAGATAACTAGGGTAAAGCACCTGTTGGATGCTTCTCATAGTGATGTAGCAGCAGTTTTAGAAACCTCAAGCGCGCGTGTCCGTAAAATACTTACCGAATTGAGTATGCCTATAATCATCAAATCAATGGAAGACAATTCGACTCCTCTAGGTCAGTTTTCCTCCCTTGTTTCGAAATCTACCCTACAAAAGCTTTCCAATGTTGGGATTAGCACCGTTCAAGAATTATATTTGCACGATCGTGAACAACTCAGCTATGAGGGACTCTCGGGATTATTTACTTTATTAGATCTTCCGATTAATCGGTTATCACCTGATATACCGACTGGGGATCTTAGGAAGCTGTCACAATACGGAATAAATACCCTGTTCCGATGGTTCTTAATGCCAAATCCAAATCTTTCAAAAATACTAGGAATGGAGATCAGTGAGATAAAAGAACTCAAGAAAGAATTCGACCCAGAGACGGCTTCATCCGCCAAATTAAGTGAAACGGATGTACCCCTAAAGGCTATCGTTGAGACGGGGTACATTGATTTTGATGAACTAGGGAAGGTTGGAATCCAAACATTAGAGGATATGCTATTTGCTGATTTAGAAACTTTAGAATGCTCTGACAAGGTTAAAAAGCGCCTTAATGATCTGATTGATGCAGCAAACTCTTCATTAGCATATTATTCTTTATTAGATCCAACCTACGTCATGCCACTAGCATTTAACGGTATCACGTCCGTTAGACTATTGATTCAGAGTGATTTTTCACAGATTCGGGACAATATGGGCATCATTGACGAAAATGAATATAATACAGCCCGTTCATCTGTGAATCTTGTTAATATTCTGACGCACAAGAAGACTGAATCCGAATTTCGCGTAAAACTGTCTTCACTAAGGGCCTTTACCCCCAAACAGCTAGAAGTGGTTCAAAAACTGGGAATAGATAATGTGGTTGACCTATATTTTCTTCTAGATCCAGATAAATGTCCTAAATCAGTAGCAGGTTCAGTGGATAGCGTCAAAAGAGTCTTAGAGAAGCCCTTTGCATCGTTAACTAGTATTAGTGCACCAAATTTAGCACCAAAGGTAGCTTTATTATTTAACGCTGGAATTACTTCAATCATCGAATTTCTATTTTGGCCGAAATCTGATCTCGCTGAGCTCTTGGAAATTAAACGATATGAATTAAACAGGTTTAGAAAGATAAATCTTGGTGATTTAAGAAGGAAGAAGCTCGGTACCCCTCTCGAGAACTTTGTGAGACTCCCTGAAGAGTATATTAAACCTTTAAACGAATATGGCATGGATTACATCGAAGATCTTTACTTTTACCTTAAGCGTTATCCAACACTAATACCTGACGATTCGATTCCAGGAAAAATGCGAAATGAATGGGTTAAGGATCTTGATTCGCCGATTGTGCGACTAGCGGGTTTGCCTATTCCCGTTACTCAGGAATTAATCACAAAGGGAGTAAATCGAATCATTGATTTCTTATATTGGCCTATGGATGAACTAAAACAGGTATATGGCTTATCAGAGACCAAAATAAAATCAATTAAGAAAAATGTCCGTTTAAGACGAAAAAAAGATGTATTGGGACAACTAGACAAGTTTATGGGAGAATAGGAGGTTTTACTTGTGGCTACAATCGTTATAGAAGATGCAACAGGTCTTTCAAAGAAAATTATCCAAAGCGAATTAGAGGAAGATAGCTCAGTCCGAATCATCCGAGCTCTGGTGAAAAAGGAACTCGATTTAGGTAAACAACCTTTTCAGGTGTTTTTCGGGAAAAAGCAAGACAAGAACTTTAAGGAGCTTAATGAAAGAACTTTAGATGAGTTTAAGGGGCTTAAAAAGGATAATATAGACCTGATATTGCGTATCCGAAGAAAAATTGACCTAAACAAACTTCAAAGTCTTCATAAAGTTGTTTCAGATCAGGATGTTGATCTTCCAGTAAGTGTATTGAAGGTTGATAATGTTGAGCCTTCAGAAACAAAACGCAGGTTACAAGATGTAGCTAGAGAGTTTCTTGAGGAAATTGCCGTTAATCCAGATGGAGCCGCCTTTCGAATTCCAGCCCGTAGTTCAGAAAATGTAGGGTATGATGATAGCTCAAAAATGGTTCTTTTGGGGAGTCATGTTGTTGATCGTCAGTTTCGTCATTTAAGTAGCGTTCAAGGCATTGTTCAGCTTACAGGCCTAATGCGGTACATTAATGAGATTCTTGACGCAGAAAAACATGCCACGAAGCGCCATTTATTCTATAGGGACGTGAATCTGTTCGGGAACCAACGCGTCTCTGATACCTTGATAGAAGATTTGGGTGCCCTTCTTCGAGTATCTCGTAATTCTCTAAACGTAATTGCTTCTGCAAAAGGCAAAGTTATAGGCAGACTGACCTTTACAGAAGGTGGAGATTTCATAGATTGTACCCAGGGTTTGGGGGGGCATGCTATTACGCCTATGCTGGATCAAATAGATAATTTTGAAAGCGACGCGGAATTCGTTTTGGTAATCGAGAAAGACGCAGTATTTCAAGATCTGGCGGAAGACAAGTTCTTTAACTATATACCATGTATTTTGGTTACGGCCTCAGGTCAACCTGATATGGCCACACGTCTTTTTCTCAAACGATTGTATGAGGAGGTGAAACTTCCTATTTTAGGATTCTTGGACGCCGATCCATATGGATTGGACATCCTTCGGGTATATAGCATTGGTTCAAAGGCGTTAAGTTTCGAATCCGTTGAGATGGCGATTCCAGATATTCGTTGGTTGGGTTTACTTCCCTCAGATATAAAAGAATATCAGATCCCTAAATCGGTGCTTATCAAAATGACAGATAATGACATCAAACGAGCTGATGATCTTCTTAAGGAGGATTTCGTTAAATCACGGCCTGAGTGGGAGAGGCAAATCCAAATTATGAAGGATACGGGTCACAAGGCCGAAATTCAGGCCCTAGCTTCTAAAGATTGGCGGTTTATGACGAATACCTATCTCCCGAGCAAGCTAGACTCTGGTAGTTGGGTTTGATAGCCCGAGAAGAACCGGTTTTTCCCCATTGTTGAGACTACTGATGCTGTCGATGTCGTTCTTCATTGTTCCAGGCTTTGAAAACATCGATCATGGGGAGGTACGTCGAATATTAGATCTTGTTCAGAGCGTCATTGCTTTCTCACAGGGCCAACCACTACATAAGAAAGCCATTGGTAGGATCACCAAAAAATTGGGGTCTCGAATGAGTGGTAGCATATTATTTCCTGGAGGGTCCAGTGTCCTTTTTGCTTGGCGTTTCCCAATCGAAAAGATCGGGGCTGTTGTGGTAAAACCTTACTATAATGGCACAATTACCCGCCTTCTGATACATTATTTCACCCAGATTGATTATCTCCAAACTTACACAGATAAAGACTTCCTGTCTCCCAATGGTAAGGTAATTTTACTCAATATTCCTCAAGTGGTTGGTTTCGCGAAGATCGAAACCTTCAATCGTGAATTTCCAACTTTATTGGTAGAAGAAGCGCTGGGAGAATCTATTCAAGCAAATCCGACTTTGATTCGCCAAGTAAGCGAGATTGTACGTCGAATGGCTTTGAAAGGGCTTATTTTCGACTTTTATCCTTCAAATTGGAAACTTCATGGAAAAAAACTGACTTACGTGGATCTATTGAGCTCAAATAAACTAAAAAATCTGAGAGAAAGAATTACTCAACTATTGGAAAAGATTGAGTCTCAGACAGCGAAAATGTGACTTGCAATATTGGGATTATAACTCCCCGTCACGGTAATACACTGCGCGCCTTATTGCTGAAGCAAAAGCAGTCCCGACTCCTTTTCCCGTGACCGCAGAGGTGGGAAAGTAAGGGGCATTTAATTTATCTGCGAACCTTTGTCCGATCTCATCCTGGAATTCCCTATCTTTGATGTCAATTTTATTTGCACAAAGTACCGCTGGCACAGTTCCTAGCGTTTTCTTAACTTCTTTCACCCAATAGGGAAGTGAAATAAGGGTTGATTCTCGTGTGACATCCGCAACGTAGATAACTGAGTGTGCTCCTTCATAGAATATGGGACGAACCTTATCAAAGGTTGGTTGGCCAGAAAGATCCCAAAAAATCGCTGTTGTATGGCCTGCAGTTTTCTCAGGTGCTCTAATTTTCAGGAAAGATATATCGGCTCCAGCAGTTGGTTTATGTTCAAAATCTCTTCTCGTAAAGACTGATACAAGCTGAGTTTTCCCTACTAAGGGATCCCCCACTATTACGATCTTGTATTGAGCATGATGTGGAATTTCAAAGAGAATTTCTTCTTGGGACATGATAAAAAACTCCATTCAATTGATCTTGAAAAGAAATATCTAAGATCGGGTTATTGTTGAAATCCTTGTCACGAAAGCTCTGAATATGTCCAGTTATATGAGCTATAAAGAACCCTTTGGAGATTCCTCTTTAAAACTTTCTTTATTATTTCTCTGATTTGCTGATACCTGATGCCGAATCCTTTCCTTCTGCTTTTAGGACTATCTCTAAATGTTTTGTACAGTAGTATTTGGTTTTATAGCTTGCGTAGTAAGGCTCACCGCATATAGAACACTTTTTGGGGGTGTTTGGAGACTTCATTTTGATTCCCTTGTTACTCAAGAAAATTCCTTCACTCTTCTTCCATCGAAGAGGGTAAAATTATCGGTACTTCCCATGTTAATATTGTTTCCCCTCCTTCTCTTTCTATTTTTGGATTCTTGGCAGGTCCATTAGTTGAGAAATCCTTTAAGAGTGCAATCGCGGGCTTATTGTTTCCCATTAGCTCTGTAACGAATTTGCTTATTCCCCTTGCACTGGCAACTGTTGTCAGGCAATATAAGAAGAATCTAGCCAATCCCTGGTTTCGATAATCATCATGAACCAAAAGCGAGATTTCCGCGGCATTCTGATCACGTAATACATAGAAATGGCCTGTACCAATTATTTGCTCTGAGCTTATCGGTCCCAAAAAAGCAGCAATGCCAAAATCACTTTTAAAGTTCAGGTTTGCTTCCTTCTGCGCCTCTTTATGTGGCAAGGCGCGGATGGCGCTAAAATAACGGGAGAATCGCGCTTCAGGGGACAAAGAATAAAAAAACTTCCTGAGTTTATCTTCATCAGAGCTCAAAATCGGACGCACGCGAACCGATTCTCCTTTTTTCAAAGTAAAAAGTTCCTGAAAAGCGAGTGGATAGAGGAGGGCTTCAGAGCTGTCATAAAATATTTGATCGGGATAAATATACCCTAGCTCCAATGCATGTTGAAAAAGTTCTTGCCGGAACTTCGGGTGTGCCAACTCTATCATTCTAAGGACTCGTTCTCGTAACGATGCTCCATGTAGATAGGCTATTCCAAATTCTGTAACCACATATTCAATATTTGCTCTGGTAATTGCCACTCCTGCTCCTGGAGTTAAATGCGCGACGATGCGAGATTTCTCCCCATTCTTTGCTGTTGATGGCAATGCAATAATTCCCTTTCCATTGGGCGCCATTTGAGCACCCAAATGAAGATCCGAGGCTCCACCAATCCCACTATATAAAATATGACCGAAACTATCCCCCACAACTTGGCCAGTTAGATCTACCTCTATTGCGGAATTGATTGCGGTCATTTTAGGATTTTTAGCAATTATATTAGGATCAAGAACATAATCAGAGGGGAAGAATTGGAAGAAGGGATTGTTATTGACGGCGTTGTACAATTTTTTCGTTCCAACACAGAATGCTGCGACAGTCGCGCCAGTATGAATGGTCTTGGCGGAGTTGTTGACAACCCCACTCTCGATTAGATCAAGGACCGAGTCATAAATCATCTCCGAGTGTATTCCCAAGTCTTTTTTAGAGGTCAAATACTTGGGAACTGTTAAGGGAACCTTTCCAAAGCCAAATTGAAGTGTAGATCCATCTTCTACCAGGGTAGCGACATTAAAGGCCACTTTTTCGATTTGTGGAGAAACTGGAGGAAGTTTCCATTCAATCAGGGGGGCTCCATTCTCGACCAGGTAATCAATGCGTGAAATCGGAACGAGACTGCCGCCATAGGTCACAGGCATTTCTGGATTAACCTCTGCAATAACCAATCTTGCATTTTCGATCGCAGCCTTGCTAATATCCACATTGATTCCCAAAGAGACAAATCCAGATTCATCTGGCATAGAAGTTTGGACGAGGGCTACATCTATGGGCAATACTTTATTTCGAAATAATCTTGGTATCTTTCGGGTTGAAAGAGGAGTGTAATCGGCTTTTCCTTCTCGTACTGCCTGTCTAAGATTGCCTGTTATGAAAAAACTGTTATAACGAAACCGATGGACGTATTGTTCCTTCACATACGGAGCAGATCCAAGGGAAATTGCGTGATAGATTTCATTATCCAGCGTTTGCATTTCCATCGTTGATAAATGTAATAGAAGGAGTTGAGGTTCCGCACATCCCGCACCAGCGAAAATATGATCTCCAGGTTTTATCTGTGAAAGTGCTTCGGTCGGAGTGGTTAGTTTGGATTCCCAATCCAGCCCATCTACAGGTTGAAACATGGTTTTCAGACCCTGAAAAATGACTGAAAGGTTTATCCTATTCTCTGATATTAGTCTTCGGATTGAAATTCTTTGTCATAAGTACACTGTAACCTCAAACTCTTTCGGCAACCTATTGATTAGCTATTGTTAAGAGAAAATTCAAACCAGCTAGTTTTCAAAGATAACTCAAGCCAGCTTATCTGGTGGTATCCAATTAGGGATGTGTGTTATTACGTCCACTCTTTCTTTTTCTCCTGATGTCATTAAAAATGGACTAGAAAACATAATTCAAGGTGAAGCTGTCAGTAGCGAAATTACGCGATATTTATTCAGTACTGATGCATCTGTATACCGTATCATGCCATCTTGCGTTGTTTTTCCAAAAAATCCTGAGGATGTGAGGACCGTCCTCAAATTTGCCAATTCTCGGGGAATACCAGTGCATGCACGGGGAGCAGGATCTGGTCTTGGTGGTGCCGCCCTTGGAAGTGGTATTATTCTCGCCATGAGAAAATTCATGAACAAAATAATCGAGATTAATGACGAGGAAAACTACGCTATTGTACAACCAGGTGTCATTTGCGGAAAATTGAACAATGAGCTTGCTAAAATTGGAAAAATTGTTTACGTAGACAATTCATCAGAAAATTACGCATCATTGGGTGGGATGATCGGTACAAACTCGTCAGGGGCTCATGCAGTTAAGTACGGGTATATGGCAGATTTTGTTGAAGAGTTAACTGTTATACTGTCAAATGGGGAGGAAATAAAGACGCATCCAATGGAAATAGGGTCGCCTGAGTATAATGAGATCACGGCTCACAATACACTCGAAGCAGAGATTTACAAAACCGCTGTTAGCCTTGTTAACAATCAAAGGACGCGGGAGCTTATTGCAACAAACTTTCCAAAGGTTCGCATGAGTGTCAGTGGGTATAATATTCGTGATCTTATTAAGGGTAATGTCATCGATCTGTCCAAACTCTTTTTAGGTTCTGAAGCTACTCTGGGGATAGTTGTAGAAGCGAAGCTGAAGTTGATCCCTAAACCCACCAAAAAATCGTTGGTCGTTATCGAATTTGAAAATCTGATGAACTCAGGTACAGCGGTGGAGATAATAGTCAGAGAAATTGGACCTGCTGCGATCGAAATCCTCGGTAAAAGCGTTCTAGAGATTGGAGTGAGTGTCGACCCCTCATTAAAAGAAGTACTACCTGATCCATTACCTGATAATGTGCTCTATGTTGAGTTCGATGAAGAAAATCCCCAGGCTAGAGCAGACAAGGTCGCTCAGGTTCGTAAGGTAATTCTCGAGGAGAAAAGGCTAGCAAAAGATATGAAAGCCAGTGATGATCCTGTAGAGCAAGCTGCACTATGGAAAGTAAGAAAGGAAGCAGTTCCTCTTTTGCAAATCCTTCGTGGCGATCCCCGACGGATAATGGCATTTGTTGAAGACCAAACTGTGCCCTTAGAACATTTAGGAAGCTACATGACTACCCTACGAGAACAAGTTTTCCCCAAGCACGGGATTAAAGCAGCCATTTATGGCCATGCAGCCAAAGGACTGGTACACACACGTCCGTTTGTAAGCACGCGGGATGCAAAGGATCTACAGATTATTGAGAAAATCGCAGAAGAAGTAAATACCACTGTTATCGGATTCGGGGGGTCAATTTCAGGGGAGCATAATGACGGGTTCACACGTATTAATTTCATTAAACGCCTGTACGGAGAAGAAATTTATGACATTTTTAAGCGAATAAAGAAAACCGCGGATCCGAACACCATTCTAAATCCTGACAAAAAAATCACAGAGAAGAAGAATCTTCTAACGTCCAACCTCCGATATGGAGCCAATTACGAAAGCATTCCCTTGGAGACCAACCTTGTTTGGCTAGAAAAACGGGCTTTTGAGGATGAAATCGAAAGCTGCCATGGATGCGGTAAATGTACTGTTGAATTCTTACCGGCGCGTGATTGCCCAATTTATCGGGCCAAGATCGATACGACTGAAGAACTATCGGCTCCCCGAGCGCGATCGAATTT
>JBHLRO010000005.1:0-229203 GCA_048882505.1 Candidatus Thorarchaeota archaeon
TTACATTTCATCTTTTATGAACGGTGTTCCGCAGTCTCCACAGAATTCTGCATCAAAGGTCAACTTCAAAGCGCCACACACGCTACAAACCTGATTTGGTTTTTCTAAGGCTTTTTGACCTTTAATTCGTGATACGGAATCGGCTGTAGCCAAAGGGGCTCCTACTCGAAAAATGAAGAACGAAATTATTCCCATCAATGGAAATAACAGTAAAACCTCTATTATCATTTCTAGGAGGTTTTGGTAAACCCCAAATTGTTCCAAAATAGCCGGGATGAGAATAACAATGATATTTCTTCCACCTTCTATTATTGCGAATACCAAAATCAACCATAACACTGGTAAAAGGCGAGCCCTTCTAATGTTTATATCCTTCAGAATGAGCAGCCAAGTAGGCTGTGCTTCTTCGGAATCCCAATAACGTTCGATTGTAAACAAAACACCAACGAACACCAAGAAGCCGACAAGAATTCCAATCAAGAGCCAATATCCCGCCAAAGTTATTATGAATCGATCATTACTTTGGATAGCAAGCGTTGATAAAGCCAAAAAGCCATTGGAGATCCCGTGTAATACAATTGGGTAAAGGACGTTTCTTGTTCTTATGTATATATAACCAAACGCGACCCCGCTGGCAAAAATAGAGGCAAAATTAAGGGCTGCATAATGGAGGGAGTTTTGAAATAGATCTATGGGTGTATGAATACTAGCAAAAAGCATACTGGAGAGAATGAGAATCCAAAAAGTTCCAAATCCACGCCGTTCAAGAAATGGAATAAGTGTTCGACGGAAAATTAACTCCTCTGCAATTGCTGCGCCGATGACGATGACAACAATGTATAGGACGATATAAGGCGGAAAATCAGCTAATTCCGCGGTCGGGCCCAGGCCTCCAGTGCTTATCTGGTAGGTTTCTGTTATGGAGGTACCAAGTTGAGTTTGGAGAATCTGATCAATTAAGGTTAAGCCAGCAACCAAAAAGAGGAGAAGTAATGTATATACTAAATATAGGCTCCTCCAGTGGTTTCCAGGGGGCATTTTTACGTCATCTGGTTCAATCAACTCCTTTCGTGACAAGAAAACATATAATGAAACTGCCCCAACTTGAGAGAACAGGATGAGGATCAAATTTGCCATTGGTTGGTATGTGTTGGTGTCAATTTGTAGAACTTGGAGGAAAAAAAACGACAGAAAACTTGCCCCAGCGACTCCTCTAGATATATCAAGGAAAAGAAGGAGAACTAGGACCACTGCGAAGGGATAAATCAAATCTTTCCTTAGTACTGAAACAGATGCGGGATCTTCCAATAATAACCAACCAATAAGTTTGGTAGGATTATTATATTTTTTTATTTTAAAATGTAAATATTTGTTTTACAATTTTCGAGCTATTTGGAAATTCCGTCTAATTCCGTTCCACAAAACACGCAGAACGATGAATTCGGTAACACATTCTGGTTGCAAGTCGGACAACGGGGCTCTTCTTTCAATCTCTCCCTGATATCGGTCCCACAAAAGACGCAGAAGGTCACTCCAGAAACATTCCGCTTATTGCAGGAAGGACAAAGAATGGATCTTCCGGATCCTGATTGGAATAACGCTGTACCTAGCTGAGTGGAATGTCCAGAGGCAAATGGTGAGAGGACCGATGGCGAAATCCAATCTGGCACCGTCATCGGTTGGGTCATACGGAATACAAAATACGATAAAGCTGAAATTATGATCAAAAAATAACCTGTTTCAATGATTAGCTCCAGAATGGTTCTTTCTCTGCTTATCGGACCTAAAAGATCAAATATTCTGCTAAATACTATGTCTCTTCCCCCTTCGATCAATATGAATCCTACCATCATTATGAGAATTGGAAGAAGGCGATTATCCCGATATCTAAAATCTGTAATGATTCTCTTCCAGGCTGAAGGTTCCGTAGATGTTCTGAAGAAGTCCACAAGCAGCCAAAAGAAGACACCAATCCCAATTAGAAATGTTACCAGCAGAAAATAGCTAAGAATATTCATAAGGATGAAATTTTCTGATTCCAAAGCAATAATGCCAAGACCAGAAACTCCATTAGAAAGCCCATGCAAAATCATCGGATAAATTACTTTTCTAGTTCTAATATACAAATATCCGAGAGTTAGACCGCCAGTGAAAGTTCCTAAAAAATGAACCAGTGTAAAACGAATACTACCTAGTAATAGATCCGAAGGCGTATGAATCAGTGAGAACATGAAGGAGGATATCAGAAGCGTCCAAAACATGCCTATTCCCCGCCGCTCCAAAAGAGGAATTAAAGTTCGTCTGAAGATCAGTTCCTCTGCTACGGCCGCGCCAAATACAAGTACACCAAAAAAAAGGAAGTAATAGACGGGATTCGCCAAGAGATCGGGTGTCGGAAATATATCTTTATAACTACTAACACTTTCTCCCAGCGGTTCAAGAAGAAGGTCAACGAAATATAAAACACCAAGTAAGAACGCAATATCAAGAGCAAATACGTAATACAAAACCTGTAAAGGATTATGTTGTGGCATTCGTTTCTCCTCAGGTTCCACTTTGTTGGCCCTTTGAAGGAGCAAAAACATAAGAATGCCTCCAAGTTGAGCAACAATATTAATTGCAAGGTTTAATAACGTGGTTAAACTCATATCTAGTTGAAATATATTAAGGAGGAGCATTGTTATAATTCCAAAAGATGCTAGAGTTCCTGTTAGGTCGAAGAACGAAAGCATCAATAACACAATCGCAAACGGGTAAAGTAGATCTTTGGTATCGACCGAACGTTCCTTGTGTTTGGTATCTGGCGAAGTCTCTATACTTGCTTCAGTTTCATTTTTCATCTATCGTTTCCTACCTATTTACGGGATAAAGAACGCACCCAGGAAGAAAGCACCCATGGCAGTCCACAAAGACCAACGGGTGTATTTTCGTGCCTTTTTTCCTCCAAGTTCTTTCTCAGTTAGAATTGTGTAGGATGTCAATCCTAAGATCAAGGTTAAAATCACTAATAGACTCCAGAAAACAACGTTTTCATAAACTAAAAGACCTACAAGAGTTGCACATATTATTGCGATCAAAAAAAGACCGCTCGCAATCCATCCTGCCCTAACTGGACCAATTCTAACTGGTAGAGATTTCAAGTTAACAGATTTATCACCCGCAAGATCCTGGATGTCTTTCACTATTTCTCGGCCCGTAGCAAGGAAAAAGGTTACTCCAAGCATTAGTCCACAGGCAAAGAGAATAAAATCTTCTGTTGGACTTAGGAGGAAAAACCCTGTGAATAGAGGCGATACATAACCTACTGATACCCACATATTCCCGATGAAGCCCGTTTCTTTTAGCCCCAAGTTATAGAAAACACCTACAATGATAAAAATTATGGTAAATCCAAGCAACGCAATGGTTACATTATAGACAAGAACAAGAAAGGATATGATCACGGTAGACAAGACAAAAAAGGCAATACTCAAATTTTTAACATATCGAGGGGTGAAAGCGCCTCTTGCGATGGGCCGATCGTACCTCCGATTGGCAATGTCTGTTTCGACATCAAAATAGTCATTTATACTTTCAATAGCTGATGCCAAAAGCAGAGTGGCAATTACTCCCAAAATCAGGCCATCAAGTGGTAAAACACCGTTTTCAAACATGAAATCAAGAAAATTGGGGGAATTTCCCCTCATGACGTATACGATAAATCCTGCAGCCAAAACTGCAATGACGCTCAAGATCCCCAAGGAAAATCTGAAAAGATCTAGATAGTCCTTCGTTCGTCCATACGAAGGAATCGGGTTTTCATTCAACATTTCGTCAGTTACTCCGACGAAAGATCGTAACTTTAACTTTTCCCTTCCTCTTAGTAACGAGCTGCATTAATTGGCCAGAGTTATCAATTGAATATTCCCCTTCGGACGTTTGTGCCTTAAATCCGTTTGGATATTGAATTCTCGGGATAAAAATCTCTGTTACCAGTTTAGAATGCCCGTTACTTGTGAAGACATAATTGAAAATCCCCTTCTTCTGATTAAAACTCATTTCCAGCGGTGTTCCCGCTGTTCTCTGCACATAAGGTCGGCAAAATCCTATAATTGCTCTTCCACCACTGTTGATATTATCAGGGTGATTCTGTTGATCCCGACTAAAAATTGACAAGTCTTCCAGGTTCCATCGATCACCCCATTCGTTAGAATTGTCAGATGTATAATTCCATATGGTGGAATGAAGCAACAAGCGATCTATTGCATCATAGTACATGGTCAAGGCTTGGACATGCCTCTTATAATTCCCCGTCCGATAAGCTTGTTTATTTTGGAGATCGAAAGGAACCCCAAATTCTCCCAGGAGGGTCGGGACACCATTATGAATTCGTTTGGAGATTTCCTTGAGGCTTTTCAGACCATTGAGGTACATTTTCCTAACATTATGTGGTAAAAAGATAGGCCTTTGGGTAGAAACGTCGATGTTTACCCATGGGTTAAACTTCTTGGTAAACAGAGTGAATCCATTATACCAATGGGGCGCATTTACCACGTTCTTTGGATCAGAGTCCTCCCAAACAAGCTCGTCAGGTTTCAGTACCTCTCGATTTATTAAAATCAGACTATCTGGTATTATTGCCCCAACTGCGTCCGTAAATTCACGGATGAAGGGTTTAAGAAAATTTTCGAAGAAATGTATTTGGATTCCATCATGAGTTGTAAAGAATGTGGGATTCAATAACCGAGGGGTTCCGTCATTCCTTTCCTCCCATATGCCCTCCTCTTGCCATATATCCTTACGGCCTTGTAACCAAACTGATACGTTATCAGGATTCACGATTTCTTTTCTAACTTCTCCAATACCTAATCGTCTACGACCATAAACTGAGATCTCTCGGGAATGGCCTCCCGCCGTTATCATCGCCTCGTATGCGGTTGGAGCTAAACCTGGAATCACTAGGTCAGGTAAACGGTTCAAATTGGGGTTACCAATAAATCCCCTACTCGGTTCATTAAGGGCCTCCCATCCAAAGATATGGTTCATATCTTTACACCGTTTGACTAGCTGCACAATCGATTGTATGAAATGTTGTTGGAGATATCGCTGAATATTATCACCTTGAACCCGTAACCTGGGAGTAAAAGAGCTTCCAGCAAAGAATAGAGAAAACATTGTTGCTGTTGCAAATAAATTATAATTACTGACCCACGACATGGCCTTATATCGATCTGGGAAACGATATTGCATTAGATGCGCAGCGTTCGTTTCCTCAAATTTGGTGAAATCTAGGCCTGCTGTTTCGAATGTCCATCCTGGCGCGCCATCACCTCCAGACATACGAGCCCAGACATCTTGGTGAGGATCAATGAAGATATAGAAATCATAGTCGCCAGCCATACTCAAAAGTTCCTCGACATATTCTAAGTAGTCCTTATCGTACTGTTCGGGGCCCGAATGTTCAATAGCCTCCCAAGTGATTAAGAATCGGATGCAATTAAATCCCCAGTGCTTCAACCTCGTAAAATGTTCTTCGGCTTTGTTTAAAGGAAAGGGCCTGTTTACAAAGGACACTTCTCTGTGATCGCGGAAATCAGTCCTAATATGCGTTGCTCCATCTGGAATCGCGGGAATCTTGCTACTACCTCCCAAGTTAACACCCCTGAGTAGAATTTTTCGTCCTTCTTCATCAATAAACCAGTGCCCTTGTATTTTCATCAGTAACTCGTTTTAGGAGTGAGAAAAGTGAGTTTTATCAACATTTCTAGTCTACTTGAAAGAATAGATAAGGCAAATTTAGCAAAACTGCGTAAATAATTGGAAATTTGGTTCAATTTCTTTGAAGTCTCGATTTAATGATAAATTTTAAATGTCTCCCACCATGAGTGGCAAAAATTTCAAGATATTGATCTAACGTAAGGCTACCGATTTCAGGATGAACGAGAGTCCGAGTCCAAGCTTTTTCATCTAATTCGTTTAATACTGGGATAATGCGCTCATGCACTGAACGAATAATCGCCAAGGATACTTCGATATTCTGCTTATAGTCTGGGAGCTCCGCCCATGCAGATTCATCGTAAGCTTTGATAGTAGGATTCTCCTCGGTTAAGACCATCTTGATTCGAATATAACTATTGAGGTGTGAATCAGCTATATGGTGCACAACCTGCCTTAGAGACCATGTTACGACCTTTTTATCTAATTCACCAGTTGGTAGGCCTTTAACTACGCTTTCTAATTCGGTGGGGAATGTTTCTATCATTTTAAGAAGTTTGGTTCTTTTCATCCTTATACCTCGATCTGCTCTGAAATATTCAGGACACCTTCTTAAACCGCGAGGACACTGAAAAACAATGAACATAAGGCCAAATTCAAGCAATCATCGCTAAATAATATCCGATACTTGACTCTTAAGTATTCCAAGAAAACTTGCTTCTGAGAGGCCGCCATATTAGCTTAGACGTAAGAAAATATAAGTTCATGATCTACCAATCTGTACATAAGTAATCCCAGTTCAAATCCTCCATGAGACAAAAAAAAACCAGGTAACCGTCCCAATATAAACCCTAAAATCTCCTCCAAAGCTTTTTGATTATCAAAATCAAGTGGCCTTTAAGTGATAGGGCTAAATTTTGAGTTTATTATAATGGTTTTATGGTACAGCTAGGCAGAAGAGAAGCATTTAAGTAATCCAGATTGATTAAGTTCATTGGACTACCCAAATCCCCGGATTGAAATGAAGTCCTATATTATCTCTGTCTGCAAAGATATTTTATCAAGTAAACATCTCAGGGTGGAGAATATTAATACTAAGATCCTTCTACCCAAAAGGATTACTTTCATTCATCCTCTTCTAGCGGAAAAAGAACAGTTACCTATTTTCCAGGTATTCTTATTTCAAAATAAAAGTGTATGAATGACTAAACAGCTTCAGACATTGAGAGTTAAGTAAAACCCGAATCAAGAGAGAATGAATCATGCCTGAACAACAAAGAGTATTTATAGCGGGCGGTAATACTACCCCCTTTGATTATCCGCTTAATCTCCAAATCGAGGAAATGACAGCCAATGTTGTCCGCCAATTATACAAAGATGTACCTGAATTTCACCTCAGGGATGTAAGAGACCACGGAATGGTGGTATACTCCCATTTTTCAGTCCACTTCAGTCATCAATTGACCGCATACTGGGTTCTACACGACCATCTTGGCCTGGTCGGTGTTCCGCATTTTAGAATAGACAATGGTGGAAATACCGGTGGATCTGCCCTGTATGCCGCCTATGCCTTGATAAGAAGTGGGCTCGCGGATGTGGTCCCAGTAATCGGATATGAACTGATGGCTTCGGTCTCCCAATCTAAAGGAAGCGAATTCATCGCCATAGCTTCTGATACTAGATATGAAGCCATGTTAGGGGCAAATTATACCAATTACTATGCAGGCTTAGCCCGGGTCTTTATGGAAAATCATAATCTTTCTGAAGAAGAATTTGCCGAAATTGCAGCGAAGAATAAGAACAATGCTATGGCGACAGGTGAAAAAACCCAACAATATCGTAGTGTGGGCCGAAAAGTTACAGTAGACGATGTAATGGACTCTCGACTCATAGCATACCCTCTGAAAAAACTTGACTGCTGTTTTATGTCCGAAGGGGCCGCTGTAGTATTGCTTTGTAATGAAAAATTTGCGAAACAATATAACCCCGATCATTACGTGGAAATCACTGGTGTTGGCCTATCTTCGTGTACCATCCGCGCAGGAGATCGATATAATTTTCCTGGCTGGACCCAACGTTATGGTGAGGGATATCCTGGGCTTGGAGAATTCGGCGCCTGTCGTAGAGCCGCGGAATTAGCTTTCGATATGGCTGAAATCCCATGGAAGAACTCTTACAAACATTTGGATGTCGCTGAAGTCCATGATGCCTTCTCAACATCTGAGGCCCAAATCTATAATGCGTTAGGCTGGTGTGAGTCAATGTCAGTCAAAGAGTTCATTCGTGATCGTCTTCCCATGATGGAAGGTGAAATTCCTACAAATCCTGGAGGGGGTTTGATTGGATACGGCCATCCCGTGGGAGCCACGGGCCTAATGAGCACCATAGAATGCTATTACCAATTAACAGGACGGATTCCCAAGGAACACAAGTCTACAGACAACGAAGTCAAAGATGCAGAAGTAGGACTCGTTAATAGTCACGCTGGCACTGGAACCAGCATTTCAAATTTCGTACTACAAAGAGCTTGAGGTGATAATTATGTCAGATCATTTACATCCGACTCCATTCAATAAGGATTTTCGATGGGATGCTTGGAAAGAAATTTCTACATTGGTTCCTGAGAAGGGATGGACATGGCAAAACGTCCGAACGGGTACCGCTGGAGGGGTGGAGTGGGTCGAGCAGCAAATATATTTTGACATGTTGTATACATTCCGTTTAGGAGCTTTGAGTCCCTACGCTAAAGGTTTACTGGAGGGGAAACTCCTAGGTACGAAATGTCCAAATTGTGGTGATATCACGTTCCCTCCGAGAGTTAATTGCTGGAATCTTGATTGTGATCTAATAAAAATGGATTGGGTCGAAATGCCGAGAACTGGAACCCTTCACGCCTGGACAATATGTGGATTCGCTGCCAAAAGCGCCTTGAAGAAGTTGCCATTTGTTTTAGCCTATGTTCTGGTTGGAGACAGCAAAACTGCAATCGCAAATATACTACATATCGAAAAACCTTGGCACACCGAAACCGAAATGCCCGTAGTGGTAAAAATGGCACCGAAAGGGGAAAGAGTGGGGAATCTCATCGATTTTTGGTTTGAACCCGTGCCAGATTGGAAACCTAGTCCAATGAGTCCAGAAAAGGAACGCATCAAACAGCTGTGTGAACCAGTTTATGCGTGGGTCGCCCAGATGAAATAATTTGATCATCAAATATCTTGTTACCCCCCCTATGGCGATGACCGCCCAATAAACATCAATGATACAAAGAGAGATCCAGCCAATCCAACTCCTAAAGCGGCACCAATCAGTTTCAATTTAAGGGCCTCTGGTAAGAAGGTCTCGCCAGGCGTTTGGAGACCGCCGGTTTCATTGAGTACAATCATTGCCACCGTAGCACTAACAAAGTGATCAGCTAGATTAAAAACCGTACAAGTTGCATTATACAGTCCGGCTACTGAATAAATTATCGTCGCTTCGTCCCAAGAAAACGCCGTGCCTACTGAATCATTAAAGAGCATCTGGATGTCGAGGGGAAATCAAGAGCAATCGTAAAAGAACTACCTGCTTAGTTTTAATACACCATTTCATACGAACGAGGGAGACTGTTTTGAGAGAAATTCCCCCTTCTTGTTTCCTAGGACTCTAGATTCAAACTCATTATAATAAGCTTCGAGCTTAGAGTCAACGCTAGGAAAGCAGTCCTTTAGTGCACTCTCAAAATGCTCAAACATGATGACACGTTGGTTAAAATCCGTTCGCAGTGCGCTCATCACAGCTTCCCGACATAAGTTCTCCAGATCGGCCCCAGAATATCCAGCTGTTCTTTCTGAAAGTGAATCAAGCAGGTGATCACGTTCACCTTGAAATGGAATTTTCCTTGAGTGAATATCTAGGATTTCTCGACGTCCTGCTTGATCTGGGGAGGGAATTAGAATTAGCTTATCTAACCTGCCTGGCCTAAGCAATGCCAAATCAAGGGCGCCTGGTCTGTTTGTGGCGCCTATAACAAAGATATCCTGTGTATCTTCTATCCCATCCAAGAGAGTGAGGAGCTGATTTACCGTTGCATCAATCTCTCGGCCGCCATCTGATTCGTCCCCTCCTCGGCGGGGAACCATTGCATCAATTTCATCAAAAAATAGAATACAGGGCGCCAGTTTTTTTGCCTTACTAAACAGTTCTCGAACAATTCGGGCAGATTCTCCAAACCAAACAGATAACAGTTCTGGACCCTTGATTGAGATGAAAGAGGCCTCAAGTTCCGTGGCAATCGCCCTCGCCAGCAGCGTTTTCCCATTACCAGGTGGCCCATAGAGAAGGATTCCTCTAGGAGGGGTGACACCCATCTCCTTCAAAACCTGTGGCTGATGAAATTGCCATTCAAGTTGTTCTTGCAGGAGATGTTTGATTTCAGTAAGCCCTCCAATATCATTCCAATGAACATTGGGTTTTAATATGCGAGAATGGACCGTACGAAGCGCAGATGGCTCTACAGTTCGAAAAGCTTCTTCAAAGTCCTCACGGGCTACTTTGATTTCCAACATCACAGTTGGTGGAATCGAGGTTCCCCAGAGATTAATTAATTCCGCATATCGAGCAACGCAGCGCATGCAGGCCTCTTTGACAAGAGCAGCAATGTCCGTTCCTACATATCCAGTCATTCTGCTTATGTAAGACCTCAAATAATCTTCGGTAACATCATTTTCAAGTGGAACAGTTCGTAAATGAATATTAAGTATCTCCTCACGCTCTTGTTCTGATGGAACATTGCATTCCACTTCGATATCAAAGCGCCCTGGCCGGCGTACAATAGGATCGATATCATCAGCTGACTTACAGGCTCCTACAACAAATGCTCTGGTTCCTTTGAGAGTGTCCAGTCCCAACGCAAACTGGATTGAAAACCTACGTACGTATTCTGGCAGGTTTAAATTTGGTGCAGGCGTTAGAGTATCCAGATCATCCAATATTAGTAGAGCTGGACTTTTCTGAGCGGTTTTTTGGACATCAGCAAAGAGCGTCCGGATATTCTTCTCGGTGGGCCCTACACCTGCAAAGAGGTTGGAAGGAATTCGAAATATTCGTGCGCCAGATTGGGCCATTTCAGCTGCCAATGTATCCAGTAGTAGGGTCTTACCCACCCCAGATCCACCAACAAGAAGAATTCCATGCGGAGGACTTATATTTATTGCACTAAAGACCTCAGGTCTTCTGATAGGCGTAATAACCAACTTCCTTAATCGTCGGATTACAGGTTTGAGACCTCCGATGCTCTCCCAAGAAATAGCCTCCAACTCTTTAGAACTGGGAATAAAGGTTTTGCTAAGCTGAAACTTAGTGGTTTTAGGATTAATAATAACAATTCCATCTGGACTTGTCGCTTTAATAAATAGGGTTTCCTTTTTGAATGTATAACCAGCTAGATTAATTTGGAGTCCCGAGGACACGGGTTGGTTTTTTAACTGGTTTCTTAATTGTACCAGAAGTAAGTGGCGTTCCGCATCATCAAGCTTCTTTGGGTCTCGTCCAACGAGAGTTACATGAACTATTTTAGCAATCGCAGGTTTCAATATTGTATCAACTTCGACGAGGTCTCCAAGAGAAAGACCTAAGGATTGCCTTACCTCCCCGTCCAATCTCGCGGTAAAAATACTCTCGCGATCTATTTCCGAATACCCCTGAAACCGACGACCTCGTGGCCTCGGAAGATCATCTTCAGAACTTTTCTTTTGTTTCTTCTCCCTTTCCAAGGGTGGTATCGACTGCTCGACCATAGGCACATCTGGTTTAACAATGACCCCGAACCGCTTATCCTTGTGAATAACCTCAATAACTGTTTCGTCTTCCACACCAAGAATTACAAGTGCCTCTGGTGGTAAACGGATTATTCTTTTGCCAAAATCTTCAGTTTGGGGTTCTGCTAGTTCACAAGCAACCATTTCGATACCACCATTTCCTACACGAACGTCCTTTCTTCATTTGAATAGTCCGAAATTCGGTGTCTTTTCATCGCCTGTACCTCTACCTCGAAATATTTAACTATATTCTCGTTAATGCTCGGTCGACACTTGGCCATCGCAACATCAAAGTCTTTAAAAGAAAGGGATCGCGATGTGAAATCACGACGTAATCCAGCAAAGGCGGCCTCTCTACAAAGGTTTTCAATATCAGCTCCTGTGAAGTTTTCAGTCGATTTAGCAAGCTTCTTCAAGTCCACTGTGTCATCCAGATCCATATGACGAGTGTGTACCTCAAGGATCTTTAATCGGTTTTCCATATCTGGAATAGGGACATAAATCAGCCTGTCCAAGCGACCAGGACGGAGTAACGCTGGATCTATGGCGTTAGGTCTATTGGTAGCACCGATTACATATACGCCAGTCAGTTTTTCCATTCCATCGAGAGACGCTAGTAACTGGTTAATGATTCTGTCCCTTTCTCTTGATGAATCGGTAAATCCTCCTCCTCTTTTTCCGGCAAGAGCATCTAGCTCGTCAAAGAAAATGATACACGGGGCCAGTTGGCGTGCTCTTTGAAATAACTCTCTTACCATCCTCGCTGACTCTGAGAACCATTTAGACAATAATTCAGGTCCTCGTACAACTAGGAAATTCGCTTGAATCTCATTGGCAAGGGCTTTGGCAATTAGGGTCTTACCAGTTCCTGGAGGGCCATATAATAGAGCTCCTCGCGGCATTCGAATATTCATCTCTTGAAACACCTCAGGTTTCCGTATGGGCCATTCCACCATTTCTCGCAGTGACTGTTTAACATCTTCCAGTCCGCCCACATCCTTCCATGAAACCAATGGAATCGATGTTGTAATTTCTCGCGTTGCTGACGGTTTTACTTCTGTTAAGGCGGTCAAAAGATCCTCCTGAGATAAGTGGATTTCAATACCATGAGCCTTGGGATTAACCTCACTCTCCTCGCTTGAGACCTGAGCAATTTCTGGCTCCAATAAGTTCTGTCGCTCTAAAGCGTGCATGCCTGCCATTTTTATTAGGAATTCTAGATCTGCGGGAGTGTACCCGCCGGTGTTCTTTGCTATGTCTTCTAGGTCAAGTTCCTTAGCGGGAATACCTCTAACGTGAGTTTTTAGGATTTCCAGACGATCAAGATAATTCGGGATTGGTACTGCGATTTCAATCTCAAATCTACCTGGTACTCTTAGAGCCGGGTGAACACTATCGGCATCAGTTGTCGTAGCAATAACAATAACTTTTCGGCCACGGATGATTTTATCTAAGTTCTGAATCAGACTCATTGTTGTACGTCGTTCAAGGTCCGATAGGTGCCGACTAGGAGCCGGCGCAAGAGCTTCGACCTGATCGATAACGATCACTGCGGGTTCGTACTTGATAACATAGTCAAAATACTTGTTGACATCCTTCTCAGTTGTCCAATATCCTCTAATCATCTCAGTTGCCATGATGAAAAATCGGGTAACTCCTGATTCGCAAGAAAGAGCCCGACTTAAATGACTTTTTCCAACCCCCAATGGACCTGTAAGCAAAATTCCCTGTGCAGGTTGGATATTAAGCATTTCGAAAACCTCTGGATATCTTAACGGTAGTTCAACCAGATTTCTTAGCCGTGAAATTAACTCAGAATGCCCTCCTACTTCGTCCCACATGACAAAGCGGTCCAGTTCATCATCTACTAGTTCCTTGGGTATTTCATTAGATATACGAACGTCCGTTTCTGGAACGATTCTTACTATCCCTGAGGGAGTTGTCGATAAAATTGCCACTTTGAGGTCCTTACCTCCGAGCAGTCGCCGAAGTTCAATTGTCTGCCCTCTAGTCACTGGTCGATTGAGCAAATACTCAATGAAAACTTTATCCTTATCTTCCATGCTGAATGTGCTTATCAGTACCTTCTTAGCTTCAGGACAAGCAGTTTTATCCAGGAAAACTTTCTGACCAATTCCTACGCCGAGGTTTGCTCGAAGGAATCCATTCAAGTGCAGAATGAGATCCCCTGTCTTACGAATTGACCGTTGAGGGGAAGGGTAGAGAGGTACTTCCGGTAGTTGGGATGGAGAACTAATTTCCTCCAGAGGTTTCAACAGGATCCCTACTTTCCTGTCTCCACTGACGACTTCCACGACCTCTCCTTCTCTGATATCAAAATCATCAAAACGCTTTTGTGGAATTCGTCCTATATTTTTGCCGTAATCATCTTGGAAACCGTCAGCTACCGTTGCAATAACCACTGTTGTCACCTAACAGATAGGATTCCTCATTCTTGCGTCTCAGTATAAGTTGTGGTTGTGGAAAGATCAGATATATATTAACGTACGCAGACTATAATCAAAGCGAAATCAGGTTTTTCGAACTGAAGAGGTGCCTGGGTTCGCTAACGGATTATAAAATCTAAAACCAGGGCCGTTCAATCCTGTAAGCCGTTCAATCCTGTAAGGTTTAGAAGTTTTTTCCATCCCAGGTGATACTATCTTGTAATGTCTCTAGGCCTTGAACTAGAACTCTTTTTTTGCTGTATAATGAACCTAGGAGTCCATATCAATCTTGAGAACTAACTCTCGCCACAAAAATAAGAGTACCGACAATTAAACTTAATATAACGCCCCCTAGAAAGATCAACAGTTCGATTCCTGGATTGGGGTTTGACCAGGAGACAAAAGCGATAAGTAGATTCAACCCTGAAAGAGATCCAAAGAGCGCTGTCAATAAATTAAGGCGGCGAGTCATCCTTTTCTCTTGATCTAGGGCCAACAAGTTCATTTTGCCTCGAATATACGATGTTGCGCCTTCAACACTTCTTTCGACACTCCTCGCAAAGTCCAGCCAGGAATTGATTAACTCCAAATTAAACTGGGGCATTAACTTCTGAACAAGAGGATCCGATAACAAAGGGACTACGGGGCTCAGATGGCCTTGCATGGAGGAGAGGGTAGGTTTAATTTTGAGGAACTGTTCTTGAATGTCCTGAATATTATCCAAAAGCTCACTAAGCCTTGAAACAGTTAAATGAGGATTGATGACCCTCATTTCGCTAGTGATAACTGACAAGTCACTTAATATATTGTCCAGAGTAGGTTTGATTGTCTCCCATTGAATCATAAGCCCTTTTTGCATAATGAGGGTCTCGTTAATTTTTTGAAACGAGAGGGCTGGGATATGCTCTTGGCCCATGTTCACGATACATTTTTCATCAGCATAGGTACTTTCATAATCTGGCGCAAGAATATCTATAATCATGTTCTCTTCCGTTTCGAAACCCAAGTAATAGGAGGCATAATAGGACATCTTTTCATATCCCGCGTTCGAACTTACCGCGAAGAACTCTGGGGGATCCATTTGAAAATTAGTACTCAGCCACTCGAGAACATCTCGAAACAATTCCCGTAATTGAGAAAAAACCGTTGCCCCAGCTCGGGACGGAAATCCAGCTAAACCAAAAACCAGGGGATCACGTAAGAATGAAATATTCATATCTAAAGGCCAGAAATTGTGTCTAATTGTGCAAATCCAATTTATATGGTGAGTAAAACTGATTTCAATCGTCCATCCGTGTTTCCACTCGTAAAGCAGGCCAAGCTGCTTAGTCGGGACTTTCTCAAGCCTAAATGCCGATCGTAAGATTTCTTCTGTAATTGCGGTTCTAAGGGGAATTACGATCTGAAATCCCGCCATAAAAACACTCCCCTCATTCCAATGTGTTAGCATGGATTCTAAACCATGCTCAACAAAGATGCCACAGGATGGACAACAACTATAGCCAGTATGAACACGTTGGGGACAGGTATCCACGGAACCCAACGACTTGGCCACCTCACATCTCATACAACAATGTAAAAAGTCAGGGTCGTTGTTGAGTTTCAATCCATGATTCCGAGAGAGATCGTCAAGTTTCATTCTTGCTCACATGGGCTGTTAGGCTCATTTATTCAGCCTTGTACCATAAAAGGACCCCTAGATGCATTCACCCGACCAGATGAGTCCATTTCCCCTCAACACTTTTTATTCTTATCCTCCTCGTTTTGAAATCTCTTCTCGTCTTAATTTTGAAAAAGGGGCGTATTCAATTCATTTCGAATAGAGATTTCACTACAGAAAAATATAGTATAACAAATCGCGATTTTATAGAAGGTCATCCAAAAATGGTACTTGAGGAGTCTTTAGGTGTTTTGCTAGCACTTTCTGCAGCTACTGCTTGGGGTGCGGCAGTAGTAATGTCAAAATCAGCGTTGAAAATTGATCACTCACTTGCCATGGTAATGGTCATTCGAGGAACTTTCGCGGTTCCATTTATCGCAACCCTTGCAGTAATCGTGTTCGGTATGGAGTCAATTTTACGATTTTTTCAACCTGACGTGTTCTGGTTGATGGTTCTCTCCTCGATTTTTGTAGGGATAGGGGATTTCTCGCTTTTTTCTGCATTAAAAAGAGTGGAAGTTTCCAAAGCTCAACCCATTACCTCAGTATATCCCCTTTTTACCGCAGTTATTCTAATCCTTTTTGGAGTGGAAGCTATTACAGAATTTGTACTCCTAGGAACACTATCTATTGTATCTGGCGTGGGTTTAATCTCCACACAGAGATCGTCAGTCCAAGAGACGGGGACATCTATCGAAACGATCGGATTATTGTTAGCAATTGGAGCGGCTTTTTTCTGGAGTTTTGCAATCTTGACACTCCGGATGGTTCTTACATTTTCTGAGGTACAGGTTCTGGGCCTGGCAACGGTGCGTTTTGCCATGATGACCATTCTAATGGCGGGCCTTTGGATAGCCCAAACATTTCTAATACCCCGATTTTCAAACAAGAAGGATTTTCGACTTTTAAACATTGGGAAAAGGGATGCAATAGTTTTAGGAATCGGGGGACTTGTCACGTGGGGAATAGGCGGGGTAGCTTTCTTCTACTCAATTGATATGATCGGTGCAGCTCGTGCAACTCCAATATCATCTATAAATCCGCTAATAGCGGTTCTCTTGGGTGTTTTGATTTTAAAAGAACGTCTAACGCGGATTCATACCCTTGGAATCCTATTAGTTACCCTGGGAGTCATTTTCATATCGATTTTCCAATAAATAGATGTCCGTATTCTTGTTTCTTGATCCAGACTTGGTCTTTCAAGCCTACTTCTGAAAGGATTTAGGGACCATTTTAGCACTCTCAACAAACCATTTTTCACTCCGGATCTTGTGGAATGCATTGCAGTCCATTATCAGAGTAGAAAGAATTGCTGGCGATGATCTAGATTCCTTGAGAAACAACAGACAATCACTAATAGTTTGTTGCAGCGGTTTTCCTTCTCTGCTTAAGCCAGGACATTGTTTTATCCTTCCTTCATCATCATTTAACATTTTCAAAGCAGGTTCAAGGGTTATCATGATCTTCTCGTCGACAATAACGGGAAAATAAGGATAGATACGACATCTAAGAGGGCGATAATGATGTATGGAGCAACATAATCCAGCATTATTGGACTGAAAGAATGTACATCGCCTTGAACGAACACTGATCCAAAATTTCTCGTCTTTTAACGTTAGGTGTTCCTTTATATAATTTGGGAGGTTTTCGACCTCCGATGGCAAGTAATAGGCGTATCCACAGCACTTTGAACACTGAGCGATACATAAGAAGTTTGCATATGCCGAATCTGATGTAAAATCAAGTATAAGTTCGCTATTCAACGCCTTTTTCAGAATCCGCTCGTTTTCTGTTGGTGACACGATCGTTGAACTCCCTGCCAAATCTGGCTATTTTCGGAACACTGGCACATGAAAGGTAAGGTTTGCATTGTACATAAATCGTGCTAGACTCTTTCTTAAATTATTGGCGGTTAGTAAGGAAACACAGAAGAAAGGGGAATTCACCGCCGAATTTAAGTGATCATTCTCATGGAACCTCTGCCTTAAAGCATCACTTGAATAATTTCGAAGGTCAGTTTTATTCCCAAAAATGCCCTGATAGATCCCATCCACTGTTAGCCGCGCCATTACACCTTTGTACAAATCCATTCCTTCAGCTATACTCTGGTCAGCTGATACATCGACAAGAAAAATAATGGCAGTCGCACCATGAGTCATTGGGCTCCATTCTTCGTAAGAAAGCTCGTTTTCTATGATATTAATCGCTCGGAGTAGTGTATTATCCACTCTTACCTGTTCAATAGGTCTACTAGGAGCCATGGGGGCATTTTTATAGAAGATTCCTGAGTAGAGTCGATAAAGTAGAGAGGTTTTTCCAGAATTGGGTGTACCCAGAATTATTAAAGCGGGCCATTTTTCAGCTTCTTCGTAGGGGATGTCCATACCACCTGGAATAACTATCAAAAAAACCTTTGATTCTTTCATACTAGTTTTAACAGGAGATCTCAAAATTAACCCTCTATTATGGTTAATAAATGTATTGGTTCCCTAATGATACTGATCAAAGATAATGAACGATCTCATAAAATGATTCTAGCGCAATTCCGCCTTTCAGTTAATTCGGAGTCTTTCCCAGCACGTTGAAAGGGATTGGGATAAACAAGCGATTCTTATGAAAGTTAGTAAGCTTAGCATACAAGTAAACTGTTCTTGGTTCCAAGTTCTTATTAAACAACCAGATCCAGGTTTATATATCGTATCAACACTGTTGATCAACATAACGCACTTTTGGAGAAATAAAAATCCTACTTTTATGTACCCGATAATGCAAGTTTATGGGATTCCTTCTATGGGGAGACATAATAACCACTTTTGATACTAAATCTAAGAAAAAATGTTTGAAACGATAATTGTAACGATCAAGAGATACATTAGCGAACAGGGAACTCGTAAACAGTATTAAGTAATTAAGGGAAGAATGAGTTATCATGCCTCCCAAAGTTTATTTTGGCTCTGTGCAACACGGGGTCAAGAAAAAGTTTGCCTCATTTGCTGCCAAGGTTGACCGAGTTATAGAAATGCTGGATCTCTCTACTATTGAGAAACAAGATAAAGTAGTCTTGAAAATGCATCTTGGTAATGGTGACGGATACCAAACTGTCCCCGTTTTCTTTATCCGTCGAATTGTTAAAGCCATTAAGGATGCAGGCGGATGGCCTTTCATAACTGACAGCCCTACGGCAGTATACAACGCTGCTGATCGTGGTTACACACAGGAAACATGCGGATGTCCCATCATTCCTATTACCGGGATCAAGGACGGGTATGTGGTAAAAACACCAGTAGAATACGGACCTGTAGATCAAGTAAGTCTGGCTGGGGTATTACACGATGCTGATGTTCTCTTTGATGTAACACATGTAAAGGGCCATAACTCATGTGGTTTTGGAGGAGCTATTAAGAATCTGGCGCTCGGAGGGTTTGCTGCGGAAACACGATGGAAAAAAATTCATGGGATATTTAGTTCTATCCCTTTTTGGGACGCTGAAAAATGTACACCAGAGCATGCTGAAAAATTAGTTAAATCCTGCCCATATGAGGTCATCAAGTATAAAGCTGAGGAGCACAAACTTACTATTAACTTCAACGGTTGTCAAAACAGCAATTGTTGGGAGTGTATGAAGGCAGACGAAGGTGTAGGAAGTCTAAATTTAACACAAGAACACTTTTCTGCATTCAATGAGCTTATGGCAGTTACATCTAAGCAAGTTATTGATACTTTTACGGAAGACAAGCGGTTCTATCTGAGTTTCCTTCTCCAAATTACTCCTACATGTGATTGCTGGGGTATTGGCCAACCAAACATCGTAAATGATATCGGAGTACTTGGGAGTCGTGACATTGTGGCGATAGAAACTGCCTCTCTCGATTTGATCGCGAAAGAGGGTCTTATGGAGAAAAATATCCCCCTATTCATGAAGCATGTAAATCTAGACCCTAATGTAGATCTACATCCGTTTCAACGCCTGCAAGGGCCAATGAAGGATCCGTATTTGTCGCCCAACTATCTTGAAAAAATCGGTGGTGGTTCAAGGGATTACGATCTGATCGAAGTTCTTTCACCGGAAGAAACTGTGACAATTCCTCCACCACAACGAGTAACCGAAAAGGCCCCAACCTTCTTCTGAGACTGCAAAATAGGAATAATTGGGGATTGTTGACTACAACTTGTCCTTAATTTGCTCGAAATAATCTAAAGACTCTGGATTTTGAAGGGCGTCCCTGTTCAAAACAGGTTTTCCGTGTATAATATTCGTGATAGATATTTCAACCTTTTTCCCTGAAAACGTGTATGGAATGTCTGGCGTCTCCAATATTAGGCTCGGAACATGTCGTGGTGAACTTTTGGTTCTAAGTTCGGACACTATCTTTCTCTTCAAATCTTCATTGAGGTCTTGGCCTTCATTCAGCTTGACAAAAAGAATTACGCGTTGATCGCCTTTCCAGTTTTGGCCGATGGCTACACTATCAACGATCTCGGGCAGTGATTCCACGATATTGTATATCTCCGCGGTTCCGATTCGAACACCACTTGGCTTTAGAACCGCATCTGATCTTCCATAAAATGTAACACCTCCCGTTTTACTGTTTATAGCGATATAATCTCCATGTCGCCATACATTCTTATTTTGAGGTTTATAGAAATCAAAATATGCTGCAAGATACTTTAGGTTTTCAGGGTCATCCCAAAAAAACAGCGGCATGCTAGGTGACGGAGCTTCGCATACTAGTTCAGCCTGCTGATCAATAACAGGTTCGCCATCCTCATTATATGCAAAAACTTTCATTCCCAATCCACGAGCTTGTAGTTCCCCAGCGTAGACGGGGAGAGTAGGGCTTCCGGCTGCAAAGCAACCGTTAATATCTGTTCCTCCTGAAATCGAATTAAAATGAACATCAGATTTTATATGATCATATACCCACTCCATCCCTTCCGCAGAGAGAGGAGATGCTGTTTGCGAGATTTCACGGAGCGATGTTAAATCGTAGCTCTTACCAGGTGTTGCCTCGACACCCATCAGATAGTTGATATAACTGGCACTACAACCCAATATGGAAACTTGTTCTTTCTGAACTAGCTCCCACATTCTCGCCCAATCAGGGTACAAGGGGTTCCCATCATATAAAACAATCGTTGCTCCGACTGCTAGTGAGCTGATAAGCCAATTCCACATCATCCACGACGGACTTGTGATATAACAGATTCGATCTTTACGCTTCAGGTCTGTATGGAGAACTAGCTCCTTTAGATGATTTATCAACACCCCAACGCCTTGCACCATGCATTTGGGTTTTCCGGTTGTTCCTGATGAAAACATAATATAGATTGGATGATCGAATGGTAATTGTTCAAACGGTATTGGATCAGTGAGCGAAGTTGAGAGCCGAAACTCCTTCTCTAGGACACCATTTTTAATAGAGCTGATATCAAGGCTTTTTTTAACGTAAGGTACGATGACAGTTTTCTGAACCGAAGGGACTCCATTTACTATTTGTTCAACCTTGGATAGGTTAGAGAACTTTCTATCCTTGTAAAAATAGCCATCAGCGGCGAATAATACTACAGGTTCGATTTGACCAAATCTATCTAGAACTGCTTGAGAACCCAGTTCTGCCCCGCACGAAGACCAGATTGCGCCGAGGCTAGTGGTTGCTAACATTGCCATAGCGGTTTCAGGTAAATTGGGCATATATCCCCCGACTCTGTCTCCTGGCTTAACTCCAAAATCCCTTAAAGCAGCAGCCAATGCCGCCACTTTTTCGTACAGTTCCCTATAGGTTATTTGGGATGACTTTTGGTTTTCTCCATGGAACATAAAGGCCAATTGGTGGTCACGAAAGCGTAAAAGATTTTCTGCGAAATTCAACCTGGCCCCAGGAAACCAAGCTGTTCCAGGGAATTTTGACAGGTCATCTACCACCATATCGTACTTTCTGGAATAAATTATATCCCCAAATTTCCATATGGCCTCCCAAAATTCCGGAATATTGTTAATAGACCAATTGTAGAGTGAACTATACGTTTCGAGGCTCAGATTATACTCTGCATTTACCATCTTAACAAAACGTGTAATATTCGCCTCTTCTATCGTTTTTGCAGAAGGTTTCCAGAGTAACTTGTTCATAATACCACTTCATCCGCCTTAACTTCTGTATACCAATTTTTGGTCAGATATAAAGATCTTACCTGTCCCGTCAATTGCATTTATTATGTACCTGCTTTTCTCAAGAAATGCATTAAAACCTGAATTTTTGAATAATTAGGTCAAAATTCATCCAAAAAATGAAAATAATGGATTTGGTAATGGTTCGTGGCATAAATGAACCTTTTTATGCCATAGGGGCTTTTATTTGCTTGAGGAATTCTTTTTTAATCAGAAAGGTAGATTTTCAATTTAATGCCTGATTAAGGTTTAGGAGACCAATGCAGGATTCACTTCCTTAAAATCCCTATAATATTTCAACATGGTATTTTTCAACATATTGAAAACAGATTATCCATGGATGAAGGTTGAATCGCAAAAAAAGGTTGATTGACGTCTAATCAAAGCTATCGAACGGTTCTTTACATAAAGGTCATTGTTATGCCTACCATAAGTTTGTCGTTATCTCAAGCCCCCTATTCACAGGCTTTCTCATTTTCTCCAGGGGAAAAGATAAATATCCACGTTTTATTCGAGGAAGGACAGATTCCTGAGAGCTACCGTCTTCAAATTCTTGATCATAAAAAAAACACCCGATTGAATCGCTATGGAAAAGGTTTCCCTGATATCGTGGTGAATGCATGGCCCATTCCCACTCGATTGCGTGATGAGCATTTGGGGGTATGGCAGGTTTGGATAGAGGATTTAAAAGGTACTACTAAGCCTTATGGACATTTTTTCTATGTTGAAAAGGAGGGACGACGAGAAAAGCCCATGCTTGAAGGGATTTCTGTACCTGAGTTGCCTGAACAGCTCTCCTTGGATCAAATTATGGAAAGTGAACCTCTAGGAGGACCAGAGATGGTTTCTCCAAGAATGACGTCCCAAACACCCACAAGCGTAGTTACTGAATCTGCAATCCCCGTTACTACTATTCATGGAATTGGAAAAACCTATGCAGACAGATTATCTCAATTAAACATATTTTCCGTATCCGATTTATGGAATTTTCATGATCGGTTAACCCTTGCCCAAACAATGCGGGTATCGGACAAAAAACTGGGTTCCCTCCTGCAAAATGCTAGTCTTATCTTGGAGCGAGAACCAAGGTCAGGCGTTTATGGCTCATTCAAAGGCGTAAAAACGGAACCAATGACCCAGCTAAAATCTGATGATGCCTTACGCATGTCTGTAACGAAAATTAAAGGGATAGGTCAGGTAACTGCTAGGGAATTGAGTGCATTAGGGATCATTACGGTCGAGGATTTTCTTGGCTCCAGCTATGCTGATATGGACTCAATAACGACCAAAAAAACGTTTTCAAAGTGGAAGAACAACGCCTCCCTGCTAGTGTCGGGCCCTAAAGGTAAAAAAGATACCCCACCAGCTGCTAAAAGCCAAATTCTCAAACCCACGAAAGGGCGAGTTACGGTAGATCTGAAAGGAGGACAACTTTCAAGTCTCAGGGGAATTGGCCATAAAACAGAACACAAACTAAACCTATTGGGCATTTATACGGTCAAAGATATGACCACCTATAACAACCAAGAAGAACTTAGGAAGGCCCTTAGAATGTCTCAATTACGTTTTCAAACCTTTTTGAACTCCTTAAAATTGGAATAACGTATTCTATAACATCCATACTAGTATCGTGGAAATTTTACCCGAGTAATTGCGTTTTTAAAACTAAAACTCTTGCGTAAAATTTTATTACTTCTCGAGATTGTTACTTTCCTACGACAAATTATTGTTTACTACCCGTTAAAATTGAAAGATGTGATCCTAGTGTCGATGCAATTTGAAAATCTTGAAGCTAGTGATAAAGATACTCGAACAAGCGCGGCTATCGCGTTGGGAAATGTTCGTACGAAATCTTCTCTTCGTGCGCTTTTAGACGCGGCAAAAAATGATCTGGAAAAGGATGTAAGGAAAGCAGCCATCGATTCGATTGCCAAGTTGGGAGATCCAGAGGCCATATCTGTTTTGGAACAAATTTCTACTGATGACAATGATCGGGGAACTCGAAACAAGGCAAAAGAAGCTATTGCCACCATTCGTGCTTCTGGAGTTTCTTTGCCTGAAAGCGAGGATTACTCCGAAAGCGATGCAGATCGAGCACGATCCGATTTTCGGGCGTTAGAGGATCACGAAAAAGGGCAGCCAGGGCTTAAGGTTAGACTACAGGAGCTCATAAAATATCAGATAGATCGGGAAAATAATCTGGTAAACCTAGAAGGGGACGAAATTACATCTTTGACTGGTACTGGAAAGCTTGAAATTGTTAACACCGGAAAAAAAGATAGAATTTGGGGTATTGATGCAAAGATGGAGGGGGTGGAAAATGTACTTTTTGATGCGGATTTTGAGCAAGGTACCGCGGTATTTGATGATTCTTTCGCACTAAAAGAGTTGAATCCGTCAGAGGCGAAAAGCGTTCCATTTACATTTGATCTGGCGGCCCCCCGAGTGTTACTCGTAGAAAACTTTTGGGATTCAGAAAAAACTGATTCTCCGCCTATTTTTTCTCGTGGAGAAGAAGCAAGTATGCGTTTCACAATTGAAGTTTCCAATCAGTTCGATTGGTCTCTGAAAAATGTGGTAATCAAGAAATATATACTTGACAGCGAAACTGGATTAAGTAATTTTGAAACCGATACTGGAGCGATGACTGAGAACTCGGATAATAATGGACGTCATTTATTCTGGGAAATCGAAGAGATACCTGCTAATAGTAAAGTAAATGCTAGTTGTCGTTTTACTGTCATTTTACCTGAAGGCACAAATGAACCGTACAGGATTGGAAGTACAATGATTACCTATTACGGGCTTGAAACTAATCTTTCTGGCCTGAATCTTAAAACTGTCACGGGGAGCTCATCGGTTTTCCAGTTTATTTCCAGAGAAGAGCAGGAAGAAAATCCCGGTGATTTTGACTGCAGGTTTGAATTGGAGAATACCAGCGAATTTGAAATGGATCTAAAAACCGTCCGAATTTATGAAGGACCGCTGGATGAAGGTAATGTCAGAATAGAATGGCTGGGAAGAGATTTTCCTGAAGAGGAGCGATCCATTGATCCTGGTGAGATATTTACACTGGATCCTTGGACTATCACGGTTGACGAACCGGATAATATCCCACAATTTGGCCGTGAATTAGATCTTAGCGTCAAATACTTGTTTGATTCTGAAATAGTTGCTGAAGTTACTTCGGCTGGTTATGCCTTACCTTTAATGGCGATCGAAGTGAAACAGAACTATAATCCCCTAGAAATCCCTTCATATCGTCGTGCTGAGGTTATATCCGGATATTCAATAAAGTCTATTGGTAGTACCGAGATTGAGTACTTAAAACTCGTTAGTAAGTTACCTGAAGGATTTGAAGGACCTGAGAGAGGAAATATTCAAGTAAAAAAGGGAGATATACGATTAGAAGACTTTGACGCTGACGTATCGTCTGAAACAGTTACTATAACAATGGAACATCTCGAAGAGTCACCAATAGGTGCTTTCGCGCAAGGAGAAGAAATAGAAGTAAAATATCCCATATATGCTATGGCGAAACCTGACGAGGAATTCACGGGCTCTGTGATTGTTTACGGAAATCTTTATCCGGAAATAAAACCAATAACAGCAGAAGCCGAAGCTGGTCCTATCACTGTCATTCACCAACGAAGAAAGCTAAAGATTGGGAAAATGGTTTCATCAACCGCTAGTGAGGATCCAAACGAATATGAGATCCTCATTCGTGGTGAGAATGACGGAACAGCGATCATTAGAAATGTTGAAATTACTGATTTCTTGCCAGCAGGTTTTGAATTGGCATCAGATACAGAGGAAGATCCACCCGTAGGTTTTGAAGATCAATACTCCGTTCACGGCGGAAGAGCCATGAAATGGGTTTTTGAAGAGGTTAGTCCGGGGCAAAAAGTGCATATTCGCTTTAAAATCAAAGCGCCTGGCGATCACGATCCCAAAGATGTCTATAGAATGTTACTTGGGTAGTTCAGATCGAGATCGCTACCCTTTCTTCCCTTTATCATTTTTGTTCAGCTTAGTTTACAAGTTATTGGCCCCATAATCCACGCATAAATCAAGCGAAGCGGGACTATGAAGCAGGTGCCAATAGTTAGTGCAATGAAGGAGTTAGATCCCGAAGTTTGATTGCTTCCTGGAGGTAGGCTTCCACCTCTGAAAAGGCAATCCGTTCTTGTAATGGGGCATTTCGATCTGATAGATCCTTCCATTCTGATAGTTGCTTCTCCAAGCGATTTTGTTCTTCTTTTACTTCAGCCAATAAGTAGCCCAGACCTTTCTTCTCTGCGACTTCTGCGGCTTGCGTTAACAGCTGGAAAGCATCTTGTGCATCCCCCTTGACAAGTTTGAATTTGGCCTGCAGAAGTTGAATCCTGATCATGTCTGGAATGAATTGCCAAGATTGCGCTAAATCCCCTGCCTGCAACGCCAAGGCCTGTGCTTCTGTGAACAGGTCTTTATCCCCCAGTAGACTAAATTCTTGTAGAAGCAAATCACATAAATGCAACATTGCAGTAAACTTCATGTGATGGAGCGTATTTTCATCTTTGAAAATTTCCCGTAACAAATCCTGGGCTTTTGCTTTATCTTTAAACCGTTGGCTTGCTTTGAGAAACTGAGCTTCTGCCATTTTACAGTACAGGGTGGTCATTAAATCAGGATTGTCAGATTGATCGGCTTGGAGGAGCTTGAGATGTTCGTGTGCTTGAGCACGGTCATTCACGTCGAGAGCTAGCAGTAATAGCCTATACTTCGGTTCAGTTTGATCCGCAAAAGCCTTCACGGGAGTTTGTTTAAGAAGAGCCAAACTATCCAGGTAATTCTGCTTTGCTTGCTTCTGATCCCCTCTTGCATGATAGAGTGTCCCGAGCGCCTTCTTTATACGAGCCAAATACAGCGTAAATTCGTGTTGCTTGGCAAGATCAAGTGCTTGATGATAATATTCAGAGGCCCGATCCAGGTTTCCTTGTCTTTGGTACATTCTCCCTAATAGCATATACGCGTGAGATTTGAATGGAGCATTATTCAGCTGATCGCATACATCCAATATTCGTTCGTAGAAGTCTGTAGCAAGAGCCCAATCCCCCCTCCTCTCCGCAAGGACTCCCAAATCATTAAATATCTCAATTTTTAGGCTTTTCAAAGGGAAATCCTCCTCCTCAGCCACTTCCAATGCTTGGAAGTAGAGTTCTGATACCTCATCATTATTTCCCTTGGATATAGAGTACACAGCTTTCATATATTTGGCTATACCAAGAAGGAATTTAGGCCTGAAAATCTTTGACTTGATATTATGATCTCCAGGGGGTAATTTCGTTAACAACAGTTCTACCCGCTGATATTCTGCCCAACCTTCTTTGTATTTGGCTTGCAGCATTAAAACCCAGAATTTTGCCAAGAGCGCCAGTGTATGGAGATAAGAGTTGTCCAAAATCCTTGTTAAGACATCTTCAATAATGGAATTTGCCTGATCTACGCTTCCATTTAATACAATGAACATGGCTTTCACAATCTGCGCTTCGGATCGTTGGTCTCCGCTGAGCGAAGCTGCTTCCTGAAAAGCTTGTGTCATCAAACCCTGGTCGAGCAGTCGATAAAATTCCTTTAATCCCATTTCAAGTCCTCTTATCTAATACCTTAAGTTGATAGAGTTGCAAGGAGAGCAAGAGCTTTTCTTCATCGATCCATAGATCGAGGCAAATTTATTTCACGACAAATCATTCTTATCCGATCATTGAAAGATATTCGCATAGTCAAACGATTTCCCTTTATAACACAATTCTTAGAATGAACTGGATTCTCCAACTAATTTACGAATACAGACCGTTTTCTCATTTCTCGTGTATTTTTTTTGGGAAATTATAATATCGGAAGGAAAAGGTCTTTTTTTATATTTAAACACTCTCATTCAAATTTAGGGTTGTCTCTCGCTCTAATACCATGGACTTCATATAGCTATCGATTTCTGGACGTTTTGCAAGATTATATTATTTAGGAAAGATTGTATATGGAAGAGAAAAATTCTAGTCGTCCAATTGCTAAGAAACAACAACATACATACTCGATTCATGGGAAAACAATTATGGATGACTATTTCTGGCTCCGTGATAAAGATAATCCAGACGTGATAGCTTACCTTGAAGCAGAGAATAATTACACGAAAAAAATGTTAGAACACACGTCTTCATTCCAGACAACCTTGTTCGAGGAGATGAAGGCCCGAATTAAGGAGGATGATATCTCGGCACCTGAAAATACAGATTCTTATAGATATTATAGTCGAAATTGGAAAGGTAAACAGTATAAATCATATCATCGTAAATCTCTTAAAACTCAGGAGGCACACGAGGAGGTTTTGCTTGATGAGAATGAACTGGTTAAAGGATATGACTTTATTAAACTTGGAGTGTTTAAACTCAGTCCCAATGAACGATACCTTGCTTACTCAGTGGATCTAGACGGTTCAGAAGAATTTACACTACATGTTAAAGATTTAGAAACAGGAAAATTATTGTCTGACCAAATTAGGAATACATCGTACTATTTGGAATGGTTTGATGATTCCACTTTCTTTTATGCCACCTTGAGTCATATTAAGCAGCCAGATAAGGTCTATAAACATAAAATTGGCAATGATCCCCAAAAGGATGATTTAGTTTATCATGAAACAGATGAACGCTTCTATCTATCGCTGAGAAAATCACATGACAGAAATTTCTTGTTTATCGACTTGTCCAGTCACGGAAATTCCACCGAGGTATATTTTCTTAGGTTAGATTCTACCGATCAAGTGTTTCGACTGATACAAATCCGTAAACCTAAACTTGAATACTACCCTGAACATTGGAATGGAAAATTCCTTTTGAGAACAAATAAAGGAGAGGCTAGGAATTTTAAAATTGTGGAAACCCCTGTGGGGCATCCTTCAATAGAAAACTGGAAAGAACTGGTTCCTCATCGCCCTGCAGTCATGATTCAAAGCTTCGATGTATTCGTCAATCATCTCGTGTTGTTTGAGCGCCAAAACGGGCTACGTACAATTCACATTCTTAATAGAGAAACAGAGGCTGATCATTACATCACCTTTCCTGAAGCAGTTTACACGGCTCTTCCCCCAGAGTTACTAGTAGACCCCAAGTACGATACAAACATTCTACGTTTCCAATATACATCAATGATTACCCCAACTTCGGTATATGATTATGATATGGATTCCAAGGACTTGACGTTGATTAAGGAAACAGAAATTCCATCTGGGTATTCAAAAGAAGAATATACCACTAAAAGAGTGGCCGCCGCAGCTTCTGATGGGACAAAAATTTTCATTTCTCTTGTTTACCGAAAGGGATTGGTCAGGAACGGGAAAAATAATCTTTTATTGTACGGTTATGGATCCTATGGGTACAGTATTGACCCACAGTTCAATTCCTCGCGTCTAAGCCTTCTCAATCGGGGGATGGTTTACGCAATTGCCCATATTCGTGGTGGTGGTGAGATGGGCAGGCCCTGGTATGATGATGGCAAGCTGTTTAAGAAGATGAACACATTTACAGACTTTATCGCTTGTGCTGAATACCTTATTGAAGAGAGATATACATCCCCCAACCATTTGGTGGCAATGGGAGGCAGTGCGGGAGGATTATTAATGGGGGCGGTGGTAAACGTGCGTCCTGATTTATTTAAGGCAGTTGTAGCCCATGTTCCCTTCGTCGATGTGATTAATACAATGCTAGATGCTACTATTCCACTCACAGTCATGGAATACGAGGAATGGGGTAATCCTAATGAGAAAGAGTTTTTCGATTACATGATGGCATATTCTCCTTATGATAATATCGAGAAAAAAGATTATCCGAACATTTTGATCACCGGTGGTTTAAATGATCCGCGTGTTCAATTCTGGGAGCCCGCTAAATGGGCTGCAAAACTTCGGGAAATGAAAACAGACGAAAATTTATTGCTTCTTAAGACTGAGATGGGAGCAGGGCATGCGGGGAAATCTGGCCGCTACGATTACCTGAAAGATATTGCAGAATACTTTGCTTTTATTTTTGACAGGCTAGGTATCAAAGACTAGTTCATAAAACCTGTTCAGACTGTATATCGAATCCAGGACAACTTTCGGAATTGCAATTGAGATCATCGATATCTCAAGTCATTTTCAATGTCGCGAAATAACCCTTTTGCGACGGAGCTCAATTTGAGTGTACCTAGCCTTAAAAGAAGCTGAAGTCTCTCTCATCTAGAAACTAACGCGAAAAGAAACTGAGATTGAAATATGACCTCAAATAATATCCTATAGCGGTTCCGATTCATCCCAGCTAAGGAAGTCATCCTTTCCCTTTTTAATCCCCATTGCTTCTCTCACGTACTCCTGTACCCTTCTTTCTTGCTCTTCTGGAGTTAAAAACTCCTCGAGTTTCAAGATGGAAGATATATTCCGTCTCAAGCGTAGCAATTCCTCGGTTTCTTTTAGAGCAATATCATAGTAGAGTTTCATTTTTTCCTTCTGAGCGATTCTTAAGCATCGATTTAACCAGAACTCAACCTCATCAAATTGAAAGGTCGCAAGATTGATTTTAGCTCGTAAGAGGTAGACTTGACACATCCCAGCCGAATATTGATTCGTTTCAGCCTTGAACTGCCACTCATTCAAACTTGTTAAAAGATTCTTTTTCCCGATTGCTGACGGATTACTCAACCATATTTTAAACTCTGATTCAACCAAGGCCCCCTGACAAACAAGCTGATACTCATCAGATAACCCCTCTTCATTCAATGCTGACTTCCATGCCTTCTCTGCAGACCCCCAATTTTTCTGAGATTCCGCTAATAATGCTTGTATCATATGATTGAAAGCTTTGACACGAGAATGTTCATATGGGGGCTTAGGAAGGCGGCGGATGAAGTGACTATTTGAGTTTAGGATTTGGGTCTCCTTATGTATTTGGGCGATCCTAAACAAAGTTTCAGCAACCATATCATCGTTATCCAGAAGATCAAATACATCTAATGCCTTCTCATAGCACTGTATAGCTTCGAGGAACTCGCATTGTAGATAGGCAGTATTACCCTTCTCAAGTTCGACCTTTGCATCCGTTTCCGCCTGAACTAAAGCTAAATAATCACTAAAACCTAAATTTTCAATTTTAACAGCAGTGGAATAATCTGGCGCCTTCAAACGCAATATAAAATTGGACTCTCGGCGCTTTTTTTGAAAGTATATTGCACCTATTATTAGGACGATAGCGCCAACTATTACTGCTGAAGCAAAATGAAAAATACTTAGACTGATAATTGGAAAACTCCAAACGTTGTTAGGGTCTGTGCCTGCCTTGTATTCATCAAGATTCGAAATCCAATCGCCGTCCAAATCTTCTTGTGCATCGCCTGCATATGTTACGTTGAGACCTACTTGGAATTCCCAAAGATCTGGCATCCCATCTTTATCCAGATCGTTGGAGGAAAACATTTTATCGATATACTGAAGATTCGGAGCTCCGCTCATCGGATTTAACGAGTTGCTTTCTACAAAGTTGAGGATCCAATCCCTGACTGGGTATATTCCGAAATCTTGATTGAGATAAATATAGGGAGTATCGTCCGCCGCGATTTCCTCAATTTCATTATACATTTTCTGTCTTTTGTTTGGATTCTGCTCGACCGCTGCATCCTCGATATAAGGATTCAAGATTTGATTATTATAGGATAGCAGGAAGGCATAAATCCCATAGTTTCCGTGTAGGTAAGGTGCAACGAAATTATCGGGATCAGGAAAGTCTGCAATCCATCCACAAAGATATAATGGGTAATTTCGTTGCCAATATGAATCACGGAAGTTGCTCCTTTCCATGGGATGGACTAGAACTTCAATATCAACGTTAAGTTGTGCTATGGAATTTGCCAATTGAAGAAATGCTTGAGCTTGGACTTCAGAGTCAGCAGAGTAAGACAGTTTAATTGTTCCTTTCCAACCAACCAGTTCAAAAAGTGCCTTAGCAGCTTCTATATTGTAATTAGATATGTATCCAGCTTCAGAAAGACTTTCATGATGACCTAGCATGTCTTCGGGAATTATACCCTCCATTTGTTTCCCAATTCCTTTAAAGACATTATCAATATAGACAGAAGCATCAAAAGCCATGGAAAAAGCTTTTCTAAAAAGAATAGAGGTGAACGGGTTTCCCTGACTTGCGGTTTCATTTCCTACTGAATATTTTTTTAGCAAGCTAGCATTATAGGTTGAATCCCCTGATTCAGAAATAAACTCACTTGGAATTGATTCCTTCAAGTTCATACCGAAATTGTAAGTTATAGGCATCGGACTTGTATAAACATTAACTCCCTCAAAAATCGGTTCTCCTGATGGTCTAACAACATCATAAACATCAGGTTTCTCAATGTATATCATATCTGCCTCCCCATTCTTGAGATTTTGAATCCGAACTTCATCATCAGGAACTGATCTAATCTCGATCTCATCTACAGCGTGTATAGCAAAAGAATCCCACCAATTGACGTTTTTCTTAAGTACAACAACTTCTTCGTTAATGCTTTTAAGAATATATGGTCCTGTTCCAACTGAGTGGTTTGTCATCCAGGTATGGTGGGCTTTACTATGTCTATGTGATCCTGGCACAACCCCTGAATCTAGTGGACTGTGATTGCTGGCCAGCCCGAGTTTTGTATATCCAGGTAATGCGGAGAACCACGAGGCTAGGGGGACCATCCCAAATTCATCGTTACTGGTATTCTGCTCGTACACAGATGGTTTATTCTCGATAACAGCTTTCGGGGAAATTGCACTCGTTACGTAGAACGCTAGGGTGTGAATGAATGGGGAATAGGGTGATTCTAGGTTAATCTCCAGTGTGTAATCATCGATAACTACTATCCCATTTTCTGCCAAGTAATCTTCTGCTTGTGTAACGTTTGGATTATAAAATTGTGAATATTCGGCTGCGCCTCTTATAACCTGTGCTATCATCCAAGCGGGTCCCCAAGGATCGGACACCAGAATAGCTCTATCAAGAGAGTATTTCATAACATAAGCGTTTAAAAGAACGCCATCATGGAACGTTACATTCTTTCGAAGCGTGAATGTATACTTTAACCCATCTGACGAAATGTCCCAGTTTGTAGCCAAGATTCCTTGAAGGTTCTCAGTCGAATTTCCCTCGTAGCCAACAAGGGTTTCGTAGATGATTTCAATAACTGTGCTTCCGCTACTTTCATAATTGATCGCGGGATCGAGGGTCTCGATATCCCTTGGGATGCTGATTGTTTCCCAAATAAATTTATTGGGATTCTTGAGTTCTCCCTTGGTCGTATTTGCCCTTGCAATTGGCACGAAACCCAGGTTTAAAAGAAGAACACCAAGGATTATGAGTGGAATAATAGGTGTTATCCATAAAAGGTTTTTACTAAATTTCAGATCCACGCTGCGCATTTCCGAATGGTTTTGGTTTTTCCCCCTTGTCTACTAATAAAAACGTTAGTTTCGAGGCAATGGAAGGAGATGACAATGAGATAAATAAGATGAAATATTCGATGACTAAACAGAGCAATATGGGTACATATATGATACCTTAAAACGAAGTTATCACGAAAAATACTCGGTTGCACGATCCTATCATGCATGAATGCTGACCGATGCATTTCATAATGCCCAAATTTGATTTTGATGGAACCAACGATCCAAATGGAGATCAAAAGAAAACATGTATGAGATAAAATAGGATTTCTAAGGACGCGAAGTTAAAAGAAAAGGCTTCCAATCAAGGCTGACTCTCTTTTAAACATGGCTTAAGCGGAGGAAATGCAAGCTGAACAAAAAAGACTATCACAGGTTGGATAATGTATGGCGGGAAGTTATTTTTAAAATCCCTATTGTGGACAATATCAATGAATTTCTCCTTACGAAATTTCTACTTACCTATCAGAGTCAAATTGACCCATTAGACAAATTTCCGTTTATATTCGCCTATGAATTCCCTCTCCATCCTGAAATGACAAATGTGGGAAAAATTGATTTAATACTTGTCGATCCAAACGAGAAAAGTCTCCATTTTTTGATAGTTGAAATTAAGTACCTTCAAACAAAATCTGGGAAAACATCACGAACAAGTCGCACTAAGAAAAGGAGAAAGGTCGAAGAACAAGCAGACCTATACACAAAACAATTCGCTCTACTCTTTCCAAATGCTCAGATCAACGCGGTTTATTTTACGAACGAAAACATTTACTCACGAAAGAGACTATCACATTTGTACGAGGAATACATCAAAGCTGAATGGGAAAAAATCTATTCCAGCTATCCGATTCTAAAGGGTAATATCATGGTGAATGTAGAAAGCCAGGATTAAACGTCGGTTGTTGGGATAAATTCGATCATAAAAGACTGATCACAGGCTCCAGGTTTCTTGCTGGCTGGTTTTGTTAATCTTTGTAGCTGGATACGCTTAAAGTTTAGATCCTCATTAAAAACACGAGATGCACCTATGAAAAAATGCATAACGGGGCAGGCAGCCGTACCACCCTTTTCTTTTACTAGATTCCAACGCACAACCTACATTGATTCTTATCTGAGTCGAATACGCCATATTTAATGTGATATTGTCCAGGGTTCTCTTGTTTTACTTGTATTGGATTTGCAACGAACAGATCGTTCTCTAGATAATCCGCGATCCACTCCCAAAGTTCTAAGAGAGTTTTTGGTTTCCTCGACTTCCCCTTTTGGGCCTTCCCCCATCTTTTCCCCAGATTCAAACCGACTTGGGCCATGATTCTTGCGTTGTCTTTACCCAATACCGTTTGAATTTCACTTAGTATTTCATCATATGGTTTTCCTTGAGCCCGATTCATCTTTGTTTCTGTCATCAGTGATTATCCTTTCCAATAAGATATGTCAATAGACAATTGTTTAGATTAGTTTTTAATTTCTTCTCGCGAATGATTATATATTAGCCACAAAGGAAGGTCAGCTTTGAAACGATCTCGAGACGCTTCAACAAAGTTGGTTTGCACTATTGGTCCGGTTTCTAGTAAATTAACTGTCCTTAGGAAATTGAACAAAGCAGGCATGGACATTTGTAGAATGAACTTCAGCCACGGATCCCATGGTGACCATTTAGAGAACTATCAGCGGATTCGTTCATTAGAGGGCGACCCGGCGGTATTAATCGATTTATGTGGTCCGAAAATCCGTACTGGAGAGGTTCAAGTTGGAACCAAACTTGAAACAGGATCTAAGTTCAGGATATCAGCAGAAATTGGCATCGAGGGGAATAGTAAGGTTACAGGTATAAATTATCCCCCGCTAGTTGATGATGCCCAAATAGGTAATCATTTGGCTATAGACGATGGTTTAATTCTCTTACGAGTCGTAGAAAAAGACGAGAATGAGCTTGTTTGTACCGTACTAAATGGCGGTGAGCTGAAGTCAAGGAAAGGTATTAACGCTCCCGATGTTCCCTTATCTGCTTATTTTCCCACTGAAAAAGACATGGAGGATGTAAATTACATCCTTAGAAAGTTTGAAGAACCTCCAGATTATATCGCAGCCTCTTTTGTGAGGCGTAAGGAAGATATAGATGTGATAAGGGAGATCCTCAAGGACCATAATTCCCCTTCAAAGATTATCTCCAAAATCGAAAATCGTGATGGAATCAAAAACTTCGATGAAATTCTAGAAAGCTCTGATGGAATAATGGTTGCGCGGGGTGATTTGGGCATAGAAATACCAGCAGAAAGAGTCCCGATCGTACAGAAAGAATTAATCAAGAAGTGTAATCAGACTGGGAAGCCAGTAATTGTAGCAACGCAAATGTTGGACTCTATGATTCGTAATCCTCGACCAACTCGAGCAGAAGTCTCAGATGTTTCGAATGCAATCATAGACGGGGCCGATGCTGTAATGCTTTCTGGTGAAACAGCAGCGGGTAAATATCCTCTCGAAGCGGTTCAATACATTGAAAAGATTCTTCGAGAAATCCCCCATCAACTGATTACCAAACATAATACCTACGATTCGTCAACCAAAATTTTAACCAGTGCGGAAGCCTTAGGCCAAGCTACTCAAATGCTTTCAGAAGTGGAAGCTCTCGGGCTTGATGCGATTGTCACGAGTACAAGAACTGGGTCAACAACAAGACTCATCGCCAAATTCCGACCAGGCACTAAGATTGTCGCAGGAACACCATATAGAGCCGTAAAGCGTCAGCTTAATTTGATCTGGGGAGTTTTTCCAATTCTAGTCGATGTCACTCCAAATTATGATGAACTGGTTTACAATATTGTGCGAAGGGCTTCAGAAATAGGTTTGCTTTCCTCAGATAATATGATATTAATTGTTGGCGGCAGCCTTCTAGGATTTCCTTCCAAAACGAATCAAATACAACTGCTAGAAGTTGAAGACGTTCTATTATACGGGGAGCAACTGAAACGTTCTGTAAATGTATAAGAATTCCCGAATTTCCTTTTTAAGGTCAAATTTCTAAAATGATTTAGATAAATAGGCACAAAGCGCTTACGAAGGTATTCCCAACATCACAATGGTATAGAGGACATCAGAGGCACTGGCAACCGAATCTGATGCATTTTCCAAGTTTCTAGCAGTGTCTATGAAAAGAAAATGAATTGCGAAGCTATGCTCTTCATCTATCGTAAGGATATCCTCCAAAGATCTTAGGTAAACATTATCACATTCCCGTTCTCGATCCTCTATAATTTGTCTGTTATCAAGGATTGTCTGATCATCCTTCCCCAATGCCGCGGTCATCTTCCTGAAAACACGAATGCTTTCAATATTTAATTGAGCCATTGCGCGGAATTGGTCGAGAATTTCCGCAAATTGACCCGTAGGCAATTCAAGCTTGACCAACATTGCCAAATTTTTACCTGCGGTTTTCGTCCAATTTGCTGTTGAATCGACTAATCTTACGAGTCTGAATAATTTTTCTCTAATTTCGGGTGGTAATAGCCCTCTAGCTATCTCATTGGCAAGTTCATCCTGAATGTGATCTGCTGAACGCTCTTGCCTGGATAGACGTTTGAAGATTTTCTCAGCTTGATCCTGTTTCGGGTCTCTTAGATGATCAATGAGTTCGACCGCCGATTGGCAGGTGTCGAGCACTTTCTCTGAATGCAAATCCAGTTTCGAAAGGATTGCCTGATTACGTCTGTGTCTAAACCAATGCAACAGACTGCTTTCACCACTATCTGCCATCTTATTTCACTCCAATTCTAATGCCTTCCTAAGCCCAAATTTAGGTGTTTTGAAGATTTGAACGTTATCGAATGGGATTTCAACGTACACCAAATCGCTTACCTTAACTTTTGCCTTGGAGTCAATCATAATTAGATCTTCTGTAAGCAACATAATCTCATAACGTTGAAACCCCCCCGAGAATCTTCTTTGAACGACTGTCCCCTGTAGTGCATTTTCTTTTTCCGCGTGAAGGATCTTTCCTACTTCAGGACGAAACGCAACTACAACTGCTTCTTCTTCCTCAAAACTCTTCTTAATATTCTTTAAAGAAATTATCTGTTTATTTCTAAATTCTACCTGATAAGAGTCATCCCCTGTTCGATTTGCGATCCTCCCCTCCAAGAAATTACATTCTCCAATAAAATTCATTGTGAATGGTTGGATTGGACTCTCATAAAGCTGACGAGGGGTTCCTATTTCCACAATTCTGCCCGCCCGCATAATTACAATACGATCTGCAATGGACATAGCCTCTTCTTGATCGTGCGTTATATGTATCGCTGTTAAACCTAGTTCTTTTACCAATCGACGTAGTTCATAGCGTAAGGATACTCTGACTTTATAGTCCAACGCAGAGATGGGTTCATCCAGTATTAGGAGCTTTTGGTCATTGGCAAGGGCCCTGGCAAGTGCGGTTTTCTGTTGAGCCCCTCCACTCAGTTCTCGGGGTTTTAACCCCTTCTGATGAAGTAAATCCACCAAGTCGAGCATTTTTTCGCTAATGTCCCTTTGAGATTCCAATGGTTCATCCTTTACAAATGCACTATAGGAAACATTTTCTTCAACCAATAGATGTGGAAAGAGTGCTATACTCTGAAATACCATTGCGAATTTACGCAACTCAATTGGTATTGAGTTCACGATAATATCATTAAAACGTATGTTCCCTCTGGTTACATCAACAATTCCGGTAATACAGTTAATCAGAGTCGTTTTTCCGCAACCAGATGGTCCCAATACGAACACATATTCTCCATCCTGCACCTCCAGGTCGATATCATCAACAGCTTTTATTCGACCAAAATGCTTGGAAACACCCTCTAACCTAACAGTCGGCATCTAGACCTCCTCCAATCTATCTATTACATCCCAATCTTCATGATACCAAATGATCGCATCTTTTGGCATGGAAACAGTTACCTTCATACCGATTTCGAAGGAAGATAATTCAACTGAAGGAATATATGCATTCAAAGACTTTGATAAAACCTCGGATTGTATTTCCAGGTTCCCAAATTTCCCTAAATCGAAAATTTCGTTTATTATTCCTTCAACAGCGTTTTCTTCATCTATCTTGTCGGTTTCGAGGGCGTCCCTTGAAACTAGAATATTTTCAGCCTTGATGGCAATTACTACCTGGTCTGATTTCTCTGGATCTGATTTTATAACGCCTCTAAGCTTATTTACTTCAACAACGAGGCTTCTTTCTCCCACTTTAACCAGTTTCTCGTCAGTGGAAGAGTTCGGCCCTTCGAGTAATGTTCCTGGTAGTAGATTTGTCTCTCCAAAGAAATAGGCAGCAAACAAGGAGTTCGGAGAGTTATAAATCTGATCTGGAGTTCCATATTGCTCGATTCTGCCCTGATTAATGATCAAAACCTTGTCTGCTATGGCTAAAGCCTCTTCGAAATCGTGAGTAACATGAAATGTGGTCTTTTCAAGATCTTTTGCTAACTTTCGGAGTTCCTTTCGTATTCTGAGTCGTAAACGGGCATCTAATGCCCGAAGAGGCTCATCCAAAAGAAATACGTCGGCATCAGCGGCAATACATCGAGCCAAGGCCACGCGTTGTTTCATCCCCCCTGAAAGTTCATACGGTAACGCGTCGTATCGGAACCGTAGGCCTACAAGATCTAATATTTCATCGCCAACAGCTCGCACTTGATCCCACGACTTCTCCCCCTTCATCTTGGGAGAAAAAACGGTGTTTTCCCAGACAGTCATATAAGGAAACAAAGAATAATCCGAAGTTTGCGGTAAATAAGCGACATTACGCTTTTCTGGAGGGATTCGATTCAAATTATGCCCATTCTTATGTATCTCTCCTTCACTCGGTTTTAAAATGCCTGCAATGAGTTTGAGAAACGTCGTCTTGCCCGCACCGCTTGGTCCCAAAATGACAACGTATTCACCTTTGTCAACCTCCAGATTAATCTGATCCAGCACTTGAAGTTTTCCAAACTTCTTTCCTAGATTATGAACGCTAATATGCGATGTTGACATCGTTCTACCCTTATGAAGCCATGTTTCACCGTTTCTTTCGCAAAACCCTAGTTCGCAGGAAAAAAATCAGCAAGGATGAAATAAGTATCAAAATAATCGTGGTTAAAGCTGCAAAGAAGAAATTGCTTTCTTTAATAAGATTAACGATAAACACGGGAGCTGTTATAGAGAAAGGAGATACGGCCAATGTTGCCCCCGTTTCTCCAATACTTCTCGTAAATGACATAATAGCTCCAGCAATTATTGAAAATTTAATCACTGGGAGAGTGACATTTCGAAAAACTTGAATAGGTCGAGCTCCAAGACTTCTAGCCGCTTCTTCGTGTGCTGTATCGAGTTCAGCTAGACCTCCAATTGTATTTCGGACAATGAAAGGAAAAGTCATACTAACGTGAGCCATCACTACAAAAAATAGTTCGTTAACAGGAAACAATTGTTGAGAAGTCCAAAAAAGCCCAACACTAAATCCTAAGGCAGTACTTGGTACAACATAGGGGATATCTACAAAAACATCGAGAATTCGGGACGCTCTATGGTTTTTCCGGGCGATCAAAATGGCCATTGGAACTCCTAAGCAGACATTGAGTATTGTAGCAGCCGTGGCGACAAACACTGAAAAAAAGATACTTTGTACAAAAATCCCCCAATCGCCACTGACAAGTCTTTCAATCGTGAATCCCTGGAAGAGATAAATTCCAATGAAAAACGAGGGGATCAACACAAAAATCACCAAAAAGCCAAAAGATAGAATTGATCGTGCTTTAGGAACCGAACCTTCACTGATTCGAGATTCAAGAGTGGGAAACACACGGTTAAAGGGTAGCCTTGCCTTTTTTGCCAGAATTTTCGCCACAAGTACCAAGAGGAGCGATATTAGGATCATCAGAACACTGATGAACAGCATGCCAGGAAAAAGGTAGGGTTCAGGCGTTGTTCCTTGATTGATGGCATCTTGGTAAGCGTGTTTCCAATCTCCCGTTAAAACCGTACCAGTTCTCTGTAAACTCCCTATAGTAGCCAGGAGAGTAGTAACACCTCCGGTATCGCTCAAGCTCTTGGCAAGGCTAAGAACCATTGCAGTAGCTACACCAGATCGAAATAGTGGTAGTGTAATGGTACGTGCAGCTGTAAATCGACTGGCACCACAGGTTCTTGCTGCAATCTCGAGCGTAATATCGATCTCCTCCAATATTGCCGCAAGCGAACGGACAACATAGGGGAATGTAGTTGTGAAATGGAATAGAACCAAAATTGGCAAGGCATCCTGGATTAGATTCAGGGCAAACGGGGGTTTTAATGCCACGTCTGGGGTAACTCCCCAGAATAAAGCAACTGAAAATCCCAATCCTGCCGTGGGGACTGCTAAGGGTAACTCAACAATCCCATTGAGAATCGATTTAAATCGAAAATCCTTTCTCACTAGAGTCCATGCGATAGGAAGGCCAAAAAGTAGATCTATAACTGATATGATTATAGAAACTATAACAGAGTAATATAGGGCATCTATGATTTCGTTCAATCTTAGAGGATCTGATAAGATATAGGTGTTTACTGCGGATAAGTTGAACAGGATGTTGATCAACACATAGATTGTGGGGAGTAATACTAGTGAGAAAAAGAAGAGGATGATAATAAAATACCATATAGCTGTAACCGCTGGCTGCGAAACGCCATCTATGATGCGATATTGCATCTTTTTGAGTTTTTCTCTTTGTAATTGAGAAAACATGGCGGAATCAGGCTTTGAGGAGAGCTTTGTAAAAGCATCGCTTGATATTGCTCATCGCCCTCATATCTATTAATCTTCTGCCAACGGAATGAAATTCATCACATTTTCCGTAATATCTCGGAGTACTTTCCTGGTCTTTTTATACCTTCAACGATATTATCAGGAGGCATAGCAACGTCAGATTCTTGATCATAGGTAAAATTCTTCAGCCATCGACTAATAACTTTCACAGGATCAGCCAATCCAATATTTTCATTAGTTTTCGAAATATCTCGATTGAAAAGTGCCGCTATGCTATTTTGAAAGACATTCAATCCCAGACTACCTGTTTTCCAAATTTTATTAACAGCAACACCGCTTAAAGAATGTTCAATTAAAGCTCCTACGTTTTCCAACACAACGTATTGAAATCCGATAGTTCCTCAATTCTGGATAGAGTTTTTACCCTCAATTGAACCTGAATTTAACATATCAACTGTATTTAACTGGAAATTCCAGCTTCGATGTCGTGGGATGAAGGGCCGAGAGGACATCGAAAATCCTTACATGTTGCTAAAGTTTATTTGACGGTTCATTATTTAAGGACAGCAAATGCTCCTGTTTCGGAAGCCAAAGTTAACAGTTCGTTAAGGGGATTCGCGTTTTCGTTATCTCTTACGGAGGGGAGTACCTTGACAGGTATAGAAGAGATCTCACAGTTTTTCATCAAGAGATTACTGCTTTTAGAATCCAGCTTCTGTGAAACAAAGACAACAGATACTGATTCACTCATTACATGAACCAAAACGGCCGTATATCCAAGAATAAATTTGTCCTTATGTGTAACCCAGGTATTTGGGTCATTAGTTTCTAATGTTATCAAAGAAGACATCTTTTTGCTCCCCTATTGTACTAAATAGGATATGAGGAAGAGTGTATCTCCAGTTATAGAGGAAATCCCACCGTATTTTATTGAGTTTCTTTTAAGAAATCCCAATTTTGCAATGCATTGCTCCAAAGGAAATTTTGAAACCTGATTTACAGTGTCCCATTGAGATATCCATAACTACCTGAATTTTTGGCATAGAATGTACAATCGAGCAGAAAACCTGTCCAACTAGGGATATTAGGGCTGAATCCAGTTCATATAGGATCTTAAGTTTGGTACGGGACCTAATATCAAATCATCAAAACTAATCTGAACTTAATTGGTATGCTTAGGCCCTTCCAGTCCCAATTTATCCCTCATAAACTGAATCTTGGTTTTGATTAGCTGCCAAATAGATTTCTTCTGGCTACTTTCAGTTGGCAGTGTTCGGAATAGACAGTTATCACCCATAGGGCAGTTATCGTGAAAACCCCCTACATTTAGAAGGGCTGGGGTTAAAGCATCTTCGTGTAGGGCATTTTCGAATTCATGATTGAATTCTGCATCCCTAATTAAATCCCAGTTTTGATCAGAGTATTTTGTTTCTAAAACATGGCTAACCGCTTTAAAAATTTCCTCTGCTACTTTTGGTTTATCCTCTCGGAGTCCAACAACGATTCTATGCCCAGATGGCGTTGTAGTGTTGAATCGCATAATTGTTTCCCCCATAGTGATTGCTTCTAGGTTTCCTGAGTTACTAGAATCGGACGATACTAGTTCGGTACTGAAGCTTTGGACTGCTGTTAAGAATCCAGTTAAAAGCGAAGGTTCCTTCATAGCAATACCGCAAAATCCTGAGAAGCATTTGCTATAAATTGGAAGACCAGATTTTCGGTAAACTAATAGATAACTTACAAGGCTTGGTTTATCACTTGACATCTTGAACTAAACCCCATGATACAATGGCAAATCCCTGTTTCAAACTAGGTCTCGTACTATTCACAATCTACTCGTTTTTAATGTTATTGCTTTAGGAATGAACCAATCCTGATTTTTCAGGAGTAACCATCTGTGGATCAATAATTAAGATGCGTGTTTTACAGTACGCCAAGACAGCATAGCACCGAGGTTATTTAATGAAATTTTCGATTTCGTTTTCTAGGTTTTGGATCCGACGTCTCTCTCCCTCAAAAATTCATTACTGTTTTGTGAAAATCCATGCTTGGGATATATCTGGTTACTTAAGAGAGCCAAAATACTTCCTTCAAAAAAGACTCATTAAACCAGAATTTTTAATGCTCGAAGGATGGTATAACAAATGTATGATGATATGAAAAAGATGTTATCTCAATTTGTGGCATATCAGTCGCTTAGTTCGGACAAAAGTAAAGCTCCAGAGTCTAGAAAAGCTATCGAATTTCTCTCTAGGCACCTAGAAAATATCGGGGCAAAAACTGACATAATTCAGAATGAATCGCAAGAATGCAATCCAATATTGTTTGGGATGCTTGGCGAAGATCCATCAAAAAAGAACATTCTCTTTTACTCTCACTATGATGTACAACCTGCCAGTCTCGAAGATGGGTGGGAGACGGAACCTTTTGTACTTACAGAGAAAGATGACGGTTATCTATACGCCCGTGGGGTAACTGATGATAAGGGGCCAATCGTCGCGACCTATTTTGCTGTTAAGGAGCTATTAGAAGAGAATAAGGAATTACCCGTGAATATTCGATTTCTTTACGAGGGGGAAGAAGAGAGCGCCTCAGGCGGACTCGAACAGACGGTCAATAAGCATATTTCAACATTTGGAAAGGTGGATGGGATCGTTGTAATGGACGGGGCCTGGTTCACCGATGAAAGGCCCTCCTTAGAATATGGGCTTCGGGGAATTGCCTACATGGGAATTGAAATTTCTGGGCCTAAACAAGACAAACACTCTGGGCTTGTTGGGGGTGGCGTTCGGGAGCCCATGTCAGATTTAATCATGCTGTTTTCTAGGCTAATTGATGCCGATAATAAGGTATTGGTCGACGGATTCTATGATTCGGTTAGACCGATTGACGATACTGAACAGGAATTGTATGATAATCTCGAATTCTCTTTCACAGAGCTATTGAACTCGCTAGGGATAGATAATCATATTGGAACTGATTCAAAAGAAATGTTAATGAACATCTGGCGAAATCCAACTCTAACTATACACGGTATTCAGGGTGCTTTTAGTGAACCAGGGATGAAGACGGTAATACCTAGTACTGTGATAGGCAAAGTCAGTATGAGACTTGTACCAAATCAAAATACCGAGAAGATTATTGAATTATTTACGGAGTACGTCCTTAAGGAATTTGAAAAGCTAGGTTCCCCAAATACAATAAGAGTATTATCACTTGGGGAAGGTGATTGGTGGTTAGGGGATGTTACTAATTCCTTATTTAAAGCGGGAACCGCGGCGATCCAAGAGTATTGGCATACGGCCCCAAATTTTGCAAGGTCAGGTGGTTCCATTCCGATAATACCATTCCTGGAAAAGGTTTTTGAAGCTCCAGCCATTTGTGTAGGGGTCGGTCAGGCATCAGATGGTGCCCATTCTCAAGACGAAAGACTTAGGATCAAAAATCTCGTCGGTGGAAAAGAAGTAATTAAGTTAATGCTTAAGAACCTCTCCCCTCTTTAATGATTTTCTTCTGGGAGCGTATCACAGTTTATTCCTGTTTACATTGGAATTGGACGCGGTTTTTCAAGAAACTAGCTCGGTGCTTGAACCATGGAGCCAGGGGCCCAGCGCGCAAAAAAGTTCCATTTGATCACGGTCGATATTCTCCAAGGGATCATTGTATTTCCAATGATTTCGGGCCACGGATTGTTTTGGTATGCACCCGATCTAGCTTTAAACTATGAGACAGGAGGGTTTCTGGTTTTTTTGACGATGTTGATAGGGCTTTTTGGTATCCCGTGTTACGTCTTTCTCAACGGGTTTAACCAGGTTAATTCGTTTCTGAGAAAACCGACCATTAATCGGGGAAAAACGGTCAAACGAATATTCCTATTTTTTATAATTGCTGCTTCTTTACAGGTTATTGTTTTTTTAAGCAGACGTCCCGTTATGATCGAGAATCTTGTCAGATATTTATTTACATGGAATTTTTTCCATATTTTTGCCTTTTCCACGATAATCCTTTTCATTCTATGGGAATTGGCGTCAAAAGCCACAAAAAATAGTCCGGAAAGGTTCATTCTGGTTTTTAGGTTACTATTGGCAGCTGTAACACTTACTGTATCATTCCTCTTCTTCGTAACCTATTCCTTTGCTTCATCCCTCGTAGAGGTAATTCCTGAACCAGTCCCTCTAGATATCATTCCTATTCTGGAGTATGCGATCCTCGATGTTCGCTCTTTCGGGATTATACCTTGGATTTCATTTCCCCTGGCTGGGGCATTACTCGCAAGTCTTCTCAACCTGCCTTTAGAAGATAATCCAAATGAAGTAAAGCGAGAACTTATTGTGATAATGGTCCTATCAGTTGGAATAATTGCAATTGGAATTCTCCTATTATTGATGGGAATAAGGTTGACTTCCCCAGTAATAGATGAAACCGCGACCTATACCCTGTTCTTTCTTTCTCACGGGGTTATACTTCTCATATTGGCCGTAGGATTGAGAGAAATTGATATGAAGGAGCCACGTCCGATTTCTCCAGATTGTTGGCTATGTAATTTGGGAAAAATCGCCCTGACCATATACATGGTTCATAGTGTCCTTTTTTTACTTGATCCTCAACTGATTCCTTCAACTCTAGTTTTTTGGGTCATTATGGCGATCTATACTGCATTCTTTATCGCCACAGCTAGTATTTGGCGAAAGTGGGGGTTCAGGTATTCCTTGGAATGGGGAATTCGGATTTTTACTAGATAGTTTTCTATTGGATTAATCTTCTGACAAATCTAGATGGGCCAATCGGTAACAGATGATATTGGCGAAGCGACCTCAACCACAGTTTGTTCGATCTGCGTTATGTTTTCTCTTGTATGGGCCATGGATAAACAACCCAATCCGTGTAGTCCTGCTATACCCCTATTGAATAACGCAAGCTGAAGTAAAGCCTCGCGTTTTCTATCGGTCAGTTTAACAATCTGTGGAATTGACGGATCTTCTGTCCATTCAGAGAAGGTATGTAACATGACGATGGATCCCAATCCAGTTGCAAGGATGGGGACTTTTTCCTCTCTAAAATAGTTATTTAGGTTTTGTCTGAGCAAATCTCCAGCCAAATTGATACGATTATATTCCGCTGGTGCATCTCTCAATAGTTCCAATGTTTTAAGACCTGCTGTAAGACTGATGGGAAAACCAGAAAACGTACCACCACCAATTAAAACGGAATCAGCCTTTCCAGGGATAGCGCGATCAATAATGTCATGTTGTCCGCCAACAGCTCCTATTGGGAAACCTCCTCCAATTATTTTGCCCATTGTGGTTAAATCAGGAATCACCTTGATAGAATTTTGATACAAACCTAAATGGAATCGATATCCAGTTATTACTTCATCGTAGATAAGAAGGGCTCCCATCCTATCTAATTCTTCTTTTAATTCCTTTAGAAAGTCAAAATTAACTGAAAATCCTCCCCCTCCTCCCATTACTGGCTCTAGGATTACTGCAGCCAATTCATTTTTAGCCCCCTTAATTCGGTCGATGGAGTCTCTAGAGTTTATATCGAAAGTTACTATTCCTGCATCCTGCGGTTCAAGGATACCTGGAGTACTACGGGCATCCAGCATTCCCCCGATTGCATATGAAAGCGTATCGTTTGCACCATGCCAACCGAGCTTTGCCTTTGCAATCAATCGTTTTCCAGTATATGCTCTAGCCAAACGACACGCGTACATCGTTGCTTCCGTACCAGTGGTGCAAAATCTAACTTTTTCTATTCCTGGATTATCATTTATTAACTGTTCCGATAATTGGATCTGCAAATCTGTTGTAGTTCCAAAATGCCAGCCTTGGTTTATCTGTTGAACGATTGCTTCTTGGACCTTTGGATGTTTGTGCCCCAAAATCATAGCAAGATGCCCATTCCAACAATCAATGTATCGATTTCCGTCTATATCCGTGAGATTTGCTCCCTCGGATGATTTTACGAATACAGGGAATGCACCGATCGTTGGAAGTCCAAAAGTCCTGATATTATGTGATACTCCTCCTGCTAATGTCTTTAGAGCCCTTTTCCATAATTCTTGTGACCTGGGTCTTTTCCTTTGAAATTCTTCAACTTCTTCCTTGATAAACATTGAATTCACCTACAAAAGGTATTTACTGGCCATCTTCCCTCTAGCTTAATGATTTGATGATATCTGCGAAACGATTAACCCAGACAGAGATATGGCCTTCTTCCTCGTAAAAAGTTGTTTCACAATTGGGAATACTATTGCTTATCCTTTGGGCTATCTGAATTGGCACAGATGTATCCTGTTTTCCATGGAAAAGGGAAACTCGAATATCAGGAGATATTTCCTCAAGGGCAAATCCCCACGGTTTCGCAAATAAGGTGAAGTCGTGAGCAGGGCCCCTACATCCTTCTCGGTACGCTTCACGGGTCTTTGCTATCATCCGTTCCTTTATCTGTGGATTTTTAACGAGTTGTTGATCGGATAGCGGCAGTCTAGACACTAGTTTCTCATAATTTTTTTCCCACCATACTTCATCATCCAGATTACGTCCTATCATAAGCCAAAGCAATGATCGGAGCGACCAAGGAAAAAAACGAGCGATTGAAAGAAGATTCCGGTTCCGACGATCTAGAAAAGGTTTGCTCAGCTTAAATGGCCCCAATCCTCCCGCAACGGTGCAGGACGTTAAGTGATCAGGGATCTTAAAAGCGCACGCAAGCGCATAAGGGGCTCCCCCGCTTCCACCAATTACTGCAAACTTGTCTATGCTCAAGGCTGAGGCGAGGTTAAGTACGTCATTTGGCCAATCAAGAATGGTCCGACCCTTCAAGAAATCAGATATACCCATTCCTGGCCTTTCTGGGCAAATAAGCCTGATTCCGAAATCTTTTGCTAAATGCTCCCTTCCAAAGGCTGCTTCTAATCGACTTCCGTCTCGACCGTGAAAATAGAATATGGGCTTGCTATCTGCGTAACCATGTTCAATGTAGCCCAATTGACGCCCATCTGGAAGAGATACTGTCTTTGAATTATCCATTTTTAAATCAACCTTCGTTGGGTAGCCCACTTAAATGAAACTACTCCAAGTTAATCAGCTATTATGAAGTTTCTATCCTTATCAATTGTTGAGGAAGTGGGAGGCGAACGATGAGCTTCATCTCCAAATTTGGGGAATCTCTTATTAATCACTATGCCTGCACAATCAGTGGCTTTTCCGGATAATTGGCGGCTGTCTACTAAGAAAAACGCTAGCATTATAGGTATCAAAGAATGTTGTTCCTATTGCGGATACCATGAAGTTTCAGGTAATAGTTGGCTACCAATCTTTTGAGCAGAAGCAGGGAAATAAAAAAGATGTGCCCCCATTAATGGTAAATCCCGCCTGGTCCCTGATGTACAGGGATGCTCCCATGGATTGATGCCAAGAAGGTTCCTGGTACTGCCTCAGTTTGTTTGAATAGAGACGTGGTTACCCTCTGAAGTGAATACTACGTTCACTTTTCTCGAATAAGATTTTGTCCCATATCTACCAATTTCCCTTTTGATTTGCTTGTTGATAGAGTTCAATCTTGTTTTTGAGCAGTTCAAGTGAAACGGAGGCGTGAGGGATGGAAAAAGACATAGCAGGTGAGAGATACGTATTTTTAATTGCCTCTATACAAGTCGAAAAATTCTGGGTATATCGCTCTTGCCACATTAGGTGATCCTCAACCGTTCTGAAAACGCTCACGATGAAATAATTATATCTTTCAACGTTAGCTTTGATCAGAAGAGGGATACGCGGGTCTCGGTTAATGAATCCCTCCACGTCTTTACAGCGAGTCTTGATCTCAAACAGTGAAAAGATCAACATATATTTTGGAGGTACGAAAACGAGTGGAAATCTCGAAACAGGTTTTGAAATGATACCCTTCTGTAAAAGGGTTCGAATTTGTCTTGTAATCGTATTTCTATTGACATTCAGGATTCGTGCAAGGAAATTTTCATTTGTCCTTATCGCATTTCCGTTTAGAAGCGCTTTTAATATTCTAATATATAAGGGATCTAGCTGTAGATCGCCAATTTCCTGTACATGTCCTTTCTTAAAGCCTCTCTCAATTATCCTCATGGGTGCTTCTGGATCGAATTTCAAAATCCGTTTCGTACTAAAAAGTAAGGCATCAGGCGGGTATCGATCCTCTTCTTTGATAAGTTTCCCGCCAGCTAAAATATTATCGCTCCAGGTTTGGTAAGCGTAGAGATTTGCGTGGAAATGAATTGTTAAGGTGTTATAAACTTCCTCTTGAAAGAAAAATCCAGCTAAGATGTGAGGATCCTGTTCAATGAAAGTTTTGGTTTTTTGGTCTCTGTAGAATTTATCTTTGGAAACTACGAGTAACGGATATTCATCGAGGAGCCACTTTAAAGGGTAGGACGGTTTTTCAATAATCCTAAGTTCAAATAGCTGATCGACTCTACTTTTTATTGTACTTCTATGCTTTTTTAGGTTAACTGCCAATCTGCTGATGTTTATATCGACACCCTTCCCTGCACAAATAAGTTGCAGCAATTTAAGGATGGATTCATTATTCAATAATTTATCCATGATTTTCAGGTTTTCTTAGGTTTGAATCTTAAAAGGTTTAGCTGGCAAGCTTATTAGGTGATTGTTAACAGCTAGAAAGGCGAATTGGCCCATAGGTTAACCTTTACAACTGATATTGTGAATTAACTTATTTAAAAATAAATATTGGGAAAATTAGCTAAAAGGGGCATTTTCGGGATATGCCACAAAGCGGTATCGAAACTGGCGCGGATGCCCTCCTTATTCTCAAGTAAATTAACATTCTGTCCAAAATTTCATGTTCTCTCTAGTCAATATTGATGTACATAAAAATATCTGGTTCGTCTTGTGATTATCAATTATTTAGTTTTATTTATTAAAACGTTGCCAGAAAACAGAGCTTTTCTTGTGCATGCGTTTTATATATTTGAAATCTGATTGATTATCTGACCTGAAAAGGTCGAAAAACGAACTAAGCATCTCCTCAGAAAGCAAGAAGAAAGGTGGTGTAAGATATATGCAGGACGATGGACAATTCGAAAAGATCAGAGAAAAGATCTGCAAAGACTTTTATCCAAACTGCCGATACTGTACATGCTTTAGTGCGTGCTTTCCTCAAGACATTTATCAAGACGTGAGACTTGAAGCAGCAGTCCACACTTGATCTATCATACATACCATTAAATCCATAAGTCGATGCAGGTTTGAAAAATCCTCATAACTGGATTACAAGTCGAGATTGTACACCTTGTTATTAAAATGCGTTTTCATCGACCGCTTTCATCCGAAGTTTAAAACGTTCTCGGCATACAATTTTGATGGAATTCTTAAATCACGACTTCATGAGCGGTTTGGATGGAGTACAATGTTTAAGGTCCATTTTCCGAAGGAAATTTGCGAGGTTTCTCTGCAAATCATCTTTGAAGACTACCTTCGTGAACATGGCGTCACGCAACACTTTTATTCTCCCCATGGGCCGAACTTCGATGATAAATATTCCTATCTCCATGGGGCTAATCTTCTGATGTTTGAAGGGCGTTCTCGTGCCCATGCTATTTACATCATAAGAAAGCTAATGGAAATCATCGCATCCCAAAAAACTGCAGGAACACGTCGAGATAAACGAGCAAGACTCCTTGATCAGAAGGAATATAAGGTTCCTGTGGATCAACCAAGACTGGGTATTCTAACTCCGTCCCGAAACTTGGATTCTGACTGGGTAGGTCGGCTTAGTATCATGAAAGAGTCAGTCACCATCTCCGATGATATTAGAACATTGATCCCTAACATTTCCAAAGCTAAATTCGTTGAATATTCCCTCAGTCGTAATTATGCATCCTCCCTTATTGACTATATCCCTTGCTTCCAGCAGGTTCTGGATCTTATCTGATTGGAGTTAGTGAGAGAGGATAAATCAATGTTTTTGATGTATAAAACTATCCGCACTCATATCAGGATCTAATAAATGATGGCTAACTTCCTTCTTCGTCGCTAGGTAAGCTTTATTGTAGGGATTCTCGGGGTAGATGTGTTCAACACGTTCTGTGATCGTGATTCCCCATTCTTGGAGAGCGGTTATTTTCCTTGGATTATTCGTCAATAATCGAATGGAAGTTATTCCTAGACTTTTAAGCATATGTCCTGCAATATGGTAGTCTCGTTCATCATCTTTGAAGCCAAGGGCAATGTTGGCTTCAACGGTATTCATCCCCTGATCTTGCAGCTCATACGCCTTTAGCTTGTTCGTCAGTCCAATTCCTCTGCCTTCTTGTCTTAAGTAGAGGACTATCCCTTCACCTTCATCCTCAATTTTCCTTAGAGCTCCTTCCAATTGATCACGACAATCGCATCTCAGACTCCCGATCGCGTCACCAGTTAAGCATTCTGAATGAAGACGTACCAGAACATCTGCTTTATTCACAACGTCTCCCTTTACGAAGGCCGCATGCTCCTTTTCATCGTGTGTCTGGTGAAATCCAAGTGCTATAAAATCTCCGAATCGTGAGGGAAGTTTCGCTGCCGATACAACCTTAACACAGAAATGGCTGGCGACCCCTAGAGGCCCCGTTCCTGGGGTTTCGTGATGTGCACAATCGTGATCCTTATTCTCCTCAATTATCTTGTAATAGGAGTCGAAGGATTGGGATGCCGATTTACTCATGAGTGCTCCCAAGCGAAAATATCTCCCGAAAGAAATAAAGCTTTCGCCTCGAACCGCGGGGTAAAAATCATCATTTTCTTGATTAAACCAGAAGAAGTTGAGAATCTGGGATCTAACTTTGCAAAAGTTATATTACTTTAAGTTATTAATTTTAATACCCACAGGTGCATGATCGGAACCCATTATATCCTGCAAAATGAATGCAGACAGCAGAAAAGAGCGGAATTCTTGATTGATTACGAAATAATCGATTCTCCAGCCGATATTCCGCGGTCGAGCATTGGCTCGGTAGCTCCACCATGTATATTGGTCAGATGATTGGTTAAATTCACGAAAAGTATCCATATAACCATGAGCCAGTAAACTGGAAAACCATTCTCGTTCTGGAGGCGAAAAGCCAGCGTTTTTTTGGTTGGTTTTGGGATTTTTTAGATCTATCTCTTTGTGGGCGACATTAAAATCGCCACATAAGATAAGATGCTTTTTTTTACGCAATGTCTCACAATAAGCCAAAACCGCGTCATTAAATTCCAATTTGAAATCTAAACGCTTTAATTCCCGTTGAGCATTCGGGAAATAGAAGTTCAAAAGATAAAATTGGTCGAATTCGAGCTGCAAAAAACGCCCCTCCTTGTCCCACTTCCCGTCTACCATCGTTTTTTTTACACTTGAAGGTTTGTAGGGTGTTTTCACAAGGGTTAAAACCCCACTGTAACCTTTCTTTTTTGCAGAATTCCAGAAGACTCGATAATTGGGAAGTTCAAACGATAAGGAAACTTGATCTGGTCGAGCCTTTGTTTCCTGAACGCATAAAATGTCTGGTTGATGCGCTTTCACCCACTCTATGAACCCCTTGGTCATGCACGCACGCAACCCATTAACGTTCCAACTTAATAACTCCATTTCGTGCCAAATTAGCATGAAACAAGGGAGTTTATTAAGTAAATCTAGATGCGAACCTTAGTCGTATAAGAGGCCCACCAACATGATTCTACCCGATATCTCGATTATTGACATCATAACTATAGGATTTTTTGGAATTGTTCTCGGCGCCTTTGAAACCACCACAAATCTGGTTTACCTACTTTCGAGCAACTATCATCTTTCAAAGAAGCAACACAGTTTTGAATTACCAGACACCGCCACAGAATCCGAGATTCGTCAGAAAGTGATCCAGATGTTTTGCCTCGGGATAACCCTTCTCCTAATTGCGACTTTATCCCTCTTTGTGAGTCCGTTGTATTTTTTCTTGGCATCAGGAGCCTTTCTTGCGAGCGCAGTTATTGATTATCTAAGATTTCGAAAATTTGGAGTCTTTTTAGCCTGGATAATCGTTGGTTCGATTCCAATAATCCTCCTTATCGGAAACAGAATACTTATACATTGAAAGTAGCCCTCAAGGCCTATCTAGCGAATCGAAGTTCCCTCGAAAAAAGATAGAGAAAAAGGAGAATATAAATTCTCCGAAATAGGTTGAACTTAGTAACGACTGCCTCGATCTCTGCGTTGGCTCCCGTAACCTCGATCTCGATCTCTACGTTGACCCCCGTAGCCACCTCGATCTCGTCCGTAACCACCTCGGTCTCCGCCACCACCACCAGGAGAGTATCTTCGTCGAGGATCATCAACGTGTTCGTTGGATCTATTATTGTCTTCATTGACTTCGTCAAACTCGGCGGAATCACCAGTGATTGTTCCGAATTTTCCTTTAGCTAATCGGAGACTGTTGCGATATATGTTTGCAAATCCATTGGATAGCTTATAGATTTCTTCTAATTCTACGGTGTCGATATCCTCATTCCACAGAGTGAGGGTTATAGAGCCAGTATCATCTGCAACCGTGAAATCACACACGCGGTGGGTTTCACCGGTTTTCCGGCTCACGATTTCACGTTCCTCGTCCTTCGCGGTAACGCGAAAAACCACATTTATATGCTTCTCGAGCGGTTGAACATTCCCAATCTTTACATCATGGGTTTGTTGTTCATCGCTATCAAAATTTAAAGTCATTTTTTGCACATCTGAATTTACAACTTATTGAACCTTAACCTGTTCAATAAAGCAAAAAAGATTCCGATTTGGGGCAATTACATACTCTCAAAAAAAAATTAGGAGACAATAAATCGATCCAGTCGTCTTTTTTTACCTTAATACATAGATCTTGGTTCTACGGGGTAAGTTCGCGGCCACCTAAAAAAAATTTTCCTAGGTTTCGGTGATTTAGGGGAGAGGGAGCTGATATAGGTAACTTTAATATTGACCAGTAACTTGTTTCATCGCGAAGGATGATCTCTAATTGTGAAAACCATTCTAATGCCAAGAAAAGATCAGGAATTTCGTCTAAAAAGTAAAAGAGAAATTAGGGACATACATTCGATTTGGTGAATGGTAAACACTTCTATATGGAGCTTAGAGAGTGAATCCCAATGGATCCTCCGGTTAGCTTATCTTATCTTACTTGAACTCGCGTCTCCAGAAGAAAAGCAAAGACCCTGAAAGAGCTAAAATTCCTACAACCAATACAAGACCCAGTTCAGCGACAGGATAGGCTTCATTATTCATTAACGCCTTCATGACAGTTGCACCGTCCAAATAGTGGAATAGGGAGACTCCTTGCATTAGATCTGCAACTTCGGGACTTGCTGTTCGTATTAATCCCCCAAAGCGCTCAAAAATCCATGACCCGCCCACGATCAATCCAGCAGATCCGAGAGTTTTTGTTGTATCCATGAATATCACTGAACAAAGTATGGTTATACAAGTGAGCACTATATAAACGATCCATTTTCCGAGTAAAGCAATGAAGAATGCCTCTGAGTCGAATTGTATGTTAAATGCTGCAGCCCCCACAGCTACTATACCCCATATGAGAATTGGGTATGCCGCTGATAATGTAATGATGGCCAATAGTTTTTCCAAGAGAAATTGCCATCTTGGAACGGGATAACTTAAGATTACGTCCAATGTTCCGCTATCCGCTTCCCTCGCAATAGCCATGGTTCCTACCAGTAGAACGAGTACCATGAAAACGAAATCACCAACGATAAACAGCTCGACACCAACATATCCCTCAAACGAGCCAATATCAGATTCTCCCAGGATAGAGGCTAACAGGGGATTTGTTGCTATTAATTCTTGGAACTGCGCTAAAATCGGCTCATAATCTGGCCATATACCAACCACCAGAAGGGCCATTGCCATAAGGAATACAATCGGGATTATCCAGAATAACCATGTTTTTTCCAATTGCTTCTTATAGATTGTGAACATATTCACTCCTCCTGTAGGCGATCGAGTTCATCCTTATAGTATTCGAGAAAGATTTCTTCCAAGCTCGTGTCCTCTAGGGTCATTCGTTTTACGCGATGCGAGGTAACAACCTTGAGGAGCTCATTCACATTTTCTTTAACCTTAATTAGGAAGGTTCCATCTCTTTTATCAACGCTAATCACATTTGGAATGACTTTGAACTCCTCTATGCTTGGTGTCTCATCTTCGGAGAATTCAATAATCAAATTTTGTATCGATTTTCTACGAAGTTCCTTTACCGATTCGATAACAATAATTTGACCTTCTCGGATAATTCCAACTCTATCACAGATGGCTTGTACTTCCGCAAGATCGTGACTTGACAAAAAAATGGTTTTCCCTTGGTTGACCATCTCACGCAGAATTTTTTGGAATCTGGATGCCATTAGAGGATCCAAACCGCTCGAAGGTTCATCCAAGATGAGTAGATCAGGATTGGAAGAAAGAGCAGTAATTATGGCTACCTGCTGACGGTTCCCCGAAGATAAATTCCTGATTTTGAGTGTTAGGTCAACCTTGAATATTCTTCGGAGCTTTTCAAGAAATTCAGAGTCGATCGGCCGAAAACTATCGAGATATCTTAATAGTTCTTCTCCGGTAAAATTGCCATATAAAGTGACGTCTCCAGGAATATGCCCCAATTTTTCCCTGATCTTTAGACCATCGTTACGATGGTCCATTCCATAAATTTTTATCTTACCTGATTTGAGTGTCAAGTATCCAAGAATAGAACGAATGACAGTTGTTTTGCCCGCACCGTTAGGGCCCAGAAATCCAAATATCTCCCCCTTTCTCACGGTGAAACTGACATCATTCGCAGCTACTATGCGCCTGCCGATTTTGTACTTATTGATCTTGAATTCTCTCCCATAAATCTTCGTCAAATGTTCAACATCAAGGATAGGGTGAGATTTTTGAGCCTCCATCGTAATCGTCTCGAAAAAAAATTGCGGAAATTGTGCAATTTTATACAAGAAAGGAATATTTTTATATCTTGCTTTAAGGGTATTATAACGATTTAAGGTCTCGGTTTATCCTAAATGAGGTTGCTTGCCAATGGAAGGCGAAACGGGTTTAACAAACATCGAAAGATTAGAAGAGGAAATGCTGAACTTCTTTGAAGATTTGATGTATGATCGCGGGGGGTCACCTCTGCTTGGTAGGATTTTCGGGAGTGCTGTATTAACACATACCTCTCTAGTACAGAAGGATCTCGGGGAGAAATTCAAAGTTAATGCTTCAACAATCTCTAGAAATCTTAAGGAGTTAGAAAATGATAGATTAATCACTCGAAGACGGGAACCGGGATCTCGGGAATGGGTCATTGTTACTGAACCGACAAGTTTTCTAGAGCTATTCCTATCACAGTTTGATGACATTGCGACAAAATTGAAGGAGAGGAAGGATGCTCTAATCCGAATTCAGGAGCATTGGGGAGAAGAAAGCATGGATGCTCATTCTCGGAAAACACCTAAGGGAAAACGGGTTCTCGAAGTGTTAGCCATATTAACCGAGTGGATTGATTTAGTGGAGGAGGAACTGGAATCAACAGTACAACGATTACACTCCAAATTCCTGGATCTCGAGAAGAAGTATCATTAATGACATTCTTCCTGTTTGTTGAAGGTTTATATTGAACGGAAATGGCTGTGATCCGTAAGGTTATCGCCTATATTACGACAAAAGATAAACTCCTGGTCTTGTCTCATCCGTATTCTCCTGAGGCAGGATTACAGGTTCCCTCTGGAACCGTGAATGAGGGAGAACTTGTTGAAAATGCTGTCATGCGTGAGGTTCTTGAAGAAACTGGCCTGAAGGACGTCAGGATTGAATCTTACCTGGGAAAGTCGAAATTCTTGTATTTGAACCTAAACCACGATCGTTACTGTTTTTATTTTCACTTAATTTGTAACCAAAAAACCCCATCGAGGTGGAGAATCGAGGAGAAGAAGCCTAGCGCCTTAAGTGAAGGGGAGGAATATCCAATCATATTTGAATTATATTGGATCCCCATAAGAGAGGGCATGGTAAAACTATCGACGTATTATGGAAAATTCCTTTATAAAATCAACTGGAATTAAACGGATTCGTCAATTTTTCTGTAAACATATTCGGAATAATGTTAGTTAAGAATTGGAGAGAGGACATTAAAAAAAGAATCTTCGTATTCGTAATTTCTGGTAGAATATTTCATACGTTCGTAAATGACCATATATTTCATCGTTTCATCTTGATATAGGGCTGTTTGTAGTCGATGTTCTTCATAGATCTCACCGATTCTCAAAAAGCGATCTGGAAAGGAGGATTCACGACGCTTTTTGTTATGATTCAACTCGCTACCATCAATAATTACGTGGTAATTTTCCTAGACCAGGATCTGATTACAGCCGTGGCGATCATAACGATAATTATTTCATTACGAAATTTTCTCCAAATATTCCTCCGGGTTCCTCTTGGAGAACTTTCGCAGATCATAGGAAGAAAGCCCCTCATTCTAGGGGGGCATTTTAGTTTCACGTTTTCGCTTGTTTTATTATATCTAGCCCAAGACTGGACTTTCGTCCTTTTTGCGATTTTATGTACCGCGTTTGGAATGTCATGTTTTTGGGCAAGCTTGTTCTCTTACGTGGCTGACGTTGCTCCACAATCCGTAGGTGAATCAACAGGTCAGATTTTCATGGCTACCGATGTAGGAAGCCTATTAAGTGGATTTCTGAGCGCTTTTCTCCTTAATGAACTGGGATGGGACTTAACGGGCTTATTTGGATTCATGGTTATCCTTGGAATTGCCACGGGAATCATTGGGGTCGTTTTGTTACCCGAAGGTTTGGATCCAAGTCAACGAAAGAGGGTCGATAGTGTTTTTTGGGCACTAAATTCATCTTTCCTGACAATGATTAGGGACATAAAGGAAATATCATTTAGTCATCGATTGGAAGTAGTATATGTCTTTCAGCTCGTTCTAGCATTTACTGAGTTCGCCCTGACAACTTTTCTTCCTCTTTTAATAGTTTCAAAAGGATATACCAAGGGAGATGTCGGTGGAATCGTCTTTTGGGCGACTTTAGCAATAGTTTGGTTTAAACCATTTCTGGGGCGGCTCTCAGATAACCATCAATTCACTCTTGTGTTTTCTATACCTCTTTTTGTCATTAGTGGGATAATTTTGTTGTTTACCTATTTTAACGAATACATCTTTCTGGTTATTCTGTATATTCTTATGAATGGAGCGTTAATTACCGCGTATTCCGCAACGAATAGCGAGGTTACTCGGCGAGCCCCCTTTGAGCAACGTGGCATTGCTATGGGGGTTTTGGGTTTTTGGATATCATTAGGACGCACAGTCTCTACATTATTGCTAGGAATTATCTGGGCATTCTTTGACCTGAATAGTGTCTTTCTGTCCATGGTGATGATTTGTTTTGGCGGAACGGGAGTCGTTCTACTAGCTTTTAAGGAGAGATCGAGTCTACAAGCTCAAAAAGTAATCTCGGAGAGGCTATAACAGAAAACCTTAACTTAATTATACTTAATGAAGAGTCCATTATTTGACTCAAATTGGTTTGAAATCACTAATTCGGATGTAAAGGATTGTGTTCTAATATGGCTTTGATCAGTAAGGAAATTCAAGACGCATTTAATGATCAAATTGGTAAGGAAATTCATTCAGGGTATCTGTATCTGAGTGCTTCTTTGTGGTTGAAAGAAAACAGCTACAATAACCTGTCTCACTGGTTTTTTGTCCAATATGAAGAGGAAATGCAGCATGCCTTTAAGATAATGAACTACGTGGTTGATGTTGGAGGCCATGTGACTCTGCCAGCAATTCCTGAACCGAGAGCTGATTGGCAATCCGTTAAGGATATTGTTGAGTCTGCGTACGCTCACGAGCAAGTAATGACAAAGAATATCCATAATTTGGTAACCCTTACGGAAAACCTCAAGGACTATAATCCACGAGAACTCCTACAATGGTTTGTTAGCGAACAAATAGAAGAAGAATCCTCCGCGGAAGAACTAGTAAGGAAACAGGTTGCCTTTAACAACGACATGTTATTCGATCAACACACCTCCCGTGCTTCCTAATGGAATTGATCGCTTCTTGTTTTCTTAATATTACGATTTATTGAATTTAAAGCTCCTGATCAAGATCAACAAGACGGTACATTTATTCTGGTTTCTAGGATCTTTCATCTTTTTGGTAGATTCTCGTTTTCACTGAGGAGAGGAGATTATCAATCTTGTTCTTCGTCTTAATATCAAGGAGCGTATCTTGGACATGTGGCTCAATAATGTCACTTATGTCCCTCGCCTTAGCTACATCATACTCGTAGTCCAGTTCCATTGGATCAACAACCAATTCGAAGAGTTTAGCCGTTTTGCCAGGCCTTGTTGCCCTGCCAAAGCGCTGAATTTGTTCCCGTCGGTTACGTGTGCCCGAAACTACAATAATGGTGTCTGCCGGAGCATCAAATCCTTCATTGAGCATTTTGACGAGAATTAAAGTAGAAATCTTTCCTTCCCTAAACTTCTGAAGGATTTCATTAAGTTCCCTGTCATTGACAATCGTATTTCCGGTTAATAGTGTACTTTGTAGCCCTTGCTCTTCTAGATAGGAATGAATCCGCTCTGCATGCTTTATTCTAGATGTAAAAACCAGAGTACTCGATGTAATATCTGACCTAATTATCGTCTCTAAAGCAATTAACTTATTTTGGGCTTCTCGGGCAATTCGACCATGTATTTTCTTTCCTTTTTGCTGCAATAACCTTTTTTCATCCTCGGTCAGCGGAATGTGAATCAGTTTATAGTATATGGGGGCAATAAACCCCTCGCGCGCCAAGAGACCATAACTTACCTTATGAACGATTGGCCCCATTGTGGCAACCACCAAACTGCTGTGAATGCTCTTTTCAATGGTGGCTGAGAGCGCCATTCGCTTTGGAATTTCCAGATCGACGGCTATATGCCGAAATGTCTCTGCCTGAATATGGTGGGATTCATCTGCGATCAAGAGGCCAAACTTGTTAGTGAAAAATCCGATTGTATCAATTACGGTTTCTTCTTCTCGTTGAGCTGCCTCTGATCGATCTTTTTGATATGCGTGGTAGTCTTGCAGGTATTGCGCCAGAAGCTGATAAGTAGAAATAACTACGGGATAATTGCGAAACGCCTTTTTTTGTCCATTAAAGATACCTACACGTTCGACAGGTATTTGGAGGAACTTTCTTAGTTGAGTTACCCATTGATCCACCAAGGCAAGGTTGGGTACTAGGATTAAAGTCCGTTGGCGGATTTTTTGGATTGCATCAATGCCTAGAAGAGTTTTACCACTGCCCGTGGGTAACTGAATGGTTCCAAAGTAATCATTCGCAATCCAATGCTCCATTGCTTTTTTCTGGTAGGAGCGAAGGGTGTAAGAAGTGAGAATGGATAGGTTGGTTTCTTTCTTAGGCGGTTTAAATCTTGAATACTTAACTTTGAAGAGCGGATAACGTTTAGAACTCCTTAACGATTCAGAAATAACCTTCCAGAAGTAATTACCACGAAACGCGGCCCAATAATCGATCTCAATGGCCATTGATCCTGTTTGTCGGATACAGGGTAAATAATCTGCATCAGGGTCATCTTCAGAGCGTACGGCCATATATCGCGCGAATACATTGAATAATGAGTGAAACCATGTATTAAAGTTCTCGTTCCAATGGATTTGCAAACGGTCTTCTTCAGTCTTAACAGTAACTAGAAAATCGTTGCTAGCAACTCGAGCCAGCTTCTCTAATTTACGTTTAACTCCAGCTGCGTAAATAATCTTAATGCCCGCCTTTCTTAGCATTGCTAGGTCTTCAAAAGCCAGCTGGGGAAATGCAAGTTCGAATTTGGTGGGTCGATGAGTTCTATCATTCTCCCAATAGCCATTAGTGCTCTTAAAATTGCGCTGCCAAATGCTAAATTGCTCTTCCACCCAATCCTGGTAGAAAAACTTCCGCTCATAATCCGCCTCCGTGATTTCCTTTTCAAGGTACAGGAACAGATCCTGAACATTCAGCGGTCTAGAACGTTCCGATTTATAATGAGGCCGACGCGAGGGAATCCAGGCATTAATTTTGGTGAAAGGATGCCATGGAAATTCAACGAGAAAACTTAGGTCGTTTTCAATCCTAACTTCATACGGTTTCCTTCGTGTTTTCCTAAGTTTTGCTTGCCACGCCTCCTTACTGATGCTCGCGCCCTCCAAACGTGGGCTTTGATCGCCCCGTAATCCTAGGTTGGGAGACGAACAAATGTGTGTCCGGACATTGTGTCGACAGAGTGGGGCTGAGCATTTGCTACACCTATAAATCGGCGCGTCTGCGGCGGCACATTCATTGCAGATTTCCAGACTCATGAGAAATGGATTCCCCGTGGCTCTATTAGTTCTTTATTCGAAGGTAGGCGCTTTATTTCGGGTGTTGAGAGCGCCTTAAGATGAGATGAAAGCGAAGGATGGGTGATGGGGTGAAAAAGGATTGGTTTAACGGATAAGAATGCTAAAACTTCTTAATTCCCTCTGGTTGAATCTACATCAAGCTCCTTTATTAAACCTTTGCTTATTAACCCACGAATTTGTCATATTGGTACCCTTTAGTTAGTGTGTAACCTCTAATCAATTCCACTATGTATAAGAGTCTGAAGCAATAGGAGATCCGCATTCTTGACAAAACTTGTCATCTTTTAGCACCATTTCCCCACATCGTTCACAAAATCTCACATAATCCTCCATATCTAATTCTGGTCTGCCCAAAAACCTCTCCAAGGATATTTGAGGAGGATCCCCCGCTTTCTTCCTGACTTTTGTCAAATCAACTGCATTCGGAGTTGGATAATCCTGTTTCAGTAGAATTGCCAGCTGGCGAGCGTTGTTAGGCGCCGACCCGTGCGGGTGGTTATTGAAATACACATAAATATCTCGTAACTGTTTGTTTTGAGTGATTTCCTGGAGCTTACTTTTCCAAGACCTAAGTTCCTCAATAGAATACAGGTAATTGTACCAAGGTTTGAGGCCGTGTCCGTGGAATCGCATATATACGAAATCAGAGGTAACAGGAAGTAGCGGCGGGAGAAGCGGCTCGTCTACAATACAATATGCAATATTGTGAGTCATGAGCAAATCCATAGTTTCCTCATACCGGGGTCGTTCTATCCAGGAAAGGTCTCGAAACTCAACCGCTAATCTAAGTTCTGATGGCCATTTCTGTAAAAACACTTTAAGATCATTGAAGTAATCGGAGGAGAATCTTGGGGGTAATTGAAGGAGGGCAGGGCCTATTTTTTTCCTTAGGGCAGAAGTCATTGTTTCTAAAAAGGGAGTGAGATCCAAAAAATAATCTTCACGGAGCTTTTTTTTATGCGTAATGGTTCGTGGAATTTTATACGAGAATATAAAATACTCTGGCACCTGTTGATACCATTTCTGCACAGATGCTGTCCGAGGGGGGGAATAAAATGAAGTATTGATTTCGACAGTAGGAAAAATCTCTGAGTAAAAGGCTAATCTTTGATGATTCGCAATGCTTTGGGGGTAAAAAGGGAGTTGGGTTTGTTCATGTTTAGCATGCCAATCTGGATAACCCCACCCACTTGTTCCGATCCATAGCCCGATGGGCATTGTTTATCCCAGCTTTAACCGTCATCTTTTTCAGATTGCTTTGACCTTCTTTCCTCATCAAACGTAACGTGTTCAACTTCTTTGTCTACCTGTCGTTGGAGGACTGTGTTGATGATTGTCTTGCTGTGTTGAAACGCTCTATCTAAATAGGCTTCCACGGACTCACTATCGACAATTGTGGGATCTTCTGGTAAATTATGGTGCAAAGTATTAGTCTCTTGATCCCTAATCTCATTATCAACATAATAAAGTGCCCCAAGAGCGTCACGAAGGGCCTCAACTACCAAATCATTCATTTCTACTGATTTTCGTCCAACGGCAGAGAGATTTTGCATATACCTTATCATTTCTCTAGCAAGATCTTCTAGCTCGTCCTGCCAAACCTTTGTTACTGGTGTTTCGATGTAAACCTGAAAACCAGCACGCAAAATCTTTTTGATCCAAACCTTATTTAATGATAGTTTTACGTTCCCAAAGGCACGAATCAGATAATTTTCTGCCACGTCACTGCTACCGAACTTGGGAGAAATATATGGGACTTTCCGTCGCAAAACTTCCTGGAGAAGTCCAGCCTGGATTTTTTCTGTGGTTAGCTGTAATTGGCCCGGGGTGGATTTGTAATGCATGGAATATCGGGGATCATCCTGCACAATTAACTTCACCCGTTCTCGTACGGTGAGTTTTTCAGCGCTTACGAGTCCTTTGGCGGCCAAATCTAGAATGAAATCATCCCATAGTCGAAGTTTCCATTTACTAGATTCATAATATGCCTTATAATACTTCATGACGGCATTTATTTGGTTCCCCAGCCCTCTCGGAGCACTTCCTAGATTTCTGAAGGCATTCCGCAGAGGCCGTTCGATTCCTCCCTTGTGTATCCCTATCAAATATCGGTACGCAAGTCGACGAGCAAAATAATCGACTGAAACCTTTATCACATTTATCGTTGAATGGTGAAAAATCCCCTCCAGTGTTATTATGGGGTGTTCATCACTTTTACCCACTTTCAGGACATTCCTTTGGATCTCCCTGATGAGATCAATCAGGGTAGTTTCTTCTCCCAAAGGGACATTACGCGTCCACTCAACAAACTTAACCCTTCTTAGAATATTGAGAAGTTTTTTGCCTAGTTTTTCCAGTCCTTTGGGTTTGCATTCCGCTTCCAAACCAAGCCGTGAAAAATCTATATCAAAGGTATAGTCCAACGAGGCCAATTGTTCAACATCGCGGAGATAGGTATGTCCTTGAGGGGGATTCAGGAGAATAGAATCGAGATCTCCAAAAAGATACGACGAAAAAAACTCCAAAAGTTCTTCTTCAGCGAAATTCACAGAGCCTATCTTATTAGCAATGCGGATAACACGTTGAAGTTCAAGTCCACCCCGTGAAAGTTGCGCTCCTGCATGGGCCGCGTCTATCATTAGTGAGATCTTCCCCTCTCCTTTATCTGTGAATGTTGGTTTCTTGAATGAGAATCCGATCTGTTCCAGAATCTTGGCATGTTTAGTGATGTCCTCAAAGAACATTCGGTGACTTGCCTCGGCATCCTCTCCATAAACCACATTTGCATAAGCTTTTAGGCCCTCATCAATCCATTCCTTCTCATCTATGACGGTTACTCCCTCTAAACGAATTAATATGCGTTTTTCATAGTCGGGATACGGAATTACATCTCTCTCTGATATTTTCAGTGCATCTAGAAGAGAATAAAGAAATGGCGTCTCCTCCGGGACTGATGGCTCGTATTTATTCCGCTCAATGGTCGTTCGGTACTCCTCCGGCACTACCTCTACCGAACTGTCATGAATAGTATCCCTCTTTGCTATATACTGATACGCATCCTCCCATAGGTCTTGATTGTCATTAATAAAGGTGAAAATGCTTGTAGAGGTGAGTGAATCGGCGGAAAATGACTTTCCCTTCCCCAAGATGGTTGCGTACATTTTAACAAAGCTGGGATTATGAAAGGCAGAGATTTTTTCATCGAACTTTGTTTTAACGATCTCTCTCCGTTGAACCATTGAACTCGGGATCTCAGAGAGGCGTAAGTTGTCCAGTATAGCTCGTAACAATCGAATTTTGTCCTCTGTCACACGTACTTCCTCATTTCTATAGTATCAGCATGCAAGTCAAATGCTGATCCCAGAAATTCCATTAGAAAGGAATTGGAGGATGAAATCCATCAATTCAATTATTCTAGGGGGGGAAACACTTAGTGAAATTCGACTCTGATTAAAAAGCATTCGAATAACAAACATTCATCTCCCCAGGAAGTATGAGTCGCTGCCAGATCCGTTTAAAAATCTCTGATTGTATGAACTTACGAGGAACAAAAAATCCGTGTTACAACGTCTTCTCAAGCATTACTTCCCGTAGGGACAACCATTTCTTTATTATCTCCTACAACTGCCCTAGTTTGAGAATAACGTATTAACTAAACTGTAATTGACTCCTGTCGTAAATGCCAGATAGCTTATCAAACATCCTAGGATCCTTGGTTCCTGATTCAGGTTTTAGTAACCTTCCGTGTCATTTGGCACAGAGACTATGCAGTCTATTGTCATCTTTATAAGCAACAGTGCAGGGATGACCTTCAGCCCGCCATATTTGCCGTGTGTTGAGGTTTGCAACCATAGACCAGAGAGTTCCAAGCTGAATTTCGTTTAGATGGCTGCAAACCAGTCCATCATGACCAGATAGAACAGACTTGAGGAATTTTTCGTCCAAGGTTGACGGAGGGTTCTTAAGAGAGTTATTGATGGCGGCATAGCGTGTTCTTGAATCAGGAGGTTCAAAGAGCCTTATATTTCGCATTTTAGGATGATTAAGGTGATTAGTTGAAATTATGAATCCATCATCAGAGTATCTGACTTCCGTTTGCATGGGGCTCGCTTCTACGACCGCCATAGCGCCTGTTGGATCCGCTAAAAGAAAAGTGATGGTGCAATGGTGAGGAAGATCTAGAAGGAAGTCTATCCCTTCTTGGACTGTATGACACTTATCTAAGATGTACCTAATGCATATCCAGAACGCAATACCTGGCTTAAAATAGTCGGTAATACCACTCATGGCGACCCCCAGTCCTTTCTCATTGATACCATCTTCGCGTCCAATAAAAATGTCGGTATGACCGATGCTTCGGTATCCATCAAGGGGGGAGGTAAAATAACATTCGGTGAATTCTTGGAGCGAATAGAACATGTCGTAGTTTCTTCCCAGGAAAGTCTGTTCTCCATCGGTTACTGCAAATATACTACACTTTGGAAGTGATTGGGGATGCAGTAAAACCTGGGCCTCCAATTTAGAAGATTTCAGTTCAGCTGCTTCTGCAACTCCATCCAATTCATCCAAAATTTTGGGGAATATCGTGGCCACGTGATTTCTGCAATCTTTCGCTAACTTCAAAACCTTCTCAGTGAAGTTTGGAAGTCGAAATCCAGCAGTTTTCAATTTTTTTCCGTATTCTAGGCCCATCTCATAGTACGGGCCTTTTAGATCTGTAAAGTGCATTTGAATTCAGATGAGAATATGCTAACTGAAATTTAAGGCTTTTTGGGGTTTTAAGTAAAAAATTAGACAATACCAGCGATTTATTTACCAAAAGGTATAAGCTTGGATCGAAAGGTGTAACTTTGATTATGGCCGTTCTCAGACGATTATCGGAAGTTTTTAGTGCATTAGGTAATGAAGGACGATTAAGGATACTTCAGGCTATAAAACGAGGAACCTCAAACCCAGGCGAGCTTTCCCGACTCTTAGGGCTTCCTCGATCAACAGTTGAAAAAAACATTCGCATCTTAGCGAGGGCAAACCTCCTAGAAAAAAAGCCTGGATTGAGTCCCAAAGGGCAGCTAAGGGTTTACTATCAGCAGACGGGTTTATCAGCGCTTCTTATGGAAACAGCCATGCGTTTGTTTGATGAAAAGACCTCTTATCCCTAATCAAACTCGCCAGGAGTGTTTAGGGTTGTATACGTTGAAAGGTTCTATTGCTGTCAAGGATTCTCTATTAGCCAATTAGTGCGTTGATTAAAGGTGTTATTTATTTACCAAGACATCGAGGCCTTGGTATTCTGTTTATCTTCGAGTGTAAGAGCTTTTGTTTAAACAAATCTCTTTGGTACTGATGCGATTAGGTCAAATAATAACTGAATGGGTGAATCGGATCTTGGTTTTCCCAAAGGAGAAGCTGGACATGAAAATGAGGTGAAGAAATGACAAAACATTCACAGGCTTTGAAGCAAATACAAGATGTTATCAGAAAAGAACTAGATGCTGCTGCGAACAATGAACTCAACTCTTATTTGGATAACCTATCAGAAAGCGCCGTTTTTTATCCACCGAACAGTGTGGGGAAAAAGGATAAAGATCTCAAGCAGTTTTTGGGAGATTTCCTGGCAGATTTCAGAGTAGGGTGGTTGAACTTCGATCATCTTGAGATCAGCATAATAAGTAATCTTGCCTACCACATCTACAGCTATAAATGGAAAATAACACCTAATTCAGGGGGAAATCCATCCGTGTTTACAGGAACTGGGATGCGTATCCTTCGTCGGATGTCGACCGCGAATGGAAGATTGAATGTGAACTTTGGAATTCACCGCCAAATGAGTATTTCGATCCTGACTAAGAGAGAACCACATGGGAGATTTCGTTTAGGAGGTGGATCCGAATTGCTCCTCGAGCTAATAAACTCCTAAGCCGACTATTAGAGCATCAATCAGTAGTACGATGAGTTGGATTGAACCATCGATAAGCAAGTCGAACTGAACAATCGATTGTACTCCACAAACGAATAGCGCAAGGAAAAGCGCGAGGTAATACACGACAGCGATAACCTGACCAACAACTCCAATAATGCCCCCATACACCATTTTAGTTCCAACCTTTACGTTTATGGCTTTTGCCATATTTTTTTCGCCTCTTTCCTCATTAGATACCAGGTTTTTCTATCGTTGAGTTAAATATCATTTGCATGCGAGAATCGGAGGGAGATTCCATCGGGAATATAATCTGTCTTCAAGCTACAGACGTCAAGGGCTCTGTACAGGTGTCGAAGGATTAGGAAAGGGATGCTGCGTTCTGACTAGAGAAAAATACACCCTAAATTGCATATTAGGGAAGAAGTTGGTTAAAGACCAGCCGCAGATTTTCATAACTTTTTCTCAAACATTCGTAACGTCATCTTCTCATTTTCAGTCATCTTTGCTGACCTCTCTCTTGTACATCTTTATTACTCCCCCCTCCTTCCAACTCTACTCGGCAAAGAATGCGAGGCCATGACACTTTCAGTGGATACTCCACAAATAGCTTTATTTCTGCCGATGCGCGATACGCTCAACTTCAAGATTGCCTTCGTTTCGGGATTACTCAGCTAGATGAACTGTTGGTAGGGGCGCTCCGACCTGGAAGCCTGGTACTCTTTTATGGAGAGTGGTCACGAGGAAGTTTGCGCAAATTCATCACTCAAATGACTGTTTCCTTATTATCTAGTAATCCCACAGTGGATATTGCCTTTGTAGATGGAGCGAACATATTTCCATATCATGATGTGTCATTAGAGGTCAGGAAGCAGGGATATGATCCGCTAAAATCACTGGATCGTATTCAATTGGCACGGGCGTTCAATTATCATCAAATCACCGAGATTGTTACAAAAAACCTTCCCCAACTGATACACGAACGGCCGACAATCCGATTAATCTTTGTTCCGCAAATTTCTTCCCAATATCTCTCCGAAGAGGCTGCGCAGTATCTCGCCTATGCGAAGCAACCCGCAATCGCCTCATTGGCCGAACTCAAGACTACAGTAGGAAAATTGAAGTCATTGGCACTCCAATATGATCTGGCTGTCATCACAACCGCTGAACCCGCCCCTCATTCTCGAAATAAGGCCTTGGGAGGAACATTTATCGCCCACGCCGCTACTACCGTAGTACGTGTCTCCCCTGACCCCGCTAGAGGTAGACAGGTGACAAACTATCGTTTCTTCCTCCAGCAAGACCCTGCTCACCCTGAGACAGTGGGTCAGATTAAGGCTCAACCCCTACGAATGGATCATCCCCTTACCTTAACCCGATTCCTTGATCCAGAAATAAAGGACTGAATACACATGGGACGTACTCTCCCGTCATTTCGACGCATGCTCGAAAAAGAACGTTTTGAGTGGGAGCGGCACTTTGCTAGTCGTCTGCGTGGCATCGACAAGACGAGTTTTACTCAATTATGGGAAAAGGCCTTTCAATTAGCCGATGCAGCCTCCGGTAACACTCGTCCTCTTGTTTACGACAATGTGGTCATGTCGATGTTAGTCAGCCAGCAATCCGAAATCCAGCGCTTGAAACAGAAAGTGAAACAATTGGAGGGGGGATCTGGTTCGTCTTCCAATCCCTAGATGGCGTAATATAAGAAAATGTCCCCCAAATACACAGCCTGGCTCCATGACATTACAGCAGCCGATTGGGGAGTCAACATGGTTTGGTTGACCGAGGAAGCTCCGATCCACACATTCTATCCTCTGACCGCTGAATTCTATATGACCAAAACCGATCGTGACACCATTGCGCAAGTGCTCTCCCATCCACACATCGAGGATGCCCAAGTCGTCTCACGATATCAGTCAATCCACGATTGGCAGATGGCCGATGTCCTCCAGATCCGAGTTAACCCGAAGAAACTTCAGCAGACCTATCACGATCTGCGACAACATTGGGATCCCTTTCTATTTAATGCAGATTTAAGTCTCTATCAACAATTCTGCTTTCAAACCGAATTGTTTCCGTATGCGTACGCAGAAATCGAAGTAGAACGGGGGAAGCTGAAAAACAACTGGCAGCTCCTTGAAACCTACGAACAGATGGACTACCGTTCTGTACCGTTTTCTCCCCTCTGGTTTCATCCGACCTTTGAGGAACCCGAGTTTCAACGAGGTAAGATCACGGAGATTCGCAGCTGTCGTTCCGTTGTGGATGAAGCAGAAGAAGTAGTGGTATTCCAGGGTTCAGAAGATGAACTACTTCAAGATTTCTGTCAATATGTTCAGCAAGTTGACCCTGACATCCTGTTTACCAAGGGAGGAGATACATTCCTTCCTCTTATGGGACAAAGGGCCAGCATGAACGGACTTGGTTACCTGCGCCTGGGGCGTGGCCCTCGATCCCTGGTCAACTACACAAAGCGCCCCACCTTGCCACGGGGCCATACTTTCGTGTCCTACGGACGCGTCTACTATTCAGAACATGGTGTCTATACAGATGGCGGCCGCCACCATTATGATGTCGGGAACTCGTTCATGTGGGGGGATGGCAACATCGAAGGCATCCATGAACTAGTCCGCCTCGGTTGTAGCGATCCCCAGCGCATCGCTCGGGGTACTATCGGTACCACCCTGTCGGCAGTTCAAATGCGCACCGCTTATCTGTACAAAATCCTCATTCCGATGAGAAAAGCTGATGCAGAAGCATTCCGGCCTGCCTGGACAATGATGACTGATGTTGGAGGTTTGGTCTTCAGTCCTCGGGTGGGTTGGCATCGGAACGTGACCGAGTTTGATTTTCTTTCTATGTACCCAAACATCATGGTCTACCGGAATGTGTCCCCAGAAACTGTGAACTGTACCTGTTGTCCAGGCAAGCGTCCGGTCCCCCTCACACATCACCATGTGTGTGTAGAACGGCCGGGACTCATCAATTTATCCCTCAAAAACATCTTGAATCGACGGGCTTACTTCAAGAAGCATCGGCATCAACAACACTATGAGCGGCGACAACAGGTGCTAAAATGGCTTTTAGTATGTTCATTCGGTTATACAGGCTATAGAAACGCTCGATTTGGGCGTATTGAGGCTCATGAAGCGATTTCGGCATTTAGTCGTGATGCCTTAACCCAAACCCAGCACATAGCAGCTGATTTCGGCCTTCAAGTACTTGCGGGGATTGTAGACTCAATTTGGGTGCAACGACCTGATAAAGAACGTCTGGATGAAGCAACAATCGACCAAATGCTTCGTCGAATCGAGGAAGTAGTTGATCTTCCTATTGAGCATGCAGCCGACTACCACTGGATTGTGTTCCTTCCTCGTCGTCATGAACCAGCTATCGGTGTGTTAAACCGGTACTATGGCTTACGAAGTGACGGGACATTCAAGGTGCGGGGTATTGAGATTCGTCAGTCCTCAAGTCCTTTGATCTGCAAAAAAATGCAAGAGGAAATCCTTCATCTGCTGAGTAAGGTACGGACACGTTCCCAATTCCGAACCCAGCTCAGGTGTGCCAAAAAAATCCTCCAAGATTATTTGGACCGTTTAGGATCAGGGGACATCCCTCTTGAAGATCTTACGATTTCTATTCGCCCCTCTCGATCACCTGAAGAATATGTCAGCAATACTCGAACTGCAATTGCTGCACTCCAATTGGCCCGTTCGGACGTCAAAGTGGAAGCTGGAATGAAGCTTCGTTATGTCATTCTCGATGCGCAGGCCCAGGACTCTATGGAACGGGTTCGCCCCGTCCAACTTCTCAAAGGCAATGAACAATACGATGTGCAAGAGTATCAAAAACTTCTGAAACGCACTTACGAAAATTTAATCCCCCCAGAGTTAGAAGAAAAAAGACAGAATTTAAATCAATTTTTTTGAGAGATTATGACATAGCGTTTAACTATATGCATTTCATCCAGGCAGATATCCGGTAAGAAGGCTGTTTTATTTAGATTTTTGGAGTAGTGCGTTTTGAGCGCGGCTGATTACAAGATTGTCGACATAACTGACCAGAATGTCGAAGATTATGATCTATTGTGTTACAAATCAAAGAAGAAATCCTTGGGCTATCAGAAAAAACTTGAATGGTTTAAAGAGCAATACAAGGTGGGATTGCGAATTAAATTGCTCTTAGTACGAGAAAAGAAGGGATTTACTTCAAGAGGCTTTATTGAATATGTTCCAGGAGAATATTCGTGGCGGGCAATTGACGCGGCGGGATATATGGTTATCCATTGTTTATGGGTTGTAGGTCGCAATAAAGGGAAGGGATATGGTGGGAAACTAGTCAAAGCGTGTTTGAATGATGCCAAAGATATGAATGGTGTTGCTGTGATAACTTCAGAAGGAACGTGGCTACCTGGCAGAAAAATTTTCCAAAAAAATGGATTTAAGAAAGTGGGATCTGCTTTTACCAACATAGAACTATATGTCTGCCGTTTCCGCGAAAATTCGGCGTTACCAAGATTTAATCTTGATGAAGTAACGAAACCAGGTGATGAAAAGGGTTTTACGATTTTTAAATCGGATCAATGTCCGTATACACATGTATCTATGACTGAAATTGAAGAATATGCGAAAGAAAAGGATATACCATTCAATGTAGGTGTGATTTCGAATTCTATTGAAGCACAGAACGTTCCCCATCCCTATGGTACTTACTGTGTAGTTTTAAATGGAAAAATACTGTCCTATAGACCGATTGGAAAAAAAACCCTGCAAAAAACAGAGTTGTGAGGGTATTCTAAACCCTAGAATCAAGGGGATAGTTTAGGGGCAGTAGAATGCGTAAGTAGACATGAAATCCTAGTAAATCCGCGCTCTCTAGTAAAAGGTGAGGGAGCTCAGACCAGGGGCGATATAATGTTCCAGGCAGGAGGAAGGCAAGATGAAAACCCATGACCCCGACGGGTATTGTCATAATTAGAACCATAAAGTTTAAACAATCAAGAATCATGATTTAAAAATCTAAGGCCTTAGAAATCAGTCATAGTATCACTCAGATTTTTTCGCCTAGGATTTTATAATTTACTTCGTTTTCAATAGATATTATCTAGATACTATGAGCCGTTCTACTGATTTCGAACTGTCAACGAGGGTACTCTAAGTTAATTCGTAATACAATAGATAGCTATTTAATCCAGGCGATTGATATATTTGATGGATGTGTATGCCGGATATAACGGAATTTGCAATATTAAAGGATTACTTGAATAGCGAAGGTTTAGTAGATTACGAATCACTACATGAAAATCCGTGGTTACACTCACAAATTCAGCGGATCGAACAAACAGATCTCTCCGCTCTGTCAGAGAAAGAAAAATTTGCATTCTGGTTAAATGCGTACAATTTACTCGTGTTGAAATCCGCGTGCCAGGAGGTGGGCAAGAATCCCAACTGGAGGGGCAATACCTCTTTCTGGAAGCGTTTCAAGTTTTTTTATTTGAGGAAACACTTGGTGGCCAATCGGAGGATTTCGTTGCATCATTTAGAAAATAAGATCCTTCGGGAGGAATTCAGAGATCCACGTATCCATTTTGCCATTAATTGCGCAAGTAAGAGTTGTCCAGTACTTCCTGGAAAATTATTTGAAGAATCGACATTAGAAAAACATCTAGAGGAACTTACTGCTTCCTTCGTTAACAATGAATCTCACGTTCGGCTTGATAAGAAGAATGGAATTCTTTGGCTGAATGAAATATTCAAAATGTACACCAATGACTTTGATTCGGTAGGAGGGGTGAAATCATTCATCAACAGATATCTAAAATCCCCGCCAGAGCAAAGCATCTTTAATCAATCGACTATCAAGTACATGGAATATGATTGGAGCTTAAACAGTCAATCTTTATTCCTAAAAATCGCTATTCATCCATAATCAGAACTTTCCATTCCGTAGGCTCTCCTATTACCAGAAGTCTAATGAATCTTCTCTTCGTATAGACATTTTTGTTTGTTAAAGACGAGGAAAAGGAAAACTTCGAGATCCCGAAGTAAATGTACCACGATATGGTTGGTTTAGGTATTGATCTCGTATCTGGTAAGATCCTGAAACCCAATAAAGTTCCATCATCAGGTTGAAATATTCAGGAAGATTTTAAGACGCTTCTACTGTAGATTGAATGGGATTCTGTTGAACAGCAATAGACGGCTATATATTGACAACTGGGCCGTTTTTACAGCGGAAAACCAAGTAAATTGGCACTTTGGCGATATAGATCAAGAAAAACTCATTCAGGTTGTTTCTTTCATTAAAGCCCTCAGCAGTCTCGGGACAGAGATGCTTGATCAAGTTATAGGGTTGATTAGACTCCGATATCCCAGACCACATCCAACAAAAGCACGAGAGATATTGATAGTAAATCTTCTCGAGAAATATTCTATAATAGTTTCTGATCCGTTGGTCACAACCAGGTTAATGAATCGGATACAGCTCAATTCTGATCCGATTCCTCCGCTCGACGATATAAGAAGTATCCTCGCGGGTACCGCTTCACTTATCTACTCTGATTTCTATACTAGAGACACTATCCAGGTTGATAATACAATCATAGACAGTATTTTCCAGGAAGCTGTACAGGCGGTGACTTATGACAAGAATGTCACTGTTGGAAATGGCGAATGTTCCTTTTCAGCCTTATCTATAGAGGAATTGCTGTTCTTTCATGCGTTGTTAAGGGATCTCCTTGAAGGATACATACCCATTATTTCAGGAACCTCCCCGTGGGGAGTGATCTCCTCACTTGCCGGAACTGAATTGTACCTTTCCCATTGTCCTCCGGCTGATCCCGCGTTAATTGCAGCTTTTTCAGGGGTGATCGTCCAATTTAGCCGGTTCCTTTTTGATGCAACACCAGCACGGCTGATATTCGGTTACTACCCGATGAATGCAATGGATTTCGTTGTTACTAACGACAATCTGTTTTTGTTCGGCAGTCCTAGTGTTTTATTGAAAAAGACAGGATTTCGGAAAAAATGGCGAAATCTTCCGGTCAAAATAGCTCAAGATCTTGTTCCAGGGCTAAAAACATATCTAACGGAGCTTTGTACAGCAAATCAAAAAGCCCAAATCCGAGATATGGAGTTTTATCAAGTTGTTAACCAGCTAACGGGAATGGGAGCGCGCAAGGCGCAAGAGGTTTATTCTCTCTCCTAATATTACTTAGAACCCCGTTTTAATGATTTTTCGTATTCTTCTAGGAATTGATACTGAATTGGATTATTTACAACCTCCCGTGCGCATGGCCTTACTGATAACAATCGTTCTAGAGTTGCATCTAGATCTTCCCCAAAGAAAAACATGTTAATGACGGCCAGCATTATCCCCGTACGACCACAGCCGGCGTAACAATGAACCAGAATGTTTTTGTTCTCTAAAAGGCGTTCCTCAACAATCTGAAGAAACTCCTCCAGATTTGACCGAGACGGTACCCCGAAGTCCTGAACTGGAAATGGTATATGCTCAATGCCAGTTCCCTGAAAGGATATCCGTGAACGAGCGAACGAGACAACTACTGCTATATTTAGAGATTGCATAATTTCGATGGCTTCTCTGGAAGACGGTAGCGAGCTACCATACAGTTGGGGTCGGAACCGAAAGATATCACTTGCCATGATTACACGTCCACGAGACCATGTTAAAAACTGAGTGGTAGAAGCTCTGGAGGATGCTGTTCAAAACCCTCATCCATAAAAAAAGTAAATTCTACTTCAAACAGGTATGCTCTTGATTTTATAATTCACAATCCTATAGGAGATTGGTCTTTCGACATTTGTCTAGCAAGTGTGTGGGTAGATTATGCGAGTTGCCATGTTCGCCAGTGAAATGGAACCGTTTGCCAAGACGGGAGGCCTTGGTGATGTTATCAGTGCGCTCCCTCGAGCTTTAGCGCCCCACTTAACAGCAATAGATGTGTTTCTTCCCTTGTATCGTCAAATAGAAAAATCGAATCTTTCGTTGAAACTCGTTCTGGACCCAATACCGGTGAAAATCGGGAGACGATCATATTTTGGCAAAGTATGGGAATATCAAACAGAGATTCAAAATCTAAAGGTTTACTTCATCAGTAATTATCCGTTATTTGGTTCACGAAGGCATCTTTATGGTAAAGAAGGCAGGGATTATAGAGATAATCTCACTCGATTCGTTTTCTTTTGTAAATCAGCACTGATGGCTGTCTCCGCTCTTTCTAAAGGAAATCAATATGATGTTTTCCACATGCATGATTGGCAAACAGCCTTGATCGCATTATATACTGGCTTACTGGAATTTTCCAAGAACCATATGCCATTGCGAATATTTACCATCCACAATTTGGCCTATCAGGGGATCTATCCCAGGTCTTCGTTCCCCCTTTTGGGAATCGATCCTGGGTTTTTTCACCGGGACCAACTTGAGTATTGGGGGAAAATCAATCTCCTGAAGGCTGGAATTCTTCATTCCGAATGGCTTACTACTGTCAGTCCCACATATGCACAAGAAATCCAAACTGAAACCCAAGGGGCAGGGCTTGGGGGTTTGATTAAGTCCAAAGCCGCAAAACTTGTGGGGATTCTCAATGGGGTAGATTATTCTATCTGGAATCCCAAAAATGATCCATCAATTGCCGTGAATTACGATAAAAATGACTTTTCTGGAAAGGTAGCTTGTAAACAAGCTTTACAAAGGATTTTCGACTTAGATCCGGCTGCTGAAATTCCCTTGTGCGCTGTAGTCTCCCGATTAGATTGGCAAAAAGGGATGGACTTGATCCTAGACGTTTTACCTGACTTATTAGAAGATCAAATCCAATTTGTGCTTTTAGGAACTGGAGACCCAACTATTGAAGATAGGTTTTTGGATCTAAATCAAACATTCCCTGATAGTACAGGTATTGCGCTTACATTTAATAATTCGCTTGCCCATCAAATTGAAGCAGGGGCAGATATCTTTCTAATGCCTTCACGATACGAGCCCAGCGGACTGAATGACAAGTATAGTTTAAGATATGGAACAGTTCCAATTGTTCATAAAACAGGAGGGCTTGCTGACAGTGTTATTGATTACTTTACGTATCCAGAGAAAGGTAATGGCTTTACATTCAGCAAATTCGATGTTCAACATTTCAAACGCACTTTTACTAAGGTACTCGGGATTTTCAAGAATAAAACGACGTGGCACCAAATTATGCGGCGAGGGATGAAACAGGATTTCTCATGGACGAAAGCGGCGGCCGAATACTTAAATTTATATCACAGTTAAGCCGAATATGATTAAAATTGGTGGAACTAGCGCTTCTAAAGGGAACAAAAGATTATCTCCCTCAAGAACAGATCCTCCGCGATCAGATTGTGACAGTAATTAAAGAGATATTTCAGAAATACGGATATCAGCCCGCGCAAACCCCAATTATCGAAATGTGGGACATTCTGGCCTCAAAATACGCTGGCGGAGAAGAGATCCTTAAAGAGGCTTATAGGCTCCGTGATCAAGGACAAAGGGAGCTAGGCCTTCGCTATGATCTATCCGTTCCGCTTTCGCGTCTTGTAGGGATGAATCCAAACCTTGGAAGACCCTTCAAGCGGTACGAAATTGGTTCCTGTTTTCGTGATGGTCCAGTCAAGAAGGGTCGTTATCGAGAGTTTGTCCAATGCGATGCCGATGTAATTGGCGTTTCTTCCATGTTGGCCGATGCCGAATGTCTGGTGGTAGCACACAACATATTTACAACTCTCGGTCTTGACGTGTATCTAGAGGTCAACAATCGTAAATTATTAACTGGAATTTTAATGGAAGCTGGAGTCCCCAATGATAAACTTAAGACAACCATTCTTTCTATAGACAAATTAAAAAAAATTGGATTTGATGGAGTTCAGGCTGAGTTAGGAGATAAAGGTATTGACTCTGAACTTGCTGAACGTATTTTCTCGTACTTCAGATTCTCGGGCAAATACATGAGGATTTTAGATCAACTCGAGCCTAAACTTTCCAATAAGATTGGTTTAGAAGGGATTACTGAATTACGACAGCTCTATCACTTTTTACAGTTATTTCAAATTCATGAGGATGTTAAACTCCTGTACAGCCTTGCACGTGGCCTGGAAATTTACACTGGAACCGTGTTTGAAGCATTTCTTAAAAAACCTGGAATTGTAGACTCCTCACTGTGCGGTGGGGGTCGCTATGATAAAATAATTGGAAGTTTTCTCGGGGGTAAGGAAGATTTCCCTGCCGTCGGGATATCCTTCGGTCTAGACACAATTTTCGATGCCTTGGTGTCGGTAAAGACCCCTCCCAAGTCGCTTACCCAGGTTTTCATCATTCCGATTGGAACTTTGGATCGATGTGTCGTACTTGCAACCGATCTTCGTATAGAAGGTATCCGAACAGAAATCGATTTGTTAAATAGAAGCATCTCTAGAAACCTGGAGTACGCCAACCAATATGAAATACCTTACGTAGCAATAGTAGGAAAAAGAGATTTGAAGGAAAAAGCGGGCACTCTCCGATCCATGAAAGATGGTAAGGAAGTGAAATTACCGTTGGATCAGCTTCCTTCGAGATTAAAGAGCCTCCTTGAACAAAAATAATGGTTTATTCAATCCTCCAGGTCGATAAAGAAGCTGGGGGTATATATAGTGATACACCCTTGCTCAGTTTTTATTATTCTCCCATTTAATGTTATCGAGCTTTGTTTTTCGCGAGACGAGCGAATTGAGCAATATACCAACCAGGCAGATGTTTCGCAATTTCTCATATTTGCAGCGGTTGATTACATTAAACGTTTTGGAAGAGCAAGTGAGGACTGGAAGAAATGGCTGTTTTTTGTATTACAGTTCGCTTTCGGAGAAAATTTCCGATTGGATAGCTTCCGAGATTACCCACGGATAGAGTTTGCCCAGATAAGTCTTTTAAAGGTTTTAATCAATCAATATGATTTGATAATTAACCCGTTTAGTAAAAAAATTGACCTACGCGTTACTAATGAAACGTTAGAACGCTTTTTAATGGTAGATAACTTAGAGGCATCTCTACTCACATCTCATGTCGGAAATGTACACGATCCGTTAGATCAGATCGTTTTCTCCCATAGTCTTCGTATTCTTGACCTGAAAATAATACCTAAGCGCTTTTACCTTGTAACGCCAGAAAAGGAGGCGGTTCAAGCGAATCTTATAAAATGGAAGGATCTGACTCCCGCGGAATATCGAATGTCCAACCATTTGGCAGGAGTTCCCGAATCAGAGAACATCAGGCAGCTTCCTCCTTTATTATCCGAGGAAGAACTTCTTGACCTAGGTTGGAATGATCATCGGCAAGTCGATCTCGAACAACCCTATGGATTGTATTGTCCAAAATGCCACCTTGCTTACGAATCAAATATCTATGCTAAGGAGTGTTCTTCGTGCTTTATTCCCCTTACCAAGGCATAGATACTGAAAAAGAAACAGTAGTTAACGGAAAAGGGCTATAGATTATTGAGGGCAGTTATCAATAAAGGTAAAGACTTCCATTATTTGCCAAGGGCAGGAAAATCAACCTAGAATGATCATATTTCCTCACTTTTTCCCATAATTTTCATTTGTTAACACTTCTGATAAATATTTCAAGGCATAATGGGTGATAAATACTATCCCTATGCAGAAAGCGGCCATATTAACCTCGAATAAAACCGTAAACCAGATATCTTTGGTTTCGAGTTCAGAGCGTTTTTCTTCGTTTTCGTAAGGTTAGCAAGCCAATAATAAGAACACTTGCAATTATGAATGTCACTTGAGGAACAGGAGTAGTAGAAGACGTTATAGTTGTCGAGGAGGTTCCCATAGCTTCATGTTCTTCATCGACGTAAACATTCATCTGCCTAGGATCGGAATTGACCTGAAATCCACCCCTTTCAAGTTCTTCTTTGGTTAACCTAAACCAGACACCGAACGATTCTTCTGAAACGGTTTTTTCAGTATTCTCTGGATCCAGGGAACGCGTATCTTGATATCCAATTTCAGATGAAGCTCTCATTAGGACGTTCTTTGCGGCCCAGTAATCAAGCGCTACTGGATCTTTGCCCGCTATAAGGATATTTACTCTCGTCGCAAGTTCAAATGCAGTAGAAGGGCCTTGGAATGAACTGGGGTAGGGATTAGCATTAATCCAAATTGCATCTATAATACTTAGAACGGGAAGTCCGCATTCCACCATTAGAGTTCCCAACCCTCCTGTCGCTACTGACCTATGACCGTTTGCTAAACCTCCAGTATTCGCTTCTCCTTCCGATTGAACTCCCATATAGTTTTTTAAAGCTCCTGTTACTCCATAAACGAAATGAGATTTCAGCACAGGGAGATTTATTGTTTTTAATCGAGTCTCGTAGGCATTTCCATTCCATATGCCATGTTTCAAACTGATATTCGTACCAAACGATGTTTTGAACTTGGGATAAGAAACTTTAATTCCCGTTTCTGCGTCAGCGGTTTCATTTAGGTAATATCCGTCTATCGTGTCACCATCAGAGTACTCCTGAACCTGATGTCCTCTGATAGCCTGCCAGTCATAAGTCGAAACTCTATGGGTTACTGAATATAAATCTACGACATCTTGGGCGGACTGAGAGCGGTTTTCTGCATTATTTTGAGTCCAATCTAAATTTCCACGACCTTGACCATTGTCGGCAACCACAATTTCTCCTGTGAATTCATCGGGGTGGTCAATAATTGCCTGTATAATTTCTTTCAAGAGATCAGTATTTGTACCCCCACGATATGGCCATTGTGCATTAATCTTCAGCACTACCACATCATTACTTGCAATTAGTCCATCTGGCCCTTGGTTCTCTTTTGTTTCAGAGGACTTGTAAAAAACGAGACCCTGAGAACCCATCAGGTTCACTAGACGATCAATGTTTGCAGCCTTTCTGCCATTGACCACAAATATGTTTGATGCTGGGGGGATAGTCGCAGTTTGAGAATTCAGGGTTAATTGTATCTCCTGAAAAGGTTTAGGTTCTGCGGTCCTTAGAAATATTCCTCCACTGATTATTCCAATAAGAAGCATGGAGAGAATTATTGTACTATTCTTGGAAAAGAAATCCTTGACCATCATGGCAAACGAGGTAGCTAGTGAGACTGGAGTAATAACAGATAGAGTAAACGAAAAATTCGATAAAGCCGTCCGTTGACAAGGGTAATTTATTCTTGTAGGTTTTAATCCTGTCCTAAAAATAAGCCAAAACAGGTTCATTAACCCGAACGCTATGAAATTTCTTCTTAGTGTTTGTTTCTTATCATTTTTTGGGATAGAAAGAGGGAAAGGGGACTTCTTCCAAGAAGACATGGTTCTCGAAGATTATAGATTCCTAAGTTTAAAATGAGTGGTGGTTACTGCAAAATACAGTGTCCTCAATCTATTGGAATGATCTACCATTTGATGTCAGCTAGTTATTTTCATGGAATAAAAAAAGGGGAGGAGGGAGTTAACATCTCTCCAAGTGATCTATAATTATCGAATCAAACAATGGAGAATTCTTTGATTAAGTTGGCTGTCATTTCTGGAATAACTGGATTCCCGACAACCAATGTGGCACCTCGTTGGCGAAGAAGATGAATTTTTGAACGAAGATTCTCTGATGTGAGGATATATTCTCGAATATGTCTCCTCAATACTTGTTGCTCAATTTCCTTGTAAGATTTCCCGTTAACTTCACCTTGATCTCTCTTTAGTTCATTTAATGATTGTTGTACCAATTTGCGACGCAGTAAATAATTTTTAACCTTCTGAGTCTGTAGTACATCCGATTCACTTAATGTGTGGGCGATCGGGGAATATATTGCAATCTGATTTCCATTGCTGTCCCCCTCTCCGTTTCTTTTGTACACTCGGGCGTCACCGTGAAGATAGAACGGAATCACTCTTCCGAACTTATTTTGAATATTATCAATGAGAGAAGATGATAGATTTTCTGCGCCTAGGTATAATTCCGCGTCGAAATTTTGTCTAACTTGTGTAAATATTTTGTAGAAGGCGTCTTGTAGCGGAATTCTTCTGTTTATCGTATCATAGGCGGGGTGCCCTGCCACAATGCAGAAGCCGAGATTCGAGAATACCTGGATCAGATTGAGGTATTCAAATAACCCGTTATCTGAGTAGAAGTACTCATCCCTTGCTGCAACGGTAAGCACCAAGGTGTTTTCCATGCTTTGAAGGATGCTCTTTAATTCTTCAGCAGATAGAAGGTTGTCTCGTCCCTCGTAATCTATGAAGACATACTGATGATGCCGGTCGGACAACTGAATCGCACTTAAAAAACTTTCAAAAGAAGAGAAGTGTGTGCGTTTCAGCGCTATACCAGTGTGTTTTTTCGACTGGTCAGTTGAATAAGCCAGGAACTAAATCCCACATGTTTTTCTCCTATCCTGTGGTATAACCGCTGATATGGTATTTAATATCCCTATTTTCGGAGATCATTTTAAAATGTTCGATATAGGCATCAGAGATAGAAACACTACCTACCTTTTCCTTCGCTACCATGGTTTCGAATTGCTGAAGTCATAGGTTTTACTGATCTCTATATTCCACTTAATTACCCCTTGTCTCATATTGACTTTTGGGATATATCCATGATCGATCAATTGGATCCAAACACCATAAAAATCAACAAACCAAGAAGATGGAAACCAAAGTAGTCCCGCCAGTAAGGGCCTAGTATCGGTATCCATTTTGCTTTCATTATAAAACAGCCAGCTAAACGGGAAGAATTTTAAATGTTCTACGATGTTGTTAAGTAAGTTATAGTCATTATTTCCTTCTGATCCAATCAAAGTGATCCAAACTTTCGAATCAAGCCCCATATGTCCAATCTGTAAAAACCGAGTTATCAATTCCGTTTCCATAAATAGCTCAAAATACTCTTGAACATATTTTGGGGTTATACCTAGGGTTTTACTAATATGTTTATTAGCTATTGCTTCTACTTGGAGAAGATCCAACATTTTTGCTTGAACTTTTGAGATCTTAAGCGCTGTCAGATCATTAAATAGGTTCTGTTCAATACCACTATCTTCTGAAAGGACTATATCGCTCCATTGTTCCCCAATAAAAATGGGGGGATAGATTTTCCAGCGATCAGCGGTGGAGGGTTTGAGTCCGCTCAAATTCCACCCTAGAAAGCTTTTGGTGAGCGCAATTTCATAGACAGGCCTATAAAATTCCCTTATGCTACTTAACAGTATTTTATTTGTAAAAGGAATTTGAAAAATCTTAATCTTTGCAACTTTCTTTCCCCAATCAATAGGAATATCCGCCAAACAGAATGGTTTGAACGAAGGGGGGAGATTTTCAAACTTATCCTTGTGTATAATTGCGAAACTATTATAACCAAGCTTGGCCAGATCTACTCTGTATTTCTGAGTAAACATAGCCCTATTGGCCAAATAATTAATCCTACGCGAGATGGTGTTTTCGCTGCAGCGAATTAATCGAGCCAGCTGACGATTTGATGGAAAAACAGGGATTTTATCCTTTATTAGTTGATTCGTCAACGTCGTAATGATTCTTACATCGTTTCTCAACAAAGGGAGGTTTAATACTCGCTGAATTTTATTGAGCGTAAAGAAGAATGAATTAGGGCTCCTTGCTTTTTTTAGTTGGTCTATAATGTCAGTTTCAGGTTGTAAGTTCAAGTAAATCAAAAACCGATGGGGAAGCAGAATCTTTGTACTGAGATATTCGAGCATAAATGAACGGTAATTTTGGTTATACTCGGAATTCCATGAAATAAGGTTTAAATCTGCCCATTTGCCGTAGAAAGGTTTTGTATAATCTTTATACAGCTTTTCGCATATCTTATTTATCTCGTTGGCATCTTTTGGAATGAAACGTTTTATGATCTCGAGGTAGTCAACGAGATCTTTGAAGAAGAGATCATATTCGATTTCACTACTTAAATCCTCTCTACTCTGTATGTAAAAAGGTTGCTGTTGAAACATCAGCTAACCGCCGTACATTTTTGGCGAATCAAGTGCACTGCACTACAAGCAGGAGCATACAATTTAAAAGTTGTGATATCAAATAGAAGGGCCATCCAATTGTATCATGATATGATTTCACTATTTTTTCGCGAAAAGCTGTGAAATGGTTTTCGTTACTACTTTTTCTATATAGCTTCAAGCGAGTAAGGGGAGGTGTTAAATTGAACCTAAAACAATACTTTCCCAGCCGTCTTAGATTAATACAAGCTATACCGCTTTTAATCTGGATTACACTTCTTTTTATAAGCGTTGTAGCAAGTACAGCTCCTCCTGGAGACAATGCGGGTGGTGCCTAGGATCCAGGGATCCCTCAGGATGTAGAACCAAAAACATGTGGAAACCAACTGAAATTTTCGAGGACGTAGGAATTCAACTCCTACTCCTTCCGATATTTTTATTTGAGGATTTTTCAGTTTTAGATGACTCCGTACAGTTAACTCTAAAAGCAGAATATCATCCGCCCTATATCAAACGTCTCCTCAGTCTAATATCTCTTGCGACAGGCCATTCATTCTACATGAAGAAGAAGCAGAACGAAGATATCTTACATTTGTATTGTTCTGATAATCCCAAATTGTTTAGGTTGCTTATCCAAAGCATGGGCAGAAGTGAAAAGATCTGATATTTTCAGAAAAGGAACTGAAAATCACCCGTTGATTCGTCCCAAAGAAATTAAGGAGCACTGAAGAGGAATCTAAACAACCAGGAAGAAATGTGCATGTATTGGCGCGGTACGGTATTTGTGAAAATCCCTGATCAAGGAGAAGGAGAATGATTCAAAACATCCTGTTAATTCACGAAACGGGCTTTGGATTAGTATCACGGTCATATGGGGACGATTCGAAGGATCTCGATCTATTTGGTGGATTGTTAGCCGCCATCTCAAGTTTTGCGGAAAACCTCATGGGAGATGCAATCAACGAAATTCGAATGGATCACCATAATATCTTCTATGAATCGGAACAGGGTGTGGTTTTGGCCATAATCACACCTAAGAGAACCATATCCAGACGAAAAATATCTGCAATAATGAGGAAGATTCACTCGAACTTTTTGGAAAGATATTCTGAATATCTACGTCAAGATTTCTTAGAACCAAAAAACTTTGAGGAATTCTCATTTGAAATAGATAGCATTTTACGGAAGAATGGAGTTCTCGGGACAAAAAGTTCTCCTGTCAAGGAGAAAATTATTTCAACACTTAAACAAAAATAGGTGATAATAACTTAATAAAATAACTCCCAAAAAACGATATCGAGCTGTTGTAGCATGAAAGGATTAGAAGGCGTTTGTTCGATGCCCGACCTTGGACAAATCGGGGACCAGCCTTTTAATCCGTATGCAATTGTTTCTCCACAAGATAATACGATACTCTTTTACTCTCAAGCATTCGCGCAGGTAAGCAAATTTCACCCCTCCACGGATCCCATATTTCGATCTGGGTTTCAAAAGACCCATCTCGAACTCAAACAAACCAAGTTGAACGATTGTTATAATTTTCTGCAATGTTTAAACACTGTCTATCGATACAGAACCAGCTTGGTCGAGACGATAATACACGAGTTAAGGACGGCAAGTCTGGCCATTAGTTTAGGAGCATACGCATTCGCCTTAGATGAACAAGTGGCACCCCTGATATTAGGTAGAATATTACAGGCATCGCACAGACAAAAAATTTCGACATTGATCGCCTCCGATATAATTCAATTGATTACTGCCCCTCCCATAACACATCCGACCTGCCTTACTAGAATTATTAAGGGAAGTCTTTCTCATTTTCCGCTTTTGCTTCAGATGAACTTTAGCTTGGGCTCAATGGTAAAAACAAATACCGTAGAACATGTTAATCCAGCCATTTGGGGGAATCCTGGATTTTTAGAACATTTTTTTGATACCATTTTTTCGTGGCTGGAAATGGAGGATGTTATGGTAGAGATGGAAATAGTTAACCCTGTTACCGTCAAGGTGTGCATTAGAATTCCACCAGATCAGTTCCTCCCGTCTATTCAAGGATTTCGCATGATATCTCATTATATTGAATATGTTATTGCTTATTTCAATGGACGTTCGTGGGTAGACCAGACTTCAATAAACATACTATTCCCTCTCTGTCAGAACTACTGGATGAACCGTCCTGATAAAAATAGTTCATGAGGGTTGTCCAGATTCAAATAAATCCACGTTTCGTCCCTTTTTCTTGGGTTTGTAGTTGGAATTTGAAACCGTGTTGCGGATCGGCCTATTGAATTGGTAAGTCCTTGTTTAAAGTCAAATGTTACTAGAGAGAAATTCAGGTTCAGCAACAACCTATACCAGGTTGCCACGCTCCTCTTGTTCTCGTTCAAGAGATTCGAAAAGAGCCTGAAAATTACCTTTTCCGAATCCTTGTGAACCTTTCCGCTGAATTACTTCGAAGAAGAAGGTGGGTCGGTCTTGGATTGGCCTGCTAAACAGTTGTAATAGATAGCCATGTTCATCTCGATCAACCAGGATTCCATGTTTAGCTAAATCCTTCAAGTTTTCATCAATTTCACCGACTCGATCGAGAACTGTGTCATAATAGGTCTGCGGTACGTGGAGAAAATCTACCCCGTTACCGCGCATCATGCCAATCGTACTGAGGATATCCTGGGTCAGGAAGGCGATGTGCTGGACACCTGCACCATGATAATAATTGACATATTCTTCAATCTGAGACATGCGTATTCCATCGGCAGGCTCGTTTATTGGCATTTTCACCTTATCGTTAAAGTTTTTCACAACTTTTGAACGAAGAGCCGAGTATTTTGTAGCAATGTCTTTCTCTGTAAACTCTATAAATTCGCCAAAACCGAAAACATCATGATAAAATTTTACCGTTGAATCCATCTTGCCTAATGGCTGGTTTCCGACAACATGATCAATTCTTTTGAGTCCTGCCTTCGGAGTATCAATTATGGGTTCAATGGGTTGATATCCAGGAAGATATGGGCCATCATAACCGTCACGTTCTATGAACTTGTGGTTTACATCTCCATATGTCTGTACGATAGCATAACGGGCGGTTCCGTATTCATCCTTAATTTCAGTCGGTGCTGTGATCCCTTTACCACCTCTAGCAACACATTCCTCCCATGCAACTTCTAAATCACGGACTTGAAGCCCGATAACTTTTACTCCATCGCCATGCATAAGGTGATGGGCCGCCATTTCGCTTGTTGGATGATAAGGCGCTGATAAAATTACCTTAGCGTCACCTTGTTGCATAACATAACTCGCAAAATCACGATTTCCTGTTTTAAGTGATGACCATGCGATAGGTCTGAAGCCGAGTCCGTGCTGGAAATAATAAGCACTTTGTTTCGCATTTCCTACCCAAAACTCCATTGCATCAAAATCAGTAACAGTAAGGATATCCGTCGCTTGCTTCATATTTTCAGCTGGGGATGACCTCCGTTTTGTATCCTCACGTTGAACTGTTGCCTGTTTCATTTTTTTTCATCATCCTGTTAAGTTTTTCAAACATCCCTGGATCTTCTAGTTCCTAATCTTAGAAAGAAGATTAGCATCATGGAAGCAGTTTTTAGGTTGTTTAAAATTGTAATTAGCAGACTTTCGAAATTGGTCATGGTATATTTTTAAATCATCTTAGAATGCTTATTAATTGGACGTACATTCTTTATTGAGTCAATAAGCTTTGAAAAAAGTTTTAAGTTGCAATTGGTGAGGTTATGCCTGAAAAGAAATTCACTACAGTATTCCCTTTGGTGAGGGGTAAAACTAGCAAACAAGCACATGCTGATTTACCAAAATATAATGAAAACACCACTTTTGAGGAAGAGCATGGAAGAAAGGGATTTTTCGGAAAAGTTTCTCATTTATACCATATTCATCCTCCAACTGGTTGGATCAACATTGACGGACCACTTAAGCCAGAACTTCTGGATACAAACCTTCTGGAACCTAATGGTTCGAACGATGTATGGAGCACGCCTACCGTCCTGATGCAAAATTCGGATGTCAAATTGAAAGTTTCCAAACGTTCTGGACCGATGCCGTATTATTTTCGCAATTCGGAAGGCGATGACCTATGGTTTGTCCATCAAGGAAAGGGAACCATCGAAACAACCTATGGTCCTTTGGAGTTCGATCAGGGAGATTATATCGTAATTCCGAGGGGAACCATGTACAGAGTCGTTCCTGAAACTAAAAATAATCATTTTTTGGTGATCGAATCTAGATCGGAGATCGAAATACCCGATAGAGGGATGTTAGGTCCTAATGCTTTGTTTGATCCCGCAGTTATAGAGACTCCAGAGCCCGCTCCAATAATTAACTCTGATAAAAAGGATTGGATTGTCCGAGTCAAACGTAATGATCAATATACTGATTTCACTTTTCCTTATAATCCAATTGATGTCATTGGCTGGAAAGGAGATGTAACGCCATGGAAACTAAACATTCACGATTTTCGCCCGATTATGTCCCATAGATACCATTTACCTCCTTCAGCACATACAACATTCCTCAGTTCTACGGGGAGTTTTGTTATCTGTTCATTTGTTCCCAGGCCATTTGAAACGGAAGAATCGGCGATAAAAGTTCCTTTTCATCATTCAAATGTTGATTATGATGAAATAATCTTTTATCATGATGGTAATTTCTTCTCAAGGGATAATATTAGCTCTGGTATGATAACATTTCACCCGTGCGGATTTACGCATGGCCCACATCCCAAGGCCCTAACTAAGATGTTTAAGCAAAATAAAACAATGACAGATGAATATGCAGTAATGCTTGATACAAAAAATCCCATGGAATTAACTCCTGAAGGAAGAGGAGTTGCCAATCCAGATTACTGGAAGTCTTGGATGAGCTAAATAAGAGTCTTTTAGATCTAGGTTTGAAGGACCTATGCTACGCAGCCTTTACTCATTCCTTCACACGAGTATTGATTATGCGGGAATCTATCCTCCCGCAAATCTTTCAATAGAAATGGCCCTCCGAAAGTATTCAGAATATAGAAACATAGCTGAATCATGGATGCTAGCACGATTTGTAATTGGAACGCCGTTTTTACCTCAACTAGAGAACTTTGAAGAGATATTTCTTGCCCCGCCTAAATTTAGGTTCTCCATCCTAAATCAGAAGACTAAGAAACTGGAATCCTTCCCACAAACACTTGATTCCGATATACAACAAGTTGAAACGTTCATTGAGAACTATAAATCGAATATCCAAATAGAATCTTTTGAGATTAGGCTTCCCGAAGCGGTCGGGCTCACTTCTGATGAAAAAGCTATTCTGAACGTTCTAGATAGAACCATGAGCGTCGTTGAAGCAAGTAACCTGCCAAGGGATATTCAAATCTTCTTCGAGAGCACATATCCAGGCAATTGGAAGATTAAGCTAGAGAATGTACTCAATGGCCTTTCCACTTTGAATCATACATTAGCCAAAAAGTCGTATAATCCAAACAGAATCGGCTTCAAGATAAGAACCGGGGGCGAAACAAAGGCTTCGATTCCCTCAGTAGAGTTTGTATCGAGAGTCATATACGAGTGTGGTAGGCTTAATATTCCCCTTAAGGCAACAGCTGGACTTCACCATCCCTTAAGGCATTATGATATTGGATCGGATCAGATTCTGCATGGTTTTATTAATCTGATAGGAGCAGCGGTTCTGAATTACGAGAACGAATTAACATTAGAGACGATTCAAAAGATCATTGAAACTGAGGACACCAATGATTTCGTTTTTGGGAATGGAGACTTTAGATGGAACAATTATGCAATTTCGGAGGTAAAAATTGCAGAGGCAAGACAAAGGACCTTTATTTCCTTCGGAAGTTGTGATTTCGATGATCCTCGTCTAGATCTCAAAAAACTTCATTATAAACTACGCCCCTAACTTACCTTAGAGCTATTGGCCCCAAAGGAAAGATTAAAATGACTACATTGAAGGAAACTATAGATCCGAATTTACGCTCTTTTGTTTCTGTACCCGCAGATTCTCATTTTCCAATTCAAAATTTACCTTATGGTGTTTTTCAAGTTCAAAAACATCCGCCGCGTGTCGGAGTTGCTATTGGAGATCTGGTGCTCGATCTTGCAGAAATCGATCATCTTGGGTTTTTCCGCGATACGGTTTTGGAAGGATCGCATGCATTTGATCAGCCTTTTCTAAATAAATTCATGTCTTTGGGAAGGGAGGCTTGGACTGAAGCACGAATTACAATTTCAGAAATCCTCAATATAGAAAATTCGGTCCTCCAAGATGACCTGGAACTGAGGAAACGGGTTCTTATACCTCAAGAAGAAGCCAATCTCCGTTTACCGGTCCAGATTGTTGACTACACTGATTTTTATTCATCAAAATACCATGCGTATAACGTTGGAGTTATGTTTAGGGGAAAGGAAAATGCCTTGCAACCTAATTGGCTACATTTGCCTGTAGGTTATCACGGAAGGGCAAGTTCAGTTGTGGTAAGTGGGACATCCCTTCATCGACCACATGGGCAACTGAAATCAGATGAAGAAGATAACCCTAAACTGGGATCATGTAAACAACTGGATTACGAGCTAGAAATGGGATTCTTCATTGGTGTGGGGAATGATTTGGGAATCCCAATCCCAATAAAAGAAGCCGCCGAACACATCTTCGGAATGGTAATTGTAAACGATTGGAGTGCACGAGACATTCAAAGATGGGAATATGTGCCATTGGGGCCCTTTTTGGGAAAGAGTTTTGGCACATCTATTTCCCCCTGGGTGGTTACTCTTGACGCATTAAGTCCGTTTAGAGTGGCCAATACTGAACAAAAGAATCCGACTCCATTACCTTACCTTCGATCCCCTGATAACTGGGGTTTAGATATCGAATTAGAAGTATTTATAAAGACTAAAGCGTTGGAAAAACCGTTTCGTGCAGCTAAAACGAATTTAAAGTACCTTTACTGGAATATCCTCCAACAAGCAACGCATCATACAATTAATGGCTGTAATCTTCAAACAGGGGATCTACTGGCCACGGGAACTCTAAGTGGACCGAATCCTGGATCTTATGGCTCCCTTCTTGAAACTTCTTGGAAAGGAACGAAATCATTAAAGCTTCCGAATGGCGAAACTCGAAAGTTTCTTGAAGATGGAGACCGTGTGATAATGACTGGTTGGTGTCAAGGACCAGGATATCGGGTTGGATTTGGCGAAGTAGTCACGGAATTATTATCCAGCCTTCCTTTAACCTAAACCATTGATTGGAGAGTACAGTTAGGAGGAAAAAAAAAATGGATTATTATATAATCTGGTGTGATTTGAAGAATAGCGCAAGGGATTTAGAATTTGTCCAAAGCGTCAGAACTTATCTGGGACATCTTCAAGGAAAGGAACTTATAGAGGGTTTCAAGATTACGAGACGAAAACTGGGTTTTGGGCCAAATGAATTGGGAGAATTTATGCTAACACTCGCTGTTAGAAATATGGCTCAATTAGAGAACACTTTTGAGCTGGTAGCAACAAGAGAAGGCGTAGTTGAGGAGTTCCATAGAGCGGTGTATTCTGCCGTTACAAACTTTAAAGCAGCACTTTATCGAGACTTTCCAGACCCTATCAGGACTTTAAGTGAAAAAAAGAACAGTGTTTCTGGAGAGAAAGATCTACGGGGGAATTTGGAAATTTAGAGGTGGAAAAATTGGATGCCTATACTCAAATTATTCATAGATTAGAAACTCGAAACTTTATGGAGGAACAGAATATTCCTAATGCCATAGTTCGGAAAATTGTTGAAGCTGGTCGCTTGTCTCCATCCGCAATGAATCGTCAACCATGGAAATTTAAGGTTATTACGAATCAGAGCAAACTAGCGGAATTGGCTTTGATCCATCGACATGCACGTTTTGTTGGTTCCGCAGGTTTTGCAGTTGCGGTGTATATATCCGATCAGAAATATGGTCTAATTGATGCTACAAGGGCAATCAGCCATATGCAAATAGCGGCCTGGTTATTATCACCACGGATTGGTTCATGCTTTAATTTTGGCTGGAACGAAGGGCAGGTCGAAGAAATAATAGGACCAGTTGCCGGATATCAATTATTTACCATCATTCCGTTTGGATATCCGAGGATTTCAAACGTTCAGGGTAAGAAAAACAGAAAACCATGGAACGAAGTTGTGCTTGAAGATCAAGGTTCATGATCAAAACAGGAATCTAGGAGAGAATTTCCGCAAAAGCTCGAACTGGCATTGCTGCAACTTGTTTTCCTTTGATAGGAACACAGAAAAACCTGAACCGTTTATTGTATAGCGCGCTTAAATTGGTTAGGTTCTCAACTATCAAGATATCATTTTTCAGGAATTCAGTGTGTGCGGGCCTAGCCAAATTGCGTGAATCGTCAATATTGATTGTATCGACACCTACTAAACCTACGTTAGTTTTTGAAAGAAACTTGATTAGCTTTTCAGATATGAATGGGTAGTCGTGGTACTTTTCTGTCCCCCAATGTTGATCCCACCCGAAATTAATTAAGATCGCCTTGTTAGCAATCTCCAATTCATCTGGAATAATTTCTAAACCAACAGACGTTCCAGCTGATCCGTCTCTTGCATCCAGAACTATTCCCTCCAAAATCACTTCTTCTATTCCAATTTCACTAATATCCCGTTTATCGGGATACCTATGGTAAGGGGAGTCAAGGTAAGTACCCACTGAGGTCTGAAATGTCATTTCAGTGATCTCGAAGGCTGCCTTATTCTTGTATCTGGGACGTGACTGTTCATGAGTGAGAAAAGGCCGTATTCGAGCAGTAAACGTTGAGGTATTGCCATTCTCTGATTTCAGGCGAAAACCCGGCATATTGTCTTCAAAAAGATGACTGAGGTCAATGAATCGCATCCGATCACCACTAGATAGAGGCGGGGGATCTCGTTTTACCATATTGCTTAATCACCTGCGTTATTCCTATTCATATTTATTTTGATGAAGTTGATTCACCGCCTCATTACAAAGCTATCCCGAGAATACTGGATTTATGCCATAGGTTACCTCAGATTAGTAATCTATTATCGAACCACATTTTGGGCAAAAACTAGAATCTTTGGGCAATTCTGTGCCGCAAAATTTACAGTATAAGGAAGAATAGGTCGTTCTCGAAGATTTTCTTAATCCAAAAGTAAATGGTAAGAATAGAAAGATGAAAAGGAACGGGAAATCAAAGGCCAGAAACAGTACTAAACTCAAAATCGATATTAATACCAGTATTAAGGCCACTATATTCCATCGTTTCGTCATATAGAGTCCACTACGTTATATTCTTGTACAACCAGTTGATTTGGCTCATCCAATACAAACTGGTCAAGGTTTAGAGATCTGTTGTAGCATTAAGCCAGATTCGCCTGCGATTTCAATTGATACCAAGGCAATATATTATGGTACCGCGAATGGTTTTGGCCAGCTAGAGGTATCTCTTATAAAATTCAACGGTTTCATTCCATGCTAGCTGGGCCGATTTTCCGTCTCCATATCGAGGGGAGAACGGATTTAAAAAGCCATGACCCACGTCATCATACACTCTAATTAAATGTGAACCGTATCGCGGTTTGTTGCTTAGTAATTTTTCTTGGAATTCTTCTACATCACTAAACGGAAATAAGTGATCCTGTTTTCCGAAGATACCGAGAACAGGGCACTCCATCTCCTGGACAAGAAGAATTGGGGTATCGTTTTCATCCTCGCCCCTGGTTGGAAATCCATAAAAGGAAACAACTGCGTTCAACTGTTCTGCATATCTAGCTGCAGCCAGGTATGCATACCGTCCTCCCATACAAAATCCAAGTACACCAATCCTTGATGGATCTACATTTTCCAGGTTATTTTTCACGAAGTTTATCGTTGTTTCGAAGTCTTCAAACACAGAAAAATCAGTATAGTCGTTTTCCAAGATTCCCCCACGGTATACATCGAAACAAATCGCCGCAAAGCCAGCCTCGACCAGATCGTCAACAACCTTCTCCATTGGTTTATCAACCCCTGGTGCGTGCATGAATATTATGACCGCGGGTGACCTAGATTCATCGCTAGGAACGCCCACATAGGCTGGTAGTTTCGGATTAGATCTAATTTCTTGAAATACATTCATAGACATCAGTTTAAGCAAGTTTTGATGGAGTAAAATGGTATTCCAGAAGATTTATAGCGCTTTTATTGGTTTTTTTCTAATTATTTGGGTTGGGAAAATCGGATCAAGAAGCAATCAGATAGCTCAAATGGTATCTAGACAGGAATTAATGAAATCGATTACCATGAATTCATACATAGAGTCCGAATCAAGATCATAGTGGTTTCTTCCTTTAACAATCCAGAGCTTACTATTGGGAATCGCTTGATGCAAGATTGAACTGTGTTCAAAAGGGAAAAAATTGTCATGAGTCCCATGAATCAATAAAACTGGCGATAAGATCAACGAAGCAGCATCTAAAGGACTAAAATGATGTTTATGGTATCTGAAATACCTGGAGCGTACAATCATCCATAATCCCGGAGCAAATAATGGAGTAAATACTCCTAATCCTGGGCGCATAATATATTTCATGCTCTGAGGGAGGGAGTAGGGAGGTGCTTCTGCGATAACACCTCTCACCAATGGTTCCCTGGCGGCCACCAATAGCGCGGCTCCCCCTCCAATTGAATGTCCTGCTAAAAACACAGGGCCTCCCCACCAATGAACTACGCTTGCTAGGTCCTCGGAATAACGTAGAATGTTCATTCCCGTAATTTCGCGGTCAGATTCACCGTGATCACGAACCGAGAAGAGTATCGTAATAAAACCATGCCTACCATAGATCCGTGCACGGGAAACCATTCGTCCCAGGTTTCGTCCCCATCCGTGGATAAGGACTATGGGGATATTGTTTTTTTTCCATTCATCGCCACCTTCGTCATCACTTGGGATTTCGATATTGTGGGGAACTACCATCAATCCTTCCAAGCTTTTGTTCTTCACTGTGGGAATACGCAATCGACGCGTTTTCCCCCAATCAGGAAGATCTAGTACTGATTTCCTTGGTATTTTGGAGGACAAAAGAATAATTAGGAGGCATACGACGAGATATGAGGTAACCCCAATTAGGGAAAGAAGAATAAGCGTTGTAATGATACCAAGAGGCATTGTTCCTACCAATTTATATTGATCATTCGATAAGGTTTTCTTCCCATTTGGTCGGTTCAAAATATCGAAAGTCATGGCCTCGTTGTTAGGATATGGTACTCGCCATGCTTATCTTGGACCAAGGAAAAGTGTACTTCCAGTTTTGCCTCTTTCATTACTTCATCATTTGCTGTTTCTAATGATCTCATAGGGTAACATAAATACAGCCTCTGCAGCAGCATATTCCCAATTAAAGGTTGAGGGTTCGTGACTCCCGGGTTCTTCACGCCCAGTTTATACCTTGGTTATATGTAAAGCTGACTGACGGATCAAGGTTTTTTCAATCCCATTTTTACACCTGATTGAGAAATTATTCTATTCTATGACATTTAGAAAAGGTAGTAAATAATCAACTAGCTTTCTCGATAAAATAAAAACCAAGCAGTTTTAAGTTTTGGATTTAGTCCGAACCCATGGCCATTACCCCCGTAATATTCATTTCTCTCGTCATCGTAGGTTTTTTCATTGGCATAATAGCCGCTATGGTCGGAATTGGCGGAGGAGCCTTGGTAGTACCTATCCTGATCTTTTTTTATGACTTGAGTACACCCCAGGCATCCGCTACCTCCTCTTTTGTAATAATATTTACCGCGGGATCCGGAACTCTGACGTATTTTAGACAAAGACGAATCGATCTTAGGTCGGGACTCTTTCTGGCCGTTGTTGCAATACCTTTTGCTCTAGTAGGTGCCTTCCTCGCGGAGACAATAAATGAAGATTTTCTGACGGTAATATTTGGTGGTTTTTTGATTTTGCTGGGAATCCAAAAGTTAGCCGCAAAATCAAAAACTGAAAATTCATCTGCTTCATTGAACCAGAAGTCTAACTCTGTTACAGGGAGTAATAATGGAGACCCAGGAAATTCCACTAAGAAAAGATTCCTGCCGCGGCCAGTGGAAACGCGTTTGATTATCGATGACAAAAACGAGCAATTTCGATACGAGGTTAAGCTTTATAACGTGATTAAATGGGGATTTGTAGGGGGATTGATGGGCGGTATGTTAGGAATTGGTGGCGGCGTTATTTTCGTCCCTGTTTTATCTGAAATTGGTGGAATTCCCCCACATATCGCTGTAGCGACTTCTACACTCGTAGTTCTATTTAATGCCTTATCAAGCTCTGTTGGCCGTTTTCTATTTGGCGAAAACATCATTTTTGATTTTGTCCTACCGTTAGCCATAGGAACAGTTTCAGGCGCTCGTCTTGGGGCCTTACGAGTACGTAGAATTTCAGCGAGACGAATACTCACGATTTTTTATCTCATTGTCCTGTTTGTAGGAGTAAGGGCTATCCTTAGAGGACTGGGGCTTTTTTAGAAGAGATCCATTCTGTCTGGAAAATGTTCCAAAAGGGTTTTTAGCCTAGCTCTTCGTTTTAGTTGTCCAGCCAATGACTCAAGGTCTTCAGATTGTCCCTTATAGGAAAGTTTTTCTCCATCGTACTCTACTCTTGTTCCCATATTTGTACGTCTGCATATGAACCAATCCCAATCGACGGGTAAATCCATTGACGTTATGTAATGGGCTACCAGCTCCGGTGAATTACATTCCCCGCTTAGATGACCCAAAAACATGCCTTTTATCTCGCTATCAGTGAGTGATTGAAGGACCGAATTTGTTTCATTATTTGCAAGATGGTTCGCTCGAATACGTTTCTTTAACCAGGCTGGACGGCCTGACTCCCATAACATGGATAAATCATGGTTTGTTTCCAGCAGAACAATTTGGCTCTCTCTCATAGCTGTGATATGCTCATGTGTGATTTTTCCAGTGTCAGTAATAATTGTTACATTTATATCATCTACAGAAATTTGAAATCCAATAGACCCGAGGGCGTCATGGACGGTTTTAAGAGGAATAACTTTAAATTCTCCTATTTTTGTGGGCTTATCAAAGGGTAATGGACGGCATCTGTCTGTGATGTTTATCCAGCGGGGAATTATTTTCTGAAGTTTGTGAAAAAGACGCAAAGTACCTTTGGAGCAATAGATTGGAGAAGAAATATTCTCTGAGATTACGGGAAGTCCCTTGCAATGATCTGTATGCGCGTGACTCACCAAAACTCCTTGGACGTTGTTTAAAGTAAGTTTTTCTTCCAATAAAGCCGAAATTAATCTCTTCCTGGAAACGCCTGCATCTATAACCAATAAATTTTTTCCTGATGAGATATAGGCAGCGTTTCCATTGCTACCTGAAGCAATAACCCTAAAAGAAAGGTTCATTTAACGATTAATCTCCTAATCTGAGAATTCTTTTGGCTTTTCTTCTTCTATTACGATAGGATTTCACGGGGGTTAACGCAATCATCATACGAACAATTATAACTTATCCGAGTGGAATTTTCCAGTTTGAAATACAATTCTTACGGTATCAACAAAACACTATAGATTGGGTTTTAGAATAGTTCAACTAGAATTTTATCCAATTCTATAGGATGAACCTTGTGGTTTTGTTCATGTTTTAAGTCAGAAGGCCTGCCCTGGTTATAGGTACGTTTAAGTGAAGGGCCCTTTCTGCCCATTAGGTGGGAGTATTTAGGCAGATTCGTGATGTAAAGGTAAAAGTAACGTCTTTTTTATATGGTGGCCGAAAGTGTTCAACGTAGAAACCGTAAGAGAAAGTTTCCCTGCTCTCCATGTTCTTAAAGATGGAAAACCAATCATTTATGCAGATTCAGCTTGTATGGCCCTCAAACCTCAAGTCGTAATAGACTCACTAACAGAGTACTACCGTGAATATTCTGCTTGTGCTGGAAGGTCACCTCATTTTTTTGCTCGTCAAACAACCGCGAAGTTCGAGGATGCCCGAGATATCGTAGCTAGGTTTATTAACGCCCGAGATTCTGGAGAGATCGTATGGGTAAAAAACACCACGGAAGCTTTGAACCTAGGGAGCGGTATATTACAGTTCGATGGTTCAGGGGAGACTATAATCGTTACATCAGATTCTCATAATTCCAACCTGGTTAAATGGATGTATTACGCAGATCTTGGAAGAATAGATCTTGAAGTTCTTAATGTGGGGACTTCTGGCCGTTTTAATGAGGAACAACTGGTAGAAAAGCTCGAAAAGAGTAAGAAGGGGAGGATATTGGTTACTTTGGCCCAAGTTTCGAATGTTACTGGTGCTATCCTTAACATCAAAAACATTGCAAAAATCGTGCACGAATATGGAGGTATTATTCAAGTGGATGGGGCACAGAGTTTTCCCCATCAAACTATTGATGTTCAAAATTTGGACATTGATTTGATGGGAGTTTCAATGCATAAGGCGTGTGGACCGACTGGAACAGGATTTTTATTCGGAAAACAGGAAATTTTAGAGTCCTTAAATGCCTTGATACTAGGAGGAGAAACTGTCAGGGATGTACGTCTCCCTGATAGAATCGATCTGTTACCACCACCTGCACGATTTGAGGCTGGTCTTCAAAACTACGCTGGCATAATTGGCAGCGGTGCGGCAATTGAATTCCTAAATTCCCTTGGAATGACGGAAATTCATAGACATAATCTGGAATTATCAACAATCCTCATGAAAGGTCTTCAGGACCTTTTTGGAGAGAAGATTGCAGTTTTGGGCCCCCCGAATCCCATAGAAAGGGTAGCCCTTGCAGCTATAGACCTTAAAGAAATTAACGCTCATGAAGTTGCGATTTTGATGGATGAGATGTTCAATATATTCCTACGATCTGGTTTTCATTGTACTCACGGTCTTCATCATCAACTAGGTCTTAATCAAGGTACACTTCGTCCCTCTTGGTATCTCTATAATACTAAAAACGAAGTTAATCTCTTTCTAGAAGCGTTGGCAGAGATTCTGGAAACCCTCGGGTTATAATTCTGCAAATTTCACATCTGGTTGATGAGTCTCATGACCCCGAAACCCTTAGAAAAAACAAAGACACTGATCCTTTTATTATTAAAGGACATGGTTGAAGCGACAACCGCGGAGATCGTAAACGAGGCATCCATTATATCTGCAGATTGCAAAGATCGTGTTCCAGCAGCCATTGCAGGACTTAATCGTGCGGGCATGCTCCTTCGGTCAATTTCTCGTGAAAAAAAAGCCATAGTTTGGAGTCTGTCAGCGCGTGTTGACCTTTCATCCTTGAATAGTCAAGATATCAACAATTTTGAGTAATCGGCTTTAAACCGATAGCTTTTCGAAATCTCGATTTGAGAATTCCCTTCACACAACGGCAGCCAAGAGGGTGTGTCATAATCGCTCCTGTAGGGCATTGTAGGCTACATGCACCACATTCAATGCATTCCTCCTCGTCAGTTAGAGTAGCGGGTTCATTTGGTGGTATTGCAATGATTTGATGAGGACACACGCCCACACAAAAACCACACGAATTGCATTTCTCGCCAAAAATAGTCGCAGCCATCATGGTGCATTAGATGGTATCATTTTAAAATAGTTGATGAATCGGAGGAAAAAAAAGAGCGAGTACGCAAACAACACTGAACACGATTGTTGTAGGAATCAAAAGTATCGCCAAATCGGTTTCTACGTTCAAATGATTTGAATGTGGAGTCTGACCCGCGAAGTCTAACACTACAAAAAAGGAAATCAAAAACACCAGGGAGCACCAGAATATGATTGTGGGGATATTTTTATTGGATAGCCAAAGCAGAATCAGGAGACAGCTTGCCGAGGAAAATATTAGTCCCTTATAGAAGAACGACTTAACGCGACGTAGGATTGGATATATAATCGGGAAAACAAACGAGGGAAGGATCGAAAAAATTGCCAGCTGAATCGCAACGTCCCACCAGAAATGGAAAGGATCGACTCCTAATGACCAGAAACCCCAGGCCCCTAAGAGTAAAGGCAAAAAGATGGTTACTAGAATAAAAAAAGTATGCTGTATCGCCATTAGGATTCGAAAACGCATATTGAATTTGACCATGGCCTGATCTTTTGTTTTTTTGTAATTATTTTGTTTATATTCTGGAAAGTTACCAATATAAACCGGCCCAAATGTCGGACGCCATCCATAACGGCGTATAGCATGCTGGTTAACACCCGTTGCCGACAATTGCGGTAATATAAGACGCTTATGGCCTAAAAATGTTGAATTTACAAATAGTCGGAGAGCGTCTATAACTTGACGATGCGTAAAATGCTTTCCTCCCGCAGCGCACCATACATTTATTCCTGAAGAATCTATTATCAGGATCCAACAATCGATATAAGATTTAGCTAATGACCTATTTACGCTCCACGCTGTCCAGTAATAGTTCCCCGTTACTAATAAGGGCGAATCTTTTGTCGGAGTACCGACATAATAAAGGCCTGGCGCAACCTTACTTCTTGTATAGATTCCGTTGACCATACAATACAATGTACGGGCTAATCCAAATTTTCCCAAAGTTCTTGAAAGAGGTACCCTCTTGGTAGGACTATATTCTTCCACAGGAACGTCCGAAGTGCAACTAAAGAGCTGGATTGACCCCAGGGATAATAGGCGCATGGGAGAGAAGTATTTTTCCAATAATCTGTAAAAGTCCCTGATAGGAAAAGTCTGGGAGATATTTCGGAGGACCGATATCTGCGAATTGATCAAATGTTTGAACCAATAGAAGTATTTTCTAACGCCAGACCTAGGTAGTGTGTCAGCTGCAATGTACAGGGTACCGTTCCACATTAAAAGTTCTCTCACTTGTCTTAAAAACAGTTGTTGTCTAAGAGGAGTTAATTCTGATAAGACAAAGGTTGAAACAACATAATCAAAAGGACCCAATGAGATTAAATCTTCAAAAACCGAATAATCAGTAAAATCCCCCTGTAGGAAAGATATTTTTTCGTTCAATCCCTCTTCATAAGATTTTTCAGTCGCATATTTGATCATTTCCCCGGAAATATCGATTGCGATCACTTCTAGCCCTTTCTGTGCAAGCTGACAAGATAGCTGCCCTGTACCGCAGCCAATTTCGAGAACTTTTCCTCTACTCCCGATTTGCTCCAAAATTCGTCTATAGATCTCTTTAGATTCCGGAAAAAGACGGTAGAACTCTTGATCATATGTGGTCGGATCTTTCTCTAGTATTTTCATATATAAGAGACTCATTTATTTTGACCATCCCAGTAGATGTCTATTACCAATATGTACATTTTTGAGATGCTTCTTTGCCGCCAAATAGCATTTTTTAACTTGATCAGGTGATGTAAAAGGTAAATCGCTTAGGAACGAGGAAGGATGAAAGGCTAGAAGGCTATAGGGAATCGTTTCATCTAATTCGGCCAAAAAGCCTGCGATAAGTTCAACTTCTATGGCATCAATGTACCCAGGAATTAGTAACGTTGTTGCAGCAAGCACCGGGATTACTTTTCGCTGATGATAGAACTTGTGGAAGCATTTTTCGAAATTTTTGAAAGACTGTTCATTAGAGACTCCGCTGAGAACTCGTGATAGAATCGGATTAAAGTACTTTAAATCAAATTTGACATTTCCTCCCGTATCCAGAGCTAAAGCTACCGCATTACCTACCAGTTTTGGGTGCCCAGCGCCATTCCATTCCCAACAGACACGAAGGATACGATCAGAATATTCTTTAACCGCTTTTTTGCTCGCACGGAGAGCCCAGGGCAGCTGCGGCTCAGGTGATCCCCCAAACCAACATATACAAGAAACTAGCGGATCGTTGGCCTTTGAAAGGAATTTTTCTAGCGTATAGCGCTCGCCAATGTTAATATTTCTATGTTGCGCGTTTTGACAACCATAACAAAAGAAATTACAACCATAAAGGAAGCAAGCAAGATTATAATGGCTAAATTCTGGGCCTGGAGCACAGGCAAACCTGGGATAACCTTTGCCTGTGCCACCTGGACAAAAATATGTTGAGCAACAATTAGTTGGAAGAGGGTCCAAATATGTGTGCAAAATCGCTTCTATGTTACCTGAAATCGATCTAATCCTTCCTCCACGATTTTCCCAAAGCCCACAATATCCTGATTCCCCTGGAGCTATATAGCAGGTATTCGAACAGACTTTACACTGAACTCCCTCTGAATCATGCGGGAGATTTGTACGTAATCCCCATTTTGAACGAGAATACGAATGCACGTCCTCGATGTACTGTAAAACCTTTGTAGGATTATTACGGATACATTCAGAACAAATACCTATATGTTGGGAAAATATGGGAGGACTTTCTTGACAGATACGACATCTTCGTGTTTTTTTCGATTGAGGGCCACGAATGAAGGGCATTGCTTAATTTACTATCTTGCGGATTAAAAACTTTCATTCTCCAAGTGCATTGATATCGTCTCTCCCTTCTGTAAATATTCATTCTCCTATAACAGACGAATTCATTTACCTCTCAGTATTAACCATTAGGCGAGCCAGGTCTGAAAAAGCCGCTTCCACATTCTCTCCAGTTAGCGCGGAAGTATCATAATGGTGAGGAATTGTTTCTAGCTCTCGGAAGGCGTCAACATGTTCCAAGGAAACGGTTCGCAATTCAAATAGATCAGATTTGTTTCCTATCAAGACAAATGGAATTCGACCAGTTACGGCCTCGATATCCCTAATCCAGACGTGTAAAGACTCCAAGGTTTCTTGAATTGTGATATCATATACAAGTAATGCGCCACGGGCATTTGAAAAGAACTTATTCCGAATAGATCGAAATAGGGTCTGTCCAGCGATATCCCAAATCTGTAATGAGATATCCTGTTGGTCTTGTACCAATCTTTTTGAAGTAATTTCGACTCCAATGGTTGCCTTATAATCGGATTTGAACTGACCATGGACAAAGCGATTGATCAATGTTGTTTTTCCAACAGCACCTTCGCCAGCCAAAATGATCTTGAACTTATATTGGCCTTCTTCTTCTAGTTCATTTACTTCAATACTCATCCTGGCTCATCCTAAACTCTATTTTCCTTGAGCTAGCCGTTCTGCAAGATAGGTTGGTAGTCCCACACTCAGAATATCGCTTTGAACCTTGGGAATGTCGTATTCCACCCGAATGATCTCAGCTGAGCAGTCATCCATGTCGATTACAGCATAGCTTGCTCGTGGATCTCGGTCGCGGGGTTGTCCCACACTTCCAGGATTACACATCAAAAGTGGGCCTTTTTCTGATTCCATCGTATCTACGAATGGTATATGTGTATGACCCAAAAGCAATACACCAACTTCAAACAATTCCATAAATGGAAACAGGCTTTTTTGCTGTTGCGACCCTGGAAACACATATTCATCTAGGGGATATTCGGGGGATCCATGAATAAGTGCGATTTGGGTTTTATATCCCTGGTGTAGGCAGGTCTGACTGGAAGGTAGCTTATAAACACTATTTTTTTCTTCGGTGGTTAGAAGTTCCACATGCCATCGAATTGCCTCTTGAGCGTATGTATTGAACTTTTTAATGTACTTTTGGTAATGGGTCGAATCGCCGCCTCTTCCCAAACCAACACCATGGTCATGATTCCCCTTGGAGATCGCGATCAGTTTCTCTTCTTTAAAAACACGTTGCAGAACCTCTCGTGGGTTTGGGCCATATCCCACAAGATCACCAGGACAAAGATATTCTGTGACTTCTGAAAACTGCGATTCAATATCCTCCAGTACAGTATCAAGGGCAACAATGTTTGAATGGATGTCCGAAAAAACCGCGAGTGTATATGCCACCGTTACCGCCCAAGAGGATATAGAGGAGATTTTGAGGAGGAAAATTCAAGCAATCATTGAACGTAATTTTACTCTGAACATTGTATAAAGGTGTTTCCAAATAAAACTTTGCAAATCATCAGTCCATTATGTATTGCGACCTATATTTTCTTTAGCGTCTACCTTCAGCCAAGTATTGGACGCTCCTCGCTGCAAACTTAAAGGGTTTTCTACGAAAGACGTCAGTTTAATCTGGCGTCCTAGTATACTCGTTTCACTTCTATCAAAAGTCCTCTGTATTTTCCCTTGATCAAGATGCGGGTTTTTAGGAGAAATTGAGCGAACTGCATAAGCCAACGGGCTTCTAGGCGGCTGGAAACCATTTACGGAGAAAATATCTAGATAATTACATATATGCACTCAAACTAGATTCTATCATGGTAAAAGGTGGGAAGATCAAAACTAGGACTCGAAAATTGAGGAAATTCCCCTGTAACTCTTTGATCATTCTAATATTACTTCCAATAGTCATCGGAAATCTGCCCATCACTCAAGAAATCCCCTTCTCCGATCGAACTCCAAAAACTGAAGGGGTAGATTATATGAAAGTGGACATGGCGGAGGAAAATTCAGAATTGATAGAAACAACGGACTTCCCTCAATCTTCTGTCCTGGAATCGGGATCGGAAATTATAGAATCTTATTTACCTACTTTTAACGTTGAATCAGACACGGAAGGATATTGGTTAGTTATCGAAAATGACACCAATGATCTTGACCCCCGTCTTTCAACCGCCTACATCGAAGTGGCTCAAAAATTTGAAATTATGGAAGAAATGGCCAATGTAACTCAAATCCAGGTTTATTTAAAATATATAGATTTGGATTCAGGCGATGACATTCCACACGGGGTAATCTCCATTTTTACTGATAATAACGGAGCTCCTGGAATCCCACTAGGAACAGCATCATTAGAAGAGGGATTTGCTTCACTCAATTTAGGTGTTACTATTGGCCCTGCATGGGTTACTTATACTCTTCAAACTCCGATCGAGGTAACCATGGGAGAGTACTGGATAGTCCTTAGCGATACAGGAAATCAAGCAGCGGGCTATTGGGAATGGTATACCCAAGCTGATATAAATAACGAGGATGCAGGTGACTGGGCTGCACGTTCATCTCATGAAGGAGATTGGTATGTCAATCCCATTCCTGTTGGTGATCTTCTTTCTTCCGTTAGGATTCTTCCAACTCAAACATCTCCTCCCGAAGAAGAACCAAATGAGGATCCTCAGGGTAACAATACCCTTTATTGGTTTGTGTTCAAGAGCCCAGGGATTGGCGCCTTTGAATACAACTTAACCTTTGTAATGAAAGATTCAAGCGATCTAAAACAATTCCATCACAGGCATCAGAATAAAGGTAAGTCTCACTCGAAATCCAATGGTTCACCCAAGGAGAACTATTTTTTCGATGATGAATCGTCCGCCATCGTTTTTGTAATTGAAATAGGAAATGAATTATTCGAAGCTAATGGGGCCTCCTCCCGATCAACTAGACTAAACAGGAATGTCCTTGGAGTTGTTTTAAGTAGAATTCATTCTTTTATCTATACGGTCTCTGAAACATTTTCGTATCGATATTTAGGTATTATATTCAAAATTAAAACCTTGAATGCATCGGGAAGATCTGTTTCCCACGATGTAGTAATCAGGTTTTCTGTTGGTCGTATTCTTTCAAGTACCAAGGCATAAGAGATGGTTTACTAGTAGTGGTGCCAAGACGAGTGAAGTATCAAAATGCTTATGTATCAACAGAGACCAATATTGACGAGGGATCTTGAAACCGCGGGGCCAGAGAGGCTACATTCCTTTTATCATATATTGAATGGTAGGATGAATGGTGGATTTTTCTAGATGGTCGAAGAACGGTCAAAAATTCATTCAGTTCCTTTTCATTTTGCTTGTCGCAATTCCTATTGCCAATCCACTGTTATTCCAACCTGAGGATAAATTTTTTGTTGAAAAGCATTTTAATACAACTATCCTCCGTAATCCAGAGGGAGGCTTAATTCCGCAGACAGAAGAGATGCGCAGCGTTGCAAAATCTTCTAGAATATCCAAAGAACTTGGTAATGATCCTACTGATTCAGCAGCATCTGATAGAGGTTTGCTTTCACATAGCATCGGTACACGATTGGGAATTGGAACGGGGTCTCACTCTGTGATCGACTCGTATACTAGGGTCAATCTAAGCGAGTTAAATACCATGAATTCAATCAAAGACGGGTATACTAGCCAACGCAATGCGACTTTTTCGATCGATCCCTTGGTCGCCTCTTCCCAGGAGGCTGTTTTTTTTCAGATCCAGGAAGTGATAGCACAAGAAGATTGGCGGGCGATGGAAAACAACATTTCAAGTGCAGATTCGCTCAGTTCGACATCCTTTGTTGAGGCAGGCCAAAAGTTCGAAATAAAAGAAGATTATGCTAATATCACAGAAGTCAGTGTTTTTCTCAAGTATGTTGATGCCATTGGCCTTGATGGAAATATTCCCCACGGTAACGTATCTATCCATGATGATAACTCTGGGGAACCAGGTAAACAGTTAGGTACAATGACGCTTGAAGAGGGATTTGGTTCGCTGGACATCGGACCAGCAATCCCCGCGGCCTGGATTAGCTACAGGTTTTCCGTCCCAATCAACCTAACAAAAGGATCATATTGGCTAGTGCTCAATGACACTGGAATTCCAGCGGAAGGATCCTGGGAATGGTACGCGCAGGAGGATACATCCCTTGGGAATGCAGGTGATATTGTTTTAAAAACAAGTCATGTAGATACGTGGTCTCTTAACCCCTTTCCGTATGATGGTCATGACATTATTTCAGCAGTTAGGATTCTTCCCACTGATGGAAACTGGAACAATCTAACCTATACAAGTCCATCAGACATAAAAATGAACTATACTACAACGGAAGGGGGATATACATTGAGTTCATTCTCTTTTGAAGCCAATAATACCCTTTCCCATGAATTTAACACAACAACCTCCGTTTCATTTTCCCTTTTGAATACAGTAAATTATGCATATTCTGGGAATCCCATCAATGGAACCTCCACATATCGAGCTGAAAATGGTTCACTGGTATTATGGAATATAACGTTCTCCACGATTCAAATTAGTACTTCTGATGCAATCAAAAATCGTACGATAACAATCGATGGCATACCTGTGGATTGGAATGGTTCAAGAATATATTGGAATAATTCTGACGTGCCAGAATATCCCGATTTAATCAATGATTTTAACGTGACTTGGGATGGAGACCCAGCTCATAAATACACCCATGGTAATACAACTATGGTTGTTAATGTGAGCACTTTAACTGACAACGTCACCTGGCATGTGTGGTTCGAGGCTCCCAATTATCTTCTCAATTTCACTCTTGGCCGTGGCACTACCCCGTTCATTATCCCCTATGAAGCCAATGCTACTGATCTCTTGAACTTGACCTTCTACACCCGATATACGGGGAACCTATCTTACTGGATCGATTTTCCCAACGGGTCTTCCATTGCACGTGTGGACATTAACGGTATAAACACAGAATTTTGGGAGGAATGGGACATTATTCAAACATTAGATCCAACCATTAATGTAAACGGAACTTATTGGCTTCAGGCATTTTGGAGCAAAGACAATTCAACCAAGGTAGGCACATTTGTTCGGTATTTGGACCTTTTTGTGAATACATCATTATCGCCCCTAAACGACACTGAAATTTTGATAGGCCAGAGTTTAAATTTGGCCGTTAATTATAGATCCACCCACAACGGTACGGACATCAAAGGAGCTTTAATTTGGGCTAATGCAAGCTGGCCCACAGGTGCCAGACAAAACGTGACTATGAATCAGCTAGGGGATGGATCCTATAATGCATCTTTTTCCACCACGGGGCAACCTGCAGGTTATATAGGAACGGTAACCGTAAACACTCGAGTTGGTTGGTTTGTAAACCGGACGCAGATCTTTTTTGTCAAATTTGTTGAAAATTCTTCACTCTTTGTTGATAGGCAAAATCTCGTATTAGAATGGCGTGAAAACGCCACCCTGCGTATAGATTATCTCAACTCGACAAACGGAGTCATTTTCGACGGAATTGTGAAAATTGCTGGAAATGTGGTTTCATTTGATACCGGGGCATTCTTCTATAGCTTAAATACAACGGATTTTGGTGGGATTGGATCCTACATGGATATCCCAATTGTTGCAACTCATAGCCAGTACCTCTCTCGTCAAATTAACATATCCTTGACCATTACTTCTGGTGAGACCAGTATTGAAGGGAAGTATAAAGGTCAACCCCAAACCAATAATACCCTGATATCGGAAGATATCATTTTCGCTGCAAACGCGCAGGATACGTTTATGATCAATTTTCGTTATCATTCTACCTTTCCTATTGACCTAACTCTAAATACCACGCCCGTAGTTAATTATTCTGCAATACAAGGTGTTTCTCTTAAATCGGAACTTAACTTAACTTGGACGATCATCATTAATCCTGATAGTATAGGTACTTACTCGATTAACGTCTCCTTCTCGCTAGCGAATTATAATAGGAGTCTATTTAACTTTAAGATTAACGTAATCAAGGCACCGACTGAGGTGGTTAGTAATATCGCATTTCCTAGAATTGTCTATTTTACTGATAACTTTGTTTTCTATTTACAATTTCAGAGTACAGCTTACAATGAACCAATTCCACTCGTAACGCCTACGATTGACGATGAATCCAAGATAACGTTCCTAAACAATGATACGGAAAAATATTGGTTCAGGTTCAATACCACTCAATTATCATTGGGGTTGCATTCCCTTCAGATTTCTTTTTCAAGCCCTAACTACGAATCAAGCGAGATTGGGGTAGAATTCGAGGTTATTGAGATGTCTACCCTAGAATTGTCTTCCGATAGTGTTCATTTGCCCGATAACGGAACAGTCCTCATAGAAGATTTGTTTCCGATATCGATAGACAATTACTTAACGTATCAAGGTGAAAATATCGGTCATCTGGATGAAGTCAATATTTGGCTGAACGGTACCCCCGTTTCAAAAGCAGATTTTGAGGAGGTTCACTTGCTTCAGACTCCTTTTTCTTTAGCTTTTTCCACTAGTGGCTGGCAGCATGGTTTCTATAATCTCACTTTTCAACTTGTTACCTGGGGTTACCAAACCCGGTACTTTACCTCTAATATTACACTACGGGGTCGGCCCATCGAAATGGAGCTGGTAATCTTACCAGGGACCACGATTTCGCAGGGAGAAAATCTCACCTTTATTATCGAATTAAGTTATCATTTGGCTCCGCAAGGAGGCGGATCAAGTGTGCAACTTGCTCCACTTGGAGCAATAAATGTAACCTTCTACATCATGATCGAAAATGAAAATGGTTCCCAGTCTATTTTTGAATGTCTTAGGCAAACCAACAGTCAGGGTGAAGCTTCCTATATAATTCCAGGTTCCCAGACATTAGCCGCCTATCGTTTTTCAAAGATCACCATTCAAACCGGAATGGGATTATCTAGTTTGCCATATTCCTACACGATGTCTCCTGAAAAGCTTGAATCGTATAATTTCCTTCCAGCACAAGTTGATATCACGGGAGTCATCATTTTTGTTTTAATCATCGTCGTTTTAGTGCTAGTGTCCGCATTTGCAGCTGGAGGGGCTGCACGTACTGTTCATCGTAAACGTGAAAAGCGGGCTCAAGTGGTCCAGAAACATGACGTTGCGATTGAACGGAGTTTTGAAGATATTAAATCAATTAAGGCAATTGTCGGACGTGTCGAGTCAGGTTTACCATTTTATTACGAAAATACCACCGCGGATATCCGTACAGATCCACACGCCTTGTCGGGTATGTCAGCCGCGATTTCCTCATTTATGCAGGATGTATCAGGGGGAATGAGTTCCCGTTTTGAAGATGGAGAGATGGCGGAGCAGATCGAGATTATGAGTCGCCACGGATTGCACCTACTCATGTGGAACGGGGAGTTTATCACAATGATGATTATATCCGATATTGAACTCCCTGATTATTTCAGAAGCAGGTTGGCAGGGTTAGGCAACGAACTGGAATTCACATTTAAAGAAGAACTAAAGGAATTCTATTCTACGGAACAGATCCCATCATCAAGCGTAAGGAAAATTGTTCATAGGTACATTCCCTTACATTACTTTTCTGCGTTCATTCTAAATGAAGGGGTTATAACTCTTAGAGGCATCAAATTTTCCAAAGAAGAAAAGAAGATGATTTCGTTAATAAAAGGGATTCTCTTTGAGAAAAACGGGATGCAATTCCTGTTTTCCGAACAGATTATTTCTCATCTTTCAAACCATTTCAAGAGAAGTAAATGCATCAACTTTTTAGATAAGGCTATTGAGCAGAATTTATTGATCGAATTTGATCCTGAAGACATATTACATGCTAAAGAAGGGCAGTCCGAAGAATCCATCCCACTAGGCCAGAATCTCTAGTCGTAGAACCATCCTTAAGCAAAAATGGACCTTTTTTTGGCAGGGTGTAACAACGGGAATGGTAAGTTAGATTTTGCTAAAAACCTGAATCGAATTTCACTATTGTTGATCGGGACGAGGTTTAATTTGCCGATGTTAATAATTTGTCTATTATTAAGGGTCAACCGCCATTCATAGGGAGAAAAGTTCCGAAGTAGTAAGGATTAAGTCATATTATACTACAGACTCCAATATTCTCCACAGATCTTTTTGATTGCGTTAGAAGGCGTTAAAATGCCAACATGTCCAAATTGTACGTCATTGGTTGAAGAAGGAACCATTTTTTGTTTCAATTGCGGGTTTAATCTGCTTATAGACTCTTATGTTCATCAAACGAAAAATATTGCCTCCAAAAGTCTAGATCTGTCTGCTGATGTTATTACTCAATACCACGATTTGGAACTCAAGTTAAAAGAACTTACAGATATAGAAGTTAAGCTGCAGGATCAACGATCATATCGAAGAGACCTGGAGGAGTTAAGTCAGAACGCAAATGAGCATCTCTCTCAATTAAGTGCCCAAAGGTATAAAGAGTTCCAAGATGTTAAAAAACTGAAAGAAATGAGTGTAACATCTGTTGTCGCTCGGCTTAAAGGCGACCGCGAGGAAAAACTTCAAAAAGAAGAACTCGAATATTTTACGATCTTAAATAAGGAAGAATCAGCGCAGGTAGAAGTTAATCGTCTGAATACACTTATCAAGGATACTGATTATAACATTACGGAACTAGAAAAGCTACTGTCGCTAAAAAGAACCCTCCAGAAAGATCTTGAGGGATTAATACATGAAGTGTGTGCCGGGGTTACGGATCCGATTGAGGACGGGATAGAAGCAGATCTGAAGGTATTGGTTACAAAGACGAATCCGATTTCCCTCCGAAGGAGTGCTTATACTCGAGCCAGGGCACACATGCAAAATGCTGAGCGTAATCTAGGAGAAGCTCTAGACCTGTTAGGAAGCGCTTCTAGTCTTTCAACGTGGGATACTTTCTTTGGAGGAGGAATATTTGTGGATTCAATGAAGCATTCACGTATGGCTACAGCTAGAAATCTAGTTCATAGCGCTCATAATGATATCCAACTTGCCAATAAAGAGGCTCCTGAGATCAGAGCATCATCTCAAGCTTTCGTGGAGGATATCAGTTTTTTCTGGGACGGTTTCATGGATAATATCTTTTCTGATTTAAGTTCAAGAGGAAAAATCCACCGATCGATTTCCTCTGTCCGTGATGCCCTTGAAGATTCACACAATGTCATCCAATGGATTGATCGACAGTTAAATCAACTTGATAACGAGTATAAAGCACTAGAAGAGCAGATCAAAGATACTAGGAGCCGATTGTTGCGAGAAAGGAAGCGGATGATCGAAGATGCAATTTCAAATGCAAAATAGGGATGTGGGGATATGAATATTGTGTGTACAGGAAACACAAGGGGGATAGGGCTTGCGTTGACCCATGAATTCCTCAATCATGGAGACGATGTCATCATTTCTTCAAGGGATGGCAATAGGGTCTCAGAAATAATTCAGGAACTCGGACCAAACTATCCAGGTCAGTCTATCCATGGAATGGTGTGTGATGTAAGAAATCCAAAGCAGGTTGAAGAATTGGGAGAATTTGCCAAGGAAAAGCTAGAATCAATAGACATCTGGATAAATAACGCAGGTATTCGGGGGCCACTCAATCCAATACAAGAAACTCCTGTTGACCAGTATTATGACGTGATTAACACGAACCTTATGGGGGTGCTTAATGGATGTAAAATTGCCCTAAAAATTATGATTGACCAGCCTAACGGTGGAAATATCTTTAATATGGCCGGTATGGGATCTTTTGGCAGGGCAACACCCCGAATGGCCGCGTATGGAGCATCAAAAGCTGGGATTCCTGTATTAACTAAGAGCCTAGTGGAGGAAACCAAGAAAACACAAGTAGGTATTCACGTACTATCTCCTGGGATGGTTATCAGTGATTTTATTGGAAAAAATATAACACCCCAAGCCGCTCGAATTTACAATATCCTAGGGGATCTGCCTGAAACTGTTGCAAAGGTTCTCGTACCCCAAGTTCGCAATATACAAGGAACAGGTAAAACAATTAGATATTTAACGCGAAAAAGGACCATGATACGTTTCTTAACAGCAAGAAGAAGAAAAAATCGTTTTTACGAAATAGATTGACATCAGCTAGCCTGTTATTCTTCTCCACATTTCCATTCAAATCTCGGAAATCGTCTCATCCCCCTATTAAGATTTAATAGAATAAACAAAATCAATAAGCTCACGCATCGTTGCGACAGTATATACCTCCGCACCCGCGTTTTCAAAGTGTCGAACGACCGAATCTCCTGAATTCCATGTTTCGGGAGGTTCGGGATTAAGAATCAAGCAACGTTTTGCTGAGACTGCCATTTTTTTTAGTAGATCCGCACTGATTGGATTTCCCTGTATCCACATACCTTCAAAATCACGACAATCCCCAAAAATCAAAACTGTGGTTCGTCGGTTAATTGGATGATATCTAATTAGCAGAGAAAAATCTTCGAAGGAAGTTTGGTAGTCAGAATGAATTCTGCGTAGACGTAGCGTGTGTTTCCAGGCCAATTCTCTTTCTTCCAATGCCTGATCTATCGTAGGTTGATTTAATGCGTCCGTGACTTCTACGCAACAATTATCAAACTCAAACACGCGGACCCTCTTGAAAACAGACCTGGCCGCATAGGTAATGACAAAGAACCAATCTGCAATCCAACGGGTAGAGCGGGAAACATCATTGAGTATGAAAATGTCTGGATCTTGGATCCGTTTCTTCTTTTGAATAAGATTAAGCGGAATTCCATTAGTTGCCAAATTCTTTCGCATCGTTCTTCGAAAATCCAATTTCCCTCGCTTCGCGCGTTCACGCCGACGTCTTTCTCTGCTCGCTAAGATCCGTCCGATTACGATAAGTTGGTGTTTAACATTCGTGATGGTTAGAGAGAGTGTCGTTAAGTCTTGATCTAGAAAGGATTCAATTGGTTTCATAACTTCAGGGAGCTCAGGTGCCTTATGAATTCCAAAATTCCCTGCTTCCGTTATTTGTTCTATTTCACGTTCAAGAGATTGTTGGAATTGTTGAAGGGCTCCTGCAAAACGAAGAGTCGTAGCAGGAAGAGCCTGTCTTTGGATTGGGGTTAATCCACGTATGGGAAGGCGTAATCCAAATGCAAGTTGGAAAGCACGTCTCAGAGTTCCCTGTAATCTTTCCAGCTCTTCTCGAAGATCGCTGGAACTACCCACGCCATTAGATCCGATCATTGAAACTGCGGTTTGGATGGCTTCAGATACCTGATTCTGTACAAGCATCTCACCAATGGCATAATCAATCCTCTGAGGACTGCTTTCAAGGCGGCGTAAAAATAGCTCAAGCTCTTGAGTCAACTGCATTTGCGGTTGAGACTCCTTGCCTTCAGATAATTGGTACCTGGTGGAAGAAAAATACATATTAAAGCATTCCTTGAAAATGGAAAGATTGTCCTTTTGTTTTACCAGGGTGGCTCTCAAACCCAAAAGGAGATCATCTCTGGAGGCGACCCCCAGTAATTGGTAAACTTTTTGAGCTGAAATGGTCTCATCGGGAGAAATGGGCAGTCCAAAGTATCGTAACATTGAAATAAAGTCCAAAATGACGGACAATGTTACCTAACTTCCTTATTTCCGAGACGAATTATCTCAGTTATCTGAGTTTCCAAACGCTGTATGTCCTCCTCGTACTTTAACAATACAGGAAGAGTCTCGACCAGGGTTCTCTTATCTATGTGCTCTTTCCCCAGATAAATCAATGCTTTCGCCCAATCAATGGTTTCGGCAATAGATGGTAATTTCCGTAAATCATAAGTCCGAATTTGTTGAACAATACCCGTTATACTGCCCAATAACGGCGTGTCGAAATCAAGCCCTGTATGAGTGGCGAGAATTTGACGTTCTCGTTCAGGAGTCGGAAAATCGATATACAAATAGAGGCATCTTCGCCGTAAAGGTTCACTGAGGTCACGGTAGGAGTTACTAGTTAGAATCACGATTTGATCATCAGTTTGGGCAGAAAAGGTTCCAAGTTCAGGGATAGTAATCTGTCGTTCCCCTAACGCTTCAAGAAGAAATGCTTCAAATTCTTCATCAGATTTATCGATCTCGTCAATGAGAAGGACGCTGGGTTCCGAATTAATGAATGACAAAAATAAGGGACGCTCAATAAAAAATTCCCGTGAGAATATTTCATCCATGTCAACTCGGTTCTTGCTTGTATCTGATCTCAGTCTTTCCAGCTCAATATGGAGGAGTTGTCGTTTATAATCAAATTCCCCAATAACCGATTCGGCCTGTATCCCTTCAAAACACTGAATTCTGTACAAATGCCAATTCAAAGTCCTGGCTGCGGCAATAGCAATACTGGTTTTTCCAGTTCCTGCTGGGCCTTCAATCAGTACAGGTCTCTGTAACTCCAGTGCAAGCCTGAGTGTAAGGTCAATTTCTGGATTAGATACATAATCCGCTAGAGCTAAATTTATGGCCATTGGTTTCGGCTCCATGTCGTTCATATTGTAATGAAAACCGTTCCAGCTTCTTAGACTTCCCTGGATGATTTTCTGCGCCAATTTGCGCCAATCACTTCAAAATCCTTGGTAATTAGGAGATGAGCTTTTGGTTTCAAAGATTGCGCTACTTGATGTTCTCTTTCCAGGGCTTTCAATCTCTCTTCATTGAGCTTTTCTTTTCCCCAAATTAAAACCTAATCATCTGGTTTGGCATCAATCAAAATGCCGGCTAGGAGGGCCCGATTGGAACTTTTATTTATCCATGCGTGATTCGTCCCCTGTTGAATAACCACATTAAACGGCTTCAATTCTACCTCGGTTTCCTCAAGTAAAAGCGTAATCTCACCCTCTAGCACGATAATGTAGTCAACTGTTTCCGTCTTGTGCATATAAGGATGTTTCGAAGTATCTTTACGGCAATGAAGAGCCTTTAAGGTAGATAAACCTTGCACAGCCAGATTCTCAAGCTTAGACTTTGTTAATTTCGGATCAAGCGGTGGAATTTCGAAAAAACGGAAGATAGTTCCGCTTGGCGGAGGTTCAAGGGGAAGTAATTCAATTCCCGCCAGATCAATAGCTTTTGAATTATCTACGGGCGTTTCCCGAGTAACCCAAAACTGGTGTATAGTTCCATATTGAAAAGGGGAATCATCTATGATAATGGTCGATTTTTTTTCTTCGTTGTTCCCTGTTACGATTCTCCGAATTTCTTTGATCATATTCAACACCTGACTACTTCCTACTCGAACTTGAGACATTCTTACTTGGGATTTTTTATCCTTGATCTCCTAACAGGGTTTTACGATAATGAATAGGTCATCAAGAACCTAATTTCTTCCAGGGGCTTAGTCTGCGCTAGGTGATTTTCTGCGTCAATTTGCACTAATCACTTCAAAATCCTTGGTAATTAGGAGATGAGCTTTTGGTTTCAATGATTGCACTACTTGATGTTCTCTTTCCAGGACTTTCAATCTCTCTTCATTGAGCTTTTCTTTTCCCCTAATTAATTGGGCCTTTTTGGTTTCATGGTAAGATAGGTCGATCATTATTTTCAAGTTTACTTCCGCACTCAAACAATAAAGTCCATCTAGAATCAGAACCTGAATTCCACGAAAATCAGTAGTTAAATTGTCTACTTGATCTGTTAATAAATCGATGCACGGCATTGAGCATTTTTTGTCTTCCTTGAAATCTAAGATATGTTTATTAACTAATTCCCAGTCTAGTTCAGTGATTCCAATAGAATCAATGCCCTTTTCTTTTCTCCAAGCCGCTCTTTGTTTTGGATGGATTTTGTAATAGTTATCAGTGTGAATTATTTTTGCGTAAACCCCCATATTCTTCAAAGTCTTCGAAATCATATGAGAGACTTCGCTTTTTCCTGATCCTGATTCCCCACCAATTGCCAGCGTAAACTTGTTTAACTTCGTTGGATCTCCGAGTTTTTCAACAATTTCCTTAGCTACTTTCTCATGGTTATCTGTAATTAGGAGAACGTCACCCAGCACGATTTTTCACCCTTTCTACATCTGCTTTGGCATTAATGATCAAATTGGAATTCTGATCCATTCTTTGGCCGGATCTATAAAGTATTTACTTCCTTTTATCATTACTTGTACCTTCCTACCACCACTACTAGTTATTTTGAGACCTATTTCATGCATTGAGATGTCTAGATAATAGGTTATTCCCCTTAACGTGATCCTGAATTTAATTCTTCTCCAGTTAATCGGTAAAGAAGGGTTTATTTCCAAAATCTGAGATCTTAGATTGACTCCAGCATAAAAGGTAATTGCTCCTAAAACGGTTCCCCCCATTACCCCCGTATGAATTCCCTCGCCCGTTGTTCCCTGTTGAATATCAGTATAATCACTCTTCAAGGCATCTTCGTACATTCTATAACTCTCCGCAATATTACCTACTAGTTTGAACATAAGGCTGTGGACGATTCTGCTCAGGCTCGATCCATGTGAGGTTCTGACACTGTAATAATCGAAGTTTCTCTCCAAATAGTTTTCTGGAATTGAAAAACCGAGATCTTTTACTATTTCCGCCACCTCACTTGGAAGAAGGGTGTAGAATGTCATAAGGACGTCAGCTTGCTTGGAAACCTTGTAATCGTTGGGCGATCTGTTTTCTGCCCTTAAAATTCTATCTAATCGCTGAATATTCCTGTAATTTTTCCGGTAATATTCCCAATCCATTTCTTGCAAACTGAAATAACCATCGAATTGAGCTAATATTCCTTCTTTTGATATTATTAAATTTAATCTCTTTGTTATATCTTTCCATCTCTGTAGGTCTTTCTGCGATATTCTTAGTTTGCCTAGAAGATTTTCCTTAAAAATGCCGTTAATTCTCTCTAAAATTTCAAACGCTTTCTGAAATGCCCATATAACCATGATATTTGTGTATGAGTTGTCTTTTAATCCTTCTTCGCCCGATTGGGGAAATTTTTCATGAAATTCATCTGGGCCCATCACTTTTCGTATTGAATATCTACCAGAGTCGTTGAGTGTGGCCTTACTCGACCAAAATTTGCAAATTTCTAATAACATCTCTGCTCCGAAGTTTTTTAGAAAATCCGCATCATCAGTAAGCCAAAAATAAAACCATATATTGTGGGCTACCGCCAAAGAAACATGTCTCTGGAGCCGGCTATAATCAGCTCCCCATTCTTGGTTTATTGGATTTAAATGCATTGAAGGGGTTTCTTCATCACCTGTCGAGCCGCTTTGCCATGGAAACATGGCCCCATCGTAACCAAACGCCCTAGCGTATGATCGAGCTCTGTCCAATCTGTTATAACGATATAACAGCGCCATTCTAGTAATTTGCGGGAAATGTAGAGTATAAAAGGGCAGAATGAAAACCGAGTCCCAAAATATATGCCCGCGATACGCTTCCCCATGGAGTCCTCTAGCCGGTATCCCCAAATCAGACTCGGTGTTGGAGGGTGAAGCTGTAACCATCAGGTGATACAAATGCAATCTTAATAATTTTTGAATCAAACGATCTCCCTCAATACATATATCAATACTACTCCAAAGCTCCTTCCATTTCTTCTTGCTTCCTCTTTCAATAACGTCGTAATTTCCAAATTTCCTTGCTGATTCAATAGCCAACTTAAGGAGGGTTTGACTACTCAATGAAATTATGTCCCGGGATGTGTAAACAGCCACTGTTTTTTCAACTCTTATTTGATCCCCTTTTTTTGCATCCACAACGAATAAGACTGTAATTTCCCCCTCCTGGGTTACCAAGGTTTTGAATTCTGGAAAAATTTCCCTTCCATTCTCAAAAATCCTTAATTTCATTGCTTCAGCAATTAAAATCTTTGATTGATTGGTCTTTACTAGTATGTACCATATTTCTCCTTCTCTCCCTTGATCCATAGGTGTTAGATGCTTTGAGTTCAGCTGCCTATATCGTTTAACACCGTCATTAACTATGGTTCCATCCAAGGATACCTTTATCTGGATCGTTGATGCATAATTTTGGGGCCTTAATTCATACTTTAAACCTAATGCATGGCAGTTCTCCATACTTGCAAAACGATGTGAAATAATTTTGGTCTCTCTCCCAAACTCATCTTTCACCCTCATTCGCTTGGATAACACACCCGTTTTTAGATTGATCTCCCTTCCCAGTTCTGTTAGCTCATATTTGTCAAAAGAGAACCACGGGGCATCAGCTATTCTAAAAGAAACTAAAAGCCAATTTGGGCAGTTTACCATATCTTCATTAACAACCGTCCTTCCCGCCACCGTACTTTTAAGCCTGTTATATACTCCCGCGATATACGTGCCAGGATAGCTGATGGAATTACTTTTGACTTCTTCCATGGCTCCTCTGGTACCAAGATATCCATTTCCAACGGTAAAGAGTGATTCCCATCTACTTTCCTCTCCTTGAGTATATCCAAAATTTCTAAGGAACCAACTATCCTCTTTCAGACTTTTGTCAAACCACTCCTCAATTGTATCAACCGTCACCTCTCCAAGGTCTGACACAACAATATCTGCCCCGTTTTTTCGTAACTCATGAAAATTCCGATCTCTCGCGATTCCAATAACCATTCCGAACCCCCCATTCCTTCCAGCTTGAACGCCTGAAACTGCATCTTCTATTATAACTGAACGATCATAATATACATTGAGACTCCTACATGCGGCTTGAAAAATATCAGGTTCTGGCTTTCCTTTCAAATCAAGATGCTCTGATAGAATCCCGTCTACTCTCGCTTCAAACATATCGGATAGCTTGGCGGCTTGTAAAATCTGTTTACAGTTTTTACTGGAGGAAGCGACCCCTATTCTGATATTTCTTCTCTTTAGGTCTTTTATCAGACCTATTGTTGAATAATAAACCTCTATCTTTCCGCTCGAAATCAAAACGTTGAAAATTTGATTCTTTCTGTTACCCAAACCACATATCGTTACAGTATCAGGAGGATCTGAAGGCTTGCCGTATGGTAGAGTGATTTTCCTAGATTCCAGAAAGGACTTCACTCCCTGGTATCTGGGCTTTCCGTCAATATACTTCAGATAATCTCTACTATGAGAGAATGGTTCAAATCCTTTGGTATCCTCCCTTCCGAATTTATTTAAGAATTCATCAAACATTTGTTTCCAAGCTTGACTATGTACATTGGCAGTTTTTGTAATCACACCATCCAAATCGAATATGACCGCATCAAAGCTCAACCTATTCATAAAAAGTAACCTTTATCGGATTTGTTTACAGAACTGTAAACCATATAAAACTACTCTGGGTAGTAATTTCAATTATTATACTAAAGCTGTTCCTAGCCTTAGTTCAATCCAAAAGTGATTTACGTGTTGCATTATAGAATAAAGCAATGATGGAATCCAAAAATTATTTTGGTTGATGTCCTATGAAGAAATCTCCCTCTGATGCGTTAAACGAGTTTAGCTATAAAGTGGCCAAAATCCCTGATACGAATTGGCGTCTTCATGCATTATTGAAACGTTTAGGTTTGACCAAATATGAAATACAGGCTTATGTCGCACTTGTTCAAGGTGGTCCGCAAACTGTGATGGAGATTGTAAAAAAGACGGGTATTCCTCAGCCAAGAGCGTACGATACACTCTCGAGTTTGGCCAAATATGGATTACTAGAACAAAGAGTAGAATCTGGGAAAGATAAGGTTAGAAAGGCAAAAAAATTTCGAGCTGTTGAACCTGAACAAGGTTTGGATAATCTGTTCGCTTTTTTTCTATTTGCCAAGGATCAGGCCTTAAGCGATCTAAAGAAGTTGGCTAAGACTCAGATCAAACTTCATAGTGGGATTTGGGAGGTTCATAGAAAGCTAAACATTATGAAGACCGCTAAATCGATGATTCAAAACGCGAATTACGAGATTCTTACTGTTACAACCGTACCAGTATTAGAGGAGCTTAAAAAGGACCTATTGGCGGCAACCAAAAGGAATGTTACCGTCTCATGCATTACAAGTCTTGAAGATGGAGTTCAAGCAAGAACACTACTTGAGAATAGCAATGTTCTGAGAATAAAACAAAGAAAAGGTTTTTCGATGCCCTATATTATCAAAGATCGTTCTCAGGCCCTACAATGGGGAACAAAAACCTTTGGGGACGATTTTGATCCTGAATTTGTTGTCGCTCAATTGATTGAACAGACGGAGCTAATTCATACACTAATTGACCATTTCTACTTCTCAAACTGGCACCTAGGTAAATACGCTACCTTATTTTTTGAAAGACCGTCATTCCCACGAACATTCGTACATATTCAAACAGTTATAGAAGAGGTTGAATACCTGTTACAAAGGAATAGAGCTCCTAATGTTCGAATCTACGGTAGTTATACTGATACCGGTGAGAAATTAGTGATTGAAGGTCGCGTCTCAAAAATTGACCATGATTGGTCTAGTGGGGTATTTACTATATTCATTATGGAACCTAATTCTGGAAAAGAAATCCCGGTAGGTGGGATTAGGGCGCAGTATGAAGATGTTACGGCGGATAGGATCACAATATTGGATTAATCCCTTCTCATTTAAATCTGCAAGCGGTTTATGAAGAAGAATTAGACCTCCTTTGGTATGTTATAATTGTCTCGTTAATAGGAAAAACGGACATGGACAGTTTATAACTATAAACTGAAGAGAGTTGAGTTTTTTTTATGGAAACGGCTGTGACCAGGTCCATTAACTCGTCGTGAAGGAAATAGAACAATGAAAAGACTGAACCAAGTTCCGAAATAGCTTAAGTAACGATTTTACGAGCTTTTCTACCTTAATTTAATAAAATAGAATCATCCGAGCCAGCTGACCAATAACATAGGACAATTACTTTCAATTGGTCTTCCTCTATGTTTATGGTATAAAACAGGATCAAACCTATGTTAACTACTCCATAACTAACTCGTATACCGATATCCTATCATAAAGTATTTATAGCAGGAAAAGCCCTTTGTGGTTTACATATTCTCATAATACTACTTAAGATAGTATAATGTTCCTATTGGACATAGAGAGAGAAATGTTGTAAAAGAAAATAAGGGTGTATAAAAATTGAAAAAACTATTAGCTCTAGCACTTATGGTCGGGTTACTGGGTTTATCTTCGGCTCCAATGTTTACAGCTTCCGGAAAGGTTTCCCAAGATGTAACATTGAAAATTATTGTCTCAGATCAGCAGAAACCTGCCATAGATGGAGTGATAAGTGATTTTTTGGCAAGTAGTCTTGGAACAGGCGTTAGCGATGTTGAAGTCGTTGCGAGTGGAACACGAGCAGATGATCAATTAACCTATCTCGTGACTCAAATGACTGCAGAAGACGATGAATTTGATGTAATTGGTCTTGATACAGTCTGGCCGGCACAATTTGCTGAAAATGGATGGATTGTAGATCTTACAGATAAATTGGACGCCAATGAAATGGATGCGTACGTTGACGGAATGGTTGATTCTTCCACATATAACGGAAAAGTATATGCCTATCCCTATTTCATGAACTTGGGGGTCCTATTTTATCGTAAAGACATGATTGCGCGCAATGGATTTACCACCAGTGATTTTGATACATGGGCCGAATTCAACGCGACCGCAAATGCAATATTGGCGAATGCAACCGAACAAGCACTTAATCCAGATCTAGTCGGATTTGTGGGTCAGTTCGATGCCTACGAAGGAGGAGTCGTTAACTTCGTAGAATGGTTGGGAGGCAACGGGCTTACATCCCTCTTTGATGCAAACGGGAACCCCAATCTGAATACATCGGATGCCCAATATGCTATGAACTTTCTGAAAGGTTTAATAGCTCCACGTTATACTGGTGTCCAGGATACACAGTATATCATACCTAGAAGCGCCCTCACGATGGATGAAGGTTCTTCAGTAGGTAAATGGCTTGCCGGTGAATCTATCTTCATGAGACAATGGACATTCGCATATGGCTCCAGTGCAAGCGAGGCGGGCTTAAATGCAACCGACACAAGCGGAGACTACACACAGTTCGGGGTTGCTCCTCTTCCGACACGAAGTGGCGCTACTGATGAAAAATCCTCTTGCGTTGGTGGTGCAGTTCTCGCCATATCCAGCTTTAGCCAAAATCAAGAAGAGGCACTAAACCTCATCCGCTACCTTGGAGATGAACACGCTCAGATTTTCGAGTTGACAGAGGTTTCAAATTTCCCAGCGTTAAAATCCGCCTATAGTAATCTTCCAACAGGATATGAGTGGGCAAACGAATTCTTCTCTGCCTTTGATAAAACTCTGGCTCGTCCAGTACATCCGAAGTACTCAGTAATCTCTACTGAAATCGCGGACAAGTTTAGCGATTTGTTAAGCGGAGTTAAATCAGTTCCTCTGGCATTGGGCGAAATGGATGAGGATATAGCTGAAGTGATTGGTGGCCGTCCAACAACGAGTCCGATAGATCTTCCACTGATCATATTGGCTATTGGTTCGTTAGCAGCCATATTTGAGATCCGTCGAAAGAGAAAGTGATTTTCTCTCCCATTCTTCTTTTTTTTTGACCGCAATCGGAGGCATGATGATGGGCGTTCCTACTGTTTCCAGAAAACAATTCGAAATCAATCCCCCTACCGAAAACAGATTTATTGGCGGAATGATAGTTCCTGCTGCCTTGATCTTCCTTTTTGGTATCTTGTTTCCCGTTGTCACTGGATTGGTCATTAGCTTTACGGACAGTAGCGCTATTAATGGCTATTTTGGAAAACAGATAACTTTAGTTAATTATTATGAATTGATTTTTTATGGGGGGATAAATGGCAGGGATTTTTGGCAATTTACCTATCAAACTCTTTTCTTTTCATTTGTTGCAGTGACGTTGGAATTTCTACTGGGATTGGGGTTTGCTTTAATGCTTAACAAGGAATTCAGGGGTCGCGGAATAGCTCGTGCAACACTTCTGATCCCTTGGGCTCTTCCTACGATCGCTTCGGCCACGATTTTTAGGTATGAAATTTTTGAAACTCTGGACTCTCACGGAGTAATAAACAATATATTAGCTATTTTTGGTCTCCGCCCGATCACTTTCTTTGGATCTGATGTTGATATCTTGTTTCAATTGCCCGTATTTTATCCGTTTGATCCATTTCTGACCTCAATTCCGATTACTTTTACGATGGTTACAGCGATAGCGATTGATGTTTGGAAGACGACTCCCTTCTTCAGTCTCTTAATCCTGGCCGCATTGCAGGTCGTACCCGAAGACCTATACAGCGCGGCAGATATTGCAGGGGCTTCAAACTGGGAAAAATTTCGTCATATAACCTGGCCTCTAATCAAACCAGGAGTTGGAATAGCTCTCGTCTTCAGAATAATGGATGCAATCCGAGTATATGATGCCATCGTGGTTTTTCGAGATGAAAGCGTCCGATCAATGACTTACCAAGCTGTAGACTTCTGGGCAAGATCCCAAGAGTATGGTTTGGCCTCGGCAGTGGCGGTCATTGAGTTTTTATTGATCATCTTCTTTGCTTTGCTCGTAATTGCGCTAACCAGGAGGCAAACCTGATGGAAAAGGCGGGTCTAGCTCCCATATCCGAGTCCACCCTTACACGACTCCGAAGAAGAAGACAAGTTTCCAGAATTTTGTTTTATGTTGGGATAGTGGTTATGTGCCTCTTCTGTGCTGGTCCTTTTATTTGGATCTTTGTGAGGTCGTTGAGGGATCCCTTTATTGCGCAAACCGATTTTGAACTTCTTCCTAAACATCCTTCGTTGGAATCGTATTTCGTGGTATTTGAAAACTCCGAATTTTATGGAGTTACATTTGACCAGGCTTTGATTAATGGCTTCATACTATCAGGTTTAACTGCGATAGTAGTGCTATTTGCCGGTTCATTCGTTGCCTATGTCCTCGCAAAATTCACGTTTCCAATGAAAGGCGTTGTAACGGTTATAATATTCGCTATGACCAGTTTACCACCACTGATAATTGTGATCCCCTACTTTATTCAGGTTAAGACTCTTTCCGATATCCTTCCAATATTGGATCTCCATGACAATCTTCTGGGATTGGTTTTGCCCTATTCGGCATTTAATCTCCCCTTATCGGTTTTCGTCCTAAGAGCGTTTTTTGAAGAAATCCCTGATGATTTATGGAAGGCCGCCAAAGTGGACGGTGCATCGAATTTTCAGATATTTACCAAAGTAATTCTGCCATTAACGGTTCCTGGAATCTTCACAACTCTAATGTTGGTGTTTATAGCGTCTTGGAATGAGCTACTCTTTGCACAAATATGGCTTACCTCTGATGTAAATCACACCGTTCCTAGGGCAATCCTAAGGTTTGTACAGAGTCCGCTCAGTCTACAAGCAAACTGGGATACGGATCTTGCACTCATGGCCGCAACTTCTATTGCAACAATTCCCTTAGTGATTTTAGTCCTAATATTTCAGAAACAGCTGATTAAGGGAATTACCAGTGGTGCAGTAAAAGGTTAGGTGATACAAAATGGCTGAAATTAAATTGGAAAACGTAAACAAAATCTTTGGGGGGGAAGTTCATGTTCTCAAAGACGTTGACCTTAAGATTAAAGACAAAGAATTCATGGTTCTGGTAGGGCCCAGCGGATGCGGCAAATCTACGTGCTTAAACATTATTGCGGGTCTTGAATACGTTACAGATGGAAAGATAGCTTTTGGTGAGATCGATGTTACTGAGCTGCCTCCCAAAGAACGTGAAATCGCGATGGTTTTTCAATCCTATGCCCTATATCCCCATATGAACGTTAAAGAGAATATGAGCTTCGCGTTAAAATTGGCCAAAGCCGATCAGGCCTACATTGATGAACAAGTTAGAAAGGCTGCTGAAATACTGGACATTAGCCACTTATTAGATAGAAAACCGAAGGAATTGAGTGGGGGTCAGCGACAGCGAGTCGCATTGGGCAGATGTATAGTTCGAAATCCGCAGGTTTTTCTATTTGATGAGCCATTAAGCAATCTAGATGCAAAATTACGTACCCAAATGCGAGCTGAAATAATTAAACTGCAAAAACGTTTGGAAACCACTTTGGTTTACGTTACCCACGATCAAGTTGAAGCAATGTCGATGGCCGATCGAATTACCATTTTACATGAAGGGAAGATTCAACAGGTCGGAACGCCTCCCGAGGTTTATAATACTCCAGCAAATGTCTTTGTAGCTGGCTTCATTGGTTCACCAACCATGAATTTCTTTGAAGCAACAATCGAAGGTAATACAATTACCTTTGGAGAAAACTCATACGCAATAACTGAAGATCTGGCCAATAAGGCAATGAAAGCCTCAAAAGAAGAGTTATATTTGGGAATCCGTCCCGAACACATAAAGATAACCCCAGAAAGACACCAAGGGGCCATTTACGAAGTCACCGTCACAGTTGTTGAATATTTGGGTGCAGAATCTCTTATTACCTTTGAATTTGTCGATGGAATTTCAGCAAAGGCAATCAGCGATGGACATTATAAGGCTAAACCCAACGACAAAGCATATGTATCCTTTCCCAACAATAAAATTCATATCTTTGATAGAACCACGGAAGAAAATCTCCTGCACGAGATAACGTGGGAATAATTAATATAAGATAATTCCCATCACGATCTTTATTACATTAACAAGCCCAAAACGTGAGTGTTTTTGAGTAAATTTTATTCTATTACTGAAGTAATGAAAAGACATAACGCGTTGACGGGGATGGCAATCAATGACCTTGTCACCTTCGTATTTTTCTTAGTTAATCCCATTTCTCTGATTTACTGGGGAGATCTAGATTTTATTATTGGGAGCATTTGCGGATTAACTTACGCGGTTTACCACCGGAAACAATCACAAGGAGTAATATCGCTTTCACTTGTGGTGGCCATTTCTGGGGGAATTCTTTCAGCTATATCCATCTCGATTCACACGTATTTTGCGTATTATGCACTTTCCAGTCTAAATGTCTTCTTCGGTATTCATTTTTCTTTCATTTTGATGGGAGGTATCGTTGGAACTCTAATAGGGAGCATAGGAGGGCTCATAGTATACTTAGTAAACCCACGCACAACAGAAGTTTCTGATGATACCTTTAAACCATTTAAAATGCGATATTAAAGAGGATAACAATTCCTCCAAAATCCTCAATCGTTTCCAAAACCTTTCTAATTTTCATCATTAAAATCAGCTGGGAACAATGAAACCTTCTTCTCAACTCACCGTACTGAATGCTTTCTTTAACGAAATACTTCTATCTAGCCTGATGCTGGGAATGTTTCTACCCTCTTGCCTCGGGAGGCTTATCACATAGATATTATATTCTCTGAGCTGTCATTGTTGATAAAACAGGTTATCCTGTGGCTAGATTTGCAAATTGCCAGTTTACGCTAAAATCAGACACGTGTAATGCTTATTCCTTAAATCTTTCATCAAGGTACTGATCATACATTTTTGTCCAATCCTCCCATTCTGATTTTCGCTTCGTACTCATAGTCTTGGGCAGTTCGCTATTCAAAGCGAACGCGATCACAGTGTTTACAGTACGACGGGTCGTAACCCTAGCGCTCACATTAGTAATCACGAAGGAGACCACAATCCAGAAAAGAATGAGGATAGGATCTGGTGTTATCTCCATCGGAATTGAGAAGCTGATAAACCATCTTAAGAGTTCGGAACCCACGATACCTCCGATTACTCCGTAAAGTATCCCAATCGTCCCGAGAAGGAATGATTCTGCTGAAAACAGTGCAAGAGCATCTTTGAAAGGCAAACCCAGAGCCCGCAGTATTCCCATTTCTCGCTCCAGCATCAAAGATGACATGAGAGTGCTAAGGAATTGAGCAAGGGAGGAGAGGAGAAAGGAATAAAAAATCAAGATCTGTAAAAACAACGATGTACTCGTTAAAGCGCTTCTTATTGTTTGAGCATAAAACTCTACTGGAACGGCCTCTCGCAAGATAGGATACTCTCCGAGCAGCTGACTACCTACAATATTAGGTCCAGCACTATCGGGGGATAATGTTATAGCAAACCAGTTTGCGCTATCATCATTCCAAAGCTCCTGAAAGAGAGCACTGGACATAAACACATACTCCCCATCTTGGAGAAAAGGGTTACCAACAACAATCCCTACTATGGTAACATCGAAATGCGAACTTTCGTTTACTTTTATCGGAATTTCGTCACCGATCCGCCCTCCGACTCGACGGTTCAAACGGTCTGCCATTATAATTCCAGGAAGCGTATTATTTAGGAGGTTTTCTATATCTACATTCAAAGGTAGAATCATATTATCCTCGATAAAATGGCCAAAGGTTTGGGGGTCGATCCCAAAAACATACCCCTCCTTGGTACCAATCTCTGTCCTCTGTTGTTGGATAAATGATGCATTGAGGATATCTGAGTTATTAGCTGCTAGATCAGTTCCAAATTGTAAAGGTTGTCTGCTACTATCTCTCGTCTCAACCAGAAGGTCAATTTTGCCAAAGCGCTCCTCATAATAAGCCGGTACGGAATCAATCAAAGCATTAGAAACAATTCCAATAATTAAGATAAATGTTAAAGCCAATCCAGTTACCATAATGGTAATTGTTGATTTCTGCGAGTTACGGGTAACATTACGCGTTGCTATGGTTCTGGGTACAATATTTACTCCTCTCAAAAACTTCATCCCCACCTTGGGGAGATATCTCAAAAAGCCAGTTAGGAGGAGGAACAGACCCAAAAATATTGAAGCAACGACAAAAAAGTGACCCGTAAAGAGATCCAAAGACAAAAACTCAATTGGGCCAAGGATTTGGAGTGTTACTACTCCCAACGCCGTGAAAAAAATCCCGAGTAGAAGAAATACACCGTAAGTTAGCTTTCTTGGCCTTCTAGACGATTGCCAGTGAATGTTTTGAACTGCGGGCAATCTTAGCGTCCTAAAGACGATGGGATATAGGCCTGCCGCTATTGTGATCATCATTCCCAATAAATATGTGAGGACCAGTAAGCTAGGATTGAAGGTCAGATTCAATTGAATTCTTCTAAAGTTTAAGTTTAAAAATGTAACAGATAAAATGTAAAATCCAATGCCTAGAACATGTCCAATCGTGTCCCCTAATAGGCCTATTAATAAAACCTCAATTCCTAGGATCCAGATCATCTGTTGTTTGGAAGAACCCAAGGCCTGCAATATACCGAATTCTTTTGCCCTTTCTGACACATTAATCGTCAATATATTTGTTACAAAAAGAAACTCCACCAAGAACGATGCAATAATGATTAATCCCATTCCTATCTGGTACGCGTTTATAGCTAAAATATCTGTCTCGCTAACTTGCTTCTCTCGAAATACCTCATAATCTAGTCCGATAAAATCTTGGATTTCGGAGGAAACGGTATTAATTGCACCGATGTCTCCGACTTCAACCGCTATATGAAAATCAATATTATCTAGGGAAGAAAACAAACCAATCATATAGTCTAAATCAACAAGAACAAATAAGAAACCCGAGTAGCTCCCAAAATCAGTTCTATCGCTTATATAGTTCGTAACAGAAACATTAAGACCATTAAAACCAAGCTCTGGGGTTGCAGGGAGCTGGAGTATATTTCCTGGAAAAGCTCCAAGCTCTTGTGCTATAGAGAATGAAATAACGCTTGTATCTGGGAGTAGGACTTCGTCATCTATATCCTGAAGATTACTAAAATCAGGATGGGAAGAAGATTCCAGCCCGTAGAGAATTATAGTGTTCGTGATATTCTCTAAATTAGAAACATTTTTTTGAATCACAAATATGGCTACTGGACTAGCTCTCTGGATTCCATTCAATGGCTCAATGGAAGTACCCAGCTCTCTAATTCCTTGAAGCGTCGTAGACTTTTTAGGATGGACAGTTATATCTGTTAAAGTCGTTCCACGACTACGGGACGAGAAATCTGATTGAAGAGTATCGATTGTTAGAGCGATTCCTACCTCCAATCCCACTGCTATGACTATCGCAGCGATTAGTAAGGAGGTTCTTAGGCGGTTTCGTGTCATATTTCTCCAGGCAAGCTTGTACAGCATCGCTCTCACATGTTTAGTAACTACAACGGGGGAAAGAGCCAGAAGAATTAAATATTGTCTTGATTGCGTGATGGATGTGAGCCTCGATAGGAATTAATCCAGATCCATAAAATCCGGTATTTTTCTCGGAAATCCAATCCTCCGGACTTTTTTAATTATTAAATGGAGATCTAGCCCAATAATCCCAAGACACTGAAGCTTTTACGATCGCACAACGCTTTGGAGCTCTTTTTAATCAGAAAGATTGCTCTGAGATTCTATCCTATTCAAAAGATACGATATCGAAGGCCTTGAGCATCCAAGTTATTAGACCGATGTTTACGAGCTATAAATCATAATCCAAGCTTCATATCGAGTTGAGAGGAAAACGTGAGATAGACTCCGATTCGTTGGGCTTCTTTTTTCAGATGCCTAAGTCTTTTTATGGGTCTACGTAATCTTCCACGAATATTAATTCGGAAAACAGCTGCAAAATCTGAAGGATTACTGTCTCGCATCTTTTCCAAGGTGGCCATCGCATCCATTGCCCTATCAAGATAGTTCCTTAATGGCGATGATTCGAGATCCCACTTTTGATAGATAATGGGGGTAGCCTTAATCGGATAAAACGTGAAATGAGCTTGTGACCTGGTAACTTCACCAATTACATAACCCTTCGGCTCGTTTCTCTCCTGTAGGGATACGCGATCGAGACTTCCAGAATAGCAAACAATTGGCCCTGAATTCGTGAAGCTGGCCTCTTCTTTTCTTCGCCAAGTACCGTCACGTTCTTGGACAATCTCTAGAAATCCACTTGAGGATCGGATACGACCCCCTTTCTTGTAGACAATTTGATAACGGTGAACATGACCACAGGCAAGGTAATGAAATCCGAGTGGAATCTGCGAGTATCCAATAACGTTTTTGCCCTTCCTGAAGGTGTAATTTTCAACCTGTGAACCTTCGAACAGTTGATGGGTTGCCAAAATCCCATAAAAGGATTGGGATGCGTTCTCAGTTGAAACCACATTATTTTGAGCTATTTGGAGCATTCGATTGAATTTAGCAGGAGCTTCTTCACGGATATATGGATGGCCTGAAATTTTTACCGCGAGTCCGTTTTTAGAATAAATGAAAGTACATGGTTTTACGAACAAATGGAAGTTTTCATGATAAGAGATCAAACCCACTGGAAGTTTTCCCCTTTCATGGTTTCCCGCCACGATATAAACAGGGATCCCTCGAGAAGCAACCTTTACGAAAGGTTCAACGGCTCGATCGACAACTTCAGGAGGGGGTTGACTTCGATTAAAAAAATCACCAGAATGGATTATAAAATCCACTCGATGCCTAATTACAGCTTCTTCCACTATCTTTTGAGCCTGCTGAAAGAAACGCTCACCGTAAGCACGACGTTGCATGTTTTTGGGTCTTAACGCGTAATGGGCACCGAAGTGGGTGTCTGCTATATGAAGAAATTTGATCGAATCTTCCTTCATTTGTACTTTTCCTATGTAAGCTCCTTAGACTCTGGTACAGAATCATCAATCCCGACACTCTCCCCATTATTAAACCGATAGGATTTCACTTCGTAATACCAGATTCTTACCGTGAAACAAGCTCTATTGATACTAGGAGCTTAGAAGGTAGCATTCATTCTAAACCATTTTTATCCCCTCTGGAAAGGAGAAAAAGATCAGTTCGGGCAGTTTTCGTGCCGCAGAATTCAGATAATCCTCACAAGGCTCCTTGAATCCTTAGAAAACGCTACTTTATTGATTTTGGATCCCTAATATCCTCTACGATGCTTTCAATCTCATCTATGAGCCCATCTATTAATCTTAGAGTCGTACGAAGATTGAGTATGCAAACACGAATAGTGGCTCTACCCTTAAGCGAAGTTCGACTCAAATAATACCTTTTTTTTCTTTGTAATACCCCCACAATGTTCTCATTAAGCTGGTCAGAACCCCTCCAGCGAAAGCAAACAATTGCTAATTTCCCGTCCGACATCAATTCAAGATGTGGATGATTTTGGATCTTGTGACGTAAATAATCAGCGGCGAGGATGTTTCGGGTTATTAATTGGCTTAATCCACGTTTGCCATAGGAACTAATAAGCATCCAGATCTTTAACCCCCGCAATCCTCTCGAGAGAGGGAATCCATAGGATCGAAAATTACGTTGAAGAATATATTCATCTTCCAATTCAGAATCCTTGAGATATTCCGCACTCAGTTCAAAGGCATTTCTTAGTTTTTCACTATCTTTTACAATTGCACATCCCGCTTCGAACGGCGTAAAAAGCCATTTATGGGCATCTAATGCAATGGAGTCCGCCAACTTAATACCTGCCAATTCCTCGGATATGGGAGTGTTGGTGATTCTTGCAAATGCTCCATATGCTCCATCAATGTGGAACCACATCTTTTTTTCTTTTGCTAGCTCATAAAGTCCTTCCAGATCATCTATTGAACCAGTATTCGTTGTCCCGGCTGTTGCCACTATAACTGCGGGAATTACTTCTTTGTCTTCTTCATCTTTTTTGATGACAGAGCGAACTGCTTCGGCTGTCATCCTGAAGCTATCGTCGCTTTGTATTATTTTGACACTTTCTTCTCCTAAACCTAGCAGCATGGCCGTTTTTAAAATACAGTTATGGCTTTGATCAGATGTATAAATCCTTAATCGTTTTTGATTGAATAATCCCACCTTTTTAAGATTCCAGGGAGCTACACTCACGAGGCCTGTGTAAATACAGGTTAAATTGGCATCCGATCCTCCTATTGTAAAGCTACCCCAGCTAGAATCATCGAGATCCAGAAGCTGAATAATCCATTTAATTGCGAGGCTTTCAACTGCAGTTCCACCTGGAGATCCTATAACTGTACCAACAAATTGATTGAAGATTGGAGTCAACAAGGCCCCGAGCATGGCTGGAGGTGCAGGATCTCCTGGAATGTAGGCCAAAAAGTATGGATTTCCCACAGACGGGAATCTCGGAATCATGTCATTTCTTATGGAATGGATTATCGTCTCCCAAGACTGGGGATGTTCAGGGATACTTGAATCAAATGCTTGATTTATTTCTTTAGGTGTTTCCTCGCTATAATGGGATCTGATCGTTCTCCCATCAAGAAATTCTCTAATAATCGGAAAAAGCGATTCAATCATCTGTGTAAGTTCATCAGACTCAATAATTTTGAGGTGGGGTATATTCTCAAATTTCGATCGGATTTCTTTGACGGGATTCATCATTTCAACCTATGAGAGCTGTTTTTCCTTAAATCATGACCTTTTTACGGATCACGATCTGCACGTGTATCTCAACAATCTTTATATCAATTTTTTTAATTCAAATGCACTCGGCTCTTTTATGAAAGAGCTTCCCTATCCCAGGTGTTGGTTGTGCGAAATCTTGGGCCTACAATCTTTCAAGAGGACACCGTATTAACGGAACCTTTGATCGGAAATGGTCCCCTCCGAGCTTATGGAAATCTTAAAGGACCTTCTTTTAGAATTAACGGACCCTTCGATGTGGAATCAAACATCGAAGTGCAAGAGAATCTTCGTGTGAATGGGCCTAGTGTTATTCATGGAAGTTTAATCTGCCATCTCCAGTCCAGAATAAGAATCAATGGACCCCTAACGGTGCACCAAGGTATTAAAGGAGGATTTTTACGGATCAATGGGCCCCTTTCGACGAGGTTTGCAGAGGTTGGCGGCTTACAGATTCACGGATCTGTAGAAATTGAGGATGATCTTAAGGCCACTCATGAGATTTCCATTACTTTGGGGCACCTAAAGGCAAAAAAGAAACTTCGGGTCGGAGGAATAGTCTCCGCTCCTTACGTTCATATAAAGGATCCCGGATCGTGGATCAATCTTATTCCTGGGATGAGAATATTTCGTAGAACAATTGGACTGCGATCAGTTTCCAGGAGTAAATTCCAGATAAGAAACCTGAGGATTTTCGCTGATCGTCTTGTTCTGGAAGGAGTAGAGCTACTTGAATGCGATATCAATGTAAAGGAAATGGAAAACGTTGAATAATCAATATAAGACCAAAACCTTGAACGGTAGTACGATTGATGGAATCTATGCCTAGTTTGGGATACAACCATATTTTTCGCTTTGATTTCGATTTAATATTCTTTCAAACAACCAGTCTCAACATGAGGGCAGCAATCCCGAGAAGACAAATGGCAGCCCCTATATCTTCTTTCATATTTCCAAACTGAAGCAGTCCCAGGTCAAATTTAAATCGTTCATCTGGATTTTGGGTGTACCTTTTTCTTGCTTCGAAGCTCTTATAGCTTTTACGGGCTGATGTTCTTGACCAATCTCCCCAGCCAGCCATGATAAAAAAAATTCCGGCCACGAGAAACATAGCGATCCCCCAGATCCTGAAAAAGTCAAGATTGGCATTCAAGAAAACATTTACCATGTAAAAAACCAGGGCTGAAATGAAAGAAAATATCACTCCGGAAGCGATCTTTACTCCAAACGATTTGAGAGAAGTTGGCACAAAATAAGGATAAACGACATCCGCGGAGTTTACTTTTGGGGGATCCCAATAGGATGTTTTTTTGATTGATTTTACCCCTTGTGAACGGGGACCGGGTTTCTTCCCCTTCTCGTAATCCTCCAAGGCATCTTCTGTTCGAACCAAGTGTTATCTTCTCAATTATATACGATTTCGGATCATGTAACTTCATCTAACGGAAAATGGCAAGCAACAAAATGGCCAGGTCGGAGTTCTCTTAACTCAGGCTCGACTTCTGTGCATTTCCTTTGTGCGTAGATGCACCTTGTATTGAAACGGCAGGCGGCAGGTGGATTTAAAGGACTCGCCACGTCTCCACGAAGTATGATCCGCTTCCTTTCCAGTGTCGGGTCCGGAATTGGAATCGCGGAAATTAAGGCTTGTGTATAAGGATGGAGGGGAGCTACTATAAAATCATCAGCGGGGGCTAGTTCAACTATCTGTCCCAAGTACATGACTGCGATTCTATTGCTTATGTGGCGTACGACACTTAGATCGTGTGCTATGAAAACGATGGTCAAATTAAATTTATCTTTAATATCCTTAAGCAGGTTCAATATTTGTGCCTGAACCGCCACATCCAAGGCAGAAACAGGTTCATCGGCAATTATTAGCTGAGGTTCGACAGCTAAAGCACGAGCAATACCGATTCGTTGCCTTTGGCCTCCACTGAATTCATGAGCGTACCTGAGGGCATGATAGTCCTCCAACCCACATAGTTGAAGCAGTTTGATGACCTGTTCGTGCCGCTCCTGTTTAGACTTTCCTCGTTGATGAATGACGTAAGGTTCACCAACGATTTCACTAACTGTCATACGGGGATTCAAACTGAGGTAAGGATCCTGAAAAATCAATTGGGCTTGTCTACGAAACCATAGTTCCCTTTCCCGAGACTCAATGTCATAGATATTAACCCCATCAAATAAAACCTCCCCTGAGGTCGGTGGGATTAAATTGAGGAGAACTCGTCCAAAGGTGGTTTTTCCACACCCACTCTCCCCGACAAGTCCAAAAATTTCCCCTCTCTTTATATCGATGGAGACCTGGTCCACTGCTTTAATGAAGCCGATTAATGTTCTTCGAACAATCCCTGTTTGAAATACAGGAAAATGTTTGGTTATCTTCCTTGTTTGAACTATTGGTTCATTTGAAACCATTGAAACCACATTTTTAATTGAAGGCTTTTACTAATGTTCGATTTCCTCATGGAAATGGCAGGCGACCATATGATCGCCCTCCCAATGAAGCAACGGCGGTACTTCTTCTGCACACTTTTGTTTGGCATAACTGCATCTGGGATGGAAACGACATCCTGTTGGGGGGTCAATAAGGTCAGGAACACTCCCAGGTAGCGTATGCAGCTGATCAACGGTCATATCTAGTCGTGGAATGGCGTTCATGAGGGCAATGGTGTATGGATGACGGGGATCCTTGAAAATGGTCTTGACAGAGGCTATTTCCACGAGATACCCTCCGTACATTACTCCCACTCGATCGCAATTCTCAGCAATAATCCCAAGATTATGGGTTATCAATAAAACAGACATTCCGAATCTATCTTGAAGCGATCGGATAATATCCAAAATTTGGGCTTGAATCGTTACATCCAGAGCTGTTGTTGGCTCATCCGCGATCAATAAAGACGGATTGCAGGACAACGCTCTCCCGATCATAACCCGTTGTCTCATACCTCCACTAAATTGATGGGGGTAGTCATTGACTCGTTCTTTCGCGAGGGGTATCCCTACTTCTTGCATAAGCTGGATGGCTCTTTCGCGGGCCTCCATTTTATCGAGACCTTGATGCAATTGGATTACCTCGGAAATTTGCTCCCCTACTGTAAACACTGGATTAAGAGAGCTCAGTGGATCCTGAAAAATCATGGAAATTACCGCTCCCCTAATTTTTCGAATCTCACTTTCTTTAAGCTTTAAAAGATCTGTACCGTTATATAGCACTTGGCCTCCTTCGATAATCCCGGGAAATCGAACAAGCTTAAGGCAGGACAATGCTGTGACCGTTTTTCCACATCCACTTTCCCCGACAAGTCCAAAAAATTCCCCTTTCTTGACATGAAATGATACACCTTCCACAGCCTTAACAATTCCAAATTCCGTATAAAAGTAGGTTGTTAAGTCCTTTATTTCAATAAGTACATCGTTTTCACTGGCTTCTTCAATCGTTGTGCTACTACTATCTTGTGCAGACAGGGTCATATTTGGTAACTCCAATTTAAAACTTTTAACGGGATTGTGGATTCTAATCAGCGTAACCGAGGATCGAAGGCATCCCGCAAACCATCACCAAGAAGATTAAAGGACATCACTGCAAGGATTATGAAAAGTGCAGGGAAGATTACTGACCACCATGATACCGATGCGATAAGAAAGCCGTTGTTTAATTCACGTCCCCAACTGGAAAGATCTTCACTCGTAAATCCGAGAAAAGCGAGACCTGCTTCTACCAGTATGTTGGCAGACATATTCAAAGTTACCACAACTATCAATGGGGCCAACACATTAGGAAGGATGTGAATAATCATAATCCTTCTATCAGAGGCTCCCAAAGCACGCGCTGCCTCTACATAGTCAGTTTCACGAACCTGGAATATTGAGGCACGAACAAGACGCGTAATACCCATCCATCCAAAGATACCAAGCCCAAACATTACCGCAATGACGATCACTTCGGTGGTAACTCCTAACTCCCTTAACAGATTGTCCACCCATTGAGTGTTCTGGATAACTACAATTGCCAAGATTAGGACAAAATAGAATGGCAAAGTCAGAAAAACGTCCGTAGCTCTCATAATAATCTCATCTACTCTCCCTCGGTAATATCCCGCAAGCAAACCTAGTGGAAGACCTATAATCAAAGAAATGAAGATGGCTCCAAAACTAATCAAAAGGGAAACACGTGAACCATAAATTAACCGAGTGAATAGGTCCTCCGAATGAAAATTTGTCCCCATTATATGAGTAAACTGAAAGTATTCTCCTCCGCTAAGGAAGAAATCATCAACTAGAACATCCGATCCGCCAGTGTCCTTTATAAGAACAACTTCTTCAGGATTACGAACCGAAAGGCCATAGTCTTCATGAAGATCAAGTCTCACAAAGGTCCAGCCACTCGGAGAGGGCTCAATAAGAAGATCTATCTGGTCCTCCATATCATCATCGTACCTAAAAACAACCGAAAGAGTTGTTTGATCAGGACCATCTAGATAAACCCTGAAGTTTAACTCCATATAGTAAAAATCTTCATTGGTCGAAATGTCTTGGGAGAGTTCTCCATTACCTAAATTGCTCCCTGCGGCAAAGGTTCCCACTCCTCCTAAAATTCCTTGTTCTGTAAGATTAACCTTATTCCATCCATTGAGTATCCATCCTAAGTTCAACTCAAAACTGGGATCTAGTAATCGATTAGCGTATAAATCTTCGAATAAACCTCCTTCCTTGACACCAGGCGCTTGATATCCTGGAGAATAACCTGGATAGTTTAGCAAGAACTGTTCCTCTGGATCATAAGGCGCGATAAAATCGGCAAAAAACGCCATGATGATCAAAAGAACAACAAAGAGCAAACCTATTAAGCCTGCTCTATTCTTTCTAAATCTACGAAAACTGATGGAAAGCTGGCTACCAGACACTTCTTCTGCTCTTTTGTATTTCTTTTTCAGGAGCTTCTTTTTTCGTCTCTTTGTCTGTGATTCAAACATCTTGATAATACCAACCGCATGATGACCCGTTATAGGGAGACTCTTGGATCGATAATTGAATATAAAATATCAGTCAGGAGATTTGCAATCAATATCAGAAGTGCTGTAACCATGATAATTCCCATAACAGTGGTATAATTAAAATTGTTGAACTGTTGGACTGCATAGCTACCAAGACCCGGCCAAGCTAGAGTTGTCTCTGTGAGGGGAGCTCCTCCTAAAAGTCCACCAATGCTTAACCCTATGTAGGTCACGAGAGGGATCATAACATTCCGAAGGGCATGCCGCCAGATTATCGACCGTCTCGAAAATCCGTAAGCTTGGGCAGACAATATATAGTCCTGCCTGATAACTTCCAATAATCCAGACCTCACTAGCCGAACGAAAAGGGCGAGGGAGATCAAAGTAATGGCTGTGATCGGAATAACTAAATGGAACGCTAAGTCCCAGAACTCCCAGGTAAAAAGTTGTCTGAGAAACGTATCAAGATATAGTCGAATGTACATGGATGTGGCCCCCTGCGCAACATCCCATGATAGACTCAGGCCGGCTGAGGGGAAAATAGGAATATAGTATGAAAAAAATACGATTAGGAATAAGATAAACAGAAAAATTGGGATTGAAAGCCCGACTGCTACAAAAAGGGCAATCGCGTTATCAGTAGTAGAATACTGTTTGAGAGCGGCATAAATTCCTAGAGGGACTGATATCAACAAGGTTAAAATGAGGGGGATGACTGTAATCAGCAGTGTTGGGCCGACTCGACTGCTTAATAGGTCGGCAACTCTTCCGCCACCCAATATTGAAATTCCCATGTCTCCCATGGCGAAATGGAGAAACCAGTTAAACCATTGGGCCTGGGGTGGTGCATCTAAGCCATAAAGCCGAGTAAGTTGTTCTCGGAGAAGTGTTCTATTGGTCCCTGGACGACTTGTTTGCACGATTAAATCTATAGGATTACCTGTAGTGATCATCAGTGCATAACTAATTATTGATACCCCGATGAAGATCGGAATAAGAGAAAACAGCCTTCGGATTGTGTATTTAACCACTCTATCATCTAGAAAGGGTTTTAAGGCTCTCGGTACGTTAAGCAAGAGCAGGAAGATCAAGAATATGACTACAACCTGGGCTCCGATCTTAAACAGGTCTATCTGGAGACTATAAATTGACTCAAGGCCGGTATCGAGTGCAACCAACCATTCGATTCCCATAACTAGAAAAAGGAGCGCCATTAGTAATAAAACCAGATAGAAGAGCCTCCAAGAACCTCGTTTGAACCTCAAGAAGTATTCACCCATTCTTTCAGTGAATGTTGGATCTAAAATGGGGGAATATGGCTTCTTCAAGCTCATTCTCAGTAGAAGTAATCCACAGATGAAAATAACCAATGGATATGTATAAATCTCTAGGTTCAGGTAAAATCCAGCAAGTACGGTCGTCGCGGAAGATCCTAATGGGAGATCCAGAATGGTCTCCAAAATGCCGTCCCTTTCCACGGAAACATAATTGGGCTGGTACAAGCTAAATACAAATGCTGTCAGGAGAAGGAAAACAATCCCTGTGATTAGAATATCTGAAGATTGGTTTTGTCTTAATGTCCATCTGGCAATCCTTAATTCTGAGGTTCTATACCTCATGAACAGACCACTTAGAAGGATTATTACTGTAATAAGGCCCAGTAGAAGGACAGGGATTAATGTAATGCTAATTAACGTGTAGATTGACACGATTAATAGTTCATAATAGTAGATAAAGAAAAATAACACATCAAACCCAGTAAATGAGAAGGAAGTTATGAGTAGGAGGATACTGCCGAGAACTGATATCTCTCTGGAGCGAACTGTAATTCCAGAACCGATGTGAAGTTCCCAATCCTTTAGTTCACCCAATAGGAGGAATAATAGTGACAAAAGTACCATCACAATGAGGACAAGGGAGGGTGAAAGCGAAACGTTTGGTAACTGGATTACAACTGACTCTGACAACCTGCCAGGAAATAAATATCCCCATACCGCTGCCACAATAGCCAGAAGGGTTATTAATCCAAAGTTCCTCAATTGGGTATCTTTAGTTGAAAACTCACCAGACAAATATCTCACCTAACCAAATCAAACATGCACGGCCAAAATTATTGCAATAAATGCGCATGTTCGACACTTCGTTTAAAAGATTTTGTTGCATGCAACAGAATATCCTGTTGGAATCAAAAGGAGAGAATGGAAAGAGGATCATTTTCAACCGATTTATAAAAAATGATTTCTAATTAAGGTTTGGTGAGAACATCATTACTCAAAAAAGTCCTTCATTGGGACGTGAGAACAATAGCTCAGAGACTGAGAACTAGGACTCCGAAGAGAGGCCCATTGCAATAGAAAAGCATGATTTCTTCTCAATATCAATTCTGGAGAGACGATTCCAATTTGAGCCCAAAATCAGGAGAAAATGTTTTTAAAAAACTTTGGGTCGAGGTAAGTGTTCAAGATAACAATCTTGAATGACAAAAAGAAACATAGGAAATACAAAAAATGCGAAAACTAAAGCTATTAATCGTGGTGGGCTTGTTTCTCGGTAGTATGATGGCCCTAGCAGTGACAGTCCCTGTATCCGCTCAAAGAGAAGGACCAGAATGGTTCTATGACAATTTAACGGCAGCGGATCGGCTTAAAATCAGGACTGCATTTGATCTTGCCATTCCTCGGGATCAAGTCATCACAAGCTTGATGGATGGTTGGGCATTTAAGATTGCCACACCAGTCACCAAGGGCGCATTCGGATACGACGAAAACGTTGTTCCCAGAGAATTCAATCAGACAAAAGCATTGGACCTATTAGCCGAAGTCTTTGGCTACACGTACAATGAAAGCGCTGATGATATTGAGGAAAGAGAAGGATATTTCCCCATGACCCTTGCTGCACCCACATCCCGTGATGACCGAGTGCAATGGGCTACATTGGTCACCAAGTCCTTCCAAGAAATCGGAATTGACGCTACGATCAAATTCGGTAATTGGAACATCATGGTTCCCCGTGTTTTCGATCCAGCTCCCGAAGTAGTAGGAAAAGACTATAAACATGGTGGAATTGATGCCTTCTTTGTCGGTTGGACTGGCGATCCATTCCCAGACATGAGCCAGTGGTTTACCAGATCGAACTTTGTACCTGCAGGAACCAACCTTGCCTATATCGACAGTACTGAAGTCGAAGGTATCATCAACGAAACATTAGATCCAGCCAATACCGTTGCCGAACGAGAAGCTGCTTGGACAGATTTCCAGGAATGGTTCTACGACAACATTCCCTATCATATCATGCTTCAAGAATTAAACCTCTGGGCGCATGATCCAGACTTGCACGGTGGACAATATGACTCCTGGGGTTGGCCAAACTATTACAACCTAACCCATGGCGGAACTGATGGCGATGTTAACACCGATGGTGACAAACCTACAGTCATCGTTGTTTCTACTCCTGGTGAATTCATTGATTCGAATCCCTGGATAGTAGGCTCGTATTACGATGGCCTAGCAGTCTATCCTATCTATGAAAGCTTGCTCTCTGGTCCGTTACCCGACGACTTGGGAACCTATTATGGTGCCGTCGCGGAAACATGGAGCGGAAGCGCGGATGGACTAGAATGGACCTTTAATCTCCGATCAGATGTTAAATTCAGCAACGGCGATGCTCTGACGGCAGACGACGTTGTCTGGAGTTATGAACAAGTTCTGAAACCAGACGTAGGTGCATACTCCCAGGTCTTCTATTCTACGTACTTTGATACCATTGAGAAGGTTGATGCCGACACTGTCAAAGTCACCTTGAAACAAGGATATGCATACGCAGAAGGATTAGCTGGCGGTGTACCAATCCTTGACATGTCCGAATTTTCCGGAGTTGCTGATGCTGACTTTGAAAGCCACTCAACCAATACAGGCACTCCAGCCCGTGGTTCTGGCCCCTATATGTGGGACGCTGCCAATTCAAATTGGGCTCAGAGTACAGCTAGGTTGACCCTCAACCCACACTACGTTGCTAGCAGGTATCTATCCGGCGCCAATCCACACGCCATCCAGAATATCGAAGTCAAGCTCTACACAACAGCGGCATCCACAGTTGCTGATCTAAGCAATAACATATTGGATGTTATTGACGCCAACACCGGTATTCAGCCATTCCTCGATGACCTTAACGCCAGTGCAAATGCCGAGATCGTTATATCTCCCGACTTGGGTCACCAAGCCTTCTATCCTAACCAAAACTCGCCATACTGGGGAATGAATCCGAAAGACCCCCGTGTACTCTACCCAGAGGATTATGTATCTCCTGTGGATATCGTGGGTATTTTGGCGGCTCTTATGACCCTTGGTTTGATTGGTCAGGTCTATAGGTACAGAAAGCGAAAGAACTAAGCTTTCTCTTCTCCCCCCCTTTTTTTTTCTTCGATTCAATTCTAACCGACTTTTTGGATCCAAAGCATGGGTCCCTTGATGTTTTATTGCCATTTAATTTGATTTTACTTAATTTAGCCAGTAAGAATAATAGTCTAATCCTGATTCGGGGATTGATGCAGATAACCCTTACCTTCCCCCATCGTTTAACAAGTCCACTTATTATTAGGGATCACTAGATCTGTGCGGACGGCTATTGGTTAGAGGAATGAAACGGATCTATATCAGTATTCCTGCACTGATCCTTCGTCATTCAAAGGAATTGAATGATTCCTATGAGTCTAAGTACGCCTTTTTCTTGTAAAGGTTATCTCCACGATCCCAACCTGGAAATCCAATCTGGGCAATATGTTAAGGTAGCATCTCTAGATTCGGGAAGTTAAACGATTAGATCATTCAATCAAAGGATGGACCATTATGCCAGAATCTTTGAAGAAAATGTTCGATTTGAGTTACGTATCGTATCGTTATGTCATGAACAACCGTAAGGCTCTTTTGGCAACATTACTAGGCTTAGTAATTGGTGCTACAATCATGGCAGCAAGTGCAATGCTGGTAGACTCATACAATTCTGAATTAATTGATGAAATACTTTATTCGGAAGAGAGATCGAACTTTAGTGGTGATATCCAAATCGATCTTACCCCAACCGTCGATAGTGGGGAACTTGCTTGGATAAATGACTTCGATGTTTTTCCTCATTTGGTGAATGAATCTTTTGGTCAGGCCGATTATGAGGGCTATTTCATCAAACAGCAATGGTTTGGGGAATTTTTACTAGGTTATTGGTTGACTTTTCCTCTAGCATATCAGAATTACCATCCTGCGTTTGTACGGTCAGTAGAACTAGACCTTTTAGCAAGTCTCGAGTCTTATTTAAATCCTGGTAGTCGTTTACCTAATAACTACACGGAGATAATTGTTGTCTCCATGCAGAATGAATCGTTCTTAGAAATTGGACAGGTAATTTCAGTAGGAATTTCCCCAGCAGACGCATATTGGGCTACATCCACCGCTGTCAATGTATCTATTGTGGGAATGTTGGATTATGAAAAAGTGGAAGATTTATTTCTAGAATTATACTTCCTCCAACTAAATCCTCTTAAAAGAGAATCAATGCCTCCAGATAGTTTTTTTATGATAGCTTCTTTGGAAAACGCCTTAAATTTAACCAATCAAATAATGAATGAAAATTTCAAGGCTATTTCATCTATTTATGGGAAAATCTTCCTTGACAACGAAAAATTCAATGTTTATTCTCTACCATTTGAGAAAGAAAAGTTAAACGCGTTATTTACTCAGATTAATAACAGGTTTGTAAATATTGAGAATGGCAGTTTATCAATCGAAGTTATGGATGTTTACGGACTTCTTGAGAATCTTGACGCCGCAATCGAAGATGTTAGGATTTTACAGGTTCTCTTATTATTGATTGATATTCCTGTGATAGCCATTGCTATATATCTGGTCAGTTTCTCCTCTAGTTTGATTAAACGTCAGAAAAAGGAAACTATCGGGATCCTTAAAACTCGTGGAGGATCGTGGCAGCAAATAACCGTCTTTCTCCTCGGAGAGTCAGTTGTCGTAATCGGAATTACCCTTATCAGTGGTTTGTCACTTGGCTACGTCGTTACGAGTACTATCATTCGATCGATAGGTTTTCTTGATTTTTCAGGTGCAGAACTACCAGTAGTTGTCACGGCTTCTCATATTCAATTGCTCCTTTTTTTCGTGGTTGGAGCTACGATTATCATTAACACTTCCGCAATAATTCAATATACCAGAATGACTATTCAGGAATCAGTTATTCCAGTCGAGGAGAGTACTCCAGTCTGGAAAAATTATTATATTGACGTTTTTGCAATACTTCTTGGTTTGGGAGGCTATATTGTACTTACAGAGCTAGGAAGGATTATTGGGTCATCACTAGGACCTCTCCCCTTGTTAACTGTTGTTTTTTTAATTGTGGGTGTTCCGACGCCGTTTTTACTGTTTTTTGGTGTCATTCTCTTAATTTCAAGACTATTTCCAGTTTTTTTGGATAGATTAGCTCAATTCCTTTGGAGAAAGAGAGGAAAGCTGGGCGCTTTTGCCTTAAGAAACGTGGTACGCCATAAAGAAGCTGCAAGTCAGGCAGTAATCCTTATTACTTTGGCTATCTCGTACACAATCATCTCGGGCTCTTTAACCGTATCTGTTGATGAAACGAAAAAAATGGGTTATTATTTTTATACGGGAGCAGATTTAAAAATCAATATCGTTGGCGAATATAGTAATCAATCATTCCTCGATGAGGTAAGGAATGTCTCTGGGATTTCTCGTGTCACCCAGACTTTTTTCACTCATACACCTAGTGAAACAGGGAGACAATACTATGTATTCTCATTTGTAGATCCTAAAACTTATGCAGAAGTCGCTTTTTTCGATGAAAGCCGATTTGGTTTAAGTTCGCCTTTGTCAGACCTTATGGACAAGATTGCTGATAACAAATCAATCATCCTTTCTAAATCGAATCTAGATGAACAGCCCAACCTGGAGATCCATGATGCATACGGATTCCATTTTTACAATAAAACCCTGTTTTATGCCGGAGTCTCCGATTATAGAAACTATAGTATTGTGGGCACATTTAATCTATGGCCCCAACTTCAAGAATACGAATGGGCTCCTAGTGGTGCAATATTTGCGGTTGCTAGCATAGGTATGTTCTATGACCTAAATACTTTCGAATATCTAGCAATTGAAGAGTCAAGCGTGCTTTGCGAATTAGAACCGTCAGCTGATCCAGCAGAAGTCTACTACAGAGTAAAATATCTGTCACATAAAACTCCTCATACCTATTCAGCTATAGTTGATTATCAAAATTATCTGGCGAGCACAAAACGTCGTTTTATGATAGCAGTTTTGAACGCCGCGCTCCTAGCTTGTATCCTGGTAACAGTTTTGGGGTCGGTTATGTTCTCACTTTTCACATTCCTTGAACGTGGAAAAGAAAGAGGTGTGGAAAGGGCGTTAGGTATGACGCGTATTCAGACAGCAAAGTTGTTCGCAATGGAAGGATCAATAATACTTCTTATAGGGATCATTGTTGGATTTGGAGTTGGATTAACCAACACCTCAATTTTCCTGCTGGTTTTTGAAATGGGCAGGACGATACCCCCGATTGTTGTGAACTATCCGCTAGAATTCATTACTTTTTTCCTGGCGTTCGTAATTCTAGTGGCATCGATAGGAACGCTCATAATAGCATTTCAATCGTCTAAAAAGGATATAAGCCGAGTTTTGAAGGTGGAATGAATGTTTCTTGAATGTCAGGATGTATTTAAGCTTTATAAGGATCCAGTAACTAAAATCCAGGTGCCAGCTTTACGTGGCGTTGAATTATCGGTTAATAAGGGTGAATTGAGTGCGATCATTGGGCCCAGTGGAGCAGGTAAAAGTACTCTAATCAATTTGATCGGAGGAATTGATAAACCATCCTCAGGTGATATTATCGTTGATGGTCAAACAATTAATAAGCTCAAATCAAAGGAGTTAATCCGATATCGTCGCCATAACATCGGATTCCTTTATCAAAACCCTAAGAGAAACCTTATCTGGAATATAACCGCTTTTCAAAATGTTATCGTCCCAATGAAATTGGCTAGCCAGTGGGGACTTGAAATCCAGAAACGAAGATCCCTTGAATTATTGGAGAGAGTCGGTTTAGAAAGAAGGGTACACCACAAACCTCACGAATTATCTGGAGGGGAAGCGCAACGTGTTGGAATAGCTGTTGCTCTAGCTAATGATCCAGCCATAATTCTTGCAGATGAGCCAACCGGCGAGCTTGATAGTGTTACCACCTTCAAAATCATCGATTACTTTCAGAAGATAAATAAAGAGCTAGGTACAACATTTATCGTCGTTACCCATGACCATCGTTTTGCTGATATGACGGAGCAGGCTGTGAATATCCTTGATGGTCAAATAATCGGTTTACACCGTAGAATTGATAGTAATAGACCTGTTTCAGAGCGAGAAGAAGTTTTTTATGTAGATGACCATGGAAATCTACGCTTACCAGAAGAGATGCGTAAGACAGCAGGTGTTAACAAACACGTGAAGCTAGAACTAATCAATGGCCGTATAACTATCATTCCTGCATGAGGTGATCCTTGAAATGAGTGATTCAGTGGCAACCGAGCCCATTATTGAACTAGAAGGGGTGAGTCAGCGATACAACCTTGGTATGAACGTAATCGATGCTCTCACAGATGTGAATCTCGTAATTCACGCACATGAATACGTAATTGTCATGGGACCAAGCGGGAGCGGTAAAAGTACCTTATTAAACACTATAGCCGGATTAGAAGCGCCCTCAGCTGGAAATGTTCGGATCTTGGGGAAGGATTTACTGAAATTGAATGATCGCCAAAGATGTGAGATAAGGCGTCATAAGCTTGGCTTTGTTTTCCAGTTCTTTAATCTTCACCCTATTTTGACCGCCCAGGAAAACGTTGAATTACCAATGTTAATTGCGGATATTGATAGATCAATTAGAGAGAAACGAGCCAAGGAACTGTTAAATTTGGTTCATCTCGAGCATCGATTGAATCATCACCCACATGAGCTTTCTGGTGGTGAAAAACAACGTGTGGGAATTGCCCGAGCTTTAGCAAACGATCCAATGATCATACTAGCTGATGAACCTACAGGAGACATGGATTCTGTCGCTGGGAATGAAATAATCTCAATAATTACAAAACTTAACCATGAATATGATAAAACGATAATATGTGTTACCCATGATGAGGACATGCTTAAACCAGGGATGAGACTTATTCGTATGGATGATGGGCACGTGATTTCCGATACATATGTTTGAATTGATTATTCCAAATTCTGATTTACGGATTCAGGTGGGTCTCAGGTTTATTCTCGGGATTTAATCGAAAATGCTTCGCCTTGCAGGGATTCGGTGGAACTTTCTTTCATTCTGTTTCATATAACCATTTGGAAGCGCGTTTCCTAAACTATTAGGGATCGAGTTTTCACTTGGTGGTAAGAACTGGTGAAATATTTAACAAAGGACAAAATCCTGCGTTAGGGTAGGTAACGGGGGAACCTGAGGTTGATCGTGGAGTAGTTTATGGTCAGATCGGGTGTTTCGTAGAACGAAGGGGACAGTAGTAAGGTCACGAAAGCAGTACAGTCTGCCAAAACTGCCCATCTCCGATTCCTCGCCAGTTTTATTATACGATTTTTCTCCGAATCCGGAGCACAGCTAAAATGACGATCGCAAAAAATAAAGATTCTAAGATCATTAGCCCACTTGTAGTTTGTGCTTGATTTGACGGTTGGGGAATTAAATATGCTCCAGTGGGATGATCCACGAAAGATTCGTTAATGTATATTTTGCTTTGAGTATAAAAAACACTTGCAGCAAACCAATAGGCAATATAACCTGGAAGGGGCTTTAAAGACTGACCTTTAAGGGGGCCCGAGATCGCTTTTCCTTTTAAGTTCCATGTGGTACCAGATTTGTCTTGGAAGGAAAATTCGTCGTTATTCAAGGAAGTCCCTTTGGTGAAGTCAAGGATCGTACCATCTGGGAGTTCTGAATTAAATGCAACGACTAAATGAGTGTTTGGATTTGATACCAAGATAGAAGCACTTGTGCCGTACGATACATTTACTATCGGAGTTTTCATCAATTCCTGAAAAGGAAAAACGAAGGTCTGGGCTTCCAATTGTAAGATGTAAGACCTTTCCTTGATTGGAAACCAGTTATACGGTTCCTTTCCAAAACGATAAGCGCTGGGGAAGAAGATAGTGTCTCGCGAATCATAAGACCCGTAGGGATTGTAATTATAGTTCTTATGGTACCCCGTATTCCTGCTTAGTATGAGAGTATCTGGATATAAAGTTTTCCAAGTTTTCCAAGTAGTTTCAACCATATTTCCCCGATCCAAAGCTCCATCCAATTCTCCACACCAAACGATGCCGTACATCTGGTTCCAGAATGTATCAGTCTTTCTATCATAAAAAACCAGATTGTTTTCATACAGATAGCCAGTAGTCCCTAATGTACTACCTCCTATTGAACTCGTGTGAAAAAGGATGCCCGAAGCTGTTAGAGGACAGTAGGTTACACTAAACGTCGTTGCGTCACCGATTCGATCATTAACGATCTCATGCCAGGTTAAGATGTCAATTGGATAGGCTCTAGCACTTCCATTAATCTCGACACCCAGAATGAACTTGTCAGAATAATCTTCGCCTATTGTGCTTTCGAATTCTTCAATTGTAATGAATTTTGGGCTATCTATGGCAGGAATACCATCCTTTGATACCCCTCCGCTGACAAGTTCTGGACCACAGGGATTTGTGGGTGAAAGGGGCCTACCAGAAATCAACTTGAAATTGAACGTTATCACTAGGGTCGTTGAAAAGGTAATAAAAATAAGAAATATCGTTCTCTTCATCTAATATGACTTATACTGTGATATTTTTAATGAATCTTTCCATTAGAAAATCGTCATAAGGATCACATATCGATGCTCGTAAATCTAAATGCAGAAGTTGGTCTAGAGTCTAGTTCAGGTCGGTGTACCTGCTGGGGCCATAGTATACAAGTTTGCAAAATCCTATGTATGGAAATTGACTATTTATGGTAATTGATGAATTCTTCCATGAATTATCAGGCCAAGCCAAGATGTAGGTTTGGAGGAAGGGAAACTGCTTCTAAAACAAAGCCTACTTGCCGGAGTAGTGATCTAACCATAGAGTTTATATGGAAGGCTAGGTCTTCTTTTTATGGTAGATCATAGCAAAATGAAATCTTCGGATTATTAGGGGCATCATTCAGCCAAAGAATCTGAAGGCCTTCCAGTATTTAGAAGGAATCATACCCTAGGTGTCGGGAACTTATAATCGAAACCTTCCATCGTTTTCACCTAACAAAACATAAAAAAGCTGGAGGCTTTTATTTTTGTTAAAATATCTTTGAGAGCAAAATCACAATGGATCTAACGCTGCCATGGAGGAATGTGACACGAGAACGGTGGCGAACGATTTTGTTGGTGGGAGGGATTATAATCACAGTTGGCTTGGAAGCTGGAATCGCAATTTCGGTTGACTCGCTATACGAGGACTTTATAGGCAGCCATCGTGGGAGGAACCTTACGGATATCACTCTTCATCCAAAGAATAATGCAACCTTGAATGAAATAAAGGAAAAAATGGACACCATTGCCCAGGTTGCAGGCGTTCGGAAAGTAAGTCCTGTAGCGACGTTCACCCCGATAGATGAATTACCCGATTTAGTAGAGCTGCCTAATAATGTCATTCTATACGGATTAGATCCAAATACCCATCCAGATTTTCCTGGTTTAACAGTGATTGCCGGAAATAAAACCCTGGAGCCTGGCGAGGTCATTATATCTAGCACGATTTCTTCGGAACTTAACCTATTCCCAGGAATTCGGTATTCTGTTTCAGAAATTCCTGATTATGGTTTTTCTGGAGTTACTGTATATTGCTCTGGTGTCATTGAAGATAATTCGCAGTTCGGGAACTATCTTGGTTTTTTTTTCATCCTAATTGATCTTGATTACTTTACAAGCCTTTTCAGTGACCAAAATTACTTAAATTTTCATCTTGTAGTTGAATTAGACGAATTTATCGAAATTAATAACATTGCAGCACGTTTGGACAGCATCGTCGGCAACGACTTCTACGTTTACCGTGAAAAGGCCCTGAGTGATACTGAAATCCTTGCTTTTCAATCTTATCAAGTGGCTATGAACTTGATAGTTCTTGCTTCCTTTGTTGTGGAGTTCCTTTTTATTACAAACATCCTTACGATTAATGTGAGAGAAAGATACCGTGAATTTGGAATTTTAAGAGCCAATGGTGCAAGTACCTTCCAACTTGTCGCGATGCTGAGTGTTGAAATCCTTTTTTATAGCCTGATTGGCAGTTTCTTTGGGGATCTCCTCGGAATAATAATATCCATAATCTTCGTTGTGTTTCTTAATGCGAGTTTCCCTCAAATTAGCATTAACGTTCTGGTTCTCAGCCCAAGTTCATTAATATCAACTTTCTTTACAGGCATATTCTTGGCGTTTATCGCGGGCCTATATCCGATTTTTATTGCAAGTACTATGGCTGTAGTACAAAACATTCATTGGCGTATGAGGGCCAAGAGGAAACGTTTCTCCCAGTGGGTGTATTTGATACTAGCTGGGACATTGATGTCCATTATAGGAATTGGTACAACCTATTTCATAGGGCCAAGCCGATTTCTGTCTTTTGAGTTAATTTCATGGCATTTTTTTGCAGTTTGGGCTACCTTCCTTGGCATCGTTTTGATGGAAGGGGGATTTCTCAATTTTCTTCCCCTGATAGGGAGCAAGCTTCTGTTTTGGCATGGAAAGGTTCCAAAAACCATAGCCAGCAGAAATATAGGACGGCAGTCTCAGAAATCTGTTGTTACTATAATGGTGACAGCACTTGCCCTTTCGTTTATTCTGACAATTGGAATTGTATCTGCTGCAATAATTGATACTGTTCCGAAGTACTACGACGAGCAATTCGGAAAGATAGATATCGTTGCACAAACAACTGATGACGCCCAGGTCTCCATATCTTTTGCCCAGGAACTGGTTGAGGATAACTCTCTTATTGAACGCGCAGCCTTCTTACAACAACAACGCACTCTGATTAATAATATTGAAGCGTCTGTCCTCGGAGTCAACCCCGAGACATATGGTTATTTTTTTATTGATAATATTTTGTTACCGGCAGATCCGCAAGTAGCCGAACTACTAAATGCCTCTACGAACAGTGTCATAATAAGTGATCTTCTTCTTGTCAGGATAGGTGCACGAATCGGAGAAAACATTACCGTTATGACTTCGCAAAACCGGTCACTAGAAGTAGTTATAAAGGGTATTACCTCTGGAAATCCGTTTTTATTACACGGTAACTATATTTATTGCTCGTATTCGCTATTTCAACAGTATTGGTATAATGAAACCGCAAACTGGTTTATTATGTCGACTGTAGAAACCGATATACCTCTGAATACCATTACCGATAGTTTATCTAACAAATATTCTGCATTCAGCGAGGTCATAGGGGTTGATTTCTATTCCCAGCTTATTGAAAACTCGTTGATTATCCAGCGAGGTTTCTTCCAAGTTCTGTTCATTCACACCTTTCTTCTTTCAGGCTTAGCCCAGTTTGTATCAATATTAGTAACCACTTTGAATATGGAGAGGGAAGTGGGGATATTAAGGGCATTGGGGTTGTACAAGAGGGAAGTGTTCACCACTTTTCTTGCGGAATCAACTCTACTCGGAATATCTGGAGTTGTTATAGGTGTAATCAACGGTATCATCGGATCAGAACTTCTCTCTTGGTACATTAGCTTATCTATTCCCATTCAAACATCAGTTACATTCAATAGTCCCTTTATAATCTACTGGGCTCTATTCTCTCTCTCCATAACAATTGCGAGTACTGTGGCACCCAGTTACAGGGCATCACGACGGAATATCGCTAATGCTATCAATTATTACGCGCCTATCCGCAAATCTGTCATCCTAGTTATATGGGAAGGCTGGGATGGTTATATTGATGATTATCTCGTACAAAGGGACGAATCAGTTCGATCGAATCTTCTTCGCATTTTCTCTAAAGGGAAAAAGAAGAAAACCCAATGATAAAAATAACCCGAAACAAGTCAATATTAAACATCAGATAATCAAATGCTATTCCCACTAAGTAGTAGAATATTCTGCTTAGGAAATCTTATGGGTCACGAACCATAAGGAGATTTAATCACCATGTTTGGGCCCTCTTGAATCGTTTGGTGATTCAGAGGTGGTTCTCCGAAGGAAGCTCTAATTAGTACTAAAATGTCATGATTGAATATCAGAATTGAATTTGTGGCTTGAAACTTAAATAAGGGAATTGAACCTGAAAAATCGCTTTGGGATAAGTTTGTAGAATACCAACACAAAGCCAAAGCCTGCAATTTTACGAATTATGCTGTAATGATCATAATTTGGGTTCCGTTCCTACTTTATCAAGAAATCCGACTGTTAAAAACGGATCAAAGCCGAGTTTTCGTTTTACTAAGGTAGCTTGAATGCTCGAAGCGTATCTCCTATCCAATCGGCAAAAGTAAGACTCTCATTAAGAATTCGATTAACCTGAACCTCATATTCTTCCGCTGCGGTCTGTGTAGGTATAATCAAGAAGGCCTCTTTATTTTCGATTGTTTGTAACCTTACCATTGGTTTTTCTATTCTTGATGCGTCATCTGCTGTAGCCAATTCAAGTTCCAGAAGAAACAGGAAATCTCGAACTTTTATGTTCTCGAATCCATATTTCACCATATCGTTCTCTGGAGATAAATCGAGTAATACACGGCTCCATTCGAAAATCCAGTATTCATCTGTGAACCAGTGCTCTAAATACTCTTTTTGTCTAGCACGGATTTCGCTTAAAACAACCAGGTAGCGTATCATAGCTGAACGAACCCTTTTCATCAGATCAAGGCCGGGGTAATCATATAGTTCGTTCAGTCTTGCTCTTTCTTGACTTAGAAGAACCATTATCTTCACAAGCTCTTCTAATTCATTTTCTGAATCTATTGGAACGTATTCTGAGATCTTCTCAAGCCATTCAATTCTTTTTCTAATTTCCTCCGGGCTAGACGCTTTTCCCGTCACTTTGGATAATATTCTTTCTACCAATTGGTGATCATGTATTAATCTCTTGTCTTCCTCGCGGTCCATTCTGCGTTTAAGGAATAACCTTTCAATTCCGACAATGGCCACTTTGTGTTTATCTACATCCATGTATAAATCCGCCTGATTTGCTTAAACTTTACTAGAAGGAGACAACCTCATTAAATTCGATAGGTTAATGTGTTTTCGATGTTTTAATTACCCCTTAAGCTTAAACATAAATTATTTTTGATCTTGACAGGAAGGTCACCCTTCTAGGATTGAAAATCCATTGACGGATTAATTTCATCTAAAGAACAAATTCTTCTGATCAGATTTGACTGCCAATCACGAAATTACCATGGATTAGCTTTATAAGGAAAAGTCAATCCATGATCCCTCCCATAGGAAAAGAAATTTTTTAAAACGATTTTTTCGCTCCCCAATAAACTTGTACGAAAATTTCTTTGATATTGGATTTGCATTTCTGCTTGGAATAACAGTAGTTGATTTGTTTTTTGGAAATCGCTACTAGGAAGCGTCGAAGGATAATCACGTATACTAATCCAAGGAAGAGCATAAATAATCTGGTACCTTTTGAATAGTAATTCTAGATGATTTAAATTCTGAGAGGAAATACATTCTAGATGATGGAGTATCGGCGTCATGGATATCGAGGCCCAAATTAAGAACCTGGAAAAACTTGAAAAAAAGAAAAAATGGGTGGACGCGAGCAAAAGAGCCTCCATAATCGCCGAATATTACACAAGGCAACAAGACTACTCTGAAGCCCTTGGGTTTTATGAACGTGCCCTAAATTCTGAGAAAAAAACAAAAAACGCTGGCGCCGTCATCGTATTATATCGAAACCTAATAAGTAACGCTCGAAAAGGGCGAAAAAAGACACAAAGACAGCTTTTCCGGTACGCTGCGGCGGCCATTCCTATTGTAGAAGAGTATCTAAAGGTGTTGGAAGAAAAAGGGAAGTACCTCACACCACATGGCGCCCAAATTCACTATTTCTTGGGAGAATGTCGAGAAATAGCGACGGGAGTTGGACAACGGAATAAGGAATTTTTACAGGCGGGCCAGATATTCATTAAGGTGGGGGAGATGCTTGCGAACCAGACAAAGACCTTACAGAAATCAATTGAAGCATTTGAGAAAGCTCGTGCGATCTTTGAAATTGTCCAATCCAAAGAAGACATTTTCCAATCCTACCTGATTGAGGCCAAAATTAATGTAGATATGGGAACAGAAGATACCCTGAAACGAGGCTTTTACCTATTCGAACAAGCGAAGGGGATTTTTGACGATGATGACCATCTGGGGAAGGTTGTGAGTGTTGAGAAAGATGTTTATGCGACTTTAGGTTTGAATTTACTCAGGAATCAATTCCCTAATGAAGAAAAGAGAAACCTGGCGGAGATGCTTCTGGTCAAATCTAAAGAGGCACATTTCTCAGCCAGGTCTTTGAGTGAGTTTACTGAGATCTTACTAGAGAAAGCACACATTTATCAACGTAATCAAGATAGTGAGACAGCTTTCCAGCTTTATGATGAAATAATTCAGAATGCACAACTTGTCGGAGATGAGGCAACACCACGAAAGATCATCGAGGAGCTATACGATCGGGGGAAACAATTAACTGACCATGTGACCAATAATGCCTCAAAGTATGATTTTACGGAAATCGAGAATCTTCCCCCATTAATGTATTTTAATAAAGCGGAGGAAATATGTAAAAAACTTGATATGGGCTCGGAAGCCGAAGAGATTGCCTTTTTCATCTGGAAAACGGGCATGGAATTACTGGAAAAAGGGGTAATCCATGATGATCCGTCATTCCTGAAGAAGGTGGTGGCAATCCTAATTTCACACTCTAGAGTTAGTGGGATTCAGAAAATTGGGGACAGTCTTGAACAGCGAATCTTGGAGTTTGCTCATGGTGGAAAATTGAATAAAATGGAATCACTAAGGGGCTTCCTAGCGCAATCCTATAATGCAATAGGAGACCCAGGCAGTACAGGATGGCTGAACACTAAAGTTGCGGAAATTTATTGTAAAATGCAAAATCATGAAAGGCAAATTTCTCTCCTAGAAGAGGCCTATGCCGCGTTTAATCAAACCGGCCAAGACTCAATGAAGGAATTCGCCTCAGCGGTAAATGATCAGTTCAATGCAGTAGAGCCGGACGTGTTTAAGAGAGAGCTTCGAGAGCTCCTGGGCCGAGTTTACCTTTATATTAATGATGAGGACTCTTATGATTCGCTATATGCGCTCCAAGCCCTGGATTATGTTCAGAAAGGAGATTATACAGAAGGTTATAGCCTACATAAACTGAATATTTCATTTCTTTTGCAAACTAATAGAATTTCCCGTGCCTTAAGGCGCATAGAGGAGATCTCTTCAGTTTTACTTGCTGAAGGGCAGATTCAGTTTGCGCTTGAGGTTTTGACGCAACAAACGAACATATTGATTGAATCACAGACAACTCAAGATCTGATTTTGGAAACTATCAAGAATTATGAGGAACTTATCATTTCATTAACAGATGATACTTCTCGTAACATGGAGTTTATTACGGCCTTAATGGCGAATATTTCAAAGCTTTATCAGTATTTAGGGCTCATAGAAGCTCAAGGAGACGCTTTATTCGAACTGGCCGTAAAACTTATGGATAAAAATGAAGAAGATATGGCGCTAAACCTTTTGATGAGCGCGTATAAGCATTTTGCTAGAGAGGGAGTGATCGAAAAATGCGGTATGGTTCTTGATTTTATAAACGATAAGAAAGAGGAATCCTTATCGCAGAATGACTTTAATCTTACAGATAAATATCTAAAGTTCCTTGTAACCGCTCTTAGTGAACTAAATCAATTTTCTGAAGCAAGTAAATTGACAGTGACGCGAGCTAGAAACCATATCGCTAGCGAGCCAGAAGAGGCGTTTAATCTCTTTGAAGAAGCAAAAGCTCTATCACAAAAGGAAAATGTATCCGATGAGGTTCGTTTCGAGATTTTTCAGGAATTTGGATCTGCATTGCTAACCCACGGTTTGATTGAACGTGGATTATCAGTATTAGAGGAAATTCAAGTTGCCAGCGGAATGGATTCCCTCGCAATCGCAGACACCTGTCTCAACGTAGCGGAAGAACGCTTTGAAGTCCAAGACTTCGATACGCATTTTATTTTGATAGATCGTGCTCTTACGCTTTATTCAGACCTGGAAATGTTCAAAGATGCATCATCAATCGCATTAGCAGAAGCTCGTAAGTTATGGACGGTGGGAAACCTACCCTACACCATTATTTATCTTGAACGTTCATTTGCCCCTCTCGCGGCCATCTATGATGAGAAACTTGGAGAAACTATTAAACCGATACTTCGGGCTACAGAAGAATTTATTGCCGACCTTTTTAACCAAGAGATGTTTGATGAAGTTTTAGGTTTCATCGAGTTCCAGGAACGGATTTATAATCAGCTAAACTGGGCGGATAAAGTTGTTGAAGTAGAGCGCTTGAAGATTAACGCGCATATTGGCAAGGGTAATCTAGATATGGCAGTTTCAAAAATAAATGACCTTACAGCACTTGGAGAAAGAGGGGAAAGCGTACCTAAACTTCTAGCCCTTATTGAAGATACCTTCCCCGCCTTTGTGAAGCAAATTCCAACCGAAACGCAAAACGTTTTGGAGAAATATATCAGAATCAGTCTTGAAACAGTTGGGGAACGTGAAAACCGTGTTATCAAACTTATTGATATTTACCACAAGATGGTTCTACAAACGTTATCGATGGGAGATCAACAATTAATTAGACAACAGTTAAACCTTTTTTTTAACGCATTAAAGAATGTCAAGGGTACTGAAAACCTCATAGTACATTTTATTGCCCGTTTTTGTCAGGAAACAGCACCAATTGAACTCACCGGGATATTCTTGGAGCAGATGGATGAAAATCTCCATTATGTAAAATCACTTTCCTCCAGTCATCTCTCCAAGATAATTCGTCAGATATGTATATTATTGGAAGAGGAAATCACCTATTCCAGAAACAACAATATCAAAAGCCTTTACATCATAAATAAGCTCATCCCGAATCTTCTCGAGAAAGATAGAGGTGCAATACGCAATATAATCCTAAATATTGCAAGAAAAGCTCGAGGAAATTCTCAAATCTCCGAGCACATCGTGGAAACTATGATTAGCACAGCTCAAAAGACAGGAGATAATATCTTTCTTCTATATATAATGTACGAGAAGATCCAAGATGAATTAATGAAGCAAGAGTACCCTATGGCCTTCAATCGTTTCGATAACGTGGTTTCGATCCTAAAAGACATTAAGGAACCTCGGGTACTTGCCCAGAAGTATGTAGAGTTGCTCGACCAAGTTCTTTTAGATTTAGCGCGCCAGAAAAAGCAAAAATGGGTAGATTTACTAACAACAAAACGACAAACTCTGGTCAAGCAGTTTTTAGAAAAGGAAGAATCTGGTTTTTCTGAATTTACTGATAAGGAACTGCCTGACAACCCAACAGATGATATGGTTGAGTTTTCTGAGGGAAAGATTCGAAAACAGGGAGGGGATTAATATCAAAACAATATTAATAAAAGGGAGCTACGTCGTCATAGAAAATATCTCATTCTATGATCTTACATCCCTGATGATGTCCGCAAATCTTTTGATCAACTCTTAAGCAGGTTTACCTCTTATGTCTGACAATTATACCCTCTGGATGGCACAAGAACTGAAAAAATTAATCGACGTAATTGCTAATGGTGCGAATCCAGACAGTGATCAATTCATCACGCAGCTGGCGGAAGTTCGACGCGGCCTCGAATATGGTAGGAAGGTTCCCGGAAGTATCAATGATTTATTGTTACGAATGGGCCAGAATTTTATTGACTATCTAAGGGTTTATAGGAAGCAACAAAAACGAGCACGTCCGCCTGGGGTTCCTCCCGGGGGTCGTCCCACAATTCTCACAGGCGGAACCCCACAGGGAATGCCAGCACCACCTGGATTTCCACAATCGACGACCGCAGAATCGCTTTCGGTACCTTCCGAAGAAAACCCCACCTTTGATGTTGAAGAGCTTAAAGGAGCCCTAGCCTCACGTAAAAAGAAAAAGGTAGAATCTAATATGAAAGGGTCCTTAGATCTTCTCAAGGAATACGATGAATAATAAGAAATATCGTTTAATTCAAGTTTTTTCCCAATTAGCCAATACTCGTTCAATCTGGCTTTCTAGATCCTTTAGAGATTCATTGTTTATCACAACTTGGTCCACGGGTATCTCTCGAACCTGTGTTTCAGTCAGATGATTACTCCAGCGTTTCCAATCATCCTCAGCGATTACCGCGTTTTCTCTAAAACCGATCCTCTTCTTACGAATTTGCTCTTCTGACTCCAACCGCAGGAATTTGAATCCTAGCGGCTTCAGATACGTATATTCATTCAGTCTTCTTATATCATCGACAACAATTGAACCATGAGTCTCCTTAATACGTTCACCCAAGTATCGTACCCAGACATCATCATCAAATTCCCTCATAAATTTCCCTATTCCTTGAAGAAAGTCTCGGGTCGGTTCTAGTTTAAGTTCAAACGCGATTTCCCTCATTTTCCCCGAAATTCGTAACAGGGTGAAATTGTACCTTCTTACAAATATCAGAGCTGCGGCTGTTTTACCACTACCCATAAGACCTGTTATTCCTATCAATTTTCGCATTCTATTCAACTCAGACACAAAAGTCAATTATCTGTACTTCTTGGGGCTTTCCTCTGATCTGATAACTTGAAATTGCGAAATTCCTGAAACTAGACAAATAATCAAACTTTCTTGGATAATTTGGCCTTATATTGGCCTTTAAACAGGGAAATAGGTGTCCGTATTTTAATTTGTCACTAAAATGTTTATTAATTTATTATTATCTTTCGTGATTCGACTTTAAAACGGATCTATGGTTTTAAAGCCTTCTAAAACATCAGATTATAAACAATAATAACTAAAAAATGGCTTAATTTGTCATAACATAGAGAACTTTTTAGTGGTGACGTTAAATGGATGAGAGGTCTAAGGAACAATTATCACGGGATATCCTTGAACAACGCCGACAGATTGAAGGTTATGAGATCACCACAAAGGCCGAAAAATTGGCAGCGCGCCAACGCGTAGCGGACGAAATACATCGCGCTGAAAGTAAGGCCCGCGAAAGATTTGAGAACGAAAGAGCCAAACTGCAGAATACTAAGGAGAAGTTCTTAGCTACTGCCAAAGATCACTTTCAAACACTGTTGGGAGAGATAAATGACAAAGAGGAGGAAAAAATGACAGAATTTAAAGATCGGTTTAGGGAAAGAGAGAATACCGTCTTGGAAAAGCTCCTCCAATTGATTTTACCCTAAACACATTCATAGGTGTAGATCCTCTTGATAGAACCAATGTTCCACACGCATATCTGGGGTTTAAAATCCGATGCCCTTGAATTTAGCAATCATTTGAGATCTCTGAAAGCTTTTCATGTGATCCCGACTACTACGGAAGAAACAGGATTTAGCGCTCAGTTTAAAGAAATGAAAGTTGATCTTGAAAGCCTAGAAACTAGGATAGCTTCAATACTCTCGTTTGTGCCGAGTGAGAGTCCTCTTGACGATCGATCTACTCCGTTACTCTCAGCTGAAGAGATTTTTTCCTCTAGCAAGGATATCCTTTCATCTATTGAGCCCGATATAAAGCGAATCCAATCAGAAAAACGACGACTTGAAGGGAAAATAAGGCAATTAGAGAGATATTCCCCCATTCTTGATCGAGTTAGGCCTTTGATTTCGAAAATGGAAGAGAAAGGAACTTTTGAATCATTGATTGTCATGCTCGATCGCCGAGCCGAAGTTTCGGTGGCTGAATTGGAATCCGAAATCGACTCAAGGACGAAGGGGGTCTATGAGATATATCAAACCCCAGTCGATGAGTATTTCGACGCCATTCTCCTCTTAATAGACAATGAACAGCTAAGAGAAACTCAAGCTTATTTAACAGGTGAACGATTAAGTGAATTGTCTTTTCCTCCTGAAATACGTAATATCAGGCTCAAGGACATGAAAAATACGGTGGATGGTTTAATTGAGAGTCATCGAAACTCCTTATCAGAACTAGAACAGGAACAAGACGAGATTAGCAAGTCAAAAGATCTACTTACTCTAAGACATCTTCAGAACTCGGTCGTTGGCCGTCTAGCTGAGTTTCAACTTATAGAAAAGATGGGCGGCACCACAGATACCTTTGAAATTACAGGATTCGTACCGAAATCCAAAATAAAAACATTTGAATCCTCTATACAAGAAAGATTTAATAAAAGGATCATTATCACGAAAGAAAAAGCCAGGCGCGATGCGCCTGTTCTAAGACGTAACATGCGTATTGTCCGGCCTTTTGAGACTATTACCGATATGATACAATTACCCGAATATGGAACCATGGATCCTACTCCGTTTATTGCGGTCTTATTTCCATTATTTTGGGGTTTTATGGTTGGAGATGCTGGATATGCTGCGGTAATATTCTTGATCTCATTTTTGATGCGGATACGCTTTAAACGAAACAACCAAAAAGCTTTACAGAATATTACAGAAATTTTCATGATCGCCTGTGTTTCGGCAGTTTTTTTTGGCATCCTGTACTTTGAAATCTTCGGTGATCTCGGAGAAAGATTTGTTTTCGATGTACTTGGTTTCAGTCATGGAGAAAATGGAGAGGGGGGTCATGGGGCTGCTACTGAAGCACCGATTTTCCCTTTACCTCTTCTAAATCGGTATACAAACGTTCAAGAGCTCTTGATCATTTCTATCATTATAGGATATGCTATCATCCTAGGTGGCATGGTCCTAAGCATTTTGAACAATTTTCGTTTGAGACACATGTCACATGTGTACTCCAATTTTCTCCTAATCTATATTTGGGGTTCGGTAAGCGTACTCATTTTCATTGCTCTGGGAATACCATCTCTTTTCGAAATAGCCTTAATTGGGGATTTAATAGTAATTTTAATTGCTATTGGGGGACTTTTAAAATTTGACGGGATTGCAGGCTTGATCCATGTAATAGAAAAGTTTTCCAACATTTTATCATTTGCTCGTTTAATGGCAATTGGCCTGGTGGGTGCATGGATGGGAAAGATAGCAAATGACCTGATTCTTATTTATGGAGGCACTCTTGGGATATTTAGTGTTCTGATGGGGTTAGCTCTCCATGGGATCAATCTTTTGATTCTTGTACTCTCACCTAGCATACATGCCATGCGTCTTAATGTATATGAATTCTTTAGCCAATTCGTGATACAAGGTGGCAATACCTTTCACGCATTCGGAACCGAAACCTAACCTAAATGTACAGAAATAACAGAATATCCAAAAAAACAAAAAAACAATAACAATGGAGACTAAAAAATGATTCAAGAAATCCTACAAGCAGTACCTGCAGAAGTCCAAGTTGCACGCGCAATTGGTGCGGCCATTGTCCTAGGCCTTGGAGCATTTGGGACAGGGTACGCACAAGCCCACATAGGTGGGTCAGCCGCTGGGATGTTGGCGGAACGGCCTGAAAATCTAGGAGCTGCGATTATCTTGGTCGCTATCCCAGAAACCATCCTTGTATTAGCGTTCGTAATCTCGATTATGATACTTCTTGGTATCGGCGGATAAACTGATGAACCACGACATGGACGACTTTCTCAAAGCCCTTAAAGAGAATACCGACGCAATGATTGAGGAAATCCTTGGTCGGTCTAAACTCGTAATAAACGAAATTGATGAGAAGAGTCAGTCCCAGATTACGATCCTTCAAAACGAACAACAATCAGAGCTACGATCTCGAAAATTGCTCGAATCCTTTCAGCGGGAGTTATCATCCAAACAGCTGGAATGGGTAACACGCATTAGTAATGAAGAGGATCAAATGATCAAGGATCTATTGGCGAAGCTAAAACAACGGTTCCTTACTTTGTTGGAAGATCCAGGAGTCTATGATCTGCTTGGTAAACTGTACGGAGAGGTAAAAGAGGACATTGGCAGTGATTTCGTAGTTCACATCACTAGAAACTGTTCTCCTGAAAAATTTAAAGGTAGAACAGGTGTTTCTCAGACGGTGGTAGCAGATCTCACTCAAGTCGGAATTGTAATTGAGCGCAAAGATATCCCCGTTACAATTGAGAACACGCTCGAAACAAGAATGGAAAAGCTAGAAAAGGATCTAAAAGTCTTGGCCACTCAGGAACTATGGGGTGATTTAGATATTACTCCATGGGATGCCATCCAAGTTCTCAACAGGTTAATTGAATTGAGTACTTGAAATAATGTATATTAGGGTGAAGCTGTCCAAAATACGGGTCTATAAAACAGGTTTCGGAGGATAAAATCTTGACAGGCTCAACCAACAGCGGTTTTATCGCAGCCAGGATATATGGCATGCGCAGCCAGCTGTTAACCCGTGAGGATTATGAATCTCTTCTTAGTGCAACAAGCTTGGATTCGTTGATAACCTCTCTCCGTGGAATAGAGTCTTACAAATCTCCCATTGAGACTCACCTGCTCCTTGAGGATCCGTTGAGGGCTATTGATGATTCCATCAATGATGTTTTGTCCGCTAAGATGAAAAAGATACTTGGATTCTGTGGGGGGAGTTATGAACAGGCATTCAAAGTATTAGGCCTCCGTTGGGAGGTCTCAAACATTCACCTTGCCGTAAGATCGGTCATCGAAGAAACTGAATTCCCCATCAATTTCATTCCTCTCGGAACCCTTGAGCGTGATGAATTAGAATTTCTTACGTCATTTACCAATTTGCCGGAAGTTCTGGCTTATCTGGAATCAACCCTAAATCCATTTGCACTTCCCCTGAGACAAATAGTTGACGAAAACGTCGCGCCTACTAACCTTAACGCAATAGATGGGGTTTTTAACCGATTTTATCAATCGTTACTTACAAAAGGGATTGCTAAGATACCTGATGGAGAAATAAGATCTATTATGAGAGAGATGGTTAGGGAAGAACGGGAATTTCAAAATATCACAAGCATTCTTAATCTCATGGGCAAACTGGCGAGAGGAACCCTCCCCTCTACGGTTGACCTTAAAGGAGTAATCTTTTCTGGGAAATCTCATATTCAACCTGAGGAAGTTGAAGACCTAATCAGAAACAAGGATCTCGGCGGACTTCGGGAGATACTGGCTCGATCTTCGTTTCGAGAAAGGTTGGCAACGTCGGCGGTGGATATGGTCGCTACGACAGGAATTCAATCCTTGGTTGAAGAGATCGAACACCTTTTTTATCTTAATCAAATCCGTAAACGATATAGACGTCATGTTTTCAACCTAGCTCTTGGTTATTTTTGGCAAATGAGCGTTGAAGCACGGAACCTTCGAATCATTACTCATGGGATAGAATCCTTCTCACGGGAAGAAATTAGACGGAGAATAATTAATGCCTGATTCCATTCTTATTATCACTACACCAGATATCGGGATAGGGTACAAGCTGGCTGGTGCAGAAGTATATGAGGCATCCACCGCCTCCGAAGTGACGATTTTTCTGCGTAAGACAATCAAGGAACCAGATATAGCCCTTATCGGGATTGATGAAATGTTATTCAATAAATTGGATCCTCGATTTCTCGAGATTCTAAGAAAAAGGCCTAGGCCACTTGTATTACCAATTCAATCAGTCATAGAGCGTGGTAGGGAACTCAAAAACGTTGAAGATTATATAAGAGAGCTAACACTGAGCACTGCCGGTGTTATAGTCAATGTGGATAAAGATACAAGTTAACAGAGTTTGGTTTTGATGCCAGGAGTTATAAAACGTATTGCTGGGCCAGTAGTTTTTGTTTACGGCCTTGAAAATCCGAAAAAAAACCACGTAGTTGAAGTCGGAGAAGAACGTTTGTTGGGAGAAATCATCCAACTTAGGGGAGACACAAGCGTAATTCAAGTGTATGAAGAAACATCTGGGATGGGCATAAACGAAACAGTAATTGCGCTTGGAAGGCCTTTAACTGTTCGTCTTGGACCTGGCGTGATGTCTACAGTCTACGATGGCATTCAGCGCCCCTTAGATCTTCTGGAAGGATCTTTCATTGGTCGTGGGGAAAAAACTAGTCCTTTGGATGTTACGAAAAAATGGCATTTCATTCCTGAATCCTCAATAAAGCCAGGAACCCAGCTTATGGGAGGAGAAATCCTTGGACGAATCCAAGAGACCGATTCTGTAGAACATCGAGTCCTAGTTCCCCCTGAGCATCATGGAACAGTATCAGAAATTGTTCCGGAAGGCAAATACGTGGTAACTGATACAGTTGCGCATTTAGAGGATAAAAAAGGTCTGGTTTTCTATCATGACTGGCCCGTAAGACGACCTCGTCCATTTAAAGCCAGAATCCTTAGCGATCGTCCGTTCCTTACGGGACAGAGAATTCTCGATTTCCTTTTCCCTTTGGTTGATGGCGGTTCTGCCATGATTCCTGGAGGTTTTGGAACTGGAAAAACCGTATTAAATCGAACTCTAGCCAAATTTGCTTCTACGGATATTATGCAGATGACCCTATGTGGGGAACGAGGTAACGAAGCTGCAGATGCACTTAAGAGTTTCTTAAAGTTAGTAGATCCACGTACAGATCGATTAATGATTGAACGTACCTCAATAATTGCAAATACTTCAAATATGCCCGTTGCCGCACGGGAGGCATCTATCTACATGGGGATCACTTTAGCGGAATTCTATCGAGATCAGGGATACAGCGTATCTGTGCTAGCAGATTCAACCTCACGTTGGGCAGAAGCACTTAGGGAAATATCTGGGAGATTAGGAGAAATCCCAGGGGAAGAAGGATTTCCGAGTTATCTTCCAAAATTGATCGGTCAGTTCTATGAGCGCTCTGGTCGTGTTACAACTTTAAGTGATCTAGACGGAAGTATCACCACAATAGGAGCGGTTTCACCCCAAGGGGGTGACTTCTCAGAACCAGTTACCCAATATACAATGCGGTTTACCACCTCACTTTGGGCCTTGGACACGGATCTGGCGCGTAGTCGACATTTTCCAGCAATTTCCTGGCGTATTTCCTATAGTCAGAATATCCGGGAAATTGCCGAATATGCCGAGAAAAATGTTTCTTCGCTCTGGAACAAATATCGTGCGGAGATCTCAACAATCCTCCAAGAAGAGGAAGAACTAGAAAGGATAGTTCGCCTCGTAGGTAAAGATACCCTTTCTGAGTCACAAAAGGGCCTTCTTCTAACAGCTGAATTAATCCGCGAAGGATTCTTACAGCAGAATGCTTTTTCAGACGAAGATGCGTTTAGTCCTGTTGAAAAAACTTTAGAAATGGCACGAGCGATATTAGATGCTCATCATCTTATCCAAGGCCGAGTTGAATCCGATGGGCTCCTTGTGGACCCGTTATACGAAGAACAACTAATCGAGGACATTAAACGTTTGAGAGAGTTGAGTATAGAAGAAATCAAAGGTTTTTCTCAAAATCTTCCATCCAAGGTGGAAGCATTAGGTATCTAAGTGAGATGTTAAAAAATGCAGCTTACCCCATCACCCACATTCAAGTATAGAACGATTGATTCAATTCAAGGTACCTTGATTTTTCTTAAGTCCATCAAGGATGTTGCTTATGAGGAAATCGTGAGTATTTACATGCCTGATGGTGAAATCCGTACAGGTCAGGTTCTACAGGCTGATGAAAATGCGACAATCGTTCAAGTCTTTGAAGGAACAGATTCCATGGAAAGGGTTAACACGGAAATCGAGTTTACCAAGGACGTTTTCCGGGTTGGTCTAACAGAACAGATGATAGGACGAACGATGAATGGTTTGGGAGAACCTATAGATGGCCTAGGACCGTTAGTGGTTGAAAAACGCTCGCCAATAACTGGAGCTCCAATGAATCCAGTTAGACGGGACAATCCAGAAGATTTTATAGAAACAGGATTATCTGTAATCGATGGTTTGAATGCCTTGGTTCAAGGGCAAAAACTTCCAATTTTCTCCCTGTCAGGAATGCCCACATCCGAAGTGGCGGCGAGCATCGCAGTAAACTCACGGGTACTAGCAGAGGAACAGGAATTAGATGTTATTTTTGTTGCAATGGGTATCACCGAACGAGAGGGGAGGTTTTTCCGTCGTAAATTTAGCGAAGCCTCAGGAGCCAATATTGCCTTTTTCTCAAACTACACAATGGACAGCATTGTCGAAAGAATTCTCACTCCTCGCGTTTCTTTGACATTTGCGGAATATCTTGCTTACGAAAAAGATAGAAATGTCCTAATTATACTATCAGATATGTTAAACTACTCTGAAGCTCTTCGAGAGATATCCTCCGCTCGTGAAGAATTTCCAGGAAGACGTGGTTATCCTGGGTACCTTTACACTGATCTGGCTACTGTTTATGAGCGTGCAGGAAAGGTTGAAGGAAAAACTGGAAGTGTTACCATGATTCCCGTTGTAACCATGCCTAATGATGATATTACACATCCTGTACCAGATCTGACGGGCTATATAACAGAAGGACAGCTTCTTATGAGCCGCTCTCATCATAATCGACAATTATTTCCGCCAATGAATCCGATTCCATCTTTGTCTCGACTTATGAATGAAGGCATTGGAGTAGGAAAAACCCGGGAAGATCATGCAAATCTAGCGAATCAGCTTTTTGCGAGCTATGCTAGGGGCATCAAGCTTCGTCAATTGGCATCTATTGCTGGTGAAGATTCCCTCTCTGATCGTGATCGATTATATCTTAAATTTGCAGATCAATTTGAAGCTAAATTTATTCATCAAGGGGACGAGAGAAGAACAGTTGAGGAAACATTAACTATCGGGTGGGAAACTTTGACAGTTCTTCCCAAGACTGATCTTAACAGGATCTCGAAGCGATTTATTGACAAATATTATCCTACTTCAGACTAGTGGTCGTACATGTCCTCTCAACAGCTAAAAAAGACTCGGATCGAGCTCCAAGACAGGAAAGCCCAATTAAGTATAGCGGATACTGGAAAAGAGCTTTTGGAAGATCGTTTAGGAGCCTTGCTTACCGCTTTCTCTGATCAGGTGAGACATCTTTATCGTACTCGTCAGCGATTGGCAGTCCTAGGTCACGAGGCTAAAAAATCCCTATCGCTTGCTCGTGCAGTGGACAGACGAAATCTTGCTCTATCTGCAATGGCCGCCACCAAAACTTTAGGAATTGATGTTAAAACGAGTAATGTGATGGGGGTTAATGTCCCCTCTGTTGAGCTTATTGACTTGGGAAACATCGAGGATAGACGTTCCCTCGTCGCCTCTTCAGAGTTAGTCGATACCACCGTGGATTTATTTAGGCAACAATTGGAGGTTTTGATAGAATTGGCTTCTCAAGAGTTGGCGATCAGGGAACTAGGCAAGGAGATACGTAAAACCCGCCATCGATTCAATGCACTGGAAAAAATCTTAATTCCGGAGCTCCATGAGCAAATCCAGCAGATCCTGCTAAGTCTAGAAGAAAAAGAGCGGGATGAGCTCTCAAAACTCCGGATCTTTATGACCACAAAACGCGGAAACTGATCTCAAGCTCCTTACGTTCGGTGTGAAATTCAAGGAAAAAGAAATCCTGTGGTACCAGGATCAATCAAAAACAAGATCGCTGATATGAGGCCAAAGAACGCAAAGAAAAATGCCACAATCAATCCCAGGATAGATAACTTGCTCCTTTTCGTTTTCGGGAAGGGTTCAAGATGATCGGCTCGCAAAACTTCCTTCCTTAAAATTTTAAACGATTCCTCTACTTTCTTTTCAAAGGCCCGGGTAGACATTGTAGTGGAAAGTACTGTGCCAATAGTGGCTATGGACACGGAAACAGAGAGAAGAATGGATATTGATTGCGTATTGGCAAGATTAATCTGTTCAAGACTAATTGTATCTATTTGTTTACCGATCACTAGGTCATGCAGGGAATACAAATTATCCCAATTTATGTCCAAGATCAGTTGCGTTGAAGGAAAGCCCGTATTGTTATAGGCCGAGAACAGGTCTCCAACCACCGTAGAATTGGTACCAAGCCCAAGGAGAAATTCATCTGCACTGGTAAAACTTCCTGGAGGGAAATCCTCCCAGTCTTCTCTAAAAAGTATGTAATCGAAGCCATGGCTAGCCCTCTCTGCCAAGGCTAACCATGAATAGTCATCGAATTCAAATCGAGCTTGAATTTGTGCCGTATAGGTGGCATTAAGATCTCTGAAAACATGTTCCAAAGTTGTGCGGATTATTGCCAATTTCGTTGCCCGTTCTAGTACTGTATATGTCGAATTCAACATACGATACTCTAAGATTTCCACTTGAGCCCGGGCAAGTTGTATTTGGGCTAAATTTGCCATATCTAAATCAAAATTTATGAAAACGTTTCTCTGTGATTCCATACTTTTCAATTCTTTTTCCAGATCAGTAATCTTGTTCTTCAGATCTTCTGTTCTGTCAGAATAAAAGTTGAGCAAGAATCCTGTCGCGAATGCGAATCCAGCTATTATGATAATTGTCAAGGTGGTCCAATTGACATTAATACGCACTAAAAGTCACCTACCAAGGTTTATCCTCCCTCTTTCGGCAATCTTCGCCTCAAAATCTCTATTCCAATGGCCATTATTAATAAAAAGGAAATTGTATCAAATCCAGGTGTTGTTGTTGTAGATTGGGATGGTGGCGGTCCAGTCCCGCCTGTAAGAGTGGGGGCACTTCCCCCTACCGTAAACGACGTATTTGGAGGATTGATATGGGTAAAGATAACCTTATTTTCCAAATCAACCCCCGTTGTGCCTGCCATATCCCAAGTTGATAGTATTGGATCAAAAGCGAAAATACGGAGAGTTGAAGGGTCTATTCCTAAGCTATCTATAAGATTCCAGTTCAAATAGGAAATATTTATCCAAAGTTCTGATACCCCGTTGAGAGAATATCCAATTTCTAGGTAATAGTGCGTAAGTATGATATTAGGGTTTTCCAATTGAAATTCGTCTAACGCCTCTTCAGAGCCAACAATAGGGGTAGAAGAAGGAGTGATCGTAAAATCTAGGGTTTGGTTTACAGTTGGTATTACCTCTGATCTAGGAGTCCCCTCTAGGGAAATCATATGTATTCCTGGGTTCAATTCTTTGGTGTAGATAACGTGGACAAATACCGAATCTTTTTCCGATACTGTTGTATTATCGTATCCAAAGCCTGTAGCAATAAAACTAAAATTATGACTCCCAGGCTGCAAAAGAAATTGGGAAATGTAGAATGATTGGGTTGTATTTCCAGCGAAGGATCTCATCTCAACTGGATCTCCATTTAGGAGGAGCTCCCAGGAATCCCCGAAGGCATTAATTAGTTCTATATCCCAAGCTATAAGAGCCTGTGTATCATTTGGAGAAACTTTGATGTCCGGGGGCGATGAAAGAACAATCGAACTGTTCTTGTCTCCACTTTGAGTCAAAAAATACTTATGAAAGTCCTTCTCATCGGCCGCATAGCCACCTACCATTAACGATATGTTGAATAAGATGCCAAGAATAATTAGGGGAAGAATCATTAAAAAAGCGAGGCCTTTTTTTGGCTGCACGATTAAAACCCGTCCTTTTGAATTTTCTATTGACCGAAACGACAACCTGGAACCGTTGAAGGAGTCCCTCATAAAAACTTGGCCCAACGTAGAGCATAAAGTAGATTGAGAGTCCTTTGGGGCATCTGAAAAACTCGAGGAACTTTTCCTGTTACATTTCACTAGAATTGAATAATGTTCCTACAGATGAATTGGGAGTACTACGCCTTAGTATCGATCTATTCGCTAATATGCTGATATCAATGTAATCCTTTAATCTTCTATGCATTGATTTTGAAAGATTTCGGAGTTAGTGAAGTTTTGATCTGCTTAGACAAGAGTTATTCAATGACTCGAAGAGCAGATGGTAAATCGATTTTGATGAGTTTTCGGATTGAAAAAAGGGGCGAAATCGCTACAACGACAACTCCAATGAAGAGAATGATGGAAATACTATCAGGATATAGGATTCCAGTTAGGTTTATTTCAGGCATTGAGATCCTAATTTGGGACTGGAATATCTCCATTACTATAAATCCCAATGGGTAATATCCAAGGGCTGTTCCAAAGATCCCGATAATAACACTTTCTATTAGTAACATCCAGGTAGACGTTCGAATTGGTGTTCCAAAAGCACCCATCGTTGCAAATTCTCTAATTCGTTCGTCAAAATTTATTGTGGCTGTATTGAACGCGATTAGGAGCGCTAATGCCATCACAGCATATTGAATCACGGTAAGAATTGACGTAAATAACTCTATCAGTTCTTCGTACGTTTCGACCAGTCGACTGATTGTTTGTGCTCCACTATATCCGGAAATCTCGAAAAGATCCGCCTGGACTGACTCGATGCTAATTCCTGACTTTGGAACTAACATCATTGCGTTTATCAACCCCGTAGTATTAAGCATATTGGTGTTAGATATATCCATGAATGCCCAGAATCGAACTTGACTGCCATAGATGCCTATAACTTCAACAGTCGAATTTATGGTTGAATATTGAAAAGCTGATTCGCGATACAAATGTTCGAGAATGATTCGATCTCCTATTGAAACTCCTAGATCTCCTGCTGTTTTCCTTGAAAGAATGATACCCGGAACTGAAGGTTTTCTGGTTTGGTTACCTTCCACTAATTCAGGAACCCAGATTTCATTTTCCAAGTCAAAAAAATATAGCGTGAGAGGAAAAGAATCTCTAGAGTTAAATAACGTACCAGGAATTTGTACAGTCGAAACAACTTTTTCTAGTTTGGTGTTTTGTGTCAAATTTTCTATAGGCGGATTCGAAGCATTTAGAAAGTTACTAAAAACAACGTTAATCCGATTTGGAGAATTAGTTTCCATAATCTCTTGTTCACGATCGAGCAGATTGTTGGCTCCGTCTAGTAAGGCAAGAATCGCTACTAGTACACAGAGGGCTAAAGCCACACCAATAATTGTAGAGAATGTGCGTCTCGGATTTCTGGCGAAATTTCGAAAAGGGAGTTGAACAAAGATTGATCCAGGAACGTCAGCCCGCTCCAACAGTGGGGCGGCACCTTTCCCAGTAGATAAGGAATAACCAGTGTGAATGGCGTGAATCGGGGGCATCCTAACCGCTCTTATGATCGGAATGATCGTAGCAGAGAAAGGGATTAAAATTCCCAATATAGCTCCTTGGATGAAGAGTTCAGTGACTAACCACTGTTCCCATATCGGAAAAGACACCAATTCGGATAAGACATCTCCTATCCATCCTCCAATGAGAACCGAAAGAAGAAATCCTAAAACAACTCCTCCTAAAGCAATTTCGAATGAAAAAATAAGATACCGATAGGCAAGATTCAGCGGAGGGACTCCCAAAGCCATGTTAATTCCGATTTGCCTACGGTGCGAGGTTACTACTCTGGAAACGAGATTGAACGTTCCAAATGCTGCGGCCAATAAAACGATGAATGAAATGACGAAGTATAGCTCGGCGTCATTTTTAATATCTTCTTTTTGAATTCTATACGATGGTTGGTCTTCTTTTTCGATGAAATTTATGTCCACCGTGGAAAACTTCGTCTCAAAAGCCGTCGATATTTCCATCTTTAAGGTCGACATATCTTCTTCGGAAATTTCAGGGCTTAGCAAAAAAATTGCTTCATTCACCCTATCATTGGGCAAACCAGGAATGAATTGGCGGGCAAGCATTTGAGCAGTTAGAATTGGCATGAATAGGGCACAAAATGCTGATTCTGCTAGGAAAGAATTCTCTTCAACTACCATAAAATACTCTGGACTCATCCCTGTTCCAACAAAGGAAATATTGTTGCCTCCGGGAAGCAAAATTGCCTGGGTGTTTGGCTTTAAGCCATAATAATCAGCGAAATTATATTCTAGTATGCATACTGAAGCGTTTGTGTCGGAACCATCAAGATCCCTTCCTTCAATTATTTTAATTCCATTTACAGTAAGATTCTCGGTTCCGTTAGAAGTATCTATTCCAATAATTCGACCGTTGACCAGAATACTTCGGTTGATATTTGAAGCATTTACGGAAATGGGAAGAATTACACGGAATTCCCTCGCAATAATCCACTCTGAATGAGGCAGAGTCTCTATAAGTGCTTTAAGTTCTGTTTTATTCACCCAACCGCCTTGGGTCAAAGCCATTTTCAAATCAAACATCTTGAGCTGCTCATTGCTTTGATCAAACGCAAATTGCCGCCAATGGATTGTGCTGCTTAATCCGACGTAAGATCCTGTCCCCAACCCGATAATCAAGGATATGGCAATTACCTGAATTTTGCGTTCCTTCAAGTCTCGAAAGGACCACCGGAGCAACAGTCTTAGACTGGTCATATCTGATCACCATTCAAGAAGATTTACATCCACCCTTCCCCCTCTGGGCGGACCATCAGAAACAACTTGTCCTGCTCTGAGTTCAATAACTCTTTGAGCCATCTTAGAGATCTCCCGATTATGTGTTACAAGTAGAACAGTTTTGGCCCTTTGTTTCTGCTCTGAAAGGAGTCTAAGTATCTGTCTTCCAGTCCTGAAATCCAATTCTCCTGTAGGTTCATCTGCAAGGATGATTGGCGCATCTTTTACCAAAGCACGCGCTATCGCCACACGTTGCTGCTCTCCTCCGCTTAATTGGTGAGGGAAATGGCGGATACGATCGCTTAATCCGACCTTGTCCAAGGCCACAATTGCTTTGTGTCTGCTATGTTTTAATCCTGCTAAATCGGCCACGTACTGAACGTTTTCTAAAGCAGAGAGGGTTGGAAAGAGATTAAATGTCTGAAAGATAAAACCAATGGTTTCACGTCTAAATGTAAACTGCGCCTGCCGTTTTATCTTAGAGATGTCTTTCTCTCCAACTATTAACCTTCCACTCGTCGGGGTTTCAAGAGCACCAACCATATTTAACAATGTGGTTTTTCCAGACCCTGATGGGCCTAAAACTACCACGATTTCCCCCTGGCCAATTATTAAATTGATATCGTCGAGAGCTTTGACTGTAACTGAACCCATTGTATAGTGTTTGGAGAGTTTTACTAGTTCGATAGTATGATTCATCAGATTTCACACGTCTGTTATCTGCATATAAATTCAACCAAAACCATGATAAACGATGTGATTTGGCCGATTTTTTTTCCTTTTAATCTGCCCAAGGGGCAATTGAATCGCTTAACCGAAATATCGTGCATCCTTTCAATGTTTTAAGAAATGGAGTAAGTTCTTTCTTATCTGCACATCCTAAAATGCTACTCTTATTTTGAAAAGGAGAAACCGCAATTTGACTAGTGATTGAATCTCGCTCTCATAGGTTTAATAATGGAGCGGACCTTGAAAGTATTATTAGAAAAATCATCTTCACGTGATTTTGAACCAGGTTATTATAGGAAGGGATGCAATCTGACCACACAGTTCCTTAGGCTGGCGCGAAAATTTCTTCCTTGATACTCTCGGGTTTCTTACGTCGTTTTTGTATGATGGATCGGAGTACCCAAAACACACCGAACAGGAACCCTGCGAAAAAAGTTACTGACTCGACATACTTAAACACCAACATCGCCGAAGTTAAAATGCTTTGAACCAATCTAAATGGAGCGTCCTGAGGTCCCGTAAAGTTGGGTGCTTCTTGTATTGTATACAGATCAGATAAGATGTTGGTTACAATTAAGGTAAAGGTCGTTGAAACCAGTAAAAAGAAGATTGATAATCGATCTTTTACTCTAGGGGTAATAATCGTAACAGAAAGGAATTTGAAGATACCTGCCATTATAAAGTAGAGCGGTACCAGTAGGAGAGGGACCAACTTGAAACTGGGCAGAATACTAGTTAGCCAATCGGAAAGCGACAGTATTACTTCATTGTATATATAAAAAAAGAACGGCGGGAGTTTAATATCAATTTGGAAGAACAAAAGTCGTTCTATCAATAGTTCGAGCGTCCCAGCTAAACTATTCCATAAGATCCCAAACCAGAAAAACAATAATACAAGATATTTCGAAAAAACAACAACTCGGGGAGGAGAACTGGCGATAATGTGTCCTGTTCTAGCAATCTCTACTCCTCGATACATTGCTGACGCAATAGCAAGGATCGCAAACCCTTCTGCAAAACCTACAATCATCGTTGCAATAATTGTGACGATAACAAAATCTAGTTGGATAATACTCAGAATATCCACTGCTCGGACTGGCAAACTGGTTATAAAGGCTTGAACCAATTCTACTCCAACGAATGGGATAACGCCCGCTTGAACCTGCTGAAAGACATCCCAACCTGACCATAAGAAGACAGGTGCAAAATAGAGTACCCCGATAAGAGGAATAATTAGAAGAGCGTTTACACTGGTTACGAAAGCAGTCAGTTTGACGCTTCTCCATAATATTAGGAAAATTGTTTTCACAAGCTGATAAAACCACCAAAGAAATAGAGGGATGGTAATCAGCGAGGCAATATTACCCACTAGCTTTATCTCGGGATTGGTTACCGATATTGTCAAATATTGGGCATATGCGATGAATAGCGGGATTAATAGCCAGAAAAGTATCTTATACAGAGTTTTTGTCTCCGATTCTTCCTCTTGGGGAGTCTCGTCCTTTTTCATTCTACTGGCTACCCGTTTTCTCCCCAAGGCGGTAAGAATCGCCAAAAAAACTATAACTGAAAAAGCAATAATGACTATAAAGAAGAAATCAAAATAAATATTCCTTACTGTTTGATAATACTCCCTAGGATCAGATAAGTCAGTAAGTCCTGGAATCTCGGCATTTAATCTCGTTAGGATCCAAGTCATTACCCATACTGGCAGTAACTGTAAATAAGCTTCCTGTAAGAAGACGTCAAGCAATAAATAGCAGCATGAACAGAAAGAAAGGGCTAATGCAGCAAAAAGAAAAAATTTAAAACTTCTATACTCAATCTTGCCAGATTCAGGATCACGAAGTCCAAATTCCTCGGCCATATCCACCAAAACGATCTTAGAAAAGCCCAACAACACGAGAAAGAAGCATATACTGGATAGAGTCATAGCCACTAGAAATGTGGGTTCTTGGGGGATCATACGAAAATCTAAAACCGCGAAATTTTCAATGTCATCCGAAGCAATCATTACTCCGATTATCAGGAGTGCCATAAACAAGAATCCCAAAATTTTATAGAATTGGGCTTTTAGATAGTGTTTCCATGGGATTCGGGTTACAGCTTCTTTTGTTGTCGCTATTGCCGAAGACATCTGGATCACTTCCCTCCTCAATGATCTCCATAAAAAACATAGGTATTAATTGAGGCGAATTCGTAAAAAGAAGGTCTTAAAGAGTTAAGATTATCACGCTCCTCAATAATTGGTGATGGTTTTAACCTTTAAATGATGACTGGAGAGAACTTCATGAACGAACTAGCAAAGCGGAGCCCGAGCTATCATCTAAAGATCATTGTTTGCGGATCAGGTGCAGTTGGTAAAACCAGTATCATCCAACGGTACGTCCACGATCGGTTCGAACACAACTACCTTCTCACGGTTGGCGTAGAACCATCAAATCGGCTATTAGAGATCAATGGAAAGAGTGGGCCCAAACTAGTTAATCTCTTGATCTATGATGTAGCTGGGCAGAAGCAATTTCAAACTTTCAGGGATATATTTTTTAGAAAGGCACATGCCGCCTTGCTAGTATTCGATCTCACTCGCCCTGAAACCCTGGAAGACCTTTATGATTGGAAGGAGCAGATTGACAATCGGCTAGGAGAGGATCAAATCCCACTTATTCTGTGTGGTAATAAATCAGATTTGGAAGATTCTATTGATATAGACTATGGGAAGCTCGAGGATGAGATAATTCCTGATCTTTCCCCGATAAAATATCTGGAAACATCTGCCCTGGCAGACATAAATATTCGTAAAGCGTTTAAAATTCTCACTTCTGAGATATTGCGGAGAAAAAGTATTCTCTAGGTTTTTACTTCCCAGAACAAGCCATCAGATGTGTGAATAGTATCTACACCCGCGATAGAATCGTTTTGAAAGGCTTGAGACAATTTTTTGAGACTGGAACGGCGGCAAGGATGTTTCCACTCGATTTTAAGCTTTGAACTATATACTTCGATGGGTATTCCAATATCACACACGTATAGGTCTCCTATACTTTCAGGTAACGCCTTTAACAATCCAGACTTGACAAAAGCGATAGTTAACGTAATATTGGGATAAACCTGTCCGTAATTCTCGCCTGTTGTTACATCAAGACCAGAAGGGGCATCCAAAGAAATGACATTGGAACAAGTCTTCATATACCCAAAAACCTCTTCGGACAAGCTATCTTTACGGGATTTAAACCCATATCCAATGTAACAATCAAGAGTGACTGAAGGCGTTTGAGGGTCAGGAATGTAAGGTGGGAGAAATCCATGAATCGGGATTCCGATTTTTATTGCACGTCTTGCCTGAGCCAAAGGGACAGAACCCAGACTGGATATACCCTTTGGCAAAAAAACCGCTGTTGGTATTCCCCAAGCAAGCAACCTTCGTGCTGCAACTAAACCTCCCCCTCCATTATTGCCCGAACCAGCTATAACGTGTACAAGAGAGTTTTTTTTATTTATATTACATGCTTTGACTGTAAACCGGGCCAAACTAAGTCCGGCGTTCTCCATCATAAGTTCTGCCCCTATGCCAAATTCCTCCGTCATTATTCTGTCAACTTCAACCATTTGACTCTTAGAAATTCCGGGTAACAATTTTTTGCTATTCCTTTACCAAAATTGCGTAAAATCTGTTAAATAAACCTACCCAACCAGATTAACATCTCATTAACATTAAACAGAAATTCTGTCATTGCCCAATAAACTGTATATTATATAATTAAAAGCCTTAGTTTACCCAAATAACTTTTTAGCTCTTTCTGCTGGTCGCAATTTAAGGTCTTCAAACTCCTTTTTTATGAAATTCTTAAAATCTTGTGCGGCTTCCGAGTTACCTATATCAGGATCGTCCAAAGAAAAAAAACTTTCTCGAACTTTCCTGAGAATGTTGGTTAATCGATCTTGGATTGCTTTTTCTCCTTTCTTGCGTTCACAAATGACATATACCGAGCAGTCCTCCTCGCTCATTAGCTCGGTTTTGGCAAAATATATCGAGAATTTCTCTAGGGTAAAATCCCTAATATCATCAGAAAACGCCGTTTTGACAAATTGTTGGAGAGCGGTTAAAAAACCTGCAGTCATGATTGGATCACCCGATACCCCTGGACGGAAATCAATGTGAATCACTGGGAGTCCAGCTCTAGAAATCACACCAACTTCATAAACGGCCATTTTTACTTACCATCAAGCTTGAATTACGAAACAGATAACATCGTTAAATAGGTGTTTGAGCTGGGTTTCAAGGAAACAGAGACCTTTTAAGACATGTCTATTAACAAGGACCGTTTCTATTCCAGCTATCTCGAGAAATTTCCCCTCGAATCCTGAACGTCGATCCTGAAGGTCTCGGACAGCAACTCCATTCACTCACAAAGATAAATTTTAGCAGTTCAAATTGGATCTGTTGTTAAAACTGCCTTAACTGGCTTATTAAAGCCGGTGGTATATCTTTTCAGGGAGCCATGGACGAAAATTGTCAATTCACTTGTTATCTTAGCCGTTATTATCTTGAAAACTACCTTTGTTAACACAGTAATGGATTCCTCGAACTTGATTATATATCTGAATTCATTATATCACTTCGAGCGTTCATAGGTAACGACAAGAACTCCTAAAGCGCATAAGAAACCACCAATGAATGCAAAAAACGAAAATTCACCAAGAAAAAACCAACCAAGTACGAGAGAGACGATGGGGACTAGGAATTGAATATTGCCCGCGGCAATTGTACCGTATCGTTGGATAAGACCAAGATAAAGGGTGAATGCAACGGCTGCTGCGCCAAGCCCAACCACTATAATTCCCCATATGCTCAGAAAGGTAAATTTCTCCATGGGCGGCCAAGGCTCAGTAGCCAAGTTAATCACTAGGAGGATTAAGGAAGCTAGGCCCAGGTTTATGGATGTGATTTCTATTTCTTTGCCTTTCCATTCGGTAAAAAAACGACGCAATGATAAAGAATATCCAGCCCACGCTACGCCTGATAAAAAACCTAGGCCATTCCCTATCAAAAAGGTTTCACTTAATATCAACGATGAGTCTTCAAAAGATGCCAAGAGAACTAATAGTAATCCCATCGTGGCAATTAAGACACCTAAACTTCTTTTTCGGGAATAAATCTCGTCAGTGATAAATGGCGCGGCCAAATAGATTAATGCCGGATTGAAATTTAATAAAATTGAGCTAGATGTTCCTAAAATGTAGTTAACGGAAAAATTTTGGCCGAATGCCATCAGAATAAGCCAAAAGGAGCAGATTAATAGGGAGTTTTTTTTCCTTTTAAGTACCTGAAGAACCGTCCCTCCCCTCCTATTAAGGAGGATAATGAGAGACAAAGAAAAAAACGCGATAAAATATCTTATGAATCCGAAAAAAAAGCCTGGGAACGTACCAGAACCTACTAGGAGTTTAGACACCAACGGGGGCGTTCCCCATAATATCACTATGATGGTCGCTTTTATCTGAAAGTCGTAACGATTGTAGAATGAATATATCGTCAGAGTAGATCACATTAGTACGTTCTAAGTTATATTAAATATCGAATACGAAAGAAAATCAGTTGTTGCGATAATTATTTTAAACATAACTGTTTTTAATATAAACCTCAGCTAAATTTCCAATCTCCGCATTGCCTAAGAGGATTGAGGTATGGTATCAAGAGAAAAAGGTAATCCAGATTGGAATAATCAAGATGATGACCTTCGTAAGCACAAGTATTTTCTTAAAGAGTGGTTTTCTGGCCTTTTAGAAGGAATTAAAGAACTTGATGATGAAACTTGGCCCAGGATTCTAGAACTGACGGGTAGAGCCTGTGCCCGAGTTCACGCTGTTGAACTATTTCGTGAAACTTGGAAAAACTCGAAAGACCTTGATGAATTTTTGGTTAATATCAACGCTGCGCTGGGCGAAAAAGTTTTCTCCCGAATTGATCAGAATCAAATTAGCGCAACCTACAAAAGCTGTTCTTGTCCTCTCGTTACTCTTGAGCTCGTAGATTCACCAATATTGTGTAATTGCTCTCCTAGTTGGTTAATTGAAAATTTCGAATCCGTTCTGGACACCCGTATCGATGTTTCAACGGAAGGGACGATTTTACAGGGATCTGATAGGTGTCACTTTATTCTAACTCTGGAATCATAATCTCGATAATATTATCCCTCTCACTGATTTTGGAAATCCCATCCATTTCGGGTATAATCTTGATCTAATTTATGAACTGTTTATCCATTGCCATCATTCATATCAAGATGATCTGTTTTTTTCGCTAGCGAAGGGTTTAAATAGGTGATTTTCTCAGCATTACACGGAAGAAGGTGCAAATAAGGAAAAATATGCATAAGTTTGTGGACATCCTGTTTACTTATGGAACCGGGCTAATTTTCTTTGGGGGATTAGTCTTCTTGCTTATGCTATTTGGTTAGCAAAATCGGTCTTAAAAACCCTCTTACCCCTAGACCTAATGGAAAATGCTAGGGATGGCAGAAATTGTTATTGAAAGAGGTACAGGATTAGTAGCAGGCGATTGAGAAAAATTCATGCTGCCCTACAAGATAAGACTACGGATTTCATTTACTTGTTTTCCTACACGCTGAACAGTGGTTTCTGGAGGGATATCTGGGTTCGCATCTACCAAAAGAAGTAATCCCTCGCCTAGGATGTAAACTACGATATTTGCTACCCCTGATGCCGCTAGAAAGAAAACGGGTTTCTCCAGATGCGCCGCAAATGCACCTCTAATTGCACGTACTGCAGCAGGCAATATATTGACATCCATACGATTCACTATGACTGCGCCTGTAAATGAAGAGATGCATACTCCACGAACTGCGTCATCGGTCTCAACCCATGACAAGAGGTTGTCATCAACAGTTCGTTTCAGTGACTCACTCATGTACCTAGATTCTCCTGTTACTACGGTTTGAATGGTCGCATCAAAATCATCTTTTTCAACAATGGAAAGTCGTGGGCTCTTAAGAGCGAGTTTATCGGCGAAGTTCCCTAAAAACAGTGTCATCAGGGTTCTTAGTTTGAATTCGATGTCAAGTAAAGATGCGGAAGCTGAAGCAATCAGGGAAAACAAAGCTTCTTCGCGTTGGATTCCGGCGATCCGCATTGAAGCGAAATCTATATGGAAAATCTGCCCAGCCGTAATAGCTTCTTCATCTAGCTTCTGGGAAATATTATACGCAGAGAGAAGAAGAGAACGAATATCTTCTGGAGGAAGCCCGTGGACATCTTTTCTAAAATCTTTCGAGAGTAGGAGCTTACCCTTCTGAGTAAAAACAAGGAAAGAGATGAATGTCTCCAACTCATCGAATGAAACCATTAACTCAGTCACCTCTTAGAATAGCTTCCCCCATTACTGTGAAGGCCTCCTGAACCTTGGCTCCAGTTTTCGCGGATGTTGTGAAAAATTCTTGGGCCTGAAAGTGTTTAATTATCTCTTCCCGGCTCGAGGGTAGTTTTCCTTTTGCTAAATCCTCTTTATTGCCTATTACTATGATTTTTGCCGAGGGGCTTTGCTCCTGAACATCTTTACGCCAGCGTTCTAATTTTTTGTAAGTTTCGTCAATGCGCGTGAGATCAAATACCAAAAACACACCTTGGGCCTTCTTCAGGTAGAGATGTCGGAAGTTTGTAAATCCTGACTGGCCAGCAACATCCCAAATCTGAAAGGATAGTTCTCGATCCTCGCCAGTCTTCGGATCCTGAAGAATCACGGTCTTCGAGAGGAAATCAACTCCCAAAGTGATTTGGTAACCTTCTTTGAAGAAATCATCAACGTACCTCTTTATTAAACTTGTTTTTCCAACTTCGGGCTCCCCTACCAAAAGCAATTTAAAACTATATTTTGGGGTTTTACCTTTCTTACTCTTGACCAACTTAGCTACTCCTGTATGATCTCTACGTTTAAATAGAATGATGTTCAGACAATGTCCAGCGATTGAGGACGCGTTTATGACGCTAAACTCTTGCGGAGTCTTAACTACCTTCGTGATAAACGGTTTTTAAGTTTTACTACGTAATTTACCAAGTCGCAGCATTGAAGGTTTCGTACTCATCTTTGGGATTGATTCCGGATCGATTGATTAATTCCTTAAATGGAATTGGAGTATAATACCCTCCAATTTTGCAAATCAGTAAATCCCATTATATAAGACTGATATTTGCGGAAAATTGTATTCAAAAATGCTTAAATAGGTTCCAGAGGACAGAAAATATCATTAGACATGTTTAATCTTTGTTTTGGTGAATGTGGTAAATGACTAAATGGGAGTTTTCATTCAAACTTGAGGCGGATGATCGTTCAGCAGCAAAAAAATTCCAGATTATGGTTAGTTCCATTGTGGAACCCGCGGTCCATATCCCTAATTTCCCTAAGGATAAATTATTACGAGCATTGAATGTTCACAGCACCAAGAATGAATATGAATTGTATAAAGGGATAATTTCAGATCTCAAAATCAAAAAAACCAATGCTTTGGATTCCTCAAAGGAAATCCACGTCCTAATGTTAGTTTTGGAGAAAATTGGGCCGATTACATTGGTTTTTAGTAATAAGTTTGAATATTTGGTGCTCGAAGGTATTGATTCTGCCTATGAGTACATCGGTCATGCCGCATTATTGAACATCCTTATTCAAATAATCAATCCACAGTCCCAAACAGTTAGTGGGCTAGGTAAGATCAAGACAATTTACCACGCTTCAAACTTGAACGCCTTAAAAAGATCCTTAGATTATGTTCCTCTACTAGATACTCCAGAGGGGCAGATCCTTCTGTTGGGAATTTCCTTTCTAGTTCCTCTGGTCACCATAATCGTCCTCCCTGGACCGATTCTAGAGTCCACCACATTCTACCTTTTAATTTTGGGAGTCCTAGGGATCTTGTTTTGCCTGTTCCCCTTCTTTAAAAGATCTAGCCGATACCTATCTGTTTCACTTATATCCACAATTGTCCTATACATTTTTGTTGAAGTTATCATATCTTTCCATTTCCTGGTTGAAGGTAGAAACCCCTGGGGGATATTTAACAGCATCGCTCGATTGGACCTAATTGGAAATCTAAAAAGGCAAACATTAATCCAATCAGCCGGCCAGGGTGTGTTTTTAGGCCTTGAAATTCTTCAGATAGTTATTCCATTCTTGGACTTGGTGTTTTTGGCGATAATACCACTCACAATCGGTCTATTTCTTACGCTATCAGTTCAAAAAACCGAAAACACCAGGCGATTAGTTAAAGCAGGAAGGATCTTTGCGGTTTTATTCTTCATTGTCTCATTGTTGACTCTACCTATAGTCTATCATGCGCTAGGGAAAGGAACAGAAGGAACCATCTATGCAAGTATTGGACTTGTCGAAACCGCAGAGATGTTTTCTCCGAGATTCGTAAAAAATCTTGAATCAAATCTGGCTGAACTTCAGGAACTGATTGATTCTGCGAAAGGTCACCTAGAAAAAGCGGGAAACTCCTTTCAGCAGTTTGGTGAAAATCCACTTATATCTGTTGTACTGCCCTATTTTTTCCCGAGCGTTGCAGGGATCCCTCTAGATCAAATCCCGAACATTCTGAATTTAACCCATGATCTTGGTGAGGCCGTTCCATTTTACTTGAATTTTCTTTGGGCTTATTTTAGTTTTGAGCGAGGGTTCAATCAATCTTTTCAAATACTTTCGGAAACTATTTCAGGGCAGAACTTGGGTTTCGGTGCCCAAGAAAACCAGAGATACAACCAATCCATGCTCGGAGCCCTCCGTATTCTACAATTAGGTCTTCAGAATCTTACTTTTGCGGAAGAAAATCTCCTACCAAGACTCAGCAGTGCACGAGAGACTTTAAACTTTCCAACCTTCCAAGAAATCGGAAATTTCCTTTCTGAACTTGAACTGGGACTCCCAATCCTCGTTTCAGTCATAACTGCTGCGATTCCATGGACGAACTCGACCTATAAGCTGACACTCGCTCTGGAAAATCTAGATCAATCTCGATTTTCTAATCTGAACGAAATAGAAAATGCTGAATCTGATTACGTTCTTTCACAGATGGCACTTCAAGATATAGAAATTGAGGAGTTGGGCCTTCCTACTCAAGCGGCTTCGATTTTACCCATCCGTGAGCTTTATAATTTCAGTGAAGGTCTTCATTCGGTTACAGGTAAGTATCTTCTGGCTGTTAAAAACGCAACTTTTATGTTTCAAGCATTTAATACAACATTGCGAGAGATCCAAGCAATAGATTTTGCTAATGCTAGTAATATTGCCGACCCTAAATGGCAAAGGGTGGATGAAAGTATGACTAATACATCCTCATATTTGAACGCAACACAATCAAGTTTAGATGATATGGAGGAAGTAATCAGTCAATTAAATCTAAATGTACTTAGTGACCTAATAGATGTCTCTCAGCTGTTACAAGAACTAAATAGTTTTACTCAATCAACCTCAAATAGGTTGGATGTAATTAATACTTACTTTAACGCGTTTGAAACGACCTTTGAATCGATAAATTACTTTTCATTAGGTTCGAATAGTTTGAACGCTAGTATGACCACTAGTTTAGGGCCTCCGGCCACTTCAGGCAATTATACTCAAGCAAGACAAAACTTTACCCTCAGTCAGGTGGCTGCAAATGAAACAGATTTAACTTTGGCTGGTATCTCAAACCACCTCTTGAACGATACAGCGATTTCTAACTGGCGAGAACTTGTCAAGGGCGGCGTTAATTCCGTTTATAATTTGGCGGAAAGAAGTTTGAGTGTTATCGATGCTATCGAAGCAAACGGCTCGATTACAACAGTAACGCATGTAGGTGATTTCGCGCTGATACTAGTTGATATGGAAAGTTTAGATTGGGATATTTTTGCTTGAGAGGCCAGGTATTTAGTCAGAGATGAAAGAGAATTGCGTTTGTCCTTCCAGATAAGGTTTAGGATCCATGTCCCACACGGCAAGATCAAACTCTCCTCGAGTGGCCGCTAAATCGCGAAATACCATTCCTGCTTGTGCATCTTTCCAGAACTCCTCTCCAAATTCATCTACCATCTGATCGATCCATTCTTTTACGCGTATACTAGCCAAGATGTATGATGGAGAATATACATCGTAATCAGGCATTACATGGTGCAATAACCAATAATTACCAGGTATTTCCCAGAAAAACCGCTTAGTAAGTTTTTGATAACGATTAGAAGCCAATTCTACCGTATATTCTTTTTTCCAGTACTCTAGCTTCATAAGCGAATTAGCAGCGTAAAAGACCAGGAAATACAAATTCATGAAATGGCGTCTGTCTATAATTTGATTCACAACTTCATCGGAAAGACCAAGTTCAGATTTCAAAAACTGAGGCTGTTCAAGGAGGGATTCAAGAAATATAGAAAAGGTTTCTGCGACACCCATTGGGATTAAATACCTTATCCAGAAAGGATCTTCTTTTCTTCCAGATACACCATGAACTGCATGACCAAATTCATGAAAAACGCTTGCAAAGTCACTAAATGGCGAGACTCGCTTATAAACGACTCGAATATCATCTGGTACCCGAATAGAAAAACAGAATGCTGAGGGGGATTTTTTTTCCCGGTCATCACTGTCAACTGAAATGCTTTTCAACTCATCTTGAAACCCCCAATTCGAAAGAACCTTTTCGACAGCCTTGATAGGATCTTTCTTTTGGAAGTGTTTGTTCAACGGTGTATATATGCGGCCCCGCGCAACATAAAAATCATCAAAGTATTCAAACTGGGACTTGCCCAATATTTCTGGAGCATAGTGATCAGCGGCTGCGAGAAAAGGTTTACGGGCCTCCTCACCGAGGAAGACCATCAAATCATGCAGCTTTTGATATTCAACTCCCTCTCTTTCTAAATATGAATCAAGAGGAGAAATATGATATTTTGAATAGATTTCACGGGAAATTTGAAACCTTTGTTCAACCAGAGGGGCTAATTGGGGGGCCTTAGCGATGAAATCATCAAACACTTTTTTACGGGCGGATATATCGTTGGATTGAGAATTGAACTGTCTCCAACTTCCCCAATTTACTGGCTTTCCATTAACCTCAAATTCAGTATTTCTGATTGCGATCGGTCGTAATTCGTGAATTCTAATGGTTAACGGTAATCTTTTGGCCGCCACTGTCGTTGAAATAGCTGAAAGATATAACGATCTGGGATCCATGTAGGAGGCTAGAAATTCTGAACTTAGCTCCACCTGAATCTCTGCAATTGATTTCATAAGATTTTCATCGTATTGAAGGCCAGCTGTTTGATTGTATCTTTGCTCGCTCATCTGGATAGCATATTTTTCAAAATCAGCGGCAAGACTGTTCAAGCTACGGGGTTGAGTATTCATGAGAACCAATCACCCTCGAAGAACTAGTAAGAGGACGTGCAGATGATCTCTATGAGCATTCAAGTTTTAAAGGTTGGGGATTTTTATTTAAAGATCCAATCGATCTCGTAGCGTGGAAATCAGCATTCTTAAAGTAGTTGAAATCCAAATACAAAGATCAAAGACCTTCCATCCAATCCAGAAACTTGGCAGACAAATGCTTCAGAACGAGTTCCCGTATTAAAGGATTTCTCTGAGCGCTAATCTCCGCGGCAATCTCTACTAGGTCACGATCATTTGTTTCTTTAATAATCTGAAGGCTCCGGTCTCGTTCTTCTTCGGATTGTGAAAAAGCATCAGTCAATTGGTTAGCAACTTGTAGGATATCATTGATAGCTGCATCAACAATTTCTAGTTGACGATTACGATTACGACGTAACTGCTTTATAAGTTTCCTTGAAAACGGGCATGACTTCCCGTTCCTGACCAGATTTTTTTTCGTATCCACGAGTATTTCTTGAGGGAAGTGTTTGACCAAACCTTGGGGAATACCAATGATATCCGCTTGGTGCGGATCAATCAGTTGAGTAGAGTAACCAACCTTTCTAAGGGCTTGGTGAGGCGCAAACAAACTCAGGCTATGGACGATAAGCTCAACAATGGCACCAGAATCTCCCGTCACAAATATGGGTTCGCCACGTAATAATCCCCCTACGGCTCGATCCTCGTTCTTTTTCACTTGTGCAAGAAAGAATTCAATACTACTTCCATCGCGTTTTTCAGATATGGTTACACGGCGCTCAACAATTTCTATCTCGGCCACAGCTTCTTTTTCTGTGATTTTCCAATTGCTCAATAAGCTGGCCAGTTGAGGAGGTAACGTCGCGTTACCAGTATAGACAAATTGCTGCTTTATTTGGTTAGCGATTTCCTCAGCCTTAAATTTAAGGAAAGGTACTTTATTGTAGAGAAATACCTGTTGATCTTGGGGCACCAAATAGCTAATAGAGGCAACACACCTTGGATTATTCGGATCCGCTTGTGAAATCTGAAACAAAAGAATGAATGCAATCTTCTCGAGCTTTGAAAAGGGCAAAATGGCTTCAGCACTTTCTAAATCAGCGGAAGACATCATTGCCAATGTCATTTGAGAGCGCAAAGCGATTTGAGTTGCTTTTTCTGAAGTTAGATTTTTACCCTCGTAGAACAATGGAATTGCCCCTCTTTTTTTGTCATACACGCTGAACAAAACGGTCCGATCCATCATTATGGCTCACCTAGCTTGAATTCCAGTATTTTCCTTATCTATCCTGACGAGCTACCTAAAATCACCAAAAAGCGTTGAAACAAGTTGATTTTAATCTCGACCATGTTTTCAGGATGGGGCAATTGCTGTGATGGGATTTTTAAAATTATTGACCAAGACCTAGCTGTGAATATCCTTTTTTAAGGGATATAACGACCTCGCCATCAAAAACGAGCTTATAAACGAGGCTTAGATATCTAAAATTCAGCTATGATGAAAGTTCCCAGAAATTAATTATCTGATTGGCATGTTCTGAAGTATTAACTTTCTCTATGCCATGGTCCCCTCCAAAAATCCCTTCTATTGTGCCTTTTTCATCAATTAAGAAGGTTACCCGTGTCACCCGCATTGGTTTTTTATATACACCATATTTTTTGGCCAAAGAGAGGTCTTGATCCATTAGCAAAGGAAAGGGGAGGCTATTCTTTTCCTTAAACCTCTGATGGGACTTTTCACTGCCCCCAGAAACACCAAAAATCGGTATGCCTTGTTTTTGAAAGATCTGATAATTGTCACGGATAGAGCAGGCTTCCTTTGTACAACCTGGGGTGGAATCTCTTGGATAAAAATAGAGAACGAATTTTTTACCCTTTAGCAAGTCTGAATCAACTTGATTACCCTCTTCATCTGTTGTTTCAAAGGACGGTGCTGTGTCTCCTATTTTAAGCAAATCGGTTCCTCCTTCAATAGATAGATGGCTGACATGCTGGGATTTTTTGATATGCTAAAAAAGTATCCTAGCTGATCTTCGAAAAAAAGAGTTTCATCGTTTTACCTTGTCAACATTTACGGAATGCAGACAGTATAATCTCCTCAAATACGTTTGATTGGATTTGACTTCGATCATTACGATCTGGGGTATATTCGTTGCCATAATAGTTCCGCTCTAGAGGAAATTAGGGCTATTAGGATGGAGATTTAACGTGAACTTTCGTTCTCTTTTGCCCGCCTTTCTCGAAGAAAAATCGTTTGGGTTATAAACCATCAATAGCGGATTATTTGGCATAAATTGGAAAGCTGATTAAAATGGAAATCAATCCCGCCTAGTTCTTAATATGATGAAACGGATTCTCCTAGTACAATGATCTAATGAAACTTTGAATTTTGGCTAAAAGATCTTCCTCATTTCTATAAGAAGATATCTTTAACAGCGATGATACGTTTCCTAAAATCATGACGGATATTGGCCCCAGTTCCTCCCGATACAGGGCTAAAACTGGTTTCTTAAGCGTTTCCAAGGCATATGAAATCTCATAACCCACTCCCAAACTAGGAATACTAACCTCCGCAACTACTCCATCGCATTGGTTCAACCATTGAATATCTTGCTTAAAAATGTCCTTTTCAGATATAGAATTTTCAATCTCCAACACATTCTCCGAGGCCACATGATGGGCTAATACAGAGACTCCATTTCGATCTAAATAACCATAGATCTTCTGGTAGGTGGGTTGAAGTTCACGACCTCCCCTTATCGCGCCGGATAGATAGATTTGAAGCATTTGGATTCCCTAAATAGATGTAGGTAGTTTTTTAAGGATCAATTGACAATGCTCTTTAACTTTCATATCAGTTGTTTGTTGTTTTAACAGTTCGAGGGCCGTTAGGGTGTTCCCTCTGAAAACGGATAACTCTATGTGTTCAGTTTCACATAAATCTGCCAGACGTTCATTTAACAGTGGATTGGTTTGGAGAATGGAAGAAAGGACTTGGAACGTTTTTTTATCAGAATTTCCCTTCCGTAATGCTTTCAAGAATTTTGAGGGGTTGTTATAATGTCCACTCCTAATTATTGCAGCTATGGAAGGGTAAAACGCTTCTGATTTATCTTCTAACCAGCTATGAATCTCGTGGATACCTGTCATTGCATGTTCCCAATGTTTCTGAAATCGTTCTGAAGGAAATCCTAGATCTTTCCATGATTCCATTTTTTGGACTATTTGCATATATTCTTTGAAATGTTCTATAGAAGCTTCCCGATTGCGGGCTGAAAATTCAAGAGCTCCGAGGACAAAACCATGAGAATAATGCGACAAACTCCAAGGGAGCTCTTTAGAAAGGATTTCTTGTCTGATCTCTTCAAGTATTTTGCTATTTACTGAATAATGCTCCATTTCTTCTTGGGAATATCTACGGGGATCTCTCGAAATATTATCGATTGCCCAATAAATCAGTAAAGCTTCTTCTTCAGTCTTTGAATCAGAAACAAACTCTTTAATTTCAAATTCCTTCAACAGATAGCTTTTTATGGACTGAAAATCAACATCTAACCTAATCAATGTGATCACGTTCTATATTCTGGAATTCAGTTAAAACTCATTCGTAATCGGGCACCGTTAAAAGGGTTTTTAATCCTTCTCTTGGCAGAAGATGGCATGATCTGTAGGAAAATCCAAATTCATAGAATACGAAACCAAAACCCGCGCGTTTGACAAGAAATGCGATTATTCTTCTCTCAAAAAGCTGGATAGCAACTGAATCTAGTATTTCCGTAAAAATACCCTACAAAGTTTCAACCAGATGATTTAGATCCAATAGGATGAACTAGGAATTTCTTTCTAGGCTATTAGAGGAAAAGGGTTAGAAACAGATAAGTTATTATATAGCGTTAAGAGGAGCTAGATCAACGGATGAAAATGCCCCATTCCATCTGAAATAATTCCGTTCCATATATGCTGTCACTATTATTGCGTGGGTGTAGCTGGGGACGGGATTACATTTGGAGAGTCACCCGAAATTATTTAAAGATGTATTAGTAGTTTATCGGGGTAAGTGAGGCTTTTTTCGTGAAATAACAAAATAATGAGGATAATTCGTAATGTCTAAGAAAAGGAAAACGAGGCCAGGTTCAGAAACAATTGTCAGGAGAACTAGGTACCCATCAAGAAGTGAGGTTATCGGAGTTGTAATCCGAAACCTTGGCGCTCGAAGGATGGAAGTACTTTGTACAGACAAAGTTAAACGTGTTGCGCGCATCCCAGGACGCTTTAGAAGAGGATATCGAATCACAGTAAATGATGTCGTTCTTGTGGAGCCGTGGAATGACTTGGCTGGCGATAAGGCAGATATAACGTATAGATACCGTAAAAACGAAATTCGCCCACTGGCAAAGAGATATAAAAAGGAATTATTGGATCTCGAGGTCGAAATTCCCCGTCCTTCAGAAGAATACGGATTTCCTTCCTAGGGATAGCTTTTTAGGCTTTGTTACGATCCTAACCAGTTTAAACGAATTCTTCCATCAGTTCAAAGATTGTATGAATAAAGGGATCAAAACTCAACCCTAACCTGTCCTGAGTACGATATTTGAAGCGAAACCAATGAATTCGATAAGATTTCGAATCTCTTATTTCATTTCAGGCAAACGGGCAAAGAGAAATCGTTGAATCTGCTTCAAATCCCGTTGAAAAACCCAATTAATAAGAATTAGGAAGAATAGCTACAAAAGGATATATTTCTGAGGGGATGAATAATTCTGAGATTTCGATTTCCACAATACGTTTTCTTCCTCAAAGTAAAGGCCAAATGCCAGGCGTAAGAGCTATATTAGACAAAGAATCTCTTTAAAAGTATGTCTTTACTACTTTACTAAAGCTATTCTTTTATTTAAAAGCTAACTTACTTTAAGTGGATATAATACATTAACGGTGACAATTGATGCTTACAAAAGTTAACGGAAAAACTGCTCTAGGAGACATTATGCGTTATCCACCTCTGGTTAACATTCTTCAAGATGCAGGATTACAGCTAGTTGGTTGCTCCCTACCCTTGGATATGTCGCTAAGGAGGTTCTTCAAGGCCCAAGGTTTGCCCTCCGATAAGCTGGATTCAAGCCTTTCTCGGCTGAATGAGGCTATTGAAGAATTACACACGCAATTAAACACGGATGCAGTAATTGGTAACATAACGATTACCGAGATGGCCGCTGAGAAAATAACACAATTCTTGAAACAGAAAAACGAGCTAGATGCGGGATTACGTATAACAGTGGTTCCAGGTGGATGTTCTGGCTATCAATATTACCTTAAGGTAGACAAAGCCCGAGAAGATTATGATGTGGTCTTTTCAATGAACGGAGCTCATGTAATTGTCGCAAAAGCTGACATCCCCTTGGTTGACAACTCTATTCTTGACTTTAAGGAAAGTTTAACCTATGGCGGAGGCGGTTTCATGCTTGATAATCCCAATGCAAGATCCACATGTGCATGTGGACAATCATTCGCGTAAGCTTCCAAAATCTCCTTTTTTCTTTTTGTTTTTCCCGGATTATAACCGAATTAGCGAAATATGTAGTTAACATGGCAAGGGAAACTATGGCTATTCCCCTAAATCCCAATGATATATTTTTTCGCCTTTGTACATAAACTTCGCCTCAAAAAACTCGTCAGTTTCCAGTATTCTAGGAGTAAAGATACGATCACCTTCCCACATTTGAGGATACGGGATTTTTTCGAATGGAATCCAGTGTAATTCGCCCTCTGGATTCTCGATCACCCTTTTCTTTTTCACTCTTGCTGAATACAAGAACACCAACCAGTTAAATGGAGGAAGATCTTCTGATTCCTTGTCTCGGTTGATTTCATCAAAGTAAATGTATCCCCGAAATTGGACATCCTGCGCTGAGAAAGTATAACCAGTTTCCTCCCTAATTTCGCGCAACACGCACTCAAGAGGGGTTTCTCCAGCTTCCAACCTTCCGCCAATACCTATATAACGATTTTGATGAAAATCGTTTGGCTTCTTATTGCGAAAAAGCAAAAGCACTTCTCGGCCATTTACTATATAGGCTAAAGTAGCTAATTTATGAGGTATCATGTAATAGGTTGTATATGTTGTTGGGCTTTATACTTTCACTATTGATTGAAACGTGTTATACTTTGGCAAATAATAAGATAAAAGACCTATACATAAGACAATTGTCTTTAAGTGACATCAAGGATATGGTGAGAATAGAAGAAAAGTGTTTCCTTGAAAGGTTTAGGTTTAATGAGCCAATTCTAGTTTCGCTAGTCACTCGCGCAGCACATGGAACTTCATATGCAGCAGTATCCGAAGGGAATCTTGTTGGCTTTATCATTGGTAATATTGTGCACGATGTCGGCAGAATTGCAGAAATTGTAACAGTACAGGTTGAGCCTGCACTCCATCGGAACCATATTGGTCAAAGATTACTATTATATTTGGAAACTGAATTGAGGAAGTACTACGAGATTAACACAATAATGCTTCAAGTTTATTACAGGAATAAAGGTGCCATCTCCTTTTATGAGGCAAACGGATATCTCCTTGAAAAGAAAATAAGAAACTATTACGGGAAAAAAGATCACGCACTCCTTATGAAGAAGCTCTTAACCTGATCATAAGAGTTAACCTTATGGAATATAGGTATATAGGGCAAAATCAATTCTCTCTCCATCCCTACCCAAAAGGGTATGATACTCAATACTTGGCAGTTTCTCAAAAGCTATAACAACCTCGATCTTGCCTATCCTTTCCATTCCCAGAGACTTAGTTCTATGAAATGCGTATATGGAAAGACGTGGCGGATTCGGATCATCTAGGGGAAAATAAGACGCAAATACCACCATGGGGACCTGGGGAATGAAGGCTTCTTTGGAACTAGGAAAATGAATTAAACCTCTTTGAGGATATTTCTGCGTCACGCGGTTCTTGAAGTGGATTCTAAGAAATATCTGTTTATTATAGGCGGTTAGGGTGAGTAATCTTATCTTGAATACGGCTACTTCAGGAATAAGAAAAGGACGAAGTAACCTGAAAATGGTTTTATGCCTAAGAACCCGTAAATGCGTTAAACCAACTGTGATATTTATAGCATCGGAGAGTGGCACGAATTTCCTAGCAAGAGTTCCCGCTTGCCGTAATCTAATCCCTGGGTATTTCAATGTCCCGATATTAACCAAAGTTAACCTGTAAAGTTCCTTTTCTGTTGTTTCTGCATTCATATCTTCAAGATAGTCAAGCTGCTGATTTATTTGGGAATCGCTAACTTCTAGGTTTCTTATATTAGCCAAAGTTCCTAAGTAGTTGGCTTTATGGTGAGGAGATTCTATCATCGCCAGTATACGTATGTTGCTATCGGCTCCAGCTATGAATTTTGAATAAAATCGGGCCGATAATCCACCAGAGGAGTTAGTAATCATTGAAATGCGGTACGCTTTCGTTATCTTCCTTATATCGGCAATTACCTTCCCCAATTGCTCTGCGTTCTCAATAAAACTCAAGTTATTTGAGAAATCGATTGAAAAGATTAGGCGAAATCCGAAGTACCACAACTCGCGGGCCAGCCAATTGAAAATTCGGTGGTCCTTACCTATCCCATGGATCAATAGAACTGGCTCATAAAATCTTGATTTTGCGGGAGGAATATGCTTCCCTTTGGGATCCTCGTCCCAAAGATAAGAAAAACGCCATAAACGGAGTGATGAATCAATAGAAATCCAAAAGTGATCAAGTTTCGCCAACCGTTCTGTTTCAGGTGTGATGTCCTTAAATCGGGGCGGTTGAAACTGACGAGTCAAACATTCATCTCACAAGATTAGAATAAAAACTTGGAATTTGAATCCTTAATCGGAGATCATAAATTGATCATCGCCAGGGAAATGTGCGAATTCTCGATTTTTTTAATCTTTTTGTTGGATTAACCATTTTAATGAAAACATTTATTCATTCTATGCTCACCAATTTGAATATAAATTACTAAATGCAGTTTCGATTAGTATTCAACAAGGATGACTGGACTTGTAAGCAAGCTGAAGATGAGTTATGTTGATTTAATAATTTTAGGAAGATTTTAAACGATAGTAGAGAAAACCTCTGCGTTCAAAAATTATTTAGACGGAACTAGAGTGCCCATGTCGGATGAAGAATCTTTCAGTCTCGGAAAATTAACACCAAGGGTTTTAGCAGAATGGTGGCAGGAATCTTACAACCAGATTAGATTGATGCATCCTCACGAATCCCAAGAATTTCACGAAAAATTAACGGAGCGGCGTGTCCAAACACGCATTGATGAATATCATGCAAATCAACATACTGTACCACAGCCCAGCGAGGAACGAATTGCAGACTGGTATGCTACTGAACTGGCCAAGCTTCGTCGTTTCATTCGATCTATTCCTTTGAAAGAAAGGGAGCAGTTAGCAGCGGAACGAGTTGAGGCAAGGATCAGGTTATGGCGAAAACAACGCCAATTAGATGAGTTTTTTTAATTGAAAAAGCGATTTTCTTAAATTTCTCTACTTTCGAGGGTAAGATCACAATGACGGAAAGATTGTACTTCTCTGATTGCTATATAAACCAATTTGATACCATAATCACAGCTATTGATGCTCACGGAGCCGTTTTGGAACAGACTGCTTTCTTTCCCCAAGGCGGAGGCCAATTGGGGGATCAGGGGCAGCTAAGAATAAATTCAGAAGTCTATGAGGTCAAGAGAACAGGTGAGAAAAAGGGGGAAATTATCCATGAACTGAACACTGTGGAGAGTATCCATATCGGAGCTGCTGTTCACGGGATATTGGATTGGAGACGGAGATACCAAATGATGAGAATGCACACGGCTCAACATTGTATCAGTAGATATTTTCAGGTGAATTACGGCGCTCAAACTGTTAGTAACCAGCTGGGTATTCGTAAAAGTCGCCTTGATTTTTTCCCTATACAAAAACTCGCTGAACTCGATAGAGTGATTGAGGAAATCAATGAGATCATCAAAAAAGGGATAAAAGTTTCTTTCGATATTCAACCCCGAAAAAGGGCAATCAGCTTTTTGAAAGCGAATAACTATCAGATTAAATATTTGGAAATGGTTCCTAAGCACGTCAAGGAGTTTCGAATTGTATCAATAGGGGATTATGATTTTGCAGCTTGTGCAGGTACCCACGTCCGCAATACGAGAGAAATTGGCGAGATCTACCTTGAAAAAATTATAAATAAAGGACAAAATCGAGAACGAATTTATTATTCATTAACCTAAACAGATTTTTGTCTAAACGAAACATACAAAAGGAGGATTGTTACGGCTAAGGATGCTAACCTCGATAATTTCAATATAGAAATTAATTTCACTCCTGTTAATTTATTACACTAGGTTAAAATAGCATGAGCTCAACGCCATCTCCGTATATTAGAATCTTTGAGAGAGTTCAGAATACCATAGCGTCAATCAAATTGGATTAAACGAAGGTATAGATGGTGACAGAAGCTCTTTCTGATGTTGGGTATGATTGTCAACTCTCCTCAAATGTGATTGTACGTAATCCAACTCATTCTTGGTTTAAAGACTTCCTTCAACCATATTATATTATAACAAAAGATCATCAGTATCTTTTTGGTTCTGTCCAGACAGGAAGAAGACCTGATAGAGTCTATTATATGGTCCCACGGGGTTATCGTCTGGGAGCTGGCCAGAAGGCATTTGATCCAGAAAGGGGAAAAAAGCTATACGAAGTCGTTCTCGGGTATCTTCGAGACGAAAAGATACCCTGCATCGTTATGGATGGTATTCAGGGAGAAGCCGATTATGAGGTAGGCATTAGAACCACTGTAAGCGTAAAAAACCACCATTCAGCCTATATAGCCTGGATGGGAAAAATGATGACATTTCCTCCCAAAATAAATCAAAATATCCATTGTTGGAACTTCATCGTACAAGAACAGCTTCCTTTGTTCTATATCAACGAAATACGTGATTTTTGGCCCAATTTTGATCCTAATGAACCAATCTCCCTTTTTGACCTTACTGGAATGGATCAAAATAGAAGACGCGTCTTGAATTTAAGAATCGATTACTTCGGAGGAGCTTTTAAAAAGCCTAATCTAACCTTAGTCTGGAATAAGGCGGAATCAGACGGGTTTATTTCTTATCATGCGGGAATGACTAATCATCGTGTACTGAAGGGACTTTCCGGTACTGGAAAAACTACTCTAACCGTGGGGCCCGAACTACAACAAGATGATGCTGCAATCGGTAAGATTTGCAGGAATTCCCAAGGGAATAAGGTGGTTCAGGTTCAGCTTATCGGTTTAGAAGCGGCGTCATTCGCTAAATCAGCAGATTTGGGACCAAAAAGCCCCGAATGGCCAGGTTTAATGAAATCAAGTGAAGTTACCCAAGAAGGCGAACGTCCAATCGTTCTGGCAATGAACATTGACTGCGAGAACGTAAAGTATCAGCTGAAAAGGATAAACGGATATGTTGTAAAAGTCCCAGTAGTTGAAGCCGATCAGTCTCCAGGCTCATTACTGTGTCGCCAATATCACAAAAGCGGTACAACAAACGGCCGCTTTATCTTCTCCTTCAAGGCATTGAATCCAAAATGGGGACAAAATTCTCACCCTCGAGATTTACGAACCATTGTATTAGCCATGAAACGATTTGACTACATTCATCCTTTGTTTCGAGTCGTTGATCCAATTATCGCTGTTGCGTTTGATTCTGCCGTTGAATCTATTATTACATCGGCAATTGCTGCCAAAAAACCTGGTACGAGAGTAAGAAGCTATGCTGCAACTGACTTCATGGCACGAGAACAAGCACAACAAGCTCTTCTCAAACTCGAGATATATAGGGATCTTGGACTGGGATTGGATGGAAAATTGGCATTCATAATCTTAAACACCGGAGCCATTGGAGAACATGACATAAATGGCAATCAGATTCGGTTGACAGATGAGAATGGCGAGTTTATTCAGAAGATTGACCACAGAACAGGACTTTTACTTAAAAACGAGCTCGGAGAACCTATTTGGCAAGGTTCAGGGCGTAAAATTCGTGTATCACATTCTAAGAGGCTCTTACAGCTAGCCGAAGAGCGAAAAATACAGAATTGGCTTCCACACCCAGTTTTTGGCGATCGCGTCCTATTGCCCGATCCGTATGAATTAGAAGAATCATTCGGCATTAAGGGTTTTGGGAAAGCATTTAACCGATTAAGATATTATACGATAAAAGAATTTCTCGCATTTGTAAAACGTGACATTAAAGAAAGAAGTGAATTCTTACACAAGCTTTTCAAAGGTCAGGAAGGAGAAGAGGATCTCAGAGAAGTGATCAACGTTTGGGATTCATTCAAACTGCCCCCACCCGAGACGATTGAAGCTTTTTATCGGAATCACTATTGGAATTACTAAAAAACTGCATGTGGTTCCAAAAGATATGAAATGCCTTCCTTAAGAGATTAGGTTGAGCGCTATTTCTTGACTAAAATAGAGTTTTAACCAACCAAGAAGGTTACTCCAAAAGGGATTTCGCTGGAAGATCGAGCGAGGGGCGACGATTTCTATCCTCTTTGGAGGAGAGTGCAATTTCAAGTAGAATGATTTCAGAATAGGAGTGAATTTATCTTCGTTTTCTACAATGGCAACTGTACGGTAATTTAGATTCGAAGGAAAATTGGAGTTGTTGCCATTGGAAGACATTGCAAATTTGATCTTAAATTTCCGACTGTTCAGTGAAAGAGGCTCGAGAATGAAATGATCTGTGTTACGTTTTATGCCCTCTCCACCAAATTTATCTTGAATGCTTTTGATAGAACGTAACATAATATGCGTTTTCTGAGCATGTTCAAACTCCAAGTTTTCAACGGAGTTTTGCATTGATTCCTCTAATTCTCTGACAAAGACTTTGTTTTTCCCGGAGAGAACCTTTATCAGATCTTTATTACCTCGAAACGTTTTTACATTATGGCGGCACTGATTCACGCATAAATCCAATTGGTTTTCCCAGCAGGACTTGGAGGAGGAACGGGATGGACAGATACAAAAGCGAAATAGTTTTCTGAGGCCAGTAAGACGCTCTATGAGTTCCAGGTAATAGAGATTAATACGGAAGAAAGTTTCTGACTTTGAAATGCGATCATAATCTTCACCCCGGACACAGGCGATATGCGGATGCGGATCTTCACGAATAATAAGGTACGAGAATGCTTTGGGGTGCACACCTTTCTTATTAAACATTGGTTGGTGCACCCAGATTTCTTTTTCTTCTGCGCTAAACGCTTCTTCAGCAGTAGAATAACATTGATATTCCAAGAAAGCTGACTGAGATATCATAACCAGTTTCCTATGTTCTTTGTTGCTATATTTACGTAAATGCTGTGCAATGCGTTTTTGGAGATTTGAGGATGCTCCAGTATATAAAATTTGATTATAGTCGGATAGAAAACGGTAAACACCGGGCTTGGATGGAATGTTTCTGTAACAATGGGGTTGTATGACGAGACGGGTGTAACCAGATGACATAGGAGGGAAACTCATTTTGGGAGGCCATTAGATTTTCCGATTAAAAACGAAAATTCGCAATGTTTATTTACTCGAGCTAAGGAGGGAAATAAGAAAGGTTTAATAACGATTCCTATGGTAATGAAAACAGGGAAGAAAAACGAATTACCTAAAAATGTCCCAAGAATTCAAAAGAAGCTATAAGAGGAACAGAAATGTCTGAAGATGAGAAACAAAAGATACCTGATGATCTAAAGAAAGAACTCTTGAAAAAAACCGGAGAAGATGGCTATCACTCAATTGAAGACGCCAAGGCAAAACTCGAGGGAAAAATCCCGACGAAAAAGAAGGACGAATAATCCTTCGTGAATATCCAGGATCGCTGTTTTACACAATCACAGATCTCTTTTTGAGGGGAGAGGCCCTGGTTTTTTTTGGGTCTCCCGTCCTCATGAGGGTAATTCGACATTTGGGGAGATTACAATTCCTTTTCCGGTAATCGAGAACGGGAATATCCCTCGTTTGTGGTTCATTCCTCGCATTTTCACCACTTCAATTCCTCGTTGTCTTTTTGCTCCTTCACGTTCATTATACAAGCGGATGATACCAGAGGCCAAGAATTCTTCAACAGTATAGTTGGCTGTACCTGGACGTTCAGCGATAGCCAAGGTAGTCACGCCAAATTTGCCAATAACTTCGAATAATCGAAGAATATTATATCTGATTTCACGAATGTTTTCAAATAGTAATGAAATAATCGTCAAGGGATCAATTACCATTCTTTGTGCGTCAATTGACTTAATCGGCTCTCGTATCTTTAAAATCAATTCAGGGAGATCTATTGTACCCGTAGAAGGGGGAAGTTCCAATTTTCCTTGACCAAGTGCATGGCTGTAGCTGAAATCAAGGAATCGGAAATTCCCATCATCTTCATATTTCTGTAGGTCGTAACCGAACGCTTTCTGTGTTAAATACAATTCCTTCTTTGATTCATTGAATGATACGTATATCCCGTTTTCTCCTTTTTGGATTCCCTTGACAAGGAACCCTACTGAAAGACAGGTTTTCCCAGCCCCTGGCTCACCTGAAAGAATTATAATCCAGCCCTTCGGAATTCCGCCCATAAGGAGTTTATCTAGACCTTCTAATCCAGTTTTGATAACTTCCATTGCTTATACCTCGAAATTTCAAGGGCCGAAGTTATGTGTCTTGATATCATGTATTTGGATATACTGTTGCAACATGATTACACAGGTAGCTTAAAAACCCTCCCAAATTAATCAAAATTACCCTGTTTACTCAATCAAGGCTATCTGAATATCCATTGTATTGGTTCCAGTCGGGCCAGTTTGTATTAGACATCCACCGATCCTTTGGAATAATGTTGTTGTATCATTTTGCGCTTGATAGCGAGAAATATTAATTCCTCTTTTAATACACGTTTTCATGCTAGATTGATCTAGAATGACGCCCGAAAACTTTGAATTCCCATCGATTCCGTCAGTTGCGCAAGATAAAAATGTAAAATTCAGATTTTTCGATAGAATTTCGTCCAAAAAAGATGCTGCAAGCTCCTGATTCCTTCCTCCTATCCCTTTCCCTTTAACCGTGACTGTAGATTCGCCTCCGGAAACCGCAAGTATAGGTGGAGACGATGAACCAGCTATACCTTGATAAATCCGTGCTAAAAGTTTTCCGAGGTAACGAGCGTCGCCTTCAAGCTGATTGGTAAGAAAAATTGAATTGAATCCCAATTCAACCCCTTTTTCTTTCACAGCGTGACAAGCAATGTTACCCGATCCCAACAAGTAGTGTCGTGGACTTTTTCTGATCGTTGATCTCGATTCTGAATTATAACGAGGCTTGGAATCAGGAGATTCCTTCAAAACAGTTCTCACACTAGGGGGGAGGATTGTAGGATGTTCCCAAAAACCGTATCGATGAAGAATTTCAATGGCGTCCTTAGAGGAAGATACTGTTTTGAAAAAAGGTCCAGAAGCAATGGTTCCGAAGTCATCTCCAATAACGTCCGAAATTACAAGAATTATAGTGGTTGCTTTTGTCATCTCGGCCATTTTTCCGCCTTTTACGAGTGAAACCTCTTTTCTAATTGTGTTCATTTCATGAATGGACATTCCAGATTCGACTAAAATCGAATAAAGCTCTCTTAGGTCACCGATAGAAATCGGAGGTTTAGGAAGAACCAACATAGATGAGCCTCCTCCGGATATAAGCGATAAGATAACGTCCGAGTCAGGAACCGCCTCTAAAAGGTTTAATAGCTTCTTTGTAGCTCTCAAATTGGTTTCGGATGGTAAAGGGTGTGTAGTTGGGATACACTCGATCCCAGGCAAATTAAGGCGAGTTTCCAGTCCAAATGGAACCAAGACAATTCCTTCCATTGTTGATTCACCAAATATAGCTTCCAATCCCTCCGCCATCTTGCCTGATGCTTTTCCAAAACCTAAAACCCAAATCCGCCTATCCTTGAGAGGAATTACATCATCGTGAATTTTTAATTCAGACCGGGAATTGTTTATTGAAACTGAACTTTTTACGAGATAAAAGGGATCAATTGAATTCAAAGCTAATTCAAATAAACCCAGAATCGTCTCACGTCGCTTTTGATGCGAAATATTGTGAACATATTTAATTAGAGAAGTTTTATTCATTATTTGGGGGGCCATAGCCGCCTCCACCGGGGGTTTTGATGATTAAGGTTTCACCAGCATTGAAATTGAGTGTTGCTCGACCAGGAAGAACAATTTCCTGCCCATCGATAGTTCGTTTAATATTTACTCCATTTTTTCCCCGTTCTCCCCCGTGTAGCCCATATGGAGCGAACTTACGGCGCTCTGTTTGAAGTGAGACAATACAATCTGTTAAACAGAGGATCTCTCGGATGATTCCCATCCCCCCGCACGTTTTTCCCGCTCCGCCCGATCCGTCTCTGAATCCATAGGATAAAACGCGGAGGGGGAAAATCATTTCTAATGACTCGATAGGAGTATTCCGCGTATTTGTCATATGCGAATGAATTCCTGATTCCCCCGAGACAAGAGATGCCGCACCCGTACCCCCACCCAGAGTTTCGTAATAAGCGAAGGGGGAACCGTCAGGTCGTTTTCCACCTATACTTATATTGTTCATGGTACCTTGGGACGCCGCAGGAATTTTACCTTGAATTTTTGCAAGGGCTCCTAACAGGACATCCACTACTCTTTGTGAGGTTTCCACATTTCCCGATGATACCGCAGCTGGAAACTTCGGATCTAACAAAGAGCCACTAGGAATTTGAATTACTAAATTCCGAAAAAACCCAGCATTTGTCATAATACTGGGATCCGTAAGACTCCGAAAGACATAGAAGACACAGGAATAGGTAACACTCTTTGGAGCATTGACATTCCCCTCCTGCTGGGCGTCTGTTCCCTGGAAGGATACGTACAGTTTTTCGCCACTCTTTGAAATCGAGACTCGGATCCTAATCGGTGTTTCTGTAATGCCGTTTGAATCCAAAAAATCCTCAAATGAAATTGGCTCGTTACCTATCTGAATCTTGGCGATCTGCTCATTAAATGCTTTTTCTGATAGATTTAACAATTCTTCACAGGCAGCATTTAGAGATTTCCATCCATATAAAGTTGTGAGTTCTTCTAATCGGTTTTTACCGCGTAAAAGTGCCGCCCTCTGCGCTCGGAAATCCCCTATTCTTTCATTTGGAACTCTTACATTTCCCAATATAAGTTTGAAAACTGATTCATTTTCCTTGCCCCTCTCATATAGCTTCAATGGTGGGATTATTAAGCCCTCCTCGAACAATTCGTGCGACACTCCAGGCATGGAACCAGGTGTCGCTCCGCCAATATCTGCATGGTGAGCACGGTTTGCAACAAAGAAGATTATCCTATCTTTAAAGTAAACAGGCATAAAAAAGGTTACATCAGGTAGATGAGTACCACCGCGATATGGTGAATTGTATATGATAATATCTCCACGTTGAAATTCTTCAATGGAAAACTCCTCTAAGATTTCATGGGCGGCAGAAAACATTGCTCCTAAATGGACCGGAATATGTTCTGCTTGGGCAATCATTTCACCTGTAGATAGGTAAATGCAACAAGAAAAATCCAGACGTTCTTTACAATTGGCACTAAAGGATGAACGTTGCAATACAATTCCCATTTCCTCAGCAATGTTTTCTAGCGCCTTTTGGATTATGCTAAGAGAAACTGGATCAATATTCATACAGCTCAATTCCTTTTTAAGCGAGTTAGCACCATGTGGCCATCAGATTTCACAATAGCCTGCCATCCTAAATTAATTAGTATTGTCGTATCATCTTGTTCTATAATACAGGGTCCCTTCAAAATATTATTAGCCTTTAACCGTGATTTTTGATGTACATAGGAACTTTGCCATCTATTGTCCAAATAGACTGATCTTGAAAGAGGTTGGGTTTCTAGAGTCTGAGCATTACCAGATTCCAACCTTGGCATCCGAAACCTTGGCAAGGGAACCATTGCTGAAATTCTTAGGTTTACGATCTCTTTTGGATCATCAGGAGTAGCGTAACCATATGTTTTTTCATGGATCTTATCGAAAGCATCTGAAATTACCTCTATATGCCCATAATACGGAACAGACAATTCATAGGACTGACCAACTAACCTAATTTCAAGATTTCGCGCAATAAGGACGTCTTTTTCCTCAAATCCGTCTTCGATACATAATTGAACACCCTGTTTTGCCAAGTCCGCAAAGGTGGCCTCAAGCTGCGAGGCCTTTAATTCACCAAGCAGTTTCAGATAGGATCTAGTCAAGTCATGCCTAATATCAGCTGTTAAAAGTCCGTAAGCAGACCAAACCCCTGGAAATGGAGGAATAACAATTGATTTCATTGATAACCGCTCAGCCAAAGCGCAGGCAGCGAGGGGTCCTGCGCCTCCGAAGGCTATCAAATCGAAGTTTCTACAATCAAGTCCCCGTTCTGTGGATACCTTTCTTAGAGCTAACTCGACGTTATTCTCAAATATCCTTATGATTGCACTAGCGCACTCCTCCATTGTAATATCCATCTCTACTGCAAGTTCTGTTATTGCTTTTCTGGCTAACTCTGGATAAATCCTAATTTTTCCCCCGCAGAATGACTCTTCATTTATTAAACCAAGAACAACGTACGCATCTGTTACCGTCGGATGAATTCCACCTTTATTATAGCAAACTGGCCCTGGGTCCGCGCCAGCACTTTCAGGACCCACGTTCAAGAGACCAAATCGGTATTTCGCAATGGAACCCCCGCCTGCTCCGATGGTTTGCACGTCAATGGTTGGAATCTTTAACGGAAATCCTTCAATTTCAGCTTCGGTCGTTATCGTCATTTTACCTTCGACAATGCTTGCAACATCAGTGCTCGTGCCCCCAATATCTAACGATAAAGCATGAGTTAGGTCGAGTTCTGTGCACGAAAATAAACCACCCAAAGCTCCTGCAGCTAAACCAGAAAGCACTGTATCAATTGAACGATCACTTGCGTTTTCTATTTTTGTAACACCTCCAGTAGAGAGAAGTACCAGGGGAGATATTTTAGAGGTATACTTTCTGACCTCTGTTAAAAAGGCAGAAAAGTATTTTTTCATTAGAGGCGCCACGTATGCATCTATCACCGTTGCAGCCGTTCTGGCATACTCTCTGAATACTGGTAGTACGTGGCTGGATAAGGACACATTTATTGATGGGAAATTTCGATTCAATGATTTGGCAAGTTCTTTTTCATGAATTGGGTTAAAAAACGAGAATAATAGAACGATTGCTATGCTTTCTATCTCATACCTTTCCAGGAGACCCATAAGGTCATTAATGGTATTTGTGGAAAGCGGTCGTAGCACTTGACCATCAGGCCCAATGCGCTCATCTACTTCAAATCGAAGTTCTCTAGTAACTAGAGCTGGTGTTCGGGTCGGAAAAAGGGAATATATCTCTAATCTATTCTGTCTCCCAATTTCCAAAACATCTTTAAATCCCTTGGTAGTTATCAGGCAAGTTTTTGCCCCTTTTTGTTCAATTATTGCGTTGTTCGCCAGAGTAGTTCCATGGACTAGTAAATCAAGGCCCTCGGTTCCCAACTGAGAAAGTCCATTTCCTATGGCATTAGAATGATCTTTGGGCGTTGTAGAGATTTTTATAACTTTAACGTTGGATTCTGTGTCAACTAATATTAGGTCAGTGAACGTTCCACCAATATCAATCCCAAGACACTTCATTCCGATCCGGAACCTTTAATATTTCTTTTTTCATTATTATATTCGCTAAACGCCATATGCATCGATGCGTATCATGTTTTTTTATAATGATTCACACCGCTTTACTTGGATCAAGTTTGGAAGTCAAACTACTCATATATCTTGGAGAGAGTGATTCAAAATACATCTGCAATTTGACCCGTATCTAGCCTAAAATCGGTTCTGCCTTATCGAGACCAAAACCCATTTCAAATATGTACACTTCTACCCTCTGCAATTACAGGCACTGTTTCGGGCTCTTCTGGGATGTTTTTCCTGGTTTGAGATATAAACAATTTATATGCGAATTAGAATCGCAAGAGAACAACAATCAGTCCTGGCGTTGCTGAAAACGTAATACTTCCCATGCTAGAGGTTAATATATCTTGGAAAAGGAACTCCTTTTGCTTTTCAGTTAATATCGAATATTTCTAATGCTGAACGCGATGAATTTGTGAAAAACAAGCCTAAGGGTTTAAAAACCAAATATATCGATAACGAATCTAATATCGCTGTTTGTTTACAGGCGGTGACAAAGGCTGGCAAAAACTAGCGTTATCAGCATTCGTATATCAGACAAAACAAAGAAGATGCTTGAAAAATACGCCCAAATCCTACAGCTGAAGGTATCTGTGCTTGCAGCAAAGATTTTAGAGGAAAAAACTGAGGATTGGAGTAAGGAGTACGCAGAGCGGATTTATTCAGAGCTGGGTTTATCAAAAGAATCGAATTCGACTTAACTTAGGTGATCGGGCCATGGGATTCTATGAATTTCTAATCATCTCGTTCCCCCTTCTAGTCCTCACAGGACTAGCATCGCTCAATTGGTATTTTTTTCTCAAAAACTATCTGCGTGAAGGAGAAGAAACTTTACTACATTCTGCCTTGGTTTTTATCCTTGTAACCGCGGCCTTCCTGATAATCGCCATTGCAGGCTTTTTGACCCCAACGGAGCCTATAATCTGGTTTATGGTGGCGCATTTTATTTCATGGTTAATCTTTCTAGAAATCGCCAATGCATACTTTTCTACGTTTATAAATCGTTCTAGATCCGTAGAAAGGTACGTGTTACCAGTCCTTGGAGCGGGAGCAGGTTTGGCTCTTTTTGGCGTATTTAATCCAGATTTTTATGTATTAGCGGGAGGAATAACAGCGATCGATACCATTGTATATGCAGTTGGAATATTCTCCCTTCTTTTTGTCCTTTTAAATGCCTATAACCGGATAAGTTCCGCGCTTGGGCAGTATGAAGCGGATGAAGAACTTCTTCTGGTCTCTACTACAAGGGAACTGCTGTACGGCGCCATAGCATTAACATATACATTCATATCCGTGGGGTCCTGGCTAATCTTTAAAACGCCTTCTCAAATCTCGTTAATTGTTTCAACCTGGGACCTTTATGATTGGTTCGTTTATCTAAATATCCCTATCTATTTTATCGTGTTCATCGGAGCATTAGTAAAGTTTTCCAAACTAAAATTCGAGAATATCAATATTGCTGACCTATTCAACATCCTAGATTCTCCACAGGATTAATAATTTCTTTGAAACGGCAGAATGAATTTGTTAATGGATTTCCAGATACTCTGCATTGGTGATTCCCATACAGCTGGATTTCCAGAATATGATCCGTCCCATGGCGGCAATCCGGAGAGTACATATGAGTTCTGGCTCCATAATAGTCTGATCGTGAGATTTCCTGCACTCAGATTCAGTATTGAGAACCGGGGAATATGCGGCCTCCTTGCGTACCAGGTTTATCCTGTTTTAAAAGCCAGGTTAAAGCGAAATCGTCCAGATTTGGTGATCTTATGGGCAGGAGCCAATGATCTGGCCAGCATGATCGATACCAGGTCAATTTGGAACAGTCTCTGGGAAATCTTCGAGCTTTCGAAAGCGAATCAAGTCCCGTTTTGCATGGTTACTATACCACCTATGGCTTTCAAGGATCTTGTATCTCCCATAAAGCGGTTGAACCAGAAGATTATAGAAAATGCTGATGGGAATTACCTCTGTGCCGATATTTATTATCCTTTGGCAAGTAATGATCGACTGGATCATAAGTTTACCATAGGAGATGGTGTACATCTTTCTATCCAAGGTTATAGGTTGGTGGGTGGCATCATCTATAATGTCATAGAACAAAAAGTCTCAATGCTTGTAGGGGATGATGACTGGGCCTTTTCACCATAGAGGAGCATGACTCAAAGGGATACAACAGAAATTCGATAATATCAGAATTATGATTCTACGGGTATAACACCTACAATCGTTGAATGGTATTCCCCGAAATGAAAATTTTTCCTTTTTCGGCTTCTCCCTTTATAACGTCTTCAACAAGTCCAAAATCCAGTCCCTTATTCTGAGCGAGCTTTTTTAGTTTATTAAGAGTTATTGGCGAACTTCCAATTGAATTTAAAAACTCTTGGGCACTTGTTTTACCGTCAAATACTGATTTCAGGGTGGATTCGATTTCTTTTATCTGATCATCCGTGAGAATGGCTTTCTTCCTTGCTCCGTCCGCCATCTGCTTAAAATCCTCCACTGGATCTTCTGAGCTTGTTCGAAAGAAACAGTCCGTGTGATAAAGGTTCTTTCCTAAAATCTGTCGGCCGTCAGGTAACTGCACCTCTCCTTCTCGTCGTACAACACGTATTATTCCCTTTTCTATCTTGGATCTACATTCATGGCATTTTCCTCTTCCACTTTTGGATATCTCAAAATAGGGTGGACGAGGTTTTAACTGTCCCTGATCCTGATAAGTTGAAATATCTTCAAGGTCTACTAGGGCTTGCTTTTTATCTGCAGCACTTAACATTGACAAGGGGATTATTTGAGTTCTAAGTTCATCTAAGTATTTTCTCATTTGATCAGGTAAAAGACACCTTGGATGATAATATTGATAAGTTTGTATTTCCTGGCCGTTTCCTCTAGAGAAAGTTGATGGAATTCCAATCCTTACTGCCCCTTTTTCTATTTTCTCTCTGCATCCTCTGCATCCCGCCCGACCAGATTTTGAATATTCAACTAATGGAGAGCGTCCCGTTTCATCAGGCATATCAATCCCCCTTCTCTTCTCAAATATAAGGATTTTCAAGGAGCTAAAAAGAAAAATTTATTGAATCATGAGTTCGGGACTGAGCGATTTTTTTGTTTTAGGAAAGCAGAATTATTCGGGAGGTTTCGAGGTTGTTTTCTGTGTCTTCTGGCTTTTTAGGGAATAGTTGGATTGAGGAAATGAACTTTTCTAGGTTATTCGAGATAAATGTCAGCATTTCGGACTTCAGCGTATCAAAAGTATGCATCTCTGGAATTTTATATGTAAAGAAGACAAAAATCTTATCAAAACATTTAAAATGCCATATTACGCTAGAAGATAGCTGTTTGGATCCAATTAGGGTTTCAGATTTAAACTTCGAGCCTACATACTGTCTTTTTATATAATGAGATATAGCGGTTAAAAGCGGATCAGCTATATCAACTTCTGGCTTTTTTGAAGTTGAAAAAAGGAATTTACCTTCATCATTGTAAACCAAAATGAACGATACGACATCAGTAAGATCCCTCTTGATTCGATCCAAAACTCGCCAATAGATCGCTACATCTTCGCTTAAAGGTGCTACGACGGTTTTCTCAAAATTAACCTCCAAATTACCGAAGAGAAGCTCTCGTACGTCGTCTTTTAGGGGAGAAATCTGCTTTAAGAGCGAAATCGGTAGCTGTTGAAAATCTGGGGAAGTTGAGAGGCTGATTAGCGATATTCCCTGTTTTGTCTTCGCATAATCCAGGTACAAAGGTTCTTTATCCCTTTTATCACCCGCAACCTTAATGATTATGGGACTTACAATTTCCTTTAGCTGCATAATGGCTTCAATCAATCCCGACATCAGGAGGATGTTTTCATTGGATGATGAGATTTCTAAATCCAAATCCTCGATTCTACCATTCCACTCATTTATGTGAATACCTCGAGTAAATATTGGCAAGCCGCCCTCGTCGGAAAGAATGACCAAGATACTGTTTCCTCTTAAAGATGAGGAGGCACGAAGGATTTCCGCTTTTTCCTCGTGGAACCATTCTCCAATGGAAATAATCCTGTCTTCCAATTACCCTTCAACCTCCTTTCCATTTCGAGGCATTGTAAGGAGACTTAAGCTCTAATATTTTAAAAAATCTTCTAGAAAAAACGTTCTTGCTTCACTTAACACAGAAGTTCTCAGCGTCCGCAGCCTTGATCTTCCCAGAGCATTAGTTTTGCTCTTCTATTACATAAATCCTCTTTCTAAGAGCTGATTCCATGTGATTTGGCCGAAGAGATATAAAAATTCTTGAAATGTGATCAGCGGACGGTTATATCTAATGATGTCATCCAAAGCTATACGGGGACAAGCTGTGTTTACCCAGGCATCAATCCATGTGAAATTAGCCAGATACGAAGGCGTTATTGTTTTTCCCACTAGTTCAACAAACGTAAATTTTGTTTCACTTAGTATCCTGGAGGCACGCTTATGGGGATTTGGTTGCCATTGTCCATGCTTAAGGCTGCTTACTATTCCCCAGGTTGTCGCCTTTCGTGCCTTCTCAATTACCGCAAACCGCTTTTTGATCAGTGCATTCCTTTCTGAGATTGTGTACAATGATAGATCACCAGTGAAGGGATCAATCTGAAGGATCGGCCAAGAAGTTAAGAAAAGCAAGGCTCTTGTATGGAAATTTCCTGGGTGAAGACTAACGATACCGTCAATATCGTTGGCTCCGAATTCGGTCTTTGATTTGCCAATGTAACAACCCAAAATTTGCCCACCTTGCTGAGAAATGGTAGATTCGATTTGATGTGCTTCGAACTGATGTTTTATGTTGTGTAAATACATCATATGCTGAGCGGTGGCAGTTAATCCCACTTTTTTCCAATTTAGCTCTCTAATCTTGTTAATTATTTTTGGGAAGTCAATTCGATAATTCTCAATGCGAGCAGGAACCAATACCACATCTATCATATTTTCAGCACTGTGTACCCGCTGTTCAAAACCAAAGGAAGTGTGACCATAATGGATTAAGGCATCTACCTCCAGTTCAATCGCTGTATCAACCGCAAGATCACAAACTCCATAAGATGGCTCACCTTCCACAAATACGGTAATATTCAGTGCCTTTAATGCCGAGAGAACTTCTTGGAGAGGATGATTCAACATCCCCTCTGGCATCTGGACAAGGACTCTATTCCATCCCTTATTTTGAATAGTCTTCGTTAATGAAGGAATGTCGAGGTCATAATCGATTTTCACGCTGTTTTCATCCACTATTCCGTCTAAATACAACCGAGGGGGAAAAAAATTATAAGAGTGATTTAGTGAAACCGGAAATCGTGTTGGATACCTTACTTGAATCAGCTGGAATTGTCTCAGAAGGTCAACGGATAAAACTGCTTTGTGCCCCAGACTACATTTTTTTTCGAACACATAGTCATATGCTCTATCGAGAGTTTCGTGGTATCCCCAAGTACTCAATTATTACCCGAAAAATTACGGAAAAAAGCTACAATTGGAAAACAACACCGAAAGAATGCTCTTTAAAGTCTCTCTATATCATTGACGGTTCCACAGGTCTTAAGACAGCCCCTTTTTTCTTTCAATTGGCAAGCCATTTAAGAATTTCTATTGTTGGATCAAACATCAACTTTTTTGTCCTTCCCCGGCTAAGATTCGAAAGTGCTTCAAATCCTAAACTGGTCTTCAAACCTTATCATCCATATTATCTCATTAGCAGTCATCTTCATAGGCATAAGCCGGTAGATGATAGGGGATTGGAAACAAAGGCAGTCATACTTCCACCCTCCTCTCAGCTGTTCCTAGAAGAAGAGAACTCGGTTCCGCCCAAAAACGCGATAGCTATCGGGGCTACTGGTGACGTGAGCGACTTCTTTCCAACCTCATTTGATATTTTGAGAGTAAATTTAGGTGATCTGATCGAATACGATCAACACCTCGATTTAGGTGCGAATCTAAGGGAACAGATATTAAATAAGCTCGAGCTCCTAATCTCGGCCTTTAATATTCCCTGCGTGCTTGTTTCAGTTTATAAAATTGCAAAGTTCCTGAACTCCCTGGGCGGTAAAAGCTCAGTTGCTTCGCAGATGGCTAGGGTTCAAGAAATATGCAATTCATGGAGATTTTCAGAAGTTCTTCTCGTAAATAATGAGAAACGAAGGATTTGGGATTTGATTTCTCTACATACGCTCCCTGAGGTATATGACAAGTACGCTTACCTAGTTTTCTTCAATCCCTCGAAATGAGAGATCCATTTTCAGAACCTAGGTTTTAGAATCGATTTTTGAAAACTCTGAAAACCGCATAATCTGCACGACTAAACCCCATGCTCGTCTCCGACAATAATACCTAAGCACAGTACCTTTTTAAAAAGGTATGAAAAAGTAAAGAGAGAATAAACAACAAGTATAAATGAAGCGACAGATGTAGCGAAAGCAGGAGGTGACGTAGGATACGTTTTCGACAGCAATGTCCTACGTTAGGCTTGAATTAAATCGATTCGACGGATTTACCATCGAAGGAAGGTTGTTTATAAATGAGCGATGAACCCCTGGAAATAGATGAGATTATTCCTACAATTGAGAGAGTTAAATCTACTCTCATGCTACAAAACGAGAAACTTCTAAATATGAGAAAGGAACTAGAAGCGAAAGAAACAGAAATTGAGATTAAAGAAAAGGAAATCGCAGCACGGGAAAAGGCGCTTGAGGAAGCTCATTTACGTCGCCAACAGCTCGAATTTGACTATATGAATCTAGAGAACGAGCTCAAAAAGATCTCCGAACTGTATCAAGAAATGACTGGTAGAGAGGAGGCATCATTAGATGTCAAACAGTTACTCGGGATCTACATTGCCCTCTTAGAAAAGGTTTTCGCGGGTCAGCCCCATGCGAAGATCCTCTACCTACTTCACGGCGATAAATCAGAAATGACGCGTGAAGAGCTTACCAAGGCGAGTGGAGTTTCCGCAGCTATAGTACTTCACTCGATCCATGAACTTCATCGGGCGGAGCTTGTAACGTGGGATGAAGAAGCTGGGCTTGTGCAGTTAACAAATCGTATTTTTGAATAGCTCTTCTGGTCGGAGACCTATTCGGTTATAGAGACTCCCGGTGCTATGTCGATATTATCCCATGATTTATCTTGTTCAAACTTCAATATACCTGATATGCTGGCTGGTAACATGCAGATTAACTTTATAGAGGAGTTTTTGCTTTTCCTGGAGGTAGAGAAGAACTATTCGGCAAAAACAATTAAGGAATATTCGTATGATCTGGAATTATTCAAACAATCCTTATCGTCTGAAGGGTTGGACAAGAAGATCGAGAAGGCAACTACGACAGATGTTCGCCGTTTCCTCCTTTTTCTAAAACGGGATAAAGATTACGCTCCACGAAGTCTGCATAGGAAAATATGCGCTCTAAAATCGTTTTATAAGTACCTAAGAAAAGCAGGTTATATTACTACTAATCCAGTAGAACAGATAGAATCTCCAAAAATACCCAAATCCTTGCCAAAGACGGTTACAGTTGATGAAGTCTTTCGACTCCTATCGTCTCCAGGAGGAGAACGTGATGCCTCAATCCTGTATTTACTTAGAAACGAAATTAATCTACCCCAAAGTAACATGGGTGCCAATTTTCAGTTCAATCTTGCGACGGACACAATCCTTATTGAAAATAACAACGGGTATGCCAACAGTTTAATTCCCATTCCTGAGCTGATACTCTCAGTTTTACAAACTAGGCAAAAGACTGAACCAATGGAAAAAAACAATACAATATCGCTTTTCGAGATGTTAACCAAGCTCTCCAGCCCTATAAATCTCAGAGACAAGACTATCTTGTACCTGCTTTACGGTACAGGATTACGGGTGTCAGAACTTAGTAATTTGAACACGGAACATATTGATATCCCTAATAGAGTCATCCGTGTTGAAGGCGGGAAAGGCAACAAAGATCGGATTATTCCGTTACCAGACCTGCTTGTGCCTATTCTTACAGAATACATATCTTCTTACTTCAGTAAATTCAATCGTAAGGATTCAGCATTGATATTAAACCAGAGGGGAACTCGCTTAACTCCACGCTCCATTCAACGCATTGTCAAAAAGCATAGGAAGCTAGCTGGATTAAACGACAAGAGACTTACTCCTCATACCTTACGGCACGCATTTGCAACTCATCTTCTCTCCAACTCGGTTGACATTCGAGTAATACAAGAATTATTGGGTCATGCCTCACTGTCCACAACACAACTATACACTCATGTATCTCTATCTCATCTAAGAAAATCCTACGATTCCGGACATCCCTTATCAACTGTTAATAGAGACAAAAAGTTCGCATTCGATGGTTAGTGACTTTTCAATCAATTCTACCTACAAAGTCGGGAGGTATCAACAAATCTATATAATTTTCATGAGGGCAGCTGAGGACCGATTAACAATAGATCCCAATTATGGGTCCAAATTTTCAGCCAAATTGAAGTGAATCTTCAGGATTTAACCGAAACCAGCTGGAAATCCTTTTTCGGGTTTTCGCAATAAACAGGTAAAAAGGATATCCAAGGAAACCAAAAAACCCGTTCGCGAATGCCCGACCTACTACCCCCCAAAAGCCAGGTAAGACCGCCATAGCCTCAAAAAAGGCGCGCGCGTGAGTGAATCTTACCCCTTTATTTGAAATGAAATATAGAGTGTCGTAATCTCGGTTTGTAGAAGATCCACTAATTGGAAGCTTTGTTTCCTGTAATTTCTTGAATCTTATTAAAGAGAATTTGTCCTTCTTATTCAGTATACCCTTGGCTAGATTACAGAATCCACAATTTCCGTCCCATAGGAGCAAGCTTCTTTGGTCAGAGTTGGTCGGATCTATTTCATTGTTTAAGTTAGAATGCATAACCTTACCTTAATTCGATTTAAACATATCTTCGATTGACAACAAATCAGATTTGGCTTTAAATGAGACGATTCCATTTTCGAAATTGCTCAATGAATCGAGAATAGATTTTTCGATAAATAGTTTGACTCCAGATCGGTTCTAAGTTTGCCCCTAGGTTTCTATATCAATATTCGTTTGGAAATGAATGTAGTTGATTACGATGATATTTTGAATATCTTCTAATACATAAAATCCGCATTTCCAAGAGTATGAACAAATCACTCGCGGAAAGCATGGCACGCTAGGAAATGGAAAGCACTATGCAGGAAACGGTAGAGGTCGATACTGATTACTTGATAATCGGCGCAGGGCCGGGAGGTACGGCACTAGCTGAAAGGCTATCCCTCCTGGGAGCCGATGATGTAACAATTGTTGAAAAAGGACTAATAGGTGGCATTTGTGTAAACCAAGGATGTATCCCAATTCACTTTGCCCTAAAAACCCTTCTTTTGAAACATCAGATATCAGAGGGAATTCTCCGGAATAAACTGTTTAATCAAGTTCCTGAGATTGTGATACCTCAACTAAGGTCTACTATGGAAGGAATACAGCGAAAAATCCGATTTGGGATTAAAAAGAATCTGGAGGATCGTGGTATAAAATTCATAGAGGGAACAGCCAATGTCTTGACGAGAAACAAAGTAGAAATTACCAAAAACAAAAGAGTAATTTCCAAATTGTTCGTAAGGGACATTATTGTCGCAGCAGGAGCTGGATATACCCCTATATCCGTACCTGGCGTAGAAGAGGTAGAAAAATCCATTGTTCCTGCAGAGCAAGTGATGACAATGAATTTTGATGAAGTTCCAAGTGAGGTAGTTGTATACGGAGTTGATAGTCCGTGTATCGAAATAGCGGTCTTTTTTCATTTGCTTGGTTCCGAAGTGACCATAACAAGTCCAAAAAATAATATCGTCTCCTATGGAAGCAAACAACTTAGACAGAGTGTTGAAGATTTGATGGAGGTTGAGGGAATTATGATTTATAAAAATACCAAGATAAAGCGATTTTCTATGCATAACACTGGGCTTAAGGTCGATATTCTATATCAGGATGATAAAAGAAGGCAATTGTCATCTGGTATGTTCATCAATGCCTTTCAAAAGCGACCTAATCTTGAATGGAGAGAGGAAAGTAATTTCAGAAATCCACCCGATAATATTTACCTTATAGGAGACCAAAAGAGAAATAATGGGCTCCCTTTCCGTTCGTTCCTCTCCGCATACGAAGGTAGAATTCTCGCAGACCATATCATGGAAAGAGACAACAAAATTCATCTGGATCCCGACCTTGTTTTATGTGGATTAACGGCCTTAGATATCCAGGCCGCAAAGATTGGATTAACCCAAGAGGAAGCCGCAGCTAGAGGGATTAAGGTTAAAATTCTAGAAATACCTAATGGACAGAATGCTTATGCTCAAATTTCAGGACAAATCGATGGATATACGATGCTAATTGTGGAAGATTCTACGGAAAGAATCATTGGCGGAGAAATTGTTGGGATCGATGCACTAAATCTGATTACTGTTATCGGAACAGCTATTGCCTGTAATGGAACCTTGAAGGAGCTAAGAAAGTTTCCCGCCTTCCATCCAAGTTTGGCCGAGGGGATATTTGATTGTGCTTGGATAAAATAGAAATGTATCAAGTTTCATCCAAATTCTCTATATTCTGAAGCCTTACCCGTTTCTGTTTTTTCCCCTGTTTTACTTTTTCTCGTAACCTTCGTTCTTCTCGTATAATTCGTTTTACTCCCTTTCCTTTTCTGGGCATATCCAGTTCGCCGTTTTCTTGGTTTCGTCAGCTTACACTAACATAGAAATACTTCATTCGATGATTTGAAAGCACTCTTGACTTTCAGATAACAAAAAATGGGGGTAATGTTCCAGAGCTGCAATTCTTGGTACCTGCGACCAGGTATGACGTCAATACTAACAAACGTTGGGCTTTATGATATCCTGAAAAGATCCAATTTAACTGATTAGAATGTATTAAGGTTATATAAAATATGATTGGAATACTAGGAAATTTCTAATTCTTCCAATAAGGTTTACATCGCGTATTGTGGATCTTTCACGAGGTGTGGTTTTCCTTAGAAAAAATTAATGATGGTAGGTCCTACCTTGTAGGTCGCCTACTTGTTTGCGAAAAAGTTTGCATTCTTTTCAGTAAAAGAGTGCCACTTTTCGGGAAGTTCATCTTCATGGAAGATGGCTTCGACTGGACATGCCTCAACACATGCTTCACAGTCTATACATTCTTCAGGGTCAATGTAGTACTGATCGGCGCCTTCTTCGATACAGTCGACTGGGCAGACTTCAAGGCAATCGGCAGCTTTTTCGTCGATACAAGGTTCGGCTATCACATGAGTCATTATTCTTCAACACCTATACTAAATCCATTTTTATTGGTTTTTCAATGTGTTTTTTATCGGTTTTGTCTGATGGACGGTTGTGAACTGGCTATTTTAAATATATTCTGCGAAGAATATTAAAAAAACGATAAAAGATTGAGATTGCTCTCCCCAAATCAAGTCAAAAAGCGAGGAGGACACCAGGTTGGGGAGGGTATTAACTGGGCTTTTAGTGATTTCAATTTCAAATGTATTCATGCAATTTTATGGGGAGAGGGGATTTGGTACAAGCCTTACCGCTTGCGGCTCACTCGAATGACAACTATCTTAGTAAAATTGCTTCAAGATCTCTTTTTGATTCCTCAAATTCCTCTTTTGAGATACAAGTGGGCCCCGACGTAAAGTTGGCTCGAAATCCTCGTAAAGCGGACGATCCTCCTGATAAAATAATCCGATGGCAATTCTTTCCTCCCACGGCTCTCTTGCATGTGCCATGGCGGCTCCGAAGTCATTTGTATCGTACTCGTTATCCTCGATTTTAAAGACCCGTTCTTTGAAGAAATCGTATGTCGCCATCTTTTGAAAAGTTACACAAGGAGAGATTACATCGATGTATGAGAATCCTCGATGTTTAATCCCCTCTGCAACTAGGTTGGCCAGATGCGTTCTTTCACCAGAAAAGCCTCGTGCAACAAAACTGGCCCCCGCCGCGAGGGCTACCGCAATGGGATTTAATGGGAGTTCATGGAGTGAATAATTTCCTGGAGTTGATTTGGTAACCAATCCCTCTCTTGAAGTGGGAGAAGCTTGTCCCGTGGTCAACCCATAGATTTCATTATTCATTACGATATAAGTTATATTAACGTTTCTTCTGCATGCATGAACAAAATGTCCCGCTCCTATACCGTAACCATCCCCATCTCCTCCAGCTACAATTGTTGTAAGTTCGTGATTTGCTAATTGGATTCCCATGCCCACGGGAAGTGCACGACCATGAAGTGCGTGTACCCCGTAGCTCGAGAGAAAATGGGGAAAATTTGAACTACATCCTATACCTGATACCACAACAATATTACGTGGGGGAATTTGGAGCTCCCTCATGGCTTCAAGTGTCCCTCTTAAAACACCAAAATCACCACAACCAGGACACCAAGTGGGTTTAACATCCGATTGAAAGTCCTTTAAATCGAGATGGCTTTCTACTACTTCTACACTCATCATTATTCGAGAACCTCCTGCTTAACAAAATCAACTATCTCTTTTGGTGACAAATAATCTCCATCATACTTATTGTAACTGTAGTCAATTTTAATACTTGTTTCAGCTGAGATATGCCGCTTCATCTGTCCACTATAATTTCCCTCAACTATAACAATTTTTTTAGCATTTTGAAGAAAATTGGCGAGCTTATCTTTGTTAAAAGGAACGATGCTTCTTATATGTAGGCTATTTACTCTGACGCCATTGGAATTTAGAATGTCGACTGCCTCTTGAATCGCTCCTGTAGATGAACCCCAACCGATGATCGTGATTTCCGAGTTCGGAGGGCCATAGGTCTCTGGGGGTCGCAATTCTCTACCGAGGAATTCCAGTTTTCTGCCCCGTTTCTCCATCATTTGTTTTCTGATGATGAATTGTTCCGGAAGACCAGCTCTAACATCGGAAATAAGGTCCCCTTTTTCATCATGCTCGTCGGATCCTGCGATAAATTCATATCCAGATTCTCCAGGGATTGATCTCGGTGAGACACCGTTTTCCGTGTCTGATTTATAACGAAGATAATCATTTTGCCCGTTTGGTGCCAAACGTTCATAAACTTCAGGTTCTAGATTCACTTCTTCAATGGTTTCATAGTGTTCTGATAAATAGAGATCTGACATTACAATGATAGGTATTTGATACCTTTCTGCAAGATTTAATGCTTCGACAATTGTATCATAGGCATCCGCAACATTTAATGGCGCGAAAATCGCCTTTGGGAAATCACCTTGAGATGCACCGAATACCTGATTTAGGTCCCCTTGTTCTGTCTTGGTTGGAAGTCCCGTTGAAGGGCCACCCCTCATACTGGTAACAACAACCAGCGGAGTTTCAATCATCCCGGCAAAACCGATGGCCTCTGTCATAAGAGCAAAACCTCCTCCTGAAGTTCCACACATTGCTTTAACACCCGCAAAAGACGCGCCTATTGTAGAATTAACTACTCCCAATTCGTCTTCCACTTGCTTTACCACCATTCTATATTCGTTTGCGTGTGCTGCCAGAAAATGTAAGATCGAAGTTGCAGGCGTCATTGGGTAAGCAGCATAATATTGTAATCCTGCTGCCATTGCTCCAAGCCCGATTGCTTGATTTCCTGAAATGAACATGCGCGGAGATCCCCCAAATTGTACTGAGTGTTGAAACAATGGCAGTCCAGAACCTAATTGATAACCACGTTCAGCTGCGCCCAGGTTTATCTTGATAATCTCTTCCCCCTTTTTTTGGAATTGTTCCCTTAACATTTCGTTAAAATATCCTGATTCGATATTAAGTACCTTTAATACAGCACCAATTGCCACAGTATTCTGTAAAATGGTCATTCTCCGACCAAATTCCTTGGCCGTTTCAATCAAGGGTAATGGACATAGATTGATATCCTTGGGGAGATCTTCTGCATTAGGTTTAACTTTTTTCTCATCATAAATCAATAAACCTCCTGGCTGCAATTCACGTCCATAGGTATTGGCCGCCAAGGTCGTTAGAGCTATTAAAAAATCAATGCCTTGACCTTGGCTTTTGATAGGTCGGTTAGAAGCCCTTATATTCCATCCGACAAGACCACCTCGGATCACTGATTGGTAGAAGTTTAGTCCGTGGACATAAAGGCCCAGTCTAGAACAGATTTTCCCAAAAGTTTCTCCTGCTGATGCCACTCCGTCTCCAGCAGCTCCACCAATTCGAATGATGAATTCATTTTTACCTGACATTATTTCAACCCTATAATATTTGAATGTTATTTCTTCGTTTTGCTAGTAATTGTCCATATGCCCATTTTTGAGGCGGCCGCGATCATTTTTTTATGATTTCGAGATCCATTCGGCTTCTGGCGTGATATTCCGTTCTGGAGTTTTTCCTGGGCCGTCCCAACCTTTCTCGCTTACAAAGTATTTAGGACTGACTTCCATATCCTGCTCACACAAAATCTGACATGACAGCCTGACCTGGCCTTTAAGTCCACGATCCTCTAGTCTCTCAAGTTCAGCCTTTGTCATTTTCCCTGGCTCGCCAGAATGAATTTCTACCCGGCAAGTGGTGCAACGAGCGAATCCACCACACCTATGTCCTATATCGATACCTGCACGTTCAACTGCCAAAACCAATCTTTCATTTGGCGCTGCTTCTATCCTTTTTTTCGTTCCGTGCTTAAAGATAGTTATTGTGGGCATTTTATTTCATGAAATGGTGAATAGTCCGATAATAAGTAGATGTTTCTCTGAAAATAGTATCGAATAACAAGATCAACTCGGTGCCCTAAAAGAAACTGTTTCCGTTACTTTGCCATAAATTCCTACAGTTGTGAATTTTGATGGAGTAATCTCGATTAAAACAGATTCTTTGATCTCATCCCGTACAAGACGGCGAATTAACCTTCTAGAGAACCAGCTGTGAAGTGAAGCAAATTCATTAACCTTTTCCACGCTTAAAGTACAAATCTTTGCCGTTCCTTTTATATAAATGACATGGGGAATCCTAAAGAGACCTGTTTTATCTGCTATCAGCCAGACGTTGGGATTGTTTTGGATATTTTGTACCTTTTTCCTTTTTTTATGCGATATAATTAATATTTTCCAATCTTCTGTTATCCTCGGTAGAACAATGGTTGTTTGAGGTATATCTTTCCAGCTCGTGGTCAAAGAATAGAAATAAACGGACTTCAATATCTTTTTGATCCGATCCTTTTGCTTGGGTGACATTTCTTGCACAAACAACCACCTACTTTTGCTATTCAGAAAATGACTAGATTCTTATCCTTTTTACCTTTTTTTCATATTTGGATTATGCAACATTTACACGTGTGGATAGGCCTCAGTTCGCATCGAATTCCCGTTTATCATAGAAAGATTAAGATTATTCAATCTAGAAGGTTTTTCACTTTGATACCCGGAAAAGGATGGAGGCCTGACATGTTCGGAAAAATCCCAATGGATTAAGCTTATCCTTTTAAGTAATGATTTTCGATCGTATTGGAACAAAAAGATATCTTCTGTGAAATATGGAATCTGATTACCGATGTCCATTTGGTTTTGGTTTAGTGTGATTGGCGAAATTGCCATTCTTCCGCTCTACGTTCTATCTTTGGAACACCAAAAGCTTTCGGACAAGTTTGGAGATACTAAAGGTAAAATCCTAGGGGATATATTGGGTATAGTTTCAGGATGGGGTTTTTTCGTTTTTTTGATTGGGATCTGGGTCACTCCCCAGCCAAGGTTTACAATACCGTTCCCCCTCGAATTTTCATTCACCATCCCAGTTATTGAACTGGAAATCCCCCTTATCCACATGGCAACATCCTTACCGTTAATTCTAGTGGTTTTGTTGATTGCCTTAACAGGGGTCTCTGAAATGGGTTTGAAGGTAGCAGAAACTCATAGAGCCGCAGAAATCATAGATTCGGGTATATATTCTCATATTAGGCATCCTCAATATGTTGGGGCATTCCTTGCTCATTTAGCCCTGTCAATTTTGTTTTCTTCATTTTATTCACTACTCATAACCCCTTTCATAGGTGGGTACCTCTATTTTCTCGTTTGGAAAGAAGAGAAGGAATTATTGAAGGAATTCGGCAGTACTTATGAGGCCTACCAATCTAGGGTTCCCAAATTTTTCCCAATAACAAGAAAGAGGAAGATTTGAGATTATTGAACATTTAGAATGATCCAATAAGGGATTCATTACATTAACATCTGTGAAAAACGAGGATTGTGATCACATTACGTTCATATTGGAATGTTTCGTTTTTTTGGAATAATCCACACGGAATAGACTCCCTTTACTTTTTTCGGAGAGAAGGGGGAGTTAAATTGAACATATGAGACAGTTTTTTTTTCAATAACCTGTGAAAATCGTAAAATCACTAATTCTTTTCTATTGTTTATTTAACAATTTAAAATAGGGTAAATGTTTATTAGTTGAAATAATAATGCTAATTCAAACTAAATGAGGTTAGTTAAATTGCGAAAAAGGTATAATATCTTAACTATGGGTATATTTCTATTCTTAATTACTTTAATCGTTTTTTCGCCGTTCACAATTGTTGGTGTGAACGAGAATACCTCCATACAAATTCGTACCTTACCTGAAAATCAGTTCAGTGTTACCCAATTAAGCTTACTCCCTGATACTACATATACTATCTATTTTTGGAACCCCGTTGAAAATCACTTTCATAACCTGATAATAGCCACTGACGGAAGAACGATTACCCCCGAAATCGCTGTTCTAGGTCCCATCGGTACTGATCTTGTCATTGGTAAAACTGATTTATCGATCGTAACCGACGAGGACTTTGGAGGGCCAGATAAGGGTATTGTCGGCTCTGTAACATGGACTACGCCCAAAGACAGCATGTACGTGAGTTTCTTCTGCTCCTGTCCCGGACACTTCGGGGCCGGAATGAAAGGTTATTTTACAGTTGGCAATCCAGTCGGCCCCCCTCCCTTTAAAGAGACGGCGACCGTAAGTGAACTTATTTTCGCCTTAACTTCCGTTCTGGTAGCCGTTTTGGCTTTACCAGTGATTGCATTAGCTATTGCTCTTCCACTGGATCGTAAATTCAAGCCTATTACGCCAGCGTAATAGGTTAATTTCCTCCTTATCAAATTTTACGATAATTTGAATTCAGCTCCCCCAAATTATACGTATTAAAACGTGTTATTTGGGATGATGGGGAAGCCATTGATCTCGAACTTGAAAGTGTTTTATCTGATCCTGTTAATCAACCATTTCACCTTCGAGATCATACCCTGCTTTTTGCCACGCCTCCAAACCTCCCGCAAATCGACGTAAATTTTTGAATCCTGCTTTTTCCAATGAGATGTATGCCACTTGACTTGCCGAACACTCTGGGTTTGAACAATAAACCACGATTTCGTCATCTTTGCTAAGATATTGGGGAGCCTCTTCTGGATTGTGCACGGAAATAGAACCAGGGATGTGCATTGCTCTAAAATACCAATCTCCCAGAGTAAAAACTAGTTTAAAACTATCTCCGTTATCCAATTTTTCCTTTAGTTCATTAGTAGAAATCGTTTTCATGTTTATTTCCTCTTCTTAACAGTATCACAAGATTCCCCTTTAAGTTTGGGCAGTTTTAACTAACTTTTTCTATCTAACTATGGATTCCCGCCATACGTGAGAGGAATTCTGGACGAAGGTAGGCTTCTATGTACCTTAAAAATCTGACTTTATCTATTCTCGTAGTTCGGTTACAGAGTACCAATAGGGGACAGGGCCACGACCTGAATTCCAAAAGAATTGCTTTTTTGGCTCCCAACAAGCAATGTATGTTTCTTGGGGGTTTATAGATTCAGGCATTGAGAAAGAGTATTCTTCTAGCGCTTTTATTAGCTGATAAGCCATCTTTTAGATTGTGGAATGTTTCCTGCTAATGTTGAAATCGAACGTTTTTTCACATTCTTCCATATCATCACTGAAGATCAAGCAATAAGCCTCCCGCGTTGTATTACGAAAGTCAATTCGTACAACTGTGAATACTTAATATATAAACCATTGTGAATGCGTAAAACGTAACTTTCCAAGGAAACTCTTATAAAAATCCAGAGAATACCGAATTTTAGTTATTACAATGAAAACACTGTATTCCTCTGTAAGCTGGTTTAAAGTTCATGCGTCAACCTAATTTACAACTTAAACGGAAAAGTAACTTTTTCCTGTTTTTTATTTTTTTACTTTTAATAGTTGGAAAACCCGATTCTGCGGTACTAGCATATCCTAACCATGGTTTTCCTCCTTTATCAGGGTATGTTTCAGTTCCATACGTTGCTTCAAGCGAGGTTGTAATTGATGGAACTGTTATGAGCAACGAATACCCAGTACGACTTGAGGATTCGCACGAGCTTACAGGAATTGTTGTTTCTCTTAGTCACAACGGCTCAGATTTATTTGTTGCTTTGGAAAGCCCATCAAAAGGATGGGTCGGCATAGGATTTGGGCCCAAGGGGGTTCCGATGGACGGATCCAACATCATCATGGGATACGTAGCAGATAATGGAACATTTGTTATCGAGGATCATTACGGGCTGGGCATACAGCACTTTTCTGATATTGATGCTGGAGGAACCGATAACATTGGGGCAGCGGCAGGCACGGAGAATGAGACGTTTACCGTTATCGAATTCATCTTTCCCATCTCATCAGGGGATAGTTATGATCATTCTTGGGTTTTGGGTCAGGAAAACGGTTTTTTCCTCGCAAACCATCCAACAGCTGACAATATGGCCAGCTATCATCCAGAACATTCCAATCTCATTACGATTAAACTTGAAACTACTTCTGTTATTATGCCATTGGTCACCAATCCGATTGTTTCTGTTGATGGCTTGATCGGCCAAAATGAATACGAATCATCTGTTTTGGATCCGTTAACTGAGATTACTGTCTACTTAGAACACAATAACACTGATATGTTTATTGGGCTGATTTCACCTCCAGGCCATAGTGGTTGGCTAGGTATTGGTTTCGGACCCCAGAATGCTCATAAAAATGGATCTAATATAATTATTGGTTTTGTCAACGCTTCAGGGGTTCATGTAAGTGACGATTACGGAGAACCAGGTGATCATCATCCTGATACGTCTGCCAATGGAACCTTTGATATAAAGGCTAGTGCCGGAACCGAGAATTCAAGTCATACCATAATCGAATTTATTTTTCCATTAAATTCCTCAGATATCCCATTGGACCATGCCTATGCCGTCAATTCAACGTATGGGTTTTTCGTTTCTCACAACCGAACGGCCGATGACTTTGTCAGCATGCACCCAGAACATTCTATTACATACGACCTTTATGTATCTCCGTTTGAAACTTTAGAAATAAGCACAATGGTTTCAGCCGCAGATACGGACGGAACTCCGATCACAACTGGAGGGGAGCTTCCTCAAGGAACTAGAATTATCCTTACTGCGAATTTCAATGTTCTAGAGGGTGGTGATCCGGATCTCATGGATGGGAGACGTGTCAATCTATACCTGAACTTTTCTTTCGGAAGAATGTTATTAGCATCAAACATTACCAATACAGACAGTAAGGCCATATTTGTTTATGATTTAGAAAGAGTAGCAGGTCTTATCAATTTCATAGTAGAATTTCCAGGAGCCACGGTTGGAACCAAAATACTTGCGCAAGACGAAGGATACTTCACCATTAATTTGATTCCTGAAGAACATATCGAGGAGTTTATTTGGTTTGATGATCCAAATATTTTTGGTGCTGTATCGGCTGGCGCATTGTTTCTTGTTGTTTGTGTTTTTTGCATTTATGGATATGTGGTCTATAACGCAGTACGAATAAGATCTGATAAAAAGGCATACGAAACATAATAGGATATATTGGAGGAAATAGGATTCATGCCAACGTCACGAAGAAATTTCTTGAAACTATTAGGCGCAATAGGAGCAGTAGGAGGAACCCTTGCAATTACATCCAAATTAAATTTCAATCAACAATCCCTAGGACGTCAAAACTCTGCCACAGAAGAGGAATTTCCTCCCCAGTGGGTTATGATGATTGATTTGGAAAAATGTGACGGGTGTCAAGATAAGGATATTAGCTCTTGCTTGGAAGCTTGCGCAATTATGCATTATGTTCCTAAACGATTTAAGGAATCAGGCGAACCAACTGAACCATCGGAGCCGCAGGCTTGGATTGAATTATATGAAAAAGAAGACAACAGTTTGGCAGGGAAATACTTCTTACCACGGCCTTGTATGCATTGTGAAAGCCCCCCTTGCCTGTGGGTTTGCCCAACAGGTGCAACTTTCAGGAACGATGAAGGATTAGTATTAATAGATCACCGCATATGTATTGGTTGCCGAATGTGCATCGCGGCCTGTCCCTATAATGCACGCTACTTTAATTGGGGCGAACCTGAACCGTGGTTCGGCACTAGGGAGGAGGAAATTGAATATGCGAAGCAATTAGGGGCATATTCCGCAGAATATCCCCTGCCTCACCAAAGAGGAGTTGTTGAGAAGTGTGATTTTTGTTCCCATTCTGCCAAAAATGGCCAGCTCCCAGCTTGTGTGGGAGCATGCCCAGGCGGAGCGCTATATTTCGGGAATCTAAACCATGACTTAGTGACAAATGGAACCTTCCAAACAGTTCCTCTTTCAGATACTGTCAAAGAAAGAATGGGGTATCGCCTACAAGAGGAATTGGGTACAAAACCTCGAATATTTTACTTACCTAAGCGCTGAAAGAGGGAACTGTATATGCAATCAGAAAGTTCAAACGCATTTCTTGAGGAACACAAGAGCGCACAAATCTTATTACACCCCGTAATGAAAACGGGAAAAACCTACTTCGTTGCTCTCCTGTTAATGGTTCTTGTGTTAATGTTCGCTGCTTATGCTTATCTAAATCAGTTTGTCAACGGTTTGATCGTAACTGGTTTGCGAGACAAGGTTTCGTGGGGAGTTTACATAACCAATTTCGTTTTCTTTATTGGGATCTCGCATGCAGGAACATTCATATCAGCTGTTCTTCGTGTAACTGATGCTCAGTGGAGACATCCGATAACCCGAATTGGCGAACTATTGACAGCATTTGGGCTGTTCATTGGTGCAGCCATGGTTTTGATTGATATAGGGCGTATTGACAGAATCTTATATGTTCTTACGATTGGCAAGTTCAATTCACCTATTCTCTGGGACTTTTTAGCCCTCTCAATGTATATAGTTGGTAGCCTGGTTTACCTTTACATAGCACTTATTCCTGATTTTGCCTTGATGCGAGATCATCTCAGCACAGATGCTTTCTGGCTCAAACGATGGATGTGGAGATTCCTGGCCGTTGGTTGGCAAGGTACAGAGGCTCAACATAAGCGGTTAAATCGAGGAATCGGATTCATGGCATGGATTCTCATTCCAGTAATGATAACAGTTCATACCGTTGTTTCTTACACCGTTGGAGGAGTTATGCTACGTCCAGGTTGGCGTAGTACAATCTTTGGACCTTATTTCGTTATTGGGGCATTATATTCTGGAACTGCAGCTTTGATCACGGCGATGTTCGTCATAAGGGTTATCTACCCCGAATACAAGAAGATATTGACAGAACGACACTTCCGAAATATGGGCGTAATAATGGTTGTTTTAAGCCTTGGATATGCCTATTTCACGTTTTCTGAGTACATTGGCGCTCTCTATTCAACGCCAACTGAAGAAGCAGAGCTCCTTAACGCTCTCTTCTATGGCGACTATGCGTTATTATTCTGGTTCTCGATCGTGGGCGGAATAGTAATCCCAGGAAACATTTTCTTCTTTACGAGGGCCCGTAGCATTACCGGAATTTTCATTGCCTCGATCCTTGTCAATATAGGGATGTGGATAAAGCGGTTCGTGATTATCGTTCCAGCTATGGCGCGACCTTGGATAGCAGGACCTTGGGGGACTTATATCCCCACTTGGGTTGAGGCTGCCATCACTTTAGGTGCATTTACCGCATTGGTATTTGGAATTGCAATTGCCCTGAAGTTCTTTCCCATTGCGCCATTATGGGAGATTCTCGAAGATGAGAAAAATCGTAAATTGTGGAAAGAGGCAGATCTGAAGTATCCCACATCATTTGCTGATCAAACTTTTCCTCTTTCAGAGGTTCAGAAACAAGAAGAAGAAAATATTGCCAGTGAACTGATTCTAGGCAAGAAAGAAAAAATAAAGGACGAAAGGCCGCCAGAATTCAGTTTCGAGGACCGTGACTAAATAACTGGTTTACCAAAAGTTCCCAGACTTTTTCAAATCTCATCTTGAATTTAGGTACATAAATGAAAAACAGATATACCAAGTTTTTTGGTGTAACTTTCTCTGTCCTGATCGCCAGTACTTCAATGGCCATGCAATTAAGGGTGTCCACCAATGTTCCCCACTATATTGTGAATATAGCCCCACAGGAACTTGAACAGATAGCTAATGAAATAGCTAATGGAATACTTAGGGAAGCCATTGAGGATGACAATTTTGCGAAATGGCCCAGAATCACTGATGGCCCTCCGCCAGGATGGCTGGGATCTTGGAATAATTTCTATTATGGATACTGGTGGGGTACCGCAGGAGTAGCAGACACCCTGATCACTCTATTTGATGCGACACAGAATCAGACCTATCTCAATTATGCTGAAAAGGCCGGTAACTACCTTATGCAAAATGCTCAGGACCACCCTGATGGTGGAATTTACTGGTATGGTGCTGAGGATTATAATACAACATATATAGGGATGAAATACGGAAATGCGGGGATTGCTCTTTTCTTCCTAGACCTTTTAAAATCTACAAACAATCAAACTTATTACGAACCATTGGAAAACTCTCTTTTAACGCTAGAGGCAGTAGCACACAATTCCTCGGAAAATGATACCTTCTGGAGTTATACCCTTGGTGGTTCCGAAGGCGTTACTGATATTACATATGGAGTAGCAGGAATAGCCAACGTATTCCTAGAGGCCGGCGTCTCTCTAAATAACACTCATTGGATAGATATCGCAATTAGTTCAGGGGAATGGTTAACGAAGCTTGCCAGCAAAATCCACACTGACGGACAACAAGAATGGAGCATACCATGGTCAGATTTCGCTCCATTTAACACCTCCTTTTTCACGGGGTACGGAGGAGGAAACGCAGGTATTGGTTCGTTCCTATTATCTCTTTATAGTTCAACAAATGATTCGCAGTGGCTAGATGCAGCGATCTTCATTGGAAATTGGTTACTTTCAAAACGAACTAACGGAACCTGGCTGAATGGTGGACCAACCTATATTACGGAGTTAGATCCCAATTCAACCAGACATCATACAATTGCTGGTATAGATAGTGGAGTTGCAGGAATAGGTCAATTTTTATTGGATTTATATCTCAACACAGCTAATATGAGGTATGCAGAAGGTGTATTTGACGCAGCAAGTTGGTTAATAGGCCATGCCAACAAATCGGATCAAGGTTTGAAATGGGCGAAAACTACAGCTGAACCAGATTCCAATGCCTATTTCACGGGATATTCCTCGGGCGCTGCTGGAATTGGAAGCTTTTTTGCCGAGATTTATTCCGCGTTCGGATGTGAGAAGTTCAAAACCGCCATGCTTGGCGCAGCAGAATGGTTGGCTTCGCTGCGAAAAGATGCTTACCTATTTCCAGCTGCAACGGGGACGACTCGTCACCCATTTCATCTTAAGCAATACGGACATCACCTTGGGTACCATAGCGGAGCGGCAGGTGTGGCCTTATATTTCTTGAAGGCGGCCGAGGGCCTACAATCAACTCCAAAATATCCCGAAGTCATAAATTGTTCTTCTCTTCCCGAGTTTGGAGGATTACTACCCCAAACATATATTAATAATCAAAGTTCAGAAACAACAGTAAACGGGCAGATTAATGACATTGAGCAGCTAATCGTCTCCTTACTTGGATTAGTTACGGTATCGATGGTATTGCTAATCCCAGTACTGGCATTACGAAGGAAAGACGCATGAAAATACCAAAAAAAGTAAGAAAAAACCTATTTCCTCTTATTCTAGTTGTCCACATTTTGTTAGGATCGAAAATCCTTCTGAAATCTCTGAGCTCCGATGTTCCAGTGATTGACGGAATATTCACAGAGGAAGAATGGGAAGGTGGCGATCGGAGGATTTTACAAATGGCAGATGGAACGACAATCGACGTGACGATTAAATTCAATCTAAGCCATATTTTTATTCTGATTCAGGTCAAGGATGATGATCCAAGGTTATTTGGAGAGAGCGGGGGACACGATTTCTTTGGAGTGGAATTTGATAATAATGGCGATAAGGTTCCAATGGGCCTTTCTTTTTCCCCCGACGATGCTCTATTTGTGTCTTATAATCAACCTGGAGGCCAAGATTTCTTTCTTCAAGGAATGGGAAATCCTGCCGTCCCGGATATCCTCGAAAATGGCACTAATGACGGAACAGGCAACATAGGACTTAGTTCCAATGGTGATGGGTTAATCATGGAGAGTAGCAAACCTCTTGATTCAAACGATTCTCCCGGATATGATGCTTCCTTAAACCCAGGGGATAAATTTAATTTGATGTTTGCTTACTGGGATAACCACTTTGGTCCGTTAATCCAGAGTACTTCTCATAGTGATTGGACTACTTACGAGGTGCCTGGCCAGCCTCAGCTGAATATATGGGAATCCGAATTGATATTTGAAATCGTATCTGGCATTGGTATTCTTCTCCTAATGTTTTTAGCTAGATATGGATTAAAAAGACCTAAATCCATGTAGGGAATGGAGTGGTTATGTGGTAGAATTAGAATTGGAACTTTGAATCCTAGCTAGTTCAAAAACAATCATAAGTCGTAATAGCACAATATATGGAAAAAAAACTTCCAATCCGCAAATCATTAATCCTGTCAGACCAACTGAACGGTCAATTTTATGCTTGCTGTACAATGAAACCAAACCAGTAATCCCCAGGAATATTGCTCCTAGAATAAGCGTTAAAAAGAATGATTGAACAGATTGGGAAATTCCAGGAATTTCTCTAAATATGGTTAGGCGAAGGGTCTGGGTTAGAGAAGAGGTGAGGATTTGAACCGTTAATTGCCGAGAAGACAGCAAAATACTAACCATAAAGCTCACAAGGAGCGGGATTGTGAAAGCCAAGGCTGTTTTATAGCCCTTTCTTTGATTCCGATAATATGGTGTCACAATCGCGGTGGAAGAAAAAACAAGAATAGCGAAGAGAGCGAATAAGGTTCCCAAGAATTGAAAATAGAAAATAAACTGACCTAAATAAAGAACTTCAAGTAATCCAGTCATTACGAAACTAATCAAAGCTAGATTTGCAGTAAACATAATTAGTCTTAGATTCGCAAACTCCAAAGATTCCAATAGTTTTGAT
>JBHLRO010000006.1:0-165639 GCA_048882505.1 Candidatus Thorarchaeota archaeon
ATGGGCTTATTCTGAGGCATATTCGGGATATTCCTTCGCGATCGACGGGGGCGGTGAGGCAAAAGTCTGTATATTCCCTTACTTTAGAGGGACAGCTTGTGTTACGCCAAATACGAGAAGAATGGGAGGAATTTTACCTTTTAATAAATCAAATAGTTGAGTCTGATGGAAATGAGGCTAAAGCGATTTGGAAAGAAGAGAAATGACGAAATCTCCCTCGTTTGAAAATCTTGGTTTGAGAGATTGTTTTACCAATGATGCTTGGAGTCTGATTAGTTCGTTCTTTTTGGAACTCCAGAAGAAAATGCAGGAGGCAGCGGTTCCCACAGGTCTACAGGCCTCCCTTCTGGAGGGACTTAACGAATTCATTGTTGAATTTACGGAAGACGCCTCTAGCCCAGATAAAGTAAACTATCAACGTGCATTAATCCTTTTACAAGAAATGGGATCCCCCACTGAAATCATTCTGACATTAGATGGCTCTAAATGGCGTGAACCGACCCCCAGCGAGACCACGATCTCTACGGAAAGGTTCTCTCGAACTTGTACTAAATGTCGCCAACCAAATCCAAATGACGCCTTTTACTGTGAGAACTGTGGATATAGCCTCTACGCCCAAAGAAGTTCAAAGGCGACTGTAAGTCAGATAATTATTGATCATCCCTATACCTTCAGTTTCCTTGCGCTTTATGGAACCCTAGCCCTTCTGGCCTGGATTTGGGGAGAACAAACGGCCCCACACACCACGCTTGCATCCCATATAGCTCCGCTCGGGACGGCACTTTTCGTCGCGTTCTTTCCAGCGATTTTCCTTGCGCTACTGTTCGGATGGGTTGCTGATCTCTTCTTAACAGACCAGAAATCCTTCACTTATCGGTATAACAAGATCTTAAACCACTTCGAGGATAGTTTTGTCCTTGGCTTTGTAATGGTTTTTTTTGCTTGTTTCTTTTTATCAATAGCAGGTGGATCCGGGTTTTATGTATATATTCTCTTAGGAATCGGAGTGCTTTTGTCTGCTTTTGTCTACGCTCCCATCACGCTGATTGCTAAACCTCAAGGCCTGCCTTATGTGACTCTATTGCGAGCCAAACAACGGTTGGACAATTACGCACTCAAAAAATTACGGATTCGCAATTTTTACCCCGGCAGTATTCTGTTCGTTTTTACCTTCCTGTGGGGGATGGTTCTCGCTCCAGTTTTTACCCCGAATTTAGCTTTTGAGGGTAAACTCTTCTTCACTTTCCTATTGTTGCTGGCTCTAGGACTCGGTTATAACGGGGGTTTGGTTATGTACTACTATTCGTGGCCGATGGTTACGAGATTTATCCAGGAGCATGACCTTTAGGATAAATAGCCTCTACCTCTCAGTGTCGGTCGTGGGCGTAAGAATATCTATTTGGAGGCTAAATGCAGAGAGTGAGGTAGTAGTATTTTTCGGATTACCTTTTGCAAAGAATTGGGCTTGATCAAAGGTTCTTCGCCTTCAGCAGGGAAAACCATTACGACTCTAATCGCCGCATCTGGTTTTTTTGGAGGTAAGGAGATCGATCGGGCAATGGAATATCATTGGGACTTCATACGGAGGGAACACACTGCTCGGGGGGACACCTTCGCTTGGCACTGGAAATGATGATTGACGTTCCGTTAGATATATTTTGATTAGAATTAAATCTCTCTCATTTGCCAAAATAAGTTCAAGCAGAATCGAATCAAGGATTCTCCATATAGCTATAAAACCCAGCATTAAGCAGATAACGGAGGCCCCTCCCCGCAATATGGGCAGCAGTACGTTTATGCAACGAATAGAGAACAGAGGAATTTCATTGGAAACTCTAAGGATGTCTTAATCCGTAACTTGTGGAAGATCCTTAAAAAATTGGAGGGATAATAATTTCACCATTTTTCTCCAGATCATAGGGAAGTAGTGGGCCAGTTTGGTATTTAAAGTTCAAAGCGGAATTCTTAAAATAGTCAATCTATGTTCCTGCTGCCAGAGAAGATGAACGAGGCATGCATAAAGAGACGATAACAGTAATGAAACTAGTTTAGGATTGAATGGATTCCTTGGTTCCTATTGGTTTTATAACAAGATCATATATTACACCTATATTGGCAATTAGAGGTGGTCGATTCGTTTATAATTCAGTAGGGGTGAGAAGGTCGAAAGGGGATTAACCCTATGATAAAGCGAATTCTCTCATCATTGGGGGAGATAAAACTTGCGCAGAAGCTGTTCCTGCTTACTATATCTATGATATTTCTTCTCGAACTGCTAATCATGCTCTTCCTTGAATTCATTTTCACCGCATCTCCAGCGGTTGAGGCTTTACTGGATGCGGTACTTATAACCGTATTGGTGTCTCCAATTTTATATTTTACGATTTTTAAACGCTTAGAACAGGAGTTTGTTCAGCGAGAATTGGCCCACCGGAGATTAGAGGAATCCCGGAATCATTATCAGATGTTGGTGAACGAATTAGAAGAAGGGGTGGTTCTCGAAACTCATGAAGGGATTATTTCGTTTGTCAATCCACGCTTTCTCGAAATGGTCGGATATCAACAAGAAGATTTATTGGGGAAGCATAGAAAAGTCATTCTTCCTCAAGCGGGCCAAATTTCGGCTGATCCCTTTAATGGGGCAGTCAGGTTACAAGATCGGTATGAAACTTATCTCCTAACTAAAGGAAAAATTCGTATTCCCGTTTTAGTTAGCTCTGCTCCAGTGTTGAATCATAAAGGAAGGTCTCAGGGAGTATTGAGTGTCTTTATGGATATTTCAGAGCAAAAAAAGTACCAAGAGTTGCAGGAACGGTTTATTTCCACGACTAGTCATGAATTACGTACTCCCGTTACCGTTATCAGAGGATACGTTGATCTATTGAAGCAGGGCGACCGCTTTCCGGCTGAGGAGCAAGATCGAATTTTTGGGAGTTTGACTCGGAATCTCGATAGACTTACCCAATTGATTGGCCAAGTTCATATGGTTACGCAAATCCGACGGGAAAACTTTCAGATTTTTCCTCACTACTTTAATCTAGAGGAATTTATCGAAACTATTCGAGACCAATGTCGTATGGCATATCCGAACCGTGGAATTATCGTTAACCATCTGAACAACGTTAATTACAGAGGGCTGATCCTGGATCAAGACAAAGTTATCCAGGCAGTTCATAATCTCCTTGATAACGCGGTGAAAAATTCTCATCCTAGGTCTCTGGTGGAATTAACCTTCCAAACTATGGCGGATAGTTTCCAAATCAGCGTCGTGGATCATGGATCAGGTATTTCCTTTCATAATATTTTGGGTTTATTTCACCCTTTTACCCATTTTGACACCCCGTATTCTGTGAGAGGATCAGGATTGGGACTCTACGTCGTGAAGAGCATCGCTTTTGCCCATCAAGGCCATGTAGAAGTACACTCGCAAGAACAAGTAGGGTCCAGGTTTATGGTTTATCTCCCGATCCAATAATGGAATAATTTCTTGAGAACACTATTATATCGTTTTTGTTTAATATCAGGGAAAGAAAAATCCGAGATTCGTTGATCCAGAGCTTGGATTATATTAGCATGTTGTCCGTAGAAGCAACGAATCTGGTATTTTCACTGAAGCCAAAATATTCTTCTTAAGATTCCGCTGATCTTTCGTTGTTTGGAAATGTTTTCGTATTTGAGGTTTTTAAAAGCAAAGCAATTTCCTCAGTCTTTGTTGTGACCGAAGCCATTAATGTTGAAATCGCATCTAATTTTTCCTGAACCCGATCATCAATTATCGCCTTTGCTTCATTAATTGTCTCGTCAAGTTTATCTTGGAGGGCATTAGAATGGGCAATTTGCGTGCGAAATTTCTCGGAATCCACCTTGAATTCATTAGAAAGAATATCAATGTTTTTTTGAAGTCTATATTCAGAATTGATTAGTTTTGAGCGAAAATCGTCATGATACTGTTCAACAAGGTTGGTAAGTCTCTCAAACATCTGTTGTTGATCCTCAGCGATTGAGCTCACGATCTCCCGCAACTTGGTTCTAACCTGATCGATATTTTCAGATTGTTGCTGCAATGAAGCTGCCTGATGACCTATAAGTCTATTAAGTTCTTCTAATCCGTTTCCAAGCATGTCCAGTGCTTGTGCTAAGCTTTTAACCTGATTCTGATTTTCACTTTCTTGAATATGGTTGGCGATTCTCTCCTCCAACGCATCAATTTTATTAATGAGAGCATTTATTCTATTAGGACTCGTTCCTCCCGCATCTTCCCATTTCATTTTTCGAGCGTTTGTATCTTTAGGTGAAGCTTCCAGATTCTCTAAATATCGTTTGATTTCTTCTATCTTTATTGAATTGCCCTTTACAAGCCTCACCAGCTCTGGAATCGAATGGTGAAGGTCAACCGTCCTTCTGCCATATTCGTTTGAGTTGTTATTCATTTTAAAAATCCCCATTAGAACGTGTCATGAATACGGAGAAAGTTCTAATCCAATTTCTCTTGAATTTTTATATTTTGCTTTCAATATAGAAGTGGAAGGCCTTTTAAAAGCCAGACCACCCAATATCGTTCTCTTACTGTCCAAATGATGGTTTTTAGTAATTTCCAGAAAGATTTGAATCATTATTGAACCTTCAGAATTCTACAGCTGATTCAAATGAAGAACCACAAGATTTCCCGGCTTAAAGGGGGTGTCCGTTCCTCTTACTATTAGATCACCCTAAGGTCAATCTTCTAGGGTGCAATTCGCGCAGGAGAATCTTTTAACACAACTCAGAAATTCAGTGCTTATATTTAAGTCATCTTAAATGAATCCAAATGGTTTAACTAAAAACAATAGAGGACAATTATGATTTAAAGAATGTGGGTATCGTACCCACTTGAATTCTCGTCCTCAAAACCAAATAATTGTAGTTATATACGGAATATGGGAAAATTCGATTATGAAAGGTGTGGTAAGAGTACTAGTGGTAGATGATTCTGCAGTAGCTAGGCAAACGATTTCCAGGATAATCAGCGAAAGTAATAAAGCCATTGAAGTGGTGGCAACAGCCCCTAATGGAAAAATCGCCTTGGAAAAGATGCCTATCCCTAAATTTAAACCCGATGTTGTCACTATGGACATTATGATGCCTGAGATGGATGGTTTTGAAACTATAGGCCATATAATGGATCGATTTCCTACCCCCGTAATAATTGTTTCTGCCCTAAGCCACAAGGACATCGACGCTGCCCTTTCAAACTCTGGTATGACTGCGTTCGAATCTGGAGCAGTAGAATTTGTAAAGAAACCAAACCCTCAGGTTTCATCTGACGAAAAACGTTTTAAGAGAGAATTGATTGACAAAATCATCAATCTATCGGAAACCAATTTACCACAGGCTCTGAGGGGGTTTGATTTCAAATCCTTTCTTAAGGAGGATGAAATGCCAAAGCCTATCGTAACACGGGAAACTAAAAGAACAGTGAAAGGATTTCATGAGACGCTAATTGTCATCGGTGCCTCTACGGGTGGCCCGAGAGCTGTCTCACTAATTCTATCTAAAATCCCTCCTGTTTTTCCTCCAATAATTGTTGTCCAGCATATGCCTGAGGAGATGGTGGAATCCTGGGCCAAAAGGTTACAAAGTTTATATCCTCATTTGAAAATCAAAATCCCCAGTGACAAGGAGTTCATAGAGCCCAATCGTGTTTATATAGCACCAGGGGGCAGGCATTGTGCCGTGAAAGATGGAAGGAGATTTCATTTGCATAATGGACCCAAAGTGAATTTTCTCAGGCCTGCCATAGATGTTACTCTCATTTCCGCTTCTGAAGTATATCGTGAAAATATTCTTGGAGTAATTCTCACCGGGATGGGAAAGGATGGATATGAGGGAGCAAAGAGAATAAAGGCGATAGGAGGAAAAATTTTCGCAGAACATGAATCCACATGTGTGATTTATGGAATGCCCAAAGTCATAATAGAGGGTGGATTGGCAGATCGGGTTGCGCCATTACACACCATTCCAGCTATCATTCTCGGTCAAAACTAGAAAAACTTGATCTTACCAAGCAATCCTAGCGTGTCTATCCCTTCGGATTGGGATTAACTTACCAAGGTACACCCTAATGGACTTCGTGTACTTTTAGGGGTTTGGGGTTCGAAGATTTGGCTGGCCATTAAACCATTGATAGTATATGAGTAACCACCGATCGCCCTAGAGTTAGGATCCCACTTTTTCCATATTTTTTTCCCAATGCCTTTCAAGTTGGAAAGAGTATTACAAATCAAACCATAAAGTTCAGAGAGGAAAAATCGAAAATGGGACTGCTTAAATTTCTAGATAATATTAAGGTTTCAAATAAACTTATTGGAACATTCTTTATAGTGGCATGTATTTCTGGCGTTGTAGGAATATTTGCAACGGTCCAGATCAACGGATTGAATACTTCGATAAAGGAGATTGTAGAAGTAAATGTAGAACAGGCAGATTGGTCAATGGAATCCATAATTGCAGTAGAATCCCAAATTATGACCATCCACGCGTCTATGCTTGGAGAAACGGAGGCACGCGACGAATTCATTGAAGCTCATAACAAAGTGATGGATGGATTCCATAATTTGACCGTGCTTCTCAAAGGGACTTCACAGGAAACCGCTGTAACTGCCCTAGAAACACAATACCACAGCTTCCATATGGCCTGCAATGGTACTTCAGGGGTGTTTGATTCAACAATTAAATATGAGGAGGCAAAAAGCGTAGCTGATACCCAATACTGGGCGCTGGATCAGCTTGAAGATGAAACGGACGAAAAATTAGCCTCATTGGAAGAATTAGTGACTGCCTATGCGTTGGATAATGCATTGACCCCTAATGCTACTCTCTCGGACAATGCAATGGAGCTTAATCTCATTGTGTGGAGGATGGTTGACCGAGCACGAATGTATATGGCAGTGCCATTGGATTATAGCCTCGAGAATAACAATACGCGAGAACAATTGCGTAATGAGTATGCCGATGAAATCTCAATCCTTGCTGAAACTGATTTCGTCCAATCTGGTCTTGAAAAAGACTTCACTGATCTATTGGGCCAGGCAGAAGCAAATTTTCAATGGGCACTTGCCAATGGTTCGATGAACACTACAGCCTTAACCATCCTTGAAGATGTCCGGACTAGGGTCGTATTTAATTCGAGCAATCAGAATACGAGTCTTGCTGATGCCGTCCGGAGTCAGGAGGACGGGGTTTTTGTCAAACAAGATACACTCGTGGCTAATTGGGTCGCTGCTACTGATGCTATGGAAACTGCTGACTCGTTAGGGTCATCATTACAAGCCGATCTTGAAGTTCTGGAGCTGTGGGTTGGAGACCAGTTGGATTTGGCAAAGATGGCCGCTGCACAGTCATTTAATGATGCCATCCTCTTTATTCCCGTACTTACAGTTGTCGCGATCGTGATTGGGGCGCTATCCGGTTATTTCCTATCTAGATCGATAACCAATCCGCTTTCGAGGGTCGTTACAACCTCGGTTGAAGTTGCAAAGGGGAACCTGAAAGTAGATACTGAAGGAATAGATCGGAGAAGGAAAGATGAGATTGGGCAATTAGGTAGTTCCTTTGGAACCATGATTGACGTGGTCATTTCACTGATAAAACAGGTTCAAATGACCGCTGAAATGGTTGCTTCAGCGTCCGAGGAATTAGCTTCAACATCAGAAGAGGTGAATGCGCTATCAGAGGAAATCGCAGCAACAATTCAGCAGGTGAGCAGAGGCGCCTCAAACCAATCGGATTTGGCTACAAAATCAATGGATGATATTTTTAAAATGTCCGAAGTAGTGGACCGATCACTTCACGACATAGAAGGGATATTACAGGTCATAGAAGACATAGCAGGGCAGACAAACATATTGGCCTTGAATGCCGCCATCGAGGCTGCTCGTGCTGGGGATTATGGCCGTGGTTTTGCCGTTGTATCCGATAATGTACGACGTTTGGCCGAAGAGACGAAAACAAACGCGGCGAACATAAGCACACTTACTGACAAGATTGTTTCCAATATCGGCGGAAACATCACTTCACTTCAAGAATCATTACAGAGTTTTGCCGCCCAGTCAGAAGAATTTAGTGCCTCCAGCGAACAAGTAGCATCAGCCGCAGAGCAGCAAACAGCGGCGATGAATCAACTTACGACCGCTGCTCAAGATTTAACCAAAATGAGCGAAAGCTTAGCCAATGAAATATCTGAATTCAAAACCTAAGAGAGTCATAACTCAGAATGCGAAGGAAAAAGGGTTTTGTGGTACAATGGATACCGACGAGCGACTACCCGAAGACATAGAGGATAACCTAGAAGAAAAACAGGATCCGCTCCTCAACGTCCAGGAGATTCTCCTCCTTAATAAGAAGAGCGGACTCCCAGTTTTTTCTAGGGTTTATAAAGAAACATCAGGGAAGGATCCCACTTTGATTGCTGGATTAATGGCTGCTATTGTTCAGTTCGGCGAAATGATAGGACATAATATGGAGTTAAATGACATCGGAGTACGAGAAGGCTCTCGTATATTCGTCCGAAGCCAAAAAAACCTGGTATGCTTACTAACGATCACTAATTTCCCTATATCTTTTTTAACCACTCGAAAATTTATTGAGATCGTTGATGATCTGGCCTCACGCATCTTTGAAACCATCCGAATGCTCGCATCATTGCCAATGTATGAAAACGGCGGATTGATCGAAGAGATCAGCTTTGATATAACTGATGAGGCATTAGAGGAAAATAAGGCTTCTATTTTTCCACAACTAGGAAAAACTGTCGACAATATTGTCATGGAGACAACTGCAACCTTATTTGTCGATGAGGGTGAAATAGAGGAGGAACTCAACGTTATGGAAGAGACTAATTCAACTTATCTCGGTTCCGAATATTCCGGGACTTCTAACGATATTATTAATCCGATTTCATCAAATTTCAATAGAATGATGAAGAATTTCAGGAGATTATTGAAAAACTCTCTAAGGGAATGATTTCTCAATGTCGGCAATTCTACAACAATCTAGCACATATGTGATATTTCAAGTTTCAGACGACTCATACGGGATAGGAGTTGACTATTTAAAGGAAGTGATCCAAACGGATAAGATTTTGAAACTTCCTCGCACTTCGGAGGCCCTTACAGGTATTATCAACCTTCGTGGTTATATTTTAAGCGTATTTGATCTCTTTGGTCTGCTTTGGAAATCTGGCCGTACTAGTCCGAATAATGACTCGCAAGATAATGCTCACAAACAATACACCATTCTTGTGAGTTCTATCCAAGACAAAGATCTAGGAATTTTGGTGGACCATGTTCATCAACTTACAGAGGTTAATGAATTTAGGGAGGTAAAACGATCTGACTTTCACGGAAGAGATCTAGTCAATCCCTCATTTATAACACAGGTGGGTATATTAGACAAGACAAAAAAGATCTTCATTATTGATATGGAGAACGTTCTCGGTAATTATTTCACGATTGTTAGATCTCCAGAAGGTACGGCGTCTACGAAAGAAGATTTCGATTTTGACCTTAATCAATTTACTTTGCCCGATGAGGAACCCGTAGCCGATCTATCCGATCAGATAATTTCAGGGATCCTTGTTGAGAATGAAAAAGGGGAAAAAAACAGAGAAGGTCATTCTAATGCCAAAAAAACAACCCGAAATGAATCTAAAACTACAGATTCAGATAAAAAAATAGTTAAGGGTGAAGAAAAGAAAAAAAAGTCAAGAAAAAAGGAATAACCACGAACTAGACAGATAGAGGATAAAACGCAATCAAATTGATATAATGGTGATAACGATTACCTACTCTAACTCCACCCAGCGAGCAAGGCCCAGATCAGAACCAAAAGATGATTTATTACTTTTTACTTTACAAGGGGACAAATACGCGGTTATAACCTTTGATGTCATTCAAATCGTTAAGAATCTCTCTATTAGCCCCATTGTAGACTGTACTCCGTATATGATTGGTTCAACGGCCATCCACGGTGAAATTCTACCGGTAATCGATCTTCAAACCTTTTTCTACGGTAAAGGTTCATCACTGACTGAAGCTACCGCTGATAAAGAGCAAATCTTTATTACGATCGGCCATCATGGAGAACACGCTGTATTTAAAGTAGAAACAGTGCTGGGAACCATTAAGAGACCCAAAAACGCGCTTGCACCAAACCTTGCCAACTTTTTTGATCTGGGGGAGGTAAACTATTTTGACGGGGCGTTTATTAGAAATTCGGAATTAATTGTTCAACTAGGATACGACAAGATTTTAGAACAGATTACTTCTGATTTGGATGAATTTTATAATCAATTTAAGGCTGAGAATAAAGTTCGTACCATTCCTGTGGAGTCATTGGCCTCCAGAGAGGAATATAACATAGAACTCCAATCGAATCTCTCCGTACCAGCTACAACAGTTGAATGGAAGATAAATCGTTTGGTTCATTCCGCCCATAAGGATAGATTTTCTGGAATGGTAATATCAGTTCAAAATTTAGCCGTAATGGTTCCAAGTGATTATATCATAGAAATTTACAAGGTTCCGAACCTTACAAAAATCCCAAATACCTCTAGATCAATCGTCGGAGCGATAAGTTACCGTGGTGAGATTTTAAACGTCATAGACTTGTCAGAGCTTCTAAACATCATTCGGGATAACCAGAAAGAGCTAGGAGATGAATTCCTTGAAAATCAAACGGCCCTAATTCTTGAATTTGAGGATCGGAGGATTGCAATTTTCGTGGACGAGATTCAGAAGATTATCGAAATCGATAAAACTGAAATCAAAGGCACTATCATACCCCAGAGCTCCAGTGAAGGAAGTTATCCATTTGAGGGGGTATTCCTGGATAGCCTTGGGCAGATTTACCCCGTGTTGAATGTCGGCCATCTGTTTACTGGATACTTTAATCCAAAGGCCTTGGAACAGAAGGACAATGATATTATTTTTTTTGAAAATCTTGTGGCTGATTCTTCACAACTGATCCAAGAATCCATGCACGAGGGGTTGGTTTTCGAAGACGCAGGCATTTTCTTTTTTATTGACTCACACTTTATCGTTCAAGCTATCCGGCAAGAGACTTTTCTACTTAAAACTCACACACATTTTGCTATACTAGGAGCGACAATTCATCGGAATATTGTACCTATCATCGATTTTTTTTACCTTCTAAGCGGCATCAGATCAAAACGCGAAAAAAAGGAAGAGTCAGTTGGAATTATTGTGGGTGCTTCTGATAGCGGCTTTGAAGCGGCTTTTGTGGTTGATAATGTCATAGAAAGATTAAATGTTCGTAAATTAGATGTATTTCAAGTAGAAAAGGATTTTACATCAAAAACAGTGTCTCCAATTATTTCAGGATTCTTTTCCTATCATGGAAATCTCGGATTGATAATAAATCCATCTGCCTTAATTGAAGAAACATCGATTCTTTTAACGAGTAATCTGGGGCTTGAGGACATCAAAAACGACTTTATTTCGACCCTCCTACCTGAGGAAATAGAATATCTGGAGGCATTTCAAGCTCGCAGAAAGGAACTAGAATTACTGCTATTTTCAGATAAACGAAGTGTCAAACTAGACTACTTTGTCTTTAAATGGGGAGAACAGGCCTTTGCCATTGACGTGAATCTGGTACGCGGAGTTTTTGGCTCACTTCATGCTCAGAGCGTCGGTTTAGAATACCATCCAATCATAGGCGTTATCACAACTGAGAATGGAACGCAGCCCATTCTTGATTTAGAGGCTCTTATTCTAAATATCGATACAAAAAATAGCCTAAACCTTAATAACGACTTCTTCTCCTTATGCTGCGATGAAAGGTTGTTTATTATTCCTGTTGATAGTTTGGAGGGAGTAATAACCACATTTAAAGACGAGATACAACCGTGTAGAGATCCTAGTATCTTTTTAGGGGGAGAGGAGTGTTGTAAATATCAGTTTTCTTATGAAAAGGGTCAATTTTCAACGAATATAATTGAAAATGATTTCTTAGCAAAAATAATTGTTCAAAGGGGAATAGATATGCTCCTAGGCAAATTACCACTTGATAAATCGAAATAGAGGATTGATGCATATGGCTACAGTGCTAATTGTTGATGATTCGAAGTATTTACGATTGATGATAAGCAAGATCCTGAAAAAACGCGGTCATACAATTGTAGCTGAAGCTTCCACTGGTGTGGAAGCAATAGGACAATTTAAACAATTTTTGCCAAACGTTGTGACCATGGATGTCGTTATGCCTAAGATGAACGGTTTGTTGGCTATTAAGGAAATTATAGCAATGAATCCGAATGCCAATGTCGTCGTTGTTACAGCTCTTGGTCACGAACCTCTTGTTCGTCAAGCGTTGAAACTTGGCGCAAGGGATTTCGTTATTAAACCATTTAAGGTTGAACAGCTTGTTCAGGCAGTTGAAAACGTTCTCAAATGAGCTTTTTGGAAATCTATGCGAAAATTGACATTAGCTGGTCTAAAAGAAGGTAGGAATATAATGGACGAATCGGAATCCAAAGAGTTTCAGGAAGTTATGCTGTTAGAACTAACTGAACGAATTGAGGATTTGAATACGGGACTATTGGCGTTAGAAAAAGATCCTACGAAAAAGACCGCGTTTGACGCCGTTCTTCGAACGCTACATAGTTTAAAGGGCCTCTTCTCATTGTCGGGATATCCACAGCTTAGCTCAATAACTCATAGCTTGGAGAACCTAGTGCTTTCCACAGATATGACGGGGATGGAAAAGCTAGTTACTCTACTTTTTCAGTATAACGATCAACTAAGCGAACTAGCTAGTACAATCAGGGGCGGTAAAAACCCTGAGTCGATTCATTTTGATCAATTGACCCAGCAACTAGCGGCCTTTGACGAGTTCATGGTAAATTTGGGAAATAAACTTCGTATCAGTGTTCTGTTCAGTCCCGAATGTAAAGTCGTAGGCGCACGTAGCCTAGTTCTCCTCCAAAGGTTGAAGGAAAAGGCAGCCATTGAGCGAACCATGCCCCCCCAAGAAGAAATTCAAGCAGGAGTCTCGTTCAAGGAGTTAATTATAGAAATTTCGACTCAAGAGGACGATGAAACAATTGCCCAAATAGTGGAAGAAAGCCAGGATGTCATGAGCGCCTCGGTCTCTCGACTCCTCGATTCGGTCAGTACTACGGAAAAATTAGGTGGGACTAAAGATTCTCGGGAATCATTGACCGTGAGAGTCAATTTGGAGAGTTTGGATCAAATTATCAGATTCTTGGGTGATTTAGTGATATCAGGCCAGTTCATTCGAGAAATCGGAAAGCAACAGGCTTATTCGCGGTCATTCAAGGAAAACCTCGCGATGTATGAGCGTACGATTGCGAACATCCAAGATTTAGTAATTAGAATGCGCTTAGTTCCTCTGGAAACCATTTTTACTCGTTTTCCCCGGATGATTCGAGATTTAAGCCACAAGGAAGGCAAAAAAATTAACTTTATCATGACAGGTAAGCATATTGGCGTTGATCGTTCTGTTATTGAGCAACTTGTGAACCCTATTACGCATTTACTCAGAAATGCGGTCAGTCACGGAATAGAAGCGCCAGAAAAGAGACTTAAAACGAACAAAGATTCCACTGGGACCGTTAAACTAGCGGTAACGCACGAACGTTCCGATATAGTGATTGAAATCTGGGATGACGGGAAGGGAATTGATTATAAAAAGATCGAGAAGAAAGCCGAGGAATTGGGTCTTGTGAATCCAGGGGCACTTCTAACAAATCACGAAATCCAGCAATTACTTTTTACTGAATATATTTCGACTGCAAGCGAAACTACCGAAGTGGCTGGAAGAGGAATCGGCTTGAATATTGTAAAGGACATTATTACGAGCAATGGGGGAGCGATTGAGCTTGACTCTAAACCAGGACAATATACCTCTGTACGTTTGATCATTCCGATTTCCGTAGCTATTACAAAGGTTTTATTGATAAGCGTTAAGAATCAGCATTTCGCGCTCCCCATGGTCAACGTGGAACAGATACTTTCTGTTCCCATCAATAAAATTCTTGTTGATGCTAAAACTACCTCCAGATCTATCGTTGTAGAAAATACCTCTGTTCCGCTGGTCGATTTACGTGAGCGTTTGAAGTTTAATACAACAGATACAACCAAAAGAAACGATATGCAAACTGGAGCGAAGGAGCGGAACCGACAGAATGAAATCGTGGTATTATGGCGCAAAGGATCTCGTAGTTTAGGATTCCTAGTCAATGATCTTCTGGGAGAAAGGGAAGTGGTTGTGAAACCAATTCATAACTTTCTCAGCCAACTAGGGGCTTTCTCTGGTGCAACTGTGTTGGAAGGGGGCCAGGTTGTACTGATAATTGAACCCATGAATTTTCTAGAGGCAAAAGGTCATGCGTAACGACAAGAATCAGTTTGGAAATCTGACTGAACTACAGCTTGATGCACTCCAAGAAGTAGGTAACATTGGTGCCGGTCATGCAGCAATCGGTTTAACGCAATTTCTGAACCGATCAACATATATGAGCATTCCAAATGTGGCCCTCGACAACCTTCAAGCTATTTCTAGATTAGTCAAGATGCCTGGGGATCAAGATGTCGCGATCATTTCTTTACATACAATTAGTGATCTCCTGTATACCCTATTGGTTTTTTTTAATGGAGAAAGCGTTCGAAAGATCATTAAACTGATGACTGTAACAACCAGCGTTGACAGTGAAGACCTATACGACATTTCTCCACTCTTCCTGTCGTTAATCAAAGAAACTGGTTCAATTCTCCTGTTAAAATATGTAGAAGCTTTGAATTACTTTTTGAAAGCTAATTCTTTCCCATCACCGCCGCGACTTCGAATCGGTACCATTGCTTCCCTCACTCAGAATGAACTGAAGGATGTAATTCAAAATCTATCAACGGTCCTAGTAATTGAATGTGACATTTTTACCTCAGCAAAAAGCATCGCAATCGATTTAGTGATCGTTCCCCGTCTTGAGACGTTTGACCAGTTTATGCAGAAGTTGTTTTCAAAGGATACCGAAGATTATTAGAGATTTCATTTTTTAGTCTCTGAGGAAACCAGGCGATGCGAGACCGTTCTTTCCAAGATGCTTTTTTAAATGATCCCAATCTCAAGGTGAACTATATCGAGATAGGTGAAATCTGCCTTGGCTATAATAACGATCTGCTTATAATTTCGGCCCTTGGATCTTGTGTAGGACTTACGATTTATCCCAAAAATCAGGTAGAATTGGATCGATGTGCCATAATGGGACATATAATGTTGCCATTCTCCTCAAAAAGAGATAGTCATAAGTTAAAAAAGGCCAGATTCTCTCCTGCAAAATATGCGGATCGTGCAGTTCCAACTATGGTTGAAAAATTGGAAAACTTAGGATTTAATAGAAAACATCTGGAAGCTAAAATGGTAGGTGGGGCAAAAATGTTTGGTTTCTTGTCAGACTCCTTGGATGTCGGAAAGAATAATATAGATGCAACTAAAGTTCAGCTTCGTTCCTTTGGCATTCCCCTGGTAGGACAATATACGGGGGGCGCAACTGGTATGAAGGTAGTTTTTCATGTAAGGGATTATAAATTGATTGTTACTCCAACAAAAGGGTCTCCAATGTTTATATAACTGGATCCAATGATTTATTTACGTTTGGTGGCATAGGAAATTAAGAATAAGAAATTTGGGAATGAAACCAGTTCGGAGGTAAACTCTACAAAAATCATTGAATTCCTTCGACAAAACGGATTTGATTTTAATCCCAATGATAAGAAAAGAATTCTCAACCGTTTAAGGTTTGCAGCGATCTCCCTAGGCCTCAAGGACTGGAATGATCTTTTGAGTCACCTTAAATCAGACCGGAAAACCTATGAGAATATATTTATGTGGTTAGAGAAGGGACGAACCTATCACGAGGCAGATCAATCGTTTGCACCCCTGTTAAAACGTAGGAAATCCCTAAAGGAGTACGTAGAGTCTTCTCAAAGGAAGTCCAAGAAAAAACAAAAGAAAAAAACAAAGATACTTCCAAATATAGATGTTTCTTTTGTTGGTCTTCCTCCCCCTGATCCAAAGAATCTATCTTTGATTGTGGATTTTCTTTTACTAAAAAAAGTCAATTACGGCGCTTATAAGCCGAATTACTTTCTTAGACGATTGCAGGCTCGTATGAAAAGGGTTAATGCTGACACATACCAGGAATACCATACGATGCTGCGTACGGATTCTAGGGAGCTTGAACTGCTTCTAGACAGTTTTTCGATCAATGTCACTCATTTTTTTCGCGATAAAGAGTTGTTTGCACAATTAGAACGCGAGATAATTCCCCGAATATTTAGCGATAAGCGGGGATCCATTAGAATTTGGAGTGCAGGCTGTGCCATCGGTCCTGAACCTTATAGCATTGCCATTCTTATAGATAGCATTGAGCAAAAGAAAAGAATAGGCAAAGTTTTTCTTCTCGCTACGGATGTTAACATAGATCTTCTCAATCAGGCCAAAGAAGGAGTATTTGATAAGGAACTTCTAAAAGAAACTGATCCATTAAAGATTGCAAAATATTTTACACCTGTTAGCGCCAATTTATTTTGTCTGGATTCTCAAATTAGAAAAATGGTGACGTTTCAGCAGCATGATTTGCGCTCGCCCCCGCCAGCACGTAATCTCGACCTAATCCTATGCCGTAACGTAATAATTTATTTTTCACGGCCCCAGGGGGAAAAGCTTTTTCGCAGATTTTATTCTGCTCTAAAACCTAATGGATATCTCATTCTAGGAAAATGTGAAATTCTCCCGCAATCGATACGAAACAAATTTGAGATCATCAACACTCAAAATCGCATTTATAGACGTGTGAATTGAGGAAATCTAGGAAAAGTCAAATTAATGGCTTAGGTCCGATTCAGTCGTCATAGCAATCCTATATATAAATTCAAAATTTAATGGAATCTTTCTGCAATAACCATAACTTAGATAACATAACAAGGTTTAAAGATAATTTTCACGCTAATCCTCTCCATAATCTTGATGAATGGTGGGTGGAGTCTAGTGAGGATCAGTAGTTTATGCTTGGGGGAAATGCAATAATAAAGAAAAATACGGTTACCTGAACAGAGAGGACATCTAATTGAATGTCTGCTGTCTCCCTCGATCCGTGTGTACGAAAATTGAAGCGTTAACTTTCCACAAAATAAAAGAAACTTCTCCAAGTATATTCAGTTTGAATTTCATCCATCAATCTTTCAAAAGGGCGAAGAAGACATAATTCGACATTTTCAAGCTTTTTAGGATTATAAGTTATGTAGGTTGAATCACCCATCAAATGGTGGATGCCCTGCGCAATATATAGCACCCCTTCACGGATTAATTGAAAAACTTCGTAGATACATTCTTGCATCTGTTGTGGCGTTCTAACACCGAGAACGTTTATTATAAACCTCAAATTTTGAGTGTTTGTGTCTTTGAAAGATAAAAATAGGAGAGTACGGTATATCAGTCGAATAGGAATATTTAATGCCTCTCTTCTTTTCGCTAAGCTATCATTTTCTCTTTCTGCGGTGTCCATTCCATCTTTTCCTTATGATCGCTTCTTTCTATTCTGCTATCAAGCAATGGATCAGGCCTCACGAATCGTCTCCGATTAAGATTACGATGCAATGATTGAAAACCATATGGAAAGAAAAAAGGAAAACCCCCAAAATGTACTATTGATCATTCGTGAATAAATCAATTCCCCTCGGCGTCAGATCCACTTCTTTTCGCCTTCCTTTTCCAGTGATCCTTATGTAACCTGCAATGGACAGGTTCCCGATTCTCTTCCTAGCGGTTGGTCTGCTTATCTGTAGACGATCGCTTATATGTTTATAAGACGGTTTAATCCCCAAATTGTTTTGTCTGTATACGAATCTCAAAATCTCAACAAAGTCATCAGGAAGACTCGCGATAAACCTAGTGTCTATTCGTTTGGTTTCTTGCTCAAGCAATCGAAATTCTTCCTTATTTAAAGTCGAAGCGTCAATACAGAGAATGATTATTGAATTATATAGATATGCGATCTCTTTCAATTTACATACGAAAAGTAGAATGTTGTTGAATCCCTCGTGTGCCACAAGGTAGTCCATACGTTCTAGGAGGATAACGCTTTTAGCTGGCATCCCAGTAATAGTCACTTCGATTTCTTTAATGATTGTGGATGGATCATTATTCCAGATACAATTGGTCGCCATTTGAGCGAGCCATAAAAACTCATAGTTTCCTTCCAAGTCTCTTCTATAAACCTCTTCCGGAGTTCTAGAGATAGCTAGGCCCGAATAGCCTGTTTTCATGATATCACTAAAAACTGACTTGGCAAAGACTGGTTTTGTTTCCTCCACAAGATAAACTTCTCCTTCTTGTATATTGAACTTCATCAAATGACTTTGTTTTTGAGCTTCAGCGGATTTGCGGGCAGAAATATCTCGATAATAAACAAGGGTAAAAAGCTCGCCTGACCTTTCAATAATTATCCCTCTGGCTTCGACTGGGATTATTTTTCCTTTCTTTGTGAGGAGAGCTGTTTCTCCGATGTAACATCTGCCATGTGTTGATACTCTTTTGATAAGCTCTTTTATTCTCTGATACTGGTTAATAGGGTGTAGATATTGCCATGAAAAGGTTGTTAGTTCCTCCTTATTATAACTTAGAAGTTCAGCCGTTGTTTTGTTAACATCAGCAATGTTGCCGTGTCTATCGAAAATCACTATGGCATCAAAAGAAGAATCAAATAAAAGCAGAAAATTACGGTCAACCTCCTTTAGGGATTGTGTGGTTTTTTCTTTCAATCTTTTTGTCAATAATTCTACCGTTTTGTTTTGCGTTTTCATGTAGTTTAATTCAAGTGTTAAATAAAATTCAGGATTAATGGGATGTGTTGAGGAGATTTTGGGATTAAAATATATGTTGGTATAAGATTCTGTCCCCAAAATGACAGTTGGATGTGAAATTAAGACTCCGCGAAGTACGTGGGCATTAAAGCATTTACGGTCGTATTGGCAAAGAGATATGAACTTACCCCAAGGGAAAAACTTCGTAAGCCTCATCTCGTACTCAATTAGTCTTTCAGAGCCAATATTTGTTCGTAAGGCCCACGTCATTTCGCCAGTAAAACGTAAGGCCGCATAACCTTGATCTATGGCTTTTTCAGTCTCAATTCGTAGAGCTGCAATTATCCTTTTGATGTTTAACTCACCCTCCAGAGCCCAAATTTGGTCAGCTGAAACCACGGAGAGTTGTCCTTGATCGATATACCTCTCACCATTCACTCCAATTTCACATAGATAACCCAGAACCTCCTCGGGGTCGTGACGGTCCGTAATATACAATATCCTCTCATCGTGCTCCAATCCATCATAGATGAAACCAGTTGCGACGATTCGATGTTCGTTTTCTGTTTCATACAACCAGAGGGTATGGTCTCCCGCGCCTAATTCAGGGGATATTGAAGCTTTTGACATCTCAGAAGTTTTTTTTTGGAGAGAGTGATTTTCAATCAAACTTATTCCCTATGAAAACAAAGTTTGTCATCAGCTATAATTCGGCTATAAATTATAGATATAGAATTTTTTCATAAAAACGATATGATTTAGTTTTTTATATTAAAATACAGTGATCATTTAAAAATATATCATTATACCTCCCCCACATGGCAAGCATTTAAGCCACCTGTCATAATGTCGTCCTTAATATTCCAAAACGAGAATTTCTTCTAATCAGGGGTCGAGTTTAAGCGAAAATTTGCGAAAAAACAAAAAGATTAAGAGATTTCAAAACTTACCGAAGTGATTTTCGTAACTAGTTCCGACGCCCGTCAAGAGTAGTTCATTTAACTAGATTTCCTTGTTTCTTAGTAAAGAATTCTTATTTTCAAAGGCTTGAAAATTCAGGAACTTCTTACGATCCAATCTTCACATCTTGGAAGCATTTAGGCAATATAAGAATATTCTTTCTCTCGAATGAATTTACAATCCAATTTCTGGCCAAATATGTGGGATTTCTACTACGTTAGAGGTTTTTTCCTTATTTCAGGAAAGTTACTAGAGAATAGGCTAAATCCCTGCCAGTTGCCGTTTTTGATTAACCCATTGTATTGGATCTTTAATTATCACTGGTTTTCCAGCCGCGCCACGTTTAATTTCGAGACTACCTAGACCTAGTCTTCTCATCATTTCCTTACACCGATTTCTAATCGTTGTAGTTGTTATTTTCGCAGTTAATGCGATCTGTAGTTGAGTTCGTCGTTCACCAGTTTGAATGGATGCAAGGTAGAGCGCAGCAGCCGCCATTGATATTGGACTTTTACCTGATGTAATTCGCCTATTCTGAGCTTTTTTCAATAGGTTGATGGCTACTATTCGGGTATGCATTGTCAGTCTTAAGGTTTCTCCTATCCTATTCACGAAACCCGAAAAATTTGGATGTTCATTGCAAATTTTAAGATATTTATGAAAAACGCGAACAGATCGAGCCAATTCTTTCTCAGTGATGCCCGTAATCGCGGCAATATCTTTTTGTGTGATGGATACCTGCTTTTTTCTACAGGCAAGATAGGCAGCAGCACTTATCATTCCGATAAGAGAACGGCCTCTGATTAAGTCCTGGCCTTGAGCCTGCTGATACAAGCGGACAGCAATCTTGCAGATATCTTCTGAAACTGCTAAATGGCTTTTAATACGTCGAAGTTCCATTAGGGCGTTCTTCATGCAGCCATTGATTTCATATTGAATCCTTTTATTTCTGCGTGATAAACGAAAAAATTTGGATTGAGCTTGGGAATCCAAGATTTTTCCCAATGAATCGCTTCGTTTTCCTCCAATAGTAGTCCCCATTTCTCGATTGCTCAAAACAGATCCTGGAAATTCCACTCGAATCCTCAATCCGTCTTCCTCTGCAGAATAGGCACGCCATTCTGGTTCCTGGCTAAAGAACAAGCTATCTGCTACCATTCCACAATCAGTGCAAGTGGTCTCTCCTCGGGGCTCGTCATAGAACATCTCTGTACCTCCACACTCCGAACATTTATTTAGGAACATATTCATCGTCTCTTTTGACTTAGATATTCAGTTTTAATTATAAGATCCCTTTGATCGGTGATTCCTCGACACGATTATTAGTTGTCAGTTGTCTGGACATTTTACGTGGTAGATTACTTATCAGGGTTTATTTATGAACAGGAAAAACACTATTCAACTCCAAAGTCTGCAGAATTCAGAATCTGTCAATTATGGTTTGAATGTTTAGGTATTTCTAGTTAAAGACACCGACATTTTCAAATTGACGGTACTTTGCTACGTGGCTCGATTCTACCAATATCTGTGAGTTCATAGCTAGGATATCCCTTATTAATTAGTTAAGGATTTGGAAAAAAATATGGAAAAGCCATATCAGCACTGCCAATAAGGCTACTAAAAGAGCCCTCGAACAATAAACATAATTGCCCAACTTCCTCGTAGATTTTGCGGATAAATCTATTGAATACCACGAGCTACCTATCTTTTTGTTTCCAATACCCTATATGATCGCTTCCTCTCATTGAACTTCACAGAATCGGGAAAAACAGAGACACCAAAGATAAAATAAGATATTCCGCGGTAAAAACACCCATACAATCTCAGGAAACGCCATCAAACCCCAATTGATTTCAATTCATAGAAATAGATAATTCTGATTCCTTTGGTTCATGGATTGCTATATTAGATAGAATTTCACAATGCAAGAAACTATTGGAGCTGGCAGGGATATATTGGACTCACTCTTGTGATCATCAATTCACGCGACGTGGTTGGTTAAATGGGTGTTTCACTTAATGTATTGAGATCTTAGGAGAAGAAATGCCTAAATGGATTGCCAACACCCGGATTGCCAGTATCAATTTCAGATAATCGGCCAATCTTATAGTCTTTGGTAAAAAAATCCTTGGATCCTACAGTTGATGATTGTCTACAGGATTATGGGGATTTAGGCAGTAGTCGTGGACCTTCGAGAAGATCCCAATCCATCATATCATCCTGCTTCATGATACAGTTTAAGCTCATTTCATGCCGTTTCGATCGACCTTTCGAACGCAGCTTCTACCGTAGTAACGAAGGACTTTAAAAAAGGGAGAATCTTCGTCATAACAGCTGGAGCAGTATGTACAATGATATAAAGTCCCTGACTTCCACGAAGGTCGTCGATGTAAATTGATAGGTCTCCAGTATTCAAGATTTGGTAGTCCAACACTTCATTTAATCCAAGAAGCTCGGTCATTGTGGATTCAAAAGACATGATCGCGTGTGCATTAAAACTTTCTAAAAGGATGGTTTCAAGACAATCGCCCACACTGTATACGACGAGTCCGTCTGTGTCGACCAATGAAATACACGCAGGAAGCTCCATGCCGGACAAAGCTTCCTCCATCACGGCAATTAGGTCACTGTGTGATAATGATGATATTTGATCATTGTTTGCCATTTAATAAGCACCAGATTAGTCTATCGTGTTAAGAGATCCCTTTTCTGATAAATAAAACTGTACATGTGCATTTTATGCTGGGTCGATTTGATATTTTAAAAGGCCTATCCATCTTGGATATTTTCTGAAGACAGAATTCCAGTCCAAACACCAGAAATCTTTATCCTAGTCAAACGCAATTCATGATAACGGTAATTAATCTATGGGATCAAAATCCATAGGGCCGTCTGAAACAGGTCAAAAGGTCATTGATGCAAAAGTTTGAGTTGGAAAGTAAGATAAAGACCGTATCAAATAGATACTATGTTTGTCAGCGATGTTCTATGTTTGGGGATTAATATTCTTCAAAGTTAAAACCTCCGTTAAGGAGTCTTCGGCAACTGATCTCTGGAATCTTTGTTGCCGTGTTCGCTGCACTTGGAATCGTCGTTAGTAGCATTTGTGGATTTTGGTTCCTTTCTCTTCCTATGCGGGCATCTAACATAGTAGTTATTTTGTTATAAGGAAAAAAGATCTTTCTAAGTAGGCTATTAAGCAAAGGCCTTTGTTAAACGAAGAGACTGCGCCAGTCTTATCCCAATATCCCAGATCTCGTCCGAATTCCAGATTTCTTTGATATTTTCGCTCTTATACGTCAGTTCAATAGATCTATTGATTGCGAATATGCTCGAAGGCAAGGATATTGTTTCACGTGTTTCTGTTTTCCGATTAAGATTATATTCGTAAAGCGTTGTTCCAGAAGCGATTAAAACTGATCCTAATCCTATGGATAGATTATAATTTGGAAAAAGATCGTTTAAATATTTTAAATAGGGAGTATGAAATTCCAAAAGTACATGAATACCGATACTAGAGCGTACGAGGGAGATCGAATGAAGTGGATTAGGGGATTGGGACTGATAGGTAATCAAATCCCAGGTTTTTTTATCGGAGGCTTTCCATTCTGTAGCTTCCCCATCATTCGTTGGAGGGGTGGATACCAATGGAATTTCATCATAATGGAATTTTGAGGATGTCACATAATCACAAATCTCCTCCATACCAGAATAAATAGCAAACGTATCACTTTCTTCCCAAGGAACCGATAAAGGGGAAGGACCGAAAAGAAGATGATCCTGAGTGAGACGAAAACCAACGATCCCATCAGTAAGATTGAACACTTGATGACCCAATCGGAGTTGGGATCCAAACCATAGTCCGTTTCTAAGAAATGAATAACTGATCCAAGAGCTCAGTTCTCCCGTCTCTGGACTTGGTGGTGATTTTCTCAACTCTAAGGAATATGACTCATTTTTAACCGACCATTCAATTCCTACCAAGCGGTCTTGACGCCAAAAGTGCTCAGCAAACGGGTCTCCTTGGCTCAAATTCTGTGGGAAAACGGATTGCCACCGGATGTGGAAAAAAATACTATCATCCACCACACCCATTCGAACTGATTCGACTTCTGACCAATGGCCAGTAGGATCTGTGGCTGAATAAATATTTCGCCATTCGGTAGGTAAAGGAACAGCAGCGCTCAATTGTACAAAATTGTACAAACGAATAAACAAAGGAATTCCCGAAAACAAGAAAAATGCCAATACTAGAACAAAAACCTTTCGTTTTTTCTTGACTTGTGTGCCCATCATTGTTTCGTCTCTTGGTTCTATGACTCCAACCTACATAACCGCTGCGAGGCCAAATCGCATGAAATTTGTTGGTTCAGAATGAACATCCTGTTATTTAAATCCTGAGACTGCGGGCATCTACCCCCCATCTTCCCAGAGCAAGCATTTTCATCTGGCGCTAAGGTTATGATGCGTGAAAGGCGTTCATGGTAGCCTTATTCGGTAGTTCTCCTTTCTGGGCCTGATATGAAATACATACACCTGGAAAGATCCTCCCGCAAAACATATATCAGATAGTAAGGTGGCAGATCCTGTTCTTTCCAGAGAAACGAAACATTATCTTATAAAATTCTATCCACTGGAAATATCATCAAGAAGGGTGTTCTTTTGACAGGAAATGATTCTGAAACTCCATTCGCAGAAAAAGAAATTGTATACCGTATTCACGATTCAAAGAAGGTAAGAGTGAAGAAAAATCTGCAGTACGGTGGCATTGAAGAGCCTTCTCTAGTGATGGATCTGTATTATCCTCCTGATATGAGAGAAAAGGCGCAGCTTCCAGTTGTTATTTTTGTATGTGGATATTCGATTGCCAGAATAGTTGAAATGACCGGAGAGAAATTCAAAGATATAGGTCAATATGTATCTTGGGGGAAATTAATTGCGCAAACTGGATTAATTGGCATCGCTTATGACACAGAACACCCAGAAGGTGATATTACTAAATTGTTGACTTTCATAAGCAAAAATGCATCTTCATTGGGCATTGATCCTGAGAAAATCTGTCTTTGGTCTTGTTCTGGAAATTCTCTCCTGGCGATATCTCTCTTAATGCAGGGAGACATCAAAGATTTCAAGAGTGCGGTTTTCTACTACGGTATCCTATTCGATAAAGACCTGGAACTCGAAATTGCACGATTTGCCAAAGAAGGTGGTTTTATTTATCCTTCAATATTAGAAAAGAATGAGTTTTCACAACATAAAATCCCATTACTAATAGTTAGAGCAGGTCTAGAGCAGAGTGCTGTCCTTAACAGGTCGATTGATCTCTATCTCGCTAGATTGATTGCTCTAAATAATCTCGTTCATTTTATTAACTATCCCAACGGCCAACATGGATTTGATGTCTTGGATGACAATAAGCAATCAAGAGACATTATTAGAACAACGCTCACATTCATCAAAGATAATTTTAACGAATAACGCATAACATCCACTTGTTTCTTGATTCCTCCATGCGGATTTGTCCCTCTTATCACCGCCTAGGGTGCCTCACCATCTGGCTAACTTCTGATAATAGGGGAGAAGTGCTTTTAGCGGCCGTAATACGAAGAAATCCGTTTTTGGAATCCCATTGAGAGAATTATCTGGAAACTTTCTCTAGAGAGGCCTTTATCATTTCTAGAACTTCTGCAAATCCTTTTCACCCATAATAGCAGATTTTTGGGCAGGCTGCTGCCGTGCATATACCGTGGGCCGGATGTATGTTCTTACCGGATTTCAGGTGTGTGTTCAGCTCGTTGTACGAAAAAGTGCTTCTTGTATCTTAGAATGAGGAGGAGGGCTCCGATTGCGAGGAATACGATCCCCAAAAAGTTAAGGTAAATGTCGAGGGCTGGAATTAGAGGGAGGGAAACTGATTCAGGTATCGCACGGGATAATAAAAATCCCGTAGAAAGCGAATAATAATAGACAGGAGGTTGCAAACTCTTATGGGTTACCCAGATTAGACTGGAAATAGCGGATATCCGAAATGCTAAAGCGCCTGCTTGTTCGCGGGATTGAGCCCACTCTTCTTTTTCGTACATCAACGTCGATATAATTATCCCTAGGATAAAAATCCCAGTGACTTCGAGAAGGAGCATTTGGTTTAGAGAACTGGTTAGGGCGGGGAGGGTGGGAGCTATAAGGCTTAGAATACCCATTTTAATTAGATTTACAGCGCTTACCATGGACAGGACTTTTCCCAGGTATTCTTTGGGAAAAAAGAACCAAATAGCTGAAATTTCAACAAGAGAAATCAAAATCAAATCCAGTAATCCGATATTAGAAAAATACATTGGCGGAAGCAACATCTGAATCATCTGCGCATAATGGTGTACCAGTTGCTAAAAAACCAAATTGTGTTCTCACGATCTGCTTGAGGTGTTTTTATCTACACCAATACCAGTGTTTAGAGCTGATTTCTGGGAGTTGTAGGCTTCCCCCTTTTGCTCCGTTTCAGAATTTAATTGAGCATATGGAAGACGAGGCCATCATACAACTGTTTCACTTTGTGTTGCGGAGGATGCTGGTAAGTCTGAGCCCAATCGATAGTTTGAGACGCAAGAAATCTGAATTCACTAGTTTTGCGGTGTGAAATTCGCCCCTTAATGGAGACGATACACTGGCGTTTTTCGTTCACTTTTATAAGACGGTGGATTCGGTTATACTCAGGATGCGCGAGGTTAACCTTATCTACCTACCCAGTTCTTTCGGAAATGTCAGCATTGCTGATCAAATCCTGCATTTTTATAATAAAGAACCTCTATCGCTTACCGATTCGGACTACATCCCAGCGTACCTTTTTTATATCTGAAGATGTTCACTTAGCTCCTAAAAGCTTCTGGGGGTCGGAGGAAATAGGCCATCTTCCGCTCTGGGATCATTCTGAAGGTGGGCATTGAAATCTGTATAAGATTCTGTTATTCCTTCCCGTACAGGCCTTGGTTTGTTGTTTAAGATTGCTTCGATTCTTTCCAGGGTCTCACTCGTTAAGGCGGTATTTACAGATGTACAGTTTTCCTCGATCCTATCTGGATTGCGTGTGCTCATCAATACTGTATCCACATGAGGAATTTGTAAAGTCCAGGCATGAACCAATTGAGGAAGGGTCAGATCCTGTTCTTGGGCTAATTCCAATAATCGGCCCACTTTCTCTAGCACCTTGGGATCCTTGCCTTTGTAACTGGAAACGTAACGTTTTTCTTCCTCTGGCAATTGACTAATATCTACATTATTGTACGCACCTGTCAAAACTTTTTCAGCAAGGATTCTATAAGCAACGACCCCAAATCCATAGTAATCGGCAGTGTAGGGCAGTTCCACTTCCACGGCATATCGTTGGAACATATTAAACTTCATCTGATCGCATATGGGGCCTCTTAAACCTAATTTTGACGAAATCCCAAAAACTCGTTCTAACTGAACTGCTCTCCAGTTAGATGTAGCCCAATGTAGAATTTTACCCTGGTCGATCAGATCATTCATAGCATAAAGCGTTTCATCAAGAGGTGTTGAAAAATCATATCGATGACAGTAATATATGTCAAGATAGTCGGTTTTCAATCGTTTCAAAGTCTTGGATATTGAGTCATGGATGTGTTTTTTACTTAATCCCCTATCATTCGCATTAATGCTCATTGGGAACATAACCTTGCTACTTATGACAAAATCAGACCGATCGTAATCTTGCAGAAATTTTCCGATTATTGCTTCTGCATTTCCGTAGGCCCCGTAAATATCGGCGCAATCTAGGTAGTTTATCCCAGATTCATGGGCTTTCTGAAGACATCTGAGTGCATCCTCTTCGGACACAGGAAAATCTGTAAACTTGTATTGAGCTCCCCCATAAGCCATCGTTCCAAATCCTAGCAAGGATACATGCAGCCCACTATTTCCTAATTTCGTGTACTTCATTATCTATACCTCGAACTCTTCATTTTTATCACTAAAGAATTAAACAACGATTCTAAGATCCCTAATTATTGAGTCTACCTCATTAATTAGATTTTGGGGTGGCGGGTTTTTTAAAATAGATGCATTTTCAGTTATTTGTTCCACCGTCTTTGCTCCAGGTATGGGAACAGTGGTTCTACTTGTCAACCACAGGTAGCTTAAAAAGATTTGAACAGGAGTATATATGGATCCTTCTAGCAATTCTTTAATTTGATCAATTCGCTTCATTCTTTCAAGGTATTTTTCATCATCTACGAAGGCCCCATTATACCAGATGTGATCTTTTGATATCGATCGTACATATTCTTTGGTATACTTCCCTGTTAAGGTACCACTACCTAAGGGCGATCGAATCACGCCAGCTAGATCGTACTTTTCACATAGTCCAGTCATTTTAGGATTACTGCGGGTAATGTGAATCGCATATTGAACCGCAATGCAATTTTTCCCTTCAGCAAAGATTTGAGCCCTCTCCACATTATCTGTACTCCAGCCATATCCCCGTATTTTTCCTTCTGACGTCAGGTCTTCTAGGAGCGCGCGAACATTTGGTGCGCTCTCCAAATCATGTTGACTATCATGTAATTGATATAAATCGATGTAATCAGTCCGCAACCGATCTAGACTTGCATCTAGCGCTTTTCTAACATAATTAGGAGATACATTCTTGCCAATGGCAGTTTTAGTAGTTTCATCAAACTCATTAGCGAATTTGGTGGCAATCACCAATTTTTTTCGGTCATATTCTTCTAAAACCTCACCTAGTATACGTTCTGAATGCCCACAACCATAAACATCGGCAGTATCAAAGAAATTAATCCCTAGTTCTATCGCTTTACGGATGGTCCTTTTAGATTCAGCATCATCGACAGGGCCATATGCTAGTTTACGATCATTCGATCCTTGAAATGGCCCTCCTATTGCATAGCACCCCATGCCTATCTGACTGACCTTAAGTTTACTTTTGCCCAAGAGTTTCATCTATATCACTTTAAGGATAGAAATAACATCCTATGAATCGTTAGATTTCCGAATTTACGTTTCAATATCTATTTGAAACAAAACAGTTTTACGTTTCAATAGATACTTAAAACAAAATATTATTAAAATATTTTTCGAATAAGGCCATTGGGATTTTCGAATCGTCTTTCTTGTTGAGCAAACAGATTTAATTGAGGACCTGACGTATCTTACAAACGGAGACCCGATTTACATACCATTAGTTTCGTTTCAATTAAAGGTTGAAAGATTAATGAATGATGGAAGTGAAGAAAGCTTAGATAAGGCAATCTTCGATGATCATTGGGAGTCGCTTCCTCCAGCAAAATCATTTGACATTAGAAACTACGAAGATCATCCGCTCCGATCAACAATTCTTCGTATATTATATGATGGGCTTTCTAATCAAGTACCAAGTGAGATCAAGAGAAAAAGGCATGTTCTCAACGCATCTGAGATTCTTGAGGAACTCAACAAAAGAATTGAGGCGGGAAGGATAGTTGATTCCAAAAAAGGAAAGGAAACAACCTTAATAAAGCCTGTGAGTATTACCAATCTCTACTTTCACCTAAATAAATTGATAGATTTAGGGCTTATCAAAGTAATAGCGGAATTACTTGAAGGATCCCACAAACGGAATAAAACAAAGTACTATGGACGAGTGGCCAGGCATTTGTTTATCAGTGATGAAGAGGAATCCCTACAAAAATATAGACGTCTGTTTGACGCCTTTCAACGAGTCGTAATGGCTATGGGTGTACCTCTTCCAGAAGATTATGAGAAACTACCAGTAAAATATCAAAGGATAAAAAACACTCGGTACAAGGCGATTGAGAACTGGTTCATCAAAAATGAAAAGATTATATACGAAATCTCTGAACAAAACCGAGATTTAAGCGAAGTTTATGAGTTTTTGAAACTGATGGATTCGCATTTTAGTGATGCATACAGGGATCTATCATCCAGGTTTACGGAACTGATCCAACGAGAGCTTGGCTAAATCTGTACCCGTTTTTCTCCTCTCACTAAGGCCCCCACCGTCAGGTGAGCATGGGTAAGAAGAAATTGTATATCTAGGTCTCACATACAACAAAAATCCCACCTCAAACTGGAGGTTTTAAGGATAGATAGTCCTCTGAAAACTAATGTCATGATCAGAAACGCCCAGAGGAGCGATGCACAAGAAATACATCACATTCTATCCGAGGCATTTGAATCGTATCGTGAGTATTATACAGAGGAAGCATATAAGGCTACGATTCTTTCCCCTCCTGAAATCGCAACTCGAATTAGCACTAAAGAAATAGAAGTGCTTGTGGTCTTTTATCAGAATAAGATGGTCGGGACAGTTACAATCAGATTGAAAAGAGCAGGCCAACTCCATATTCAAAGCATGGCGCTAAACCCTGACACTCAGAGGCAAGGAGTGGGGAATTATATGCTTGAAGAAGTGATTCGCTTGGGTAGGAAGAAACAAGTGAAAACTATCTCGCTTGAATGCTTTGAACCACTTAAGAAGGCCATAAACATGTATAAAAAGTTTGGATTCAAGAGAACGGGAAAAAAAAGAGATTTACATGGGAGTGAGGTCTTTGAGATGACCAAGACCCTAGAGTGTCATGGATAGGAACAACTACCTATCAAGGGATCGCGGCCCCTGGTCCGTGTGATCTCAGAATGCAGCAGATCTGACAGTTTTCCTCGTGATCCTTATGCTTTTGGGCACCCCTCTTGTTACCGAAATGAATAGGTTGCTTCATCCCTAAGGAGATCCAAAGAACGAACAAGTATCAGTCAAGCTAATGCATCCCCATTAAAGGCAGAAGCAGCTCCTCCACGATGGAAATATCAAACGGAAGGTGACATTTCCTTATCTAACCTTACGAATTTAGATACAGATGAAGACGAGACAAATTCGTGAAAAACTGAAACTAGAACGGTTCGCTGAAGACATCTAGAAGAAGATTTCAGGATTGAAAACCCGCATCTCTCTTTTTTTTAGCCCAAATATGCGCAATTTGTGGTTCAAATAAAGATAGATCACGGAAGTTCCTAACACAAACACACGGAATAGAGAGGTTTGGAATGCGGAGCCATGGATGATAATCAGATCCTAAACCGGAGATTGAGCGATGGTCTCTCCCTTGCTACTAGTCGACTTATATCTAGATACCTTTGACCATTCGGTGTTTGCTCTTCAATGCCTACCGGCTAACTCATCGCAAAGTGGGCGTTCTTAACTTTATACAGGTTTCATTATCCGAAAAATTTTTATACCATATCAGCCGTAAATGCGTGCATTTAACCGTTTTTTTTTCGAATGGTTAAATATGAGAGAAAGAGGTGAAACAGAATGAAGTCCCAAAAAGTTATTCCAATAGCTTTTTTGATTGTGATCTGCTCTCTGGCGTTTGCTACGCAGATCCCAATGATGTTCGGCCTTCCAACCGAAGGAGGGGGGAGTGGCAGTCCATCATACCCAAGAGTTGATGGAAACACCTGGATGAATAAACAAACTAGACCAGGTGACGACCATTATGGAACCTATCTGTCTGGCGCCACAGGTTATATAAGCCCTTTGCCACACGTAGTTGAAGTCGATGGAGAAAATAGCCACGGGGCAATATCATTACAAGCTTCTATCGAACATTATGCAGGTATTGGTAATTATGATGAAATTAGGGTTCGCTTTACAACATATTACAAATCAAAACTTCCTGATCCATCCTATCCCTCCGAAGCTGGCATTATTTACGGTCAAGGTGTCATAGTAGAAGAGGTGGAGGCAACAAATCTGCTTCAGGTAGTCTGGTTTCGTGATTATAACAAGGATCAATGGGCCTGGCCAAAATACTTGAAAAGCGGTCCCTCTTACGAGGCAGCTCGTATAAGTTTCAACCAGGAAGTCATAGATTGGGTAACGGGAGTAGCGGTGCTTCGTATACTTAGTCGTCTTGATCTTACTGGTATTGTTGAAACCGTGACAGATTATATTGTCGAAAGGACTGTCAAGGCAGCTTTTGAACCCCTTTTTGATGTTGGATATGCAGTATATGGAAATTCTGGAGTAACTGGTTCAGATATCCAAGCACAATACGCTTTCATTAACGGAGGTGGCTATCCTTGGACCACCTATCAGTATTATGACCGAAATTCCTATATAAACGAAGCTTCAACTCATCACTCTGCTGGTATTCGTATATTTGGAACCTTACCGAGCTATTGCACTCTGATCCGCGCTAAGGCGTATGTAGATTATTATCTCCCAAATTCCTATGGCGGCGGGATCGATACGATCTACTCCCCAATAATTCAGATATATCTGGTTTGATCAGGGCCAACATTTTCCCCTTTTTTTTCCAAACCTTTACGTACGGTTCAATGTAGGAATGAATTTCGACCGTTTGTGCTAGGTGTTGTTTAATCACGGCAGAGGTAGCTTGGCTGATTGGCTTTTGGGGAAACCTAAGTATAATTTTACTTTATTCCCTAATTGGAAGTCTCCTAGTTCGGAAGAGTCTGAAAGAACCTGAAAAACCCATCTATCTTCCCATGTTTCTAGCAGGCCTAAGTCTATTCGCTTTTGCCGCGGTGGCCGTCTCGATTGTCCTACTCTATCTTCAAGAATTTCTTCTTAGATATGATCTAACAGAGGCTACAGCTATATGGCCTCTCTTCATTTGGTTAAGCAACCTTTTATTCACTAGTCTACTTCTCTTGTCACTTCTTAGTTATTATCATGGACCTAGGAAGAGTCCCGTAGTTATAGGACTACCGAGTATACTATTGCTCTTGGGATGTATGAATGGTTTTTGGGGTTTATCAAGATTCAATGTCTATTGGAGAGGCGGCAAAATTCTGGTTTATTATCTTGATAAGCAAGCAGAATTGATCAATTCTATCCTAATCATTCTGGCAATAGCAGGGAGCTTTTATCTGACTTCTAGCTCGTTTCTAGAGACAAAGGAAGATAGGGATCTTTGGTTGACGGTGGCCTTGCTAATCGCGCTCCTCGGTTTTTTTATCCCACGGACAGAAGCTTGGTCAATAACGGATCCCGTCACAGTGAAAATATTAGGTTTTTTGGTTTATTATTCATTCTTGGGGTTTTTTATGATCGCCTGGCTGTATCCAAAACCCTTTGCTGTAAAAACTAAGCAAATTATTGCAAAAATCACTCCAACATCCTTTAAAGACAATTTTCTCGACCAGTTACCTTTTCTCATTTATCACAAGAAAAAAATCCAAACCTTACTAATTATATCCACCATAGGCGTAGTGTTGACAATCTTTGGGCCGAGGCTGTTTGAAGGAAGCGTGAAAATTTACCTTACAGCAGCTCAAGCAGTAGAGGAAGGTCAAGCTTTCTTTCTTGGAATTGTTAATGGCCAACAAGTTTTTTTTCACACAATAGGAACTGTGGTTCCACTACTGGTTACCGCCGTTTTAATTATCTTTGCTTTAGTAAGAGAAACACCGTGGCGTTCCGTGTTCTCTTATGGATTGAGTCTTTTCATTAGTCAAGTCTTACTTTCAATTTTCTTTAATCATGTCCTAAATCTGGAACGCGTAAATTACGAAGCGAATTCTCCTTTCATTTTGGGTTTTATTTTACCACCTTTGATAATTACCGTTTTAGTTTCATTTTTTGACCCCATGGAAGATGAAACAATCTCGTTCTTCGAAAAGGTACGTCTAAAATGCATGCCTGAAGTTGTATATGGCTGCACGGTCTTATCTACGATAATGTTTGACACGTTCCTTTTTAATTCTCCTACTGGGAAGATACTGGTAGGGGGAGGAAGTATCACGGATGGAATCTTTGTACTACCGATTTTAAACGTCTTCCTGATCCTGTTTACATATTCTCTTATCTCATTAATCATGGAAGTTATTTTCTCCAACAAAAAGGAAAACCAGGGGGAACAACCAAATCTTCGGTGTTCCTAGTGACGAATTTTCGGATCACTAGTTCCATGATCTGAGTCTTTGTCAATTTAAGCAAGACCGATACCGATGAACGGGGCGGAGTCTGTTTAGAATCTAGTCTCTATCATCGATATTACTCTCTGGAAGCAACTCTTTAATCTCTTGCAACTTCCAGAGAATTCTCCTGAGTATGTCAATAATAAATATGACAGAAACACCAAAATATAGCAGGGCAAGAAGAAGCAGTGGATCTACAGTCATCGCGCTTACTCCTCTTTTATCTAATTACAGGTAATTAAACCTTCTAGTTTTATGAAAAGGGCAGCGTAGACAAGAACAGCCTAGCCATTCTGAATTATTCGCGAGTCTGGCAAAGATGTAGCGCCGTTAATTATAGCGATCAGAACAGATGCCCCCTCGGAGAAGCTCATAATAGAAGGTTTTATTAGAACTCCTCGTTGAAACTCCTTTATATGTTCCGCACATGATCCAGTTCTTGCTACGCCATAGATTTGATCGCCAAGTTTCGATTATTTGGAATTTCTTCGCAATTAATTATCTAAGGGGAATAGAGAAAAAAGATATTCTGGGACTACAAACTTTAAAAATGAAAATCGGATTAGTAGACTCGAATTGGCTTCGAAGAGAGGCCCAAACACGTCGTGGTTTTGATTCTAGCTGTGATCGTTTGACCAACAGACAGTATGAATAGATGGTAATGTCAAGTAGGGACCTTTTAAAGAAGGACAGAGGGCGTTGAAAAGAGGTATTTTACTTTCAATAGTGATTGTAGTTTTTATCAACACTGCTTATTTCCCTGCGGCATTGAGGATTGAATCCAGCGACCTAGAAACAAGCTCACTTGATTCAGTTCCCGTTTCCGGAAGGTTTGCCTTGCTTTCCCTCCAAAACCATAATCCCATCTATATAACTGGAAATCAAGATTTTATTGCTCAGGCGACCGCGGAAGGGTGGCAAGGAAACGGCACTGAGGGTTCTCCTTATCTTATCACAGGATTTCAGATTTACGGAACTGGCAATGGTATCCCTGGAGACCCTTTTAATCCTCCTCCTATTGATTATTCCTCTCCAACCCGATTTTTGATTAATATAAAGGATGTTGACCTCCATTTTCGGATTACTGATTGCTCGTTGGTTGGAGCGGGGACTTATGGTATTTATCTCGAAAACGTGACACATGCTGCAATCCTTTCAAATAAAGTCACCCGAAGTGATAGGGATGGAATTCGTTTAGAAAGGTGTCTGAATAGTACAATAAATGACAATCTTGTGTATTCCAATAGTTTAAGAGGAATTGATCTGAGAGGAACGAATAGCAGCGAGATTTCAAACAATAGTGCGTATTCCAACGGAGTCAATGGCATTTATCTGGGGGGATCATGGAATAATACTGTATCAAACAACGTTGCCCACTACAATCTCTGGCATGGAATCAGTATCGATTCCTTGGCCAATTATAACTCCATTATGAAAAACACAGTGTACCAAAATGCTAGAGTAGGAGTAGGTCTGTGGGGTCAGAGTAATTACAATGTCTTAAGCGAGAACTACATTTATGACAACGAGGAGAGTGGTATTTCCCTCTTTAGCTCCGATTATAATGTTATTCTTTTCAATACGATACATGGCAACAATGAAGGATTTTCAAGTTATGAAACGGGCAGCAACACGATTAAACATAACGAAATCGCGTACAGCAACTATACAGGTTTATATCTTTTCGAATCAAAAGACGCGATTCTCTTTAATAATACCGTTTTTGAGAATGAGGAAGGTCTTATCTTAAGCCTCGCATGGAATACTTCGGTTTCCTTCAATCTTATATCCTTTAACCGACATAATGGCATGGTCATTGATGATTCGGAAAATAACAATGTCAACAACAACCAAATTTCCAACAATGGAGAACATGGTGTGGTTATTAACGCTGAAGCTGTTGGTAACGTCATTACTAACAACGAAATCATGGGAAATGGGGGGTATGGGATTTGGACTGAATCATTGGAAAATACGATTGCAGATAATGAAATAGCGGAGAATGGGGGTGAAGTTACCACTTATACTGTTATTTCCTCTCCCCAAATAGTACCTCCTCTTCAATTGTGGATTCTATTATTCCTAGTATTGATTGGTGGCTCTTCGGTTACCATTATCGTTTCTATCGCTCGCAGATCCCGTAGGTCTCCTGTCTATTCGTGGAAGCCCCCGTCTGAAACTCGATCTTTAAAATACCCAAGTGGGAGGGAAAACCATCCTAAATTTTGTCCTAACTGCGGGGTAGCAACTGCTCCTAAGGATATTTTTTGCATGTCCTGTGGCAGTCTCTTGGTTTAATTTAGGCATCTCTCTTCAATTTGTCAGTAAATTGTCATGATAGCAAGGGATTGAGAGGAATACAATTTTATTAGGGTAGGTTGTCAATGGAAATCAAAAACTGGAAGATTAGAGGTGATGAAATACTTTCGTTCTCCGAACCGGTATGTAGAAGCCTTCTACCTTAGGATTTGGGCCAAAAGTCCGCCAAGTATTCCAAATAGTCCGAAAAACGGACCTGAGAAAACAGAGAAAGTAAAAATCATGAATTCAAAAATAAAAAGGGCTGCCAAAGGCGATCCAGAGTATGAAACGGACACAAGAAATAACGTCGCGTGAAAAAACACAAATGTAGCAAACAAGCCCCCCCAAAATGTCGGCTTGAATCCCTGTCGCCATTTTCCGATAACAAAACCTCCAAGGAGGCCACTGAGAATAATTGCACCCAAGATCATGCCAATGTGAAGAAATATTGAGTCCGAAGCTAGGGGATCTGGTAACGATAAACGAAGTAAAAGCCCAAATACTAGAAGAACAATTCCGACTATAAAAGTGATTAAAAAGCTGTTTATGTTCCTATCGAAAGTCGCGATGTATGTCACGGAAGATACGCTCGGAGGTTTTGGATCTACCACCGCGATTGTTAATTCGAGAATCCAAGGGCTGTGATCGTCTAGGCCCATTCCCTATATGAACTTTAAGATACCCGAAGCATCTTGAGCGACTTCCATGCAGTGAGGAGGACATCAAGATGTAAGGAATTCAAAGAAAATATTGTGATCCTTTTAATTCTAATTTTCCGCTTTAGAGATCCTTTCAAGGAGGTCTAACTCATTATCCTCTGGATCTAAAATACTCGCAACCAAATACCCAAAACCCCCGTCGTGCAGATCTTTAGTGATTCTGACATTCCGTTCGCGGAGAGTTTGGATGCTTTCAGCAAGATTTTCGACTTCAAAATTGAAATGTATTCTGCCCTGAGAGGGTGGTATTTCGGATGAAGATGGCATTTGGTGGAGCAACAAATTCGTGTCCTTCAAGGCGAATTGAGCAAAGCCAGCATGTGAATGGACAAGGGGAAGCTCGAGTATGTCCTTATAGAATTCAATGGTGTTTTCAACATTCCTAACATAAATTAAAACAGAATTAATCGCGCTAATTTTCATATTTATCTCATTCGTGTACTAGGAGTCAAGAAATGAGATTCAAAGCCTTAAATATATTTGAATGGCTATGTATCTCGAATTATGTCCAGTATTCCAGACTTATCACCTTTTTTTCGGACTGGGCATCCCACATATATGATCTGATGATGACTATATAGATCTGACAAGATTCCATATAACGCCGGAACGGCCTTCTTTCTGGTAATTGGATCTCCAACGAACCTATTATCTTTCTTTATAAGGCCAAAGAGGTTTGTTCTGAAAGCTCCTTCCAAAATATCGCCTCATTATTGCAATTAAGGTGATAGTGCCAGCTAGCCCTCCTAAAACAATAGAAAGAAAATCTAATGGGAAATTAAAGACCATACTTACGGTAAGCCATATCGAGTAATAGAGCAGCCCCATAAATAGTGCATTTGCGTTTCTTAGCCAATCTTTATCAAAAATGCCAAAGGCCTCAATGGCAATGAGAGCATCATATCCCTGGGCAGTAAGTTCGTAATCCCCCTGAGCATTAGTTTGGACAAGAACGCCAAGTTTGGTTAAATGATGACTCAGATTCCCACTGCTTGACAAACCCATCCTAGATTTTAGTTTTGAGAATCCTAGTGTCTCTTTTGCTAGCGATTTTAGTATTCGTATTCTAGTCGGGTGGGAGATAGCTTCAAAGAGTTCTGCTGCTATGCTTTCTTTTTCGAAGTTTCTTTGCTCTTCGGGTAGTTCATCAGCCATACGAGTTCACTCATACCTAGGTACGATCCATTCTCACAATTATATAATTCCTGATATCTTGACCTCTAGGTCAAACATTGAGGACAATGCTGGATAATTGCTGGATATTAAAGAGGGGATAAATCGGTATCCGTGAATGATATCATCAACGATCTAACTACGCAGGATGGGGCAACGTTGAATACAATGCCAATACATGCCTCTGTGTCTAATGTGGTGATCCAATTCTCGTTTATTTTGATGACGATTTTCTTTGTTTTAAAGATAGAGTCCCTAGTCTAATCATATCAGAAAAAAACCACGCTAGTTTTGGAAATGAACCGACCAATATAACCAACATAATGCGAAGTTTCTCTGACAGCATTTAAAACACGGAACACACTATCCAACCTGTACTGAAGCCTAGTAAGTTTAAAAAAACAAGGATGGCAATCTTATGAAACTTGAGAGTAAAAATTTAACTGAGGGAAAGCCCATTCCAAGTAAACACGCGTTTTGTGTTTTAACACCTGAAGGTAAGGTGGAGATGGGTTTAAACAAGAATCCCGATTTTAGTTGGTCAAATTTACCAGAAACTACCAAGTCACTGACCCTCATTTGTCATGATTCAGAAGTTCCCACATCTGCTGAAAATGTTAACAAAGAAGGTAAAGTTGTATCTAAAAACCTCGCACGAACTGATTTCTTCCATTGGGTTCTGTATGATATCCCCGTTGAAATAGATGGGATTAAGGAAGGAGAATTTTCAAATGGTATCACTGCTCGAGGGAAAAACAGTAAAGATGCTCCCCATGGCACAAAACAAGGATTAAATAACTATACAGAATGGTTTAAAGGCGATGAAAACATGGAAGGAGAGTACTATGGCTATGATGGCCCTTGTCCACCCTGGAACGACGAGCGAATTCACAAGTACCATTTTACGTTGTATGCACTGGATGTCCCCCATTTATTAGTTCCCTCGAGGACAGTTAATGGAGCGGATGTATTAAGGGCATTATACGAACATATCTTGGCCTCCTCGAGCATTACCGTAACTTATACCTTGAATAAAGACCTGGTTTAAGTACTCATTCAAATTAATCTGGAATCCGTTTAATTCCTGAACATCAGGCTTTGGTCAAACTGCAATTTACCTCCTCCTGATTATTTGAAATCAGACTCACAATTGAGAGCCCTCAATTGATTTTTTGGAGAAATCCGGGTCAAGACTTAAATATCATAGTCTTGGGTTACAGATTTGAAAGCATCTACTAATTCACGTTTTTTTCGAAGTAAAACATAATCTCTGTTGCATTCTCAGATTATTCTGCTTTCAAGATGTGGCTAATGTCCCGCTTCGATGCCAGATAGGCAGGAACCAGGCTACCGATGCTTGCGATTCCAACTACACCTAGGATTAAGGTACTTAGGAATTCCAAGGGTAAATCTAGAACAAACGGGACATTTTGGAACCCTACCGTAAATAGACGTAGAACTATCGTGGAATAGAATAGGCCCGTTATAAGTCCGATAACCACTCCAAACACCATAACCAATCCTCCTTCTAATATAAAAGATAATGCGAGTTGACTGCGTGTCATGCCTAGTGCTCTCTCAACTCCAATTTCCTGATTCCGTTCAATAAGGGTAAAGAAGGCAAACATGGTTATCGAGATCACGGCTATACTGATTCCGACTATGAGATTGGAATTTAGTACCGAGAGCAGAAATCGTCGAAGAAAGGATCTCAGATAAGTTCGATATCGAAGAAGGGGAGATTCGATGTCCCAGTTCGTAGGGAGTCTGATTTGTGTGATCAATTCCGCAGGATCGGCATCAGGCTTCAAACTCATCAGATATCCACTAAACCAATATTCGGGTTCCAAGAACTGCGTCTTATTCAAGACATCGAACAGTCCTAAACTGCCCACTCCCCAATAGTAGGTAGATTCCTCGGCGATTTCAGGATCGGCATCGAGCTGAGGCCAATAGAGGAATGTGCCTATTATCCCTAAGGATATTGTCTCTGTTTCATTATCATCTGACCAGGTCAGGGGAAACTGTCTGCCGATTTGATATTTCGGGAACATTCTGGAATTTCCCTCATACAAAATGATTGAGTTATTGTCCATGATTCCTTGCATGAGATCTGCCAAGGAGGCGCTTAAACCAAAATTATGTTCATCAAAATAAGCTGCTGATAAGAAAGTCGCGGGATCGACGAACAGGAAAGTCATACTTGGACTAGTTTTCCCAGAAGTAAATGTTCGGATGAACGCTGAAACAGAATCAATATTATTCGACTCGCTGATCTGGGTTTTTAATGTGTTATTAAGATAGGTGTAGTCTGAGGAAACCCGAACATCAGCACCAATCGACGAATAAGCAAACTGATAATTGAAACTATCATAGAAATAAGAAAAACTCCCTAAAAACACGGTGTAGGTCAGGACCAGGGTAACAACTATGACCGTTCGGTTTGCAGGATACTTGTGACGCACTACATTTTTCAATGCAAATGCAGGAACGCCCCCAGAGAGCTTCCAAAGCAAGCCAGCCAAAAGCATACTCAAATAGGGAAAAACCCGCGATAAGAGAAAAATTCCCCCAATTAAAAGGAAAAAAGGGGCGGGGATAATTAGAAATGGAGCTATTTCGTACAAAAGAGCGGGTATTTGTTCCGGGCCCAGAGAAAACAAGGTAAAGATGAGGAACAATCCAGCCAGGCCGAGAGCAGTTGCCCAGATGTCCAAATAATATCGATTCCAAAAGGGAGCACGTTTTTCTACTGGATCTTCAGATCCTACGATTGACATCCGAGCAAGACGGATTATGGTAAAAAAATGGGAGACAACCGCAAGTATAATTCCCCAAAATACCAAATCTTGAATACTTCTTTCTGAAACTCGTACCTCGCGCTCCTCGCCGATAAAATTGAAGAGATCGACCGATCTGACGGTTATTCCTGTTAATAGATATCCCAGGATGAGTCCACCAACCATGGCAAACAGAATGCCCACCAGGGTCTCCCCGAGCAGCCCCATCAAAACCTGCCAAGACGTCCCACCCCGAGTTTTTATGATACCGATTTGTTTTTGTCGTTGTCGTCTAATCAGTCCGTATGAATAAACAACCAAATAAAGGGCAACCCCGAGCATGGGTATGGTGAAGACAAAGAATAGTGCTCCATACATCGAAATGGCATATCTAACTTGCGTCAATCGAGCTCTAAAGCGGTCTAAAAAACTGATTTCAAAGCCACTTCCGCCGAAACTCTCTTCAAGAGTAAGTTTGAACTTTTGAACCCTGATAATTTCTTCATCTATCGCAAAAGCGTCAATCTGAGTATAATCCAGGAAAAGTTTCCCCTTAGCTGCACCTCGAATCTTGAGGGACCCATTTGTAGGATTAAGATGATCGACTAGAGCGGTAACCAGCTGGGGGGAGGTGACAAGGAAATTGAGGGAATATTCAAAATCCCCCCTTTCCTCCCTAAAATAGTTATATATCAAGATAGTTGAAAGATCAGGAGGAGTGGGATTATTCCACGGGATTTCCTGATATTCTAAAACCCCCACGACTGTTAGCGTCACGTTATGAGAAACGGGGAGCCCTGCAGATGGAGATAAGCTGATTTTGAAGTGCTGACCGATTTGTACCCCAGAAGGATAAAGCTTCTCCCAACGTGGACCCCATTGGAAGCCATCACCTCCCATATAATTGACAAAAACGATTTCGCTATAGTTTTGGGGCCAGCGGCCCTTGAGGAACGATTGGACCTGGGATCTAAACTCTTGGTCAGGGATTTCTAAAGCTAGATCATAAGCAATTTCCTCCCCAGTTTGATTCTGGTAAAATAAATTAAAAACGTCAATGGTCGAATGCCAATACTGTTGGCGTAGATACCTTTGATAATTTGCATCGACAAGGGAATGGGTGGTCAAATCGCGTAATCCTGTAGTATTTGTCCAGGTACTAATCTCCGGTGGCGAGGATCGGGTCGCTTGGATCCGAAGATCACCGATAAGATGGCCTCTTTCGCTCCAACCAAAGCTGGCCTCGGAAAAAAAATCTTGGCGGAATGAATTCAGTAACATAGTATCTTCTGAAATCACAGATAAAGCGATGATCAATCCGATGAGTGAGACTAGGACAGCTTTCCAACTCCCTCGAACAAAATCTGCTGTAAAAGAAATATGATCCATGAATCGTGAAAGATTCCACCTCATCCTAATCGGCCCTCTGATTTGGCTTATGACATGTGGACTTCATGTGCACCCGATTTTAGATTTTCCCGCTCTTCGGTGAATAAGACAACATTTGTTTCCTATCATCACAAGATCGGAGACCGCACCTTTCTGAACTAGTTAGCAGTACCCATAAGGCTTTATAAAACCATTCTTGTTGGAAGATAATGCTTGGATTCGCTAATGATTTTTCGCATTCCAGGCGAATAGTTTAAGCCTCACGACTCAAAATACTCCAGATGGTGTCAGAGGAAGTTCTTTATCAGGGTTGAGGTATCTTCGAGGTGCCGTGGGTGAAGAACGGAGAGTGTTGGGTATGATTAAGAGAGAGTTACTGGGCAGCTTCCTACTGATCATGTTGACTCTCTTTTGGATTCATTCCCCCTTCTTACTTGGAGACACTCAGGAAGGTCGGATTTTTCGAGATTACGAATGGTACTACGAGAATTTTACCACGGAGGATCGCAAGAAAATCCGCCAAGCATTCGATTACTCGATTCCTCGAGTTCAAATCATCGAGGATCTCCTGCAAGGTATTGGGCAGGCCGTTGCGACACCCCTGTTGGCAAATCAATTGGGATATAACTCAACCATTGTGCCCAGGGATTTGAATAAGACAAAAGCCTTAGATCTTATGGAAGAGGTCTTTGGTTTCCGGTTCAATGATTCGGTGGAAGACCCCGAAGATGACGACAGGTATTTTCAAATGGTCCTCATTACGTTGGCTACACGCCAAGATCGGATTAAATGGGCGGCTAGTATTACGGAGGCACTTGGAGAAATCGGGGTAGAAATTTTTCTTAAATACGGGAATCGGAACGTTTTCGAACCCCGTGTTTTAGATCCAGATCCTGAAGTAGCCGGAAAAGACTATGCCCATGGCGGGATGGATGGGTATTTCATGGGCTGGGAAGTTAACTCCGATCCCGACCTTACACCTTGGTTTTTAAAGGCCGCTCAGGCACCAAACGGGCAAAATGCCCACTACATCGAGGATACTACCATAGAAGAGATCCTCAACCGAACATTGAGCAACCGTGACCCCCAAAAACGCTTAGATGCCCTCCAAGAATTCCAACAATGGTTTTTCAACGAGAGTCCATTCTATATGGTACGCGAAGGGATGAACATTATCGCTTCTGATCCGGCCCTGAGAGGCGTTGACATAAGTGGGCAGTTGTATCCCAACTACGGCAACTGGAGCCATGCCAACCAAACCACTGTGACTGTCCATTCCCTGGGAAGGTTCATCGATATAAACCCCATTGTGTCCATTTCGTATTTTGATAAACTTGCTACAGCTGGGGTCTTTGAAGGGCTCCTCGGTCGGTTCCCCGGGAAAGAGGAGCCTTGGCATGGGATCCTCGCAAAAAGGTGGACGCACAGCCCTGATGACTTGGTCTGGGAGGTATCGATTAAGGAGGGTATTCAATTCTCCAATGGGGCCAATTTAACTGTAGATGACGTGGTTTTTTCCTATCAGCGAGTACTTGATCCTGATGTAGGATCAGCACTCCGTGGAGCGTTCACTTTCTTCAATGAAGATGCCGTGGAAAAAATCAATGCCACGGCCGCACGGTTCACGTTTAACGGGTTCTGGCCCTATGCAGAAAATTACTTGAGTCGTGTTCCGATCGTTTCCGAGGCAGAAATGAGCCAATTGAGCGATACTGGATGGGATTATGATTATATCAATTCGGAAAAGGCGCCCATAGGATCAGGACCATACAAAATAGACCCCTCTTATCTTTCAGCTCAGGAAGTTCATCTTGTCAAAAACCTTTACTACAACGCGACCTTACGGGGACACAATCCAGAAAATGGAATCTGGTACCCAAACCCTTCGATCGACACTATTGTGGTCAAATTCTACGATAAATTAACCACCGCAATCGGGGATCTCCAAAACGATACAGTGGACATCATTGATCCACACACATTTCTTGTCCCTTACTTGGACACCATTAATGGCAGTAGTTGGGCGAAACTGAGTCTTACCCCTGCTTATGAATTCGAAGCCCTTTTTCTTAATCATTACAGTCCCATTTGGGGATTAAATCCCGCAGATCCGTGTGAGATGTATCCTGGATATTGTGATGATTACCCGTTTGATAGTCCGTTAATTGAGTCTTTCAATGCTTTATTAACGGGGGTACTTGTTATTTTGCTCGTTAGCTATTTCGTTCTCGGGCTTTTTATGGTCAAAAAGCGCAGATCTTAGGCCTTTCACCAAAATTTTTCTTTTTAATCCTCAATTTTGGTTAAAATTATCTGTGTGGGAAACCCGTGCAATAAGTCCCTCCACTTCATGAAATAGCAAAGTAGTTAGTGCAATTCCTTGCCCACAGACTTGGCCGAAAAGTTTTAGTATAAAAAAGGGAATGGAAAGTATGTTGGGCATGTCAGATCTATTCCAAGAAGCTTCAAGAGTTTGGATAGTCACGTGGTTTGTTCTCACTGGTTTATTGATCACAATCTTCAATCTGTCGCTATATCTAATCGTACTTCCCTATTATTACAATCTGATTGATTTCCTATTCATGAACCTTATTACACTCGTTTTTTGGCCCTACTTGCTGTTTATCCTGTTGTTTGCTGGCGTACAGTTACTGGCTTCACTGCACTACGACCCCTTTTATATTTCTCTCTTACTCATCGTAATCGACTCAAACCTCCTCTCGTTTCTAATTATCTACATCGTTCGAGTATCTTGGGAACACCAGAAGAGGAAAAAAGGAATGATCTCTGCATAGAGCTTAGAAATCCAACTTTAAGACACTACTCATCCAATATAGATCCATTGGACACTTGGACTAAAATCTAATGTAAAGCATATTTCTATATCTTGGTCGAGCAGTCAGGCTAGGTATGATGGCTCTTTTACACATAAAGCACTATTGATCCAGGATCCTGGAGAGTCGGATCATATTACCTTTTTATCCAGTTTAACGATGATTTGAGTCTCGTTATCGAGTTTCCTCTGAGACCGATCGGCCGTGAAGATGCTAAAAGATGCAGGATTTGGCAAAGTAGAAGTTAAAGAAGTTGATGGTGACGCATTCAACTATTATTACATAGCTAGGAAATGGTATCTGATGACACGGGACGGCAAGACCAACGAAAAAGATTGGGAATGGGAATCATCGGATCTTTGTCCCCTGGTACCTTCAACTAGGGAAATACTCGTAATCGTTACGAACTTTAATTGAGTCCGCAATATAATTTTCAATCATTGATTTCTCAATTTTTGTTCCGAAAGAAGAATTGGCAGCCACGATATTCTTCCATTCCATGTAGTTTTCTTGGATTTCATTTTTGATATGGACAATTCGTTCTTCTAGCCTTGCCTGACCTAGATTTTGAACCACTGACCTAGCCTCGTCTACTTTTTCAAGTGCTTTCTCAATGTTTCCACGAATCAGCCAGATCTGTGCCTTAATGGCGAGAATTTCTGCCAATAAAGAGTTAGATTTTAGGTTGTCCGCGATTTGATACATTTCGTCTGTTAGACCATGCAGTTCGTTAATGACTTCGTCATCCTCAGCGATCTTCAGTTCAAGGATTAAGAGAGAACATAAATTGAGATAGATGTCTATCTTTTCATAAGCAGATAAATTCTGAATTGTGAGCAATTTCTTAAAAATTGCCTGGCTTCTAGCCAGGTTCCTTACTCTTTTCCCTTGCATCGTTAGAAGTGCGTCAGTAAATTCGCAGAAATATGCAATCCTCTCCGAACGTGTCTGATTATAGAGTTCCTTTAATTGTTCGTATTGGAATTTGGCTCCATCTATATTATTCTGACTTAGCTCGATCAACGCCAAATCTTTCAGGTCGTATCCCACAGAGTGATACATTTCCGTGTCCATTCTAATTTTTTTCGCCTTAGTAATGAGTTCTGCGGCTCGTTCATTATTTCCTGCTTTGAAATAGACTCTACCCAGTACTTCATGATAACACGCAACTGCCCAGAGGGTACATCGTTCTTCGACAACCTGTAACGCCTGCTCACCATATTTCAGTGCTTCATCAAGCTCTCCTTTTCGTAGATGGATTTCGGATAAGGTTCCATATTGACAACACAGATAAGGTTTCTCAGTAGTTAATGCGATTGCAATACTCTTATGAATGCTTGAAATTCCCTTTTCCAGATCTCCAATTTCACAATACATATTCCCCATGTCATTATACAACTTGGTTAGGATGTAGGGAAGATCTGCTTTCTCTCCAATGGCAATCGCCTTTTTCATGTAGTTTATTCCATCTGAATATTTCCCTTCAGCAAGGGCACAAAATGCCCTCACTCCATACGCGGTTGCCGCCCAAACCATTCCCGCTCGGTCTTCTGGAAGCGGATTTTCTTCAATTTGCTTTAACACACCATCAATCACCTTGGTTGCTTCAAATCCCTTGTATTCGCGGAGTAACACCCTGCTTTGGACGATTTTCAACATCAGGTTTTCGAATGGCGGTAATTCTCCATACTCTCTGTTAATTATAGGTGCAATGAGACTCCGTACTGTTGTTAAATCTCCGTGTAGAATTGTGAAAAATGCGTCATAGATATCGCCCTTTATTTGGTTTTGTTTCTTCAGCTCCTCTATTCGGTCATATGCTTGATTAATATTTCCCCCCCAAAAATCGGAAAAGATGTGATATTCCAACTTCATCATTCTCCCATATTGAATTCTATTGCATGAAATTAACTAATGAGTACTTCTTCTTCCTTATTTGATGAAAGAGTAATGACTTAGGAAGAATTATATGTCAATAAAATTATTATTCATTCTTATCTGAACTTCGTAATTAGATCACGATTAGTTCGCCTCTTCATGAAAACTTTTCAAATCGGATGAAAGGCTCGGGGTTCTGGCTGGTGTCGGAACTACGGCGCAAGAATTTGCAACCTCCAATAACGCTGGGAAAAGTTGGTGTGCGGACGGGTTGGGAGATAAACAAAGTTACTCCGCGACATGAATTCAAAGCGTTTTCAACAGCTTCCGATAAAAACCGTTTTTAGCAAAGCATATGGATGAAAAAAGGTGATAGCTAGAGGAGAACGAAAAACAGTCTATCCTGGGCCTCGCAGGGTTATGGTAGAGCTAATGGGAAAAAATGCTAAACTGCGGCCCGTGATTATTGATTTGTTTCCATAGTTAAATCCAATTCCTTCCTATTAGGAAGTAAATTGGTAAAGGTTTTTGAAGGAGGAGAACCCCTCAAAATTGAACAGGTGGAAGAGCTGAACATAGACGAAATAATCCTCAAGATCTGCTCTATCGGTGATTACCAGGTGGGTAAAACCAGTCTTATTCACAGATATGCAGAGAATGTATTCAGTGAAGATTATTTACCTACCTTGGGGGTTGATATTACTACGAAACGTATTATTGTAGATGATACACCGATTAAATTGATTTTAATGGACACAGCAGGACAGGAACAGTTCGGTCGTATTCGTCGGTCGTATTTCCTAGGATGTGCAGGTTGTCTGATTGTCTACGATGTTACAAGGCGCGATTCTTTTGAATCTCTGGAACGATGGGTCAGAGAGTTTCGTTCCGGACAACAACGAGAGAACAAGCCCATTGCGATTATAGGGAATAAGAACGATCTTAAGCAGGAGCGTCAGGTCGGGCGGCAGGAAGGGGAATCGTTTGCCAAGGTCATGGCAAATGTCTCCTTTTACGAATGTTCGGCGAAACTAGGGGGTCCTGAAATCCCCAGAATTTATGAAAATATTTCTCGTCAATACCTCAAATCGGTTCAATCGGGGCGGAATAGGGGGGACAAGGAACCGACTATGGTAACCCGATGAGACCATCGATTTCAAAGGCGGAGACTCCACGTACTACCAGCATTTTTTCGGCCGCTACACCGAGATCAGGATTGGATGGTTTCTATCACGGTTATCCGTAAAGCTACTCCCCTCTTGATTCGTTAGTTTTTATCAAATCCGCTTAAATTACCTGATTGGTTTGTTTGCTTGGAAGATGAGCAAAGCGGCTTTGGAATTGGATCGACATTCAAGGGCGTCCTGCACAGAGAGCATCCAACAAAGCTCGGTTGCTCAAAGAATTCATCTTATGTCCTCTGCCAAGAGTACGTTGACTTTCCCCCTTAATCGATGTATCTGATCATTGAGAAATATTAAGATAATTTTCTGACCTTCTTAAGAATTAAGACAAGAATAAAGGCCGTCAAACCTGAAATAAATCCGATTAAAATGATCGGTAAGTAGGATTGTGCCAATTTGGTGTAATAGATTCCAAAAATATATGGGGAAGTCGAATCGTACAGAGAACCGACCATTTCGCCTGCAATAAGCCAACCTACTGTAATTAATGCGAATAATATCACAGGCCACAAGACTGCGGAAAATATCGAGTGAACTATACTACCATTATTGATAGAAAATGAATTCCCACTGAGACTTTCAATAGTAATTGAGTCTGCAAGACTCCAAACTGATACCGACGGTTGCGCGAGGATGAAAAAATATAATATGCCGAGTAAGTACCATATCACAATCCATAAAGGCAATACAAAACCAATAGGTCGGTATTTTATCGAAATATCTCTCTTCTCATGCATCTTGAACCCTTGAGGTAATTAACAAAAAACGGATATTTAAAGCATCCGCAAGTGTTCTTGGGCTCCCAAAGGGACTCCCTTTGAAATCCTTGAGCTACATCTGATTTTGGAGTTTTGAACAGCTACATGTGTCCAATACGTGCAATTATGATTCAATAGTTTCCATTAGACCAATATGTCTATCCTTACTGTGTTCAAAACATATTAGAAGGAAAATAGCTTCAATTGGGGGAAAGAAATGGACAAAGAGGGATTCCATGCCTTTTTACTTACTGGGATGAAATTGCTCCCCTCTGCATTGTTTTATTTGAGAATCTTAAAAAAATTGGACAATAAAACTAAACTAGATGAGCAGGATGACCACTCCAAGTGGAATTTATAGCGTGATGATATACAGCCTAGAATCACGTCGCATTCTCATTCATCGAATATATTCTCGGGATGAATCTGTGGTTAATAATCTAGACACGCTTTATTCAACCATTGTGTCCTTTAAAGGTGAAAACGAGGGGAAAGAAGATGTGTCAACGTTTCCAATGAAAACTAGAAAAATCTTAATTACTTCCGCTGAAAACTTAATCTTCATGATTGTGGTTGCACCCCATTATGGAACTATCGAAGCGGAAAAAATCCTATCTCATATCAGGGCATCATTTTTCCGTAAATATCCTCTTGGTGATTGCAACTGGCATTTTGATGAACACATGAACTATCTCGTGGGATTTAAAGCCGTCATAGATGAGATAGTGGAACACTTCGGCGACCCAAAGACCATAGTAAAAATCGTGCTGATGGGAATAGACTACGCGGGCAAAACGACGTTAACACATGCTTACGCGGGGAGTAATTATCGAGATTATCTCCCTACAATGGGACTGGACATTCTAAGAATAGAATACAAGAATAAACACATTCGTTTATGGGATCTTGGCGGGCAAATGCTGTTTAGAAGCTTATGGCCTAAGTTTGCGAATGAAGCATCTGGAATAATTTTTGTCGTTGATTCAGCCACAACCCGGTGGAGCGAAACCAAAGAAGTATTTGAAATCTCTCTGCTGTTTAAATTACCCTATATCATATTTGCTAACAAACAGGATATAGTAAAACGAGCACAAAGCATTAACTTCATTGCGGAGAGGTTACAAGTTCCTGAAGAAAAAATAGTAAAAGGGAGTGCTTTATTGAACAAAGGGATCTATGAAGTCTTAGATGGGTTACTGGATGAAATTGGTTGAGCACTTAATTGTCTAAATCAAAGAGGAAGTGAATGTTTTTAGCCATTAAAGGAAGGTCTAAGAATGATGGAAACATCAGAAGTGGCTACGATTGAGAAATTGCAGGAAAAGCTCAAATTCCGTCGAAAAGTTGAAAGGGCGATTGGGGATATTTCGACTTATCTTGTTTTTTCAAGTAGTTTCAACCTGTCCATCGAATATTTCCTCTCCGAAATCGCAGAACTATACCATTTCTATTTTGTAGATGGGGCAGCTGTTTGTTTATTTGATGAACCTTCTAATGACCAAATTTCGGTACTTGGATGGAATTCAGAAAAAAATATAGATAATCGTGTAAATCTTAAGGAATTTCCGATTGGAAATTTCATCTGGTTCCAAAACCAGATCAAAGCAGGGCGCGAACTTGTTCTCACTGAAACTTATGAATTCTCGAATGAGGCCCAACCAGAAAAAGCCTTTTTTAGTGAACATACTATCAAATCCCTCATCGCAATCCCTATCTTCACTCCTGAATATATTGCGGGTACATTTGTGCTGGTTAGCCTATCCAACCAGGTGTGGCAGGAGGAAGATCTTCGTACCCTTAGATTGTTCGCTGAACTTTTGGGTACAGCAATCTTTCGAAAAAAAACGGAGGAGACGCTTTCAAAGGCGAGAGACTATTTAAAGGCTCAAATTGACCGAAAAACTGAGGATTTAAGCACTGAAAAGCAAAGAATCGAATTGATCCTGAATACAATAAAGGATGGAGTCATCGTACTTGATCAAGATGGGAAGGTGACCATGGCTAATGAAACCTCAAAGCGATTTTTTAATCTGATTATGGATTTGCCGCTGATTATAGGCGTTAACCTAGTTTTAAGCACTGGAAATACGTTTTTTAGAACCATAAGAGGTCTCTTTTTGTCGTTTTTTAAAAACGAAGTGACAATTGAACCTAAAAAGGGACTCCATCTTCAAATTGCCTCGGCTCGGGGAAAATATCCTGCCCTTCATACCTCCGGCATGATAATTGAGCTTCGAGACGTTACAGCGTTTATAGAGTTTGACAATATGCGAAAGCGATTCGTTTCTACCGTGAGTCATGAACTTCGAACCCCGATTACGGTTATTAATCAGTCCATCAATAATTATGAGAAATATGGAAATAAACTGCCAGAAAAGACCAAAACGAAATTATTCTCTGCAATCGCACGGAATTCCCGACTGCTTTATGAACTGGTGGAGGACCTACTTTTGATTTCTAAAATAGATGAACGAAGGATCGATGAGAGAGGATTTGAGCTCCATTGGCAGGACTACGATATAAAACAGATTATAGATGAAGTCACAACGCAATTAGAGCCCAGGGCCAAGGCCAAGGATATTAATATCCTTAAATCGGGTTTTGTGAAAGCGCCTATGTTTGGGGACCCGAATCGTGTTGCTCAGATATTTCGTGCATTAATTGATAATGCCATCAAATATTCTGGCAGTTCAAGTATAATTAGGATTACAGGAAAGGATGATTATACGGGAAAATACAATACGCAGGGAATAAATGGAATTCTTGTTAAAGTTATCGATTCGGGGATTGGAATAGACGGGGAGGATCTACCAAAAGTATTTAATAGATTTTTTCGGGCCAAAAGTGTAAGTCACATATCGGGAACAGGATTAGGGTTAGGTATTGCTCGTGATCTTGTGAAGATGCATAAAGGGGAATTGTTTGTTGAAAGTGCCTTAGGAAAGGGAACTATTACGCTTGTGTTTTTGCCTAGAATCACCGAGGCCGAGTTAAGACCTGAAGAGAGCTAAAAGATTTGAGTTTTGATAGCTTTTTAAGAACGGAAAGGAGAAGTCAAGTGAGTAGAGTACGGAGGCCCGAAGGATTTCAGACTTAATTATGGTCGTAGAAGACAATCCTGATGTTTTGTTTAATCTAGTGGTAACGCTTGAAGCTAATGGATATGAAGCAGAAGTTGCCACAAATGGTAAGGAAGCCACAAGAGTTCTGTTGAAAAAAGATCCCGAATCACTACCAAGTCTAATAATCAGTGATATTATGATGCCGGAAATGGACGGGTACGAATTCTACCAATTTTTACAGGGGGATCAAGCATACAAGCATATACCCCTAATCTTTCTCTCCGCCCTCGCGACACCAGATGATATTCGCTTTGCGGAAATATTGGGTGCCAAAGATTACATAACAAAACCATATAATGAAGAAAAGTTGCTTACCTTGATTAGAGAGAAACTGGACGGGTAAGTGATCCTCAAAATTCATAGAGGCCCCAACTGGCCGAGACTGTTCTCGGTTGTTGATCCACATGGATTCGTATGATTCTAGAGAACCCGAAAACGTTTCCTAGACCTGTTAATAACCCTTCGATAACCCCTATAATTAGAAGTGAGCTTCCTTCTCGTGGTATCTCGATGTCTACCTGCATTCCACCAGCAATATTACTTATTTCCACCCCAATTAGCTGATGAACTGGTTTATCCAGCATTTTACCTATATTTCCAGATAACCAATCCCTGAAGATATTGTTTGCCAGACTTTCGCCATAAGGAACGGAGAGCGCCTTAATTTTTTTCCAAAACTCTTTCGAGTCCGATTCAGGAGCTAGCTCTCCAGATAGGGTTTTCCATACGTGGTTCTGAGTCTCAAAGAATATCGAACTTCTTAAAACATTGATCAATAGATCTTGGGGAATCATTCGGGCTAGAATTCGCATGAAGGCCAAGTAAAGAGAATCATCCAAGATGGAAGAAAGGAATACAGAATAACGGGGCCAGATAAACAGACCTTTAAAAGCCTTTAAGAAGTCTAAGAGATTGGGTTGGAGCTCGCTCACCTTGTTAGGATCATACTTATGAGCTAATAATCCGATGAAGGGCGATTCCTTCATTGCTTTGAGAACATTCATAATATCGGTTAGGTAAATGTACGCCTCTTCGAATTCGGCTGGGTTTTGGATATCAACCATGAAAATTAATGCTGTTAGGTTTTTCCACTTAAATTCGTCATAAACATGTTTTTTTACGTATTCCGTCTGTCCGCCTAAATCAAAAATGGTTAATTCAGTTTTTAAAACGTCTATGAACGAATTAAAAATAGAATAATCGACAGTTGGTCTGATCCTATCCAACTGTTCTTTGTTCCAGGAATCAAAAAATCCACGAATGGCTGTGGTCTTTCCTGCTTTTCTTAATCCTGCAACAACTATTTTAGGAAGTTTCCTCCTGGGTTTCTGAGAGGGAGGTGCGGGCAATTTGAATTCATGCGTAAACCATTCATCGAAAAACGAGTCAACTTTCTCTGTAACCTCAGGTGTAATGAAATCCAACTCTTGGTCTTTGAATCGCTCTTCAATACTATTCCCCAGATTTTCAATTATCGGATAGAGATCGTCCGAACTAGTACCTAGTGGAGTCATGACTGAGACCAGTACAGAAGCGAACCTTTTTACATGTAGTTGGGAATTTGAAAAAACAAGCTCCTGAATGTCATCTTTCACGATTTCCTTAGAGAACTGAATTAATGCCGAAAGAAATCCCGATATTAGCTGACTGTCATGGTCCAGAAAGAACGAGGGTTCAAAGTTTTTTTGATAAAGCTCTATCCCTGTGTCAATGTTTATGACTGAAATCCGTTTAATGGAAGATTGAGAAGGATCTGACGTCGTTGATTTCGCTCCAGTCTGCGAAGATTGAGGATTACAACTTACGTTATGAATACTTTAGTCGAGAAATATCCCGTACAATGTATTTCCGAACTGGAATACTATGATGTTCATGTGACCGATTCTCCTTAAGGGTGAAGGAAATTCGTCTGATGCACTGAAACTTGTCAAACCATATTTATTAACTTAGTCATATTTATCGATTTCAGAAATTCTCTAGCAGGTTTTCAAATGTTCACTAAAAGCAAAATGTTTTGAAGAAGTATTGATATGATAAAGAAAGCATAAGTGAACGATCCCCATTGGAGTGAAGTAAATGGGAAAAGACAACAACGGTCAGGAATACGAATCGTTTTATGATCTTTGGGAACGTATAAAAAGCGAAGAATTAACTATTTTACCAGAAGAATCCAAAACCCATATTGAAGAGAATTTATTCCTTGATGAACAAGGAGGGGAGTATTTTATGAAGATTGTATTAGCAGGGGATGGTGCCGTTGGAAAAACTTCCTTAAGACGAAGTTTTTTAGGCGAGGATTTTTCATTTGACTACCAAACGACAATCGGAGCCGATTTTGCCACCCATCGGGAACAAATAGCCAATCGATCCGTGAAATTTGTAATTTGGGATCTGGCAGGCCAACCCCAGTTTCATCAGGTAAGAAAAACGTTCTATTCCGGGGCACACGGAGCACTTGTTGTATGTGATTTAACCAATCCCACCTCGTTCGAAAACCTGAAGCACTGGATAAATGAACTATGGCGATACAATGCGGAAGGGCCCGTGCCCTTTGTCATTGTGGGAAACAAATGCGATCTTAGGGATTTGGGATATGCAAGAATTTCTGATAAAAAGATTCATTCTGTTACAAAAATCATTAATGAAGAAACCTCACGGAAAAGTGGGTTTGGCGTCAAATCCATTACCACAAGTGCACGAACGGGGGAAGGAGTAATAGAAGCGTTCAAGCAGTTAGCTGTCCAAATTATTGCACATCGTAACTACATCAGGAGAAAGCGTCAAAAACCCGAGTAACCTGCGCGTAACTAATGGACGAATTTCAGATGGTAATTCTGTTTAAGAAAAATTGCTGTCCATGGTAGAAAAGACTTCTACGAAACGTTCCGCAGCTAGCGTAAATTAGAGGAGGTAGTTGATAGAATTTTGACAAAATTATCCCAGTTCAGATTCTCAGAGAACTGGTTTCCGTGCTTATAGTCTGTTGCCATCTTTTCAAATTCCTCCTTTATTCTGAGGGACGCGAGATAGTTAATTTTCTGAGCTAGAAGGACGATCATAAATTGGCGTTTGCCCCCTCTAACTTCTGGATCTTCAATCGTATCAAAGTAAATATAGCCGTCTCGGTCGATGTTTGCGATTCGTAATAAAACCCCTTGTGGCTCATAATAATCCAGCTGGCCGTAGACTGAGACCGCGGTTTGAAACAGCTGGGTGCCAAGCTGGCGTAAGTCAAACTTAGTGTTGGAATCTGATGGAAAGATATCTCTTACTTTGGGACCATAAGCTTCATCCCATATCACATTAAAGAGTATAACTTCTCCTCTTTCACTTGGGGTCATTGAAGAACCGAGCTCATTTCGCAAGGATGTAAGCAGGTTTTTTTCGATTTGTTTACCCAGTTCTTTGTTTTTTATACTCCGCTGGATCTTTCCGGCAATTGATGATAACAAATCCTTGTCGTTGAAGGGTTTGGTGATATAATCATCTACTCCAAGTATTTTGCCAAAACGTACATCCTCAGGAGATGCTTTCGCTGTAAGAAAGATAAAAGGGATAAAACTCCACGCCGGGTTATCAGAAACACGGCTGAAAAATTCGTATCCGTCCATTTCCGGCATCATGATGTCACAGAGGAAGAGGTCTGGGGGTTCATCGAGTTCAGATAACATGTTGAAGGCTTCGATGCCATTTTTTGCGCCTATCGGCCTGTATCCATTGAATTCCAACAATAATTCCAGGTTGTAGAGGATTTTAGCATTATCTTCAATGATAAATATTGTAGGTTTCATTTAATTACCCTGAATTGTCTCTAGATCACAGTTAAGTCGAGTTTTTCTTCCCCTAATTGACCAATACGGGGAGAAAAACTGAAAAAGTTGATCCTTTGCCTAATTCGCTGTCCACGAAGACTTCCCCGTTTTGAATTGCTGCTAATTCCTTTGCGATCGATAATCCCAGCCCGGTTCCAGGCACATCCTTCACATTGCTTGCTCTGAAAAAGCGATCAAATATATAGGGCATGTCCCTTTCACTTATGCCGATTCCAGCATCATTAACTTGAATTAATAGACCATCAAGTTTTTTCGGGTTGTATTTCCCCTGATAATCAGTTATAGCCCCAATCGTAACAGTCGTTCTTTCAGCAGAGTATTTAATGGCATTATCCATTAGGATGCGTAACATTTGGCCAAGTCTTTTCGAATCTCCCACTATTTCAACTGCAGGAGGTATATTGGTGCTAATTGTGATATTCTTTACCAGTCGTGCGGGCTCTAATTGGATTAATACTTCGCTTATAATGTCCCAAAGCGCATATGTGCTTACATCCAGCTTCAATTCACCGCTCTCTATTCTGGATACGATCAAAAGATCTTCTATCATTTGATTCAGAACAGTAGAACTCTCTGCAACCATATCAACAATACTATCAATCTGTGCCGCTGATAACTGGTCGCGGTAGTTCTGTAAATTCCTAATTGAGAGGTCAATCGCGGTAATTGGAGTTCTGAGTTCATGAGACACCATTGAGATAAATTGCTCTCTGAGTCGATCCAGTTCCACCAGAGAAGTCACATCGCGGACTGTGATTACAATGCCAATAGGAGGGTTTGGTGGATTTAATACCATAGAGGAGGTAAGCTGAAGGAAAAGCCCTGGGTGAGGCTCGATGGTTTTGTATTCCTTCTTTTGAGAAAAAAATGCCTTGGCAATCGCCTCGCCAAATGGATGTCCGATACTGGGGATATCGCGGAGGAGTGGAGGTAACTCCTTGTTATAAATCCTCTTGTAGAATTTCTTGAATATTTCATTAACATAATAAACTCGGCCTTCAGTGTTAAAAACAACGACCCCATCAGGGATGGTTTCCACAATCCTCTCAATTCGCTGTTTTTCTTCCGTTAAGTTTTGTGTGGCTATTTCGACTTTTCGTGCCAAGGAATCTTTGGTTCGTTTTAACGCTTCTTCAGCCATCTTCCGCTTGGTGATGTCTTCAAAACTGCCTTCATAGTATAATACCGACCCCTGTTCATCTTTTATTGCTTTCGCATTCTCCCGGATAAAGACCGTGGAGCCATCCAGTCTCTTAAGCTTCTGTTCAAACCCTCTAATCTCGTCTGCTCTCTCGATCAATTCCCGAAAATCTTGTCTCGGATAGTCCATCTTGGTCGATAACTCATTCATATTAATGGCACGCATTTCTTCCAATGAGGAAAACCCCATCATTCGTATGAATTCGGCATTTGCTGCAAGTAGCTTTCCGCCTGGTGTCATTCGATAAAGTCCGATGGGCATACCTTCAAATAACGTGCGATACCTTTTTTCGCTTTGTTTAAGCGCTTCCTCCATTGATTGACGCTCAATGAGTTGATCTCGGAGTTTATTAACTAATTGCCTTCTTTCTTTCTCCAGATGCAGCCTCTCAAGGGTATCCCGGATCTTAATTAGCACATCCTGGACATCAAAGGGTTTAACTATGTAAGCTGATGCCCCCATGTTTAGGGCACCGATTGCTGATTCCTGTGACGCATATCCCGTTATGATCATCATCACAAGATCTGGTTGCAATTCCTTCATCACTTTTAACAAGCGAATGCCATCAAGATCAGGTAATCTAATGTCTAAAAGGGCAATATCGTATATTCTTTCTTTCAGCTTATCCATAGCATCTTTCCCAGTATATGCGGAATTCGCAATATATCCGGCTTTCTTAAAAATTAGTTTTAGTAAACTACATGTATTATCATCATCATCATCTACGATCAGAATTCTCCCTGTGATCTTATTGTAAGTACGTTGAATAGTTCGGGCAGATTCATCTAGAATGGATTTGTCAAGTTCTTTAAGGTTTTCTGCGTTATTTAGAAGTAATGAGAAATCCTTTGGCGAATTCGTGTTTTGATGTTCCCTGTTATTTTCCATATAGTTTCCTTCTTAGGTCAACCGTAGTGTTCTATTCCTTCAGCTTTCACCGTTTGCCAAAGTTCCCTAAAGAACTTAGAATCACTTGCGCAGTATAGACGGTATATTTTTCCGTCATCAAAGGATTTAAGGAAAAACGAGTGGCCCGACGTGATTCGCAAAAATCGTAGCCAGAACTGATGTAGAATCTTCTGAATGGGATTTGTTTGCCCATGAAATCCAATTGAGAATCTCGAGGTATTTCGTGGAACAAGAATTAAGCCATTAGATTCAATTTTAAAAGATTCAAACAAGTATAATGAGAAAAGGATAAGAATTAGGGGTATCCGTTGGCGATAAATTGTTCTTTCATTTCTATTAACTACCATGGCAACTTTGCTCCAGAAGTAGTTGTTACGGAAAAAAATGGAGAAATGCATGCTTTGACTTTAAACATGCATCATCTTCACTTTGGAGGTGGGGGGGAAATTGGATCAGCTATTCCAAGAGTTACTGCCAGTAAGAGTAACGTGAACCATAAGGCTGTTACCAAGAGCTTAACGAGGAACGTACTGGATAGCACTGATGGTGTTCGAATATTGGTCCTTAGTTGCATAATCTACGGCACCAAGGAATATCTCCCGATTATCCCCTAATTAGTGGGGCATCAACATTTTCATGTATTTTTTTCCCAATAGGTATCATTATCCTCTTCTGATGCCTATATTTGCGAACTAGTGTATTCCCTCAAGGATCGTTAGAAGATATAGTCGCTAGTTTGAGACTGAATGGTTATTTAAATGAAGTATCGATAATAGTACCTAGCCAGCAATAATGGCTTAATATTTGCTAATTTTGAGTAAGAATGATACATAGCAATTCCCAACAATCACCCGCAGTTCAACAAGTAGAACTATCGTTTATTAGTGATTTCACTAAATATTGGGACAAAATTAGGGATTTCTGTTCTGTTGAAAGGAGTACAGTTCGTTCTGTGTGTGCTAAACTATTTGAGGATTGGACAAAACCTTTTTTCGAGAGGTGGTCAACAACAGAACTAATCAAACCTTACTTGGTTTGGCGAAGTAATTATGCTTCCCGATTTTCTTCCTTCGGTCTTCTGTATAATGGGAAAATGCTGCTTATACCTCACAAACTCGTTTCTAATATTCTGGACTCCCAGGTCAGGGAGCATGTGTACTTTAGGGAGTTTACAGACATTAAAACCTTCTTCTATTACCTATGGCAAGTAACTCAGGTTCAACAGAATTTTCCTCTAAATGCAAGTGATCTGAAACTTATCAGTTTTTATACGAGTTCGGGTTTTATGAGAACTTCTGCGCGATTCCCCTCGCAAGAACTATTAGCCGACGTGCTTTCTTGTAACCCAAGAACCATTTCTACACGAAGTACGCGGTTGTACAACCACTACATCCTAACACATACATATTTAATCGATGTTGCCAAACTGGGTTATCAAACCATGGCATTTCTCTCACAAGATCCTTCAGATATACACGGTTCTCTTACGAAATATTGCCTTGGAACCCTTCCGATTGACTTAGGATTAACTCGGGGAAATCTAAAGATTTTTCAAATTCCGTATTGGAAACATGATGTTTTTAACGCCGTTACTGATAGTTTAGGCCCTGTTGCGGGATATAATTTAACCCAATTATCCATCAGTTGGAACCTCAGCCAGTTATCGACAAACCCAGACTCAAGATGGTTAAACGAACCACCAGTTCTCGTTGGAATCGCCTGGGATGATACAGACATCATTCTGGAGGATATTGGGGTCGATCTTAATTTGGTTCCAGATATCCAACAGAGTCCAGGAATCTCGAAATCACAAGCCAAACTATTGTCCTTTTACTATTCCCACGGCACAGTTCAAGATAAACAACTATCAGAATTCCTTGAATTAGACCCTCATAGTGTTTTTCGCCTTTGGCAAGACATTTTGGATAGAAACGTGGCGTACCCGTATACACACGTCAGCAATATAGGTTTAGATTTGTCTCTGTGGGTGATGCTTCTCGGAAAAACGAAGCAAGACAATTCGGATCTCGTTTCAAAAGTCGTTGCTCACCTTCGCTATTTCCCATATGCACGGACATTCTATTCCTCAGGGAATTCGAACGAGGGTACGTTTTTGGTTGCAGAGATTAGAATTCCGTCACTTTGGTATAAGGATTTTGCTACGCATTGGGACAACCTTACTAATTACGAATTAATCCCCAAAGTGGGCGTATTAACACCCGAATTTCACTTGAAACGAAATATAAATGTTTTAGACACTCTTTTTTAGCCATTCATTTTAAATTAGATTTCCGAAATTTCCTAAAAGGTCATCGCGAACTTTTCGGAACCGCTTCTTGATAAGGCTGAGGCGGTAATCTTTGTCGGATTAAAGGCAAAACCATCGTATGGTGGTTTTGATCGGAGGTGACAAGGAACGTGATGGATCCTTGGCCGTTCGATTGGGTCATAATGCCGAATACACGGGGACAACTGGGAACGTTTCGCGAACTATTCGATTTAAGGTTTCTGACTCTTCAGTAGAGGAATCCATCTCTGGAAAAGTTTTATATAATGACGCAATACGATTGGTTAAGATATCTAGCGAGTTTTTAAGAGCTTTAGAAGTGGTAGAAGTGACTATAATATAGCTAAGATTCTGTTGACGGTTTATTAAAAGGACTGAATCCTCCAGATGTAGTTCATGAAGACCTGAGGCAAGAGCGTCAACTACTGCTTTCATTCCTGGAAAAAAGGCATCTCGATTGTGATGGGGAACTGTGATCCAACTGTACGAAAAGAGTGGTTCCGTAGTGTCCGTGCGGATAATTACGAGTCGTGAGGAGTGAATGGGTAATACAAACAATAGTTTGGGTTCTGAGACAAAGGCAATCATGAAGAGAAAAGATCCAAACAAATGGGCTATTTCTATAAGTCCAATGTCTTGACCTACCAGTTGGGTAAACAGCATAATGAGAGCAAGAAGATACACAAACGCTCCTATCAATGCAATACTAGCCTTGTTCCTTATATCATCCGGTGCATTCAGGTAGAGAGTCCCCGTGTACAGAAGCAAGAGAAGGATTCGAAACCCCCAGAAGGAGAGCTGGATGTAATTTAGAAACACTGACACCGTCCTGGCCTCCACACCAGGAAGTAATGCGAAGACCACCATTCCAGTCGAGAGGATCGCGTATACGATTAGCTTAATGGGATCTAAGGATGGCCGATGCGCGGAATCGACAAAGATAACCAAGAATATGGTAAATCCAGTCAAAATGAAAAATCCCGCAAAACCAAGAACATCTGCGAGGGTCATGGATAATACTTCCCCCTTACTCGTTACTTTATACAGAGGAATCCCAATATCGGTCATTAGAACATTTATTGATAGGCTATTGGGATCAAAACCAAGTAAAAGAATTTGTAATCCAAGTAACATAAACCAGGCAAACAAACCAGCAAAATCCAAGGAAAGCCACAAGAATTGCCTGTATTGCGTATCTATCCATCTTCTAAATCCAAAAACAAGGATTATGGAGATTATAAAGGCATGAAACAATGATATCAAGGAAATAAAGAGGAAATCTGCCATTACTTTCAAGTCCTCTGGCATAGTAAGGATAGATTGCCCTTCCTTGCCCCCCTCCACGATTTTCTTGTCGCCTTAAAGTAGGACTTTTCGAGATTCGAATTTTTTGTTACCGATAGCTTTCGAATTCTTAGCGAGAGAAAACGTTTAACGAAACCACGCCCAAATTTGCATGAAAATCAAAGGGATATCCTTCAATCAGACGAGTATGGGTCTCGAGAACGACATCTGTGAAGGACTTGAGGAAGTTCCAAGGCGCTGGCTGTCCTTAGGGAGCCCAGCTGATCATTCCCTTAACCAGATTAAGGACCAAACCATCATAGGATTGTCATAATTGGCAGCAGTGGGGATAATAGGAAGGTGTTACCACCTGTTGAATTTTCTGGCTCCTCTCAGGATTAGAATCTCACCAGAAAATTCAAATCTATTATCCGCTGGCAAAAAGAAAAGCAGATAGGAATGCGATGATGAGGAAGGTTTCGAGCTGAGAGCACCTGGAGTCCAGAAAATAACCGGAGGATGGTTAATCCTTCTCTTTTTGTTCATGCCAGTTTTTGCTCTGGATTCTACTGTGTATATCGTGTTTTCTGCGGAGCACTCGACATCCTATGAAATACATGGGCCAATTTACATCGTTGGAAACCAAGATTTTCATACTCAAGCCAGTTCAGAAAATTGGGCGGGAAATGGAACACTAACCTCCCCGTACGTCATCGAGAGCCTCTATTTGGTCGGCCAAGCTGACTTGATTCGAATAGAAGGTACGGATGTATTTTTTAGTATCAATAATTGCTGGATAGGATTCGGATCTAATGGGATTTCCTTGGCTAATGTAACCAACGGGCGGATTATGGGCAATAACATCACCTATAACGACGGTTACGGAATTGATCTCTGGGCTTCCACAAATACTCTCATTTCGGGGAATACAATCACAAACAACAATAACATCGGAATAAATCAGAATTACCTGGAAAATACCACGATCTCAGGGAATATAATATCCAAAAACGGCGGGGGGGGAATAGATGGAAGTTTCTCTAATAGAAGTTCCATAATTGGCAATACTATTTCTGAGCATTGGGGAACTGGTATTCATATGTATATCTCGATTGGCAATATCATTGACAGTAATAACCTAACTGGTAACCGAATCAATGGCATCGGCCTTGAAGGGTCATCCAATATCACTATAACCAGCAATACCCTTACGAGTAACGGTGGATCTGGGATAAATCTAGCCTACTCTGGGAATAATCGCATTATTGATAATAGCCTAGTAAACAATGGTCTAAATATTGATGGCTGGGAGCTTGAGCACTATTTACAAACTGAAGTGGCCAATAATTCAGTTAATGGTAAGTTAATAGTTTATTGGCAGCAGATTACTGGGGGAACCGTCCCAACGGGCGCTGGCGAAGTTATTTTGGTGAATTGCACAGGAATCGAGGTTACTGGACTGACCATTGAGAATGCATCGACAGGGATCCGTGTTGTTTTCGGTTCTAATGTAGTAATACACGATAATAACATTTTCAATATGGTTAGATCTGGAATTGATATAGGAAACACACAGAATACTACGATAACGGGGAATACTCTTACCAATAATTCCGATGGCATCATTTTTCAAAATTCCATATCTGGAATCATCACTGGGAACAAAATTAGAAACAGGGGTGGTCGGGGACGGGGAATGGGAATAAGATTGGATTATTCCCATAAAATTAATGTTTCAGGGAACATCATCAGCAATAACGAATACAATGGCATTTGGCTAGAATCATCTGATAGTAATCATATTGCAGCCAACAATATCACTGATAACGGACACAACGGCATTCGTTTGGGAGCTTCCAGTAATAACACTATTTTGGGTAATAATATCCTAAATAACTCACACCATGGTATTCGTGTGAGGGATTCAGGAAACAGTACGGTTTTAGGCAATACTGTCGTTGCCAGCGGCGTGGATGGGATTAATATTGCTAACGCGGGCAGTTCGACCATTTCGAGCAATGCGGTGATTGATAATGAGAGAATTGGAATGCATTTTGTTTCTTCGGGAAATAATCGAATTACTGATAACATCCTTGTAAACAATGGCATGGATGTTGAAGGTGGGGCCCTCGAGGATTATGTACAAGCTGATGTGGGCAATAATTCGATTGATGGGAAACCGATAATTTATTTTCAGCAGGTTACCGGAGCGACCGTCCCATACGATGCGAGTGAAGTGTTTTTGGTCGATTGTCATGACGTCGCGGTGATCGATTTGACCCTTTCGGACGGTTTGTTAGGTATGGTGGCTGCCTATAGCTCTAACTTGAGGATTTCCGGTAATAAAATATCCAGTAATGTAAGAGAAGGGATACGTTTGTATCGTACGGATAATAGCATTATTTCTGATAATTCTGTTAAAGACAACGGATGGGATGGTATTCATCTGAGTGCCGCAGGTTATAACGTTATATCGGATAACGATGTCATTAATAACGGAGGATGGGGGATTACAGTGTCTGATTCCGAAACAAACATCATTTCAGGAAATTTGGTAACGCAAAGTACCGATGGTATTAACATAGACTCCTCGAATAATCCCATCATTACAAGCAATACCGTTAGGGATAACAGCGGATCTGGTTTACGGATAAGATTTACGCCAGGAAGCAATATTTCCACCAACACCATTACTAACAACGGAGCCTCGGGAATATACTTGGAAGGATCTGGGGAGAGCATTATCGGAGAAAATTCTATTACGAGGAGTCATGAGGCAGGCGTCTATCTGCTTCAATCAAACGGTTGCAACATTACCAGCAATATAATCATGGAAAATGAAGGGATCGGCCTTGATCTATTCTTTGCTGAGAATGCTGTCGTTTCAGGAAATGCAGTTGGTAATAACAACCTTTGGGGAATTATGTTACGTCATTCACAGGACAGCTTAATAATGGAGAATTCAGTAAACGATAATGAAGTCGGTGGCGTCTACCTGTCAGGATCTGGAAGTACTAAAATTTTGGGTAATCTAATCGCCAATAACTCATATTATGGAATCTATCTAACCCAATCAGCCGGATGCGTTGTCGCTGGAAATAACTTCATTGGAAACAACAGAGTGAATGAGCAAGCATTTGATGATAGCCCAAATAATACGTTTATTTTTAATTACTGGAATGACTGGACAGGCCCAGATACCAATCGAGACGGAGTGGTAGATCAACCTTACCGCATTGATGGAACAGCAAATAACTACGATAACTTTCCTCTGATTAACCCTGTCGTAGATCACGCAGTTGCAACCCCTGATCATTTGGTTACTGTTTCCTTTCTGGTTCTCGTGATTCTTGGCGCTATAGGGTTTTCAACTCGGATTAAACGCGGGGACAAAACTGCCAGGATTTGAGGTTGAAACCTAGCGTATTCATGGAAATGTCTCTCAAATAGAGCATTCATGTTATATCTGAGTTTGATTGGATATTTCATTAGGGGACTTCTGATGGATTTAGTGGATTTCCTTAATACTTAAATCCAGAGACGGCAAAGGCTGTGGAGGAGAATTTCCAGGTTATCGAACTACCTTTAGTAAAAACATTAAGAAAAGAGTACAAATCAAAATCCCTATTTGGTGGAAAAACAAGCCATCAACGACAGACGAAGGAAGCAGGATCTGAAAATACTTAGTCGTCTTGACAAAGTCTATTGCTGCAACGCCCACTGGTCCTTTGGTAAAGATAAAGAACAAGTTGAATTTATTTTGAGGAAGAAGGAGGAGAGTGGGATAGTACCATGCCCATTACCAGGGCCAAGCTGTTGGATGGAATTTTAGGAAGGTACTCAAGATCATAAACGGAGTCCAGTGACCTCTCCGCGGCAGTTCTGACAAATAAAATGCATTAGACCAAACAATGGAAGAGATGTCAAATCCGATAAACACGTCTAGTCCTAAAGCCGCTGTGGAGATTAAAGAAGTTAGGTCTATTCCACATCAAAAAATGCCCAAAAGATATTGGGCCTCAAAATCGGTCCATCTTGGAATTTCGGGGTTCCGTTATCTGAAGATCTTTCTCAAAAGTTCTAGAGATCTCTCTCCTCTTGACATGGACGTTACCACGTAGTCCTGTGTAAGCAGGTATGCTAGCCACCGCGAAAAGTAAAATATAACCAACTATGGAAACAGCTATGGAGGGAAACAATAACAGAGAAAGAATTATACTTAAAAAGACTATTACGAGTAAAACCCCACCTTTTCTTGCCATTGCGAGAACCCCGACTCCAAATATTTTCCGAATTCATTGGCCCTGAACGGTCTTATTTACCTTTCCATTGTAGAATAGACACCTCTCTTAATCCAGGAAGCCATAATAGAACAAAGACAACCACCCACACCCATTCCTGACCTATCAGTAAAATATCTACTCCTGGGAGGGGGATTGACGAAAGAAGAGAGACCAAATTTAATATCAGAATGAACAAAAGTCCTGTTTAATTTTGGTGCAATGCATTCAAAACGCCCTGTTAAAATCCTCTGATTTGGCGCATCAAATTATAGGTGCGGATGTTTTCATATGCCCTTTCCTTTTCTTCTTCTAATTTACGCCTTTTGAATCCTCTTGATTCTTTCAACCGTCTATAGTTGTCCACCCTGTGTATCTTTAGAGTAAGAGGTTTGTCACTTCCCTTTATTTTCATCCGAACAAGATCTGATTTTCACGTTATTTAGGTTATGCATTGCTGGAAAGTTCGGTGCCTGATGGAGAGTTGTCGAAAGTACTCTTTCGTTCCCTCCTAGTCATCCTTCCAGTCGTTCGTCTTTCTCAGAGGGTGTGAAGGAGATTTCAGATCAGAGCTGAGTGAACGATATTGATTAAGATCTTTCTGGTCGTGTTGAGTTTCTTATTTCCATTCAGTCGCATAACTGGTAAATATCGAAGAAGAGCAGGGCAGACGAGACAAAAGTATCTCTTGCCACGCAGCTCTTCCTCCTTAGATTTTCATTTCGATAATCGGAGGGATAGGCCTTTAGGGCTAATTAAACTAGGTAAGTTAGTACAAATTGCATTCGAGGAGGCTTCGGAATGATTAATAGCCTCGACAGGAAAGAAACCGTCCTATTTGGGCTTTAGCTAGTAGCAAATGGTGTAATAAGTGATGAAACTTGAATGTAAGTCTTATTTTAGGTTTTTTATTATAAACATCGAGTTTTTGGTTTTGGTCAGTCTGATAACGATAACTATGATAACCTTGACACCACAACTGCAACCATCGAATTCTTATTCAAACACGGATCAGAAACAGTCCAGTTTTGAGATAGATGAACCCTTGAATACTCCTGTGGATAGGGCAACACCTTCAAATCTCGATAAAACAGTTTCCTCTGCTTTATGGTCTGGATCTTTATCCTTTCAAGAAAATCAGGGGCAATTTGGAAATTCTGCTGTTCGATATTATTTTAACGGAAGGGATTTTGGAATTGCGTTTTCCAGGACCGGGGTGACATATAAACTAACATCTGCCCTTGCTCAAGAGAAAAATATTCAGGCTTCTTTGTTTGATCTCGAATCAAGTTATGGACACGAACATCCATCCTTATCGTCTGGCCTGAGCACTTATATTAACATAGTTTTCGATAACTCCAACGCTGTTCAGCCAATGGGTCGTGAAGTGCATACCCATATGAGAAACTACCTGATCGGAAATGCTCCCGACTCATGGGTGACAGGGGTGAGGAGTTATGCTAGAGTTTTGTATGAAGAGTTATATTCTGGAGTCGATTTAATTTACTATTTTACTGCTGACGGACTCAAATATGAGTTTAGATTGCAGAACGGGGCGGATCCCGCCATCATTCGTATGCGGTACAAAGGAGTAGACGAGCTTGAGATCGATGAACTGGGAAATTTGGTCGCCAGGACGGCTGCGGGCCCTCTCCAAGACCAGAATTTGTTGATTTATCAGAATACAGCTCATGGGCAGCATGAGATCCGGGGACAGTTTATCCTTTTGGATAGGTTGACTGTTGGCTTTCAAATACTCGAACCTTACGATCAAAACAGACCGCTTATCATCGATCCTCTGGTCTGGTCAACTTTCCTGGGCGGTGCTTCAGGAGACTTAGGGTATGCACTTGCACTGGACACGGCAGATAATGTTTACGTGACAGGGCACACAGCAGATAGCATTCCCGATTTTCCTACTACCCCAGGTGCTTTTAATACGAGCCACAGTGGTTTCGACGACGTATTTGTTGCAAAATTCAGTGCGAATGGGACTAGATTGCTCTATTCTACGTTCATAGGAGGAAGTGGACCTGATTTCGGCTATGCTCTAACACTGGACAATGCCAATAATACATACTTGACTGGACTTACGACAAATCATACCATCGATTTTCCCACTACTGCAGGGGCGGTTAATACTACCCACAACGGGAATTCCGACGTATTTGTTACGAAACTCAGCGCAGACGGAACCAGTTTGCTGTTTTCTACTCTTTTGGGGGGTAGCGGGGTCGATGTGGGTTATGCAATTGCGCTGGACCCCTCCAATAATGTCTACGTAACGGGATACACAGAGGACGCCGCGACCGATTTTCCTACGACGGTAGGTGCCTTTAACACGAGTCACAATGGTGGAAATGATGTATTTGTTACGAAACTCAGCGCGGATGGCACTAGCTTACTCTATTCCACGTTTTTAGGGGGTAGCGGGATGGACGAGGGCCGTGCCCTGATGGTAGACGGAGCCATGAATACTTATGTGACGGGGCACACGGAAGATCATACGACCGACTTTCCCACCACTGTAGGTGCGATCAACACGAGTCATAACGGGATTTTCGATGTATTTATCTTAAAATTAAGCCCCTCCGGGGGAAGCTTATTGTATTCCACCTTTCTCGGAGGTAGTGGGGTAGATTTCGGTTATGCCTTAGCTATGGATGGTGCGAATAATGTTTATATTACTGGGTCAACAGATGACGCCACAACAGACTTTCCCACCACCGTAGGAGCAGTTAACACGACCCACAGCGGAGGTTCGGATGTATATATTGCGATAATCAGTGCAGACGGTACGAGCTTACGTTACTCTACATTTTTGGGAGGGAGCGGACTTGATCAGGGTAATGCTATCGCCTTAGATAGTGATAATAATATATATGTAACGGGATTCACGGAAGACCATACGACTGATTTTCCCGTTACTACGGTAAGTTATGACGGTACTCATAATGGAGCGGAGGATGTCTTTGTCAGCAAGCTTGACGCAAATGGTACGGCCCTGAGATATAGTACATTCCTGGGAGGCAGCGGAAGCGAACGGGGAAATGCCCTTGCGGTGAATGATGTAAATATGGTTTACGTTGGAGGTAACACAGGTGACGCCATTATCGATTTTCCTGCCACCCCAGGCGCCGTAAATACGACCCATAATGGTGGCACTGATTTATTTGCTTTCTTAATTCGAATTCCCACCGTGACATCCCCTCCAGTAGGATTATCTGCTGGTTTAGCTGGAAATCAAGGAGTTGTTTTATTTTGGAACGCACCTAGTAATGATGGAGATGCGCCGGTTACTTCATACCGCATTTATAGGAGTACAACGAGTGGAAGCTATGGGGTATTACTTGCAGAGACTTCAATCCTCAAACTCTGGTTCAATGATTCAACAGTGGTTAGTGGACAGACCTATTATTACGTAGCGACCGCGATAAACGGGATGGGGGAAAGTGTTTGGTCAAATGAGGTCAGTATTACACTTCTTGCCGCAATCACTATCCCAGGCGTGCCGCAGAATGTTTCCACCTCTGCAGGAAGACACTTTATCGTAATTACTTGGGATCTGCCAACAAGTGATGGGGGATCCGCTATCATTCATTACAAAGTTTATCGGGGGACAATGAGTGGCGAATACCTATTACTCGGTATCTCGATTAATCGTCAGTTCAACGATACTACAGCGGTCGGGGGGATAACCTATTATTATACGGTGACTGCGCTTAATGCTGTTGGGGAGAGTTTCCTTTCCATGGAGACCAGCAAGACAGCACTTATGGAAATGACTACGATTACCACTACAACAATCGTTACGACAAGCTCAACGACTGCCACGCCAAGCGTATTTCCACAATTGCCACTAATATTGTTTTTTCTGTGCTCCCTTGTGATAGGGACTCATCGAAGAAGTAGAGTGTAGCCCAAAATACGAAATTTTCTTTAAAGGCGCGAACGAACCCCTAACAAGCATCACCGCCCAATAGCCCTTCAATAGCGATGGAGGGCAATTGCTTAGGCCTAACTGAACGTATACGCAATGTCAAAGAGAAGGAATGGGAAAAATTCAATATGAGCATAAGAAAACGGCGCGAAATTTTTCACAATGGGATCATTCTAATTATCCTGGTCCTATCGCTGGTTGTTCAGAGTTTCACTAGTGTTTATACGTTTGCCCTACGAAGTTCAGACTCTTATATAGTTCATCCCCCAATCGTTATCGTCGGTAACCAAAATTTTTTGACACAAGCATCAACAGAGAACTGGCTGGGAGACGGGACACCTGCGTCTCCGTACACTATTGAAGGTTTAAATATCACCAGTCCGCTAGACACCAGCTTGATAGATATCAGAAATACGGATGTGTTTTTTCACATCGCCAATTGCCTGCTAGATGGTGGGGCATATGGTATAAAGCTGGATAACGTGACTAACGGGCAGATTTCAGGTAATGTTATCAACCATAATTTGGGAAACGGAGTTCAGCTAGATCTCGGAAAAGCTACCAACATATCCAATATCATAAGCGATAATCGTGGAAGGGGAATAGACGTAAATTTTTCGGACAATAGTACTATTACGGGCAATACAGTAGGCAATAACGGTGAACATGGCATACGTATGGATGATTCGCGTGGAAGTACCATTGCGGGGAACACTTTCAGAAATAATGGAGGTATCGGAATTGTAATAGGTACTTCTGGTAAGAGTACCATAGTAAACAATACCATTATCTCCAATGGAGCTGATGGTATTAGTCTAGAAGCTTCAGAAGATAGTGTTATAACAGGAAATCGCGTCGAAGATAACAGAGTCGGCATTCGCCTGTCGATTTCGGATAATAGCTCCATTTGGGGGAATGTGATTACCATAAATCGGATTTCTGGCTTGGCTCTCGATAACTCGGATGATAGTACCATTTCAGGCAATAACATAACTTTTAATCGTGGGTACGGTATCTACTTGGATGACACAGACAATACGATTGTCAAATGGAACTACTTCATCAGTAACAATTCAACAGGAGCCTCACAAGCGTTTGATGATGGTACTAACAATATTTTCGACAATAATTACTGGGATGAATGGATTAGGCCAGATAATGATCAGGATGGCGTGGTCGACCGAGCTTACCCTATTGATGGACTAGCTTCCAATCAGGATGGCGCTCCCCGAGCATCACCTAAGGCCGCTTCCAGGGAGGGAATCCCTTCTCACATAATTCCAGCCTTAATTGTTTTAATGGGAATTCTCAGCTTTTTAGGAATTTCTGTATTGATCCAAGGACGAAAACGATCAGATCGGTAACATATGGCAAGGACCGATTTATCTGATGCGTTACCTTGATCAGATGCGCCAGGAGCCCCTCATACAAAAAAATCAAGGAAAGGCATGATCAAATCAGCTTCATTATTTGAAGCTGAACGGGGCATGGAACCGCTTTGAAAGGCTACTTACTCAACGCGCCAAGATTAGATAACGTCAAAAAGTCCTCTGCTATCTGTAACCGATTTTCCATTACTTCTATGAAGCCTTTCTTCCGCAAATTTTTGATATAATAAGAAACCAATGCCCTACTGTACCCAGTAGACACAACAAGATCCTTTTGAAAGCAAGCTCCGTTTTTTTCTGTAATATGAGTCAAAATAGTAACGATTTTGGAATTCCTCGTCGATGCTAACCATAATTTTTCTTTCATAGAATATCGTGCTGACCTTTCAAAGAAATGACGGCAACGTCCTAGTCTGAAAGATTCGATTTTTGTCTCATTCGATTCCAGATTACGAAGGTGATACTGGATCACACCCAAAGCGAGACTCGTTTCTCTTTGGAGTTCCCTAAGTGTGATACCTGGGTTTTGCACTATTTCTTCATGTAAAAGAGCTCTATTCTTGGGCAGCTTTGCATTTTCGCCTAATTGACCATGAAAATCCTGAGTGGCATTTGCACCTAAGAATATTGCCACCTGATGAATAGTAGCTGTAGAGGAGGAATACGGAGGTGTAATTGGATGAGAGAGTTCGGTTCCTGGTATACCAGATGTAGTTGATATGAAATATTGAAAATTGAAAAAGATACTGATAATCACGAACACGAAGACCAGTAATTGAAGAAATTTGAATAGACTCGTCCTCGTGAGTTTCGGAAGGATTGGCTCCACCCTATTTTGTTGACTTTCGGTTTCATTTAAATTCTTTTTCAGATAATGTCAAAAGATTGTACTACATCTTTTTTTGGGAAGTTAGACAGTACTACCTACACATTCTATACCTGGAATGACGTTTACAGCCTGTCAGGACCACCTAGGTTATTCTTACAGGTAGAAGCTCAAGATTCCAAACCTCCGATTTTCATCGTCTAGGATCTCAGTATATCGTTTCAGGATAGCTACACATATGAAGAGGCCAACCGCTGTTGTGAACACACCAAGGACCTGTGCGATCATAAGCAGCACCAGAAAACGTAGACCCCAGGATCTAGCCGATCGTAATTGACTTGATCGGTTATTGGATTTATTGTTGTTAATATGGGAAATCCTGTCAATCATAGAAAACCCGATCATTGGCAGCATTATCTGGATATCCGCAATTTCGGGATCCAGCTTGTTTAAGATTTGACGCAGAAAGTAGGTAGAGAAGCCTACGAAGATTAGATTATACATAATCCCTCTTGTCAGCCCCGAGAGTGGATTCACGGGACTGATCAATCCCCAATCACCGACCAGTGATTGGGGGGGAGCTAAGAAATAAGCAAGTCCGCCTACAGGAACATATTGTCCAGATATGGCGTCCCCTCTAAATGTTCCCAACAAATAAACCAGGATATCTGGCGAATTCTGGCCCCCACTTGTAAGAACATGCCAAACCAGCTGTGCCAGAAATGATAACCCTGAGAACATGACAGAAGTTATAATAACAGGAATAATCATAAGATAAAGAATATTTCCCTGATACTCCTAGCTACGGTTCTCTTTTAGTCGGTTCTTGATGGCAATTGTGAACTTGAAAGCACCAAGGTAGTTTAGCAAGAGGAAAAAGATAATAGTAACCAAAAAAGATAATAATGAATATGCAGGGAGGTTAAGGTTATTTTGGGGATCATATCGAAACAATAATGCCATTATTGCGGCAAACACGTCCTCATGACTGATCCAGGAAAGAAAGGCGAGTAAAAATCCTCGATTTGATAAAATGCCGCTTTTACCCTCTGAAACTGCTTGGATAGAAAAAAGGTACATGAATAGATCAAGCCCTATTGTACTAAGGATAAATAAGGCTATACCAGAGCCATACCCCCAACCTTTGGCTACAACTTCATCTAGGTAGATTGCAATAATCCCCCCTATAATTAATTGGACAAAGATGCAAAGTTGCGCAGGTAACGGTAGTTTAGTGCCAAAAAATCCGCTGAACGTTACTAAAAGGGCGCCCAGGATTGTGAAAGTGATTGCCATACCTTTTAGGATTGCATTGTAGCTAATTTTTCCTCTTAAGGACTCCAAATCGTTTTCAGCGGTTTTTTTAAACAGGAGAAGTTGCATAACAAGGCCAGCCAGAAGAATCGGAAATATCCCCAGTGTTCCTATGTATCCCAAAGGCGGAGCATAAATCACCCTGAAGTAAGCAAAGGGATCTGCTTCTCCAACGTTTGCCAGAATTAATGGTATGGAAATCAAAAGGGAGTACCCTGTAAATGCCATGAATGTCCACAAAAGCTTCTCCTTAGGGGAAAGATCCTGTGAAGGGTGTTTAACCGTGGGAAATGTTGTCCCAATCCGTCTGAAAAATTCAAGAAACATCGGTATCATGTTTTTTCCTCACTAGGATATTTTCGACCGTCATATTACGAAAAAGATCTTCCCAGGATAAAAGACACTATCAACCGGACCAAGAATGAGAATAATCCAAAGACCGCAAGTCCAACTGCTGTTTTTTGCACGAGCGTAATAACTTCTGATTTTGTCGGAGGATTGGAAATTAACAGAGGTTGTGAGTCCTCCCGAAGTGATCTGCGAGATGCCCTCTTCTCCTCTGAGTTTTCCATTGTCAAATACCTAATACTCTTGTTTTTTGGGAATAAATGTAATGACCTATTCACGAAAGGAGATTAATAACTTAAATTAATCTTGCGTTCCCATACAACGTCCAAATTAATTTATGATGCTGCTAAGGGCGTTATATTTTATTACTTCTAGTACAATAATTTGACATTGCCTTTCCCTGACGTTTTTCTCTGTTCCCATTTAATAGGGGCGCTATAATCGCTGATATGAAGATACACGGAGGCCCCGTGTTCCTAGCGGGGATAGTTGTTTACGTGTTCTGTTTTCTCTTTGGATTCGTTTATTACAATATCAAACCGATCCCATATTAATCCAAAATTAGGTTCCCCCTCCAATTTGGAAGATGCCCTGAAAAATCCATATAATTGGATTGACGGAGGTTGGTTTTCACCAAAAACATGGAAATTTTATCATGAAAGCAATTGTTCTCCCCGAGTACGGAGATCCAGATGTTCTTCAGCTCAAAGAGGTAGCGGATCCTGTCCCGCGAGAAAATGAAGTTAATGTAAAGATCGTTGCAGCCTCCGTCAACGCCACGGATCTGGAAATTGTGAGGGGAGACTTCATCGTTCGTCTTTCAAGCGGATTACGACAACCTTCCAATACAAGACTCGGTTGTGATTTTGCTGGGCGCGTTGAATCAATTGGAAAAAACGTAACGCAATTTGAACGAGGCGATGAGGTTTACGCGGATTTAATGTACCAACGTCGCGCCTATGGCGCTTTTGCAGAATATGTCTGTATCCCTGAAAAATCATTACGATTGAAACCTGCCAGTATGACATTTGAGGAGGCTGCTACCATACCTCAGGCTGGGGTTCTCGCCGTACAAGGAATTCGAGGTAAAAAGCCACCTCTTTCTGGGCAAGAAGTGTTAATTAATGGTGCAGGTGGTGGTGTAGGAACCTTTGCGATTCAGATTGCCAAGTATTTCGGAACCAAAGTCACTGCTGTTGATAATGAGGTTAAATTGGATATGATGCGTTCGCTTGGTGCGGATCATGTCATTGATTATACCAAACATGATTTTACAAAAAGCGGAAAACAATATGATCTCATTCTTGATGTCGTTGCCAAGCGAGGTATTTTCGCCTATAGACGTGCATTGAAACCCACGGGCATCTTCCGTATGGTGGGCGGAACCACTGGGCGAATATTCCAAATTCTATTTTTTGGAACCCTGGTTTCACGATTCTCTAGTAGAAAAGTAGGTGTTCTTATGGGAAATCCAAACAAGAAAGCAGATATGGATTTTTTAGCTGAACGGTTTGAAGATAAAACGGTAGTGCCGATTATAGACAAAATTTATCCCTTAAATGAAGTTGCAGAGGCGCTTCGGTATCTTAAAGATGGATATGCCAATGGAAAGTTAGTGATCAAGATGGAATAGGCTGGATTATTGGGTTTCGTCAACCGTCTTCACTTATAATCTAAGCAATCCATCAATAATAACAGGTAAGATTTATAATCTAGACGTGTGTTCGGTTTTTGAACAGTGTCTTGGCAGAGATGGCAAAGAGTGAAGTTAAATCCACCGTGATTTGTGTTTTACTGATAATTGTTTACTGGAATTTTCTATTTGATGTAAACGGAAATGACGACATACCTATAACTCCGAATGATAAATTCTTCACTCAATCAATTGACCTGTTTGATATTGATCCAGACAGCTATAGATTAGAGGTTAGTGGCGAAGTAGCCAATCCCTTAAGTTTAACACTTGACGAAATAAAATCAATGCCTGTAACCTCAGAAATTGTACGGTTGACGTGTGTTGATTATAAACAGGGAGCGCTCTCATTAACAGGAGTTGCTAATTGGACTGGCGTCAGACTGTCTCACATTTTGAATCTATCAGGGATAAATTATCTCACTGCAAAAGATATCTCCTTTTATACTCCTGATTTAAGTCCTTACGGATATACAACCAGTCTAGCATTAGAAGAGGCGTTTTGGGGTGATGTCATTCTTGCTTATGAAATGAATGGAGAAATTTTGCCAAAGGAACATGGATTTCCTATACGACTTGTCTGTCCTCGATTTTTCGGATATAAATGGATCAAATGGATAACTCATATCAACGTAACGACGATTGATTATCATGGTTATTGGGAGAATAGGGGTTATAACGATACACCTTATGTAGATGTACCTCTTCCTATTTATTATTCCCCAGTTGGATCAGACATACCAATCCCCGACGTAACATCCAGCGAGTCAATATCTAATCAATCAAAGTCTACACGCTGGCCAGGTATGGAGATAATCCTTCCTATGCTAGCAATAGCTGCAATCACACGAGTAAAAATTGATCGAAGGAAGGGAAGACAACAATAAGAGCATTTAGGGTTTTGAATCTTCCCAAGAGCTCAGGTCGGTTATGACTACGATATCGCTTTTCTGGAATCTTCCTCGATGGTTTCTTAATTCTTAACGGCCGATTTTCGATTGTAATAGGAACTCAAAGATTGGTTGGCTGGCAGGTGTTCCCCTAAGGTAGCCTGTTTTGCAGCAGCAACTTGTTAGGTACGTTTTAAATGGGTTTTAATTCCTGACGAAATTCTAGAGAGTCAATGGAGGGATCTCTTCAGGAGATGCATATATCAACTCATAATCAGCTGTCCCGAGGCCTACGGCTTGGCAGAACTCAAATAGTCTCGAATCATCGAACTTAGTTTCTCCTGGTTCTTTACAGTTGAGTATGTCGGCTTCAGTCCCCATAATTCCTGCAGCCTTATTGACAAGATCTAGGGAAGCTCGATCGATCGCTACGGGGTCATTACTTACAAGAATACCGATGTCAGGAACGATAGGAATGCTATTTAACGATCTACAATCACAGCCCGTGACAATATCATATGCTACGTTGATGTAAGTGAATCTATCTTCACCTACTAGATCAATAACAGTTCTACTGATATCTGCAATATATTTCTGTAAGAGGACTTCACTATGTTTTCCTTCTGGGTAAAAAGCTTTCAAAGGACATAAACTCTTGCAATTTCCACAGAGAAGACAATACCTTTCATTAATTCGGGCCTTGTTGTTCACGATTTCGATGGCCGAAGGCGCTGGACACTTACTGAGACAATTATCAGTACAACTACCACGATCGCACTTCTCCTTGTCAATGTGGAGGGGAGGGTCAAAATGAGCTAGAAATTTGCCAGTTTTTGTGGTGAGTCCAATACCCAGGTTTTTTAGAGATGCTGCAATGGATTCGCCACGAGTATAGGGAGAATGACCTTTAAAGTGAGAAAGACTTACTACATGATCCATGTTTAAGATTCCCCGTGCTATCCAGGCTTCATCTAGAACCAGGCCATTGTTAACTCTAACCTTGACTCCGTCCACTCCCCAAAACCCGTCCAACATTACTAATGGAGCTCTTACAGAACCAATAGTTAATCCGTGCCATGTTGCAGCCTCAAGATAGGCTTCTGCTGACTTTTTATGACCGAAGTATCCGTGTCCACAGGTTTCGGCCAAGAAAGGGCGGCCCCCCGCCTGACGGATCACCTCAACAATGGTCCTATAGATAACTGGACGTAAGACATTCGGATTTCCAGGGTCCCCGAAGTTAGTTTTTATGCACACAAGGTCTTCATTGTTAATTTTTTCAGAAAATCCTGAATTAAAAAGGAGTTTTTGAAGTTTTCTAATAATACTGCCGCTTCTATCGCTCGGTTTTCGATTAGATAACCAAGCAGGGGAATAATATACCTTGCTGGCCAATGTTATCACCTTATTGCCTGATCGAAGATGATACGATTTATAGAAGATAAGGTTTTTGAACGAATCTTTAAAAATTTTTATATATAAACGTCTTATGATTTAACAAATGTAAAAAACCATTCCTATTGGCGATCTTAAACGCATAAAAGCGCCTAAAAAGGTATAGAATTACAGAAATTTATTGAAAGAAATATGTCGATTTGTTAAATAACAAAAAAAACTATCAAAGGTACTAACCAGAAAAATAATCAGGAGATGAAGGTAATGGTTGAAATCACAGCTAATATGGAGAATTTTCTTCAAGAACAGAGAATGATTCGAGTCGCAACGGTGGCCCCCGATGGATCACCTAATGTCGCCCCATTTTGTTTTTTTATGAATGAGGGTTCTGTTCACGTTTTGACAAGGCCAGAAACGAAGACAGTAAAGAATATAAGAAAAAATCCAGAGGTAGCTTTCCTGATAGATTCGTATGATGAGGATTGGAGCAAGAATAGATTTCTTATGCTCAAGGGTATAGCGACATTAATTGAGGATTCAAAGAAGACAGAGGAACTTCGGGCTGTTAGGAAGGCGAAATATCCCCAGCAAGCTGATGCGCCTCCTGACCGAAAGTGGACAGTAATCAGAATAAACCCTACGACGATTTTTCCCTTTCGTATTTAATAGAAGAAGCATAAAATAATTATTGTTTAAAATAAAGTTCAAATTCTACTTCGTTTTGAAAACCTCGCTTATGGTGTGACCTAGGACGATGTTGGATTCAAAGGACACTGAAATTCTCAAACTTTTGAAAAAAAACTCAAAAATACCTGCAAAAGAGATTTCAGATAAGGTTGAAGTCTCAATCCCCACGGTTTATTCACGAATCAAGAAAATGCAGGATAATCAAGTCATAAAGAATTTTACAATCGGGATTGATCATAAGAAGCTAGGAAAAAAGATTTGCGGCCTTTTGGGTTTAAATGTTCCATCTGCAAAAACGCATAAATTGGCATCCCAGTTCAAGGACTTAAAAGAAGTTTATGAAGTCTATATTACAAACGGCCCAAGTAATATGATGCTAAAGATCCGAGTTAAAGATCTTGATGAGTTAAGAGAATTCGTAAGTGAGATTAGTAGAAATGGCGATATTCAAGGATATCACGTTTATATTGTCATGGATACCATCCTTGATGAGTTTACGAGTTCCTTTAAAGGTGTTTAGATGATGAGGGACGTTTTTGCTTGCCTTACTTTCGATTTGGAAAGAGACGTCAGTCGTATGCCCCCCACGTACAAAGGCATAGATGAAGCTCTTCCACTTCTTTTGGATATTTTCAAAGAACACCGGATAAAGGTAACGGGTAATCTCGCCACTAAGATCATTGAAGAAAGAGGCGATATTCTGAAAGAATTCTTTGCACAAGGTCATGAAATTTGCAACCATGGATATATGCACCGCTTATACAAACAAGCCATTCGCTTACCGCTGTTGGAATACGAAAAAATCCTGTTTAAACAAATAGGCAGTCAAATAGATCTTCAAATCTTTTCAGGCTTTGATCCTATACCGTTTACGGATAAAGCTGAAGTCTTCAACATGATCGATGTCAGTACCGACCTAATTACAGATTTTTTTGGAAAGCGGCCGAATTCTTTTAAAATGCCTTTTCATTCGTTGGACTGGGATATACTGAGCTATCTGGACTCTAAAGACTATCTCGTTGATACTTCCATCCCCTATTGGAAATATTGGGATTGGAAACCTCCTCATCATCCAACTTTCCATGAAATTGTGGACCAGGACGAATCCTTCAAGATTAGCGATAATGATAGAATGCCCTTAAAGCTCCTCGAAATCCCTGCAAGTTTCGATCCGTCTCCAGATATCTTGGATAGCATGGAAGTAATCCATAGAACTCTGTCCATGCTTACAAGTAGAACATTGGGTATGAAAAGGGTTGAAAACCTTCTTGATCGGATAATAGAGAGAACTCCAGAATCTAATCCTGTGATTTTAGTATTTAAATGCTCTATATGGGAATTCACTGAACTAGGCCCTCTGGGTCCTATTGAACTTGAACAAAATTTTGGTTCAGCAGCTATTCGACTGTTAGAGGATTTATTTACCCTTTTAGAAGATACTCATAAAGCAAAATACGTTACATTGACAGAATTAAGGGAATTTTGGGAAAGGAATCATTGTCCAGATCATACTTCCTAGTGTTATTTCTGTTCCGAAGCTTTTACCTAACAATCATTGGTTTCACCGGTCCGACTCACGCTGTGAGGATTCTTGTTTTTGAAACCAAGAAACCGATGGATGATGGAACGGGAAGAGGGGCAAGTACAACTATTCTATGAGCAAATTTCCGTTCCTTATGATGGGATCCCCATCAAGCGATATAGTTGGGTTTCTAGTCGACGAATCAATATGTGTGTTACTCTGGATAGTTCCCCCGAAATGTGTGTTTCCCCCGAATCCAATATGTCCTGAACCTGCAACTCTTTCATCTTCTATCAAATCTCCGATGTAGGTAGCTTTCGAGTTTGTCCCACACCCTACTTCACAAATCCAATAAGAGTTTTCATCACCTGCAGATAGAATCTTACGAAATTGTTCCGCCTGTTCTGAGTCTCCTAGGATTTTTCCGATCCCATCGGTAACTTCGACAGTTATTGGTGGATCTATCAATCCCATGGATTGAATGCTCCCGTTGATTACCCATTTACCCTCTGCACAACCTTTTTGGAGAGGCACTGCGACTACCCCTGAAGGAAGGGACGTAAGTACCCCTTTCTCCTTGCACAGACCATCAAAATACATTGCCTTCATCCCTTTCAGGGAGAAATGGATATCTGTACCTGCAGAACTCCTTACATCTGCTTCTTTCGCCTCAGAAAATCTTTTTGCCACTTCTCTGGTGATCTTAGACAGCCTGTCGTAATCAAGATCAAAGCAGCGTCGGATCATGCTTATATCGGCTCTACTCATCGAGAGGATTCTCGCGCCCTCATCCATTGCTTTTTTACGGGAGGAATGGGGAAAGAGCTTGGAATTACAAATAACAATGAGATCGGAATGATTCATGAATTCTTGCAGGGCATCCGGAAGCATTTTCTCAGCTAAGAGGTCAGCGTGAGGCATAAACAAGATGGTTTTGCCTCCCAAACTTTCCGCTGCTTTTACAACAGACAATGGGATCTCTTCATTCTGTGAAAGATCCGAAATCACTAGTACGGACTCGCTTGGTTGAAGATTTGCACACTGTTTAAGATTTGACCTAATTATACCTTCTATTGACTTCATCTTTCTATAATCCAAACTAAATAGGTACAATAAGAGAATCGATAAATTCCCCTAGATCTTCAAGCTCTTCAAGGCGATTGACCTGCTCCCAGATCCTTTCGATGGATGGTGGTTCTAGGAATCCGTGTGTTAGACCGATAATTTTATTCTTCAAATCCTCATCAGACAATGGCGTATTAGGATCGCCTTTGGGGGATAGAACTGTGGATTCAACGGATCTACCATCTTGTAGCTTGACTTTTACAGTCGATGGCCATGGTCCTTGTTGAAGATTTCTTGTCATAAAGATTCTTTCAAACTCCTCATCCAGTTCTATTTTAGTGTGTTTGAGTAAATTGATAAATTTAGGATTTTGGACTTTTTCATGCCATTTGATGGGAAGATCGTGTTTGCCATCAACCAGAACCGAGACTACCTGGTATGGGTGGCTGAAAATCGCGTTAACATGTGAATGAAAAGAAAAAGTGGCCCGTCTGGCTGAATCGGAGTTTAATCGGATTATAACCTCCTCTATTTCATCTGGATGAACCCGCTCAACTTGAACCAGATTCAATGCTGCTTCAATAGAAGCATGAAGAAACTTACATGCGGGCCAGGGTTTAAAATACCCCTCCTCTATTTTAAATCCTTTTGGGGTTCCTAATTTGTCCAAAAGCCCATTCCAGTTAACATCGCCAACAATTGACCTTCCTACGGCGGTTTTCCCTTCAAGAATATCTCTAGAGCCCAAAATACCATTTTTTGCCAAGAACGCGGATTGAACGGCCCTTCTTGATTCCTGCCCACATACCATGTCTTTTTCATGTCCCCCACTAATTGTATATTGGGCGCTTACTATTTGGGCTGAAGCAGCTAAACCCATTGCTCCAGCTATTTGTTCTTTAGTAAGGCCAAGAAGTTTGCCAGCGGGAATAACTCCCGCAAGCGGGGAAAGAACTACAAAGAACGGACTTCGCTTCGTAACCGTCAGTTCCGCAGACCGAAACAGGACATAAGCTAATCGAATATAGGCTTCATACCCAAGAGCTACTGCGGTCAGAAATTCTTTTCCGTTGGCCTGAACATTTTCAGCGACTGCCAGAGCTGTAGGAACCACACGATCATTGATATGTCCACCCATGAAATGTCCATCGCTAGCATCCAAAAAATTCGAGAATACACTGTTGGCAAACGCAGCATCTTCACAGGTGGTTTTAAAACCAGTACCAAGAACTGTCGCTTCTTGATGACCAGCCTTTGTTCGAATATATGCTAAAAGATTTCTTATAAGAGAATGTTGAGTTCCATAACCTGCTAGTGCAATTCCTGCAAAATCAAAGATAACCTCTTTGGTTCTTTTGATGACTGAAGCAGGTAAGTCTTCAAAATCTGTGTTAATAACAAACTCCGCAAATTTTTCAGCAATAAAGCTGCTAGATTTTTCAGGTTCTGCAAGGACCATTATATCCAACTCCTAAAGAGCTATGTTTAGTCATAGACAATTCGAGGATCCAACCACCCATAGATAATGTCTACGATTAGGTTAACAAACGCAAAGATCAGAGCGTACCAGAGAATCACAGCCTGAATGACAGGATAGTCTCTGGATTGGATTGAATCTATCATATATTGCCCTAGGCCATTATATTCAAACACTTTCTCAACGATGATGGAACCACCCAACATGGCACCAAAAGCAACTCCAGCTACTGTAATTACGGGTATCATGGCATTCTTTAGAGAATGATGAATGACGACCCTAGACCGAGGTGCGCCTTTTGCCTTAGCCGTTCTTATGTAATCACTGTTTAAAACCTCAAGCATGGAAGAACGGGTCTGCCGTGCAAGAACAGCCATTAGAAAGGCTGATAGAGTGATGGCGGGCATTATTATGTGTTGGATCGAATTTGAAAGTTCATCAAAGAATTCTGAGAATGTTGAGCCTGGGGGAAAGAATAAACCTGGAATGAGAGAAAGAATTCGATCATAGTCCCCTGTACCAACAACAGGAAGAAGATCGAACACGACTCCAAATATCCACATCATCATCAAACCTAGCCAAAAAGCTGGTGCAGAAACTCCAACCATTGCTGCAATCATGGCTACATTGTCAGTTTTGGAATAAGGTTTTACACTAGATATCGTCCCTGCTAATCCTCCAATGATCAGAGCAATCAAAGTGGCTGAACTGGCTAGAACTACTGTGTTGGTAAACCGTGGTATTATTTCTTCGAGAACAGGTTGGCCAGTTCGAATTGAAGACCCAAAGTCACCTCTCAGAATGTTTATCATGAACGTTAGGTACTGTTCAAGAAAAGGCTTGTTTAAACCCCATCTCTCACGAAGAATTTCAACTTGTTCAAATGGTGCGTCCTCAGGAACGAGCAAGAGCGCAGGATCACCAGGAATCATGCGAACCAACATAAAAACTACGAAAGAGACAACAAAAAGGACTGGAATGACTAGAAAGATCCTTCGAATTAAGAAAGAGGTAAAAGGCAGGGTTAAATCACCATCGTGTTTAATCAGCCACCATACGAGGATCAAGAGCGTCTCTAAGACCATCTCCAACCAAGTTGAATGCCAAAACTGTCAATATGATGGCAAGGCCCGGGAACAACGATAGATGGATTTTCCCAGTCAAAAGGTAAAGGCGTCCTTGGTTCAACATGACACCCCATTCTGGAGTGGGTGGTTGTGCTCCAAGGCCCAAAAAACCTAATGCCGCCGCGGATAGAATTGCACTGGCAAAATTGAGGGTAGATTGAACAATAAGGGGCCCTGCAGCATTAGGTAGGATGTGCCAAGCTAGAATCCTCCAATCTCGGGCACCCACCATTCGTGCTGCTTCGACATAATCGTTTTGTTTGATTGATATAACTTGACCGCGGGTTAATCTTGCATAAATAGGGATAAGTGCCATACCAACGGCAACCATTGCATTTTGTAAAGTAGGTCCCAAAATTGCGATTATCATCAGTGCCAAGAGAAAAGCAGGGAATGCCATCATCACGTCGATTAATCGCATAAAGATATGATCGATCCATTTGCCATAATAACCACAAAGTGCGCCAATTATTGTGCCGATGACCAAGGCGATCGAAACAGAGACTAATCCTATTGTTATTGAAATCCGGCACCCAAGCATAATCCTGCTAAGCAAGTCTCTTCCAAGATCGTCAAGCCCTAGGAGATGTTGTGGTGACGGGGATTCACCTATTCGATCCAGACGTTCCGATGTAGGGAGGTGTCCATAGGGATCATAAGGTACCAATAGCGGATTTCCCCATGGATCCACGGCAAAGATTGCGATAAGAAGAATTATTAGGAGAACTATAAGCCCAAATACCGCACGCTTATTTTTCTTAAACTTATACAAAGTTTGGGGAAGTCTCGAAACCTTTGTCGTTTTGTCCATTACCTTTGCTGATGTTCCCATTTTCATGGACCTCGAAGGTTTAATACATCATTTCACTCAAAGAGTGCTATTATAATGGAATTAGTTTTGATCCAATGCCCAACAGGCGGCGTAATGTTCATTTCCAAGATCTAGGTAGGGGGGTTCTTGTTCACTGCATTTCGGAAATGCTAGCCAGCATCGGGGGTGAAATCTACATCCTGAAGGGGGATTTGCAGGGCTAGGGACATCTCCTTGGAGAATAATCCTTTTCCTCTTAGAATCAAGAGTCGGTTCAAGAATCGCTGACATCAGTGCCTTTGTATACGGATGTGCTGGATTTTGGAAAATATCGTCTGTTGGGCCATTTTCGACAATTTTTCCTACATACATAACCGCAGTACGATCGGACATATATTCAATAATTGATAAATCGTGAGATATGAATAAATAGGAAAGGTTAAAGTCTTTTAAAAGATCCTTAAATAGATTAAGAACCTGAGACTGGACTGATACATCCAGGGCTGACGTGGGTTCATCTAAAACTATTAAACTGGGATTTAATGCCAAAGCGCGCGCCACGCAGATCCGCTGACGCTGGCCTCCAGAAAATTCGTGAGGATGTCTATCCAGATGCTCCTCCTTAAGACCCACCTTGCTTAGAAGCTCTAGTACCCTATCCCTGATCTCTTGTCTTGGATAGATCCTATTAATGATAAGTGGTTCCCCGACTATTCTTTTTATGGTCATTCGGGGGTTTAATGAAGAGAATGGATCCTGAAATACCATCATCATCTGCCTTCTCTGCTTTCGTAATCTTCCTCTATCCATCTGAGTGAGGTTTTTTCCATCAAATCTAATCTCCCCCGATGTGGGTTTCTCTAGCATCAAAACCACCCTTCCAACAGTGGTTTTCCCACACCCAGACTCCCCCACTAGGCCCAAAACTTCCCCCTTCCGGATTTGAAAGCTGATATCATCAACCGCCCTTACCCATCCAACTGTCTTTCTTAATACTCCAGCCCGGATGGGAAAGTACATTTTGAGGTTTTTAACCTCTAATAAAGTCTTTTGCGTGGTGAATCACCTTCTTCTGCTTCATGTAACCTGTAGCCCGATCTTGTTGAGAGAAATTTGTCATGCATATGAATTACAAGCTACAAAGTGTTCTTTATCGACTTCAATGAGTGTAGGTTTATTTTTTAAACAAACATTCCTTACTTGATCACAACGGGGATGAAATCTGCAGCCAAAAGGTGGATTTATTAAATCAGGGACAGTTCCTTTGATAGTGTTCAGTCTCCTCCCTCTACTTTCCCCTAGACGAGGAATGCATTTCATTAAACCGGAGGTATATGGATGAGTTGGATTGTTAAAAAGGGAACGAATGTCTGTGTATTCCACAACATTTCCCGCGTACATGACGGCGACCTGTTCGCACATTTCCGCAATCAATCCCAGGTGATGCGAAATTAGCAAGAGTGAAATACCAAATTCTTTTCGTATTCTTTTGATTAACGCTAAAATCTGCGCCTGAATGGTGACATCAAGGGCTGTAGTGGGCTCATCCGCGATAAGAAGCTGTGGATTGCAAGCTAAGGCCATTGCAATCATAATTCGTTGTCGCATCCCTCCACTTAATTGGTGTGGATACCTGGTTGCGACCTTCTCGGGTTCTGGTATCCCTGTTAGATCAATGAGTTCAAGAGCACGTTCAGTTGCCTTCTGTTCAAGATCCCTATTTTCCAATTTGGATACGTCTTCTCTTTTGTTTGATTGTGAGAGTTCAAAGCCATACGTTTCTGGGTGAAGCAAGATAGCTTCAACAATTTGATTGACAATAGGAATAACTGGATTTAAAGATGTCATAGGCTCTTGAAAGATCATAGAAATGCTCTTCCCTCTAATTTCCTTTTGCATGTATTTCTCACTCTTTTGCAGGAGGTTAACACCATTGAACCAGATTTCTCCTTGAACAATACGTCCTGGTGGTTGAGGAATCAACCGCATTATAGACAATGCTGTCACGCTCTTTCCGCAACCTGTTTCTCCTACAAGACCTAGAGATCCATTTCTACCTTTTATCTCAAGGTTAATGGCATCTATGGCTTTTACGTTACCTGAGTATGTAGAAAAATGAGTAGAGAGGTTTTTTACTCTTAAGAAGGGTTCTAATTCAGTCATTGATGTTTAACCACGGTTTTAAATTTTGAACAATCACAAAAAGCCCGACTTCGGTTGGAACATTCAGATATTGTTTCAGCATAAGGATAATGCTCCTTATTTATCATGAGGGGGGTTTCCAACTGAAATTTACGTGAATCAATTAAAATTCGATTTGTTATTCCAGCTCTGGTTTACATATCTTTGTGTAATTATAGTTAATAGAAATAATCTCCGAAATCCACTTTTACTGGCAAGTTTATTGTTCCTATACCGCTAGGGGCATTAAAGTTGGACTAATTGGGACCTTGTTCTTTAACCCTGTAGTTATGACTAATTTGTACCTCACTAATCAATCGAAGCCACATCGAAATCTTACAAACCCGTTAAGAAGCCAATTTAGAAAAAATTGTTGTCCCCTTTGAATCGGGGACAACGAACAACTAAGGTGGAGAATTCACCAAGGGATAACCAAGAAACCTTATGACTTCAGTTCTTTTTTTTCAATTTTCGTCCGAAGAAAGCTTTCTTGCCCATCATGAGGGCCAATGCAATCATCACCAATGGGAATTCAAAACTCGGAGTGACTTGTCCAGGCACGGGGTATCCGGCTTCGTCTAAGAGCTGTTTAGCCATTTCAATGTCCTGTTCGTAGCTCACATTACCCTCTTGAACTCCATAGGCGTTGGGAGCCATCATGGTATCAATCATGGCGGAGCCATAGCCCGAGTAAAGCGTTTCAACCATTTTCGTTTGATTGACTGCGTAATTCAGTGCTTGTCTTACTTTTCTGTTTTTAAAGATTTCAAAGTCGTGATTCAAGCCAATGTGCATCATACGAACTGAAGCTGCTTTGATCATGTAGACTTCAGGATCCGCCATCAATGTGTCAATAGCAGTCGTCGGGGCTTGATGGATGTAGTCTACATCTCCAGCTAATAATGCTGTAACACGCGACGCGGAGTCTGTGATTTTCTTCATGATGACTGTCTGAAAAGCAGGTTTCTTACCCCAATAGTTTTCATTTCGTTGCAGTGTGATGTGATCGCCTTTTACCCATTCTACAAATTTGTAAGGACCAGTGCCAGAGGGGTCAGTCTGGAAATCTTCACCAGGTACCGTCTCATTTGCCTTATGCAGAGCATCACATTGAGTTTTAGATACGATTTCGGATGGCTGATAATTGAAGAAGGGCATCAAGGCAGCGAATCCGATTGTTTCAATCTTAAGCTGGTACTTGGAGAGAACTGTGATATTCTTTATTGGACCTGAAGGAGGACCAAATGATGATGACGCTAACGCACCGCTGTCAGGAGAAGCTAGACGATCCCAGAGGGTATATTTGACATCCTCTGCTGTAAGTTCACTACCATCATGGAAATAAACTCCTTGACGGATGTTGATAGTCCAATTCTCTGCGCTACTATCGGTCGACCAGGATTCTGCTAGAACAGGTACAACATCGCCCGTTTCCTGATCTAGTTTCACTAACGTTTCACAGACAAGACGTACGATTCCAAGATTTGACATTCCAGAAGTATGCTGTGGATCAAATTTGACTGGCTCTGTTCCCAGGGATAATGTAAGAGTATCATTTGACGTTTCTGAATAGGCATCAAATATATCAACCGATTCGTCGTGATAAGTCGTGATTCCTTGCACTGATTTTGCTGCATGGAGATTAGGTTCGATTGCAAGAAATATCCAAGGTGCATCGGTCATAACGATGTCATTCATTTCTTCGTAGAGATCCATTAGGTTGGCTTCGTTGGCCTCCTTCCGGGATTGAACGAAAAGGTCATCGTAGTGTGTGTTATTGTAGAAGAGAGGTTCTAATCCTCGCTGGGAGATGAAATTCTTTAATGCCCCATCGGCATTCATCCACGGGTTTCCAAAACCGACAAACCATGCCTGATAATCTCCCACTAATTTTGTTCGATTCGATTCCCTCTGAGCCGCTGCAAAAGAAGCCCAATCATGGGATTCTATCTTCATATTGATGTCTACTTCAGCTAGGAATGATTGAACAGCTTCTACTATCTGTTGGTCCATAGCGTAGCGCCCTGCACCGTAAAATAATGTGAATTCGAATCTATAATCCGCCGCTTTGACTGGTACTGTAGAAGCGTAGGGTACCAACAGCAAGAGCGCTAGGACTCCGATCTTTAGGTACGAAAATCCTATTTTCCTTCTATTAAACGGCAATACCGTCTTCACCTCGTCATTTTACCTTGATTCTGCACGAAATATTTATTACAATTATTAGACGACTTATGTAGGGCCAATATTTAGACGGTTTAGACCTGCATAAGTTAACAAATATTTTCGACAGATCGCAACTTCATGCTATTATTGACATAATAAACTTTCTGTCTGTTAAACCGATACTTATATACACTTAATAAAAAATAAAAAATGGCAGTCATTATTAAGAAATCTCTAAAATTGTGATGCTTATTGGAGGATAAGAATTGATTAGTCGTGAAGAATACCTCAAAATACCGCTTAAAGAGCGATTCATAAAGCTGGATAAAGTGGAAGAAGAACATGCGGAAGAACTGCATAGAAAAATTATAACCATCGATTTACACAGCCACATTTTATGGGGTGACTATTTTATTATGCCCCGTATTATGAATTCTGGCGTTTCCGGGTTTGTCGAAGCAGTTCCCGGGGTTTTTGGAGATTTTGACGTAGCAATGGCTTATCTAGGCCAGTTTCTTTTTCGCGTGAATAAACATGAGGTTTTTACGCCCGTATATCAAGCTCAGGACTTTAGAAGGGCCAAGAAGGAAAACAAGATCGGGGTGATGTTCCAACTAGAACCCCAACCGTTTGGAAGAAATCTAGACAATGTTGATATAGCCTATGGCCATGGTATCCGGATGGCCCTTCTGACGTTTAATACCCGCAATTATGTAGGTGATGGGTGCGGTGAAAGGACGGATGAAGGTCTGAGTTACTTCGGTTTAGATTTAATTGAAAGGATGAACAAGGTAGGAATGATGATTGATTTATCCCATGTAGGGGTCAAGACAACGTTGGAAACAATCGAGCATTCCAAAGATCCTGTAATGTGTAACCATGTTGGAGCACGAACTTTATATCCCCAGTGCAAGCGAATAAAAACAGACGAGGAACTCACAGCTCTTGCGGAAAAAGGCGGAGTAGCTGGAGTTTCTGCCATCCCGAATCAGTTAAGCGGCGATAAGGAGCAAGGGATAGAGAATCTCCTAGATCATGTCGACTATATGGTTAACCTTATGGGCATTAATCATGTTGCAATAGGATTAGATAATGTTTTTGGCGATCAAGTCGAATCCCACCGTAGATCAGCCCAGACGGTGTTCAAAATTTCGTACATCGGCCAAGAATTAAACGCACCTTTCATGTGGGGAATAGAGAGTCCTGAAGAGTGGCCTAATATCACACGAGGACTTGTCCAAAGGGGTTATTCGGATCTGGAAATCGAAAAGATACTAGGTGAGAACTCCCTAAAGCTCATGGAAAGAGTCATTGGATAACAGAATCCGCAAGAGTACCCTATATTGGCTTTAATTATAGAAAATCTGAAAAAAAGGTCAAAATTGACCAATGGAAATCTGATAGAAGGTTTAAAGCATGTTATCGCGAGAAGAATACCTGAAGCTTCCTCTTGAAGAACGTTACATTAAGTTGGATGCGTCTGAGAAGGAAAGAGCTGAGGAGCTCTTTGAAAAATCCACCACAGTGGATTTACACACCCACATCTTTGGAAGTGTATTTTTTGAATATGAATATGAGCAGGTACGCCAAATGGGAGTTGATGGACTGTTTGAGGCGGTACCTTGTTTATCAGAGGACTTTTTGGAATCTATGAAAATCCTGGGAAGGTACAAAAGTATCACAATGAAGGAACCAGGACTTATTCCAGCCTATACTGCTGCTGATGTCGAAAAAGCGAAAAAAGAAGGAAAACAGGCCGTTTTATACCAGTTGGAACCCCATACATTCAAGAGAAATCCAGATCTTGTAGAAGTAGCCTATGGACTGGGCATTAGAATGGCCCTGCTTACATTTAACTCAAGGAACTATCAAGGAGACGGATGTTCAGAGAGAACCGATTCCGGGTTGAGCTATCTAGGCATGGAGCTGATAGAGAGAATGAACAAAATAGGAATGATGGTAGATCTTTCTCATGTGGGGATAAAAACAACCTTGGATGCAATAGAGCATTCCAAAGATCCGGTTCTTCTAAACCATACAGGTGCCCGGGTTTTAAATCCACCAGTCCTTAGATTAAAACCTGATGAGCCCCTGAAAGCGGTTGCGGAAAAAGGGGGGCTTATAGGCATCTCTGCCATCCCTAATCAGCTTTCCAGTCAGAAAAAGCAGGGCATTGATGATTTACTTAACCACCTAGACTACTGCATCAAATTGGTTGGAATCGATCATGTGGTGATAGGTCTTGATAATGTCTTTAGAGACCAAGTGGCTGGACACAAGAAGCAAGAAGCGAAAAACATGGTAAACTTCGCTCGATCAGGAATAGTCCTTGCAGCGGACTATATGTGGGGGATCGAATCTCCAGGTGAGTGGCCCAATATCGTTCGTGGATTGGTAAAGAGAGGCTACTCAGACTCAGAAATCAAGAAAATCATCGGTGAAAACGCGCTCAGGGTTATGAGAAAAATCATAGGGTAACGAAAGATAGCAAGAAAATTTGGGCACGTTAGGAGGCGTTGAGATGATTCCGCTCCAAGAATATCTGGATCTTCCTCTGAAAGAGCGTTTTATCAAACTGGATAAGGCTGAGGAAGAACGTGCGGATGAGCTTTATGAAAAGTTTATTGCAATAGAACTTCACAGTCACATACTTCTTGATGAGGATTTTATTGTTCCCCGTATTAAAAACTCCGGGATCAATGGTTTTTTCGAAGCTGTTGCTGCTATAAACGAGAATTTTCACGATTCAATGGATACCCTTGGATATCTGCTCAATCGAACCATCAAACATCCAGATTTTGTGCCTGCATTCAGGGCAAGAGACTTTAGAAAAGCAAAGGATGAGGGGAAACAGGCTATAATGTTCCAACTGGAACCTCAAACCTTCGGAAACGATCTGGATCGCGTAAACATCGCCTATGGTCTGGGAATAAGGATGGCCCTTCTTTCATTCAACACCCGTACCTACGCGGGCGATGGTTGCGGAGAAAGAACCAACCAAGGTCTGAGTTATTTTGGATTAGATCTAGTGGAGCGAATGAACAAGGTTGGCATGATGATAGATCTATCTCACGTGGGGATACAAACCACCTTGGACGTTATTGAAGCATCAAAACATCCTGTTTTGGCTAATCACGTGGGAGCACGTGAATTATATAAACAAAGTAAGCGATTGAAGACCGATGAGGAACTTAAAGCAATTGCAGAGAAAGGGGGTCTGATAGGAGTTTCTGCCATCCCGAATCAGCTAAGTGGAGAAGAAAAACAAAGTATCGATGACCTACTGAATCATGTAGAATACATTGTCGACTTAATCGGAGTAGAGCATGTAGGAATCGGACTCGACAATGTATTTGAAGATCAAGTGGAATATCACCGCCAGGCAGCAAAATCCATTTTCAAATTGGAACACACGGGGCAGGAACTTAATGCTCCCTATATGTGGGGGATCGAAAGCCCTGAGGAATGGCCTAATATTGTTCGTGGACTTGTACAAAGAGGTTATTCAGATCAAGAGATTGAGAAAATAATAGGGATAAACGCTCTAAAGATTATTGAGAGGGTGGTAGGTTAGAAGTATATATTATAGGACAGGTTACGGAAGAAAATGATCACCAGAGATGAATATCTAAACTTACCATTAAGAGACCGATTTATCAAGATGGATGGAACGGAAGAGGAGCGAGCAAAAGAGCTTCACAGGAAATTGATTAGTATAGATCTGCATAGCTTGATCTTTTTTGATGAAACCAACGTGGTTCAAAAAGTTAAAGGTTCTAAAATAGAAGAGCATGTATTTGGCGATGCCTCCCGAGTTCCGAAGATAAAAAGATCTGGTGTGACAGGATTTTTTCATTCTGTTGAGGCCATTCATGAGAATTTCCACGAATCTATGGATCTATTAGGCCTTCTACTCTATTTAACGCACAAACATCCTGATTTTTTTCCTGCATTTAGAGCTGAAGACTTTAAAAGAGCCAAAAAAGAGAATAAACAGGCCGTTATGTTTCAATTAGAACCTCAGACCTTTGGAAGAAATTTAGACAATGTTGATATTGCCTATGGTTTGGGGATCCGAATGGCGCTACTCACTTTCAACACCCGTACTTATGCAGGAGACGGCTGTGGGGAAAGGACTGATAAGGGGTTGAGTTATTTTGGTATGGATTTAGTGGAAAAGCTCAATACTGTAGGAATGTTGGTTGAATTATCCCACGTAGGGATTCAAACAACCTTAGATACTATTGAAGTGTCTAAAGACCCATGTATATTTAACCACGTTGGAGCCAGATCACTTTTTCCTCAGAGTAAACGATTAAAAACAGATGATGAGCTTAAGGCACTGGCTGAAAACGGAGGATTGGCAGGGGTTTCTGCAATACCTAATCAGCTAAGTAACAAAAAGCAACAAGGTATAGAGGACGTGATGAATCACCTCGATTATATAGTCAACCTGATTGGAGTAAACCATGTGGGAATTGGGCCAGATAATATCTTTGGTGACCATGTGGGCCTTCTGCGGCAGGCTACAAAAGATGCTTTCAGTTTAACTGATATTGGGATGGAATTGAATTCTCCATTCATGTATGGGATTGAGAGTCCAGAAGATTGGCCCAATATTACTCGTGGACTGGTCTCTAGAGGGTATTCTGATCAGGAGATTGAGAAAATATTAGGACTTAACGCACTAAAACTAATCCAAAAGGTTATTGGCTAATAAGAAGAATTATCTTGAATAGCAGGCAATCTTATCATGAGGAATCGAAATTTAAAATTTGAAAGGACTGTAACTGATAAATTAGGAGGTATAAAGTATGTTATCCTATGAAGAATATCTGAAGCTTCCTCTTGAAGAACGTTACATCAAGTTGGATGCGTCTGAGAAGGAAAGAGCTGAGGAGCTCTTTGAAAAATCCATAACAGTAGATTTACACACCCATATTTTTGGTAGTGTTCACTTCGAGTGGGATAGCCACATATACGAACGGGTTCGCAATTCAGGCATCAATGTTTGCTTCGAAGCAGTACCTTGTCTATCAGAGCGATTTTCAGAATCTGTGGAGCAGTTGGGCAGGTATCTTGCAATTACTGTAAAAGAACCAGGTCTAGCTCCAGCATACAATTTGGATGAAGTGAAAAAAGCAAAAAAGGAAGGAAAACAGGCAGTAATGTTCCAAATGGAACCACAATCATTTAGGAGGGACTTGGATCTGGTAGATGTCGCATACGGTCTGGGATTCAGGATGGCCCTCTTGACGTTTAATACACGAAATTATATTGGAGATGGATGTTCTGAAAGAACAAATTCCGGGTTGAGCTATATGGGGTTGGAACTCGTTGAAAGGCTTAACAAGGCGGGAATGATGATAACTCTATCCCACTGCGGTACTCAGACTGCTCTGGATGCAATTGAACATTCAAAAGATCCTTGTCTCTTCAACCATACAGGAGCGCGAGCATTAAATCCAAAAGTCGGCCGCTTGCGTACAGATGAGGAGTTAAAAGCTATTGCAGAAAAGGAGGGAGTTGTTGGTATATCTGCAATTCCAAACCAGCTTTCATTGGAGAAGAAACAGGGCATCGAAGATCATTTGAACCATATAGACTATATTGTAAACCTTATCGGGATAAACCATGTTGGAATTGGATTGGATAATACATTCCACGATCAGGTTGGATTTCATCGGAAGTTAGCTGCCAGTAAAGAAATCAATCTTGAACGGACTGGAATTGTACTCGCCGCTGATTATATGTGGGGATTGGAAAGTCCTGAAGAATGGCCAAATATTGTTCGTGGTTTGGTCAAGAGAGGTTACTCTGATAACGAGATTGAAAAGATAATCGGTGGAAATGCCCTTAGGATCATTGAGAAAGTCATTGGATAGAAAAACGAGAAATTCGTCTATATGGAGAATTCAGGTTGATTACGCGTGATGAATACCTAAAAATCCCCTTGGAAGAACGATTTATAAAATTGGATAAGGTCCAAGAGGAAAGAGTCGAACAAATCTACGAGAAATATATATTTATTGAACTGCATTCACATATTCTCAATGATGAATACTTCATTGTCCCTCGAATAAAGAACTCCCGTATAAATGGTTTTGTCGAAGCAGTTGCTGGGATACACGAGGAATTCAACACGTCAATGGATAGACTCGGTTATTTTCTTAACCGGGTTCTTCATCATCCTGAATTTATGCCTGCATTTCAGGTAAACGATTTTGAAAAGGCCAAAAAAGAAAATAAACAAGCGGTAATGTTTCAACTGGAACCTCAAACTTTCGGCAAAGATTTGGACAACGTTGACATTGCTTTCGGGCAGGGGATCAGGATGGCACTTCTCACATTTAATACTAGAACATATGCCGGAGACGGTTGTGGGGAAAGAACTAATGCCGGCTTGAGTTATTTCGGCCTTGACCTCGTAACCCGAATGAACAAGGTTGGCATGCTAATTGATCTCTCTCATGTCGGCATTCAAACGACCTTAGACACTATTGAACATTCTAAGGATCCAGTTTTGTGTAATCATGTAGGCGCACGCGCCTTATATCAGCAATGTAAGCGACTAAAGACAGATGAAGAATTAGAGGCCTTGGCTGAAAAAGGAGGCCTTGCGGGTGTTTCAGCAATTCCTAATCAGCTTAGCGGAGAATCCGAACAGGGTATTGAGACTCTATTGGATCATTTAGAATACATGGTTGATCTGATTGGGATAAACCATGTGGGTATAGGTTTGGATAACACATTTGGAGACCAAGTTGCAGGACATAAGAAATTCGATAAAACTCTGTTTAAACTTGACTATGTGGGCCAGGAGCTCAATGCTCCGTTTATGTATGGCATTGAAAGCCCAGAGGAATGGCCCAATATAACGCGGGGACTAGTATTCAGAGAATATTCGGATCAAGAGATAGAGAAGATAGTTGGAAAAAACGCTGTCAACCTCATGGAAAGAGTAATTGGATAGCAAATATAGCACGGAAATATCCATACTTGGCTATTCTGAGGAAAAAAATACAATGGAACGTGATCTTGTTCTCATTCTGGTTGCGGGCCTTGCTTACAGTACCATGCTTGGGCTCCTAAATCCAACAGTCCCCTTGTCCGCAAGCGCATTGGGTGCGTCAACAACTTTATTGGGAATCCTCTTAAGTTCCAGAGCAATCGTTCAAACCGGGTTACGTGTCCCACTGGGGCAAGGTGCTGATAGATACGGTTGGAGACGTATTTTTTTGGTGGCATTCATTCTTGGTGTCGCTTCAGGAGGTACATTCTTCTTTGGTATTGTGAAAGCAGACGTTTTTCTGTTTTTTCCAGCTTTAATGTTATGGGGGATGACGAATGCTGCGTTCAGGACCACTGAACAAGGTTACGTATCAGGTATTGGAGGATCGGGGGTAAATCGGACACAGCTGATTGGTCGATATCTTGCCATTACTGGAGTCGGTCAACTGGCGGGTCCTCCGCTTGCAGGTTATCTGATAGAGGTTTGGGATTTTGGAGTAGTTTATCTGATGTTCACCCTATTGGCCCTTATTGGCCTTTTATCGATGTTTTTTCTTTCTGAGAGAGATTTAATAGCAGATGAGAACTCAGAAGAGCCGGAAAAAGTAAATGATGATTTAGAACTCTTCAAGAGCTATTCGCGTGCCCTTCAATTAATCCGATCTAATAGAATCCTTGCAATCGCCACTTTTTGCGGTTTTCTTATGACCTTAAGCTTCGGTGTGGGGCTTTCTTTCCATCCCGTCTTTCTACGGGATTTGGGACTTGCATCTTTCGAGATTGGGCTACTTCTGGCCGCTAGAGATATCAGTTCAATTATCAGCCGCCTATTTGCAGGTAACATCTCATTAAGGTTAGGCAATCTAGTTACGGTTTTTTTAGGGATTTTTTGTGTTGGAATCGGAGTAGCGATAACTCCGTCGTTAAAAGATCCCTTACTGGCAATAATTCCTTTATGTGCAACAGGATTTGGATTTGGAATCTTTTGGCCAGCTATTGTCTCTCTGATAGCTGCAAAAACCGACCATGATAAACGGGGATTGGCCATTGGCGTCTTAGGTACAGGATTTACAACAGGTTTTTCAGTGGGGTCAATAATCTTTGGAATTGTTGCTGATATTTTTTCAAATCTAGATTATGCATTTCTATATTCCGGAATATGTACGTTAATAGGATTTACACTAGTTGTAGTTTATTTTTATTTCAAAAAAGATCTATATACCCAAATTGATCTTTATAGTCAATAATTTCATTTGATCGTTGCCCTTAAGTAATGTTAAAGAAGCGCTCAGGTATCTTGGCGCGATTATACCCGAGGAAAGCTGGTGATAAAGATTGAGTAATCCGTCCAACTTGACTGCAGTACGGCATATTCCTGTCGGAATTAAAGACGAAAGGAGATTAACTGAATTAACAACTAGGGCCTAATCGGATCATTTCGATGATTCTTGGCAAGGATTCAGCGTGGTTATTTTCATCCGAAAAACTTTGAAAGGTCGATGGAAACATAAATTAGAGCAGAAGATTAAAACTTTAGGAAATGTAATCCAAAAAAACGGTCAGAAGACGGAGGATTCGGAAGAACTCCACATGGGGCCCAGATATCGAATCAAAACCTCGGAAACCTGGCTGATCTACCTTCTTCTGCTCTTACCGCTGTTCCCTTGGCTCCTATTCACTAGGTATTTCCTGGTTATTTCTTCAATTCATTCGATGCCAGATAATCATGGATCAACAGAACAAATTATCGTGCGAAAAGCAGAGTATTCGGGACAAGTTAAAAAATCCTACCTAGTTCATCCACCAATCTATATCGATGGAAACCTGGATTTCTTTTCCCATGTTATGGCAGAAAATTGGCCGGGAAACGGAACACTTGCTTCTCCGTATGTTATTGCGGGACTCAACATAACAGGCCCTCCCGATGTGGATTTGATAGGTATAAGGAACACCGATGTACTATTCTACATCAATAATTGCCGGTTAGAAGGTGGTAATGGTGGCATTGAACTGAATAACGTCACCAATGCGCATGTTTTAGGCAACATTATTTTGAATAATGTAGGCCCTGGTATTAGGGCCAGTTTTGGGAACACCAATACCATTTCAGGGAATACAATTATGGAAAATGATGGAGCTGGAATCACTCTAAGATTCGTGGAAAATACCACCATTTCCAGTAACTTTATCGATAATAATGCTGGAAAGGGAATAAACCTTGATTTCTCTCGATTTGCTGCCATTTCAAACAATATCCTCACCAATAATCAGAATGAGGGCCTTCGTTTAGATATCTCGGTTGGGGGTATTATTATAGGTAATACCGTCACGCATAATGGAAACAATGGAATTGACATGCATGATTCGAGTGATAGTACTATTACGGGAAATACCTTTAATCACAACGGGGGGTGGGGGATTGTTATTGGAACATCGAGCGCTAGTACGATTAACAGTAATAAAGTTATTAATAACGAGGTGGCTGGAGTACTTCTATGGTTTGCGGAGAATACCAGGATATCAAGTAACACTATCAGCGATAATGGTTGGAGGGGAATTAATTCAGCATTTTCTATCAATACAACTATTTCATACAATGTTATTACCCGAAACCGCAATCACGGTATACGGTGTGATGATTCGGCACGAAACTTCATTTCAGGCAACAATATCACTTATAATAGCGGTTACGGCGTCTACCTGATTAGTACGGAAAGCACTGTTGTAATGGGAAACTTATTTATAAGTAACAATCCCCGAGGATCTTCCCAAGCTTATGATGCTGGTATGGATAATTCGTTCGTTTACAATTACTGGAATGAGTGGACTTCATCTGATGGTAATCTGGATGGGGTAGTAGATTTACCTTATTCTATTAATGGGCCAACACATAATCAAGATGGATTTCCCCGTACTTCTCCCTCGCCTGATTTTGCCAAACAAGTAATGAATCACATCATCACTGTCTTTGCACTATTGGTGATAATTCTAAGCGCTTTGGGAGTCTCACTACGGATACAAAGACGTGCTTGAAGGGCAGGTTTTTCCATAGGGGAAGGATTAGTCCTTATTCGGGATACTGTTAGTAACATACATCGCCCTCAAACGAGGTTCGTAACCCAGCGATCTTCAGATAATTCCCTAGATCAGGGCTGCATTGAACGTAATTCATCCATCATTATACGCAACAGGATCTTTTTCACTTTAAAATGGCCCATTTGAGAATTTGTTCCTGTTTCAAAAAAGATCTATATACCCAAATTGATCTTTAGAGCCAATAAGTTTAGGTGATCGTATGTCTAAATTGTCTTATTCAAATCCCCCCAGCGAGGGGGCTCCCTGGCGTGTTGGAATATTACTTTTTAATGAAGTCGAAGTTTTGGACTTCTGCGGACCATTTGAGGTCTTTGCTGCAACTAGGTTTTTAGATCCGAATGGTGAAAGAACCGACAAGATTGTCTTCAAGGTTAAATTGATTTCACAAACTGGTAACATGGTAGAATGTCGCGGAGGGCTTAAAGTTATGCCTGATTTCAGCTTTACTTCATCACCAGATTTTGATATCGTGGTGGTTCCAGGAGGTTGGGGAACCAGGAAGGAGGTTGATAATTCAATTTTGGTGAAATGGTTAAAATCACAGTGGGAGAAGGTTCAATTAATGACATCAGTATGTACAGGAAGCTTTCTTCTGGCAAAAACGGGAATATTAGACGGCTTCGAAGCTACAACGCATTGGGCGAGTCTTAAAAGGTTACAAAGGGCTTTTCCTACGGTAAAAGTTATTACAAATAAGCGATTCGTTATCACAGGACATGGCAGAATTGTTTCATCTGCTGGAATTTCATCGGGCATTGATATGGCTCTGTACCTGGTCAGCAAGCTGGTGGGACAGGAGATCGCGTTAAATACTGCCAATCATATGGAATATCGTGGGGATTTCGTAGATGTATGACCATCATCCCAATTAGACCATCATCTCGACCGGACGTACACCAAATAATGATTTAGAGCCACCTTTGAAGGCCATATTTGTTACTTAGCGGCCTAGTCCTATTTAATAGTCCTCTTATTAATCCAAATTGAGATTTTTGGTGATAAGAAAGATGTCCTCGATCGTGTAGGCATTCTGCCATCAATACAAGATATGGCTGATTTTTTGGATGAGTTGATTGAGCTCTAGGAGGAGATTTTCATCCTGATCGCCCTGAGCTGCGATCTTATCCCATGTTTCTCGAGTTAATCCATAACCTTGGAGGCGATCGTCCAAAATGAGACTCCACCGATAAACTCCTTCTCGGTACGATCCTGCTCTACTGAGAATAATATGGTATTCTAAAGCTAGCTGAAGATACACTTTTTGCTCTGTTGGCGTAAGGGAGGATTCTTGGATAGAATCGGGGAAGATATGCTCCAAAGGAAGTTGCGAACTGATCTTCATGGATGAAATCTGTCCCGTTGTAGATTTCTTTAGTGCTTCTAGAAGTTCCTCAAGTTCTTGCATGCTGAATACATCTCATTGGGTTTTCGATAATTTCTAATTCTCCGAATTTAATAGTCCCAACCACCAACCTTATAGCTTGACTTACAAAAAATTGGAAGTCCCTTTTTCATCTCAAGTTAAACCTCTTCAATTTCTCAATTAATCCTGTTTGTAATACATGATCAAAATTCTTCAATCCTCTAGCTTGAAAAGAACCTTCAAGGCAAAGAATCGATCAACTTCATCATAGTAACGCTGGTTTTGCTCCCTTTCATTTTTGCTACGGGTGAATACGCGAGTACCCAGCTCGACCTCGTCATATATCTGATAAAAAATCGAGATTCTCTGCAATAAGGTCTCCACCAGGTCGGGACTAATAATACCTGTAACCATTTGCATAATATTCTAGTAAACGGGTTAAAAAACTAGATAGGAACACTTCTCCGCAGAGTTGTGAATCATCACCGATGCATATTCCTTGTTTCTTCCCGATTGGTATAAGTGCGGAACTGATGCTTTATCACTAAGTGGGGCTGAAAGTGGAGCCCCCGGTTGAGATCGTGCATTATCAGGTTGAATTTGAGGAAAAGAAAATCATCTCTGGTCATTCCAAAGGTTGTCTCTTTGTTCATGGGACTCTGGGCCTTATTGACCCGACTGGAGTTAAAGAATACCCTTCATTGAGGTTTCTGGCTATATTTCGAGATCGGAATGCTCAAACGGTAAAAATCAGGAAATCTTTTCGAGGAGATTTGGTTCGAGGGCGATAGAATTGTTCCTAGAGTCGGATTGTTCATTTGGCATGGGACATTTGATAGGCGTTTTTCTCTTTAGTGTTCCGTTGGGCTTCTTTACTGCTCTAATAATTGGGATAGTTTATTATCGTTTCAAGTGGCTTGATTACGGAGAGGGGGACAGACCTGATATTGGCGTTTCTGAATCCTTGGCGAATACCCCGATTGGAATCTACATTATATTTGAAAAATTATTACCTAATGGAATATTTTACCTCCTGGGAGGATTTTTTTCATTCCTTTGGCTGATTATTCTCTTGTCACCAATGCTATCTCCATGATCTTATCCTTGAGGATTAAATCCGATAATTCAAGGTTGGTTTCAACTTTATAGGCTCTAAATGCATACTTAATACCATAACTGAGTCTTTCTCCATAATGGGTGAGGATGAAGTTATCCTGAAAATTTGGATCATGGAGAGGCCAACCAAGCGATGGAATACATTGTTACGAAGTATTGCAGACACAGTAATGAGAGAAGACTATAGGTCAAAGCATGGCCTTGATATTTCATTTAAAAGGATCAAGAGGGCAGAAGGGGGGTATTGGATACAAAAGGGAGGGAATGGAAGGTGATATAGAAATACATTGTTGATAAACTGGAATTATAGCAAGAGTCGAATAGGTGGGAATCGGGGAAGGAATGATGGCAGCGGAGCAGCGAAATAGATCTTAATATGAGATTATGTTCAAAGAAAGAAAAACCCAACCAGATCCAGTATGATATGGCTCACCGTTATTTAACTTTAGTACAGGCCCTTTAAGCGGCTTTTTGGCCTGAAAGGAGAAAATTTATTGGCAACGGAAGTCGAATATCTGAAGAAACTTAATTTCCTCCAGCCTGAAGATCAAGATACCTCTATCCAGGAAAATCTTCATCATCAAGCAATTTGGGCAGATGTGTTTTGGCGAAGGCGCCATAATCATGCTAAAAGAGAGGATCCTGAATTAAAATTTATTTTTGATAGACCCGTCCGGCAACTGTTGGAAATCGGTGCGGCTTATGGCCGTATTTTGCGGAAAATTGCCCATGTCAACCAAAAAAGGCCTGATAAAGCAAGGCTAGTTGGAATAGAGATCTGTTCGCATTTTGACAGATATTTTGATGTTTATCGGGAACAACACCCAGTTTTGAACGATGTCGAAATTCTATTTGATAATTTTTTAACAACCACACAATTAAAGACACACTCGTTCGATCTAATTCTTCTACCTAGGAACACGTTTCCAAGTCTCCCTTTTAAAACATTAAGGACTCTTTTTAGTGTCGTTAAACGAGTATTATGCCGCAAATGTATATGGATTTTTTCCACATACAGAATTTCTTCAAAATCGGTGCTCTTGGAGTTCATTGATAAGAGAGGCGGGTTTTTCAGTGAACTTCTGGGAGATCTAGGGGAGGAACCGATAGCAGCTGAGTATTATACCATGAAGGCCCAAAAAACGTCCTATGGGGCTCGAACTATAACATACATGTGCTATAATTCATTTACTCGAGGATATAAGCTAAAAAAACGGGAAATATTCTGAACAGTTCAAGAATATATACTCCCTGATCGCCTGAAAGAGTTAATTCTCAAAAATGGCTTTTCCATTGCCTTCCAAGATGAGTCGAGCCACTCAGCAATCTACGGATTAACCCGAGGTTAAGATAACATCCGAACCTCGGAAGTTTTAATGCCAATCAAAAACAAAGGATCGGAAATATATAGTGTAAACACAGGTTCCTCAAGGACATCACTGGCTGGACATAAACTAATAGAAGTATGTTATGTATCTTCATGGAATAGGAAGCATTTAATCCCAGCAGGATTTCTTGAACTACTTGGGGAGATGATTAATCATCTTTTGCGCTGTCTTGAGATATGATTGGGCATCCTGCATCTGAAGGTGAATCAGAGCGTGACGATAGTCTGGATGAAAACGCTCGAGATACCTCATTTGAGCTTGAAGTTGTTTTAACGCTTTTTCCGACCTTTTTTTCAGGGATTTAATGCGGGATTTTTCGGCTTCTAGCTTGGCTGACTCGAAGAGTTCCTTGGCCCTAGTAAGATCGAATTCAGCGCGTTTCAAATATCCCTGGAGAAGTAGAAGTTCAATACGGGCTCTAGATAGAGATTCTTTAAGATTTAGTCGCTCCAAGTCCCTCATAACGCTCTTAATTTCTCTCTCATAGTATGATATCTTATCAGCAATATTATTGGTGATTTGATATTTAGTTGCCATCTTACTCACGTTATGTTCCTATGGATTTCATATATTCCTCAATACATTTACTTCTTTATCACTCAATAATGCTTTGGATTAGTCTCAGTTCAAACATCCTGTGGGACTTTAGTATCAATCGATCCATGCGCTTGATTTATGTCTCTAAATTTCAACTCTAAGACAATGATTCTTATGTTATCATTATAATTTGTATATTTCAATAACATCATATAAAGCTTTCTGTTTTGGCTTCCGCTTGAATAGTATTTAGAAAACGTCAGGAAGATAGTATACAGCTAGAACGTAGCTGTACGGGCAACATCACCCTTTTTGGAAGCCGCCCCAGTTCTAATTAAAGACTTTAGAAAAGGGTGGTGTTCTCTTCTAAAAACCTGGACATATAACCGATTTGGGAGAGCCCTCAGACCGGTATTACGAATGAAGAACCTAATTTCAATAAAACTACTGGTATCATCCTCGGGACTCCCTCCCCAAACTACCGATGTCTTGAACCCAAGGTAATCGTTTTTGGGGCCTTGCTTTAATACGGATTCCTCGGGGCGGTACCCTCTTGGTGACTCCACCGCAGCGTTCTTTAGTTAAGCTTAAAGATAGATAGTCTAAGATTTTTTGTCCTTCTTGGGTGACGAGGAGAAGGGGATTATCTTCTAACAAACATCCTGGGTCAGTTTGGTGACGACCAAGCCTAGCAGTCAAATTTTGACTCGCAGGAGTCTCTCTAATACATTAGTTCCATTGTTATTTGTATAGTTCGATTATTTTAATAACATCATATAAAGTTTTCTATCCTGAAACAGCACCCTGATGCTCTAGTGGCGTAGCTATCCGATATCAAAAGTCCTATTTTAAGACCTAGTAAAACTATTTGTCTTTTCATGCTTTCAAGCCTGCCGAATGGAAGTTTTAAGATTGCTTTGCAAAGCTGATTAAAAATGATCTAAAAAAACGACCTCAAAATTGGTCATATTAGCTTAGCAATTAAATTTAACCCTAGATCGCTGGAAAAAGGTTAAGGAACTTTATTCTTTCAGCTAATATACTAATGTTTACTTAAAAATCTGTTAAATGAAGAATGGAAACAAAATGAGCCCAAATCGATTAGCGAAATTGGATTTATCTCTTCTAGGGGTGAAAAACCCCGTGATATCGATGTGCGAGTGAGGTGGAATACCGTGACCTTTAAGCTGAATACACTGATACAAATGGGAAAGTTTCGTGAACCATCTGATTTAAGGAATCATATTCTTCCTTTGAAAAGCCCGTTTCTGGTAGTACACCAAATGCTGTTGCAAATCGGCTTGTGAAGATATTTAGGGAATTATTCAGTGCTTTTGACGTGTTAGAGGTAACTATTATGCAGGTTATGTTTGTTTGACGGTTTATCAGGAGTACAGAGTTTTCTAAAGAGAGTTCATGTAGTCCTGAAGAGAGTGCATCAACTACTGCAATCATTCCAGGGTGTAAATCCTCTAGATCGCGATCATTTTGAGAAATCCAACTGTATGAGACGAGAGGTTTTTTGGTATTAGTGTCGATAATTACCAATTGAGACGTTTTAAATGGTAGAATAAACAGTAATCTAGGGTCAGATATAAACGCAATCATAATGAAAAAAGATCCAAGTAAATATGTTATTTCAACAAGTCCGATATCCAGAGGGAGTAACTGTGTTACGATCATTAATTGGGCAACAAGATAGATAAAAGAGCCAATTAAAAAAATACTGGCTTTATTCTTCAATTCTCCTGTGGAATTCATATAGAGATTTCCGGCATATATTATCACCAAAATCGCCCTAAAACTCCAAAAGATGATTTGGGTGTAATGAAGATAGGCCGACACAGATTTTGCTGCCGTTCCGGGAAGTGATGCGAATACAACCATCGCAGTGGCAATAATCCCGAAAATGAAAAGCTTAATGGGATCATAAGAGGTTCTATGGGCTGAGTCAAAAAAGATGACCAAAAATATGGTAAATCCTGTAACGGTGAAAAACCCAGTAAAACCTAAAACATCTGCTAAAGTCATCGAGACCAATTCACCAGTATTGAGAGTTTTCAAGATGGGAATCCCAATATCAGTCATCAGGAAATTTATGGAGAGATTATAAGGATCTAAGGCGAGAACCAATAGTTGTAATCCCACTAAAAAGAACCATGCAAATACACCAAGATAATCTAAGGTAAACCAGAGGAATTGGCGGTATCGGGTATTTAGCCATCTTCTAAAACTAACAACAAGTAGTATCGCAATTATAAGTGCGTGAAACAAGGTTATCATGGAAATTAAGAACAAATCTGCCATAATAATCGAATTCCGACCTAAAGAGGGATAGGGCTAGTTTCCTTTGAATTCACTCAATTAAACCGTAAAAACCTTTTATTTATTGCTGCGAGCCTTGAAGGCTTTCCAAAATGTGCTCTTGAATCATCATGCAGCTGTTTCCATCAAGGGATTCAACATCCTTTAAAGCAGTAGTAGCTGTTTGCAAGGCGATCAGGAATTCTGCTCTTTTTTTCTCAAATATCTGATGAAGGTCTTGGTCATAAACCAATAAGATTGCTATGGGGATTTTCATCAGATTTTTTATTATGCGAGGATCGATTGATGATTTATCAACTAACTTTGTCCAATAAACTTCAAAGATCCAATCCTTAAGCTTTTCTTCCTTTCCCAGGATTGGAAATGGACCAAAAAGAGTATCTAACTTATCAGGCTGGTACATTCGTGCGCTATACATTAGACTTGAGAGGATTTCGGAATCATCAAGCATGGTGGTCAGGAGCTCGTTCTTCTGTTCGATTCTAAATCCACGATTTTCATCAAATAAGCCAATTGCTATACCTATTGCAAATCGATCTCTCATTATGCGACTTTTACCTCTCAGGTTGGCTTGTTGTCTCTTTCTATATAAAACGGGAAGGATGAGAATTAGGATCAGTAGAAAGATAAGAGAAAAAGCGGCGGAAATCCGAAGCAATGGAGGAATAATATGACTAAGTTCAAAACGAACGATATCCTCACTGATAAGACCCACAGAACAAGTTGAGGTTATACGAATATAGATCAAACCATTGATAATAAAGGGTAAATCCCACGTAAAAGAGGTTTTATCCTGGACTGTTGCAATAAAATGCCAATCATTACTGAAACGCTGCAAATCAGGAGATGATGAAGGAAATTCCGGCAGGTTGCCGGACCATAGATAATGCAAGGTATACGTGATTACATGACCAGCTGAATCGGAGGCTGCAATCCATTCGATGTTTAAACTTTCCAGAAAATAAACGATGGTAGAATTCTCAATCGGTGAAATGATTGTTGGGGGAGCTAGAGTGTGATTCGCGGGTATTTGCTTTGAAGAAAAGGGAGAGATTAAATGGGGCATGAAATTTGATTCTTGAGTGGTTAATGAAGTATTGATACCAGGGCGGATAATTAGCAGAAAGATAACTGAAATTCCGAGACTCCATTGATTTCTACGCATAATCATCTCTCGGTGCCACTGGTAGGCTAGAGTAATGATAATAATAGTATCTCATTTTGTAAGGTTTCAATGTTACCTGCAAGCTTGTTGAAATTTTCAAATCGGATTTTAAGTTTCTCAAGGTAACTGGTAAAGACTTCTTTTCGGTCAATAATACGGGATTCAACCTCTTTAGGATAAGTTATCAAAAGGATTGCTAAAGGGGACGTGTTTTTGTGATTTTCCCGTGTATGGAACTTAAAACCAAAAGAAAAATAGTTGATTGCAGGCAAATCATTTTGAAGAATGTCACCTGTTCGTATCATTAGTTGACTATCTACTGGAAAAGGGCCATACAATTGATCAAGTTTCCCTTGCATATACAGAACAGCACTATACTCCAAAAGACTCTTGATGTAATGATCAGGTAAAGAAAATCGATCACTTTTTGCAAAGAGCTTCATTGAATCATCGATTAAGACTCCAAATGCAATTCCAAATTCTAACATCCTTTTACGAACTTTAGATGGAACCGTACTTATTGTTGGCTTCTCAGGTTTCAAATTCAGTTGGTATAAGATTATTGGGGTAGATATAACAAGAATGATCAGAATTACGGCCGAAATCAAAGTTAATTGTTCCTCATCAAACAAACTAATTCCATAAAATGTTGCCATGATTAATGTGGCAATTAATATGGAGGAGAAAGCAATAATTCCTATGATCACTACATGTAGAGGTGGCTTTTCCATTACAATCTCCAAAACTAGACGAATTATCCAGTAGAAATAGGCTGACCAGATCTAAGGAACCAAATATAATTAGATCTCTATTTTTCGTAATAATTATATCCGCTATGAATATATAACTCCTGATAGTTTGACTTCAATAGTCATGGACTCCCTCCCGATCGACCTCCAAGATACGGTTCGCTTTGAACCTTTGATCCATGACCTCTACGAAGGTAAAATTAACGAACAACACGCTCGTATACTGGCTGTTCTATTTAAACTTGGAGGGTATACTACTCTGAATACCCTTCCCGGCCTCTTGAAAATGGGCCAACCTACTATTAGTATTCGAGTCGATGAACTAGTAAATATGGGGCTAGTTAGGAAAAATACTGAATTAATGCCGATGTCAATAGTACTTTTGATTTCACCAGCCACTCTTCATCAGAAAACTCAAGAACGGATTAAGAAGGTTCGATATGCTTCAGAGTTTTTAATAAAAGTTTCCGACGTTCCAGATAAGGTCTCCATTAAAGAATTGATAGAACGTGCATTAAATATTCTGTTCCCCAAGGAAAAGAAAACCCCCCAGATCCTTAGTTCCTCGTATGTATATCCAGATAAACTTGTTGAATATAACGAATCCCCAGATGAGGTTTCTGATTATATTCATGTCCTTACCCAAAAGGGCAAAAGGCCGCTCCTACGTTACTCTAGGCCTGCTTTACCCCTGGCTTTGTGTGCTAGAAGCAGGCTTAGCTACCATGAGGCTAAATACGAATATTACACTTCTTTGATAGAAGAATTAACGAACTACGTTTCAGAAGAACACGTGTCGATTATTCCCCACCAACTATTGAGATTTCCGTCAGAGATTAGAAGCAGAATTGATACGTGCTTGAAGCACTATCAAGAGATCCGAATAATCGACAACAATATCTTCAAATCAAGAGACGGAGAGATGGGCATAGTAGATCTAGTTGCTAACTCAGATAGTTTTAGGAAGGATTCCCCTTCGGGAAATAACCATGTGGTTAAGGTTATTTCGCAAGAAAAGCACAAAGGAGGATCGAATTGGGAAAAGGGATTCATTTTTCGGTATGTCCAATTAGCTGATGCAATCAATCGTGATTATGTCACACGTGACTTCTTGATTTTTGGACAACACGGTTGTCTGGTAATACCCTCCCGAGAGAACATTGTGGCGTATTACAACATTACGCCATCGTTTACTGATAACATATCAGAGATATTTGAAAAATATTGGAGCGCTGCAAATGCTTAGAGACTTTTTACGAATTATAAAAGGATTTGTACTCTTTATAGGGCCTACTCAAGCAGGCAAGACATCTATTCTCAGACGATTGGTCACGGGTATCTTCGAAGATCCTGAACCAACGCTTGGATTTCGGGAGGAAAATATCGCTAAAGTTAGAGTTATAGAGATTGGAGGTCAAACAGAATTCAAGAAACATTGGGCGACAGCCATTGAACAAAAACCAGTTTGGATATTCTACGTAGTAGATATTACAAGACAAGATGAACTTGAGGAATACGAGGAATTTGTCACGAAACTTGAACGAGCCAACCCTGGAATTCGTAAAAAGATCACTCTGGTATTAAATAAGGTTGATAAACTAGAAGGGGTTCAAAGAACCGTACAAACATCCAATTCAATCATATGCAGTGCAAAAACAGGTGAAGGCATGATAGATTTGCTGGAGGAAGTAGCGAGCAATAAGGATGCAATCACATCAGATACAAGCGATCTTGGTACTGATGCTAACGAAGGAGATTCTTCAATTGATCAAAAAGGGGAAATTGATACTGAGGCGCTAATTGATGAGTATAAAGATAAGTTCTAATCCCTGGATTGACGAACTTTTCCCGAGCTAGGATTTGTACAAGTATGCTTGCTTTAACCAATCCAGTAATTGGTCGTCGATTTCCTCTTGATTTTCAATTATAGCGACATGTACGATCGTCCCATTCATCTTTGCCGTTTTTTGGATTCTCGGATGCGTAATTCGTTCTGCCAATTTGAACTCGACCTTTATTTTATCCTTCTGAATGAAAATCATACCGAATTGGGCACGCGCGCTCATATTGATTGCAAAGGAAATAGCATCGAACCGAACGGGAAGTTCTGCCAGCAGCAGGGCCTTTAAACTCTGATATAGCCGTTTGACTTTCTCGGATTTTCCTTTGAGGTGATCCAGCGGTTTTATCTTAGTACAGGTGTGGGTTTGGTTTTTCCTAGCAAACTGCCTTTCGCATTTATTACATGTCCAAAGGTTTATCGCCAATTCCAGTCATCTCGTTATACTTACTACAGATCTACCAAGATATTGTTTCCTCAGAACAATCTGTAGTGATCTTTGAATTTATAATGGATCTTATGTAATCGAAAACCTTCGTAGTCAAACATTATTTCGCCATTCCTGTGAACCATCAGTACGTTCACAGAAACCTCCTTGGCTTTTGTAATCAAATTCGAGATACTCCTAGCTTTATTATCCCGTATTAGGCGAATGGCTTTTCTATCAAGCTTCCTTTGAAATTAACCAAGGTTTTTTCTTTCATAGCGTCACCATTCTGTTTTATTATGAATATCTTGATCTCTACTGGAAACTACTCCGTTTTATAAATGGAAAATGAGTGAAAAGGTCTTAGTCTTCTTGAATTGGGTAATCTCGATTAGTGATGAGACAATAATAATCTTTTCGTGTTATTTCCAAGAATATCCCATCGATCCTCGTCAGTAATGGCTTTCCGAATCACCAAATCTTCCAATATTCCTTTTTGTCTAAGAACGACATCGTGACGAAGGGGAAGACGCCCAGAATCAGTGCCAAATAAGATGTGTTGGGGGGTTAGTGCAAGTACGCTCTTCTCAAACACAGTGGTTAATGAATCAATAGGGCTCCATTGTATCCAATCATTGGATCCGCTCGTATCAACGTATAATCGATCCTGGTGGGAATAAGCCATTAGGAAGATCTCACGCAAATAGCCCGCGCCAAAATGCGCAATAATATATCGTTGTTCTTCTAATTTAGGATTTTGCAACCAAGGACGGAGTTCAATTGGATTGGCGGGCCAACTTGCCAGATTTCTTGGCCCACCTTTCATTACTCCGAAGTGAATCATTGGTACCAAATCCAAATCGAGACACTTTACTAAATAGGGGAGAACGCGATCATCATTAAAATTGAAATCATTCCCCCATGCCCCAGGATAGAATTTTATCGAGACAGCCCCTTTGTTCTTGTATTCATCAATCATATTAGGCGGATCATATCGTGGATCGATAAAAGGGACCAATGCTGGGAATTTATCTGGGAACATTTTATGTGCCTGGTATGTCGTATCAAAATCACCACCAAATGACATGAGAAGGACTTGGTCCACGTTGGATTTCTCCATCTCTGCTACAGTTAATCTAGCCCGCTGTTCGGTTGTAGGGAGTGCTTCAATGAACTGTTTTAATTCAGGATTGGTTTCTAAAATGTCGTCTGGAAAATTTCGTTTGAACGCTGGAATGCTTGATTTGGTGAAAAAATGATGATGGACGTCGCAGGTGAGTTTTTCATTCTCTTCGCTAGATTTAGAAAGCTGGTATGACATATTGTTGCTCCAGATAACTGAATATTTCAGTATGCTGTTTGTTACTTCGCAAGTAGGGCGGCAATTCTCAACCAGGCTGTGAGGAGCATCACCAGGCTCATTGCTAGATAGATGTGCATTTGGATACTTTGGCCTGATTGGCCACTTAAGGATCTACTTGACCTTGGTAGGTAGATCTTAAAATAACAAAAACTTTTTTTTGCCCTTTTTCTCAAATCTCTTTTAGAATTCCAAGGATATGCACTAGTCTCGTGCCTAGTCTGGTTAGGTTCTAATATCAATTCGATGATTTTAATCTTCTCATTCCTAACATTCACCTGAACTTAGCGGACTATCTCCCCCATCTCAATATTGGAGAATATCTAAGGTGACGTTTAAGAAAAGTTTTGTCCTTAAAAGGGTACTTCGCAGATGAGGTATTGAATACACGAAATAGGCCTTTTGGGTGATAGAAAAACGTCAAGCGACTGATGTTCATTGGATAAAAGGAGAGTCAAAGGATTTGGTAAGCAGCCTGGAACTGGAACTTCCTTTTTTTTGCTACATTGATGAAAAAAACCATCCTGGATCAGAAACAATGTACAAGTGTCAAAAATGTGGAATATACATGTGTGGTGCCTGTTATAAAGCTCTTACTATAGTGGTGGGTTCCATTACATGCCTTCAATGCAACAGTAATCTCACCCTGGTATAAATTTTGTTCAATTACGAACAACAACAGCCCAGAAACTTGCCGTAATTTTATAGGGAAGAGTTTATGGGCTATTTAGATCAGGAGATGAGAATAAGAAACCATATTTTGGATTGCAGAGAAATGAAAGACCAACTTCGAAAATTTAAGGAAAAAACAGCGCAAATTTCGGAGGAAAAAGCAAAAACAATCATGCTAAAGGGAACGGGTTTGACATTTGAGGAACTAGAGGAACGGGATGACCTGTTAACATATTCACGCCTCCAAAGGGAGTTTTCAAAAAAAAATATCCTTCGAATGATGAACAGTTGCAAATGTAACAACGAGGAGAGCATAAAACATACAGGGTCTTTGTCAGAATATGTCGAATGCTAGTACATCGAGAAATCTTGCGGCTTTTAAGTAAAAAACATTCCTGTTATTACAAAAGAGAGCGTACCGATAATTAGGAGTGAGAGGTCACTATTTGAATTAGAAACCTGGATTATAAACTCATTTGTGGTTATCGGTTTAACAGAAAAAACGGGTTCGTCGTTATTATCTAGAAAATAAACGTTTGAAACCGGTGTATCTATGGTATTTTTGCGTTTGACCTTTAGAGTATATTTATTGAACGCTGTTTCGAGTAACAAGGCATCAATGTCATGGTCCGTATTTGATGATGAAGAAAGATTGGTTCCCCACTTTCCAGAAAACGATGCTACCACTTCACCAATTGAATTTCGGATACTGCCCGTACTAGTACCTCCACTCTTGGTTCGGACGTATACATTCCCCATTAACTGGTTATCATTATCTCGTAACTCTATCATTGGAATCTCTCTCCCTTTGGCACGTAAAGCGGTAATCAACAGTCGAATCATATTAAAGGGATCAAATTTGAAGGTTAATTTGCTGTACAATAATCTCGTCTTATTTGGAGAATAAATTTCAAAGGTCCTTTTGTTTTTGCTTCTGACTAAACTGAAGGATTGATAAAAAACGTCATCAGTTACTCGAACTTTTTCAGGTTTTAATGCGAGTTTAGGACTAGTGGGGAGAGCTTCTTGGTCAAAGGACGTCCCACATGTTGGACACTTCAATTCTTTTTTAATATCAAAAATCGCACCGCATACGGAACAGGATTCATACTCAGGTTGGGAAAAATTCAATGTCAAACACTCGTTTAAGTAGAAAGTGAATAACTAAGAGCTCCAGTAACGTTGGTATTGTGGTTTTTTTCTAATCTCAATTTCCGAAGCAATGGGTATTTCTCCAATATACGGGAAATGGATTTTTATATGTCACGATAAAGTGTCACAAAGAAATCATTTAATCCATATCTATCTGCTGAGTAACGGGAAAATGGGTCATAGAATCAAAGAATTTGGAGATTTTCAAACATCTGATGATCTTGCAGATGAAATCCTACAGTACTTGGTGCGTGAAGGAGTAAAACCCCAAACGATTATTGAACCAACGTGCGGCAAAGGATCTTTCATTAGGTCTGCTCTTAAATACTTCCCGAACACCAAGATTATCGCGAGAGACATTAATCCCAAATATATAGCCAGAATTAAATCTAGTTTGGCTGAGAATTTCGATCTCGATATCAAAGTAGCAGACTTTTTTAAGGTTTCTTGGACTAAAATGATACAAAGGGCGGACCCTCCTGTTTTGATTGTGGGAAATCCACCGTGGGTGACAGCGGCAGATATGGGAGTGATGGGGGGGAATAATATCCCTCAAAGATCGAATTTCGTGGGGTATATTGGACTAGATGCCGTAACAGGAAAAAGCAATTTTGACATATCCGAATGGATGAGTATTGAACTTTTGAATGCACTTGGTATTAAATATGGTACGTTCGCCATGATTTGCAAGGCCAGCGTCGCCCGAAGGGTTTTTGAATATCTAGCAAAGAACCCTGTTCCTATTCAATCAGCTTCTTTCTGCATGATTGATACGAAACGACATTTTGGTGTGTCAACGGTAGCAGGCGTTTTTATTTGTACTATTAAGCCAGGGTTTAGAGCGAACAAGTGTCGGGTGGTGAGGGGATTAGAAAATGGACAATTGATTCAGGAACTAGGCTATATCGACGATCATCTGGTTGCGGATATCTCGCTTTACCAAAAGTATAGACATTTAAAGGGATCTAGTATACACGGTTGGCGTTCGGGCATTAAACATGACTGTGCATCCGTTATGGAATTAGAACTTCGCGATGGTCATTTATTCAATGGACTGGAGGAGGAAGTGAAGATAGAGGATAGGTACCTATTCCCCTTGCTTAAAGGCTCGGATATTGCAAATAAACGGACAGCCTCTACCAGGAAATTCATGCTCGTACCTCAAAGTTTTGTTGGAGAAGACACAAGAAAAATTGCAGATACTGCTCCAATGACATGGGAGTATTTAATGACACATCAAGAGCTGTTTGATAGACGGAAGAGCAGAATTTATAAAGGGAAACCTCAATTCGCTATATTTGGGGTCGGGAGATATACCTTTTCTCCTTGGAAGGTGGCGATTTCTGGCATGTATAAACATCTCACGTTCGAATTGATATCCCCGCTTTATTCTAAACCGGTGGTTTTCGATGACACATGCTATTTTCTCCCAGCACGCTCTCGTGAGGAGGCAACGATTTTACAGCATCTTTATATGCACTTCAAGGTACAGGGTTTCTATCGTTCCCTTATTTTCTGGGATTCTAAACGTCCAATCAAAAAGGAGGTGCTGCAGCGATTAGATATAAGGAACCTAGTAAAGGAACTAGGATTCAAGAGAACATTAAAAGTGATTAATGCGAGTTCTCCAACATTGGATCAGGATAAGGCAAGAAAAGCGCTAGCGACTGCTATAAGATATCATAACTAACTGTGTTGACGAACCTCGTGTTTTAGAATCCTTACTCCTGATTTACAATCCACTGACGCATGTACTTCCGAGAAGCACGTTGTGCAAGTCTTCCAACGACAGGTAGACCCATAATGACCGTTTGTATATGTGTAGCCAGGTTGGGATAGATGAATCCACTTTTTTTCCCTATAATTGCAGCCGCCATGGTTTGAGCGACACGATCTGGTTGAAGGAGGTTCCACTTGATGTTCCGGATTAACGGAACAACCTTGCTATCAGGCGCAGTTTGAGCTTTTGAATACAAAGCTGTATCGACTTGACCAGGGCGGATTACAAGGATCTTTACTCTTGCCGGTAATTCCTGACGCAAGGACCGTAATGTCACCTCTAGCCCAGCCTTGGACCCAGGGTATGATCCAAAATAGGGAACAGGAAATATTGTTGATGCACTAGAGATAAATGCAAGATAAGCAACTCCTCGCGAGTTATCTAGGATAGTTGGAAATATTTCCCGGATCATTAGAAGGGTCCCAAGGAGATTTACACGTACCACATGTTCTAGGGCTGCTGAAGGAATTGAAAAAAACGGTCCAAAAGTAATCACTCCTGCACAGTTGATTAGACCTGCAAAATCTGAAATTGTCTCTATTGAAGTTTTTAGGATCCTTCTGGAAGCGGGATCGGTAATATCGCAGTCTTGATAATTTATCTGGTCATCATATTCCCGAAGACTTTTCCGTGCGCGGATAAATTCAGACGGATCGTGGCTAACTATCACTAAGTAAGCCCCGTGAGATGCTAAGCGTTTACTAAGGGCCAGGCCAATTCCACTTGAGCCCCCAGTTATTAGAAAGGTTTTACCGACAAACCAAGCATCAAAGGAACTCAAACGGAATCCATCCGTAATGTATAGTATTTTTATGGAATTAAATCTGTTTTTTGTGATACATTTACAAACCCTTATTATGTAGGTGTCTCTAGAAAGAAAAGGAAGATGCCTTCACTAAAATGTGGAACATGTGGAAATACGATCCCACTCCCACGTTGTACTAAACATAAACAGGAAGTGATTGTTGGGGAGCTTGGAGGAATCAGAAGTATTTACTGCGCGGTAGAAGGGGAATCGTGCGCTTCTCAGCCCCTTCCGAATTGCTGTCCAAATCCAGCGTATTCACGATGGATCTAGTCTTGCATCCAAGTCTTGTTAACTCGTTATACAGTTTCGATTGTGATACTGGGGGGCGTATCCAACATCGTTATTGTACGCTCCGCTTGCGCAATCTTGGCCGGGGAGTCATCTGATCTTGTTTTTAAAGGACTGATAGTGGCAATCTGGTATGTAATACCAGTTTCAAGTATCAAGGAATCAATCTCCTGAAGTAGGTTTAAGATATCTGCGATGGTAGGGATTTGTAACCACTCTATAGCAAAGTCATAATGGCCAACCAATGCTCCAGTTGTAGCTTTTACGCCAGGAAAGGCATGTATTTGCCCTTCAAGGATTTCTAACGCCTGGGCGAGCCAAGGACCGTGGATCTCAAAAAAGGTGTACGCGATTCCCGCTGATTTAGAGGCCAATAGATCATCTGCTTCTTCAGAACGCAAGGGAGTATATGTTACCAACGAGTATTTGGCGCGACAGTCAGGTTGAGAGAGTACTTGGTCAAGACTGTGAGCCAAAAGAAGGATGTCCTCTTTTGTAGCTGTATCTGTCCAAAAAAACTCGTAATCTGCTTTTTCCCCAAGGTAGGGTCGTCCAAAAGATATCTTTTCACGCAGGGTGGACAAAGCTCTTATTTCACGAGTGAGATCCTCTAATCTTTTTAATGCGGTAGGGATTCCCGGTCCGAAAAGTTTCACGCGGGTAACACTAGGATTCACGATATCCACCTTCTATGTTGCCAGCCTATTATAGATTTTAAGTTATTTCACTTTGCATCAGGTGGTTGAGTTTGCAGGATTTAGTGGGATATTGAGATTCAATTATTCCTAGATACAGCATATGCCACGGATGGCATATATTTTACTTGGCAAATTGTAAAATTGAGATCCTTTAAAAAATCCGAATACATTCACAGTTAGGTTATTCACAGGTTAGAAGGTAATATTCCACTTGTCTTAAATCGTGAAAAATCCGATTTCGTCCAAAAATTTATCCAATTCTTATTATCTATTTCTACTCATCAGTTGGCATGAACGATGGAAGCATCTCCCGAAGCAATTATGAGAAAATTTGGTTTAGAGTTTATTAAAGATAACGCAAAAGATCGAAAGATCGCTATACAGACCCTAGGAGTAACCTTCAAGAATGCAATTCAGACATTAGGCAAATCAAGTGTTATGGCCAAGGCTAGGGTGGAAGATAGAGAATACATAGTTGATCTTTTTGAAGAACTTCATAACGAAGCGAACCGTACAATTGAAACTCAATTGACCCGCCTCACTGTTAAAGCGTTTAACTGGATTAAAAACATTTTAGTATCCTCTGAGAAGTTAGCTATTGGTGAGGAACGTTCAAGCGAGGCCCTGGTGGATGAACTTCAAGAAAAGGTGGGAAACCTAGAACAACAATCGAAAATTCAGTCGGATGAATTATCGCGCATTCGAAACATTCACGAGGCGACTGTGGGTCAGGTAATAGAGAAGGACAGCTTAATCCAACGGTTAGAACAGAAACTTACTTCTGTTAAAACGGATTTGCAGCAGCAATTGACCATCGAAAAAACCCGTGGGGAATCACTTTCCAAGCAGGTAGAAGCTATGGATCAGAAAATTAAAAGACAATCAGTTGAGTTATCTGAGAAGGATTTACAAAACCGCAAATTCCAGGACGAGGTGAATGAACTTAGCATGCAATTGGTGGTGCACAAAACTGAAATCAATAGACTTCAACAGTCGTTAGAACAGAAAAATAAGACGATTGATCAAATTAACATCTCCACAGATCGAACAGCCGCAGAAGCTATGGCAGCATGGGCGGATAGTTATCAAAAACAGGAGATCACCTTTCAAAATCAATTGGCCGCCGCCCGCCACGAATATGAGGGCACGATGCAACAAAAGCTAGAGGAAACAGCCAATCGATTCGAGGCGCAGATTGCCGCCCTGAAAAGACAGGTTCGTCTTGCAGAATCGCAAACCATAGATCAAAGTGATGAGTATACAAGTAAAATCTCTGAACTATCTGCTAAACTCCGGCAGATTGAGGAAAGAAACAAAGAGCTGGACAATTCAATCACAGAATTAATTGAGAAAAACGGTAGGCTGGAAAAGGACCTAGGGGAACAACGAACTCGCAATGATGAACTTCTAAGGGATATTGAAGCCACTAAGAATGCCGGTCCAGCCATTTCATTGACTGATATTCAGAAAACAAGCAGTAAATTGAAAAACATGAATGAATATATTGACCAGGTTCTCCAGCTCTCGAATTTTTCAATGATTACGATTTTACTCCGCATGAACGGAAAAATGAGCCTCGATCACCTTGCTAAGTCAGTTGGTATGGATCCATTGGTACTGGAAAACCAACTGCAGCCATTACATCAGCGAAATTTGATTGATATTCAATCAGATGGACAGATCATCGCAAATATTCCCAAAAAGACCTAGGTCAACTCGATACGCTATTATGTGTCATCATAATGGTAAAAATATGATGTTCTTTATGTACGGTTTTTTAATTACAATCGGCAGAATTTACAATAAGCGCGGGTAGGAAAAGAAAAGATTCCTCAACACAGCCGACTTATTCCCGTATCAATCACGAGTCAGGCCTGGTACGTATAGTAAACTATAAAAACTAATGATCAGAAGAGGAACACAAGAAATGCGAAGAGAATTCCAGGAATCTCTTTGTGTTCAATCGGTGTGACACGATGAAACAATTGATCCATTCCCCTCAATGGCGGAAGTATAATTGTCTCATTATAGAGATCACACTGCACTCTTTTGCATAAATCGAACGATCTCACCTCTCCTGGAAGGTTTGAGATCAAGAAACGGAGGTTTCAATCGAAATGTTTTGTGAAGTTTGTGGAACAGTCCTAAATCCAGATAAGGAATGTGTAAACTGCGAAAAAAAAAGAACAGAAGTGAAAGAACAATCCATGGTCGTAAATCCGACAGTACAAGGATGATCTCGAGTGTGAGAATTGTGTTATGGGGTAAAAATCTGAAATCCTGTACTAATTTGAGGCAAAATCATATTGGGTTTATTCCACAATCCCAGAATATTACAGGTTTAAAACAAACAGTCAAAACCATCTTGTGAAAACTGGTTAGCTGGAATCTTTCCGTTTCCTTGAAGGGATCCTCCTCGATACCAGAAAAATAAACTTCAAATAACATAACAATTGTTAACTTATATGAAGTGATAACGCTAGATAAATCAGATTACCCTTCCGCCAACATTAAAAATCACGGAATCTTGGCCCAAATTGGCAATACACCGTTAATTGAACTGACCCAGTTTTTTTCCTGGAAGAAACAGGTCAAAATCTTTGCCAAGGCTGAATGGTTAAATCCTGGCGGTTCTGTTAAGGATCGCGCAGCGCTTTTAATGGTAACCCAAGCTATTCAGGATGGAAATCTGACAAAAGGAAAAATCATTCTTGATGCTTCATCTGGCAATACGGGTATCGGATATGCGCTGGTTGGGGCGGCGCTCGGGTACGAGGTTATGATTTGTATACCCAGGAATGCCTCGCCTGAACGATTGAGACTATTGAAAGTGTATGGAGCAAAATTGGTCTTAACCGACCCACTTGAAGGGATTGATGAAGCAATAATGACCGCTAGGAAGATGAAAGCTGACAATCCCGATTTATATTACTATCCTGACCAGTACAGCAATGATGCAAACTGGATGGCACATTATCACACCACGGGCAAAGAGATTTGGGAACAGACGCGGGGGCGGGTAACTCACTTCGTTGCAGGTTTGGGAACAACTGGAACTTTCACTGGAACCTCTCGGTTTCTGAAGTCAAGGGATCCAGGGATTCAAACCATTGCTCTCCAGCCTGATTCACCATTTCACGGTCTAGAGGGTTTAAAATACATGGAAACCTCCCTGATTCCTGCAATTTACGATTCTCGCCTTGTTGATGAAATGCTTTTCATCTCCTCCGAATTGAGTCAAGGTTTAACTCAAGAGTTGGCAAGGAAGGAAGGACTCGTGGTTGGACCTTCCTCTGGAGCGGCTTTGGCAGGGGTTCTTCAAATTGCAGAACGGATCGAGAAAGGTGTCATCGTAACGGTTTTTCCAGATAGAGGGGAGAGATACCTCTCCGATAGGTTTTGGGAGTGACTTAGTTGACGATTCACATCAAAAGATCTGAGTTGGAGAAGATTCAAAGCCACGCCCTCAGCGAGTTTCCATACGAATGCTGTGGAGTACTTATTGGTACATCCACTCCATCGCCTCGTGTTACAGAAGCTCGTAAAGTTCCGAATACTAATCGTACGTTAAAAACAAGGCGGTACAATATCGATCCATTAAGCTATAGAAAAATCGAAGAAGAAACCGAAGAAAGCGGAATTGAAATACTGGGTGTTTATCACTCTCATCCAAACCACCCTGCTACGCCCTCTGAATTTGATTTAACTAATGCATTTCCGAATTTCTCTTACATCATCCAATCAATAGACAATGGGAAGGTGGGAGCTATTACTTCGTGGAGATTAGATCCATCACGAGGGAACTTCTACCAAGAATCTGTTAAAATTACATGAGTTGAGATGAAAAAATTATGGAAATTGTTATCTTAATACCTACACCCTTACGACCTTATACGGATGATCAAAAGGCGATAACTCTGACGGGAAATACCGTCGGAGATATTTTGGAGCAGCTCACCGTTCGTTTTCCGAGATTGGGTAAGCATTTGTACAATGAAGACGGAAACCTTCGTAGTTTTGTTAATGTATACCTAAACGATGAGGACATTCGCTATTTGGACAATGAAAAGTCCATTGTCAAAAACGGAGACACAATCTCAATTATCCCTTCAATTGCAGGAGGATTCGCGTAAGTGTATCTACCTACGCTAGAGGAACAGAAGAGAGCGGCCCATACCGACCTTTCACAAGAAGAGATAATCAGATATAGCCGTCATTTGATCCTTCCAGAAGTTGGAGTGAAAGGTCAACAAAAGCTAAAGCAGGCACGAGTTCTCCTGGTAGGCGCAGGAGGTTTGGGTTCCCCTCTGGCTCTATATCTTGCAGCGGCGGGCGTTGGAACGATTGGGATTGTTGACCATGATAAGGTTGATTTAACGAACTTACAGCGACAAGTGATTCATTCGACGGAAGATCTCGGTAAATCAAAACTAGAGTCCGCCCGTGCTCGAATTCTCGCGATTAATCCTGAAATAAAGGTAATAACACACGAAAAAGAACTTACCTCTGAAAACGCGCTTGATATCATAAAGAACTACGATATTGTAGCGGACGGAACAGATAATTTTCCCACGCGGTACTTGATCAACGATGCCTGCGTTCTACTTGGTAAACCAAATGTTTATGCTTCAATATTTCGTTTCGAAGGTCAGGCATCTGTTTTTTACGCTGAAAAAGGGCCATGTTACCGTTGTCTATATTCAGAACCACCACCTCCTGGACTGGTCCCTTCCTGTGCTGAAGGCGGGGTTCTTGGAATCTTACCTGGGATAGTTGGCACCATACAGGCAACCGAAGTAATAAAGCTCATCCTTGATCTTGGGAAACCCCTCGTGGGACGTCTTCTTTTGGTTGACGCCCTAGATATGAACTTCAGGGAATTAATACTACGAAAAAACCCCCAATGTGCGATCTGCGGATCGAATCCTACGATTCACGAGTTAATAGATTATGAAGCGTTCTGTGGCGTCGGTACAGATCAGGTTCCGCTATTTGAAAAAGAAGATGAGATTACTCCCCCACAATTGGCATCGCTCCTGGGCAGTGGTGTTCCACTTCAATTAATCGATGTTCGGGAACCTCACGAACGCAAGATCAGCCAGATTTCCAATTCCCACCTTATGCCTCTTAACAAGGTAACAGAGATGGCTAAGGCTCTGGACAGAGACCAATTAACCGTAGTCTATTGCAGATCGGGTGCACGTTCCGCAAAAGCAGTTAACCAACTCAAACGGGAACTCGGATTCTCTAAAATCCTGAATCTGGTGGGGGGGGTAAATGCATGGGCATCTGAGGTTGACCCCAGTATTCCCACATACTAGATAACTTCTTGTTCTAGTCCAAGGATGGGGGAGAGAAAGCCGTTTTTTTGAGCTAGGGAGGATTTCTACTTCCAAAAGCACCGAAATACCCCTTATTTATTTTGGCCCGACAATAAATACCATAATAACTCATTTAAGAGATCCTACAAGCAAAAAACGTTAGGAATAGGTCAGTATATGAGATTTTGAAGGCTGTCATGAGTTTTTAATAGGCGAATAAGGCCATAATTCCGCGACTGAATTTAGTTTACTCCACCCTACAAGTATTATGTGGACAAAGCTCTGTGCTAGGCTTACTCTTATGAGATCAGAGTAACTAACTAGTGATATCGGAAACGGGTCTCCTTCTTATTTAGAAAAGGATTCCTTATATTCCGATTAAGAGGTAAAGAACATGTCTCAAGTTGTCGAACCAGTTTCCCTGATGGAGGCTATCGATGTTCTCGCTTATAATGGACCGCTTTTTTCTTCGGAAAAAAAAACCAAAAGGCATCTTATTCCCCATAAGAGTGTAGAACTGGTTCCGAGTGGTATTTCAGAGGATTTTCTTTTCTACCTGTTTATGTGTAGGGGTTTTGTGGTCCACTCATCACCGACCTTTCAGAATCCGTTTTTTCGGGTCAAATACTTCTATTATGACGAAGAGGAATACAATCCATAGCTTCTGTTTACGATCATTCCCTTTTCTCCGTGTTTATCCTCCCAAGACAGGTTGGATCCTCCTCACTACATCGCGTGGTGAGGTAGGATCCTCCTCTCTCGGAAAACACGATCTTATCCTTATCTAATGCTTATATATAAGTGCCAGTCCTTTACCGACTGGAACCACTATATGTGATACCATCCTAGACCGCTCGAGTTCTCCACTGAATTCAAGTAATTCGTCCTCGTGGCTTATCACATTGTCTGCTATCAGCACTGAACCAGAAGAAAACCAATTATTCTCGAGAAACAACCCAAGAAAGCTAAAATAATCTTCTTTTTCTGCATCTAAGAAGATATAGTTGATGTTTGGGCCTGAATAGGATTTTAGAAATTGTTTTGCATCTATACATATCAGCTTTATAAATTCCTGTACCGTGGAACCATTTACAGTCTCTAAAGCCATTTTATGTTTGCGTGGATCATTATCCAAAGAAATTAGAGTACCGAATCCCAACTTATGGAGTACAGCACCCTGCCAAAGAGTTGAATATCCCCCCGAAGTTCCTATCTCAACTCCAAGAAATTCAGGATACCCCCCCGCATGAGATAGAAGATATTGATATAAAAATTCACCTGTTTTCCTTGGAATTTGTCGTAGGCGTACTCTTCTTTCAACATGTCCCTCTTTTTCCTTTTGATCTTGGTTTTCAAGAACAATCATCCTCTCCTGGAGTAGAGGATCTAGAAGGTCAAACGGAGCTACCATTGGTGAAGATTCCTGAGTAATTGATAATCTTTCATAGAAATTTAACACCAACCCATGATATCAATAGAGAGGAGTCCGATCGATGAATTCTATTATATTTTGAGAGATCTCAGCCCCTTTCTCCTCTTGAAGAAAGTGGCCTGCCTCCTTAATGACAATTTCCGGTTGGTCTTTGGCACTAGGTATCAATTTACGAAAGAATCGATCTGCTCCTCTAGTGATGGGATCTTTATCCGAAAACATAATCAATGCAGGTTTGGTCCATTTGCTAAGGTCGTTGCGAGCCGCAAGCATTTCATGAGCCACGGGATCCTCGGGCCTGATGGGAACGAGAAGGGGTAATGCTCGTGCGCCCATCTTGTATGATGCATCAGGAAAAGGTGCTTCATAAGCAGAAATAATCTCTGGTGTTAATATATCGGAATTATAAATGCCAGTACTGATTACAACATCAATAGGCAAGTTTGGAGTGCTCTGAACAAAATTTCTCCAATTCATGAACGCTTCATTCACTCTTCGCCCCGAAGGAAGGCCGGTATTCATTACGACAAGACGAGCGAAACGGTGTGAGAGTGTCCCTGCCACTCGTAATCCAACAAGTCCTCCCCAGTTCTGACAAACGAGAGAAATGTTCTGTAAATCGAGAATGTTTAGGAATTCTACCAAAGTATTATACAACAGCGAATAGGTATAATCCTCAATGCTAGCTGGTTTATCGGAGCGGCCAAAACCAGGAAAATCCATACATATAACCCTAAATTCCTTCGCCAAGGGCAAAATCATTTTACGGTAAAGGTAAGACCAAGTTGGCTCTCCATGGAGACAGAGAATTACTTCTCCGGTTCCCTCGTCAATATAATGAATTCGAATCTCATTAATACTCACGTAGTTAGGTTTATAAGCATAATTCGGTAGCTTGTCAAAATGTACATCGGGGGTTCTGAGAATGAGGACTTTAATCGACCTCCTATGCATCTACTTGCCTATCGTTATTCCTTAAATTTCGTTTTTAATGTATAGGGAACGTTTTAAACCAACCTTGACAACAAATTGACAAAAAATTTTAGACCAAACGCCAAATATGGTTGAGATGATTCTCCGATGAGTGACACTAGCTTTTACCTTGTTCAAACCGCCATTTTTTGGGTATCTGCTTTAATTTGCCTAATTATAACTTATGTCGTTTACCTCCGTGATCCCGATTATGTATTAAACCAGGTTTTTGCGGGCGGAAGTTTGGCTTTAGGTTTTTTCAACATTATGATGGGAGTTTCTAATGCCCCCGTATTCCTTTTCCAGGAACAACTGATCGTACAAGCCGTTCAGCTGGCATATTCTGCCTTGGTTATTAGTTTATGCTTCTTTCTGCTTTCATCTGTAATCCTTCAATTTGGCACGTCCTTTCCTAGACGAGCTGGACTTCTAACTATACTTATGCTAATTGTGTTTGTTGACCTATTTGTTATCTGGTTCACAGATGAGGTTTTTGTTCCTACCACAATTCTAGGTGATGTAACAACGAGCTCATTATTTAAACTGGTTGTTCTAGGTTCGCTCGCCCTAATCTATCTGTGTGCGCTAATATTGTTTGTGTTCACTTTCAGAGAAACTGAGGAGGACACAAGAAGAAACATAGGATGGTTATTAGGAGGCTGGTTGGTTGGAGGCGCTGCTTTAATAACCTCTGCAATAAGTGATTTTTATCAACCATTTGACCTAGTAGGACCTTTTTTACTCGGATTGGCACTCTTTATAATGCAACGGGGTTTTATACGACGGCCCAGTAATTAATCGGCACATTTGGTAAAGGATTTTGCCTGAAAATATCGTAAGATCCCAACGTGAGGCTGGTAATTAGAATGAATCCAGAAATAGTAACGGGACCTAAAACTAATTTAAGCCCATACCTCGGATTTTCAAAGTCAATTTAGAAGCTTGATGTTCTTCTTCTGATTGCGAACAAGGAAAGGGAAAAAGTCAAACCCTCAAACCAGGCTCTAGAACAAAGGTTCATTTGTCTAAGATACCCCATAATTTATTCGGTTCCACCTCGGAATGATTTTTAAGCTAATCAAGCATAGACATGTTTAGATATGATCTTGCCCAACAGGTAAGAAAACCATATTGGGATGTAGAAATATGGGATATTATTATCCACAACAATATAGGACTCAACCGAGATACGACATAAAGGTTGAAGCCTATAGACAACTCGGAATTGCTTTATTATTGGGTACAATGACTGTCGCAGTAATGATCTATTTGAATGTTCCCACTGCGCTCTATTGGATCGGTACTATTGGTGAAATGCTGATCATTGGCATATTATTTTTTGCTATGCTGTTTAGAACCCAGTTCAGCGAGAATACTGCCGCAATATTGCTGTATTCATTCGCCATATGTAGTTCAGTCTCGTTGTCATTAATTGTGTATATCGGCCTGTTCCTTGAGCCAGCAATTGTAGCTGGTGCTGTTGGAACAACTACCATAGTTGTTTTAGCCGCATATCTATATTCTGGCAGTACCATTAATAAAATAGGTTCCCTCATGAAACTGGCAACCGTACTTGTAATATTCTTCCTAATCTTTGCGCTCTTTGGGTTTTTTCTATTCAGTAGTGATCCGATGTTTTTCTTTGTATTCAGCCTCTTTGGAGCCATTATCTTCAGCATATACATCTTTATTGACTTTGCCCGGCTAGAAAATCGAATGTTTTCCTCTCCTTCACTCATGGCACTCTGGTTATTCTATGATATCGTATATTTCCTTCGCCAAATCCTAATTGTTCTGATTTATATGTTCGGAGGTAACCGAGACTAATTGGGGGATTCCCCTTTTTTTCTCTAGTTTTCCTGGTACGTATCAGCTGTTACAGTTCGTTTCTAAGAATCGCGAAAAACGCTTCTTTTCCATATTGCTCTCTCCACGGCTCGTGTCCGCATTTCTCGAGGAGATAAAACCGGAAATCCTGAAGTAACCTGGATAGTGGTTTTTCCACACCCTCTGCCGGATGAGGATCATAGTTCCCGTGAATAGCAACGGTTGGACATTTAACTTGCTTTACACGTTTTAAAAGTTCTCCACTCTTTCTTAACTGGGCAGCCTGACTCCACACGCTTCGATAAATTGAACTATCAAACTGTAAGGAATCTGAGAGTTCAGGATCTTCTATTAAACGACAAAAAGTGTCGGTTTGTTTAGTTAACTTTTCCAAACGCTTGAAAGCAATGTCCTTGTTTGGGCCGCGGGTCTCGCTCAACATCGTAATTATTGAGGAGTATTCGTTTCTTTCGCTTACACTAAGTCGGTTCAATCTTGTTTCTAGGACTACTTTGGCATATTTTTCTTCCAAAGGACCGCAGCCAACAAGAATTAGCTTTTTTACAAAATCGGGATAATCAGTGGCGAACATTATACTTAACCAAGCACCCCAAGAGAAACCGATCAGTGTGACGGGCAATTCCGCGTATTTCACGAGACCCTGTTTTAGCTCCTCGACTTGGTCTTCAATAGAGGTTGCTTTTTGTATCGGTTCTAAAATCCCCCAGTCTGTTGAAAGTTCCCAGGCAACAGGAGCCATTTCACCGCCCGCTCCTGGACCACCGTGTATGACTGCAATGGTGAAGGGAATCGATCCGTACTTTCTCACCGTTTCCATGCTATATCGACTCATCATCTACATGAAGAATATCATTCATCCAGTTCCTTTATCGACAAAAATCGCTTCAAAATCCTCATTTTTCTTTGAGGTAGTCGGAGTGAATGTATACCACTTATTACTGCTGTGCGATGGTGTTCCGAAGTTAATATCCACCTTACGCTCTGTAACATCGTACACTGAAGCCCACAGTGCCCCAAAGTATCCAGATTGCCAGGGTGCACAAAATCCTTCAGGAATTTCTTTAGCAAGATAGTTTTTAATCACCCGTTTATCCATATATGGGAATTTCGTCATTACTGATTTTTCAATGGTTTCTCTTCGCACTTTAGAGACGTTTAATAACCACGGATTGTTGTATTGGTTATATTTAATCATCCTCTGCAGAGTATATACATTGGTGGCATAAAGAAAATGCTCATCACTTCGTAGATCGATTTCTTTTACTTCAAACTCACTATCATTCCCTTCAACAAGTGCGGCATGCCCTGAGGGATCAGCAATTAGGTAATTGGTAGAGGTCCATATTGGAATATCGATAAGATTGTCCACAGCTTCGCGTGTTGTACGAGACTTTTCCAATATTCCTCGTAAAGGAATCCAGAAGGGTAAAGCTTTCTTATTGGTAACAGGAGTATTCCAGGCACCGCCACCCGTCATTATAATGCACAAACCTCGCTCATTCAGCCCCTCTAGCCTTCCAAATAACAAAGTTGAAAACCCAATGTGCCCAAATTTGCCATGAATCCGAGTCGAACAGAGTCGATTGTCTTCATCTTTATAATGCCAGTCATATGTTCTAGCTACATAGATACGGCCATCTACGGTCACCTTTGGAAGGAAAACTAGTCCAGTGCATCCATTTTGGGTTGAATAAGGAAAGTCATGGATGGCTAACACCTCCGGTAAAACGCCCAGCGATTCGGCAAAACCTTTAATCTCCTCAGTAATGCCAGGGCAATAGATTTCTTGTAGTTCCTCAATTTCAGCAAAACTGTTAAATCCTGATTTCTTACGTTTGAGCTTTGCAGAGGTAAAGAACTCTCGTTTTGGGAATTTATTCTGTTTAATTTTCATTCTAGCGTTATTTTGAAATATTACACCTTGTTGTCTTCCAATCTCGTATGATGTTCCTTCCAACACTAGATGTTCAAAATTTCCTATGATTTCCTCATATTTATCAACCATTTTCAAGTATTCCTTTCATTTATATCCGTGAAATAGAGGGTCCTGTACTGGAAGTTGAAATAACCCCTTTTATGATCTTTTAATCCCAAATAAAGATCGTTTTCTAATGCGTATCCTTTTTCAAAGCTGTTTCTATTTTCACGGAATGAATGACGGATAAAATTGACTCTATAAAAAGATTCTTCTCATTTCGGAATAATTGAAAAGGTTCGTAACTCGCACATTGGCTTAAAATCATTTATTAAATCTTTAGTAAAATTTAACTTCACAATTAAATCCTTGGTGACCAATTTTGAGGAATTGCCGAACGAATAAGGAATAAAAACGCATTGGCGTACTTCCTTTTAAACTTAAATTTGGTTAGCGGGGCCCTGAAAGAGATCATGATCAAACTTAAGATCGTTCGCCTCTGTGCGCCAAATAACAAATCGAACAATGGGAATATGTATAATTAAGGAATAGTTCCGCTGATTGAATCTGATAAAAAGGGATTTTATTGGAAATAAATACCACCGTTAAACCCTGCTGGAAATGCGGGCAATTAACGACGATTATTGAAACAAGAGATCGGTTCGTTACCGATAGAGAGATCGGTGAAGAAATACGGGAAGAGTACCCCTTCTATTACCTGGATTTTTCCAAAGAGTCGGACCAAGGATACTATATGAATCATTGCGAACATTGTGGAGAAAAACAGGGCGATAACTTTCTTTTTGTGGAACGTTTGCTTTCGAATTTCGAGCGAAGTCGCCCTAAACCCCGAGTATGGGATGACGACGACTCTATAAGAGAAAAAAAGGTAGTTATCCACGATAAACTACGACATTCGACTCTTGATGAATATTTTTAAGGAAACCGTTCTAGTGAACATTCGCTACTGTCCGTGTTGGCTTGTCCGAGGAGAGAAAAGCCAACTCTTGTAGCCAAACTTTGTGAAGTCGGGTGGCTACGCACGTACCGGTTAATAAGGTAATAAGGGGATTTAGAACTCCTTCAGATTTAATTACCCGCCCATAACTTGAGAGAGTAAAAGCCAAAGTCCCTTGAGAGTCTGTAACTTCGATTTCCTTGAACCTTCGACTACTTACATACCGATTTGCCCTACCCAATTGCTGCTCATATCTGTAACGCCCTGTGTAATGATCATCTGGAGTATCTAACGTAAAGAACTCCCTAAATTCATTCTCTGAATAATTCAAGATCGCGTGAACGTCGCCCTCTGGATCACAGATATTCCACCTTGACAATGTGCAATCACTCTCAAGGCCTCCAAATGGATTGTTATCTGCATTTCGGAACTTATAATTAAACCTTAGCAGATTAAATAGTAAACTGTAACAAGACATGTATACAATTACCCACAAAGTACCGAAAAGGAACAGAACTGGTATAATCTCTAATAATAGGTCAAAGCTGAGGAGAAATAAGAGGATTATTAATACCAAAGGAAGAAACACCCCTCCTACGAATCCTATCATTACTAGACGTTCCCTACCAAGTGGAATGAGGTTTCCTCCCCTTAGAATCACATTATTATTTGAATCCGTTATTATATGGGATACTCTAAATGTTGAACTCACTCGATCGATGAAGTACTTCTTTGGTCCTTCAGAAGACTCGAAGGGAAGTTTGTAAATTGCTTACATCTCCATCTTAGAAGGAGAAACAGGCAAAAAATTTATTAACTAGGTCTGTGTAATGAATGTTGTTACAGTTTATAAGGTTTTTACTTAATTTTGGCAGTAGAGGGATATAATAAAACATAAAACATTAATATCTGCCTAAATAGTGATAATTTCGGAGAATGCATTTATAGGGGATATTATTTGGGCTAGAGCAGAAAAAAACCGTATTACAAAATTGATTGTGTTGTAAAAACGGAATCCGAATGGAATTTATTGTGTAAATATCAGAAAAGAGTTAGGAATTATCTATTCCAGTTCTAAGAGAAGGAAGACCTGATAAACTCAATAATTCGATGGAAAGTCCCAGTTTTTCCTTCTCATTTCCCCTTCTAATATCTTACTTTACTCGGTATCCATAAATGGGTAACGAAAATCTTTAGGAGGTAATAAACTCTCTTTTACCATTCGTGAACTCGTCCAACGAAGGAGGTTTAACTAGCTTCCAGCTTTGGCATTTGTCCCAGATTTTCGAGCTCCAGTAAAAAATTGTGAACACTAAACCTCATCCATCAAGATTATGAAGAAAATTTAAACAGAAAACATGGCATATGGCCGTTCCGTGTTACTTCAATCTTCATTTTATTCTCGTTACAAGGTATAAGATTTATTAGTAAGCTAATTAAAAAAAGACACTCTGATTCTCGATTCACAAGGAGTTGTCTCAAGATTTATTTCCAATTCCATGAATGAATGTGAGATCACATGGCTACTGAAACAAGTTCAATAGAAAGGAAATTTCCTGTAGATATAATCCGGCCATTCAAGGAATTTCTCAAAACAGAGCAATTTAGTGGATTAATTCTTATCTTTTGTACATTATTTGCACTCAGTATTACAAATTTTGTCCTATTCGAAGCATATAATGCTTTCTGGGCGACCGAACTGACAATCACATTCGGTGGTTTTGGCCTCAGCAAGAAATTCTCCTTATGGATCAATGATGGTCTAATGGCAATCTTTTTCTTTGTCATCGGATTAGAAATCAAGCGAGAAATCATTGCGGGAGAACTAAATTCCCTCCGAAAAGCTTCTTTACCAATTATGGCAGCCCTCGGTGGAATGATTTTTCCTGCAGCCATTTATATTCTCTTTAATCTCAATTCTCCTAATAGTTTGGCTGGTTGGGGAATCCCCATGGCCACTGACATTGCCTTCACATTGGGGATCTTGGCTTTGATGGGAAAGAGAGCTCCTTTTCCATTAAAAGTTTTCATTACGGGATTAGCAATAATTGATGATATTGGCGCAGTAATTGTTATTGCAGTTTTCTATAGCACTAATATTGATTGGTTTATCCTTGTTGTCGCTTTCGCCATTTTTATTCTCTTGGTTCTATTTAATAGAATTAATATCCAACATCCCCTCCTTTACATGTTTTTTGGAATTGCGCTTTGGTTTGTCATCCTTCAATCGGGGGTTCATGCAACATTAGCAGGGGTGTTACTTGCATTTACCGTTCCTGCTAGCAATAAAATCGATGCTGACAAGTTTGTTTTAGATTCACAACTTATTATTGATGAATTTCAAACCGCTGGGAAATGTGGTCCAAGTGTGCTACTGAATCAAAAACAACAAAGTGCCGTGAAAGCCCTCGAAACAGCCTGTCAGAGTGTTGAGGCCCCTCTCCAACGTTTTGAACGCGTTCTGCATTATTGGGTTGCTTTTGGTATTGTGCCAATTTTCATTCTGGCAAATGCAGGTGTTTTATTAGGTGAGATTCCCCCATATATTCATCCTATCGAAGTGGGGATTTTTCTTGGTCTCGTAATAGGAAAACCAATCGGAATAACGTTTGCTACCTGGCTAGCTGTCAAATCAGGCATCACATCATTACCTTCAGGATTAACCTGGACTCATATAATTGGTGTTTCGATGCTGGCTGGGATTGGTTTCACTATGGCTTTGTTTATAGGTAATCTTGCAATAACAAATGCTACTCTCATAACAATGAAGAAATTTTCAATCTTAGTTGCCTCCTTTGTATCAGCCGTTCTTGGGGTTGCCATTTTAAGTCGTACAGCCCCAAATGAATTAGATATCGAAGAATTTGAGTGTTAGTATTATCCGAAATTTACAAATGATCTCAAATATGTAATATTTTTGAAAGAAATGAATTCAATGTGTAAAATTTCGCCCCCTAGCCCAAAAGTCAAAGCCTAAGCCAGTTTTTTTCCCCTGAGTGAAATCCAGATTCAGATTTTGCGGATTCTAGAAAATTAGTTCCTGAAAAACGACACAGATATTTATATGCCAAAAAAGGACATTACTACTGACATTAGAGCCTTCAAAAAAGCGATAGTAAGGCTGAAGAAAGAAAATATTATACGTAAAAGGAAAATCGATGGGAGAAAGAGGATCACAGTGAATAAGAATCACAGACATAGGAATGATAATCAGAAACTATCAGTTTACCCTGAAAACGACTAGGAATCAACTAAAATCCCGGAATATGGCATTCCTTCTCTTCTAATTCATAAATCATCCATAAATGGATAGCGATAATTCGTCGGTGGGAATAAGTTCTCCTTTATTGTTCGGGGGCTTATCCAGCGAAGAAGATTCAACCAACTCCCTGCTTTATCGTTAGTTCCCGATTTTCGAGCGCCTCCAAAGGGTTGTTGCCCTACAACCGCGCCAGTAGGTTTATCGTTGATATAAAAATTACCTGCAGCGTTCTTCAGGATTTTAGAGGCAACTTGAATTGCTATTCGATCTTGTGCAAAGATGCTGCCAGTTAAACCGTACTCAGAGGTCTGATTGCATAGATGTAGGGTTTTTTCGTACTCATTGGCAGGATATACATATATTGATAAGACTGGTCCGAAAATTTCTTCGCACATGGTACGAAACTTGGGATCTTTCGTCAAAATGACTGTTGGTTCAATGAAATAGCCAATAGAATCGTCCACCCCTCCACCTACTAGGATTTCAGCTTCAGAAGAAGCTTTCGTATCATTGATATAGCCTGAGACGTTATCAAACGCTGATTTGTCAATTATTGCGTTGATGAAATGCCGAAAGTCCTCCACATTCCCCATGGACATACTGTTTACTCCTGAAATAATCTTTGATTTTGTCTCTTCCCAGATTGTAATCGGGATATAAGCTCGTGAGGCAGCAGAGCATTTTTGGCCCTGATATTCAAACGCGCCACGCAAAATTGCGGTGATAAGGGCATTAATATCAGCACTTTCGTGAGCAAAAATGAAATCCTTACCACCTGTCTCTCCAACTAGCCTGGGATACGTGTTATAATTTGTGATATTTTTACCCACGGTTTCCCACATTTGTTGAAAGGTAGCAGTACTACCTGTGAAGTGAACTCCTGCAAGATGAGGATCTTTAATCACGATTGGTCCTATAGTACTGCCATTTCCTGGAAGGAAATTGATGACACCAGGAGGAACGCCAGCTTCTTCTAAGAGTTTCATGAAAAAGTAAGATGAGTACACAGCGGTGGAGGCGGGCTTAAAGATTACAACATTCCCCATAATTGCAGGTGCAGTAGGTAAATTACCATTAATTGATGTAAAATTGAATGGACTGACTGCAAAAACAAATCCCTCTAGTGGACGATAATCCAGGCGGTTCCACTGGTATTTCGGCGAATTGACCTGTTCTTTGTAAATTAAATACATGTAATAGACATTAAATCTTAGAAAATCAATTAATTCACATGCTGCGTCGATTTCTGCCTGATAAACATTTTTACTCTGTCCAAGCATTGTTGCGGCGTTAACTCGCATACGATAAGGGCCCGCCAGGAGATCAGCAGCCTTCAAAAAGACGGCAGCTCGTTCTGACCAATCCCATTCCCCCCAATCACCATCAGCCGTGTCAAGGGAATTTCCAATGGCCCGCTTAACCTCGTTTTCCCCCGCTTTGTGAAATCTCCCAAGTAGGTGATTGCGCTCATGGGGTGGACGAATTTCTCCTGTATCATTCGTTTTCACTGGTTTCCCTCCAATGATAAGCGGAACCTCGATTTTGGTTTCTTTCAGCTCTTTCAGTGCCCGTTTCAGCGCGTCCCGTTCCCAAGATCCAGGTTTGTAATCTAAAACGGGTTCATTCTTGGGTTTGGGGACTTTATAGATTCCTAACAATATTTATCACCCATTTCTCCGGCGATTTTTTCTTTACGGTTATTTACTCTCTGCCAAGAGCTGATGAGACGGGTTTTTTGAGTCAATCCTCCGAACTTCGCTATAAAAATAGGTTTTGGATTTGTCCGAAAGAAAATTTTTTTGTATCCGGTTTTATATGACCTATTTGAAGAGTTAATCGATTTATTTTTGAGGAACTGCTCTAGATCTGTATTTCAAACCAGATAAAAGACCTGGATTTACCTGAAAAGAGAATACCAAGTCTGAAGTTGAGTCTTCATACTTCTTGGCCGGAAAACTATGCAGGTTTCAAAACCATTATCGAATATACATACAGAAGAGGAACTGGAGGCTGAGGCCAATCGATTATATGGTAAGTTAAAGTCATTGAATTGGGGATGGGAAGAGTGCGCCCTAATTGCGCCCCAAACGTTGGCTATTAATGAACTTAAACAACAAAAAAATGCCATCATATTGGCACATTCCTATCAGAAACCCCAGATTATATTCGGCGTTGCCGATTTTGTTGGAGACAGTTATGGTTTGAGCAAAGAGGCAATGAAAACTGAAGCAGATATCATTGTCTTTGCCGGTGTCCGATTTATGGCGGAAACTGCGAAGCTGCTAAATCCAAACAAAACCGTTCTTCTTCCGTCGCTCGAAGCAGGATGTTCATTGGCTGAAGGAATTCAACCACAAGACGTTCGACGATTAAAAGAGCAATATCCTGGAGTACCTGTATTAGGTTATGTAAATACAACCGCCGAAGTCAAAGCTGAATGTGATGTCTGTTTTACCAGCGCTAACGCGTTACAGATCATAAACAGTTTAGAGACTGATCAAGATACAATCATTGTCATACCTGATAAGTACATGGCTAAAAACCTAGAAGAATCGACTGGAAAAAGAATTATCGGATGGGATGCCGAATGTATTGTTCACAACCAGTTTACTTCAGAACAAATCGAATTCCTGCGAGAGCAATATCCAGACATACAAGTATTGGCCCATTCAGAATGTGATCCTTCGGTAGCCTTGCAGGCTGATTTGGTTGGAGGGACGGGCGATATGATCCGGTTCGTAAAATCCACAGAATATCGAAATTATGCCTTAATAACTGAATGTGGGCTCTCGGAAAGACTACGTGTTGAATTTCCCGAAAAAAACTTCGTGGGCAGCTGTGTGATGTGTCCCTATATGAAAACTGTTTTCCTAGAGCGCATTTTCAATGTTCTCCATTTACCCAGCCCCTCTCATATCATTGAAATCCCAGATAAGGTTCGGCACCGAGCAAGACAGAGTCTCGATAGGATGTTTGAACTCTCGAGGTGAGGCCCCCTCACCATGGCATATCTTCCCTCCAAACTCCTGGAGCAACGACTTCTCAGGTTCCTTGAGGAGGATTTAGAACTTGGAGATGTTACGGTAGAGTTCATTCCCAATAAGAAAGTAAAAGCTGGTATCATTGCGAAAGAAGAAGGAATAATCTGTGGGACACGTTTTGCTGCCATCATCATGGAGGCCGTTGGCATTAATGTTGTTGAAAAATGGGAAGATGGCAGCCCCGTGAAAACAGGGGACATTGTCTTGAATCTTGAGGGGATGAGTAAGGATATTCTTACTGTAGAGAGGACCATTCTAAACCTAATCATGAGACTGTCAGGTATTGCAACACTCACCCACAACCTGGTAAATCTTGTAAACCAGTCTGGTTTGGGGATTCGAATTACTGCCACTCGTAAAACAACACCTGGTTTTCGATATTTTGAAAAGTACGCGGTCAAGATAGGAGGAGGAGATACCCATCGATGGGGTCTTTCTGATGCAGTACTCATAAAGAAGAATCATCTATCCTTGTTCGATAAAGATCCAATTCCTAGCGTTCTTAACGGTATTAAGACTCAGGCTTCCTTTTCCAAGAAAATCGAAATTGAAGTTGAAAACAATACGCAATTAGAAAAGGCCCTAGAATTCCGTCCTGATATCATTATGTTGGATAATTTCAATCCTGAAGCAATCGGTGAAGCAATTCGTATCGTGGAAGGCCACTCTCACCGCTCTCGTCCAGTCATCGAAGTATCTGGTGGGATTACAGAAGATAATATTGTTCAATTTCTTATCCCTGGGGTAGATATTCTCTCAATGGGATTATTAACTCATTCCGCCAAAGCCTTGGACTTTTCCTTATTGATCAACGCCCCTTAGTCTTGTACTGGATAATATGCCTACATCTGTAGAATGTTATTACCTATATTATGTTGTTTTTTTTGAAATGAGCTAGCTCGGATTCCTTATAGCCTAATAGATCACAGAGAATTTCCCTGTTATGAACCCCGAGCTCTGGAGCTGGTGTGGTAAGTTTTCCTGGTGTGCGACCATAGCGAATGATTGGATTTGGTATGGTGGCTTTGAGAACTCCGTATTTTGAAAAGTCAAAGTTTGAATTTAAAGTTCCTCGGGCTTTAAGCTGCGGATGATCTCTGACGTCGTCGATAGTCTGAACCAACCCGCAGGGTATTCTCTGACTTTCCAATTCTCGAAGTGCTTCATCTTGTGTTTTGTTTTGTGTATATTTGGTCACAATTTCATCCAGTTCCTCCACGTAATCAAAACGTTTGATCGGAGTGTCGAATCGCTTATCGTACTTTAATTCCGGATTATTTAACACATTGTCGCAGAATCGATACCATTGAGGCTCTGTGAGAACCACTATGGCAATCTTTCCTCCATCTTTCGTTGGATATTGATTGTAGATGGGTAAAATTCTAGATACATCATTAAGCTTTGAGGCTCTTGTTAAAAATTCCTTTGCATGCGCTCGAAGGTTAATTGCGTACATGATATCTTGCATTGATAAATCGATCAATTGACCATTACGTGTTCGTTCCCTATAGTATAATGCGGAGGCAAGTGCGATTGCTGCAACATGACCAGCACTGTAATCAGCAATGGGAAGGCCTGGAGCGTCTTTGACTCGCATCGAATCTAAAACTCCACTTGCGGCCTGGGCAATAAGGTCAAATGCTGGTTTTGCAACATATCGGTCAATCCCCGTACGTCCAAAACCACTTATCGACACGTAAATTAGATCTGTTTTGATTTGCTTTAACTGCTCATATCCTAGTCCCCATCTCTCCATGGATCCAACAACTAAGTTGTCCACGACAGCATCAGAGATCTTTACCAGACGTCTAAAGATCTCTTGGGCTTCGGGTTTTCGTAAATTGAGAGTAACGGACCTCTTGTTGTTATTCAAAATAGAGAATAGAGGAAAGATCTCTGGATCAAAGAAAGAATAAAGCCTAAAAGTATCTCCAAACTGGGGTGTTTCTATTTTAACTATATCCGCACCTTGATTTGCAAAGAATGTTGTCGCCCACGGACCACTTATGAAGTTACACACTTCAATAATCCGAATACCTTCAAATATTTGCATTTTCAGTCCCAATTTTATCTGGAATTGTAGAATATCTCTAAATTTTGGTAGAAATTATTATGTTGGAGCAAGTCAATCTCTATAGATTTTTGGCGCCCTATATGGGCCGTGGTTGATGGTCAACACTTTTGAATTTACCGGTTTTTTTTAATTTTGGAGCTAGAACAACTCTACAGTGGAAAAATTGGCCTGGACAAGCATCATCACAATTATAGCCTTTATTACCAGTGTCTTCCTTTGGATATACGATCCTAAAGGGGAAAAGATACCTGAAAAAATAATCCTTCCTGTTATTGGTATCACAGCGATTCTAATGGTTGCCAGTCTCCTTTTCATTGCACCACCATCGGCCTTTACCTATGTTCACACTCAAATTCTCATAGTTCTCATATTCATTGTCGTTTTCGGCTTCCTGACCTTGGCAGAGGAGGATAAACTTAGGGTTATCTTGTTTGGTGCAACCATTGCCGTATCGGTAACCATAATTTTTCTTCCGAACCTACTGCCCTTGGACTATCTAGGCGGGCTCTCTACCGATGCATTGGAAAATCTGACCTCAGAAGATTTGGAACATGCCATTGGTCGGAAACCTCCGCTTTCAATCGAGCAGCTCAAGGAAATCTTGGAAAATCCCAGTCTTTTCTTTGAAATCGCCCTCTTTAGCTCGTTTATTGAGTGGGAGGTGATTAGTATCGTATTTGGCATGAGCTTACTCGTCGCCGTATTATCTGATACAGGACTCTTTGACATGGTCTCAATTAGAACAATTAAGGCATCTCAGGGTGTTCCCCGACGATTTTTGATCCTTGTATTTTTCCTTACCTTGGTCTTATCGGCATTACTTGATAATACAACAGCTATAATACTGATCAGTGGCATTACGATCACTATAACTCGTGGTTTGGATCTCAATCCAAAACCATACATCCTGGCGGAAGTTTCTGCAACAGTCATGGCTGGAATTATTACAGTTATCGGATCATTACCTGGAATTCTTATCGCATCCCCGAATGCAGGTAACATCCCCTTTGCTACGTTTTCCATTGTGAACTCTGGATTAATCATTGTTTCAGTGATCGTCTCCCTGGCTTATCTCTTTTTAATCTTTAAACAAGAGCTAACAATCCCCCAGACCGCAGGATTCGATGCTAGCGCACTAAACCTCTTGGATGAATGGTCAGTAGTTGAGTCTCCCCGAAATCTATATGCTGGTTCGGTCGTGATGGGGATTGTAGTCATGGGGTTAGTTTTTTCTAGCCTAATAGGGCTATCAGTGGGATTTGTTGCCATTACTGGAGCCATTCTCGCGATAGTCGTGACTCGAGCGAATTTAGAACATGTTCTGCATCGTGTGGAGTTGGAAGGTATTCTCTTCTTTATGGGTCTATTCATTCTGGTAGGTACCTTACAATTATCAGGAGCTTTGGAAGTATTCGCACAGATGATGCTGGAATGGTCAGGTGGCAATCCACTGATCTTAGCCTTGGTTATCATCACTTTAATCTCCATATTGTCCGCCATTGTTGCAAATATCCCGATTACGATTGCCCTAGCTGAAGTCATTAGTATATTGCTGTCAGATCCTATTTTCAGAGCTAATACCGTGTTCGGATTTCCAGTGGGCGGCTTTTTGTGGTTTACTCTGTTGTATGCTGTTACATTCGGAGGAGGATTCACGCCATTTGGAACAGTAACAGGGGTAATTGGTGTTCAGGTTCTTTCACAGGAAGGCCATCCTGTGACTTTTATGGATTTTGTGAAGAAGATGGCACCATTGAGTGTAATCTTACTAACATTAGGTTTTATCTATCTCCTTGTACTCCAATTTTTAGGGATTTTAGCCATCTTAATCCCCCCCTCGTGATCGGACTATCCCATTAGTATCAATAGAACAGTTATCATGAAAATTCCGATGGCTATTCCTATTGATACTACATTTGCAGCAAATTCACGATCTAAATCTTCTAGCGCTGCAAATGTAAGCGTATTGAAGCCAACAGGTGCCGCCGAGCTTAAAATTACAATTTTTTGACCTATAATACTCATAGGAACTAGTATTATAAATATAAACCCCAAAAATAGGCCTATTATCGTTCGAATGCCCACTACAGTAATTGCGGCGACAATGTTTTTATTGGAAGGACTGAAATAGAGTCCAATAGCGATCATGAGAAGAGGGGTAACCAACGCACCTAATAGGGCCAAAATGTCAGGTATTGGATTTAAATCCAAACTGATTCCAAGTAAGTTTATTCCGATGGCAAAAATTAAAGCTAGCAAGGGAGGAGATAACAGCAATCTTTTGTTTAGAAATCGAACATTTTCAGCTTTTGAGTTATGCATTTGTGCCAAATAATACACTAGGGTAAGCATCATGGTAAGGTTTCCGATATCAAAAAAACTAGCATAGATGAATCCTTCCTCACCATAAACACCCAATACGAAAGGGACATTAAAGCCAAGATTTAATATCATTGGGCCAATAATGAATACACCCTTTGTCTCCCGCTCAAACACCCAGAATCGAGCTAAGAGAGAGGAGAAAACGAGCATCGTGGATATTAGAATAACTGCTAAAATAGCTAGGAATAGAAACTCAAGTGAAAGAGTAGTCCTTGGTATTGTATTCAAAATAATAGCAGGGAGGGATACAAAAAAGGCCAACCTTATGAAACTATTGGCATCCTGTTTGGTAAAGAGATTTAACTGACGCAGCAAAAGGCCTAACAGGAATAGTGCAATGATCGGAATCACAATGGGCAGGACGTCAGTCATTTTTAGTACCCAATCAGACCAAAAACTAGAAAGCCGATAAATGCTCCTAGGTTTGGATTACTTCTGGTGTCCAAATATAGAATTCTTCAAAACAAAAACTCAATAATCTTTCCCCGACTCGAATAATCTTTTGGCACATTGAAAACAAAGGAATGCCATTCATCCGCACTATTACTAAGATAGGTACCGCTGAAATATAATTGACGTGATATTAATAAGTCAAGCGAAAAAATATGACATGAAAGAGGCGATACGGCATGACGTGGATCAGTGTCGATATAGAAGCCGACGGCCCAATTCCAGGTGATTATTCCATGGTGTGGTTTGGTGCAGTAGTCGTTAGAACAGGATTTGAATTGATTTTTGAGGGTAAATTAGCCCCTATATCCGAAAAATATTCCCCTGATGCTCTAGCTGTTGCAGGTCTTACTCGAGAAGATACATTGAAATTTCCTGATCCTCGTCAAGTGATGGAAGAGTTTAGAAGTTGGATTTTCAGAGTTTCTAAAGGAAAACGGGTGTTTTTCATAGCTGATAACAACGGGTTTGATTGGTCTTTCATTAACTGGTATTTTCACCATTTTTTAGGGGAAAATCCATTTGGTCATTCCTCTCAGAACTTAGGATCGTTATATAAGGGATTGGTCAAAGACGTATTTGAAAATTTCAAACATTTGAGGGTTACTGAGCATACACACAACCCCGTCGATGATGCCCGTGGTAATGCAGAAGCTCTCCTATTTATGAAGACACAAATGGGATTAAAGATTGCTTTAGAATGAAGCTCTTGAGCGAGGAATGATAATGGATCAGGCCCAGAAAAATGGTGATAAATACAACCAATTTTATCTATGGACGGAATATCGTTCTGTCGAGAGGAGAAAACTTCTCCTATCATTCTTGATTACTTTTTCTGTCATGTTTGTTGAAATAACTGGAGCCTTTATCACGTACAGCGTGGCTCTTCTAAGCGATGCAGGACACATGTTTACACATGTGTTTGCAATCGGGATTAGTCTATTTGCGGTGTTTATCGCTCAAACTCCCCCATGTTGTCATCGCACATATGGTTTAAGTAGAGCTGAGGTGCTTGCAGCATTTGTGAACGGTTTATTTCTAATTGTCATCGTAATCGTAATTGTAATCGAGGCCATACTTAGATTTCTTGCCCCTGCGAATATTTTGGCGGCCGAAATGTTCCTCGTTGCCATCCTTGGATTAATAGTTAACCTTGCCAGTATAATGATTCTGGGGAGGACTAAACAAGATTTAAACCTACAGGGCCTTTTTTATCATATGGTTGCAGACGCCTCCTCTTCGATTGGGATCATCGTGGTTGCTGTGGTTATTTACTTCACTGGTTGGAACTTTCTAGATCCGTTAATCAGCTTGCTAATCTCCCTCATAATTTTACATTGGGCGTGGTCTATTCTCAGAGACTCTGGGAGAATCTTACTTGAGATGGGGCCTCGAGAACAGAATTCTGAGACGATTGTCCAAGGTCTTCTATCCAAATTTCCCTCCATTCAGGCGATAGAATCGATTCACTATTGGACAATTTCGCCAGGGGACACAGTTCTCACAGCACATATCCGGTTTCCAATTCCTAATCCGAGCGATGAGTCGATTTCAAAATATCAAACTATTATTTCCGAGATCAACGATCACTTGGAGCAATATTACAAAATAAAAGAGTCAACGATTCAATACTCAATTGGTTAACGGGATTTGCTGATCATAGAAAGTATATGGATGCGAGAAAGAAGTACTGTTGGATCATTACGGCCATGGCTAGTTTTGCGAAGGAACGACTACCATTTTTTTGGAACACATGAATATAATAGCTGAGGCCAAATAATTGAAATATTATTGACAAGGGAAGACCTATTGCAGGAATGACCTCCAATAGTGCTGGAATGGGAGGTAATAAGCTAATAACCACAAAAACTGTTGTTATAATGGTTTGTGGGATTAGTACATGAGAAGCAAATTCCCCACGCTTCTTATCTACATGTTTCGCGTAGCCATCAAATACCCAGAAAAGAAATAAGGCGATTATCCCGGTAAAGGTTGAAAAAATGGAATACATGATAAGGATTAACGAATCGTCGATAGAAAATAAAAAAAAACCAGCAATTCCGAATTGGTGTGATATCGTCAGCATAACCAGCCCCCCTACTATCAGTAGAAGTTGTATTAGCAAACTGAAAAAGGGAAATCGCGTTACTACCGTGGAAACAGGGGAATAAATTTTCACCCACGACAGTAGGGGATTTGGTTGGGTCGCTGGAAGGCTAGAACGGAAAAACTCTGCTGCACGCGCTCCGTTAGGTGTGATTTCATACGTTTTATCCCTAACAGATTGATTGATCAAACCCGCTTCTACAAGGATTCTCATATGATGATAAAATACCCCAGATGTTAATTTAAGCCAGTGTGTAAGCTCTGTATACCCCGCCCATCCTTTTTCGTAGAGTTCGAATAAGATTCGGCGTCTAATGTTATGGTTGAGCGCTTTCAAAACAAGTTCGTCTATCTCTACGTGTTGCTCCGTCTCATGGTCATTGGATTCAGCCACGGATAATCCCACTAAATTCAGTGACGCAATAAACTATCGGAAGTGAATAAAAATACCGTTAAATGCACAAATTAAACCTCATTCTCTATCAGGGTTTCTTCAGGGTGCCTTTTAATACGGTTTAATATTGCGCCACTAACCACAACCAGAGTCACCAAAATCATTGAAAGAAAATACCCACCCGGAGTCATCTTCAACAATCCTATTACGTTGGAAAGGATTTCCTCAACGACTGGAATTAGTATATCTTCTACGCCGATCTTTGGATCATGTAGAATCCTATTCCCCTGCGGATATACAAGATAAAGCCATTGGTTGCCTGTATCTTGAGTTGTATTGACAGGTTTTTTGACTCCATCTACTAAAGCATTTTCATTCCAGGAAAAATATCCTGAAAACCCCCCAAGAGTCACCTTTAGTTCTTTTTCATCGAATGCTCGCCCCTCCGCTTCATCCTCGGTACTCTCGTCCGCATCATACTCGGAATCAGCTTCGAACTCGGTTCGAAGAGCTAGGAAGGAAGTATTTTTTGTAAATGAGAAGTTATTGATCGCTATATCGATTTTAACTTGTGTTGGGCTGATTATCGCTTGATTTATCTTTGTGAATTCATTACTGACATAAAATTGAAGACTAAAAAGGCCATCGCTGGTCGTTGTATTAAAAATCTCCACGGTCGAATTTCCAGAACTCATGTTCGCGTGTTGGATAGGTAGAAACGTCATAGAATCCAAAGCCAAAGACGTCAGGATTTGATCACCAGGAGTACTAAGTGTACCGTCACCATTAATGTCTTCGAATTGAATAAGAGCTAAGAAACGAAAAAAGAATTGGAGTTCTACCTCTCCTGAGCCTGATCTGGATTCATATTCCAGTTTAAATTCAGGAAAATCGGAAATCTTGAATTCCATTTTGATCTTGTCCTTTTGGACTCCATCTTTAAGCTCTGATTCGATATTAACTTTTTCCTCGTCATATTCTATGGTGATTTTGCGACGATTGACATCTTCAAACTCATCTCCCACCCCATCATCATCATCATCGCGTTCTTCTTCGGAAGTACTCATTGAATGTTCTTGTGTCTCCGTTCCATCCTCCTCCTCGGTCGTTTCACTTGTTTCATCCGAAGTGGTATTATCATCCTCGGGTTGATCCCCAGCCATGGAACTTTCGGAAGAGGCTGCTATACCCGAATTCATTTTCGTAGAAATCAATAAAAGAACTACAAAGACCGTAATGAGAACCGCGGCTGTTTTTCTCCTTTTTGTTCGATTTTGGCTTTGCATAAACAGTTTTAACATCAGTATCCGCCCTGCGAAATATCAGATATTTCTGTGTTTCTTCATCTTGGGATCCTAAAAAAAGAAAGAAAAGGGTTTGGTGGAAAACGGAATGATTTTATTTACGCTTTCGTTGATATACCGTTTTTCCACCAATTAGGGCAAGTACCACAAGGGTTACTGGGATTAAATATCCATTGGAAGGTGAACCAGATGGTGATAAATTATCCGCTACCAGAATAACCCCTGCGACTCCAATCTTTGGATCGTGGATGATATCATTACCCCTTGGGTAGTTTAGGAAGATCTTTTGATCTGTACTGCTGTCATCATCTTCAACAGGGCTACTTAACACGGTTTGATTGACCCCATCAACCAGAGCAGTCTCTGTCCAGGAGAAAAATCCTACAAACCCACCCATGGAAACTTCAACTTCTTTTTCCTCATCCGCGCGTCCTTCGGTCTCGTCCTCTGTATCTTCGTCTTCTTCGTATTCTTTTGTGGCCTCTAGCTTAGTTTGTAGGGCGAGGTCAGAGTTAGTATCATTGTATGGAAAATTATGGATTTCTACATCTATTTTTGCTTGAGTGGGAGTTACTAATGCTTCATTGACAATCGTGAATTCGGAAACTGCGTAGAATCGGAGAAGAAATACCCCATCTGTGGTATTAATTGTGATTTTGTGAAGAATGGAATTTCCAGGACCATCTTGTGTTACATAATCGATAGGTTCAAATGCTACTTGATCCAACCGATATTCTTGTACTATAAGATCTTCTGATTCGTTGAAAACGCCATTAGCATCTTGATCAATGTATTCGATTATTGAATAGAATTTCACTTTAAATGCCAGTTCAACCTCAGCACTATTGGCTTCTGACGAGTACTCCAATTTTACCTTTGGTTCATCGTGGACTTCGATCTCAATATGAATTTCATCTTTCTGTTCGCCAAATTTTAACTGCGATTCAATTTTCACGTCATCAGCATCGTGTTCGATTGAGATTTCACGTTCATTCTTCGCTTCGGTTTCATCGTCAATTCCATCATCATCGTCATCATGTTCCTCTTCTAGTTCTGTTTCGGTGATGTCGGTATCTTCAGTTTGGGTTCCACTAGTTTGGTCATCCACACTGGTTTCACTGGTTTCTTGGAGGATGGAATCAGCGACGCCGCTGACAGTTAAAAATGACGTCATCATGAGTCCTAATAAAAAACTGGCTAAAAGCAGGGATAGAAAAAACGATTTCTTGTTTGATATTTTCGTTGCTGTTTGTAACATTTTATTTTGCACCATTTTGTTTAATGAATCTGATCAATTAGACAGATAGACTCGGTTTAAGATCGACCTATAGAAACCTGTAAATAGGGAATTTCTATCGTTTTGGAGTTACGTTTTTCGTAAATTTGATTGTTAATACTACATAGAAGAGAGAAATCAGACATCAAAGGTATCACGAGCTTCTTCAGAGATTTTATTAGCGCGTTTTGGGATTGCACTCTGTTTGGAAGTCAATCTGCCAAAATTTTATTCATGTTGTGCGTCTGGTTTGATAAAAGCCAAATAATGAGCTTCTAGGAGGTAAATCATAACATAAAGGAGATAATTACCAACCTCTCACCTTAAGACATAACCTAGTTGAATCGAATACTCACGAACCTTTCACTATCTAGGTCACCTGCACTGTCTAGACCTCTAAAAGAACGTTGAACTAAGATGAGGGTAATAGAAGGGCAACATGCCATTAAATTTCAAGCACGGGATATATATAACAACCGGATTGCTCTAGACGACTTTTCTGCGCATCCCCTGTACCTTTGTTTCTTCAGATACGCATCATGCCCCTTTTGCAATCTCCGTTTCTCTGAATTAATTACAAAATACCCTAGACTTCATTCCGAATATAATCTACAGATATTGGCTTTTTTCCAATCTCCCAAAGAGCTTATATCCAAGTACGTTGAAAAAAGACAAGGAAATATCCCTTTTCCGGTAATCCCAGATCCTAATCATGAAGTTTATAGGCTTTACGGGGTTTATGCATCCAAGTGGGGCTATATACGGGGCTACTTTCGTTGGGGGAAGTTTCTTAGGGCAATAAAAAGAGGGTTTCACCTTGGAATCATGGATGGAATTCGAACATTAATTCCTGCGAGCTTTCTGATCGATCAAGGGATTGTGGTAAAAGCCTACTACGGAAGCGATATTACCGACCATCTCCCCCTATCAGCCATACATGAATATTTTCTCGGTACATCATAATATTTATCCCGGCTTACAAAGATTAATTTAACAATTATGCTGGAATTGAACAATGACGATATATTTAGGAACAACAGGATGGCATTACCCCTTCTGGCGTGGACGATTTTATCCTAATGACACAAAGAGCGAGCTGAAATATTACGCACGTCATTCGAAATTAAACGAGATTAATACTACTTTCTACAGTATTCCTTCGCATTCACTAGTGAAACGATGGTATAAATCTACTCCTGAAGATTTCCAGTTCACTGCCAAAATGATAAGGGATGTCACCCATTCCAGTAATCTTTCCTCAAAGTCGGATCTGATCGAAGAATTTTTCTTACCTTTAAGGGGTTTGGAACCAAAATTAAAGGGGATTCTTCTTCAATTTCCCCCATCATTTCGTTTTAATTCAAATCGGTTACAGTATCTGGTCGGGATACTAGATGAATGTTCCAAGCATTTTTCAAGAATTCTAATCTTAGAGCTAAGAAATTCATCTTGGCTTATTCCTGAATTGAAGTACTTAATAACTGATTATTCCCTCGTGCTCACAGACACGACAAAGATAATGATTCCTCCTGACTTTTTTTCCAAAAAGGTTCCTGTTTATTACGTTCGAATTTTGGGAGATAGAAAAGCTATTCCTGATTCACAGCTCGGCCGCACATTTTTGGTGAAAGATACTGAAATAGATGGCCTGGTTAGCAGAATCAAACAATTTTACGAGGTTTATCAAAGGATTTTCATCTTGATTAACAATCGATTTTCAGGATATGCTATAAATGATGTTATTTCGCTTCGGAGGCGCCTAACAAGAGAAAAACTAGATGTTCAGGGTTTTTCTGATGCATCCAAGTACCTCCCCCGTCAATATGGCCTCTCTGAATTTTTTGGCTAGATGTTCGGTCTTTTATTGTAGCTTTGCTGCATCTCTTGCCAATTGTGGACTTTTGTTTGGGTACAGGGTCTTTCCCCTATAGTATTTATCTAGAAGAATAAATATCAACCAAGCAACTCCTGTTGAAAATAAAACGTCTGAGGCATAATGTGCTCCTGCAACAACACGTCCAAGTGCAACGATCACTCCCCATGTTAAAACGATGACCGTTACCAGGTAATAAATAGCTTTTTTCCTCTTCAAACGAGGCACATATAGTATTGGGAGTAGCATCCATCCCATGGCCGCGTGGCCCGAGGGAAACGAAGCATGCCCAGTCGATCCCCGTGGAAGAAACCAGGGGGTATAATCTGAATAATCTAAAGCTAGGTCTCGAAAGCGAACACGCCCCCACATGATTTTAATTACTTGTACAAATAGAAGCGGGTTCAAAACAGCCAAAATTAGAGTAAAAACAGCAAATGTTTGGAATTCATTCGATATGGTGAAATTTCCCCAGCGAATCACGACTAATGTTACTAAAACAAATGGAAAGACGATTAGAATGAGTTGGGAGTTAATTCCTCCAAATATCGCGTTGATCAAGGCGGATATCTGCCAAACAAGGCCCCCAATGACGACTGCGATTATTATAGAACTTTTTACTGTCCTAGTTTCTTTTACTGCAATGAAAACGGCGAAAATTGCTAATACAATGATAATATTCCCTGGGATCTCTCCATACTCTGCGATGAACCTCGCCCACACTGCTTCGCTATCAACAAGGGCCATAGAAATTTCAAGATCCCAAACAGCAAAGATGAGCGCCAGGAAACCAAAACAGGCACCAAGAAGATAGACTAAACGTTTTCCTATTGTACTATTCATCTTGGCTTTGGACATGGTTAGGTCTTAAACCAAAATGGAGAATACTTATTGATATTTTTTCGTAAAAGTAGATAATTATTTTGTTGCAAACGAAAAAAACATCAAAGAAATCAAATGAAATTAACAGGAAAATGGTTTATTAGGAACTGGGCCTACATTCGTTCTGTCAAGAGAAAAGGAGGATTAAGCAAGTGGTTATAACCCCACTAGATTTTCTTAGTGCTTTGGTCTTGGGAATTACAATTGGCTTGGTGTTACAAAGAGGACGTGTATGTTCTAATACTGCCTTCAGAAATTTATTATTAATCAGAAATCCCGAGGTTGCATTAGTTCTGGTTATTGCAGTTATGGTAGAGTTGATTGGTTACCAGCTATTGCAATTATTTTCACTGACCGAAATCTTTCCGGGATTTAGCATTTATTCAAATCCAATAAGGTTCTCTTTGATTCTTATTCCTATAGGAAGTCTCTTGTTTGGATTTGGAACAGTTTTTGCGGGGGGATGTGCTGGGGGAGTGTGTTACAGGGTAGGGGAAGGATCAATTAAGTCACTCCTCGCTTTTCTTGGTTTTGGCATCGGGATTGCTGTTTTTGCCGTGGAACCCCTCCGCTCTGCATTTGCTGAAGTACAAAATGCGACCCTTTGGACAATACAAGGTCAAACTCCTTCTCTTGAACAGATACTACCTCGGCCGATATGGACGATCGGAGCCCTAATTATGCTAGGAGTACTGGTTTACAAGTACAGGAGAACTCCTCCACAGTTACCGCATTTTCGTGAAGGATGGTCTCCTTTAATGTCCGGGCTTGTGCTTGGGGTTCTGGGTACACTAGCACGGTTTTTTTCCACGGTAGCTGGCCGTCCATTTGGGCTTTCAACGACGGACGGGATTGGGGAGCTTTTCTCAGTTGTTTCAAGCATTCTTGGAGTCACCTCCTCTCTTTTGGGATGGGCAGGAATTATGATTCTCGGTCTTATTATCGGAGCAAGCTTGTCATCCCTTCAAATTAACGAGTTCAAAGTAAAAACTCCAAATAGGCGTGACATAATTCGGTTTTTTGGAGGAGGCCTTCTATTAGGGATTGGAGCTATGCTGGCATCGGGATGTAATTTCGGGCATATTCTGGGTGGAATACCAGAACTTGGGATTTCCTCAGTTATAGCGTCAATATTCATGATGTTTGGTAATTGGATTTCATCATATTTGATGTATAATGTCCTTGGAGAAGAAACTCCAGTTTCCACCCCATTATTACTTTAGATATGTGATAGATTAGTTCTACTCATTTAAAAATATGTTTTAGCTTTAACATTGAATAACCGATTGATTTCTGACCAGTTTAGGTCAAGGATTTGTTGTTCACGGTCTTGCTCTCTAGGATTTCGACACCAATCAGAGTTATTTTAAATTCCATCGAGTTCCCATGTTAAATGTGGAAATCCCTCCTGATATGATTGTACTTATTCCAGCAAAGAATGAAGAAACCGCCCTCGCATTCCTTCTTCCACGACTTTTGAAAAGGGTTAAACAAGTTCTCGTCGTGGATAATGGCTCTGAAGATCAAACCGCAAAGGTTGCCCGAGATGTAGGGGTCCAAGTAATAACGGAAAAGAGACCTGGGTACGGATCCGCGTGTTTGGCTGGTTTAAAATATCTTGCAAGACAACCAAACCCCCCTAAATATGTTTGTTTCTTTGATGGTGATGGACAAAGTAATGTGGCCGATATTGATAAAGTAGCCCTTCCTGTTTTAAAGGACAGAACACCTTATTGTCAAGGGAGCCGTATGATAGATCCACAGTCTCGTAACAATCTTACCATCATAGCTCGCGTTGCAAATCGGCTGTTCGCGAAGTTTTTGTCAATGGTTTGGAAACAGCACCTAACCGATCTCGGCCCGCTTCGTGTTATAAGTTGGGATCTCCTTTCGGAACTAAATATGGCATCAATAAACTACGGTTGGACCATAGAAATGAGTACAAAGATATTAAAAATGGGGGGAGTTCCGTATCTGGAAGTTCCTGTTAATTGGCATCCACGTACTTCAGGTAAAAGTAAAATCTCTGGAAACTTTAATACCGCATTCAAAGCGGGGTCGATAATGATTTTGACGCTCCTTCGTGTACTTTTATTTTGGAAACCTGGGATTTAAAATGTCAATTAGGCAGGGAATCGTACTGTTTACGAAAGTACCGACCCAGGTACCAGTGAAAACGCGTTTGGCGCATTCCCAATTTCCGAAAAACTTCCAAGTTGATTTAACAACCGCGATGATAAAAGATACCCTCCTGATTTTAGATGAAGTGATGAAACACACCCTATTCACACCAATTATCAATTATTTCCCTGAAACCAATTCTGCGCGAAATATGATAAAAAAGATCATAACAGCGATTATGGAGCATGAAAACCCAAGCTTGATGGAGAAGGTGAATCTGGTACCACAAATAGGGGATACGGTAGGTCAACGATTTTCTATCGCCATTGATAGCGCTTTTAAGGATTTAAAAATGAAATCAACGATTATTGTTGGTTCTGATACTCCCCACCTATCTCCTGCCTATATATTAAAGGGAATGGAATTCTTGATGTCGAATCCAAAAGGGCTTGTGTTGGGTCCATCTCAAAATGGAGGTTTCTACCTATTCGGAACAAACCATCCATGCCCTAGGGAAATCAGCGAGATATTTCAGAAGAACTCTATACACAATGAGTTGGGGAACCTATTAGAGTTGTTCCCCGACCATAAAGCGTGTATATTGCCGACGGTTTTTGATATTGATACGTTTTCTGATTTAAGAAACGTTTTCTCTGAGGTTTATGCGCGATCCTTTAATAATCCTAGAGAGCCAGCAAAAATGACAGCGGCGCACATGTGGTCTTTGCTTAAAACTTTGGATAAATCGATTTGGGAATCTTCGCAGGACTCCAGAACAATGAGTTAGAGGAAAAACAATGGAATTTACAATCGCCTTTGGAATTTGGACGTTAGGAGCTGTTATTTTCCTCATCTGTACCTTGTATTATGCTCTTGAATTAATCCCTGCGTACATTAGAAACCGTAAACAATATCAAAATCCTATTATTCTAACGGATCAGCAAATCGGTGAATTATTAAAAAAAACGGAACAAGAACTACCTATCTTCAAATTTCAAATTACAACTCGCGGTAATGAAGTTGAAGTGGTCACAAGAGGGATCGATTCCATTTATCAGATAGCACAGAATCCTTTATTCAGAAAAAACATTGAACTGCTAATAGTAACTGATTTCCAGGATGAGGTTGTTCTCTTTAACCAGTATTTGCAAAATCAGGGCATTGACATTTCTGTTGAAGTTATCGCAGTTCCTCCTGACTATCAAACTCCTAAGGATTCCCTATATAAGGCCCGAAGTCTACATTATTCCTCAGAATTCCGAGCGGCAGACCCAGGTGAAAAGCGCGCATTTGTTTTTTATTTTGATGCAGAATCCACCATATCGGAAGATGATTTCCGCCGTATTATACACTCGATACTTGTATCGCCGGAGAAGAAGATTTTTGAAGGCCCTATAGTCTATTCGCACAAATATTTTGATGCAAATCTTATAAGTCGTCAGATGGAGGCATCACGACCCTTTAATTGCTATCACTGCGCACAAGTAATGACTAATCCTCCTCCTCTTCACCTTCATGGATCGAATTTACTTGTGGATGCGGAACTAGTATCATCGATCGGGTGGGATTCAGGAAGGCTTCCTAACGATGATCCCTTACTAGCAGAAGACTTGTATTTCGGTATGAGAGCATACAGTAGATTTGGTCGGGAGGTATTCGGATGGCATGGAGGACTAGTGACTGAACAACCGCCATTTAGTGTCCGAGAGTCCTTTAATGCTCGTATGCGATGGATTACGGGTGCTTGGCAGGCTTTGACTCTCATAAGGAAAAATGAAGAATTTCTCAGATTAAATTGGTTTGCACGGATTCGGTTCTTGTCTCGGTTGCGCTTCAGAATTATTGCACATGGGATAAGTTTTTTTGCTGCCTTGTTTATTATTCTCACGCTTTTGTTTGTATTAGTGCCGTCAGCTTTTCCCTTTTTAGCGATGGATGCATCTTTTATATCACCGATGCTTCGTACATTTCAGGTGACTGTTTCACGGCTAATCTTACTACCTGGAACCTTATTTTGGCTTTTCGGCATCATCAATGGATCTTCGAAAAATATTAGGTCCCTCGGGCTTACTAAAAGACAAAAAACATGGGAATATATCAAACTACTTCTTGTAACACCAATTGGAGGAGCGGTTGAGTCTTTTGCTGCCCTGTATGCCACTCTTAGGTACTGGATTGGACATCCATACCGATCCTGGGATGTAACACGTAAGTAGGTAAATCCATTGAAAACCTCAAGGCCACAATGGCGTCAAGACAGTATTTCATACGTTGGACTTGCGCTGATGGGGATCATCCTTGTTTTAGCGCTTGAAATATTGATATTGACAACCTTCCTAAAGCGCTCATCCTGGAATTTCATAATTGGATTTTTCATTCCCTTCAGTGTTTATTGCGTGATAGCTGTAGTAATCCGTCGGTATCAGAATTTGTTGGTCAAGAAAAGGTACTTCACTGTAATCCTCATGATTGTGGCATCAATAATCCAGATTCGTCTCCTATTTACTAATGCTACGCTATCTGACGATATCTATCGTTTTTTTATGGAGGGTATGGCCCTCGTAAACGGAATCAATCCCTATTCTACCCCACCCTCGGATTTTCCATCCAGTTTACAGCCTCCATTTCAATTTCTAGTGAATAATCCGGATGTTACCTCCCCGTATCCCCCGCTTACACTTTTGGTATTTGCCGTTCTCTACATGGCCTCTCTAGTTGCATCTCCAGTAATCTTTCGAGTTTTCTTTTCATTTATGTACTTAGCTACTATCCCACTCATGGCGCACCTTCTTTCAATCTTTGATAAACCTTCTTGGCGAATCATTCTGTACGCGTGGAATCCGCTTTTGCATCTAGAGACCGGAAATGGGTCTCATTTCGACCCTCTGGTAGTGTTCGTAGTGATGTGTGCGATTTATGCTCTAAATCGTGAGAACCACTCTCTGGGAGGAACGGCCCTACTCATGGCGACACTGCTCAAATATTATCCAATTTTCCTGATTGGCGTATATTGGCGTCAATTAGGGAGAAATGGAAGAGTAATCGTGCTTTTAGGCCTTTTTGTTTACAGCTTGTCAATTTTATTGACTCCCTCCATCATTTCTGGTCTGCTCATTTATGCTGATAGATGGTACTTCAATGCGAGCGTTATGTGGGCCTTGGTAGAATCAACTGGAACCTTTTTTGGCGCCAAAGTTGTAGTTGGAGCCATTTTCTTGGGCATTTATCTTATAATAATCTTAAAATCAGAACATAGCCCTCACATCTTAAATCCAGTGAGCGGGCTTTTTGTGTTGGCTTCATTTCTTCTCTTGCAACCTGTGTTTCATCCTTGGTATCTGTTCTGGATATTTCCCTTCGTGTTGTTAGTTGAACCGTTAGACTATTCCTGGATCCTCCTAACCGGAACAATTATTCTATCATACCACGTATATATCAATTTTGATGCCATTGGTGTTTGGTACGAATCGGACATTGTTCGGATAATCGAATTTCTCCCCTTTTATGCTGGTATACTCTATATTTACCGCGAGAAACTGAAAAACATTTATCGAACCCTGTCAAAGCCACAAGGTGCTTAAACAGAATAACTACGCAAACTCTAGACGTTTTAGAAAGCGTTTTCAGCTGCCGCTAGACCAAGAACTTCACGAGACCAGTAGGGAGTTTGTCTTTAAGCCAATAATCAATGCCGTACCACCGACCAGCTCCTGTCAAGGCACAGATCGCAAAACCCACGATCATTAAAAGGTAGGTCCAAACCCAATCTACTCCTAAGGTAGTAAAAAGCAAAACTGTCGACACACCGGCACCTACCAGAGCTCCTGGACGTGTAAACACCCCGAAAAGAACTGTAACAGAAATAAAAAGCTCCAGAAGCATCCAGCCAGGGGCCATAAGAGCGGCATTAGGAAAAACAAAATCCCTCACAATTGTATCAAGGGGAGTAACAACATGTAAAGGATCATCCAAGAAGAAACTAATGGTCCCAACGTAACCTGTGGCCGTAAATACTCCCTTCATGATGTTACTTACCCATGTCGTCAGAAAAGCAGCCCCTAGTGACAATCGGATAAGTGCGACATACGTACCTGATACTCGTTGAGCGTTTATCTCTCGAATTGCTTGCATGGCCATCAATATTCACCTTTGACTTTTAATTGATTTCTTAATTAATCCTACATTAACACCTTTACCCATTTTGGCAAATCCTTGGCATTAAGCTGCTCGTCAATCCCCCTAAACATTCCGGGATGGCTAAAAAGCAGGAGGACCAATGACATAACCGCTGCAGTCCATGGAACGATCAAATCAAGAATTCCAAGACCAACTCCAGCCAATCCGATGGCAAATCCGTTGAATGTAGCTAGTGCAGCACCAGCTCGCGCCAAGGTACCTGTAAGGAGACTTAGGGATGAGATAATCTCTATACTGAGTACAATACCGAATATCAGAACCCAATTGGAAACAGCCCAGTCCATTAAGGCAGGCGGAAGAAGGGGTTCACCTGCCGCCATATCAGTGATTCGATCAAGGAAATTTGGGAATAATACTCTTCGAATAGCAGTTCCAAACCAGATTAATCCGGTAATTAACCTTAGAGGAAATATGATGGAGTAATTCTCTGCCAAGGCAGTTTTAATAATGGGCATATGCAGATCCGTCTTTTAGCAATTTAAAAAAGGTTGCGATGAATATTGATAACCAAACAAACGCCGATCTGGAAAGAATAATCCTCCTGTAATATGCGGAAACGATGTTAAATCGGCGTGTATAAGAAAAAAAGAAGGGAAAAGGGAAATAAGGGGCTATATCGCAGATGTTTCTACCCTACGAGTTCTTCTTTGGTCATATAAGACCAAAAGAAAGATAAAAATTGTTAATACCAAAGCAAGCCAGGGAGCTACAGATGAAATCAGGGTATAAAATACGTAAGCATCTCCAGGAATAGCATTCAGACCGAACGTGCCAACAATTATGTCAGAGAAGGCATATAAGATGACAAAAATGAGGAAAAACGGTTGGACAAATTTTACCCAAAAATGCCATTTATTCCCTAATTTGAATCGGGAAGCTGTGTTGACTTCTTTTAGCGCCATCTTTTTAGGTACAAACCAACCAAACGCTATTATTGCGATAATACTACCAATTACTGAACCAGTAGCACCGACAAAAAGATCTAAATTATACAAGAAGCCACCGTCTAACGGAGATAACATTGAGGGTATAGCAAGTACCATGGTTAGGAATCCAATGACCAGATAAGCTTGTTTTCTGGATATTCCAACATTATCAACCAGATAGACGATTGTTACTTCAAATATTGCAGTCAGAGGTAGATAGGCAGCGAAGAAGAACATCAAAAAGAATATCGACATACCGATTCCTGACACTCCAATTCCCAGAGATTTGAAAACCTCCGGTATGACTCCAAAGAATAGTCCAGGTCCGAAAGTCTCTGCGTTATTCATCCCAATACCTGCCAGTGAAATAACCCCGAAAACCAATAGGACAGAAATTAAGCTGGCCACAGTATTTCCGACGAGGGTTAAGCCTGCGTTGACAGGAATATCATGGGCGGACTTTCTTTTCATATAACTGGCATACAAAACCATGTAGGATCCACCAAGACATAAAGAGAAAAATGCTTGTCCTAATGCAGCTACGAAGGTATAAGATGTAACTTGCTCTGTGATGTTAATGGTTGTAAGGTATCCAATAACATTAGAGAATACTCCAGGTTGAAGAAAAACGAGAATGGTCAGAAAACTAACACTGCCATAGAAAATTGGAACCACGAATTTACTGATCTGCTCAATCCTTCGGGTTCCGTGAAGCAACGGAACTGCAATTGCGAGAATGACGATAGCAGTGAAAATGAATTGTGACACGGGATCAGCCGCAACCGTGGTTTCAAAATATTCAGTACTCTGTGTTGTTAACGCAGTTAGCCGGCTATCAAACATGGCAGAGAATGCATAACGAAGAATCCAACCGATCCAAACGACGAAATAACTTCCAACTGCTAATACTATCAAAAATAGAAGAATAGAAACGACTTTTCCGCCTGGAAATCTCACTTGATTATAGGCCCCATCAGGACCTCTTCCAGTTAATCGACCTAAACCCCATTCCGCGGTTAGAGCAGGGTATACGAAAAGCGCAGCTAGGATAAAATAGATCCCCAGATAAGCAGCGCCCCCAAACGAAGCTACTTGATAGGGAAATCGCCAAAGAGTGCTGAAACAAACGGTCATGCCCAGCATGACAGATATTAGGCCGGTACGACTTTTGGTACTGAAACAATCATGGCATATTACATCCGAGGATTCGGAATTTAAGGAAGGAGAAGACATTAAATCACGTTATCCTTTTTTTAGGCTCCACTACCCCTTTTTTTCAATTAAAAGCATTGCGGTGCTTTTATCGTAGATAAGACCGATTTAAGAATTAGTACAGTTCATGCCTTCCATTCTGCAAGTCCAACATGCCATATATCTCATTGGAAAAGCGGTTGCCGCTTCATCAAGAGTATCTCCCATACGAGCCCCTTCTTCGTTTACTAAGATTGGGCACACCCAAACTCCCTTTTCCGTTACCATACGGCATGTACTACATTGTAAGTTCGAATAATCGTAATCTACAAAGCATTCCTTTGTGAATAGTTCATGCTGTGAATAGGGTCTGCTCCGGTCCGCTTCTCTACCTATCCGTAACGGTGGTAGAATCTTTAAACGCTGTTTTGCAGGAGGGATCCCACTTTTTTCCAACATTGTCTGGAAATCTGCTTTAACCTGCTCTAATTCCTCACTGGACCAGCTTCTCATTGCAGTTATGATGGGATTAAACCCAACTTCAACTAAGTTCTTGAGACCACCGTTTGCCTTTATATAGGAGTTTTTACCTCTGATCAAATCGTTCGAGCGTTCGTCAGGACCATCAAATGAGACTCTAAACGTAAGAGTGAACTTTCCAGCGTCTTGAATTTTCCGTAATTGGGCGGCCCTTCTTTTTGCTATTCGGGTTGCATTTGTCAAAACGGTTGTATCAGCATGTAATAGGGATTCAGCGAGCATAGAATCGATTTCAGGGTTAATAAATGGTTCTCCTCCAGTGAAATAGATTTCCAGACGGGAGTAATTGCGAGATAGCGTGTTGTTCAATGCTCGTTTGAAAGTAGCATATCTAAGATAGGGATATCGATTTGCGGTGGGGCTTGATTCAACATAGCAGTGATGGCAGCTCAAATTACATCTACTACCCGTGAAGAACCATAAAACGAATGAATCGAGAGTATCAGCAAGGAATGGAACCGAATAAACATTTTTTTGGGAAGTTGGATTGAGCTCGAGCAATCTTAGTTCCTGTGAAACAGAAACACTCTTATTTATGATATTTGCGATTCGTTTCTCTCATCGTTTCAAAAAGTTAAATAGCGATAAGCTTTGAGACAACACCGATAGTGGGAATCAGCATTGGTTGAAAACTTAGAACAGAAAAAAAAATCGTTAATATCTTGGGACGATTTTCAAAAAGTGGATATTCGGGTAGGTACTATAAAGGATGTTCAGGATTTCCCCGAAGCCCGAATTCCTGCCTTCAAACTATGGATCGACTTCGGATCGCTTGGTATCAAGAAATCAAGTGCCCAGATTACTCAGCTATATACGAAGCGGTATTTGATCGACCGCCAGGTCTTAGCGGTGGTGAACTTTCCCAAAAAGCAGATTGCTAATTTTAGATCGGAGGTACTTGTATTGGGTCTGGTTGCGGAAAATAAAGAGGTAGTTCTGATTTCTCCAGATCGGCCTGTACCCAACGGATTAAAATTGGCCTAGCCGTCCATCTCGATAAGCGGGCGACTCTAAAATGAGAAAAAGAAGAGAGCAGGATCGCTAAACGTGATCATGCAATCTTGAGGAAAATTACTTTTTCCTTCTCTGGACTAGGGCCAGGCTAGCAATGATTAAAAGACCAATCGCTAGTTCGAACCCAGGCGCTGGAGTACCAGGAGGATTCCCAGTCGGGTTACCCACTTTGAAATAACCCCACATCCCTGCATCGAAATGTCCTGAAAAGGAGCAGTAAAACATGATATAGGTGTCCTTATCGGGAGTTGTAAAGGTCGTGTTCCAAACACTTGTTTCTGTTCCCCCTGAGTTGCCTGTATTGGCTTCAGCGGGAAGAGGTCCTAGTACCAGATCCCCAGACTTTGGTGTGTCTGATGCAGTTGCTGAGGTTACTATCCGTTCGTCTGCCGCCACTATCAAATTATGCCATACACCTGATTCATTGTTCCAGAATACTATTGTGTATTGTGTGTTCTTCTGTACGTCTATGGCCTTCTTATCATACAGAGTACCAGTAAGGGCCGTAATTGTGATTGTCGTCCCTTGAGTGGGTGTATTTGTTGTAGCCGAGAGATTTAGGGGAACGATTATAGATAAGAACATTATCCCCGTAAATAAGGCTAGTAAGATAACTCCTTGTTTTTTCATGATATATCAATCCCATTTAGAGGTAGACTCTTTACCATTTATAGTCGTAGAAGTCGGCGTCCGTTTCTTCTTTTTATTTATAAATTGGTTTCTTTTTTTTTTTCACAGGAAAATTGTTCTGGTGGCTGATCCGATCCGTTTTTCGAAAACCGATCCTCACTTTACCAGCAAATCCCCTATCTAATTAACCTCCCTTTATGTCCAGAGAGAAGAGAGACAGGATTTACTATATCTAATGTGGTAAGAACAGTTTATGGGTTATTGGTATAACCAATGGATTCAATTGATAAAAAAAAGAAAAAGGGGGGAATTAGGGGTTTAAACCTGGCTCGATAATGCATAGAGTCCCAAGAACGTGAAAAGAACAATCCAGGTCACTACTGGGACCAATATCTTGAGACGATCTTTTTTATCGTGCTCCAAGTTCAATATTAGGGTTCGATGCGTGGCGAAAATCGAAGCAGCCATTCCACCAAGAACTGCGATCAACCGGATAGCAAAGCCCGCCTCGGCTGGTATTAGGGATCCTAGTTCCAAGTTATGGAAACCTATCAAATATAATGGATTTAGTAGGTAAGCTATCGCGACCGGGAAGACAATAGGATTGTCAAGAGCCAGCGTGCTTCCATTATAGATTGCATTATTCATGAAGTATCCGCCAAATGGATCTGCTAGGATACCAAGAATTGCGGGAGTATGTTCGAAGATCCTTACCACCCAAAATGCAAAGTGGAGTGAGAGTCCGACTGGAATCACAGAATAGCTAAATAGGTTGAATAGATCTTGGACATTTTTCTTTTTCTCGTTCTTCACATATTTTCTAGTGAACAATAAAACTAGAAAGAATAGGCCTATAGGCAAGAGAAATGCCGCTGTCAAGAACCAGGCGAATGTTGTGATAACCTGTGCAATGAATGCATCACCAAATACCCCGGTAAGCCCAGCGATTGACGAGTCTAAGGTGGTACGAACAAAAGGTATACTTGGCATGATTACCGCTAAGGTTAAGCCGACAAGCACCGCCGCCAGACCAGATTGATCAAATCGTCGTTTTTTCGGATTGTACGTGTCTACGAATGGTGCACGAATATTTAACGTAATGTTGTCATACGGACAGCTCTTAAAACATTCGGTACACATAATACACCCAAGGTTTCGATCCATGATCATTGGAAACTGTTCCATTGGACATGCGTATCCGCTATCCCATGTTGGAACTGTCAATTTTCCCTTTCGATCCAGAACTTCAGTCTCTGTACGTCCACGAAGGCAGTATTTCCCCGTACACAGCTTACATACATCTAAATCCTTGTTACGGACTTCAATGGTTCCTGCCATTCCGTAGGTTCCGATCAATCCTCCCAGCGGGCAGACGTACATACAGAACGCCCGACGTTCGTAGAATAGTCCTAGGATAATTGATAGCCCTATAAGAATGACTATGAAGAGAGCCGTGAAGAGTGGATTGACAAACATACCAACAATAAAATCAAACATCATGATGCCTGCAAAGAGGCCTGTTGTGATCCACATGGAGGTCAGTCTCTTGGGATATTTACGTTTTGGATCCGTATCTCCCTTCAATGGTTTTCCAATAACCATAGCTTGCGTAAACTCTGGAATAGCGTAACCGAAGTACGCTCCAACGTAGAGCCCGAAGAGAATTGCCAAGAGCCAAAAGATTCCAACTATGGTATCGATTATCCCTGTACCCGCGACTATTGTTGTAAAAACGCGTGATAACAAGACCACGGGGACAAATGCTAAGAAGATAAGATAATCAAGGATTCCTTGAACCAAATCCGTACTGATGGCTCCAGTTCCCATTAATTCCTCGGCAGAAAGTCCTCCAAACAATCCAATGGTAATGCCCACAATCAATGCACTGCCAACTCCTAGGAAGAAAGCCATTACAAAACGAATGATTCGGCCCGAGGTTGAAACAGATTCTGGCAGGTGGGTTCTATGGGCCCATTCGCCAATACAACCGAGTGGACATACCGTACACCACACACGGCCAAGAAACATGAACGTTATAATCATGCCTGGCCACCAGATGTTCCAGGTCAGAAATGTGGCACCATTAATTAACGCCGAGTCTTTTGCATAAATGTAACCGCCATATCCGTATATACCGAAGATCATTACCAGGACAAAGAATACGGCATTAGGAAACTCTAACACCCATTGAAACCAACGACGTTTGATTAGCCAGCTTCCAAACCGATTATCGGTCAATGAAAACTTCCAGTATCCACCAAATCGACGTTTTTCCAAGGATTCCTTATCATCAGGGGAGCGGTACAGGAGAAACAAGGTCAAACCCGCAAAAAGAGCGGGTAGGACGAGCGTTGGAAGGAGCGTATTGGCTATTAGGCCACCAAGATCTCTGCCAAGCAATCCAATGAGATCGAATCCAAAGAATGAAATAGTGTCTTTTAACATGTACAGACTCAGATACGATACCCATACTAATGCAATGACGAAGATTAGGAGCGAGAAATTCTTTGAGTTTTGCCCTCTTAGTTGAGCAAAGGTAGCGTCTTCTGACGTTACTTCTTTTTGCATAAATTTTCCACCTTTATTATGCTGTTGTTACTGTTACAAATCCGTTCATCTGCCCATGCCCAAGTCCACAGTAGAAGTTGCAAGAGAAGAGATGGTTGCCGATTTGATCAACCGTGGGTTTTGCGTAGAATGATATCTCTTTTAGCTGTGGTAGATTCAGTACGACAGGATTACCAAAGTAATCTTGGAAGGTTGGGACGATTTCAAAACCGTGATCTGTATCAAGTGCCTTGATTATAATTTGGTATACGGTGCCGACCTTGAGGTCGATGTTGTAATATGCTGCCGTCTCTGGATAACCCACCCCTTCAGGAATTGTTTCGTACTTGGATACGTTTATCGGAATGGATTCCTCGGTCGTGGCATTTTCAATGCGTGTGACGTTAAAGGTCCACGGTTTGAGCTGTGCTTCAACGTGTATGACGTAATCTATTGGCTCGTCTGGTACTTCTGTTCCTAGGTTACTTAATAGGAGATTCGGGGTAATTCCCATAGCCCCACCTAGTAATATTCCGCTTAGCAAAGCGGCTGGCACTAAAACGACTATAATCTCCTTCGGTTTCCAGGAATTTCGAATCGCTGCTACTAGGACACCAATGATTAAGAGGCTAGATAGTATCAGGAGCAAAATGTTATGATCTAGCGGTATCCAGCTGGTTTCTGACATTTTTTTTCCTTCTCTATAACGACTGTTTAGACTGGTTGACTTCGGTTAGGCATCCTCTGAGGGATTTACAGTTGTTATTACATACGAGTCCCCAATGAATTATCACAACAAAAGTATTACGTTGTGAATTCAGGATTCCTAATTTAAGAAGACTAAATCCGAATTCTTTTCGAGATATTTAAGGTCACCGTGAATCTTATCGTATTTCTCTTCTATGCGGAATTACGTATGTATTTCGTTTGGAACTCCAATAAAAATAAGTAGCGGCTCAAATAATTATGTTATTGACCTAGAAATGTTGAATTTACATGAAAGAGTTTTGGCAATTGATGTAGGTAAGGGGACGGAAGATATTTACCTCTTTGAACCCCACCAAAATCTCGAAAACGGAATACACGTCATTCGTCCATCACGAGCATACCTTCTCAGAAAACAGCTAGATATGCAGCTTCGAGGGTTGACTAATCTCTATTTTCATGGTACAATAATGGGAGGGGAACCGTGGCACATTCCTCTCTATAAAATAGCCCAAAACCCAAATCGAAAAGTCGTCATGACTTCAAGATCTGCCAAATCCCTAAGATATAAGCTTGACCAGGTAACTTCTCGCGGTGTTATAGTACAGGATCCACTCCCCAAAATGGATGAAAACAGTAAAAGGATTGAAACCTATGATATCGACTTTGAATGGATAGATCAGTTTTTTCGCGGATTAGATATAAACATTTTTGAAACCACACATGTTCTACTCATTGCGTGCCAAGAACACGGCTATCCTGGCCCTGAACCCATTTCTGTGCGTCAATTCCGAATCCAGGAAATGTACCAACGTTATCTTGAAAAGCATCCCTATCTAGAGTCTTTAATGTTCCATCAAAACGAAATTCCTAAATTTGCATGGCGATTTCAGGCTAATGTTGAACGGGCTCGACAGTACTTTCCAGGTGCTCAGATATTCGTTATGGATTCCTCACCGGCAGTTATATTAGGAAGTATGCTGGATCCTATAATTCCTTCTGGAGCTAAAACCATTATCAATCTTGGTAACGGACATACTCTTGCAATGGTTCTAAGCAAGTCCTGGGAGGTTCTGGCCGTATGGGAACACCATACTGGGCAATTTCGATCTAATCCTACGGGATTAGATGAGTACCTGGAAAAATTATTTACCTCTCAATTAAATCAGGAGTTCGTCTTGGAACACGGCGGGCACGGGTATTATCAACGCATAACAAAGATCCCCGAGTCCGCCGCAAAGCAAATCCTAGCTATTGGTCCAAATAGATCCCTTTTGCAGGATTCTCGGTTTAAAGATGCTATTTCATGGGTTCACCCTCTTGGTAGCATGATGTTGGCTGGCCCTGCTGGATTACTAAAGACCTATGAAGCTAGAATCAAAAAAACATGAAAACGGAACAATCTTTTTATTTGAATAAAAACGTCAAGCCGAGATTGTTTTGTCGTTATCGAATTTATGGAATAAGATCCTCAGGAAGAGACAAACAAGCGAAAAATGGCATTGTTTGTAGGGATATGATAATTATGGTTACAATGGCCGATTTAATTCACCCAACACGAGTAAGACTGCTGAATCTTCTTATTGAAGGTCCTGAAACATTGTCATCCTTAGCAAAAAACCTGGAGCTTTCAAAACCAGAGATATCCCGTCATTTGGCACGATTAAGAGATCAAGCCTTAGTGGAAAGAGGTGAGAAAACTCACCAAATCACCAATCTGGGAGAAACAGTCATGTCTATCCTCTCGCCTTTAGAATTTCTCGTGAAACATTATGAATTCTTTATGGCTCACCAGATTTTCGATCTCCCGGCTTTTATAATGCGGAACTTGGATTCGCTTATGCAAAGCGAACTATTGACTGGTACTGGCTATATCTTTTCAAAAATGCAGGAAATCCAACAAGCAGTAAAAAAAGAGATTAAGGTAGTAATCGATCAACCTTTCCCAGGTAACGACTCCAGTCCACCTGATAATGTATATTTCATTGTCCCTGTATACGCTAAAGATGAAAATCTGAGCTTAGAAACCTTAAAAAGGCAAACTAAATATTTTGAATTTCGTACTCTACCTGTCATCTCATACGGTTTTGGGATTGCAGATGAAAAGGTTGGATTCATCTTTTTTCCTGGAATAAATAAAAAAATCGATTATAATTACGCATTTTTTGTTTCTGATCCTCTTGGAATTGATTTTCTTTCCCAATTATGGGATTATTATTGGAACCGATCTGAATTTCGTGATTGCTCGAAAACCGTTAGATAACCTACAAATCAATATCTCTAATTATCCTGGTTTGGTAACGGGTGGTACGCCATTCAGATCGTTACTAGTTTCCTAAATGGTAAAGAGTGACAGAAATGAGGAACTATTTGAGTTGTTATGCCAACTTTCCAGTGAAGCTTGAACACGTCTTTTTAATAATAGACATCAATCTTTCAAAGCCCTTTTTCTGCATTTTTCGTGATTGAACCTATTTAATTTGATTCAGCAAATAGAGGTTTAATGAGGGGAAATAAAACCAACTAGGGTCTTCAGGTCCCTACCAATTTAAATTTCTATAATTTATGGGCGTTTCCAGTGAGCAAATTGACGAGCGACTATGAGAATTCAAACGGTTTGGTTGAATCGCAACGCGCCCTCATGATTCCATTTCGTCGAGTCCAAAAGATTCTGAACAATCAACTTCTTTCTAGCGTCTACGTTGTTGGTACTTTTATCCTGGTCATTTTTTTCCTAGTATTAATGGATGGACTGAAAGCTCCTTTTGAAATTATATTCATCACCCTCAACACATCTGTATTGGTGGGAGTGGCTCTCAATAATATACGAATAGTATGGCCCCACTGGAAAGATCTTGATGGAAGGTTAAAGCAGATAAAGGAAAAATCCAGCGTCACTGGAATGCCAGGTTACGATGGCATCACAAATTACGTCAATAGGATGCAGGCCATGTTGTACAATCAACGGGAAAGCATCCCCGAATCCTCCCAAGATCATGCGCACACAACTCCTCGGTTTTTCTATACCAAAGGATGGGTTCTTCAGGTAATTATAGGAATTGCCATATTATTAATCAACTTAGGGGTTTTCTTCCTTTTCGTTGACCCTCGAACCTTTGATACTATTTTATGGCTTTCAATAGCATATATAGGGGTTCTAATGTCCTATGGAGGAATGATCTTCCATGGGAAAAAAGCGAGGGACGTATTTTTAAGATGGAACAAAGTTTTCGATGAACTGGAAAAATGGGGGTCTGAGATTGAACTTATGTCGGCTGATGAGTCCTTGACTGGAGCCGATTAACCGGGGGATTCATAGGAATGGAGAAAGAGCAAACTGATTCGAAAAGAAACGGAAGTCGGCGGAGATCCTCATTTGAAATCTGGTCTGAACTACTCGAAGTTTGTGCTCGAACACCCAGAACGCAGAGCTGGCTACGACGTAACTTGAGATTAAAGACCAGCGGCTTTAAGGATGCCATCGAGTTTCTCATGGTTCGTGGCCTGATTAAAGAAGTCAATAACTTCGGTGCATTAGAATATCTTACCACAAAGAAAGGAGAGGAAGCACTACTCCACTATTATAAGTTAATCAACAGATTTTTCGTTTTGGATTTCTGATTGGAAATAAAATAGATGGCGAGAGAATGAAACATGTATGTAATTGAAATAAAAGAACTTACAAAACGATTTAAGAATATCACTGCGTTAAACACGGTTTCACTTAATGTGAAGAGAGGAGAAGTATTCGGGTTATTGGGCCCGAATGGAGCTGGTAAGACAACCCTTATCAGGATCCTACTAGGGTTAATACGACCAACAAGCGGATCAGCCACTTTTTTCGGTAATCTAGATATGATCAAAGATGTGTACAAAATTCGGAAGAGGTCATCGCTACTTCCGCAAGAAGCCAGCTGTGTGGA
>JBHLRO010000007.1:0-149825 GCA_048882505.1 Candidatus Thorarchaeota archaeon
AATATGGTTTCCGCTAGTTCCGGAGAAAGGCCCAACCCAAAGCCAGATGTCCCTTGTAAATAGGCGACATTGAAGTACGCGATTATGAAGGCCAATATAACGGCATTAGCGGTCGAAAAAATACCAAGAGCGCAAACGTTTCGTATTTTTTGTCTGGTATTCCGTTTTTCTCGAAGTTCTTCGGTGGTTAAGAAATCGAACTGATCTTTCGTTGGAATTTCATGAGCAATTGTTTCTCTCGTTACCAATCTCTTGGTTCACCCAATATTATCCACGACTGGGCTCTTTCGCTTATTACATTATCAACATATGGATTTCGTTGGTGACGCCTCCGACGATTAATATAGATTTCCAGTTCTGATTCATCCGATAGAGGACTTTTGCAACATAAAATCAGCTATAAAATCCATAGAATAAACTTGAACGTGCTATGGACTATAACACCTCTTGAATCGACCTTTTTTTAAGGGCTACTTCTTTATTTTTTTAATATATTCCCTCTCCGACGGCTTCAACAGAAATTTTCCACCAAGCCTTCGTAGAATTGTGGAATGAACCTAAAAAGCAATCATTTCCTCCGGTGATCGGCGAAGAAAACTTCAAAAGGGCCGAGTTAATATAGACATAATTAAAAACATGCGAACGATTGTGTTCGTAGATCCCTAAAGCAATATTCTTCCTCTAATCTTAGAATAATGCAATTTGCAAAGACCCATATATAAAATACCTCATCAGACACAGGATACGCAGGAACACGAGGATTCAACACCATGGTGCATATCAAAGAAATTAAGATGACGGGTTGGAAATCCTATGGCCCTAGTACCGTGCGTATGCCCTTGGCTAAAGGCTTTACATGTATCGTGGGTCCCAACGGGAGTGGGAAATCCAATAGCATAGATGCTGTAAACTTTTGTCTGGGATTGTTATCCAAGAAAGCCATGCGAGCCGATTCTATGGTAAATCTTCTTTATAATGGAATTGGCGGAAAAAAGCCTAGTGAAAAAGCAATCGTAGATATTGTATTTGATAATAGTGATTATGCCATTCCCGTTCGGGAACCTGAGATCATAGTCACGCGGGAATTGAAACGTAATGGAACTGGAACTTACCGTTTGAATGGGAAGAGAACAACACGTACAGATATCCTTGATAAACTCCGAATCGCGGGAATCGACGTTATTAACAGCTACAACATCATAGCGCAGGGGCAGGTTGGGGAAATAGTAGGTATGTCTCCTAATCAGAGAAGGGAACTCATGGAGAATCTTGCAGGCGTAGGACAATTTGATGAGAAAAAGCAAGCATCTCTGAAAGAGCTGGATGAAGCCAATCGTAGAATGGATGAATTACAACTTCTTGTTAATGAAGTGGGCCGACGAGTTGAGTCTCTTCGGAAGGAAAAGGAGGATGCAGAACGTTGGCAAACACTGGATACCGAAATACGAGACCACCGATCGCTTTTAATCTCTTACGGATACCATAGGAGTAATCAACAAATTTTGGCTCTTGATGAAGAGATCGGGGGTTTTCGGAACCGACAAGAGGAGTTGATGAACGAGCGAACCAATATCGAAACCAAAATCGAGGAGGCCAATGAGAAAATTCGATCATTAGAAGACCAATTGATCCGTTTAGAAACATCGGTTACGGAGATACGAACTACAGCTGAAGAGAAAAACATCGAAAAAACCAAAATCGGGGAAAAAGTCGAGTATAATAAGAAAACCATTAATACAAACGAAAAACGTGTCACTAAACTTCAATCCCGTCTTGAACAGATAAATAAACAGATCGAAGAAGACAAAACACGAAAAGAAGAGCTGGAAGAAGAAAAGAAAAACCTCGTGAAGGAAATTGAAGAAACTCAAGCTTCGCGCGCTCAGCTTGATCTGGAACACGAAAAAAAGAGTCAGGAGTATGAAGAAATCAAGAATGAACATGAAGATTGTGAGCGAAGACACCGCGTGGAAAATGATCGTCTAACCAAGACCCAGGTCTCTTTTGAAGTTGCTCAAAGCATGGTTGATGCATTTCAGAACAATGTGAACGAATTCGAACGCCGTCAAGGCCAGCTCGAAGAACAGATCAAAACAGCTCAAGAAAAAACTCAGGAATTGAAATCCATTATAGCAGATGACACGACTCGGTTGGAAGAAGCTAGATCCAGGATTGGGGATATAGAAGAAAAAAAGGTAAGCTTAGACGCGTTGATTGAATCCCTAGATACCCAAATCCGTGAGACAAATGATAGTTATTTGGTTCAGAAAGCTCAGATAGATACAATTTCATCTTTTCTTAAGACTGAAGCGGGAAAAGAGAATCCCGCGGTGAGCTTTATCAGTGACCGCAAAAATAACGGGGATATGCCAGGTGTTTTAGGAGAATTCCAAAACATCTCGGGAGGCGATGGTGCAGCTCTCCCGTCAGAAGTCGGCCATCTCTCTGATGCGATCATAACTGATACCGTAGATCATGCTTTAAACTGTATCCAGCTCTTAAAGGATAACGCCGTTGGCGCTGCCAACTTTATTCCATTGGAACGCTTTAAGCTCTCTCCTACAGATAAGTTCTCGAATATAATTAAGAAAGTACGCGAACAGAATGAAATCGTTCCTGATCTGCAAGCCGCCGCCAGAGCGTGGAAAAAGTCCGGATCGACGGTGACAACTGTAGATGGCGACGTTTTTTATTCTAATGGAATCATTAACGGAGGTTTTCATCTCGCATCCGCGCAGGAGACGGTGGAAACCCTTCGTGCGGAAATGCAGACATCTCAAGACCAGCTTCAAGGCTTGAGAACACAACTGAAAGAGGAAAAAGAAAACCAAAAGAAACTTCTCCAGCTAGAAAAGACAATTAGCGAATCGATCAAGAAACTGGAAGAAAATATCCAGAATGCTGAAATTCAGATCACTCAGCAAGAAAATCAGGTTAATTTATTACGTGAGAATCAGGAGCAAAATCAAACGGAGATTGCTCCTCTCCAGAAGCAGCTCACAGAGAAGTCTATAGAGAGAGATGAACAAAAACAACAGATGACGTTTTTCGAGGAGAACATCGTAAAGATCTCGGAAGAACTTCAAGAGATCCAAGCCCGTCTTGAGGCCGCCGACACCAGGCCCATCTTGGAGAAAATTAATCAGGTGGAACAACAACTCGGAAAACTCCAGGGAAAGCTGGGTGGGGTCGAATCGCGGATTGAGGGCATTGAAAATCAAAAAGAAGAACGCGATGCCCGAATTACTGAGACGAATAACGAAATCAATACTGTTCAGATGGAAACTGCCAATTTAGAAGGCGAAATCCAGGTTCTTGAGGAACAGCTAGCCCAAATTGATTCCCAACTTGAAACCATTCTCGAAAACGAGAAGCAAGTCAATGAGGAGTTCAAAGAAGTTCGCTCCGAATTAAATTCCCAGAAAAAATACCACTCCACATTGATAAAAGACAAAGAAGGTGTCAATGAAAAGTTCACTAAAGAAGAAGAAAAGGTTACTGACCTCAAACTTCAGCGTGAACGCCTAGCGGTCGAAGTCGAAAAATTGCAGGAGGAGGCACGGGACAATGACATTTCTTTTCTTCCAGCCGAGGCAGAAGAACTCAGGGATGTCGATGATAATAAGATCGGCCGGGAGATTTCTCGCAAAACGGAAGAAAAAACCCGTCTTGAACCTGTTAATATGAAGGCACTGAAGGAATTTGAGGAGGAAAACACCCGCTTCATTGAACTTCTTGATCGGCGCGATATTCTGATCGAAGAACGTCAAGTCATTCTCGATTTTATTGAGGAGATCGAAACAGAGAAATATTCCGTCTTCATGAAGGTCTTCCGATCAGTAAACAGGCACTTCGGACGGATTTTTAATGAACTTAGTGCCGGCGATGCCCGTCTTATACTCGAAAAGGATCCCAAGAAGGGAGAGGACATCTTTGAAGGGGGTATTCTTATTGAAGCGCATCCCGCGGGTAAGAAGGTCGCCTCCCTCGAATCTATGTCCGGCGGTGAAAAGGCCTTGACTGCTCTCGCCTTTATTTTTGCGGTTCAAACCGTAGATGCGCAGCCCTTCTATATCCTGGACGAAATCGATGCCGCCCTCGACCCCATGAATGTCCGTCGCGTGGCCAAACTCCTCCATCGCATGTCCCGCCGCGTCGGCGGCACTGATGACGATGATGACGGGACAGCCGCCGCCTCTCACCGCTCCCGCACCTCTAATGGCGCCTCTGCCCAATTCCTTGTCATCTCGCACCGGGACATCCTCATGGCGTGGGCTGATCGCTTGTATGGTTGTACAAACGTCAAGGGTCTGTCCTCAGTGTTTTCGATCCAGATGTCGGAGGATAAACGGTTAGAACGGGATGCTGCGTTCTGAAATGGTAAAACGGGCTGGTTTTATCAGATTTCAAAAGCCATTATTGCATTTGGTAAAGCAGCCATCCACCCGATGGGGAAAAATCTCCATGGAACGCAGGGGCGAGTGTTTGAGGTTGGGAAATGCGAATCGACCAACTGAGAAGGAATTGATCAGAGATTTACGTTTGATGGCACCGATAGTCGAACCTGGTCTTGGTGGAGCTTATTAGTTTTGGAGTGAAGAAATCAGACTGACTGACCGAAATTATTTGAGAACTAGATAATTCTGTAATCCCTATGGGAAAATCACCCAATTCACCGTCCACGAAAGTAGAAAAGGCACTTTATTTAGCCAGCAGTTATACAGGTGAGGTCAAACCAGTCAATCTGGATAAAATGGATAAATCAGCGAAGTTGCATATTGAAAAGATCAAAGAATCTCATGCTGAATCGGTCTTAGACTTCGGGTGCGGAGCTGGGGGGATCTTGTTAGCATTACAACAGGCAGGAATAAAGGAAATTCATGGTATTGATGCTTCTCCCGAAGCCATAGAGATGGTAAAAAAACGATTTGAGAAATTTGGGACTCTCGAAAATACATCATTTACTGCTGGTAACATAATCCAATTTGATCCCCCTATTGTCGAAGCGGTTTCCTCTCACTTTGTGCTTTGCTGTCATCCCGATGCAATGGGGATGGTCAATAAGGCAACAGAGAAACATCCAGAGATAGTCGTAATCAGTTTTCCGAAGGATAATTTACTCACTAAATCCGCTGCTACTTTTATAAATACCATGGTGTGGATCGTTAGCCGATTTATATCATCTCTTAGGGGGCTAGGATGGTATGCCCATTCTACTACACTGATAAAGGCCAAATTTGAAGAAAATGGGTACCATCTGGTTTTTGCCAAAGAAAGCTTTATTTCGCAAACCCTGGTCTATGAAAAAACGAAATGACGGAGTATAAGACGGCAATCCATCACCGAGAATATTCCTAAAAGGTATGATTTTCTCTTTTCTACTATCCTTTCTTAATACCCTCAAGCAGAATGTCAATTAAGAGTGATTCCTAAACATATAGAATACTCATCGAAAGATAGTGTAGAAGATTCTTGGATTTTTTCTTTTGGTGAACCGAATTTTTGACTGATCAACCGGAACCCATCATTACGAGACTAATCCATTCCACCGTAATTGGGATTTTTGCGTTATCGGAAGAAATGGGAGTGAGAACGATCAGAAGTAATCTCTGAGGGATTATTTTATGAATGCTCTAGGAAATTATATGATACTTTTAGTGTGTACAAACGTCAAAGGACTGTCCTCAGTGTTTTCGATCCAGATGTCGGGAGACAAAAGGCTGGAACGAGAGGCTGCATTCTGAGGAAAGCCAAAGGACCAAGGCTAACGGTTTATTTTGATTATCTGTAACTAATTATTCTGACGCCGTAGGCGTTCAGGAAATTTCATCCTGACCGCGTGCTTTTATTACTGTATTAAACCCGTTTTGTTGTTCTTTGGCCAAGTTAATGAAGCTGGATTTAGTCTTATTATGAACCAATGAAGGATCTTTTATATTTCGATAAGCAAGAAAACGATGAGTTCTCTCAGAACTAACACCTGTAATAACTAGCCCGCGTCTCCTGAACCCATACCTACCTCGTCTTCCTCTCTTGTTCTCCATTAGAGGGGAGTAACATTTATGGAGTCGATTGGATGCGAAATTAGGATTTGACGATGAGTAGTGACATCAACTAATCTTTCAAAGCTCATAGATGGGGAGGGACGTAACTACTGCAATGAAAGGAACAGGATTATGAGGGCACCTACGCCCAGGGTTATCAGGGCTAAAATCACTGTGATTTTATGTTCTACTAACAATGTTTTCAGCAGCTCTCGAGACATGGGCTCCATCCCTGCGGTTTTCATCACATTTTCAAGCTCGCTCTTCTCCTCGATCCTAGTGGGCTCTCTTCTACCTTTCGAGGGATCTATCAAGATAAGGGGATTATAATGAGTCCAGAGCATCCATCCGAACAGGATCGAGATTACAAAGGCCGAAATTTGGTCAAGAGAATAGATTGCTAAATCAGACAGCGGATAAATCCAGACTGGGGAGGTACGGGTCGGAAAGGGCGTGAAACTGAAGTCAACCACATCGTGAGACAGCCAGGCGAGGCTCACGGCGGCCAGCGTCCACGAAAGATCTTTGGCCCTATCGGGAAACCATTGAAAAATCAACAGGAGGAAAATCACCGCTAAGACTGCGAAGAGAATAGGGAGGAGCAGGGAATGCCAAAACCCTCGGTGAGAGAAGAAGAATTGGAGCGTAGGACTCTCAGGAACCTGTACAAATTTAAGAATCCCATCAACATCAGGGAAGATGCCCGCAAATGCCCCGAGAACCAAAGTTTTCAGTCGATCTTTCTTGTCCCATCGATAGAACGGGTAAGCGATCAGAAATCCCGCAAGGAAGTGAGTGGTATACCCAGGACTCATCAGATAAGACTCCTTGTCTCACATTTTAATAAAAACACGAGTCAATTTCTCGCCATCCATTTACGATCTTCTGGCCAAGCTGATGACAATTTTGCCATATCACTTTCCTTTAGACCTCGTCAGTAACCCTTAATTCCCCAGTCATTATTTTGGCCACGGAATTGGTCTTGGAGGCCGAAGTCGTCCAAATATGTCCGCCAGTCGCTCCTTCATCTCCTCCAGTTCTTTCATAGTACACATTACGGCTTCCGCACCAGCTCCCCATGCTTCAAAACATTCCTCCTCCGATCGAGGCGGATCTTCGGCTTCACACTTTGCGAGAGCTGCAACATAGGATATTGTCGCTTCAAGACAAGGATCCTTCGCAAGTGAAACCTTCCCAAGAGGCGGGCAAGTCTCATCAATCACCTCTTTGAAATCGGTTAGAATTTCCTGGCTTAGGTTGGCTGTAGGTCGTCCTGCTAAGAAAATAACTCGCATCGAGTAGCCGAGCGTGACTATAGCCGCGATTTGCGTCTCATTTAGCTCTTTCAAGGGTTCTAATAAACTTCTTGACGCCTTGACAAACTCATCGAGCTCATTTGCAAGCTTCTGTCTTGCTTGCTTAAGTTCTTGTCTGGTGGTTTTTTCCATTATTACACATCCCCATCCTTTTCCTGATTTATCAAATCCGATTTTCTTAATCTGTTGTAGAGGAGATCTTGGAAGTTCCAACGGTAACTAAATTCTCTTGGATAAGCATAGAGATTTGAAGATGATATATAAAAGGGTAAGGGGCAGCTTTTCACCATATTTTCAAGAAACATGGTGAATTTGCTTCCAACCACCTCTAGATCTGTCATTGATTCACTCTATCAATCCCCCATTTTTTCATCTTTTCCCACCTGCATGTCGAGATTCTCTACTAAGATAAATTCTTTCCCCTTTTCGATAAATCAAACATTTGAATGTTGTGGTCGAGTGATTGATATGTTCTTCTCCTTCAGTTAATCCTTCTTCAATCGATGGGAAGGATTAAAGGATTACAGGCGCGCTAAGGCAGAGATAACCAAGATATGGAGACTCTTCCTTTTCTCGTCTGTTGCTCCAAATGGCGAAAGCAGGCCCGATCGAAAAGAAGGATCATTGACTTTACGGCTCCTTTGGGGAAAATAGGGGGGATTGCACATTGGTTGTGGTATCATATATTTCGGGGCCAGTTTTCATACCAATTCATTGAGTTAATGTATACTGAGGTATCTTCAAAGTACAAACGTCAAAGGGCTGTCCTCGGTCTTTTCGATCCAGATGTCGGAGGATAAACGGCTGAAGCGGGATGCTGCGTTCTGAGAAAAAAAAATACGTCATTCTGGAGCGTTCTACAAAGCTAGTTATTCCAGAAGAATCCCTTTGCGATAGTAACCCCTTATAGCTTTTTAAACTGATATAACCCATTCTCAGGGGTGAATTCCTTAGGGTAGGAACATGAAACGCTGGCAATCCATTATTGTTCCGATCTTTTCAGTTTTGGTTTTGGCACATATTCTATGGGATGGACAACATTTCCTTCTGCCCATTGAACAGGAAGTTTTGGTTAGAGCCAATTTCAAGAGTCCTCCTGCTCCTAATGTCCCTGATCACATCTATACTCAACATGACCCTATCAATATCATCGGTGACAACGATCTGAAAAATTCGTTTCCAGGCGGGGGGACGTTGAGTGACCCTATTCGGATTGAAGGGTTCAACATCACTGCAGCGGCTGAGGATTTGATTTCCATTAGCGGAACTTCGTCCTATTTCCGTATCGCAAATAACCTACTTAACGGTTATAGTGGGTTGGGTAATGGGATTTCTCTTTATAATGTGGCAAACGGAGAAATCTGTAGCAATGTTATCTTTGGTAATAACCAAAACGGAATCAAACTATACGTTTCAAACAACAACAGTGTTCATAACAATTTTCTATATAAAAATGGTTTTGCTGAAATAAATTTAGCCCGTTCTAGCAACAATAAGATCTCGGAAAACACCGTTTCAAAAAATAAATTTGCAGCGGGAATATATTTTGTCAAGGATAATTTTGACAACGTTATCTCGAATAACACATTATTTAATAACGGCATTGGAATCAGATTCGAGTCAGAAGCAAACAGAAACGTAGTAATACAGAATTACTTGTATGAGAATAGAGTAGGAGTCCATCTAGAGTTTGTTAGGGATATTTCAGTTAGACAGAACACCATTAGAGATAATCTGGCAGGAATAAAAGTTACCAGCGGGGATGGATTTAGTTTTTCACGAAATATAACCATATCTAGAAATCTTATTTTTCATAATCAAGGATATGGTATGATTTTGGAACAATTTTCCAAAGATATCCTGATTTTAGGTAACAATTTTATCAAGAATAACCAGAATAAGAACTCTCAAGCATTTGATGGCGGGGAGAATAATACATTTGCCTATAATTACTGGAATGAGTGGACGAAACCCGATTATAATCAGGATGGCTTTGTAGATCTTCCTTACAATATTGACGGATCAACAAATAATCAGGATGGTTTCTCTTGGGCTTCCCCTCCATTTCATAATACTGAGATCCCCCTGGATCACACTATCGCCGCTTCTATTCTCTTAGTTTTGATTCTTGGTACGCTAGGATTCTCGATACTTCTACAGCAACGTCGGTCACATGGGTAGAACCGAGTAATAATGAAAGATCTTTAATGTACAAACGTCAAGGGCCTGTCTTCAGTGTTTTCCATCCAGATGTCGGAGGATAAACGGCTGGAGCAGGATGCTGCGTTCTAAAAACGCTGAAAAAGATAAGGAGAAGAGTTATTTTCGAATTTGAGTTAAAGAGATCTGGAATATCGTGGAGGAAGTCCGAATGGGATGGGCGGAGACGGGATGCGGGATATTGAATACCCAGATTGGCATAAATCCTTTATCAGCGGTTAGAAGCACGTGATACGGAGCCTCGTATTTTGTGAAGCCATCGAAACCGTATTTCCAAAGGTAAACCTGTTTGGTCTTTTACAATTTCATCTTTTTCATTTAAATCGGTACTCATTGCGATCTTTCCATAACCTACAATTTTTAATGCAGTAAAAATATTTTCAACCATGTACTAAGAACATGGGATTAAAGCCGGGATACAAAGAACGAAAAAGCCACGTCCTCCCCTAATCTGATACATACTATCAGAAAACCTCGGTAATGATAACCTGGGGTTTTGAAGCTTGAATACCTTTATCGTGGTATTAAAAGAATATCAAGACAACTGAAGGGTACCGTACATTGCCAATATTTACATCTGAAGTAACCTGGGCTATCGTGATACGATTAGTAGTCTTGGTAGGCGAACTTGCATTAATATACATCGTTGCACGGAAGTACTTGAGATCAGACTATTCTCGGATTTTAATCATTCTGTTATTAGCGTTAATTGCCAATCTTGTTTCCAATGGGTTAAGTTTTAGCGCCTTATTTATTTCCGAAGCAGACCAAAGTTTATTCCATTACATAGAGACCTTGGATTTTTTGAGTATTATTCTCTCGCTTTACTTTTTTCTCTTAATCTTTGAATATTTTGAATACGAAACCCTACTTACTCAACAACAGCTGATTGGAACCGTTTTAACAACCGTTACAACTATCTTTATCCTTTATGCGATGCCCCAAGAAAACTGGTTAATCAATGAACAGTTGTATTTCCAAAGCCTTGATTCTCCCATTCTGGTTTTCTTAAACCTATTCGGTGCTATATTAGGGGTTTTTATGATAAGAACTCTACGTAGAGGTTTGAAGGACGTCTGGATTACTCAGAGAGAACAAATAATTACAATGATTGTAAGTGTTTGTATAATTTCGTTCATTCCGTCCCTGTTTTCATTATTAGTACTCTTTTCCGCTGACCAAGTTTCCTTAATTGTGGAACCATTAGTAAGAGGAGCAATACTAATAGGTTATATAATTTTGGCAATTTCCTTTGGTAAAACAAATCATTACAGCCAATATAATCGACGAAAAGCAGATAAGGTCCTTGTAACAAACCTAAGTGGGATCCCGCTTTTTCATTATGATTTTAAAGAAAATGTTCATTACATAAATGAAACGCTATTTTCCGGAGCTGTAGTAGCAATCACTATGCTAATGTCAGAATCCATTAAGTCTCCATCTCCGATTGCAGAGGTATTGATGAAGAACAAATATCGGTTAATGTTAGAAACACATGCATCCTTTATTGCCTTAGTTCTGACGCCACAAGCTAATTCCTACCTTAGAGATTCGATAGAACGATTTGCGCTAGCTTTTGATCAAAAATTTTCTTCAATCATAACTTCAGGAGAGGTTTTAGACCTTAATCTTTTCGTTAAATCGGGGCTTGGAGTATTGTTTGAAAATTTCGGAATATCTACTGCCAACGTCAAGGAAATAGCAGCAGTTTTAACGTTTGAAGAGGTAATAACGTAAGATACCATGTCTTGGTATATAACACCAGTATGATTCGAGCTAATTTTAGAGTAAACGGACCGAGCCAGATGAAAAAGATTAACTCAAATATTATATATGGTACTGCCTGGAAAGAAGAAAAAACCGAGCCATTAACCTTAAATGCACTTATGGCAGGATTTAACTCAATCGATACTGCTAATCAACGTAAACACTATAACGAAGAAGGGGTGGGGAACGGCATACGTACTTTTATAAGAGCAACAGGAACAACCCGAGATGAATTATTTATTCAAACGAAATTTACCTACAAAGAAGGTCAAGATCACCGTTTGCCTTTTGACCCTAACGCTGACCCAGCGACCCAAGTTAAACAGTCGTTTTATAGTTCATTAGAACATCTCCAAATCGATTATATTGACTCATACCTGTTACATGGGCCCTCAACACGTTTTGGAATATCTGAGCTTGATTGGGGGGTCTGGACAACGATGGAGGAATTAATCTCGGAAGGAAAAGTTAACCATTTAGGTATTAGCAATGTTAATGCTGAACAACTGAAGATTTTATTTGAAAAGATAGGGATTAAACCGTCTTTTGTCCAAAATCGTTGCTTTGCGAGACTTGGATGGGACAATAAAGTTCGTGAAATATGCAAAAACAATAATATCATTTATCAAGGATTCTCGTTACTAACCGCCAATCGAGAGGTATTAACCCATCCTAGATTAGTACAAATGAGTAAAACAATAAATAAAACAATTCCGCAGATAATTTTTAGTTTTGCTCGACAAATTGGCATTTTACCCTTAACAGGAACAACTAATCGGAAACATATGGAAGAAGACCTCGAAAGCGTGAATATAACGCTTACAAAAGAACAGGTTGATAGTCTTACAAACGTTTCAATTGAAAGATCCCTTGATTATTGAAAATACCCCTTCTTCCCAGAATTTGGTATCTAGTAATAACAAGCATCAAAGGTTTATCTTCTGTCTCTTCGATCCAAATGGCGGAGAATCATTGCTGGGAAAGAGATGCTGTCTTCTGAGGAAAGCTAAAGAGCCAAGCAAATGAGCAAGAAGAAATGAAAGTCAAACGAGGCAGTTCAAGGAGATTCGAAGAATATTATAGTCCGTAGGGCTATTTTGCTACAAGGATTATCCTTTTCTCAATATTACTTCTACGATCTCTTTGCCTCGTGCATTAGCATAATACTTATCGTACCCGATAACGGAAAAACCACACTTCTCTAGAACTCTTATCGATCTACTGTTATCTTTAGCTGCCCGCGCGTAAATAGGACGAACTTCCACTTCATCCAGGAATAATTGAACTGCTTGACCTGCAATTCCTCTTCCCCAGTAGTCTCTATCAATCCAGTAAGTTATCTCAGGACGATCAAAAAGGACAAATTTTGCTACGTGACCTATAATGCTCCCTTCGTAATAAATAGTTCTAGCAATTATGTCCTTATCGGACAACAAACGATTCCAATGGTTATCAAATGATTTTCTATTTGAAGGGTCTTCAGGAATAAACGCAGCCATATACTGGGCTTTTTTATCCTGCATATGTTGGAAAAAAAAGTCCAGATCGGAGGTTTTTACCTTCTTTAGTCTTATTTCAACCAAGATAGATCCTTATCCTGTCTATTAACTTATTTCCTAATCGTTGTAGGAGAATGAAAAAATGTAATAGTAGCTTTGTCTTGTTCAGCTACACCTTTTCGAACAATGGATACTCTCTTGCTACTATTATTGATGATTCTAGGGCTAGAGTTCACCCCTTAACGTTGGCAGATACCCTTTTTGACAAAAGATAGTTTGAAGATCGTAGTATGAACGGTTGGAGAGGGATATTACATTCTGATAGGCTTCAGAGGCATAAAAAACTGTTATTTTTGAGCTTAAGTTAAGGTGAATCCCAATTTACAATCGAGCACATAGATCGCCGAATTAAGGTTGAAAATCCTCATGATTTATTCCGCAACGAACCCCCTGGTTTTCTATTTGATAGGCGTAAGCCATACGAGGGGTATTAAACGCCAATCCAATTGCAGCAGAGGTTAAGACAATTATGCCCCCCAATCCTTTTACTTTAAGATCCAAATCATGGACTGTTAGACTAGCGGCCTCTTGGGCTGAGGAGCCAGCTTTGATGTATTGAATGCATTTATTTGTTGCCAAGATTCGGATTAAATCTTCGCCGTACCCCGTTGCTGCAGCCCCACCAATCCCCTTTTCCACGTACGCGCCAGAGCCCCATAAAGGAGTATCGCCAACACGACCAGCTCGTTTGTACGGAGTACCTCCAGTCGACACTGCCACGCAGAAACTCCCAGCTTGATCAAGGCAGACACAGCCTACTGTTCCGTGGCGATCTGGTCTCCCTTTGTTTCTAAAGGCATCTTTAGGTTGATAATGCTTCTTCTCTTTAATCGAATGGTATCTCTCTAACTCTCGCCCAATCAAAAGATCTTGAGGTTGAACCTCAGGAACACCCATTTCTTGCGCGAAAAGATTAGCTCCTTTCCCTACGAGCATTATATGATCAGTTTTTTCCATTACAAGGCGAGCCACCTTGACAGGGTTAGTAACATTCTGAATTGCAGCGACAGAGCCGATCTTATAATCATCTGTCGCAATAATGGCATCCATTTCTACTTCAGCAATTTGGTTGACAAATGATCCTTTACCTGCGTCAAAGGTTGGATTTTTTTCCATTAGCGTGATGGCGTGTTCTGCAGCATCGAGAGCAATCCCATCTCCATCCTCCAAAATTTCACTTGCCTCAACGCATGCCCTTCTAACTCCCTTTACATGGGCATCAACAAGATTCTCTGGAATATTCCACGCACCTCCGTGGATAATTACACCATACCTCATTCAATACACTTCTTTGATATTCGAAAATTAGGGTCTTGATCAGATTTCAGTGAATCAGAGGCTGGAAGGGGGCGTATCCTTCTGAGAAGAAAAGGAGAAGTCACAAGATGGAGAACCCCCCAGTTAGATTTCCGTGAAGCTGTCAACTGTCTCTTGGTCCAATCTTTTTAGGATTTCAATTATCAGGGTGATTGCCTTATTAACATCAGCTAGATCTAAGATCCCGTTGTGGGAATGAATATGGCGTGTGGGAACTCCCAATACTATCGATGGACACCCTGACCCCGTTATGTGGATTATTCCTGCATCAGTTCCTCCACCCATCACGACTGAAGCTTGATAGTCAATCCCTATTTCTTTCGCAACATCGATAATAAAATGACGTAATCGAGGGTTCGGAATCATTGTCGCATCTCCTGCAAGTATAGATACCCCTTTTGACATCTCAGCGGGAGCTTTCAATTTTTCGACCCCCGGAACATCACTGGAAATATCCACTTCTAAGGCAACTCCTAAATCGGGATTTATGGTCTGAGCTGCTGTTCGTGCCCCCCGTAGTCCTACTTCTTCTTGGACAGTTGCTACCCCAAATATCTGATTCGGGTGTGAAACATTTCCTTCCTTAATTTTCCTTACTACTTCTGCTGCGATAAATGCTCCGATTCTGTCATCAAATGCTTTTCCAACTGCCAAAGTTGTTTTTCTCTCTTTTTCTTTGCCGTTATTATCTTTCTCAATCTGAATTCGTTCCAATAGTTCAAATTTGGAATCAGGTGTAATCGGATCACCTATTTGAATTCCAAGATTCTCAATTTCCTTTTTACTTTTACAACCTACATCGATGAACATTTTTTCTTTTGTAACAACTTTTTTCCTTGTTTCAGGATCAAGAACATGGGGAGGAGGGGCAGTAATTATTCCACGGTAGGTTTTTCCATTCCTGTTTCGAACTAACACCCTTTGCGTGAGTAAGGATTGGTCCCACCATCCTCCTATTTGATGAAAGGTCAGATATCCCAGATCGTTTATTCCTGTCACCAACATTCCTATTTCATCTATATGGCCCGCAAGCATAATTTTGGGACCTGTGTTCCCAATTTTAAAAATCAAGGAACCTGTTTTATCTTTGAATACTTCATCGGAAAATTTACTGACATATTCCTTGATAATTCTTGATACTTCAATTTCATGCCCTGGAGGTCCAAATGCGTTACTCAACTTCTCTAAAAAAGGTATTTCAATGTCCATCTGATTCTTTCTCCATTTTACGGATTCTATTTAGAATGTAAGTTGGTGAAAGGTGTAAAAGAAAAAGATTGTGATGGGGTGAGATCACCAAATTATTACTTGATCTGGTCTCTCTACGGAAAGGGAAATCGGACAAATTAATTCTGCTGCACCTTGCCGGCCAAACGTAAACAAACAAACCTCAGCCAAAATTCCATAAAGTAATAAATGCCTCCGCCGACGATATGCAGGGTTAGTAGATCATGTCACCAAGTCCGACAAGCGACAATGAAATATTAATGCATGAAAGGGTGGTCATAAAGCGTCGCCAGCTTTGGAAAAAACTGAAGGGTCCTGATTTTCAACCTGAATGGTTTATGACCAGGATTAAACCGCATATGTGGGCTATCGATGAAATTTATCGCCATATGCTTGGCTCTGAGATTTTTTATATTCATAGCAAATTTGGAGAAAGAAGGATTCGTGATGAATGGGCCGTAGGAGCCCAATGGGTTGGAGACAGGCACTTTGGCTTTAAAGAGAAGAGACATTATTCGAGAGAAGAGCTTTTTGAACTAACTGGGCCGGTGGAACAGAAATCACGGGATTGTCTCCAGGATTTGACAGAGAACGACCTCGGCACCCCTGTAATGGCTCCTTGGGGGGAAGAAATGACCTTTAGAGAGATAATTCATCATTGTTTTGAACATGAACATCAGCATCGAGGCCAAATCCAATACCTCATTACGTATTTTAAACAACTTTAGTGCCTTCGCGATACTTCATGCAAAATCCTTGGAATCCAGAACTATGATTCTCCACCATCATTAAAGGATTGTAATCTGTCATTTCCATTCGGATGTAGGAGGATCAAGCAAAAATGTTATCCTACGATTTTTCCGTGCATCATGATTTTAGTAGGAGGTTTTCTTATTATTTCTATATTCTTTCTGGGATCTTCTAGGAAGAATATTAAGTTTGCATCTGATCCTTCCTCAATACCGTTTTCACCCAAGTAATTTCTTGGTATAGTTGTCGCAGTGGCTATAGCATCTTCAACGGAGAGCCCAAATTCATACATTTTAAGAATTTCGTTTCCCACTGATCCGTGCGGAAGCATGTCCGTACCAGCCAAAAGAGTCAGATGATCGTTTGCCAAAGGAATAAGGTTTTTCATGTTATCGAGGATAAAAGGAATTTGTTTATCCATTCCAGTATAATTTTTTAACAAATTGATAATCGAAAGAGTGGGAGTCCAAGCAATGCCTTTTTGTGCCATCTGATCCAATTGGTTCTTCGATAAGTTGAACCCGTGCTCTAAAGTGTCTACTCCAGAATTTATAGCGAGTCGAACACCTTCCTTATTGGTTACGTGAACACCTACTCTACCACCTGTTTTTTGAACTGCTTTCACTGTCTGGTGAACGTTTTCTTCAGCGAAATTTAATTGAGAATTTGAGAAATCTCCTCCCTTAGGAAAGTCAATAATAATTTTTACCCATTGGAATCCGTCTTTTACCTGATTCACTGCCCTTTTCTCTAGGTTTTCACCCTTAACTGGATCAATGAAATCAAAATAGCCATATTTCGGGGCGAGGAATGACCCCGCTGAATGGACAATTGGTAGTCCATCATTTCGTGCGAGATTAAGTGTGCTAGATTCATTCACAGTTCCAATATCTCTTAATAATAGCGTTCCTGATTCCAGGTGAGCTCTTCTATTTGCTTGCACCAATTCCTTACTTGCTGGATTTAGGTTAAAGTTATTGAAATCGATTGTTAGATGAACATGGGCATCCACAAGACCTGGTGCCACAAAAACGGGTTTTTCAAACAATAAAGGAGCATCCTGCTCTTCTTCAAACGTAATCTTGTTATTTACAACCCAAAACTCTGTGATTTCGTCATCGAAGGGAAGTTCATATGCTTTAATTCGAAAACCGTTGGATTCGCTTTTCACCGCGACCTACAAACCCCTAATCAGCTAATGAAGCACAATACACCTCAAGTTCCCTTGGCAGATTAGATTCCTGGATACTGAGGTATACATAAAATCATGCGATTCCCTCAGCTTTCTCCTATAGAAAGCCCCTCAGGCGATTATCGGAAAAAACCACTCTTCTCGAAAAAGAGCAGTTTTATTCCTTTTTCCCTATACTTCTGCGACTTAGATTTTTCGCCATTAGAGGGTCTTTCTCCTTGATAAACACCTCTGGAAGAGCGTTTGGTTCTAGCTAGGCTTGTAGAATATATCTTAGATGCCCAAAAACAGCCAAATCGAAAAACCTTGGCTAGTAAGTAAGAAGGGGTTCCATTGCGAGCCCTATGGCTGCCCAGACGTCAAATGCTTGTTCTTGTGTTTCCATCCCGATATCGGTGTTTGGGTTTCCTTTCAATTACGGACTCATTGAGAGTCATAAGACGATTGGTAACTAAACAAAGAAGTTACTTTAGATTATAGAAAACTGAGAGTTCTAAGATTTGCACCATTTCTGTGAATAAACACCGAATAAATCCTAAAGAAAAAGAAAAATTTTCTACAATAGGGTGAAACTTAGCCTCAGTCCATGATTGTTGGAATGAAACATGGAAGTATTATTTAAATATTCAAGAAAGGGGCATAGAACATTATTTATCGACTTTACTGGTACTCGCCTCAGTGGTGGATTTGCCTGAAAATCTGTTATTAGAGGTAATTTTGATCGTATTTTTCCTTCTTTTTGCTGGATTGGCTGGTGCCGTCGGAATAGGTGGAGGAGCTCTATTTACTCCGCTATTACTTATTATTGGAGGGTTTACAGTCTCGCAGGCCATTCCCATCGCTAGTGCTACAATTGTTGGGGTCGGATTAGCCTCGACAGTTGTGAATGCACAAGAACAAACCATTGACTACAGATTAGCGATGACTCTAGAACCTTTTACTATTATCGGGACAATCGTTGGCGTTCAGGTCTTTCTCTACGTCCCAGAAAGTCTAATATTGTTTCTTTTTGTCATGCTTATGATCTTGCTATCATTTAGAACAGGTTTGAATGCATATAAACTAAAAAAGAACGTAAATCCCTTGAATGAGAACCTAATAGACACTGACCATTCCACTCTCACCCCGAAAAAAACTGAATTTGCCATCATAGGATCCGTAGCTGCGGGAATGATCTCTTCGATCGTTGGAATAGGAGGAGGTCTAATAAAGGTCCCCATGTTGAGTGAACTTGGGCTATCGACTAGAATTGCTAGCGGAACAGGAAGCTTCATGGTACTATTCACTTCGTTGTCGATTGCACTTCAATTCATCGTGTTTAGTAGACTTGAACCGTTCCTGGGCATTGCATTCTTTTCAATGGGATTTTTGGGATCATTTCTAGGTACGTATATTTCTAGAAAAAGCGGCCAACCTTATTCCCTGCAGCTCCTATTAACATTAACGATAATCTTGTCTACGATTTTTATTGTTGGAGAATCCCTTTTAGGTTTAATGATGTAGCCTTAAAATCGGGAAAGGATAACAGATTGCTATTTAAACCTTCATAAACACACTAGACATCTCTTAATTAAGCATTAAAGTAAACCAAGTAGTAACCCGATATTCTGAAAGCCGAATAGTTGCAGTAGAAAATTAAAATAATTGTCTCAGAATCAGACCTGCCGTCTCAACTGAAGTTTAATCCAAGATAAGTAACATTTTATATTAAGGGTATGTTTGGGGCGCGTACTTTGGCCTCGGGTTGTTCGGAGATAGGAAGTCTCTCCTAAATTATCCTAGGAATGGCAACAGTCAAGTTGAATAATTAACAGCTTTTCGAATACTGCGAGCAGTGGAAGCTCTTTTGAAGAGATCAACCTGAAAGGTAACACTTGCTAATACATTAACCCAAACCACCGTTATGGATATAGTATATCCCAGATCAAAAAAGATAAAAGAAAATGAAAAAGGGATGTCCAAACGGATCCTTATAATTACTAAGATTATCAAAATGCCGAGATGATTTGGAGGTAAAAACGTGAGTAATGATCAAAGATTGTGGAAAATCGTGTTAGCGGGTGACGGGGCTGTTGGGAAAACCTCATTACGAAGAAGCTACCTAGGCGAGGGGTTCGATGCGGAATATAAAGCAACGATGGGTGCGGATTTTGCCTTGTACGACACATCTGTGGGTGATACGCAAGTTCGATGGCAGATTTGGGATCTAGCTGGACAACCTGTGTTTAGGGATGTTACAAAGGCCTACTATGATCGGATATTCGGAGGGGTGCTCGTTTATGATATCGCACGCCGAGAAACTTTGGATAATGTAGAAAAATGGCTGAAAGACCTTTGGGCCAATTCGGGTCGAGATCTTAAAGTTCCTGTAGTTCTTCTCGCCAATAAAATAGATTTACGCGAAGAAGGAGGAGAAGCTGTCTCTACGGATGAAGGAAGAAGCTTAGCAGAACGATTAGAGATACCCAGGTTTGTTGAAACCTCTGCAAAAACGGGAGATGGAGTTAAGGTCGCGTTTGAACATCTGGGAAAAGACATCTTGAAGTATACTCGTAGGTGAATTAGTTTCTCAATTAATGGTAGATTCCTAAAGTACCCATATCTACCAAATCTGTCCAGATTAGTTACCTTGCTCGTATTGGGAACATCTGGTGTTAAGGAATTAACGTAGTGGTGAAATACTTTACATAGTGTTTGATAAACCACATATCCTCAATTGTCGGCGACCGTGGCTCACCACTGACGTAAAGTTCGCAGTTAGTGAAATGGTATGACTCTGCTCGTTTTTCTGTCTTCACGACCTGTTTAAAGGTTCCCTTGAAAACGTTGCCGTCAATTGTATAGATGTAATAAGGTTTATCTACTTCCAATTCCGCCATTTTTAACATCTCAAGCGTCTACTTTTCACCCTGTTTTCGAAGTTTAAAATGACAGGGTTGAGGGAATAAACAGTTTTTTCAACCTTCAGCGATTTTAAAAGATATTTACTCTATTATTATTGCCCAAAAGTCAACTAGCGAGTTCTGGTCTTATGAAATTCCGATTATGGACCAAAAAAAATCTAAATTCAATAACCTAGTACAAAATGGAATAATTTCTACAAAAAATCATGGGTGGCTGAGTGAAATGCAAAAAGCGAATGAAAATCCTATATTTGGCGAGAAAACAGAGACAACCATCTGGCCAACTTACTCGACCCCGAGATAAAAAAGCAATAGCTCCTCTTATGATGTAAATTATAGCGGCTAAACCGCCTCTTTAAGTAAAGCTTTAAGAAAATCTCTAATGGAGCGTACCCCGTGAAGATGCGTTTCTCCAATTATGGTCAGCGGGCCGTGTGAACTTAAGTCAGGTGATTCATAAACCATCAGTGGGGAATGATTCATACACATCTTTTTTGCCAAATCCAGACGCGACAGGACTAATCTCTCGTCAGAACCAAGTGATTCTTCAATACAACGCTGCCCTTTTACAGATCGAATGGTTTGATCGTAGTTAATACTATCAGAATGCGAAGGAGCCGCCTTTGAATGATTTTTCCGCTTTACTAGAACCTCTATTTTCATGAGGAGATTATCCCCTGGATTCTTAGTTCACAGAAGGGAGATCAGGAATCAATTAAAAAAACCTAAGGCCCTAAATTCGCTACGCCCAGGTCGGAACCCACCACTCACTAAGAAGTGCGGAAATCACTTCTAGAGTATCGAATAGTCTATCTATTCCAATTTTTCAGCTTATATTTTTCAGAAAAATCATGTTCCTTATCCATCCGGCATAACTCCGCTTTTTATATTTGAAAAGCTTCCACCTATTTAAGGGGTTGAAGGGAAAGGGTGTGATCTTCGGAGAAAGGGTCAATACGATCCAATCGAAGAGCTGATCCACATGAAACCGAAACTTCGAGAAGAAGCAACTAATCTGTTTTCCCAACTCTCATGGGGTAACTTAATTTGGTTGACAGTATGGCTGCTGATCCTCTTGGTGAATGTCACCCAAGGTATGGCAAATCCTGCTGGTGGTCCAATCCCTCCTCGCACTTAAGTATGATTTTGGCGCTATCCAGAGGATTATCGGCCGCTTTAACCATCTTACTTCCTTTTTTTTCTTTTTAAATGAAAAGGAGGTTACACATCCTATTTATATCCAGAAAGGGTTGATCAAGATTAGTCTTAACTGCAGATATCGCTCACCCTTAATTAGAATTCAAGTTGAAAGATTTCCGTAATGGTACACAATAGAAGAGGAGTAGGGCGAGAACTCGGGATGCAAATCAACGAAATTTGCGTAGAACCTTAAGATACCTCCATGTAGTCAGGCAGCATTCCTTTTTCTTAATACTACAAATATCCCCAGGGTCAGAATAGTTGGAAATGCAAAGAAAGGGGTGTTCAGTGGCGTGCTCAATTGAGCGTCGTATCCGATCGCAGGGATAATGTATTGATCAATCAAAGTTTGATAGAGACCTAATAACGTATCTGAATCGCCAGTGAAAACAATAACCATATCATTATCGGGAAGAACTAGGATATATTGCCCCTTATATCCCCGTGCACTAAAACCACTTCGTGTGGGTTCTATCCACCATTGATAACCGTAAAATGATGCAACCTCTGTCCCTCGAGTTCCCGCTGTAATCCATTCTTTGGAAACGATTTGATTTCCATCCCATGTTCCATTATGAAGAAATAAATAGCCAAACTTCGCCATATCTCGAGGTTTTAATATGAGATTTGACCCCCCATATGGTATTCCTTGCTTATCTAATGTCCAATCAGGATTTCCTATTCCCAATGGATAAAAAAGACGAGTTTGAGCAAATTCCCCTGTCCCAATTTCCGTAACATTATCTAAAATGGCGGATAACAGGTGTGAGTTGCCTGTATTGTAATTCCAGGAACTACCTGGAATGTTATTCATCGGTCGATCCAAGACGTATTGAACTGCATTTGGGCTGGAAATCATTTGAAAATAGTCGTTCTCTATATCATCATAATTGGATTCATCCCAACTGAATCCAGATGTCATGGTCAGTAAATCTTCGATGGTTATTGACTCTTTCCAGGTATCACGATACTGAATGCTGTGATTGGGAAAATAACTCAAAACGGGGTCGTTAACAGAACCGATATAACCTTCCTCTATGGCAATTCCAATAAGAGTCGAAATTACGCTTTTAGTGCAAGAGAAGATATTTCTGCTTGTGTTTTCATTCACAAGGGTCGAGAAATAATGCTCGTGTATAAGGTAACCATTACGGACTATAAGGAGCGATCTAATAGCATCTTGAAGGTTACCCAGTTCGTAGGTCGAATTCAAGTATTCATACATTTCCCGTAGCTTAATCGAACTCACGTCTCGGTCCTCTGGCGAGGAAGTTCTCCATCCCTCGGTTGGCCAATAATCAGGATCCCTTGTAGAACTAAATGATGGAGAAATGAAGGAGAATGGACGGGAACTATTAATGAATAGAATCAGGAAGAAAAGGAGAATTAAGTAGATTTTTCCATTTAGGGCCTTCATCTTTGCAGATTTAGATGTGATTGATTTTATATGAATATGGAATACGGCAATCGGCATTGAGAATCAAAAAAGGATTAGGTCCATATTCAATGAATGGATTTATCAAAACTGATCCTCCGATCGAGTTACGTTCTTTTTCGTTATTCTCATCAACAAAACAAGGTGCATCATCATGAAATATAGAAAAATGGGAAAACATGGATTGATCCTATCAGAGATTAGCATAGGTACCATGTATCATGGCTCATATTTTTCAGAAAAGCAATCGCACACGGTTTTAGAAGAGGCGATTAATCAAGGGATAAATTTTATTGATTGTGCGGATAGATACGGAATTCAAGATTCTGATTTGCCAATGGATCAGAGAACGTCGGCAGAGAAAATCTTAGGCGCGTTTTTGAAGATTCATGACCGGGATGATCTCGTAGTCTCATCTAAGGTCTTTAAACAACTTAGGAAATCCCCAAACAATGGCGGCTTATCCCGAAAACATGTCCAAGAATCAATCAGACAATCACTAAGATATCTACAAACTGACTATTTGGATATTTATTTTTGCCATAGAGTTGACAATCAAGTTCCACTTGAAGAAACCATTCGTACGATGACCAACCTAATAGATGATGGATTAGTACACTACTGGGGGACGTCATGGGCTCCCCCATACATCGTGGAGCGCACAATAGGAATCGCAAAGGAAAATGGATTAATTCCGCCGTCCGTAGAAGAACCACCTTATCATATCAACGCACGTTTCATTGAAGCTGATCTTTTTTATGTCGCGGATTACCATGGATTGGGGATTACCGCATTCGAAGCTCTGGCCACTGGTTTTTATACTGGCAAATATCTGGATGGCATTCCTGAGGACAGTCGTGGGGCTAAAGTTGAACAAATTCCTCAAAACATCATAGATGAGCGCCGAGAACAAATCTTAGCGCTAAAGGAGGTGGCTTCTTCTCTGGAGATCCCCTTGAGCCAGTTAATGTTCGCCTGGGTGCTTAGAAATCCCCAGATATCTTCAACCATCATGGGTGCTTCGAAACCAGAGCAGGTGATTGAAAACTGTGGGGCATCTGGAATTGTACTTTCACAAGATACCCTTGAAACAATCGAGGATATTCTTGATAACAATCCCAGGAAGAAATACTACTATCGCTTTGACCAAAGGCCAGACTAGAATGTCTGGTGGTCATCATCTGAAGTATCAGTTATGGAAATTGTTCCGATTTGGGAGATTTCGTCCCAATGAACATCATATTCGATGTTCAAATGCGTTAGCAGGATTTCAAGGATTTCGGTATAAAAACAGTAAAGATGTTTCTCACATAGCTTACATTCCGCGCAATTCAGAGTAAAATCATTTTCGTTTCGTGAAACATGATTGCTTTCGATTCGCTCCAATAGTAAATCTACAAGTTGGAGGCGATGGAGGGTTTTCCAAGAGCGCCCATACGTCGAGGATTGCTTTAGTAGACGAGCTGAAACAGTGGAAGTCCACTCTAATGGATCTATATCTTGAACTTCGTCCTCTGTGATCAATTTCTCATCGACTAACAAACTTAGAAGGTTTAAATGAGCATCCAATAAACTAAGTTTAGCGGCGGCTTGCATTTTAAAGGGATCCAATTGAGTGACGTCAAAAACGAGAGATTCACTGCAAGTTAGAAGAACGGACGGAAACTGTCTGCAAAACGTTTCGTGAATCTCAGCCAATGGTCTTTCCACCCACTTAGATCGTACTTCCGAATCCACAACAAGAATGAAGATGATGCCCTCCTGTCTGCGAAAGAACATCTTTTCACGACTCATGTAAATGGATTCTATGGTATCTTCCTTGACTTGGGTAGTAAAGCTAACCAGAGCACTCACTAGATTGGCCTGTAATATGGCAGAAGGGGGAGGATCAATGTCGGGAAAAGCCAAGTGGAAAAGGAGACCCCCATGCTCAATTATTCCTATCAAAGCCTTTATTCGTGTGGTTTCGGATTGTGTGGACTGGGAAGCAAGGTGCCGATTCAGCAGCCTTTCACCCCCTCTCACTCCTAGAGAATCCAATCTCGGGAACATAAGGAACTGGAAGTTCTTTGATCATTGGTTCGTATTTTCTGATTTGACTCTGTACCATAGCACTGCAGCACTGATTCATCGTTCTCGATAGTTGAGCGGCGATTGCCTTTTTAAACTTGAAAACCAAACTGCGACAATAAAGACCTTGGCGGGAAGTTATTTTGAAAACACATTGGAACGAAGTATTTAGCTCCAAAGAGAACACCAATCTGGGTTGGTATGAAGAAACACCAGTAAAATGCTTGGAGTTATTGGAAAAATCAAACATTAGACATTCGGACTTGATTATAGACGTTGGGTGTGGTACGGCCTCGTTTATCATAAATTTATTAGACCAGGGTTATACTAATCTTATTGGACTTGATATTAGTGACGTAGCCATAAATAAAGTCAAGAAGCATATGGGGGAAAAAGCAAGCCGTGTTCATTGGATAGTTGATGATATTACAAGGCCAGAACGAATTATCGAGTTTAAAGGTATAGCTTTGTGGCACGATAGGGCTGTACTTCACTTCTTGCTGACAGAAAATGAGCAGAAGAATTACCTTCGAACGTTAAAAACTGTCTTGAAGGTAGATGGTTATGTAATTATTGCTGTATTCAATCTAGAGGGTGTGAGGGAATGCTCAGGTCTCAATACCTATAATTATAGCTCTGACACTCTTGGTGATTTTTTAGGATCCTCCTTCCTCTTAAAAGAATCATTTAATTTCACTTACCAAACTCCATGGGGAAAACCCAGGCCTTACGTCTACACACTATTTCAAAGATTCGAGTGAATTCTGACTTGATTTGATTGTGACCAGAGGTGGGTGATATTTTTTTATTCAATATTTCAACTATTAAGCTTTTTTCTCTTGGTAGCTCTTTTGAGATCCTTAATAGAATCTCTTTGCAGTCGAGAATATGTTAGTAGATCATCCCGCTCCTTTAGCTCTTCAAACGATAAATCGTTGCCTTTAAACATGATATTTTTGGCTTTTTCCTCAGAAATTTGAGCCATCCTTTGTTTAAACTTCCGAAGTCCATCTTTTATTCGTTCTTGATCCCGTAATGACTTGTTTCCCATCAATCGTACTCCTATTTATCGTAAATTTCCTGGTTAAACAGATAATGAAGGATCCTGTCCACCAAATACTTGTCTTCCCCCTTTCTGTATTGAAGTCTATTTAGCATTTAATCTCACCAATTCTATTTCCTAAACTGAGGTGAGTTCACCTCGTTCGAACGCCTCCAAGAAGGGAAGAACGCTATAATCCTCCTTCTCTAGGATCTTTTTAAGTCTGGATTTGGTGACACGAACACATTCGAGGGATTTTGGGAAAGGCAAACTAGAGCTACCCGTAACACGACAGCAAGCTTCTGCTATTATTGCCCCCGCCCAAGTTCCAAGCTTTTCTTTTTTTAAACGCTGAAATGCCCGTCTTAGTGAGAATTCTGTAACAATTAGATCGACTTCATTCCTAATCTGACTGATAATCATCTGATTGGTCACTTTTACAAAGGCCCATAGTATATCCAACGTTGCCTGAAGCGTCTGAACTCGTTCGATGTGATGGCGTTGATATATTTGGCGTCTATGATCTGGGGACCTGTGTAATTTCAGGCGGGCCTCAACTTTTCGGATACTTTTGACGGAGGTAACATATTTTCGGGCTAATTCATGGTCAAGCATTGCAGAATAATTGTGTATTACTCCGTTTTCAATGGTGGGTTTAGCCTGCAGATCAGCTTTATCTTTGGGATTCATACACATCATCTACTCATCCTAGTTAGCCATTCACGCAGGATCTGGTCAGAATTTCTTCGCTGGGAGTTGCATTAAGTCCAACCGAGGATGATATGAAGGAAAAACTCCCCTATATCCATGTCCGTTGATTGGGCTCTTCTGACAATGTCCTTTAATTTAGATTCCTGTATTTTGCTTAAGTGGGCCATAACGGTACCATGATGTCGCCTAAGACGGTTAAGCAGCTGATATTGACTTATTGTATTTATGAGGGAAGAAGTATAGGACATTTTCTTTTTCTCCGTGACGCATATTTACCCCGGGTCGATATGCGAGCACTTTGCCAACTTTGTATTGATTTCATTTAAATAGGAGAAATGAATGGCATCATTTTCCAATATAAAAGTAAGATTTCACCCTGTTGTATGGAACCATATGACTTCAACCTCGGAAAAATTCCCCGATTTCTGGCGGCAATATGACAATATCCTAGAGGATTTGGCACAATCTCGCGATATTGAAACCGCAATCCAAGAATTAGAACAGATCGTGAAAACCAATGATCCATCTCCCCCCATCGATCTCCTCCTGGCCATTTCCAAGATCTATCTTCGGTTTAAAAGATTGTCCAGAGTAAAACGCACCTACGCACGTATTCTCCAGTTGGATCCAGGTCATCGCCAAACCTGGAAATTCTTATCCGAAATGTACTTTAAAGAAAAGGATGCCGAAAAAGGTCTTTTCTGTATGCAGAAATACTACTCATTAGGAGGTGGAAATGCTCAGATATCCAGTACAACCAAAAAAAGGTTAGCTAGCACGGGCCGCCTGAAACAGCTCCCTTCAAACCAGCCACTGGGATTAGTGAGTGGGCGGACTGTCCAGCAGCAGTCACCTCAACAGACATTATCTGCCCAGGACTTTGAAACGCGGTTTAAACTTGATCCATCTTCTCTCCCACAAGCCCTTCGTCGAGTTTTAAACTTTGGTGAACATCAAATCGTGGATTACCGTTGTTATGATGCCCGTCCTGGAGAATTTGGAAATCCTGACCTAAATTTGATCTCAAATCCCGAGCTTAAAGCTCATCTTTATGATAAAGGCATTACACGATTATTCAAGTTCCAAGAACAGGCATTTAAAGCAATTCTCAAAGGCGAGGATGTCTGCATCGTAGCACCAACTGGAAACGGGAAAACTGAGGCATTTATTCTCCCTACTTTGGTAAATCTCCAGAAGTATCAAGGTTATGGAGTACAAATGGTGATCATATACCCCCAAAAGGCGTTAGCTAAAGATCAACTTCGGAAGATTGAAAACCTTGCATCCTCTATGGGTTTATCAGTCAAAGTATTTGATGGTGACACTTCGCACTATTGGCGGAAGAAGATCTACCAAGATCCGCCCGAAATTCTTATTACAAATCCCGATATATTGCATTACCATCTCGGCATCGGCAAGAATGCCTCACGCTTTCAGAATCTCCTATCAGGCTTGAAAATAGTCGTTTTGGACGAAGTCCATACATTTTCGGGGACATTTGGGAGTAACATGTTTTACATTTTGCAACGTTTAGAACGAGTCGTTGGGCAATCCCTGCAATATATCACGTCGTCTGCAACCATGGCCAACGCCCAAGACTTTGTATCACGCCTCATCCAACGTAATATTACGCTAATCGAGTGTAAGAATGGAAAACGAGGCCGCTTACACTTCCTGATGGTGGCTCCCTTTGAAGGGGTAAAGACGCTGGATTCTACCGTGAATTTAGTGAATACAATACGACAATATGGGAAAACGCTGGTGTTTCAAGACTCGCATCGGAGGGTAGAACGAATGTATCAGGCATTGGGACGTTTACCTAAGCGCGTTGGAATCCACCGAGCTGGGTTAACAAAGAAAATGCGAGAAAATGTAGAAGCTGATTTTCGAGAGGGTCAACTTGATGTTCTCGTTGCCACACCCACCATGGAACTTGGCGTAGACATTGGTGATCTCACCCACGTCATCACCCCCCCTATCTCAGTGAATCGTGCCATGCAGAGATTTGGCAGGGCAGGTCGAAAGGGGCAGGAATCCCTTGCAATAGTTGTATTGAATGCGGAAGATCCTATTTCTAATTACTATTATCAACATCCTGATCAATATTATCAAGACCTGGAGGGAGTGTTCTTTGATCCTGGGAACCCAGAAGTTCAAACACACCAATTACTTTGTGCGGCATTAGATCTCCCTATTAATAAGGATGAGTTTCCCCTATACCAACACGTCTTACAGGAGTTAGTAGCGAATCGACTCTTAGAGAAAATAGGGGATACCTATCTACCTACCGAAGCAGGTACAAAACAAGCACACAAACACTCAATCCGAGGAATAACTCATCAGATCACCATCAAGATTAGAGAGGGCCAAACCATTGGAAAAAGGGCTCAACCCCAAGCTATGTTGGAACTTCATCCTGGGGCAATTTACTACGCTGCGGGGAGACGATACCAAGTAGCTAACTTTTGGTTTAACGGGATTCGGGGGGGAGCCGATTTAATCTCTCCCTCTCATAAATGGGGAACCACCAGTCCCCTGTATCGAATGAGGCCTAAAATCCTTGAAATACTCAATTTGTCCGATGTTTTCAAACTTGAAACCGCATATGTAGAAACAAAGATTCTACATAGTGTGTTTGGATACGTACTTCGAACTCCAGATCGGATTCAAACAAAGAACTTGAAAGATCCTCTTTATTATACCACACAAGGGAAAGGTCTTCTATTCCATATTCCCCAAGTTGGTATGCAGATGGAACGGCCAGCTTATGAAAAGGCGGTTCATACGGTGGTTCATACCTTGCTACACGCAAGTCTCCCCTTCATCGGCGGACAACTCCAAGATATTGGGGGTGTTTTACTCCTCCCCTTTGGGTATATCCTTTTGTTCGACCAACCAACTGGAGCAGGAGTCTGTACTATGCTTCAAGCCCATCTTCCATCTTTGTTCGAACGAGCTCATGATCTCCTTGGATGTACCTGTAAAAATCCTATTGGTTGTCCGCGTTGCACATTTCTTCCCCGCTGTACGTCACAAAACACCAATCTGGACAAATATGGAGCAAGAGGGATCCTTCATGGTATTCTCAGTAATGTATCCATGCCACTGGGAGACCTCTACGACCAATGCACTCAAGCTTCAATGTAGTCTCAGAAATCTTTACACTTCAAGTATTTAAAAACTCTGCAAGATATGGAGAGTGGTCAATTATGAATGGAAAATACGATTATGCAGGTAAGTCGTAGTGTCCTCGTTGCCGTTATAGGTTTCCTACTAGGCTGGCTTCTTACCCTCTACCTCAGTCTGCCAAGTCTTATCACCTTAATATTGGGTGGAATAGGTTACGTTATTGGTCTCTTTTTAGATCACGCGGATACCCAAAACCAGATATCTACATTTCATTTTACAAGTTTGAAAGGTAATATCCAAGCATATCCCCTGCAAGATTCTCGTATCCATTATTCACCCATTGAAAACGTTACCAAGGTCTTGTTATACTTTGAGGTCAAGCGAAAGCCTGAAAACTTTCGTTTGGGGGTTCTCAAGAATTTTGCTGATTTCGAGTACAGCATTTCGGAAGATGATTCCCGCACTCTTCTCACCGTGTTTCTGGAGTACCCCGAGTACAACTATCTCCGAGAACAAGGAAGCCGCCGTCACGAGCGATTCCTGTTCGATATTGAGCAGAAGGGTACAGAGTTCATAGCGGCGGTTGATAAGATCATACCTGGGACCATTTTACGACGGATACATTACCCAACTCAACAAGGGGATGCCGAAGATTGGCACAGTAATAGGAGTTCACATAGTGATCGCCCTTCTTCTGGTTCGGGAATTCCCCCAGCAGAACCTGGATATTCTTTTCCTCCTACCGATGCCCGTCTAGTAACTAACCCACCAACGCATTTGAATAATCTAGTTTCCGTCATGGCCGAACCTGAAATTCAACCAGAAATGCCGCCTTCTAATCATCCCACCCCGAAATCTGTAAATGAATCCATGATTATGGATGACCTTCTCGGGGATCGATCCACCCCGACACTTCCTCCTGAAGAGATCGCGAACCTTCAAGATTCAAATGCCCGAGCGTTAGAGGCCTTTTTGAATGAGGAACTAAATCAAAACCAAGTCAGTGAAGATAGCGAAGACAGTGCTACTCCTCAAAAACCTGAAATGGGAGATCTGTCTCTCCCACATCCGAACAACATGGAAATATCTTCTGAAATTGCTGAAGAAGCAACAAACCCTCCAAAGGACTCGAAACTATCTACATTCGACAAACAGATTATTGACAGGATCGCTGGATTTCCCAATCGCCCCCAGCCAGACGACTAACCTCAATCTTGACGAGTATTATTACATTTCAAACATTGGAGAACTCCATTGATGAAAAACTGGAGTTTGAAACACCTAGAGCAAAACATGAATGGATGATTCCACTCTTTGATTTGACTATTTTTTTCCCCCATAATAAGACGAAAAAGCGATTCCTTTTCATACCGAGATAGAGGGGCCTTTGCAAGCTGCCAAAGCGCTTCCTGGGTCTTCCCGACTCGAAGAAGACTTTCAATCGTCATACGCATAATAGTAATATCAGTAGTAGGGAGAAGAGGGTATAAATACTTAAGTGCGGATCTTGAACTACCCTTGGCTAAATATAATTTAGCCAATTTAAAGTCTACCGCAGTTCGGAGAGAAGGAGCGGTTCTATACAGGTATTGAAGCATTTCTAGAGCTTTATCCCATTCTGCTGTGTCAATATATTGATCAGCTAGGTTAAAGAACTCTGCTTTCTTCTTATCTGTCTCATTGGCCACTTGAGTTTTTCGACGAGGAGACATGGACACAATTCACCTTCATTCTTATCTTTGGTGACTCCGTTCCCATAATGGGATTGTCTCGAAGCTGAAATTGGAACGATGGCTCATAAGTCGAAGGACTTCCTGACGTACTTCAGGCCGAGTTTCCTGAAAACGAGCTAAGCGACGCACCTGGAGCAATCCAGTTGATGTTAAGGTTATCACCCCGATTCCCGCTTCTTTGGCCCACCTTAACTGCTGATCCTTTGTAAGGGTGTCCAAGTAGTCAAACTGGGACTCAGGACACACAAGATAACAATAATCACAAAAAAAGCGGTATAATTGAGGATGTTGGATGTGGAATTGCGATTCTACTTCGAAAAAATGGATTGATGCATCAAGAGGATGGATACCAGCAAGATCTATTCGAACCTGACTCTGACCTACTAGATCTTCAAGATGGAGATGTTTCGAAGTGATTTGAAGCTCCTTAAAGGTTCGAAATCGCATTTTCTCTGCTAGGATGGAGTTTAACCGTTGGGTTAAAGCTGATTCAGGGGGTGGGGATTCCATTCCAAGTCGTTTTGCTAGGTCAATTCTAGTCTTATATAGTAGAAAATAGGGGGGATTTCAAATCCTCTCGGATGAATGATTTCACCTATTTAAATAACAATCAAGGACTAAAGGGCGAGAAACCGCAGGAACAACCACTTATGCGCCAACTTCCAATCCCGGATCTGATCTCGAAAAGTCCCGTGTGCCAGATTTGTGAGGCGGGAATTACAAAATCCTGTCCCCTTCTCTTGCACGATAAGCTGCCAGGTGTAATTCAGGTTAAAAACAATAAGATTGTGAGTTGCACCGCACAGCGTTTGTACTTAGGGTATCCACATCCCCTCAAGAAATCGGTGGTGTGATCTCGTGACCACTCCTCAATCCACATCGCAGGTTAACTCCACTTCCCTCTTAAAGTTTGAACCTACCGTAACTGAACAAATGTTACTTCCGCAATTACAAGCACATAATCTTCTGATCTTATACAATCGCCCTACCAGCTTAATCCGGATCTTAGCGCTCTTTTCTTTGTTTTATTACAACCAGATGGAAGGACGGATCCTTATACTAACAAAAAAGAGTTCTCAGATGGAACTACAGGTAGAACTAAAGAAACGTATCAAAATGCGTTCCTCTATCCTAAATGGGGCCATCCTACCCAATGCACGTCGCACTGATTATGGGCAATTCCCCCTAATTGTCTCGACTCCGAGTACGACAAAGAATGACATTATGAACCACCTGGTCACCGTCGATCATTTTGGATTAATATTAATAGATCATGCGGAAATGGGTTCTAGTTCTCGCACTCTACGCTGGATTTGTTCCCAGTTCCACCACATTCGCCGCTGTGGATTTACCCAAATGACGGAAAGGGGACGTTTAAAACGTGTCCAACAAAATATGGGATTGAATGAAATTATTTCTTATGAACTAGCACCAAAGGGCCCAACACGCCCAAATCTACAACATTATCCAATCCCTCTACCACAGGAATATCACTTCATTCTTGATATTCTGAATGAAATTCGGAAGTATGAACTGAAAGCCCTCCAGAGTCTAGGGCTTCCCGTGTCACCTAAAAGCTCGCATAAGGAAATCGCTCTGCTTCATGATACATTGAAAACCGACCAGGCTGGTGCAAAGCTCGTGAAAACCGGTAATTTACTCAGAATTATCACCCTCCAAAAAACGGTGGTTTCTAAAGGTTTTCCCGCTAGCCTCGACTACTTCCAAAGACTTGAGAAGCAACTGTCTACCGATCAAGACTTTTTAGGCAAATACGGACTTAATGAGTTCCTCACAAACCCAAAAATAATGAAAATCAGGGATTTCCTTTTTACTTACAAGGAGCTTATGCACCCGAAAATTCAGATGCTTCTGAAGATGGTACGCGAAAATACAGGTCTAATATTAGTGATTACCCCCAATTTCGACATTGCGAGCTATATAGCTTCTATTATGCAGGCCCATGAGATCCCCCTTTCTTATTTTTCAGACCCTCTCAGTAAGTTTAGTGAAATTCAAATCAAGCAACGCTTGGCAAAGATCAGTGGATTCCAAACCCGTGTAGCTATTGCCAATACAGTAAATACTGTCTTAGCGGAGCGGGCCAAGATAATAATCGGATTTGAGGTTTCGGCAGCCTTAATGGAGCGCTTTGATCGAATTGAAGTAGAAATTCCGAGGGTTTTTCTTATAGCCAAGCAAACTACTGAAGAACAACGATTTTTTCAACTAAAAAACCTTGGTCGACCTCGGACTACACAAACCTCTGACGTGATTGAGGGCGAATTCCAGGGTAAGAACAAGAGTGATTCATCCTGAGATATCTCTCTCCATCGAGCTTATTGGAATATATAACATGTCCTAGGCAGTTCGCTTATAGAAGATTAGCCGGTCTAAGTCTTGTCCATCCTGCACTCCATATTTTTGCTATTCAGGCCCGTACTCATATTCGACGGACTTCTACTAGTATTTTATCTTTTATTTACCAAAAACATGCCACAGGTGAACAAATGGCCACAGATAACCTCCATCACCTCATCAACCTCCATTACAACACATCACAGAGATATTGGAACGGGAAAGGCGTTGAACCATACGTCCCGTACTTAGAGGAGGCGATTCATTCACTCCTTGAGTATTTCCTAAGTAAATTTTGCTTCACTTCCGACCAGCGGGATATTTCTGTATCCATTCCCATCATGCTCTACCGAATGATTGCAGCTCCAGCATTGGGATTAGCTGGACAACCCTCAGCTGTTTTTCAACATACAGACGGTACGGTACTGGTATTAATCCAAAGTTGGCGAGACCCGCATAACGATATGGAGAAAATGGCAGTCCAGGCGGCGATCTATAACCAGATTCTGACTTCAAAATTTTCAGAGTTTTTCTATGTCAACTATCAGTCCTCAGAGATAGTTCATCGTTCAGTCACCCCCGGTGATGTTACGCTTCTCGATCAAACGCTGTCAGACCTCGAGGAACAGTACTTGGAGGGAGATTTTCCACGATCTGCGGCTCCACCTTGCGGGTCCTGTGAGTTTTTCTCATTATGTGAAGCTGGACATAAGGTGATCTACTAAATGGCATTGGATGTTATTCAAATCTTCGTTATAGCTATCTATGGTCTTCTTAAGGTTTATGAACAGTGGTTGTTAACACCCATCCCACCTCTCGAGTACATTATACGTCTATTTCTTTTTTATTGGTTTCTTCAATTCTTATTGGGTCTGGTACCTTGGCTGGAGAAAATTGTATACCAATTGTGTTTCCCATTTCGGTGGCTCCATGTTTTCTTTCACGTTCGCGCGGCTAAACTGGTAACCGAGGAAGTAGAGAAATTACGGAAGGAATCTGATGAAAGTTATAACAAACTGCTTGACACTAGCAACCTAAGGGCAACTCTCGTATCTGGACTAGACACTGCTGATGAAAACCCTGGATTAGTTTTAGGCATCAATAGGTTACACCACGCCCGTTTGATTGCGTTTGCTCCATTGAGATTTGCATTAACAACCGCAGCAGTCTTTGTACTTGTTACTTTCGTGTACATGTACGCGCCGATCGATCCGTTAAAGAAGGTGTTTGAACTGCCCGTTTTGGTTTCACATTTTTACTTTTACATTGGTATTTTTGGAGTTCTATTTCCTTCCCGTAACGATATGTTCTATTATTATCATGCGGCGCTTATAAATCTCAGTGTTCGTCCCATGTGGCTATATTGGTCCTTGGGAGTATATGTACTGGTGATTTTGGAGGTTCTGTGGCGTACTGAGGATTTTTTTATATCCCTTCTTGTGGCGACAATCGCATTTCACCTTTACATTCTCGGCCTCTTTAGTGTGGCGATTTTTGCGGTAGGGCGTAAAGCGAGGCCATCAGAGATCTTTTTCTTCCCCTTTGATCGGTTGAGTGATTGGAAAAACATGCAAGAGGACGGGGCAGATCTTACATTAATTGCATTAGAGGATTTGGATTTATAAAGAGGGTATTAATGCAACTATTTATCCTATCGATTCACTAGTTGGCAGGATTTATTGCATATCCGTAAGCGCAGCTAGATTCCATTTAGAAGTAAATGGATGCTCACCAAATCGGGAAAAAAAAACTTCAAATGAACCATTATCTTTCACGATGTGACAATTCATACACGTAAATTCGCTAATGACTCCTTGGGCATACTGCTCCCCAAAGTGTGAATGAGAAAGGTTCTGATCGGAAGATTGAATAAGTAGGTGATTTGTAAAGATAATCGGTACTTGGAGCTGTGAGGCGAGGATTTTCAAGTCTAGTAAGTGATCTGCCAAGAGAGTAATCCATTTTTCCTTCTCTCTCCCCATAAAATAGGCTGCATCTAAGGGACTACCAACCAAAGTGTCCAGTACAACTAGATCGTATTTTGAGTTCCTGGATTCATATAAGAATTTTCGAAAGAAAATAACTTGCTCCACCAGTGACTCTGGTTTTACGATAGAAATTTGCTCTAAGTGCTGAGGTTTCTGTATAATTTTTTTTACGTTTCCCCCACGTAAATGCCCGGAAAAGTCGCTGTATAATACTTGAGCGTCTGAATTCTGCGTCCAAAGTTCCTTTATGATTTGAAGGCAAAACCAGGTTTTTCCTACTCCGCTATCACCAAATATCGAATATAAATAGCCCCGGCGGAGGCCACCTGTTACGCGATCTAGGCTCGGGATGCCAAAAGAAGATTTTCCTAGCTGATTCCATTGGGAGATCATATCACGTAGGCTCGTGATTTTCAACATCACTTTTCACCTCCAAGACGGTTATGTCAGGGTGGATTCTACTCCCAATGAGATCGGTCTTTGCCAAAATAAATACTTGCATTCTGGTACAGAGATAATTTAAACCTATAATCGTTTCAGTTGAAAAACCAGGGATATATTTCGGTAGGTGTATTATCATGCTTCTGAATCCCAAGTTTGCGGCGGCATGGAGTCTTTTTGTGGCAAACAGGCTATGGAAGGTCTCAAAACGAGGGATCTGAAGAAAAAAGAGAGAGTTTACCAATTGAACCTTCTTTGCTACGCGCAACGCTTGCACAAAAATGGGAAGTGGGATAGTACGATAGTCTACCCACAATATCTGTGCTTTTAATAATGGCAGCCACTCAGGACTAAGTACTAGTTTCACCATGTCCAAATAATTGCCATGCAATAACTGTGGGGGTGAAATCGAGGAAGTTGTTTGCACGTTCTCCACCACTAGACTTTCTTTTCTGTTTTCGTCTCAAGAAGGGTCTCGGGAGTGTCTGCTAAATTTTCCTGAAATACATACCAATAAGGAATGCCAAATAGAGCAATAATAAGTACTAACCACATTAATAGGGTAGGAATTGGATGGGGGGGTAGCTTCATCAACGGGAAAATATCTGATCTGGGTTCGACCTGGCCTGAGATTTGAATTGACATTTTAACGAGGATAGGCTCTGTTGTCTCAATGATTTCTGGTGAAATCATGATTGCTATGGGATAAATTGGTACTTGATGATTAAACACAAGATTTTGAGCAACTTCTACCTGGTGATTACCTTCAAAATGGGTGGTCTGGCCTGCAATAGTAAGGGAGTTGATGCCAATCCCTTCAACGGACAGATTTACCTGTGTTTCGAGCATTTGAGAGGCAGGATCTTCTATGAGAACCGTAAGGAGGCCAGTACTGAGAAGTTTTGTACGCGACCATTGATAGTTAAAGACATTTGGTTGAATTCGGAAATTTCGTTCAGCCCCCAGTATTGGTAGGACTTTCCATTCCGTTCCTGAAATAGGTTGAAACCCTAATATCGCGGCTTCTAGGATCTGCACGTTTATACCTGGGTTACTCCAAGAGATCCCTCCATCAAGGTTCAAAACGATTTCTAGGTCATAATAGGTCTGAGGAGTATGATTAAGGGGTAAAAGCAAGGATTGGGGTAATTCAAACTGATATGCTAGGGCCCGAAGTCCGATGCTATCCCGAAGCTCTTCATACTGCTTGAACACACCTTCTGAAATATCACCATTAAGATTCACAACCACGAGAATCTGATCCAACTCATCCCCCATGTTTTGAAGTGTCATGTTGAGTAAAACACGTTCCCACACCTCTGAAAAACCCACGGTTGTGTAGAACACGTAGCGGCTCTCAGTTATTTGGGCAGACCAATCCAGATCTACCACTTCGCTTCTTAACGCTTCAACATCAGATGGGGTGGCCTTAACTGGGTTTACCACAAATAAACCAAAACCGAACGTACCTACGATTAAGAGTAGTACAACCAAAGTAAATCCATTAGACATGGCGCTACGGGCCCCCTGACAAAAAAGTTGTAAGGACAAGTAGTGTTAGATTGAAGATTACTCCCCCTATTCCAATGCGAGATAATTTTTCATTCTGTGCAAGATCATTGAATGATGTGTGTCCCAGTCGGAGCCTTCGGACTGTACGAATTTCTACCCACCTATAATGCCTAATTGGATTATTAGAAATGGTGGATTTAGTGCCAAGGGGAATGCCTTCCTTGTTATAGGCGTCAAGTAGAAGGTGCGAGTACCAGCTCACCAAACAGCCAACGAAAAGGAAATTCACAAGGGGAGATCCAATAATTTGGTCAACGTACCACAGGGGAATAAAATAGATGCCAGTCCATGGGGAATGGGTTAGAGGATGTCGATATCGACGTAGAAGAACCCCGTTATGATCCCATCGGGCACCTGCTCGACGATCCAACCAATTTGGAAATAAACTCAAACAAGCCACACCGAATGCCAAAAGGGAAAATTCCCAGGCTAATTCCACTTGCTCTACCCGCACAACGAAATAGAATATCAATAAGTGGATCAGCCCAAGAGCAAAGAGGTAATGTGTGAGACCTTTCACAGACTCCCTTCCTTACGACGGTTAATCAATAGGTTACCTGTCGAAATCATCACAACCAAAACAATGGCGCCAATTACTATTTGGGGAAGAAGTTCGTCGCTGAAAGGAACAGGTGATTGGCTATTAACAGGAGAAGGATTCGTATTAGAAGGAATTACCTCTGACTCCCCTTCAACAGTAAACGGTCCCACAACGCGTACCTGTTCTTGCCCGATATCGTCTGTTGCGACAATTCGAAAGGAATATGTTCCCAAATCCAACCAAACTGTAAACGTGTACGTTTGGCCAGATCTCTGAGGAGGATATTGATCTCCATTGACCTCTAAGAAAACTGTAGTAACCTGATAATCATCAGTTACATCTACTGTGACTTGAACATTGCCTCCATCCTCTTGAAAGTTCACCTGCTGAATAGTGCTATTCCCGATCACAGGTGGGGAGTCTGTTGCATTAAATGTGCCTAGTATAATCCTGTGGGCACCATGAATATCAGAAATTACAACTGAATAATTCCATAATGTTCGTGCGAGCAGGGGCGAGCGGAAAATCCATCTCTGTGTAGTGCTTCCTATGGATTCATAGATGAGGACCCCTGTCACATTTAGGGCGCTTTCATCATTTATGAGTTCAAGATAGACTGCTGAGGTGTCTATTGATGCATTTTCTTTATTGACAAGTATTGTGAGTGTAAAGTTTTGCCTGGTTTTCATGTAATTCTCAATGAAGATATTGGGAGCAAACCATGAAGTGTAATAGGTACTTGAATGAGAGGGACTATTTGCGTCCCAAGGATACCATACCATAAGGGTTACTGAGAGATTCTGAGGTATTATGTGGATTTGACCCTCATACCTATTCCAAAATGCCTGGTAGGTAAGTGGATAATTCTGCCCATTTATCTCAATTGTCACCTGGTCTATAGGGAGTCCGACGGGGTCCACCTCTACTTGCACTTCATAGTACACGGACTGCCACGTGAAATCAAACGAAGTGACCGTAGGCGCAGGGGGATACCACGTTATGGTGAAATGGCGCATGTCATACTCACCCAAAGTGGTACGGGCGTATAAGGTGATTTCCCATATCCCAGGAAATGGAAGCTGAAAATCTAGGGTATAATTCTGGGTGAGAAAATCCCATTTCAAGTCGCCAACATAAGATCCATTTAGCCAGATCCCCACGCTCTCGAAATCAGGGTTGGTTTGCAAAAGGGTTTGAACGTTGTAGTTACCAGTACCATCTACTTCCACCAAACGAGGACCAATCAATAGATTAGTGGAGGGGACAATGGAAAAGTCTACTGTTTGTTGAACATTATTTCCTGCCTCGTCAAAAGCATACGCTGTGAGTTGATATTGACCAACTGTCAAATTATAAGCAATTGGGAGAGTATAGCTCTGATTTGTTGAATGGAGGCCTGAGATGAAATAGAGAATTGTAGCTCCATCGGAGGAGATAGATAAGATAAAGTCTCCCGTATAGCTTTGGTTAAACGGGGTATCAATTTGTAGAATAGGTGGAATAGTATCAACGGAAAAACTGACCTGTTGGGTTATATTATTACCCACCATATCTTCTACGGTTATTTTGAGAAGGTGACTCCCCTCGGATAGACTTTGGAACATAATTGGGTATGGAGAGAGGACTATATTACCATCCAACCAGACTGAAACTTGGGTACCATCGGTAAGAAAGGAAAATCGAACATCTGAGGAAACATATGACGTATTTATGGGACTAATGATTCCTAAGGAGGGGGCAGTTTTGTCAACGGTGAAATCTGCAAAAACGTGGGTCATTAAACCCCATTGGTTCACCCCATAAGCATGTAGAGTATAACCACCCTCAACCAATGAGCGATACACAGTTTTATCCCATGTAACGTTTGTAGAATCTACGTTATCAATGAAATACCAATAACTCTGGGCATTCCCGTCCAAAATAACAGGAAATATCCCTCCTACTGCGGTCGTGTGCGCAGGACTTAGAATATTTATAACTGGAGGTTCTGGTTTCACCTCCAGATACATTATAGGACTCCAAGCCTCTTGGAAATATCCTGATGAGGGAGTTAGTACTTGGAGGGCATAGATTCCTGGCTGACTGAATTGTATGTAAAAGTCATAGCGACCAGCGCCATTTGTTACGTCTATCACACTCGAAGTACCATTAACATATAATACAGCATCATAGACAGTCAGAGGGCCCGTGATCTCCCCAAGGACTATTCCATCTAGATGAACGGTCACATTTATTGTGGTCGTGGTAGGAGAAGTTAAGGTGACAGTTACTTCTTCATGAACTGCAGTGGGATGTTGAACCTCTCGTAAGTAAACGTAGGTGTCATTATTACGAACCATGATATTCTTGGATCCGCGACTCGTGAAGGTGTAACTGTACGGAGTCGGACTTCCACTCCCTGAAACCCAATTCTGCCAAAGGATCCCTTCGATCCAAATCTGATAACGTTCCGAGCTACTCACAGTAAAGTAGTAGGGATCATTGACACTTCCAATACCTGATCCGACAACTGTAAGGTCTGATATGACCCACATGGTACTAGAATCGTACTTGGTATCGCTGGGGCCTTGCGCGCGGATTGTGAATCCACCCTTATAATAGGGCGTGGACCAATTAAAAGTGCCCTGCCCAGATCCATTGAGTTGAGTTGTTCCAATGATAAACCAGCCAGTTTCGCCATTTTTCTGCCAACTTAAATCGATCCAATCATTAAGACCGCCTTGGAGGATGATTATGGTCCAATTATTTGCCACCACCTCGCCAGCGATCATCACAGAGAGAGGAGGCCGTACGGTGAAGCTGATAATTGGCGTGTTGGTTGCTCCACGATAGAATCGGGTAATATTTCCCGTATAGGAAACTTCAACGAAGTGGAGGCCAATTTGGGTTGATTGGGAGATGAAGTAGTCATAGATAAAGATACCGTTCGCGCCTGTCTGTGCTTTTCCTAAAAAGACCCCTGATGTGGTATCCATCAAACTAACCTCCTCAAAATAAACAGGATTTCCAATTTCATCCACTAGTTCTCCCCATATTCGAAGTGTGTGTCCTTTCACTACCTCTGAGGCATTCTGACCCGTCGTATTGAAGGTTGGATTGGAGAATACGGTGAGGTTGAAGGTTTCTAAATGTGCATCATAGTTGGGAGATCCAAGATAGTGAATCTGGTATTGACTGACCCCCAAAACATGATCGGGCTCTATATAGAAGTAAAAGTCCAACCCCGGGGCGGTATCCTTAGTTTCGATGGCGGTACCATTGGAGAATTCAAGTACGATTTGGCCTTCGGTTATCGCGACCCCACCCGAAAGCACAGTTGTGGTGATAGTGGTAGTTGTCCCGTGATCGACTATCCCCGTTCCGTAGTCTAGATCAATTGTGGTGATTCCTTTGATCGTAACCGTGACCTCCACTTGTTGATCTAGGATATCAGATGGAGTGTTGAATGTCCTCAATCCATACTTATGGGACCCTACTGTGGCATTACTTGGGATTTGGTAAGCAAATATTACAAACCCATTAATATCAGTAGATCGGTTTTCCAAAGACTGATAGCCATCTGTGACATCTATGAGTTCTACGTCCGTAACAACAGGTCTAGTCCAGATATCTTCCTCCGTGACGTAAACCGACAGCTCAATCGTCTCATTGTGTCTATACATGCTTGAATTGGTTGTCGGGTCTATACGGGCGTTATCTACGATAACTAATCCTTGACTGATATTGTCATATACAGTGGATCCACTTGTGTCAGTCAAAATCGTTAAAATAGTCAACGAACCTAACGTAATGGAGCTATTGGGAGAAAAGGTAAATATTACGTTTCTTGAAGTTAAAATGGTCTTGTTGATACTTATTCTTTGACCCCCATCGAAATAATACGATTCTAATGGAAGACCCACAGGGTAGTCGCCTACCACTGTGATATTCAATTCGGCGGCTTCCGCATTACGCTGAATTGTGGTCAGGTTAACCTGTTGAACCAGAGAGAATCCATCCCCTTCTATTTGGACGCTAAGCCAGGAAGAGATCGCGGGGGCTGTCCCGCTTAATCCCGACCCCGTATAGTTCGCCATGAAATAATTCAGACCTACGGGGTAGTATTCTGGGATGGGGTAATCAAAACTATGTGTTAGTATTGTGGGATTGCTGTCAGGATAGTAGAACCGGAGAGGACCGTATGTGTAGATAGTGGGGGTTCCTGATAAATTTTGATTGGTGACTGAAAGATAACCCCCTTCAAAATACCAGTTCTCGAGAATGGAAAGCGTCAACGTAAAACGAACGCTGTCATTCTTATGAGCTACAGTTGAATTAATTGTCAGGTCGAGGAATGGAGTTTGTTGGGATCCAGGGACGATATCTTCTACAATGACTTCACAAGTTCCCGTACTGGTCTGATAGCCAGGGAATCCCTGAAAATCCGCCTGAAAGACATGGATGCCAGGAGTGGAAAGACTCCATGGCCAGGTGCTAGTGATACTTCCACTCACTAAATTAACGAGATCCGTTTGACTAGAATTGAGATGAGTAATAAGAACGGAACCCGTTGGAACTGGATCCACCCCTGCATAAACGATGACAGTAAAGACGGGAGGTTCGCTAGTTCCAACAACCCCAGTGTCACTCAAAAGAGTGGTAGTGGTACTTAAAGGAGCCGCAAGGATAGATGTGGGGTCTCGAAGAACAACAATTACACTTACAACAACCAGGAGTAAAAATCCTCTTCGTAGTTTGTTTTCGTGCTTCACGTTACCAGAGCCATTGAACATTTCTCATGATACCTCTGTCTGAGTTTTCCCCCTTCCAATGGAATGCCCACTTAAATAGCTGTAAATCTGGCAGCTGATTCTAGTTTTCTACTATTTAAGCAAGATCCGGGAAGGAAACTGAAATGATCGGACTTCGAAAAAAGAAGTCAGATATAACTCAACTGAGGTAAATGAATCATGGCAAAAACATCAGAAGATAAAGACCTGACCACACAAGGCATCATCGACCATTTAAAGGGCGAAGAAAAACCGAAAACTTCCACCAGAAAGAAATCTGCCTCCAATGAAGAGGTTGAGTTTCTGGATACAATTAAGGGGATCGGCCCCACTACAAAGGAGCGTCTCCAAGGTGCTGGATACCGTACAAAGGAAACTATTGCCCTCGCTACCAGATCTCAACTCAGCCAAATCTCAGGGATTGCAGATAAAACTGCAGAACTACTTATCAAAGAGGCCCGAGCCCGTTTTGACTTGGGATTGAAGAAAGGCACAGCTTTTGCAGAGGCAAGTGAAACCCGATTCCACCTTACAACAGGGGCGAGTACCTTTGATGAAATGATTGGAGGTGGATTAGAGAGTGGCAGCATCGCTGAACTTGCAGGCGAAAACGGCTGTGGTAAAACCCAACTGTGTCATCAATTGGCGGTGAACAGTATCAAATATCTAGATAAAGATGTGATCTGGATCGATACAGAGGGCACATTTCGTCACCGTCGGATCTCGCAGATGGCTGAAGCACTGGGCCTAGATTCCATGAAAGTATTAGAAAGAATCACTGTTGGTCGCGCTTATAACTCAGAGCATCAAATGGCGTTGACAGAGGAAGCTCTTACAACTGTTACCAATATAGGCCTAATCATTGTCGATGGTCTTATGTCTCATTTTCGTTCGGAATTTGCCGGACGCAGTTCGCTAGCTGAACGACAACAACTCATCGGTAAACACTTGTCATTCATTGCAAAGCAGTCTGATATGATTAACTGCGTGGCAGTTATAACAAATCAAGTTTCAGCTAAACCTGACGGGTTACCCTTCGGCGATCCAAATGAACCGATTGGAGGTAATGTTGTAGGTCATACAGTTACCACTCGCATTCGGTTGTACAAAGGAAAGGATCCTAAGCGAACAGCACATCTGAAAAAGAACCCAGAACTTCCTGATGGAAAGATTGAGTTTGCTGTTTTAGCTGATGGCATTCGCGATTTCAAAAAATAATCCAATATCTCCTGTTACAGAAGGGAACGCGTGGTGGATGTTGCAGTTCGAGTCCTAGAGGATAAATCAACACTCCTCCACGTTCCACTGCCGGAAAATTCGGTTTTAGCACCTAAAGCTACCCTAGTTACGCTATACGCCATTCAACCATCCAAAGATTTTCAGAATGCGGCTCAAACTTTGTTTCGAGCGGCCGACCAACCTGGTGTTCAGATAATCCGGTCAGTTTATTCCGTTCAACCCCAACGCTCGCGAAAGGAAACTCCCCCTCAATATTTGGCACTCCAAATGTTGGTACGAGTGACATATGAGTTCAATGTTCTTGCGAAGGGTCTTCTCCCATACTTCCTCCAAGAAGCTCGCAAGGAATTTGCCCGGCGTCGAAACACCACATTATCAATTCTCGAAGCCAGTGGCTGTAACGTGACCCTCGTCAAAGGGAAAGACCTAGTTCAAGCGTATTTATTTCAGAAAAGAATCCCAGCAGGTATTACAGTATTTAAGGATCAGAAAGGTTTCCACTCAAAATTCATCGACCCTTTCCTTCGCCTCGATCGAGTACCCTCTCGCCGCATCCATACCTTTCACGCACCTGAACTTCCAGTCACCCATCAGCTTGGAGTTCGTTTTGAGAATGCCATGCGTTCTGTGGGGTTCCCACACATCCCCCGTGGTATAGTATTGGTAGCTGGAACCCAAGAATTAGAATATTTATCTGTTCTCCATCAGTTGACTGGATCTTTTATTGAAAAAGGGAATTACGGTAATATCTTTATTCTTGACACCCGTAGTGAAATGAATGGCCTAGCTAATTATTTTCAACATCATCCGCACAAACTCCATGGTTACCAATTACAGGTCCTTAGACTTGGTGTTAATATCCATCTTAACATATGTGATGTTCATTTACCTGAACTTCCAGATGTAGAGAATGAGCAGGCAATGGAGGCCCAGGCGGCGTTTAAAGCAGAGCTAATTGGAGATATTTTGACGAGTGCACTTCAAATGACAGAGTACATGACCTCTCGTTATTCAATGCCGTTAAAACTCCAAATTAAGCGTGCCGCAAAGGTGATCTCGTCATTTACTCTGAAAGATGTTACGCATGAATTAGTACCTAGGCAGTCAGATATGACTGATTCCTCGGGTGTGGATTCATTTGTTGCAGATATCACAGCACTTGAACAACTGTCCGGGATCTTAGAACAGTTCAGAGCGTTTCCGGAAATCAACTATCAACATTTTCTCTCCCACTTTGGAAAATACCTCACTCCTTCTAAAACAGTTACTCTCTTTCAATTGGGGGCGCAACCACCCATGATAGGTCGGGCAGTTGTTACGTATCTTCTACACTTCTTAGCCCAGACAATGACAAGTGGAGCTGTCATCATAACCCACGCAGACGATTATCTATCACGTTGGGGAACAGATGGGTTCAAAAGGCACGTTACTCCTCAACTTCTTGTGAAGAGCTGCAAAGAGCTGTCTCGTAGTAATGCACTAGTCTTCGGAAGCCAAGGGGTCCAAGGACTCCAAAATGCCATGGGATTTTTTGAGGAAATGGAAAATGCCGTTTATCTACGGTTAACCAATAAGCGAGATAGAGAAACAATTCTTAGTCACCACCAGCTTGCGCTAAGTTATTCTCGTTCTCACGGGATCGATCAACAAACACTTGACATTTCCACAGGTGAAGGATTGTTATTTCGTCAAGATGCTCCTGAAAATGCTGCTTATCATTTTTCATGGTACAATGACTATCCTCTGGATCTCCGGCCAATCCAGTTGGGTATAGCAAAACAACGTGGATCAAAAACGTTGGGTTTGACGCCAGAACACTATGCTATTTTAATGACAATCCTGAAACAACTCAACCATTCGCCGAGGCCTCAAACAGAAATCATGTCCCTTATAGATGAAAGTGCTGGACAACAGGCCCTGTTTTTTGTAGAGAAAATCGCTCCGCTTGGCCTTTATCATGAAAACCTCCAGGAGGGAATCACATATTGGGAATTATCTATGCGGGGAAAAGATTTTTATGACGAACAGAGAGATTTCGTGCAACAACTCCCAGGACCATTGGAAATTTCAGAAATAACGGGGGTGGAAAGTACCCTCAAACATTTAGAAGAGTTCTCAGACTCGGGGGCCTCCAAAGAAGAACGCGAAAACACTATAAAAGAAGTCAAAATACTCCTCGGCGGACTTTTAAATCTAGTTGATCAATTAAGACCATCTACACCCTGGGTACGAGTAGCAGAGTATCTTGACTTAGTACAAATGACTGGATTGGAATTACAAGACATCAGAAATATGTTTGATCAAGCTAATGAATTGGCGAACAATTTACTGCTTGAAGCTAAAAAACTTGAATGGGGTGAGTCGTCTCAATCAAAGCAGTCCCTATCTAAAAACATTTCTTCTCAGGATGAATCTAGTACACTGGATAAACACCTACCTAATTTAAAAACCCAGTTTTTGCAGCAACTATCCCGAGATCTAGAATTGCCAGCTTATCCACAAACTGGCATTTTGGATCTTTATGAAGTCTTGCAGAAATTAGGCCGTTCTTTATTTGACGAGCTAGAAAAGGTGGATGGCCCAACAGAGGAATAAAACACCATGTTGGGTTCCAATCGAGAGTCATTCGGATTATCTCCTGCTCTCCAACTGTTTCCCCATAAAGAACTGCGAAAATACCAGACTCAGTTTCTTCGTTTTGTTGAAAAGCATCCTCGGGTTATGATCCACGCGCCTGTGGGTTTTGGAAAGACTATTATGGCGTTAATTAGTACTCTTCCCCTGGTTAGAGACAAGAACTTTCAGTTATACATTTTTGTTCGTACGAAAGCTCAGGTGTTCAATGTCTTTCTTAAACAGATATTTAAAATTGCCAACAGTCGAAAGTATGGTTATCTAACTGCAGTTCCACTGATCCTTAAAGCCGATCTTTGCCTGAAACGTGACCGAATTCCAGTCTTTTACCGCGGGGTCTGTGGCCGAATCCGTTGTCCTCTTCTAGAACAGACGCAATCAATCCCCGCGGAAGATTTTCCGGCTATTGTAGAACAAATCCCTATTACGGGACATACAAATGATAACACTCCCATTTCTGCCGAGACATTTAAGGAGGCGTTTCGAGAGTTTGGATGTCCCTATTATGTGATCCAACAAAGCATCCCACATGCCAATATTGTGGTCACAACCCATACCTACCTCAGGAGTAAGAACCTCCAAGAATCGTTTGCTCCACTCCTTAGTAGGGGCCCGTTTTCCTCCAAAATTGCGATAATTGATGAGGCTCATAATTTTACTGCAGATGTGGAAACAGAACTTACTAAATACGAGGTAGAAAAGACTAGAAAAATAATTTCACTCAAAACTCTCGACCTTTTACTTTCTTTAATCGAAGAGCAACAAGGCCGCGTGGAACGACCTCGCTCATTAAATCCAGCTCAATTAGATGCTTACCTGGAAACTGAAGAAGAATTATCTCTTGCAGAACGACTTGAAGTGCTCAAAATTCAAGAATTCCTGTCGGCGCGTGGGGATGTATGGATTTCGGAGGAGGATCGACTGGTTCAACTAAATCCTTTTCCTACTCATGTCTTTCGTTTCATCAATCAACACTTTCAGAGAGTAATCCTTATGTCAGGGACTTTAACACCCCTGGCGGCGTATCAAACATTATACGGTACCAAATATCCTTCATTATCTATCCCCTCTAACTTCCAGTTTGCACTAAATGGTCTCCTATATCATAGGAATTTCACATCAAAATTTACTGAACGGGGGCCGCATACCTACAAAGCTATGGCTAAGGTGATAGAACGCCTACATGAGGGCAATCCGTACCATACTGTGGTGTTTGCCCCCTCTCATGATTTTAAAGAGAAAATATTGGCCCAAATAGGTGTCCAAGATGTATATGTGGAGACTCCAGGCAGTCACCCTTATTTTATTTCGGAGCTACAGACGAAACGTCATGCACTAGTTCTCAGTGTCTTAGGAGGTAAGCTGTCGGAGGGTATTGAAGTTTTGCATCCTGAAACCAAACGGAGCCTTCTTACTCTCATCTGTATTGCAGGGATGGCATTCCCCAGACCGAATGCAACTACTTTACTCCTCCAAGACCTGTACCGTAAGAGATGGGGCCATAGAGTCGCCAAACACTTAGGATTACTGCCTGTTACCCAAGGTATCGCTCAAGCCATCGGTCGGGGAATTCGATCGGAGTCAGATTTTGCCGCCAGCCTGATCTTAGACTACAGAGCGGCTCGATATCGGAGCCTGCTACCAGCCACCCGCATTTTTCGTGATCTTCCCAGTTTATATGCCGCGTATGACCTTTTCTTCGTTCGAATGCGAAAAATGTTCCAGTTACCATTCCAGGAACCGAGATCTCACAACGAACAGTCTCCAGATCAAGAAATGTAAAGTGCCAAATACGTTTAGCCCCGCATCCTAGTTAATACCGATTTGATCTTCAAAAGGCGTAGACTTACCTCATTTGGAGAAACAAAGAAACAAAGCGCAAAATAATCTTCCTCACTTTGATTCGTTAACTGGAGGTTAGTAAGACAACAAATCCCGGATGCCGTAATCTTATGATTGGCATGATTCAGTGAAAAATCATTTTCGGTTATCAGAACGGCCGTGATTCTTTCTGCAAGTAGAAGAAACGTGGAGGAAAATTCGTTCTTCTCACCTACAAACTGGATAAGACCGAGAATCCTCGCTCGCGTATCTGAGTATGGGTCCTGGATGATCTGATCTAAATCTCCAGTATTATACGAGGGAACCGTTTTCCTTAGTTTTTTCATGGGATACCAGACTGAATCTATCTCGGTTACAAGCCCATCTTTTGCAAGACGCATCAACTGGTTGGCGACCTTTATCGGGGTCATATCGAGTTGACGCGCAATCCGTCGAGTCGTCATCGGTTTCCCAATATCCAACTCCTTCATAACTGGGTGTTCGAATTCCCTTCGGGGTGATTCACACTTCCCTTTAGGATTTTCCTGTAGAAAGGTCAATATTTGGGCCCGTAAATAGAAGTCAGGAATAATTCTATCCCTTCTTGGTTATTGTACCCTCTTTAACTGAAAAGTCCTTAAAAAGGTGAATGCGGATTAATGTCGGGAAGTCCATTCAATTGATGAGTTTGAAAAAACGAAAAAGAGTAGGAAGTTAAGGGAGTTTACCAGAGCCCCCTCGCCAAACTGTTCTTAAAAGTCCATTTCAAGAATAAAATACCGTGAAATCAATATCAGGATCTTTAGGGATTTATCAGGCTCAATTTTGGATTTTGATCCGAGAAGGGGTCTATATGAAGTCTTTTTATCTGCGATAATAGACGCTTTGATACGATCTACGATGAGGATCTGAATGCTCCGTCAAGATAATATACCATAAGAGCGGCGAAACACATGGTAATCGCGTTTATTATGAGAAAAATTACCCCATCAAGAATTAAATCAAATTCAGCCATAGAAGCTATCAACATTATAACTAACGGGAAAAAAACAGCCGTAAACACAATTGCTACAATAAGAAACCTTGTAAGATCTCGTTCCCACCCTGCTTTCGATATCAACAAAAAAAGTATGATCACAAGCATTACGCCATTTACCACACCGAAAATAGCACTAATGAAATAGAACCCTACAAGATCTGGATTACCCATCGGTGTTCCCAGAAAACGATGGGAATAAAAATCTATATGATTGTATTTGCCGAGATTAATCACTGAAGTTAATAAATGCAAGATAAGATTAACAATACTACTTACGACCCCAGCAATCACACCATACACAAGATAGTTTAATATCCTTGCATTTGAATTATCTGACATATTATTCACCATGTCTTTGATATTTATAGGAACCAATTTCAGGAAAACCTGAAATTACGGCAGACTTATTGAAGAATGGGAGAAAAGAGCGGATGTTAATATATGTTAGTAATGCCACACATTCATATAAAATATCTAATCTTATAATCCAAAATCGATTAGATCCCTCTCCAATTTCACGGGGAAAGGATGAAACATCAATCTATAACGCCTAAACGGAACAGCCTAATACCCAGAAATCTTAAACGGACGATTTTTCTTTTAATTCCCAAATCCATCCAAGCAGGGTTTTTCACATGGCAGATCGAGCCCTCAATATCCAATATCCCCACCCGACCGTAATTATTACTTCCAAGATGAGACTCCCCCAAGCACTAATGTTCACAATCTCATTGATTATGGATAATAAGATTATACCAATTGCAAGGAAGTTGGTTATTAACGAACCATACATTATCCCTTTTTGAGTATCGGAAGGCCCATCATTTCTTGCAAACCAGTAGATTATTCCAAATCCAATATAGACACTTGCATACGATCTCCAGGCATGTATTGTAAAGATATCACCAGATGATGCTACAGGTGCACCTAAAGCCACTGGGTCAACGAGAAAGGGCAACCCAACCAAAATGTATAGAGCTGCATTAAAAATAAACCAGTTTTTAAGAGTCAAATACTGTTTCAGGGATGACATCCTTCTTTGCACCTTTCTGATTAGGATGGTGAGAGGTACCGCTCTTCCAACAGATAAACGACTGGTCCTAGAAGTACCATACTACCTACACCGATCACGAGTTGAATTGGAAGATCAATAAGCAAATCCCATTCTGCTAATGGTAGATAAGTCAGGGTGACCAAGAATAATACAAAACCTATCAGAAAAGCAACAATAGAGTATCTGGTGAGATCTCGTTCCCAGCCAGCACGCGTCAACAATAGGTAGAGTGTCCCACCAAAAATTAAGCCCACAAAGGCCCACATCACAATACCCATACCAAAAACTCCAATTACATTCGGATTACCCGGTGCAGTACCGAAAGACATTTGAGAAACAAAATCTATGTCATCAAATTTACCGATGTTAAATGTTGTGAGGAGGAACTTTAAGATAATATCAACGGCCCCACCAATCGCCCCAGCAATGACACCGTACACCATTTTATTCTTGAGATCTACATTAGCTACTTCAGTCATATTTTTCACCGAAATATAGGTCGTTTTTGTGCTCGTGACGCATGTTTCCGAATTCAACGAGACAAATGTTGCGAACTTGGCAAAAACCGAGAATTCGCGTTTTTGATTCTGATGCTACGATATTCAGATACTGTTTCAGTTAGGACAACTGCAGAATTTCCTCTTAGGTGACTTTTACATCCCCTATTTACCTTGATTTCTTTTCTAAAACCGTTAAAACCGTATTTTCTTGACATAAAATCCCTTTAGGGGTCTGCATCATTTCCTCCATTTTACGGAGTTCGTCCATTGTTTCGTTACTTATGTCTTTAAGATAGTTTTCGGCTACCTCCTCCCCCAAATTTCCTAATACATCCTCAAGTGTTGCATAGTAGTAATTCACTACAAATGATTCATCGGCTACAAAATTGAATTTTTGTTCAATTACTGCTACATTTTTAAGTGCGAACCGAGCATCACGTTCGAGTTCGCACCATTTCTCTGCAGACCATGGCTGCAGAAGATCTTTTGGCTTCCGAGTGATCAGATAGAGGAAGTTTCCGGCATTAGATAGATATGGTTGGTGAAGAGACGGGTGTAGACCGATTAGAACTCCTCCGTCAGATCTCAATACACGCCACGCCTCATTTAGCCCCTGTCTCATAGAATCTAGCCCGTCCATGAAACAACACAAGGAGTAGGCCAAAAAGACGACATCGAAGGATTCATCTTCAAAAAGAAGGTTATCGCCATTCCCGACCTGAAATTCCAACCTTGATGACAATTCTGGGGGAGTCTTGCTCATCGCTTCCTTGATCTCTTCAGCATTGACATCAATGGCAATTACATACATTGCGAGATTAGCATACTTGAAGGTTAGTCTACCGTCTCCACACCCAACTTCCAAAACCTTTTTATCTTTCAAAGATACGTATTTCTGTAATGCCTCAAGTTCTCTACCTTCGGGATCTATTTCTAGCATGCCAATCCTGACCAAGGCAATTGCGATAAGTTTCACAAAATCAAAAGCCAGACTTTTTTCCGCTACAGAGAACTATTTCTTTATATATGATGCTACGAAAATCAAAAAAAAAGTCAAAGTTTGTTGGATTAGGATTTAAGTAACAGGCATTGGCACATTGCCTATTAAGAATTTGAAGAAATAATAGCGAATAATTGGAATGGGATTTAAATAGATCCTTCGTCCATCATCCGGCTGAAACCACATAAGATCGTTTCTTCTTTTGCGTATTTCTTGGAAAGCCAGATTCACTACAGGCTGGCAAATTGATGAGTAATTCTCATTCTATTTGGTAATACTTAAAAAATTCCCATTCCAACCCAACATATTTTGATAACAAAAATGGAAAGATAAAAATGAAAACGAACTCTTTGATAAGAATAATCATCCCTTCAATACTCCTATTGGGTACCGCTTCTGCGTTTTTAGTGACAGCATTAAGCGCTCCTCCGGTCAATGCTTCAATTAATGAACTGAATAGCCCTACAAGTCTTGCATCAGACATGTTCCTCCATATAGAGGGGATCGACGGTGAATCCAAAGATGCGAATCATCAAAATTGGATTGAAGTGCTCTCTTACTCCCACAACATTCAAGGTTCCTATGATGTATCTACAGGACGCGCTACTGGTGTCGTGAAACATAGTCCACTTCGAATTACCAAAACTGTGGATAAAGCAACACCGATAATAACTCAAAAATGTGCTATTGGCGCTAGTATCCCAGCGGTGACGTTGGAATTCTGGTCTGGAGGAAGCTCCTCACACAAATTCCTGATGATTGAACTCCAAAATGTGATAATCACTTCTGTTCAAAGTTATGGATTAGTCGACGACCATCCGACTGAAACAATATCCTTCAATTATGAGAAAATCCAGTGGACCTATACGGAGTATGATTCAGCTGGCAATCCCATGGGCGATGTTGTATCAGGTTGGATTACTTGGAGCGGCTCAGCTGTTTAACTTAGAAATGTTGAGCGGCAATGAAAAAAACTTCGTTCTTATTACTGAAGGTTTTCGTATTCACACTCGTTCTTTGGAATGCTCCGATATTATCCGCTGGGACAATTAATGCCAACTCTTTTGCAGGTACAATAGTGGGCACTAATGAGAAAAGCGTCGAGATCGTTGAAGTAGTTCAAACTGGGCCAGCGATAGCAATAACGCTGGAATATAATTTGAATACCACTTCTCAGTTGGAATCAAATGAATTACTCGCCGTTTTGGTTGTTTTTGGAATTCAAGAAGATCCCTTTGTGATCAAAGCTGCAATGTTGTTCCTGCAGACAGTGGAAGGACAATATTATCTCTTTTGGACGCTTGGGGATCCCTATCGACAAGCCCAAAATTGGCAAATAGGAAATGAAAATGAACATTTTACAGTTGACGCTGAGTTATTGACCCTGTTCTTCATTGAGTTTTCAGATATAAACAATCAAAACTTGGAAACGACTGTGATGGCCCAGATTACGGCAAATTTCGAACTAAATCAGCAAGCAAACGATTTTAGACCTATCCTAGATCAATTCATTGGCAGATTACCCATTTCTTATCCTTCGAAATCCTATCCAACCACATCCTCAGAATCCCCTAATGTCTCGTCTGGATTTCCAATCCTTTCCGCAATTGGTGTTTTCCTTTTAGTTCTTCTTTTAAAGAGATTTAAAAGGAAAAAACGGCCCTGAAAGCAAACCTGATCCTTCCAGGGTCATAAACAATTGTCTAGTCATCATTGGAGGACATTGCCTCAAGCCCTCCCATAAAACATCAAAGTGAATCTGTGTAACAGACGATATCAAAGAACCCATCATAAGAATGCACGATAAACATAAGCTAGAATAAAGGAAAACCGAAAACCAGGGAATTTCGTCTGGAAGGGGCAAAAAAGAGAATTCTGCCCTAGAAGTGCATTTAAATCCCCTGTTCTCGTCTTACGGCGAATTCACCTGAAAAAACTGAGAAGGAAGAGGAGAGGGGATTTAGGTGGTTGCTCATCCATCACCATTTTTAGCATCCCAAGACAACTTTTAAGCGGTTTCCCTCAAGATCTTTGATATGACCTTTTCAGACTAATCTAAAGGTGAACTGGAAAGCAAACTCTATCGCATTCATCGCACCAGTACTGAACTACGAATACGATGTATCTAAGGATTCTTTTCCCTTGAATAAAATTCCCAGAAGGGTTCTCGATATGCCCAAATGATTTAGAAACGTCATAACATCCTTTGGAGGATTTGGGGCCGGACATATCTCGTCAGCGTCATTGACGGGGAATTCACCCTCTTATTTATGGAGAGGACCAACCGTAACATCTTTCAAGATCATTTCCCATATTTTCGCCCATGCTTTTGCTGCTGCAGAGAGATCCAAACCGTATAATGAACCAAGGTTTAATCCGTCTCTTAAGGCCATGAAAACGAAGATTAGCGTTTTGGAATCAGCTTCTTGTTTGAGGATCTTCTTTTCTTTAAAGCTATCGAAAAATTGGAGCAGTCTTTCAAGAGCCAAGTCATTGGATTCCCGAAATTTCTGTCGTAACAACTCATTTCGTCGAATCTCATTAAAAAAATCAAGACTAAAACGTGGGGAATTAACCATTTTTGAGTGATTCTCCAGAAAAAACTGTTCCGATGCGAGAGCATTGAGATCTGTAGAAAGAAAAGAAAAAAATTGTTCTTGACGTAAGGTTATGCGATATTCTGCTACGGCAAGAAATAGGTCTTCCTTACTTTTGAAGTAATTGTAAATGGTTGCTTTACTAACTCCTAATTTTTTCCCAATATCCTCCATCTTCGTATTATGATAGCCATTTTCAGAAAAGATTCTTAATGCTCCTTCTATTATCCGTTTTTCTGCTTGTTCTTTATATTCGGGAATAATTCTTGGCATCTCTGTTCAAGAAAAATCCTGTACTCCGGAGTATATAAAATTGACCTCAAAGTAAGTTTTATAAACCATGAGTTGCAGAACTTGTGCAAAGTATGATAACACTACGGGAACGGTGCAGCATGATAAAATCCAAAAACCTATTTGCTGTGGCATTTAAAGATCTTAATTCAATTGATCAAGACGTTGCAGGAGGGAAGGGAGGAAATCTTGCTCTTCTCTTTCAGGCTGGTTTTCCTGTTCCAAATGGATTCATTATCAAGCCTAATGCCTTTGATAACGATGAATTGATCTCAAAAGCTTGGCTAGAGATTAAGAGGCATTTAACAAATCTTCGTAAGAAGAACCCTGATTCACAGTTTGTCGTTCGTTCTTCAGCCTTAATGGAGGACTCATTGAGAGCATCATTTGCTGGAGAGTTTGAAACGGTTCTTGGCAATCGAACAGATGATGAGATTCACAAAGCCATCCATGTTGTGCGCGCATCACGACTTAAAGACCGAGTAAAAGTTTATAGCAAAGAGAAAGGTCTGATGGATACTCACGAGATGGCCGTAATCGTGCAGCAACAAGTCCCAGCTGACATCTCCGGTGTGCTGTTTTCAGCAGACCCAGTTACAGGTAATCGAATGATAATGGTGGGGAACTATGTTACTGGTTACGGAGAACATTTAGTTTCTGGAGAACGTGATGCTGAAAAATTCATTATAGAGCGTCCAAAAGGAAGATATAATGGCCCTAGCTCTCTGAAAAAACACTCAAAGAAGTTATACAAGCTGGCTATAAGAGCTGAGAAAGTATTCGCTTTTCCACAAGATATCGAATTCTGCATTTCGGGTGGGAAACTATTCCTACTTCAATCACGATCAGTTTCTACTCTAGTGGGTTATGATCCAGTTAAAGGTTTGTGGAATGCGAGTTTGATTGGAGATTATCTTTGGTCGAATGTCAACATGTCTGAGGCAACACCTGAAGTAATGACACCAAGTACATGGTCATTCAGTGAGATCCTTCTTATCGAAGCAGAGACCTTCGTATCAGATGCTGAATGTCCCGTTGCGGGAAATATTTGTGGTAGACCATATGTGAATTTGAGTTATTTTGCATCATCATTTGGGTCACTTGGAATGAATTTTGAAAAGTCATTGGGTCAGTTTGAAGATACTATGGGTCGTATGCCAGAACTCCCAAGAGTTCCATTGTTCCCTTACCGTTTGCGGACATTTATCAGGCATGTTCCAGCAAATATCTGGTTAGAATTCTTTGGAAAAAAATTCATAAGGAAAAGATACGAATTTGTGGCTAGTACACCCGAAAAATGTCAAGAAATAAAGGAAAGAATCAGTACCGCTTCCACAAATGATGAATTGATTTCTTTGTATAACGAGGAAATTTACCCCTATTTTCTCCATTCTTGTTGGACTCTTCGTTTCATTATGAAAAGTGCTATTCCTCCTACGACCAAGTTACGAACGAAATTACTCAAACTAGTAGGGGAAGAGGATGCAAATACATTATTGTCTAATCTGTCTGGGATTGAGGGTCAATTAGCTAGTCTCGGACCGTTACTTGGACTATCGAAAGTAGATGAAGGAGAATTGTCCCCTACTCAATATATGGATAAATACGGTCATAGATCTTCCCATGAGACAGAGTTATCTATTCCCCGACCATATGAAGATCCAAACTGGTTGAATGAAAAACTAGAAGAATATAGGAAGACTCCGATTAAGGTTAAAGAGTTACTGCATAGGAGACATGATAAATTCAAAGTAGCTTGGGAAAAGTTAACGAAAAAACATCCCAAAAAGGCAAACAAAATTAAAAAACAAATAACTCATGTTACCCAAGCTACGATTGATAGAGAAGATGTTAGGTCTGAATATATACGATTCTGGGGTATTATTAGAGAGTTTTTATTAAAAGTGGCACAGCTCACGAATTTAGGAGAGGGCATTTTCTTCTTAACAAAGGAGGAAGTGCTTGAAGTTCTTAAGGGAAATGAATTCGTACGGGCGTTTATACCAACTCGCAAAGATACATATGAGCGATATAAAGAGCTCCCTCCATATCCAGCATTTATTATTGGTCGTTTTGATCCATTAGAATGGGCCAAAAGTCCAGCTAGACGGAGTGACCTGTATGATTCTCAGGGAACTTCAGCTATCAGCATCGATGAAAGAGCTGATGTTGTTAAAGGTTCAGCCGCGTCTATGGGTCGAGTTGAAGGGTACGTTCGTCTATTAAATTCTCCCGATGAGGGCTACTTATTACAACCAGGGGAGATATTGGTTACTACGACAACTAATATTGGGTGGTCCTTACTTTTTCCCAAAGCTGCTGGTATAGTTACGGATGTGGGAGCCATTCTGTCGCATGCAGCAATTGTTGCACGGGAATTAGGGATTCCAGCCGTTGTTGGATGTGGAGATGCCACCATGAGATTAAAAACCGGAAACAAGGTTTTGGTTGACGGTGGAAGGGGAATAGTCGAAATTAAAAAACCTACGAATGAAGATTGCTAATCAATTGGATCTTACTTTAGCTTTGTTCATAGGATAACCACCCCATAAAGTTCCTTGACATTACGCGAACTTGTATTAGTTACGGGGAGTATCCTAGCGTACATGGGATCCACTAACTAGACTGGAGAAAGAAAAAAGAAGAAAAAAAGAGAAATGGGAGGAAACGGAATTAGAATGTTTGTTCGTCCATCACCCATTTGACCATCCGCCTCAGGGGTTCGATGGCATCTTGGGGGGTCGCAAAGCTTCCATTACCCGCATTGCCCAGGGATACAATCCGTTGGACACCATGCATGATAAGATCATCCCGAATATCCTGCTTTAGACGTTCCGGATAGATTCCTGCTGTCTGAGTGTATGCGTTGGTCGATTGGATAGCGGTTTCAATGGAATCAATGGGAACGATATTGGCTACCCGTGAACAAAGCTGTGCTGAAAAGTCAACTGGTTCATCCCATTGCGAGACGATGACGGCACCCTCATTGTCCTGACCTCCGTACACCTGATAAAAATCATCCGTGAGTCGAATTGCATCAATTTCATTCTTTAATTCGGCATCGAATGTCTTTGGAGAGGTTGAAAACTCTGGGGGAAGATTAATCAACGCAGAATAAAGATATTGCCCGAATCGATTTGCCTTTTCAATACCTTCTGGATCAGTACCGCTTTCGACATAAATCACTCTGGCACAAACGCAGGCTTCTTGATTGAATACCCCCACGTCACGTGCGGCTAATGATGCCGCCGAGTAAATCGTATCTTCATTTGAAAAGGCTTCTCTGCCAATTATGGAGGTAGACAGCTTGGGGTCCAGGGTGATTAGGTCAATACCTGGTTGCAGGTATCGCGTGATGTGTTTGATACTGGGAAATCCACCCCAGGCAATGATTTTCTCAACGTACTGGGGAGTATAGAACTGTTCTTCGAACTCAACATCCCCTCCTTTCCAATAAGCGGTACTCACATGTTTGGTTATCGGATGGTTAGGTTCCATTTCGATCATAGTCAAGGCAAGAGCGGAGGCGGTAATGGGGTCGTTGGAAGGTGTTTTAATCACTGTATCGCATCGGGTGGCACAACTACGAGCTAGTGTACCCGCGGCAACTAACGGAACATTTCCCGCAATCACATGAACAGTTCGAGCTCCAAAAGCCCGAATCGATACAGTTCGTCCATCCAACATTCTGGTAGGAACCCATTCATCCAGATAAGGTATTCCAATACGGTGTTCCAACATGTCTTTGATATGAGCCTTGCTCAAGAACTGTGGAAGCGCATGGTAGGTTGCGGCTAAAACGCTTTTAGTGAGACCACTTGCTTCTACCGACAACTTGAAAGCTTCTCGGAGGTATTCATTTTCACTTAAAACCAATCTTTCCCCGAGATCGTGAATGAAATCCAATATCTCCTCAACCGAGAGATTGTAGAGATCCCTGAGCCGTGAAGAATCTGCGAGCCCGATGCGATGGACATATTTCTTTGCATCTGGAGTTAGAAACTGAGCCCTACCATTTCTTCCCCCGAATACTGGATCGTTTGAATTTGGAAAGATGGCTTTACCTCGTATAATTAGAGGTACCTCGAATTCAACAGCAATAGATTTCGGATGGGCTGTCTTTGGGGGTACCATCGGTTCTTGGGTTTGTTGAATTATGGCTGTCATAGTTCACCACTTCAATTATGAAAAAAGAGAGGAGGAATGTTTGATCACGATTCTTCCTCTAGCAGAAAATCGAGGAGTGCATCGTTGGCTTCTTGAACGCCCGCACAGGTGATCTTGTCATCGCCACCTTGTTTTTCACTGTATCTTTGTATCCCTTTGTCGAACCACACACCCTTGTAACCACAACCACACGGGTCATTATCCCAATGAATGGTCACTTCATCACCTGTGATGAAGCCCCCCCAGTAGCTCTCCGTTAAAAGGTCGTAAAACGCAAAACGGCCAGTTTTGGTTTCATTCCGTGGTTGAACTTTACCTGTTTCGGGATCCAATAGATAAGGGATGAACCACGGAGGGAGATGGTAGTGATTATGGTCACAGGCGATACAACCACCGCCGGTCATCTCGGTCATGCCGTAAGAGTCCCGAATGAAGGGGACACCGTAAAATTTCAAGCATTTCTCGTACCAGCCATCAGGCGGTTGATAATTTTTCATGCCACCTCCAGTAACTATCCCAGTTCCAGGGCCGAAGACGTTTTTGGCCCCTTGTTCGATCCCCGCCAAGGCGGTTTCGATAATCGGCTGCCATACGGACATGAATAGCACATCTCGTCCAGCGTACTCGGTAATAAGTTTGTTGATGAACGCCTCCATCATTTTTGGAGCTTGACGTTTCATCTTGATGAGCTCACCCTTGTTATGTGCGAGGGCCTTGATTAACTGGAGCTTTCCCAGTTCACCTTTGGCTTTGGCCGCCCTTACTCTTCCAGCTAGACTCATAAAATCGGCGCTCATGAATCCTTCAAAGGCGGTGTGGAATTCTGCGTCCGAACCCGCGATTTCGGGACCAAAACGGCCTATGACCCGCTGCTGGAGCTGGCGTCCATCCCGATACCCTGGGAAGAAGACAGGCATCTTGACCTTACGGTAGTTGTTACCTGTTATTCCTTCGAGTAACAGGTAGAACCCGTCAGAGTAGGCCGCCATCTCAGACGCGGAACGGGGCAAGAAAGAGAGCTTCCCCGTAGTCCCACTACTGTGAACGATTTCAATGTCGGTAGCATCTTCAATGGCCTGTAACCAGCCATCTATGGTTTTTACTCCCTTCGTATTAACTGTGGAGAGATCGTGGGTAGTTAATTTCTGAAGCCACTCCGTAAGTTTGTCAAAGCGTTTTTTTTCGATGAGGAAAAGCGGGTAACTCTTATAGAGACTATGTTGAAAAAGCAGCGGCCCAGCATCCTCCAAGGTTGCGATTTCTTGGATACCTTGTTCATTGGCCAGCTTTTCGAGGGCCTGGATTCGCGGTCGGAAGTATTCAAAGCGGCGCTTAAGCGCCTCTAATTGGATCTGTTCAACCGTACTAGCATCTAGATCCAATACCTGGGAGATTGGGAGTTTAGCTAACTCCGCAGGATCTGAAACATATCGTCCCACCTCGTTTTGGACGATTTTTTTGATAATAGATGTCATTTCTTTTTCACTGTTTTATTTTTCACCGTATTTCAGGATTTTTCCCACTAGAACCCGTTACGGTCCGTAGGGTTGACGTGTATCAGAAGAAACACATCGAATCTCCCACTGAAGTCTAAGGGTGTTTATATACTTGAAGTGGAAAACATGTTGGACCATCAATCGATCTTGAACTGGCTTTCGTTTCAGATGTGATGAATACCGAGTGTGTATTGGATCCCTCACAAATAGCCCCATCTGCGCTATGATGACCGATTAAGAAGTTTCGGATAACGATTCATAGATCCATTTTCTCGATGTCCGATTAAGGCCGCTTTCCGTTTTCCTGTTTGAGTTTGTTGGGAGCTTTTAAAGGGGTATTTAAATGCCCGAAACTCTTTATAAGAGGTCATCCTATTCATCCCTTTTCGAGCAGTTTGGAACGCGTAAAGTTTCGAACTGGCAGGAAAGTGATGAAGAATGGGTTCCAACCATACAGATGGGGTAATAGCCCCGTCTCCTCAATTCGCGGGCCTAGTTGCCCCACCAGATGACTATGATACACGGCGAGGCCATCCTGATCGTCAACGGATCTGGATCAATGGAACTCGTGCCGGTATCAGCGAATGGGCCTGTTATGGGCCCAATTTTCGGCGTCTTGCACGTCTTCACAACCGGATTCGCGGTCAGGAGACGGAATACGCGGCAAATAGCCGTATGGCCTCGTATTTGAAAACCGTAAATCGGTTATCGGAGTTTTTTTCATATCCGATGATGGTCGAATGCGCAATTAGCCTTTCTCGGGTCCCAGATTTGTTTTATTCTTCTGAACGGAATAGGTATGTGGGTATAATTGCCATGATAGAATTGCAGCGCAGTCTCCATGATGCAATCTTGACGGACAGTGAATTAGAACGAATCAACGACTCTCTCCAGTTCTCAGAAATGATTACCAGGATAGATCTAAATCGGGAAAGACGCAAAATCTTGTGGAAATCACCAACGCTACGGAAACAATGGAAGGAAATTCGGACACGGACTCATGACCAAGCTCTTCAGCATGCGGTTCACCAAAGTTTCGAGCAGGATTTGAACCTAAATGTATTATCGAGGACACAGGTTAAACGAATCTGGCGTGTAATTGTCTCTGTAACGAAAAGGTTCCTTAAAACTGATGAAGGTCGTCGAATAAACGCTTATCAATCGTGGGCACGAGCAATAGTCTACCACACTCTCAAGGAGTTTTCCAACTTAGATATAAAGTCAATATTCTGCGTAACAAAGTTAAATGTGATCTGTACCACCCGAACCAGACTTAATAAGGCACTTAATAGGTTTAAGTCTGAGACTGGCTCCCTGGAATTGACTGTTCCTAAACCACCTGAATCAGCTATAAGCACAAGAGCAAAGATAAGGAAAATTCCTCAGGAGTTCAATGGCTTTAGGATAGGGACGCAGAAAGAAGTAAATGATACTGAGGATAATCTTCTCTACCCTGGCCGGCGGGCGTGGATGCATCTTACCCCTGAAACTGGGTTGGCAGCTGGATGACAACGGGTATGGATGATCTCCACCTTGAGGTACCTGGGCGAATCACTTCAAGTTCTGGTTTTCTGTCCCCTCATCTGGTATCCGTAAACGTCTATCGATTTGGGGAACGCGGTCCAGAACCTGTTATCGTATCAGATGTCCCGTTTCTATCAGAAGATCCCGAGAATGATATAAAATTTCATTTTCAGGTTGCTGCCAGATATATGACAGCTTTGGGCCACTGTGGTGCATTAGGCGGCAGCTCAATCTATCGGTTACCCGTTCCTGGCCATCCATACTTCGGCCTTGTGTATCCATTTAGAATTACGGATCCTGATTGTGATCCCCGGTACGCAGGAACGAACTACAGCATCCTCGTGATATTTGTCCCAAATTCATTTGAAATGGCAATCCCGCCATCCTATTTTCTTATCCGTGGAATGAAGGATATTCTTCAAAATTATTCTAAGCTTCTCGAGATTACCACGGATGTTGTGAGCGAAATTCATGCCACAGTATATGGCTTAATGGAGAAATATTATTCAGTAATGATCCAGGATTTGATTTGGCAAAAGATCCGTTTTTCTCCCCTTCAGAACTCTCGGATGAATAAATCCCAAAGAATACGTCTGGATAACACACAGGCCCTAATGTATGCCATAGAATTATACGAAAGAGGCCAGATAAAGACTCAGTGATCCCTGCTCAGCATTAGATCTGGTTAGCCAATTCTAAGGTCGGTTATCTCTTTGATTGTTGTTTGAATGTCATGATTGCAGCAGGGCAAATCTAAGGATCGTTAGGCGAAACTGATACAACCATCTATTGATCTGAGAGCATCCTTTGCTACTTTTTACTTCTTTTATTCAATTCTAATCAAAATAGGCGACAGCTCTTACCCACGCTGCACTCGCTTTTGCTATTTTAATGGGAAAGCAACATATTGTTGCTCCGACAGGAGGTACTTGCTCCAAGTTCGTTAATTTCTCCATCTGAAAATATCCCCGTTTGATTCCGGCGAAATGGCCTTCCCAAATTATCGACGGGTCACGAATGTCTTCTTTAAGACCCTTTTGCCATTTTTCTGAGGTAAGGGCGAACGGTGCATCCCAGGACCAAGCATCGGTTCCCACGATCTTTATCCCTTGTCTTAGTATATGCAAGGTACCTTCTAATCCTACTCCGACCCCGTGATTTATGTACTCATCCGTTCCAATATAATTGGGAGCGTTTGTATGAATAGAAAGAACATCCCCATGATTTAGGGTATAATTTAATTCAGCCAGCTTTTGATCAATATCTTCTGGTTGCATGATATATCCGTCCTCCAGATCTGTACAATCTAGGATCACCAGCGGGGCCATACACCATTCTAAAGGAATTTCGTCAATGGTCATTGCTGGTTTTTCCGCTATTTCCTTGTCCATTACTGGGGCATAGTGCCACGGAGCATCCATATGAGTACCATTATGCGTGGATAATCGCACATTTTCGGTTGCCCAACCCTTACCAAGAGGTAGCTCTTTCTCTGGGATCAAATCAGGAAAGAAAAAGCCCATCTCCAAGGCCCCGCGCTCATGATCATTATATTCAATCTCAGGATACATAAGTGGAGGGTCACAGGGCCAATTATTCTTAATTGGAATGGATAAATCAACAAATTTCATAATCTTCACCAGAGTTTCTTTATTTGATTGAGTGATATTAGCGGGGACAAGTAGGTCCATTTAAGAGGTACGGTTCTGTCTGTATTTTTACCCCATAAGCGTTTCAGTGTCTATTTTGCCAATCCCCTTTTCGAGACCGCGATTCATACTTCTGGTCGTTTCCTTTTGTATAATCTTTGAAAAACTTGGAAGCCTTTATAAGGTTGATGAGAACGGGAAGAATGGGTGACACTCGCGAGTATTTTGTGAAGAGGATGCTTGGAACCCATCCCTCGTCACTTTCCAAACTCGTCACCCACCTCACTTTTCGTGTAAACTTTCTACAAAATACCCAGGTGGCCCTTTTACCGAATGAATACTCCTTTTCAGACATAAAAACTTCGGTAGATTATACTGTTTTTATTTAAATGGCAATGAATGAAGGATTTGCCATGATTTCAGCTAAATTTCGAAGAAATTTCGGTTTTACCAGGATGCCAGTAACCTCGAGGATATAATTTATCTAGAAAAATGCTTTGGCGATTTAAATGAACGTCGTGGTCAGCATATTTGATCCAAAATCCACTGATACAGATCTATGGGACTTGATATTGGATTTTTTTGAGAAGTTTTGGCTGGAATTGAATCCTGATGACCCGCTGCCGGCAAGAGAGGTCGTGAAAAAAGAATTTTATCTGCCCAACCCCGATCTACGACATTCAAGATGGATAGTGTTTATGCCAGACAGAACTCAAGTTATTGGCTACGGAAGAGTTTCCGTCTATAAAGAATCGTCCCCTGCATACGAAGAGAACAAACATGTGGCATTTGGAGCTCTGTTTATCGATGCCCAGCATCGCCGCAATAAAATTGGAACTCAATTACTGGATACTCTTGTTCCCGCAGTGATGAAAGAGTTCAAAACGGTCTTTCAGGTTACCGCCCTTAACCCGGGGGGCATTGCTTTTTGTGAAGCATTTGGAGGACTTTCTGCGCTCACAGAGGAAGAAAGCCGCCTCAAAATCGAGGAAGTCGATTGGGAAATGATCAGAAAATGGCGTGAGGAAGGACCACGACGTGCACCGGGCGTTACTATTGAAAAATTCGAAACTGTAGATGAAACGGATATTGTAAATTATTGTAACCTCTATACCGAAGTATTAAATCAAGTTCCGAAAGGCGAAACAGAATGGGAGGACAAAGAAACTCCAAAAACGCGACGAGAACGCGAAGACAGGGAAAAACAATTAGGCACTATTTGGACAACGATGATTACTAGAGAGAAAGACGGCGCTATCAGTGGATTAACAGAAACAACATTCAGATCTGATCGTTCGTCTTTACTGTATCAAGGTCTTACGGGCGTCCGTGAAAAATATAGAGGTAGAGGTTTAGGAAAATGGCTAAAAGCCGAAATGTTGACTTTCACCAAAAACAACCTCCCTTCAGTACGTTCTGTCGCCACTGACTTTGCAGTGACTAATGATCCGATGATATCGATTAATAGAAGGCTTGGTTTTAGGTTTTATAAGAAACACGTGGAGTATAAATTCAATATAAATGATTTGCTTAATAAAATGAAGAGATAAAGCCACAGGAAATTGGAAAAACGGTTACGATTTGAATCTCTAGATTCAAACAAAAACCTGTTCCAGTACGTTATCAAGCGCTTCTTTCACAAGGTGAGTGCGCCCTTTGGCCTTTATATTGACCAAGGCATTCCATAATTCGTCAGAAGCTTGAATATTATCAATGAATTTCTCGAGCTTTTGGAGAGCGGAGTAGGATTGCCCCTGGAATGCATAGCAAAAAAGAAAGGGTTCAATAGTCTTTAGGAGGAGGGTATTCTCCCTATGTTTAATTCGTTCAATGGAACCGGAAACCGAAAAAGCTTCTTGCATAAAGGCATTAATGGCATTGAGAAAACCTGCAATTAATTGTTCTTTCAAGGGCTCCGTTCCAAAGTTCTTTGAAAAAATACTAATCCCTCCTTCGTCCAATATTAGCAGCATTAATGGTTGTTCTTCGGGTAGTTCGTCGTCACTCATTACTTTTTTCTGGAGTAGGGCACTCATCATTTTTTCTAGTTCAGCTAGCTCGTATCGTTCGCTAATCGAAGCTTGGCGATCAACGTAATCATCCCATTTAGATAACTGAGTTAAAAGAGTATCGTACTCATTGGAGATACTAATGGCCAATTTTTGTAATCCTTTGGTTTCTGCGATTAATTGGGCTTGAGTTAGCAATTGTTGACATTTTTTTACATCTAATTCTAACAACGCCAGTTTTGCCTGGAGGCGATAGGTTTCAGCCAACTTCGAAAAAGAACTTTGTGACTTGGCAATTTCTAGGAGATTCTCGGACAACTGTTTCACTTCGTTAAGGACATCTGTTCTCCCTGTCGTCCGTAATTCATTAAGAAGTAATTCAAAGAGATTAAGCATCGCCTCGAAGGTTAGATGGTGATTTAAAACTTCTTCATTGGAGATGTCCTGAAAAATCTCCTGGGCCTTGGCTTGACTAGTAACCCTCGTACTCATTTTTAGAACCAGGGCTCGAGCCAGACGAAAATGTTGGTTTATTAACTTATTTCCTGCTTTATCGTTAATTTCCTGCAATTTTTGAAGATATAAACGAGCCTGTTCCTCGTTTTCAGCATGTACACTCGATCTCACAAGATTGTAAAGAGTCTCACACGTATCAGTGTCATTGCCGATCTCCTCACTCAAAAGAAAGCTTTGCATGTAATATGACGAGGATTCGACATAATCTCCTCGCATTTCAAGAAGAGCGCCTATATTGTTGTAACTTTCGGCAATTTCTTGCTTGTTCCCTAGTTCTTCTCTTTTCTCCAAACTTTTCTTGTAATGCTTCAATGCTTGATCTAATTCCCCTTTTACCTGAAAAACTATTCCAACATTGTTTAAGCAAGTAGCTACGTTGTGGGCATTGTTTAATTCTTCAAAAATTGGAAGACTAGTTTGATAGTAGTTCAGAGCGCTATCTAGATCTCCTTTTTTTTGTTGGATCAGACCGATGTTCATGGAAATAGCGGCCACATAGGACTTAATACCGAGTTTTTCACTCATCCGCAAACTTCGTTCGTAATTCTCAATAGCTTGATCTAATTCCCCCTTCATCGATAAACATAAGCCCATGTTGTTCAGGATTTTAATACTAGACTTTAGGTTGCCAATTTCTTCGAATAATTCCAGGCTTGATCCAAAGTGTTCCAACGCAAGATCAAAATCCCCTTTTTGTGCATAAATAATGCCAAGAACATTCAAAGGTTCAGCCGTATCTAGTACACCATTTAAACTTCGCTGAAGAGATAAAGATTCTTGTACATTCTCAAGCGCCGAGTTTAAGTCCCCCTTTTTTTGATATAATTTACCTTTCAGGTACTTTAAAGCTGACTTTCTCTCGAGAAAATCTGCTTTTCGTGCCTTTTTTACTAAGGTTAGCATTGTTTCTCCCCTCTCGATCGCCTTTCCGCTCTTGATCAAATCACCAAGTTCGATCAATCCAATGGTTTTAGAAATAAGAGAATCAAACGTCAATAAAGGATTTTCTAATCCCCTACACCTGACGATAAGCTTTTCAGCTAGTTCGAGTCCTTCGCTCGGACTCCCTTTCCAGGATAGAATTCGGCTCTTTAAAATTAGGCCTTGAACCAAGTCAACTTCCGCCAGATCTTCAGATTTTTCCAATTTCTCTAGCTCTCGAAGACCTTCGTCAAAGCTTCCTTTATGAGAAAGAAGCTTAATTTTTTCGAGTTCTGTCGGAGGAACTAGAGAAAATGGACGTCTAAGCTTGTGCAGGATAAATTGATAAAGAGACTGAAATGGCAAGGGAAAATCCCCGCTGTTCTCGCTTCAGCTATGACTTAGGTGTTTAGCCAAACTAAATATTTTCTGCTTTATAGCAATTCATAAAGTTATATTGAACCAAGTTCAAAATTAATTCAAAAAGCGTTTCATTGGGGTATTCTCATGGCCCGTTGGTCATAGTCGCCGCCCCTTGTCTTTATTTCTTAATATGCCGATTGTAGCGACCATTGTAACCAGCAAAATGCCCATAGACCAACTTGGGGATATTCTAGGTTGAGTAGTTGTCGTTGTACCAACCTCTATCTCGGTATTGTTTATCGAAAAAGCTCCATCAGACAGATCACTAGCAAGGAAACCCTCGGAATTCATTATTACAACCTTTATCAGATATTCCTCGCCATTATTTACGGTCTTTGTATCCCACTCAATTGAAAAATCAGTTATAGTTCCGGGGAAGATCACCTGGCCAGCCATGTCGGTGAGAATGGACTGCCAATTGAGCCCTGCATCGTCAGAAGAGAATACCCAATACGTAACAGCTTCGTTATAGGACATCTTCCATTGAACGGACGCAATGTCTGAGAGAATCTCTCCACCATTAGGGTACTGAATTACCGGTGGGAGGAGCTGATTGTCGGGAAAATGAAATGGAGTGAGGGACGGATTATTGTCTGAATTCCCCGCCAAGCCATCGATCTTATAGGAGGTTTGCCCCTCTTGAAGGTCACTCCAGTAATTCATATCAAAGAGATTGCCGTCACCATCGTCAAAGGCTTGAGACCCCGCATCTGGATTTAGTAGATTATTCTCCCCGAAATCATTATAAGTGATCGTCGAACTGGTAACTCCTCCGGTAAGGTAAATCCCATAAAGACCATTCACTGAAACCACGTTATCGGAGACCGTTATCCCCGTGGAATCAATGAGACAGATTCCATGTCCAGTATTTCCAAAAACATGATTTCCGAAAATATCGTTATAATCGGAGGGATCCAGGAAGATCCCACTTCCTCTTAAAGCCTGATTGATCGCAAAACTTGTATCAGGTTCTGCTGGAACCGTACCTTGATTTTCTTGTCCATTATCGAAAACATAGTTTTCAGAAATGGTATTGTGTGCTGACCCCTGCAGGAAAATTCCGTTTAGGTTATCTGAAACGATATTATTCGCAATCTGAGTATTATCTGAACCGAATAGGTGGATTCCATTTTCTCCATTATACGTGATGTAGTTATTTACGATTATATTGAAATTGGAGGGATCAAGAAAGATGCCACTTCCGCGTAAAGCCTGTTTCGTACTCAACCGCGCATTAGCCGCAATCGATGAGCCAGAACCTCCATACCCGTTCCAAGATATGTCGTTATCATCAATGACATTGTAATGAGAATTGACGAGTGCAATCCCATCCAGAAAGTTCTGATAGATCGTATTGAAATAAACAAAATTATTATTCGAATTCTCAAGGTAAATTCCGTGAGCCAGATTGGAGTCGACAAAATTATCGCTAATGTTATTATACGAGCTATTGATGATTAAAATTCCCGTCCAAGTATTGCTGTAGAATGAGTTGAACTCAATTACGTTATTACTTGAGTTATATAGCTCAATTCCGTCCTCCATATTATCATGGACATCGTTGTAGGTAATAATATTACTACTCGAAAATTCGACCCTAATCCCTCTATATCTATTATTGTATATGTAGTTAGAATGAATTTGGAAATAGGTATCGGTAGGGGGCTTTGTCGGATCGCCAAGAGTAATTCCATTACCAAGATCATGATTGTAAACGTAATTATCACTCACCTTGCTTCCATTTGACAACCCAAGTTCGATTCCAGCCCATCCATGGTTATCAGACACATTATTATACACAATCTCTAGGTTGTTAGTATTTGCTCCAACGGTAATACCATTCCAAGAATTATAGGCAATGATGTTGCTATCGATGTAACTGTTATTGATATAATCAACACCGAGCCCGTTCTGGCCACTACTCATTATCTTATTATTTGAGAAAATGCTGTTGGTTGATCTCATAAGTGCAATTCCATTCCCCATGTTATTCTCAACGAAATTGTCCTTTAGAGTAAGAACCGATGAATTAAACCCTGAAATCCCGTTTAGACTATTGTTTAACACAACATTTTCAGAGATGGTTGTATTTGAAGAAGCTGTCAAAGATATGCCATGCGCAGAGTTGGCAATCACGTCATTTCCGCCAATAGTGTTAAGTGGCGAATCATCAAGAAATATTCCATTGTACAAACTCTTGGTGATCGAGTTATTCAGTAAATATGTGTGATTGGTTTTCTGTAAATAGATTCCGTAGCTTGTATTTTGAATAAAATTCAGTAAAATTGTTCCATTTGTAACCTCGTTAAGGAAGATACCAGTATTGAATTTATCAATCCCATTCAAAATGTTATCATATATTTTGAAGTGAGCAGTGGTGTTTTGAATACTTATTAAAGTGCCTGTTTTATCTGTAAAGTTGAATCCGGTAAGTGTGTAGGGATTTGACTCAGTACCTACGCCTGTAAAGCTATTGATGGGATTAGTAAAATCACTATCTTTGGTTATGTAGATAGGAGCGTGAGGAGCATATGTCCCCCCATTAATCTTCATTGAATCAAGTGGAGGTTCCAATAAAGTTTGCTCGGAGTTATCTTTCGTATCGGCCATATCCCGAATACTCCATGAAATCCCTCCTTCACCAATTCTACGTTTTATAGATATTAAATCGCCTAACTGCCTGTAGGTGTCTCCGAAGGCAGTCCTGTTTTGTATTTTCTCTGAGAAGGACGAATTATTGCTCTGTGGATTACTGTTACTCCGATTTGGAGCCAAACTATCGACATTAACATTTAGATCCATGGCAATTAGAAAGGAATTTACTCCAATTAATATAATCACTAAAAATTTTGAGAATCTTTTACGAAACATGTTTATTATCACCCAGATGATCTATAATAACTCAATGAATGGCTTTTAGGGCAATAATGTCCTATTGAACTAGGTTGAAGGTCCTAGATGCATCGTAGAACAAATCCTTTTTTAAATCTAATTAAACGCCAAGATCCTTCATCAGACCTACCACTTGGCGTACCAGTAAAAATTTATATAATTGGATGAGTCAGAATTCTTCAATGGCCTCATTCAATTGTTAGAACGAAGATGAGGTAAAAAAGTGAACTCCTGTTTCATAAGAATCGAATAAAAAGGCAAAAATTACATCAGCGTTTCAATTACCTCACAAAACCGATCAATTTCATCTTCAGTATTGTAATAATGAACCGATGCGCGAATAACTGAATCTAAAGACCGAGATGCCATATCTAGTCGGGTAGCTTCCTTTGAAGATATGGAAACGTTAATATGCTTCTCATTCAATTGAATCTTTATGTCCCGTGGATCCTGGCCTCTGACGTTGAAAGAAACAATCCCGCATTTGACGATCCCAATATCGTTAAGCTCTACACTTGGTATATTTCCTAATCTTTTACGAAATCTATAGCCAAGTTTTTGAATTCTACTCCAGATGTTTTCTAAACCCCAATTCGCCGCGTAGCTTACAGCTTCGCCTAAGGCTAGTTTTCCTCCTACAAAAGACTCCCAGTTTTCAAAGCGTTTAGCATCTTCTCGAATACGGAATTCATGATCTGATATCCATTCAGCGGCGTGCAAATCAACAAAAGGTGGTTCAAGCTTTTCAATAAGATTTTCATTCACAAAGAGGAATCCGGTTCCTCGGGGTCCTCTGAGATATTTGCGGCCAGTAGCCGAGAGAATGTCACAACCGATCTTTTTAACATCAATTGGCAATTGCCCGACGGACTGACATGCGTCAACAAGAAAAATTATATTGTTTTCGTTTGCTATGTGCCCAATTTTCTCTATAGGGTTCACTAATCCACTATTGGTTGGAACATGAGTGATACTTATCAGTTTCACATCATCATCAATCATTTGCCTTAGTTCCTCAATAGAAACCTGACCAAATTCGTCATTAGGAATTACATCAATACTGGTCCCAAATCGTTTGGCAATTTGCAAATAGGCAAGAAAATTGCTCGCATACTCGGCCCTAGCGGTCAAAATTCGATCGTTTGTATTGAACGGAATTGAATAAAAGGCCATATCCCAAGCCCTTGTTGCATTCTCTATTAACGCGATTTCTATTGGACTAGCATTTATCAAAGAAGCAATAGTCTTGTAAACAGCCTCGATTTTCTTCTTTTCTCGTGATTCTGCTTCATAGCCCCCTATCGTGGCTTCAAGGTTAAGATGTCCTATCAGAGAATTTAAGACAGGTTTAGGCATAAGGGCCGCTCCCGCGTTGTTAAAGTGGATAACATTCTCACACGCAGGTGTATCCAATCGGGCTTTTTCCACATCTATCTCTTTTGTGACCAATCTATCACCTTCTAGCACGACTCGGTCAACTTCAAGACGCATACTATTAATTTAGGAGGATATTTAAGAAAGGAGTCGAAGAACGAACTAAATAGATCCTTCAGATTTATATTCCTAGAATGATGATAGTCAATGAGCCAATTCGAAGAGGCAATAAATGAACAGGATGAGAGCACGGAGGAGGAAGAAGGAGATCTTGAAGATGATTACATCCGTTTGTTTAGCAGCAAACAATCATTTTTCCTAGAGGAACCGTATGTATATCTCATCAATCCCGATTTATTTCCAGAACGCGTGTCCTATGTGAAGGATTTTAAATTAAAGGAAGTTATTCGAGACTTTTACAGTAAATTGCTGCAAGAAGGCCTCGACTTCAGGATCCTAGGGCAGGCGATTTACAGTGCCAGCCGAATCCATAAGAAGAAAGTAAGTCTCGCTATCCAGTACGAGAAAAAACAGGAAGAGAGAATAGCAATCCGGACCAAGAGGCGCGCTTTCCAATTCAAAATTCCTCTCGAGCATTACATTACAAGAGATCTACTCGCCTTGGCGGAATCAGCCAACCCCGAGGCATTTTACGCTGAACTACTGCTCGGTCTGCAAGAGGAGGAAGAGAAGAAGAAACTAGAAAGAATTAAGGAAGAGCGAAAGAAATTAGGTGAAAAGGCAGGAGCGGAAAGACAACGCCGAAAGCTTGATCTAGCGGACTTCGAAAGCTTTGATTATGATATTGATTTAAGCAGGGTAAAGATTGAAGACATTGTAAAAGAAACCTTAACAACAATCATCAACTTGGCAAAACAGGATAAGAATAAGGAAGCGGAGTTCTCCAAGGTTGTTAGAATGATGGAGGAACGGGGACATACAGAGGAACAGAAGCGACTTACGAGGGCCCGAGTTTTGATATCGCTTTTGTATCTCTTCAGGGATGAAAAAATCACAGCTGAACAGGAATTGAACCCGCCCTATGAAATTTATATTTCTCCAACAAGGAGAGCAGAGGATTAGGGCGTACCATTGAAAAAAAGGGAGCTAGCCGTCCCTCGCGGTTAATATGGGAGAAAGGGAGAAAATCCGCTTTTACATCCCGACTTGAGCCCGATTTATCTCCGTACTTTGGGCAAGAAAAGTGCCTCCAATTACGATCTTCCCCATGAGTTGTATAAAGGCCCTAGATTCGCTGGCAACTGAGATCGTTTCTCCTGAATCCTCTACAACGCCTATTATGACCTCTTCCCCATCTCGATCCGCCGCAATATTTCGCTCCACTCCAGGAAAACGAGATGGATCTACACTTCTAACACGCACGTTAGGTTTTTGGAACAATTGTTTCAGTAAATCAGAGTGAGTCCCTGGATCTATGATTGAAACAACTTGAACTCGTTGGTGATTCTTGGTGGCCATGATACTCTCTATGGGGATTTCTTGAGGATCAGGAATCAGAAGCGTCAAACCCCCCTTCATTCTATTAAACATCTGGTTTATGTAATTAAGAGTTGCTGCTTTGGAGAAAATTGGAGCAGTCTGTACTTCTGGGCGCTTAATAGTGGTAGTGGCTGTGGAAAGTTGACGAAGACTACCTATATAGTTTTGGAACATTTGATCTGTCTTTCTAGAGACCTCTTGGAATTTTTCCGTGAACCCAGTGAAGCCTGTTTCAAATGCTGCGATCTCCGCGTCGATACCTGTGGAAATAAGGCTTCCTATGCTTGTGAGTGTTTGTAATGTAGCTTGAGATAGCTCATTAACCACCCCAATGGTTCTAGTTTTTAGTTCCTCTGTTTGGGCGATTATATGTTCGCTATTCTTTATGGCGGAACTATTTAGCGCTTCTGAATATTGTTGATCATACAAAACAAACTGCTGGCGGATTTGATTCATTGTTTGGTCAATTGTTTCTTGCAGAGTGGCAATCGCTTGAGTAATATGATTCTGCGTTTCTTGATGGCGTAGTTCAACGCTTTCGGTCATACCTTGAAGAGTCGAAAGATAAAACTCGAGAGATTCAGCCTGGGAAGCTGATAATGAAGATTTCAGCTTCGAGAACTCCTCGTTTAGGATTTGGATTTGAGGTGCCATAGAGGTTGAAAAAGATTCAACCTGAGAATCAATTTCGCCTCTAAGGGTAGTAACTGTTGCAGAAATATCCTGTTGCGTTGTCGCTCTGAAGTCTGTCAATGTGGAATCAGTTGATTCAAGAAAGGCGCTAAAAGCCGCTGTGATTTCATCACGGGCCAATTCATTGGAGGAACGAGCTTCCTGAATGCTTTTATCGTGAAGTGATGTTGTGTCGGTTACTGCCCTCTGAACGTTCGTATCCACCTCTGAGGATATTTTTTCTGAATACTGATCGAGATTCGACTGAATCTGGTTTTGGGTTTGAGCCACAGTGCCATCGACCTGGGTAACAATTTGAGATAGAGTTTCTTGGGCTTGGTTGATCAAAGCGTTAAGTTGGAGCTGCGTAGTTGTAAGAGTTTCTGATAATGTCTGTTTCAAAGTTTGAAGAGATTCCGAAGCCCTACCTTTGACAGAATTGCCAGCACCTGTCAAAACCTCAACTGCACTGGTTTTACTTGATTCTAATCGCTGTCGTATATTTTCGGTATTGGTGCTCAGAGAAGAACTAACCTGAGATCCACTTACCTCGTTCAGTTGTACAGCCTTTGCCTTAACACCTTCCGACACTTGAGTCAGATATGAGGATAAAGCGTTCTTTTGATCATCGATAGATTTAGCTAGAGTGTCTCCAGCTTTCGCGATGGAGGATTGGACATTTTGTATTCCTGTTGATAATGCGGCCTGCGAACTGGATACTAATTCCTCAAGCTTGGTCGTCAGCTCGCTATTGCGAAGCGTCTCTTGTTCTTTCAAGGCCGTAAAACCTTCATTATACTTCGATTGAAGACTGCTATTAACTTCATGAAGGTTATCGCCTATCTGTTTAGCAGATTGACTGAACTGGCTTTGAACTTGTTCTAAAACATCAGAGTGTTCGGATTGTTTGCCCTGGAAAATAGCGGTGATTTCGTTTTTCGTTTGATCCGTGGCTTGTTCAACCTCTAATGTATATCGTGCGATCCGCGCCTCGGTATCTCCTTCTCCTTTCATTTCGGCTTGTTTAACGGCTGTCTGGGCTGCAGTTAATCCCTCGGAAATCTTTTGAGATTCTTCATTAATCTGTCCGCGAATTGCTGCCAATTTTTCTCCAATATAAGTATCCAGTTCTCCAGTAGTATCTTCAGATTCTTTAATAATTCCCTTAGCCGATGTTTCCAAATCTTTAAATGGGATGAGTGCCTGGTAACGATTAGTTATTCCTAGAACCTCTAGAACATGTCCCATCTTTTTTAGACTTTCTAATGATCTTGAAGTATCTTCGGCTGTAAATTCGGTAAGTTGGACGATCTCACCAAAACTTATTTGACCTAAAGTGAGTAATAAGGCATATATTTTGGATTCTTGAAAATCTAGATTCATTGTTCTTGCCAAATCATCAAGTGACATTCCTTTGCACACTTCCTACTCTTCTGAATAGCCAAGAGCTGATGCTTTTTCCTTAAAAATTCTCCTCTTAAATGAATGCATATTCTTTGTCCTAGGAAACTTTAGAACTCTATCATGGAACCAAATGGATTCCATCCTCTAGATATTTAGCGTGGGCCAATTTACGTCTAGAACGGTCTGATCTAAATAATCCTATCTAAGGAAAGGTTCTTCCAACCCCGAAAATATCTATGCAAGTTTTTTAAAAGATCGGTTTGCAGAATGCCATAGGTCGTAATATTGGACGTTGAGAAATTAACTGAACGTAATGTTATCGAAGCAACTCTGTACCTTCTAGATAGGCCAGTGGCATATTCGGAACTCGCAGAGATTATACAGATTGAGGAGAGTGCGGTAGAAAAATATATTGAGGAACTACGGGATGAATATCTAGATCGAAAAACAGCATATACCATTGTTGATACAGAGAGAGGAAATGTGCAACTGAAATTACGTGAGGAAGTGGCTGCACACCTTCCCTATCCGTTTGTTAAAAGATCAGAAGTGCCCCAACATTTATTGAAAATTCTCAGTTTAATAGCATTCAAAGAGTACGTCCTGGGAGAACAGGTGACACCAACCAAGTTGCAGCGGATTTTTGGCAAGAAAAAGGTAAGGGAGGACCTTGATGAGCTTTCAGCTATGTCTCTCGTCACTATCACGCTTAAAGGGAATAAGCGGGTAATCACGGTCACAGAGGAGTTCCTAGACCTATTCAAACTTCCAAAGGAAAGGGGAGAAACCAAGGAAGCGATTCAGGATGGATTACGAAATTACGCATTGAAGCAACTGCAGTACGAGTAGGAAAGTTTACAAAAACTAGGCTTTGGGGTGATTTATCATTTTCAGGCGATTTAGACGAGGTAAAAAAGAGGACAAGAAAGAAAAAAAAACCGAGAACCAACCCGAGGTAGCCCCTCCCCGGGAGGATTATGTCGAAACGACCGGTCCCATTTCTCCACTGACGTCGTCTCTCCCTCTAGAAGAACAAGGAGTTCAAAAATTGGAGGGTTATACGGTTGAAGAAACCCCATTTGAAGAGCATTTTGATACCCTTCCGACAGCACCCCCAACCGAAATTGCAGAGGAAATTGAACCAGAGACATCCTTACCTGAACCGAAAACTATACGTCCGTTAGATCTATCCCCTTATGTCGAGAAAATCCTTGATACTGAAGCATCGGTTGGAGGATTTGTCTCACCAGAAATGTTTATTTATAAGAAAGAGGAGGAAAAGAAGGAGGAGGAAGTTCAAGAAGAAGAAGCTCGACCCCTTGTACCGTCGTTTAAGTTACCTCCTATCACATTAGAAGAAAAGATTGAGGGAGCGATGTTTGCAGTTGGCCGTCCGATTCATGTGAGTGAACTGATCGAAAACCTACAGATAGAGTCGCCCGTAGTGAAAAGAACTCTAAGAAAGCTTCAGAGGGGACGAAAACCTACCTCCCCTATCGTTATTGATGAGATCTCCAAAGATCGTTGGGTTATGCAATTAAATCCGATGTATTATGAGCTTTTTTCTCCCCAAATGCCCGAGAGGTTTATGGAAGACGATGAACGACAAGTCATCACTGAAATTGCGTACCGTCAACCTATTTCTTTGGCATTGGTAAAAAAAATGGTTCGAGGGATCGGACCAGTTAAAGTAAATGAAATCTGCAAACGCCTCGAATATCGCGGGCTTATTACAAGTGAAAAAAGAGCCCGTTCACTGGTATTTACGACTACTCCCTCGTTTGCAAAAGCTTTTGGGTTTGATGACGAAAGCAGGCGGCTAAAACTTCAAATGCTATGGCGACTAAAACGATTGATGGGAGATTATGATGCTGAGGAGGAGGAACAGGAAGTAGAGGAAGTAGAGGAAGTAGAAGAAGTAGAAGAGGAAGGACAGGAAGAAGAGGAGGAGGAACAGGAAGTAGAGGAAATAGAAGAGGAAGGACAGAGAGAAGAGGAGGAAGAGGAACAGGAAGGACAGGAAGTGGAAGAGGAAGGACAAGGAGAACAGGAACTTGACGATGAACTCGATGAGGAAGTTGAACGGAAACCTGAGGGGGCTACAATGGAAGTAGTACCAGAGACTGGCAACGAAGACCCTCCTGATATGCAATCAGCTCCCGTTCTAAATGAAAATAACCATAATCAAAATCCTGATCCCGAATCGGACGCCAAATCTCGTTTAGAATAGCCATACATAGACTTTTAGGATTGTTATATCAACTCATTTCCTTCCAAATTTATATGAAATCATTTAAATGAGAGTTTCACATACTATAATGTAACAATCCGCAGAGACTCATATAGGAGAAAGGAACCACCTTTCCATATTGTGTGAAACAAACACGATCGAGTTTTAAATTTGATTAGAAAAAAATGAAATACACCAATTCTTTGGTGGGATGTAACGTAATGAGAAACCTAAGATTTGTAAAATTAATGCTTATTGCTTTATTTTTAATAACTGTATCACCAGTTTCATCTATTTTGCTAGATGTTAATCAAACACCTATTATTTTCATTGATGAACTTACAGATGATTTTACTCCAACGATGTATGAAGGCTGGGATTACTACATACTGCCACCTGGTTCGAGTTTTCAAGATGTCTATTATTACGGAACAACAACCGATCTAACAGCCTATACTACTACTTCCCCAACAGCAAATGTTTTTGGTACAACTAGTGGTCTTACGCTAACACGAGGAAGCCCTGTTTCATCAACCCTGCTCCAAAACACCTCTCGTAATGGAAATCATGACTTTTTTGATCCAGTTCCTTACCCAAGGGTTGTTAGAATTGATAACGGCACCCTACCCACATTTAATCAAACAATTAAAAGGCCCCTGAGCTTACACATTGATTATGCATCAACTTTTTTCGCAGAAGGATTTGTAGAATACTGGGGATATGTCCAGATTAACGACACTATTCCTTTTCTAATGGATGTTACTTTTAGCGCAACCGATGTAGTAGGCTTATTGCTTTTTGACGATGCTTATCCTGAATCGGGGCATATTGTTGGATCGCCAGAGAATAAGATGACCTTCCCGATTTTCCCCAAACAGGCAGGAGTCCAGAATTTCACCTTAATGACAGCCGGTTCAACCTTAGTAACCCTAACTCCACATTCGTGGGACTTTCCACCTTACCCAATACCTGAACTCAATACTAGCACATTGTTTGCTGGAGAATTGAATCAGGGGTCTCCATGGCTTTATAATGAATCCACTGATCAGTTACTCAAACAGGATAATCCCGTATACAGCATTCGGATGTTCAATCTGTCCATAGTCCAAGATGAATTCTATCGGATTAATGCAATATTTGATATGGAAGAGGTTAAACCAGGGGTATCAAGTCCCGAACCTTTACGATTCTTGGTGGGTGAGCAATATGAATACATTTCAGGTAATATTGATCAAGATGGAATGATTATTCGAGCTCGTGAATCTGGGCACATTCTTCTCGTCTTATATTCACCTGGAGAAGCGAATGGTCAATATTCCATTTTCTATCAGAAAGAACTGCCTAGTCAACCCTTCAACACGGTTCCCCTAGAATTTGACACCCCATTATCCCCAGAATACAACGTGTTCTATACGTTTAGTTTTAGTTCTCCAGTCATGATGGGTGTAAATCGAACCGTCAGTTCTGGGACAAATAATCGATATGATTTTGAATTCTATGAGCCGGGGATTTATCCTGGTGAGTGGATTTCGGTATCAGATGACGCTTTCCTTACTATATTTGAAGGTAATTTGTTTGGTGATGCTCTGGGGGATATTGCAGGAAATTGGCAGTATATTCCTGCTGGATCATATGCCATAGAATTTACTAACATATTCGATTTCGCCGATGAAATCCAATTTACTGCTGTCCCTGTTCAGCAACCTTCAACTCTTCAGGTAAATCAGGACAGTATTTTTGCAATTGAACTCCCTCTCGTTAAAAACCGGCTGAATTGGGTTAACCTATCAACGACAGATCAGGTCTATCCTGTCCAGCAAGTACGATACGAATGGACATTTGTGGGCAAATATAATGAGCAGATCAGTGCAGGCACTAATTGGGATTGGTTTGGTAATGAGAATGAAACGACAAATCCTGGAGTTTGGGAAGCTTGGGATTATAATGACACTATTATTAATGCATATCTCCCCACTCGCGATTATGAAGTACCAATATTAATGATACGGCCATTTGAGGCTTGGAATGCAACCCCAGCTCAATTGGAAACTTTTTCTGCTTCTCTGACCGTAAGTACGATCGTGGCAGCGCAGCAATCAGCCTACGACTTAAGTGCTTTAGGTGGTGTATCGCCCTTCCTGACGAATATTCCCCAAAACTACATGTATAGTGATAGTGTTAGTGGACAACAGTATTTTATTCCGTTGTCTTCAATTAGTTCCTCAACGACTTTCCTTGTCAATGATGACTACACAACGGATGATGACCATCTCTATGGCATCCCACTAGCCTTAGATCCCTACAGCATCTACAATATCACTGTATATCTCATTGGTAACTTTAGTACATATAATCCAGGGAACCCAAACTTCAACGAACCGGACGAATTTCTCAATGTTTCCTTCCAAGAAGAAGGTTGGAGTGATTATGAAGAAATCTACGTTCACGGGGGTAATTTACAAAGTTTAGAGATATTTGGAAGTGCAACCACCTATAACGGTGGTTTCGACAATACCAGCCAATGGCGTTCTGTTCTCATTCTCACCGTTTCTAGCATGTCTTATCTCTTCGTCGATCTTGAACGAGAACCTGGTTCTGGTCCAGCATTGAATGGCACAATGCAGATTGTTATCCAAAAACTCAGTATAGCTGACATAGGATTCCAACTGGATTCGCAGTACAACCCAACAGTAAGCGAGCAGGAAGTTTTCACGGAAAATCCAGTAGTAAGCGATCTTATACCACCTGAACTCTATTCTATTCCAAGCACGCCTCCTTTTCCGCTGGAAGCTCTACTACTCGTTGGTGGGGTTGTGGGAGTCGGAGCTGTGGCTGCAGCAGGCGTTTATTTCGTGAGAAAAAGAAGACAAGGCTATTAGGCTTTCCTTCCATCTCCTCCTTCTTTTTTTATTTGGCGGATAAAACACATTGGAACATTTCTGCAGTAGTGTCAAGTATCGTCAATGGAAAGTGTGACCGAATAGTTCCGCTCTAATTTTTCAAATACAGCCAACTATTAAGTAGGTTAGAGGAATTCAGATAGAGTTGTTTTAGGTTTCTTCTTTTTAGCTGGTTTTATTGTTTTTGGCCCATTATCTCCTTTACTGGGCAAAGTATTGACAATCCAGCTATTAATTTCTCCTTCATGAGGCTTAAGTAATGCTAACAGCTCCTCTTGAGTCTTTTCGTGATCAAGCCATAAATCTACTTGTTTTTTATTGAAAATGACTGGCATCCTGTGAAAAATCCTTTCAACGACGGGGTGAGGTTCAGTTGTTAAAACTGCGCATTTATATTTCATCCTGCTCTCCTCTTCATCAAAATACGAATTATAATACCAGCGATTCCAAACAGCGGCTCATTTTTTAAAGAGAAACAATAAGGAATTCTTTCTCTACCAGAGCGCTCCCATTCAAAAAATCCATTTGCCAATATCACCCAACGTTTTTCCGCAAAGGCTTTCCTGAAGAGCTTTTTTTCATGAACAGTTTCACTTCTGGCTTTATATGACTGAAAACCCTTTGTATGCCCCAATACATTCGAACTAGTTTGTAACCTTCTTCATTTGCAATTCCAGTTGCTCTGTTGGTTGGTTTCAAATTATAATAAGGATAGACTTCAAAATCCTGTGAAGAAATGCCATAGACTGATTCAATTTCGTCTTTTGAGGAAAAAAAGCTAATCTTGAAGGCATACGATTCAATCTAGGACCAGTATCGACGATTATAAGTGTGGCTTTACGAGCTTAAACTTTAAGAAACAGACGGGGTTAAAACAAGGATTGACTTCAGCCATAATTGGTAGAATGATTCTACCTCTGGACAGAATCAAGATATTGTTGGGCAAGATTTACATAAATCTCAGGAATTTCAGGCCCGCCTAGTTTTGCAGAACATTCATAGAATGGAACATTACCCTTTTCTTCTGCAAATTTCCGACCTTCTTCTGGATCGACCTTTCGATCAGCCTCGAGGTCGGTTTTATTTCCGATAATTACAATAGGGGTCGTTTCACGATCTTTACTAGAGCGGAAGTCTGAAACCCATCGATCAAGCGAATCAAACGATTCTCTACGTGTAATATCATAGACAATGAGACAGCCAGCCGCACCATCGAAATATGATTTTCTTATATTTCCGAACATCTCCTGACCAGCCGTATCCATGAGAATAAGTTTAATGGGCTTGCTATCAACGATGATACGTTTAGTGGTAATGTCTACACCTAATGTGGGAAGATAATCCTCGCTAAAAGTATTCTCCGCATATCTACGGATGAGACTGGTTTTGCCAACTTGATAACTACCTGCTGAACAGATTTTTAGAATATACTCGTCCTCTACCATGTCTCAAACCTCGGGCGTATTATGAGGATAAGCAACCTCATATATCTTTTTCCATATCATATGACGAAAATCTATCTCAATGATGTTTTAAAAGGACAACTTTAATATTAACAAGATAAAGCAAGCTTGTTTTGATCCATGTTAAAGTTGCGTTTCCTAAATGGCGAAATCAGGAATTTCTGTTATAGAAACTGAGAAAGGCTTTCAATTAAGCCTTGATGGCGAAATCTATCGAAAAATTGCCCAGGATTGGAACCAAGGGAAGATAAAACCGTTCTATACTAGGCTGAAGGATTTTATCAAGGCCTTGGAACATGATTATGGATATTCCGATTCCTAGTCACTACCAATCCAATCATATGGATTTTTACCTTTGACTAACTCTCCCGAAAAGAGTAGTAGAAGATCGTATATCTCCCTGCACACCAGGAGAGTTTCTTCACTAATTTCTGAACCCGCCTGCAAACTGACCAGTAATCCGCCGTCCTCCTCCCAAATAACCTTGAAATTAATTTCTGGACTTTTATAAAAAACATGAAACGACGGGGTTTTCTCTGAATATTGGTATTTTATCTTCCGCTCGCGCAGGATAGGTTTAAGATCTTCTTTGAATTCGTTCCATGAATTTTTGTCTGCGAAACGTACACTATAATGGTTTTTTGGTTGGGATACGTTATTCACCAACTGAGATCACATACCTCTGTGCCATAAACTTGTTAATCTCACTACCAACTGCCTCAGGTGATTCTAATATCACATAATGCCCTCCAGGAATTAATCGATGGACAAGAGTCGTTGTAGAAATAAGCGAGATCATCTCCTCTCGTAAAGAACTGGGGATCAAAGAATCGCTGTCTCCCCAAATTAATAGAACAGGTTTCTCTAGCAGCCTGATTTGTTTGGTGTAATCGAACTGAGGCAAGAAATCCTTAAGTAGATTATAATAGACCGTATCTGGAATTGTAAACGCCTGATCAATGTAGCTACGCGTTAAGGCCTGATTGGCGGCAGTGGAAAAAAGTACCTTGGGTGCTATTTTCTTAACCTGACCTTTGAAAGGCCAAAGCCTAGGAGGCGGTAACGCCCGAATACCTGTACGATAATTGTCTGGAGCTTTGTGAGCACCCGAAATCAGGATTAGCTTTTCAATATAGGGAGAATTTGAATCAATAAACCCCTCGAGTACAATTGCAGCGAAGATTGAATGAGCGCAGAGAACAATTCTCCGCTCGTGAATAGATCTGACATACCCCAGAAAATCCCTTAGGTCCTGGACATAGCTTTTTAGAGTAAATTCCGTATCCTGCTCAATAGGTGACGTGAAACCCCGCATCCCCAAAATATAAACCTGGTAATTTCCTAAAAACGAGCCAATCAAGGGAAATAAATCCTTTATTTGACCCCCCACGGGAGAAAGCATTACCAAAGCTAGAGGATAGCTTTTGGCGGTCTTAAAGAAGGTAAAATGCCTTTTGTTTACTTCAATAGTTTGAGTTTCATACTCGTATTTTGGTTCAAGCGTTGTGATGAGAGGACGGGCCGTAAATGATAATATTCGATTCGTGGCAGCCCGAATCGGTTCGAGAATCTGTTGAATCTGACCAATAGGCGTCGTAAGAAGTTGAGCTAAAGTTTCCAAGAAATCTGGTTCAACTTGGGATGGTTCCAAATCAATTTTTGCCTTGTATTCTTCAAAAAATTCCTGAATCTCAATTTGTACTTCTTTGGGTTCCACTAGGCCGAAAGAAAACAACGGACGCATCTGAGTGGGGGGAGACCCAAGAACTAACTGTAAATATACCTTTTTCTTCAACTTTTGTCGTTTTTCAATGACTTGAACACTGTGAAAATGTTCGAGTGGATAGTTCACCAAAATAATGGGGGAAGACTCCTTTTCAGTTGTTTGAACCGCGAATTCAACACGGAGCTTTTCTGGATTTAGTTGTAGGATCCCATTTCGTGAGTTTTTCAACCGTGGATCTCCCTCGTGATAGGTGGCTAGCCATTCACTCCGTGCCTTCATACTTTATGACTCCGCCCAAATGGTAGCCTTTTTACGCGTTATCCTTGGATAATCGCGGGATGATGCACAAAAAGGTTAAATTTGATGTTCCCGTATTTTTATACCCATGAGGTTCGTCGGGAGGAACAAATAATGAGTCTCCGGGTCTTATGGCGATTTCTCGACCTGAACCGTCAAAAACAATTCCCTCTCCTGACAGAACAAAAATTTCATGTTCCTCCAAATGATCATGCAATCCAATGTGATTGCCAGGAGTTATCGCAAATCTTCGGAGAAAAAAGTTTGGTACCTCGTCTTTCTTTCCCCATATCCATTGGATGGTTGTTCCTGTCGATCCGAACGCAGTCACATCTTCTTTTGAAACGTCATCTACACTTTTCATTTTCATTTTTATACAGCACCACTCGAGGGGCCAAATTCCACAAAAAAGCTTGTAGGTTTATCTCTTCGGGAGTCGTTTTTTCACTGGACCGAATGCTTTTTCCTTTACCGTTTCTGTTACTCCAGATTCATCCAATTTCGCTTTTATTGTTTCTTTTGCGATGCTCGCCGCATCAGAAGAGACACCGCTTAGCTTTAATGCCTTTTTCCCGCCTTCTTTTACTAATTTTTTAGAGAATTTTGAAATTCGCTCGCTCACTTAGGTTACTCCTTCAAATAGGAATTACTTCATTTCATTTTAGTACAGGAATTGGCCTTTTTGAAGTTTTTTTTTATGCCAAACAAAGGGCCTATCGTTTTTTATCGTGAATCTATTCTCAAGTTTAATCATGAATAAGATATCTGTTTTTAAGATCAACCCTAGACTCCTTCAAAAGATATGTGCGATAGTTCTTGGCAGGCTCTTCTTGATAAATTGTTTGGATCTGTAAACTCTCCAAATTCAATTATCAGTCATTCTACGGATATCGTTGCCCGAAAAAAGAGATAAATTCGTTCTGCCAAAGCCCGATTAATCCCCTCAACTTGAGCTAACTCTTCAACAGTCGCTTTCTTGATTTGAGGTAGATCTCCGAAATATTGTAACAGAGCGTTCCTTCTTTTAGCACCAACTCCAGGAATGAGGTCTAGCTGTGATCGTGGATGAACTAGGCGCCGCTTCTGGTGATAAGTTATCGCAAATCGATGAGCTTCATCACGAATCTGCTGAAGCAGGAGTAGAGCTGGACTCTTCTTAGGGATGGGAACAGGATTAGGTTGATGAGGAAGAAACACATCTTCTTCCTTCTTGGCCAACCCGATCACTGGAATCTGATGTTTTTGTTTCTTTAAAATGCGCGCTATGGTATTTACTTGAGGTTTTCCTCCATCTACTACAATTAAATCAGGCAGGGCCCTCGCAAAGCCCAGATCGGTATGTTTAAGACGCCTTTCAATCATTTCTGCAAGCATCGCTACATCGTTGGCTTCTCCCGTTATAGATTTAATCTTAAACTTACGATATTGGGATTTATCCAGTGTTCCACTTTGATAGACTACCATTGATCCTACTGGAAGCGTTCCTTGCGTAGTTGAAATATCAAAGCATTCTATTCGAGTTGGAAGATCATCTAGACCTAGATAATCCATAAGTTGATGGAGTGCAGTATCTTGTTGCACTTCTGTCCTTATTCCTCTGCGGATCTCTTCACCCAACAAAAGTTTCTTCTCTGAAATGAGAGATTTAAGCTGGGAAGGAAAGGAAAGATCAGCATTCTTAATGTGCACAGTTGTTCCTTGCTTTTTTGAAAGCCAGAGCTCCAATACTTCTTTGTTATCTGTTAGATCGAAATTAACTTCCACATTCGGGGGAATGAATTCTGAATTCATATAATAATGTCGTACAAATGATTGGAGTATCTCAGACCCAGTGAGATGTTCTAGCTGGCCAAGATAGCGAACTTCGGAATTCAAAACTGAATCGTCTTTAATCCAATAAATAACCAACATAAAATGGTTAGACTCTTCTAAAACAAGGAAAACGTCTCGGTTTCGGGATTGAGGAAATCCGTGCTGTGAGTCAATCGTTCGTTCAATTTGAGCTATTCTGTCTCTGAGAGTAGCCGCGCGTTCAAACTCTAGGGACTTCGAGGCGTCTTCCATTTCTTTATATAAAGTTTCCATTAAATCCTGTCTTTTTCCTTGAAGGAATAGCACCAATTGACCCACAATGGATTGATATCGTTCTAATGAGATTTTATTTGCACATGGCGCAACACAACGTTTTACAGAATAATCTAGACATGGCTTTTTGACATTAAAGCAATAACCTTTGTTTGCAATTGGAAAAAGCCTACGCAAGGAACGAATACTTCTTCTGAGCGCCTTAACATCAGTTTTACGTCCAAAGTGCCAGTCATGGGATCCAGAAACCTCCCTAACAACAAATAAACGAGAGAATAACTCCGTTGAAGATGGTTTCGTTATCCGTATCATTGGATATTCTTTGTCATCTCTCCATTCTATATTATACTTAGGGTGGTGAATTCGGATTAGCTCACGTTCACGTAGAAAGGCTTTCTCGTCGGATTCATGGATTTCATAGTCGAGAAAATGAACATGGGTCAGTAGACGCTTTGTTTTCTGGTCAGCAATGTCTTTGGCAAAATAGGAGGTAACCCGTTTTTTTAAATTTGTGGCACCACCGATATAAACTATCCTTTCATGCTCATCTAACATAAGATAGATCCCTGGCCGCTCCGGTATCTTTTTCAGGAGTTCTGCACGTGGTACTATGGGGATGGGCATTTGGTTTTCTACTATCTCCTTACGTAGATATAAACGAACCGATGACCCAAATTAATAACTGTTGTTACGAGCATTTGAATATTATAAAATTCATCTGACTCGTAGGTTGGGTGAATCATTTAGTTTTTCCAAGTAACGTTCTGATACAAACAAAGATTAGGGTTGGACAGATAGAAAGCAGGAATTAATCCAGAATTAAGGGAATTCCAATCGGATCTCCACATCCAGGCCAGCCAGGCCCTCAGGCCTTTTGGAACGTTTTCAACCTTTTATATGCTTGAATCTCCTCTAATTTCTCAATAAAAACAAGGAAACAAGTGTAACTCCACGTCTCACCAGGTGCGATAGAAATTTCCCCGCCAGGAAAGATCAGTCGAGTTTTTTCAGCAATTTCGATCCTATCCTTCCACGTCTGGTGTGAACGTCCCGCAAAAAATCCAAGATAGTAGGAAATTGTGTCCTCTGAATTGGAATAAAACAGGGCCCAAGGATCCTCCCTTGGCAGCAAAAAGCTATTTTCAAGATTTTCCACTGCCTTGATATCGACGGTGCCGTCCTGTGACGTGAAGTGAACGCGGTCGATTTCCGTACTGAGGAATAACTCATAACCACAGCGAAGCTGGACGGGGCTTAACCGGTGATTTGTGATATCTAGGTCAATCCGAAGAATATTCGACTCAGGGAGCATGAGATAACTTAACTTCGCCTGAATATTGGTTAAAAGATTGTTTTGGGATAAATCAAGGAGGAATTGAATCCCCTTCCAATCTGCTATATCGATTTCTTGAACTTCGATGGCGGGGAACTTATAGACGATTCCTTCGCCATAGTCTTGAGATTTCTCGCGTAATGTAACCTGTAAACCCCCTAAAAACGGATTGTACCATAAATATGGTTTTTTATTTGGATAAGAACTCATGACATAATTGAAGGAAGACCCTTTTACCTCTAACAGATGGAGAGAGCCTGAAAACTGTTTTGTGGCCATAAGGCGGATCAGCCCGTTTTCCAATATGTTAACCGTGTTCCCATGCGAATCTAGCACCTCAGTAACATTGACTTCTGCTTCTTGAGAACCACCGTAATAGAAAATGGAAGTAAAATATCGTCGGATTGAAGTATTTGTTTCGTAAGATACCTCGAGCTGATCGTGATAAAGATGAGGATCAGCCGGACAACGTACGGTAATAGGCATCCCTCCTTCTGATTCGGGCGTCATTGTAAGAGTTATTGCTTCATCTGGTATTTCTAAATTGGAGAAACCACCAAAACTGATCTTTCCTTCTAATTTCCTTCGGAAATCATTGACATAATTCAAGAATAGAGTTTGAAGGTTGCCACGAGGCAAAAAAAGTGGTTTTTGCTTCCGTTCATCGATGCAATCGCATATTGAGATTCCTATTGCTTTTTGGGTATCGATTTCGCGAGAGGTTTTTAGCGGAGTATTTTTATTTCCATAGAAGCGTTCCCATGTTCGTTTGGCTTCTTTCCAGTTTTCTAAACCAAAAATTAGATAAATAGGTGCAAGGTGCTCTGTCTGATTTGCCAATAAAGGAAACCGATACTCAATGTAAAAAGAACGGTTCCTGTGTAATCGAATCCTGTGGACAGATTCTGGGTTCCAGATGACTGCAAACGATCCCGTCCTGCGGTTATGAAAGATCCAACCTTCATTGGCCCGATCACTTAGGCCTTTTAAGTCATTAGCGCCGCCCCATTCGATATCGTCAACTATCACCACTTGATTAGGAGTTTGGACGGTGATTTCATTACCTGTTTCCCATAATCCAAAACCCCATGTCAGAAAACCCACTTCTGGAAAATCCACTCCTCCTACGTTTCGGATGTGTTGGGTTAACTGAATAATAGGTTCGCCTGGAAGAAGAGATATCTTTTTTATGAGTTTTAGAGCTGGAAATTTCTTTGATTCGGCCAATAATTCCAGTCGACATGTTTCAGAGTTCCATAAGGTTGTATACGGGTGAACGGTCAAATCCTCTGTTGCATAGGGAAATGGAACTCCTAATGCATCCAATCCAGCCTGGAGAGTATGACTTTCATCCCTCAAGAGATCGATGACATGTGTTATTCCACACCATTTGCTCGTTCGAACTTTCGCCTGGAGTCTGGTATTTTCAACAAGAAATTCATCATTAGGAAGCGAACGTATGGAAACCCCTCCCGTCAAGACCCCAAGTTCTCGGGTTTTCCTCAAAGGATCAGTGAAACGATCTGATCTCAAAGTGATAATCAGTTTAGCATTTTGTAGGTCTAGACCATTCAAATCTGGATTTACCGTTACTTCAAGTTTCTCTGATTCGTAAGCCCCCAATTGTATGGATTGACCTTGCGTTGGTTCGATTGAACCTCCTTCCAATGCTAGTTCCACTACAAGAGATTGGAATGAATCCATGTTATTGGTTATGACCAGTCCGAACTTTTCGAATTCCTTGCCAGACCGTATGGTTGGATAGAGTGGATCAAATGAGAGTTCGAAGGGTTCTTTTATTATGAAACCTGATGTGAGTGTTATTTCTGGATAACTCTCAATCTTAAAATGGCTGGTAATTGTTGAATTAGTCCTTTCTGAAACTTCCCATCGTTTGTTTGTTGGTTTGACATCGGAACCAATAGCAATGTCAAAATCAAAAATCTTTTTATCTCCAGGGTTAAGATTTATATTAAATTCTCCTACTTCAGATTTTACTAGCTTGATTCCATCTGAGAGAATGAGGCCTCCTTTTATGGTAATTCTCTTGGCGGAGTGGTTGGTGAGCTTCCAAAAGACCTTATTGTTCGCGGATCCGATATATCCTGACTGATCCAACAAACTAGTTTCAATCTGAAGGGCCAACTTAGGGGATTGTAGATGAAAACCACTTACAGTTTTTGCTTCTCTATCCACGAGAATATCCAAGAAATCCGAGGAATTGTCCAATTTAAAATGATATTTAAAAACAGACGAACCATCAATTTTGTGGATGTCAGGTGATTGCTGAATAGGACGGTCTAGTCGAGCATACCAATTTCCCTTGTTTATAAACCGAGAAAAGAATGAAGAGGTAAGAATTGGAGGAATATAAGACTCCATAAGTACAGATGTTTCAGGAAACCAATTAAATCCAGTACGCTTGTATAGGGGCATCGCCTTGAGATTTCCACCCCATGTATGAAGATCTAAATGTGTTCCCTTCAGTCGTGTAACTAGTTCGGTTGCACATAACAAGAGTGCCTTTCCAAAACCCTTCCCTTGGAACTTCGGATTCACACCGAATAAACCCACATAAAACGATGTCGGATCATTAAAGTTTACGTGAATGGTGCAGATACCCACAATCTGGTTGTCAACAAATGGCACCAGACGAGCTATGGCCTCCTCTCGGCCAAACGCATCCATAACACGTTCGACGGTAAATGGATTACCATGCGTAAATCCGCCTGGCCAGCTTTCCGAATCATCAAATGAATTCAGGCAATCTGCAAGTTTGGATGCGTTATCTCTGTTGAGATCCATGTCTGAGATAATAAAATCCTTATAATCCCATCTAGATGGGATTTCTGATATGGTCATGAAATATTTCTCCGAATAACATGTACGGAAGATCAGAAGAGGGAGAGGGGTTGTTTGAGGGCAATGCAAATAGTTCTAATATTGTCTTTTAAATTTGAGATTCGGGCAAACGTGGTTTTTTCCAGATATAGGAATTGAATTCTTGAAGGTTTTTAAACCACCCATTTTTTTAAAGATCTATACCTAGGAAGGTGTCAAAGTGGAACCGCTAGTCCGTGAGTTTTTTTGTGTACCACCCGTAGAAATTCCAAAAACGAAAAAAATTACCGTTCTAGCAAAAAGAGGTTATTTCGAGATTTCAGAAAATAGAATTGTCTATACGGTTTCCCGAAAGACATTAGAATACATAACTCTGGAACCAGAAACAGGGACCGGAAGAATGCAATCCTCCGAGATTCTTGGGGATCTTGACCCTATGCTCTTGCTGTACACATTAACAAAAGAGAAAACTGAACTATGTTTTTTCCCTAAAAGTAGTGAGAGCAATCAGTTTTTGATGGATTTTATTTTCGGTGACCTCCTACCTTTTCCGCATAGTTCATACCCAAATTTCTACTTATTGAAACGGTTTGTCCCAAATATTTACGAAGAGTTCTACAGATTGGCTGCGGATTTGGAGGATCCGATATCAACTACAATGGCGACATTTGAAAACAACGTGTTCCTTCCATTTAAACAAAAGGTTATTTCTGCTCAAACCTTGAAAGAAGATCGGGCAAAGGTGGCAATAGATATTACTACTAGGGAATTTCCGCGATTTATAGGCCGTCACGGCGATCTTCAAAAAATTCTAAATATACGTTCGGAACAGATATCTGAGTTCCAGCAGATATCGATGGCTTTAATTTCCCCTTTCCTCCGCAAAATTCGCATGATATCGACTTTGAAGGAGCATCTGGAATCAGTGCCGTTAAAGAAAAAAGAGGGAGCATCAATTAAGCTAAGACCTCTAGTATTAGATCCATCCGCTTTAGTAGAACTTCTTAATCCCTTGGTAAAACCCTAGAGAGTTATGTCTGGTATAAATATACTTTGAGAACTTCGAAAAGTTTATCTACAGCTCTGTAGGGGGAGTAGATAGCTGAAAGGTAGGTTATTCCGAACTTTGAACTCGGAAAGGTCGATTTAAATTCATCCATCGTTTCTGCAAAGCTGGAAAGAAATTCAACAGCGCGTTCTTTAACTGGAGCAGTGATTTTAAAATTGTTTTTATTTGCTCCATCGCTAAGAAGAGTATCACACTTGTTTACGACGAAGTGAAATATATATTTTGTTTCTAAAGCTTTTTGATCAGCTCGATCAGGATCTAGATCTAGAGAATCGAGAAAATAGTTGTAAGAATCCTCCATCGCTGCCCGTTGAACCTCAAATGACTGTTGAGGATCCAAGAGAAACAACATACCGTCGGTTTTAAATATGCGCATTGCTTCGCGCCATTTTCTTCTTAGTTTATAGTCTCCAGGATTGTCGATTGAGAGGATCCTATATCTTCTCCAGTATTCCGGATTATACCAGGGATAAATATTGGAGCTCCGTAATCGAATCCTTTTTTCTTCCACGTTGATGTCAAGGGTCTTTCTACTTAAGATCTTCTTAACCTTGGTACCCTTCATCCGTTCAATGAGCGTTGTTTTCCCGACTCCCGTGTTACCCAAAACTGTGACCCGGATATCCCGATCGAAAATTTCTCTAACCTCTTTTACCTCAACGCATCCTATTAAACAATTCCAAATCCAGCAGAACACCAAGCCCTATATAAACGGTTCCAATGGATTTACTCATTCGATGGTCTTATAGTCTACCTCCAACTAGGGTATTCTAAGAACCGAAATAGGAATAAGAGGAATCGGGCTGATTATGCTCGCTTAAATTGCACAAAATTCCACTTCTGTTGTTCATTGCTTTTTAATGATCTCCATTAAGGTGATAAAAGATGAAATATACAAAATTTGGACAAACTGGCCTTACTGTATCCCGAATTTGCCTTGGTATGATGTCATTTGGCGACCCCAATGTAAGTCCGTGGGTTTTGGACGTTGATGAATCGCGACCGCTAGTTAAAAAGGCCCTTGATCTTGGGATTAATTTCTTTGATACCGCGAACGTATATTCAAGAGGTCGTTCTGAGGAAATTACTGGAGAACTCTTGAGGGAATATCGAGACGAGTGTGTTATTGCAACCAAAGTCTTTTTTCCCCTTAGCGGATTTGGATTGGATCCCAAGCCGAAACCAAACTCACATGGTTTATCACGCTACCATATAATGCGCTCAATCGATGACTCGCTAAAACGCCTGCAAATGGACTATGTGGATCTATATCAGATCCATAGATTAGACCAATCCTTACCAATAGAGGAGATTCTGAGGACGTTAAATCATTTGGTTGACCAAGGAAAAGTATTGCACATTGGGGCAAGTTCCATGTATGCGTGGCAATTTGCCAAAAGCCTCTGGCTAGCTGAAAGATATGGCTTGGAATCCTTTCGTTCCATGCAGAACCATTATTCGCTCGTATATCGAGAAGAAGAGCGGGAAATGATCCCTTTATGTCGGGATCAGAATATTGCCCTTATACCGTGGAGTCCTCTAGCACGTGGCTTTTTGACTGGGAAATATTCAGCAGACTCTGAACCAGAATCCAAGCGTTATAAACATGATCGCTATTTACGCTCTCGTTTCTTTAATGATGAAGATTTCAAAGTAGTAGAACGAGTCCAAGAAGTTGCTAAAGAAAAAGACGTCACTTCGGCACAGATCGCACTCGCGTGGTTATTTGCCAAAGAACACATCACTGCTCCAATCTTGGGAGCAACCAAAGTTGAACACATTGAACAAGCTGTCGACGCATTGGAAATACAGCTCTCAGATGATGATATACAGAGACTAGAAGAAGTTTATGTTCCACACCCCATTATTGGTCATAGTTAGTTCAAAAAATAGGCTTTTAATTACATCTACTGGGCTGTGTCTATTGAAATCTCTGCCAAATTGTTTCATAATCCTAGTGGAATTATTTCCTTTGGATTATTCATCGTGAACCGGAATTACCATAATCATAAACAAAATAATTTTCGTAAAAAACTTCCTAATGTCGCCCAGATGACTATGGAAAGAAGGATATGTCAAAATTTCAGTTAAAGGCCCCCTATTCCCCTAAGGGGGACCAAATCGAGGCAATTGATCAGCTTACAGAGGGAGTTAAAGCTGGTAAGCCCTACCAAACCCTACTTGGTGTTACAGGAAGTGGAAAGACCTATACAGTTGCTAATGTAATTGAAAGGGTCCAAAAACCTACGTTGGTAATATCCCACAATAAGACTCTCGCGGCCCAATTATATCAGGAGTTTAAAGAATACTTCCCTGATAGCGCGGTGGAGTATTACGTTTCGTTCTACGACTACTATCAACCTGAAGCGTACCTCCCGGTTCCAGATAGGTACATCGAGAAAGATTTCAATATTAACGATGAAATCGATAAGCTTCGTTCCTCTGCAACGAGAAGTTTACTAGAAAGGGAAGACGTAATCGTTGTAGCCTCGGTTTCCTGCATATATGGTTTAACAAAACCCGAATTTTACAAAGGAATGAGTCTGGCCCTGACAAGAGGGATGATGATTTCTAAAGAAAGGATTCTAGGGCGGTTGATAGAAAGTGCCTATGAACGCGACGACCTCGACCTTTCTCGTGCCAAGTTCCGCGCGAGGGGTGACGTTATTGACGTCTGGCCGGCCTACGAAGATCGTCAAGCAATAAGGATAGAGCTTTTTGGGGATGAGGTGGAACGGATCGCCAAGATTCACCCCGTTTCGGGAAAGGTTATAGCAGAATTGGAACGAGCTTTTATCTTTCCAGCCAAACAGTACGTTCGTCCTCGTTCGGAAGTGATTAGGGTTCTTGGAGAGATCCGAAGGGAACTTAAGGGACGGTTAAAAGAATTAACAAAACAAGGAAAACTCGTCGAGGCCCAACGCCTCCAACAGCGCACGCAATACGATTTAGAACTCATAGAGGAAGTGGGTCATGCCCCTGGGATGGAAAACTATTCTCGATACTTTGATGGTCGAACTGAAGGTGAACCTCCTTCTACCCTGTTTGATTACTTTCCAGATGATTACTTATTGGTGATCGACGAAACTCATATGACCATTCCCCAAATTGCGGGTATGCTGGAAGGTGACAGGGCAAGAAAAAGGAATCTTGTGGATTATGGCTTTCGTCTCCCGAGTGCGTACGATCACCGCCCCTTAAGTTTTCAAGAATGGGAAGAACGTCAAGGCCAGACTATTTTCGTGTCTGCGACACCAGGCCCGTATTCCCTAAAGAAATCGGGGATGGAAAATGTTGTTGAGCAAATTATAAGGCCAACAGGTCTGCTAGACCCTGAAATTCAGTTGGTATTAAATAATCCTCATCATATAGATCATCTTGTAGTTGAAATTCGGAAAACCACCGCCAGTGGCGAAAGAACTTTGGTTACAACACTAACTAAACGGGGGGCGGAGAATTTGGCTGACTATTTTGATGAAATTGGGATCCGTGCTCGGTATTTACACAGTGAAATCAAAACTCTTGAACGTACTGATCTACTCCGCTCATTGCGATTGGGCGACTTTGATGTATTAGTGGGGATCAATCTACTACGCGAAGGGTTAGATCTTCCAGAGGTTTCCTTAGTAGCGATTCTGGACGCAGATAAGATGGGCTTTCTTCGTAATGAAAGATCTCTGATTCAAACAATTGGACGTGCGGCCCGTAATGCCGCTGGACGTGTCATTTTTTATGCAGATCGAGTTTCTGAATCAATGGAACACTCTATTGCCGAAACGAAGCGAAGACGCAGAAAACAGCTTGAATATAATAAGAAAATGGGAATCATACCTGAAACTGTTAAAAAAGAAATTCGCGCTCCTCTTATAGAAATGAAAACGTCTTTCTCTAAACTCAAGGAGGAGAAGATACCTGCAGCTGAACTTCCCGAGTATCTTAAGGCATTAAAGCAAGAAATGCAAATTGCTGCCAAAAATTTGGAATTTGAAAAAGCGGCAGAAATTCGTGATTTAATTTACGAATTGGAGAATCCTCAGCCAAAGAAGATACCCAAGATTCTTGATAGAAAGGTATCAGGATAAGTTTAGAGCTGCCCTGTATTTAGGCCCGATAGAATCCGCTAGATTGTATATGGGATTAGTTCGTTCCTAATGTAGATTGAAATTTCGGCTGCCATCTTAGATAGCATAGCGTGAGCTTTTGGGGATGATCCCAGCTTTGAAATGACATTCAGAACAATCGCATTAATTAGGTCAACAAGGAAAAATTCGTTAAAGATCTCTTCCAACCAGTGTAAGAAAAACATCTGAAAAGGGGGAAACCTCTGAGAGGTCATCCAAATAGCATTAGCTTGACCCAGTTGATAAAGTTGCCTCATCATTTGGAGGCGCAGAAATCGGTTTTTGCCAAAATGGGAATGATAATCTTGGGCTCGATCTTGTACGGGTTGACGAAGGTTGGTCAATTCTACAGTTAGTTCTCCCGAGATTCCCCTGATTTTTTCTGTCAAGTCAAATCGTATTAAATAGGCTTGTTCAATTGAATCGAGCAAACTTTTTAGTAGCTTCTTTAAATCTCGAATCAAATCACCTGTAGTATCATCAGCATTTTCAAAAATACACCCTCCAAACAAAATTAAAGGTTCGCGAGTTTGGTATTTTGTTTGATAGTACAAGAAAGCATGTGGCTCTTCAACTATTCCCATGGCTATGAAAAAAACGAGTGTCCACCTATTTCAATATTCCCGAATTCCCTTCCTCACCGAAACTGACAGATGGATCATATTCAGCGGGCAAATACTAGATATCCCGGTTCCGTTTATTGATTGATATGCTGAAATCGGCTATGATATATTAATTTCCTATATATGGATTGCTCTACCCAGTGCATCTAGTGTGGCCTCCTTAATCGTCTCATTAAGGACTGGGTGCCCATGTTCTACCTTAATTAGATGTTCTGCTTCCATATGATTTGCCACTGCTAGCGCAGCCTCAGCAATCAACTCTGTAGCTTGCGGGCCGATGATATGCACACCAATAATAACCTTTGACTCCTTATCCAAAAGTACTTTAACAAAGCCTCGATTTTCACCAGTAATAATTGCCCTACCAGATCCTACAAAGGGAACCTTACCTATTAAAATGGATTTGTACCTTTTTAATGCCTCTTCTTCCGTAACACCCACCGAAGAAACCTCAGGATCGGTAAAGATTACGCTCGGGATTGCGTTATAGTCCATCTCGGAATTGTGACCGAGGATGTTTTCTGCCGCCACTTCGCCTTCATGATACGCAGTATAGGCCAGCATGGGAGAAGGAACGCCCTGGACAACGTCCCCTATCGCATAGATTCCAGATACATTTGTTTCCATTCTGTTGTTGACGATAACGCCCCGATCATAAGCCACGCCCGTTGAGTCGAGACCCAGCCCTTCAATAACGGGCGCTCGGCCGATCGATACCAGGACATAATCCGCCTCTTGGTGGTGCTCGGTTCCACTACTATCTATAAAACTTACCCGTTTATTCCCCGATGGCGTATCGGAGATTCGAGTGACGCGTGATCCCGTATGACACTTAATGCCTACCCTTGTAAAGGCATCTTCGAGTTCTCTACTCAAATCGTGATCCTCCATGGGGATTAAACGCGACAACATCTCGATAATTGTGACATCTGTTTCTTCAAAACAACGAAAAATGCACGCAAATTCCCCACCAATGACTCCTCCCCCAATTACTATCAAACTCTTCGGAATAGCATTTAGTTCCAAAACGCTTTCGCTCGTAAGAACTTTGGCTCCTTCAATTCCAGGTATCGGAACAAACGCTGGTTTACTACCAGATGCTATGATGATCCCTTTTTTTGCGATAACACGATAAGCTTCCTCAATCCCATACCCTTTAACTTCAACGGTTCTGGCATCAATGAAACTTCCCTGCCCCTTTATGACTGTAATACTGTTCTTTTCCATCAAGAACTGAATCCCTTTAACCATCCGTCGAACAATCAATCGCTTACGTTTCTGGATTTTCTGGAAATCGACACCTAAATAGTCCGCCTTTAAACCAAATCTTGAGATCTGCCTCAGGGCCTTACATTTTTTTGCTGACTCTACCAAAACTTTGGTAGGAATACAACCTCTATTCACGCAGGTTCCCCCAAGATCTGCCTTTTCCACAAGAACCACCTGAGCATTTAACTGGGCCGCTCTAATTGCAGCCACATATCCACCTGGACCGCCCCCTATGATAATGATGTCCGTTTCAATTTCGTCAGCCATCCAATCACACCATCACAATTTCGACGAGACGAGTGCGTTTGGAATCGTTTAAATGCATTCTTTATCTATATTACCGCTACATTGCACACTTCCAGCCATGAACCCCTACGTGTTCATGAGTTGGAGGTTATTCACACAAGTCGGATTGAAAACCCGATGTTGCTATAGTCTACGTTTGTTATCGTGATTCGCCGCAATTTGATGGTTTCGGTCTAAAATTGCCATAAAATGAGCAAGAATGACCATTTCGGATAAAAAGACTGATTGATCCTCCCAAGATACGTGTAATCCCTCTAGTTTTCACCTACCACAGAAGGGATTTAAAGATATATCTAACGCCCGAAGCAACTCAATACTACTTGACATGCCCAAAATAGTCTCTTGGTGGTTAAATGGGATTATTTGCCTAGCCCCGAAGATTTTAGGAAACATTATAAAGGTTGGCTGGATATTACCTTGATCGGGTCTTTGAAAATGGTCGAAAAACGATTCTCTACCACGGCCGTCTATTGATGGAACTACTCAACAATAAAACGAGTTAAATCATACCTAGAAGGCTTTGAACAACTTATATATTTCCAGAACATCCCTTTTGATAGACGTACAAAGGAGTGTGAGTCGGGAAATCCATATTGCCATAAAAGAACACTTTAATACTACAGACTGTAATTCTTTTACATAGAAAAGAAAAGGTTGAAATTTGATATAAAGGGACGTACCCGCTCCAACCAGGGAATATATATCTCTAAGGTGGATTAAAATGGATTACGATGATTTTAACAAGGACGATGATGATGAAATAGACGAGAAAGACGAACTTAAAAGGGAACTTAAAGAAGAGATTAAAAGAGAGATAAGGGAGGAGCTAGAAGAGGATGAATTCCTTAAACCGCCTGATCCTCCTAGACCACCACGTCCCCGAAGACGACCACGTCCGCGTCGTTCAATTCGTGTTGATGCTGACGAATGGGATTCCTGGGGTGAAAGGTTTGGCGATACGTTGGAGCGATATATAGGCGGTATATTGGATTCAATAGGAGATACAATTGATAGATCGATTGGTTCGCTTTTTCAGGCTTCCCCATCTCGTCGATCACGAAAATATAGGAAAATGCATCCAGATTTTGTGCCCGAGGAAGAACTCGAGGAATTCTATAATAAGGGAGCCGCTATCAGTGGAGCCGTAGCAGATCCCACCAGATTGCGAATGTTAAAAGAACTTGAAAGAAAGGCTCTCCGGCAGAAGGACTTGTCCGATCGAACAGAGACAAGAGGTGGAAATTTCAAGCACCATATCACAATCCTCATGGATGAGGGGCTAGTCCGTCAGGAAGGAGTCCGAGAACGGTACTTGTTAACATATGCAGGACGTGAAGCATTAAAACTTGTAGAATTCCTATATGCTAGAGCAAAAAGAAGGATTCCTATTCCTATCACGGACTCAGATGAGGATGTCGACGAACAAGACCTCTATCCAGATGATAAACAATCTGGAAAAGATTGGGATGTAGATGACAAATCTGACTTTGGTGATGAGGTGAAATAAATGCGGAGTTTATCTTTGGGCGAAGAATTTTTTGAATGGACCGGAAAGAAAGAAGTATTGAAAACCCCCTATTGGAAGGTAACCATTACAAGTTCCGCCATCGTAGTTTCAGTAAATGAAGATTTAAAACCCCGCGGCATAGTCATATTGGGAAAGGTGGAAGCAATTGCAGATACCATGGTACCGACTTCGGAAGGAGCATTTGGTAACACGACTATCTTTAACGGTACAAATTTGGTAATTCTTGGGCTTACGATTGATGATGTAAAGGACTCTCTTTTCAGCAGAGGTTATACATCTGAATCTACGCACGAATGGAGAGAGAATGCGCAATCCATGATAAGGAAACTACAGAGAAGATTCAAATCGAATGATTTCCATTTCGACCTCGACGGTAATGAAGACTTTGATTACGTCGTTTACGGAAGGCGTAACTTCCTCCTTGTAGGAGATTCGAAAAAGTTCGTGGTTATCCATCGCAAACAGATCGCAATACGGAGTGGTGAGGAAAAATTAGTGCAGATCGATCCCATTGAGGGCATTCTTGTAGCAAACAAGAATGGTGTTTTAAACATAGGCGGTTATTCCACGACCTTCAATCTCGGAGGTTTGCTTAGTGAGCTCGGTCTCCATATTGCATCATCTGTGCTCGATCATGTACTATGGGATTAATCTATCCAATAAGCTTTATTCCCCCAGAGTACTAGGTGAGGAGACCGTTATTAAGATACAGTATTAGGAGACGGTCATTAACTCCCTCCTGATTTGTTCCAAATTCACAGGATGAATAGTTCTGGCGTAATCAGCGGGGAGGGATTTTCGAGGTTCAGATAGACATTCTTCAAGCGTGATCCCTGGAAATTGACCTCCAGGAATTCCGGTATCGATTTGTTCTCGCACTAGTTTCCTTATGGACTCAAGGTAACTTATATCGCTCTGGATCTTTTCTTTCCCACAAACAGGTCCGTGTCCTTGTACAATGATGTCAACATCCATTTTCTGGATTTTATGTAGGGATTCGAGCAGCTTTTTACAATCGTATTTTACAAAGGGAAGCTCTATGACTACATCCCCCGCAAAAAGGACCTTCCGTTGTGGGAGATGCACAATACTAGAATCAGATGTATGTCCAGGCATATGATACAGGACCAAAGGGATTTCACCAACTGAAAGACGGAGGGTTTCCATGTAGGTTTTCGTTGGAAAGACCTGATATGTATTCTTTAGGCTCGGAAAACTCTTTTTGGCAGATCTCAAAAGTTCTGTACCCTGTTCCTTCATCAAAGAAAGCGTTTTTTCATGAGCAATTATCTCTACAGACCCGAAAAATTGATTACCCCATACATGGTCGGCATCCGAATGAGTATTTATGACCCCGGTGATAACCAATCCCCTTTTCTCCAAAACCTCTCTTATTTTCTTGGTATCTTCAGGAAATAGAAGAGTATCAATCACAATAGCTTCTTTTTTTGAATAGACAGCTCCCGCAACGACTCCTCCCTCATCGATCGATATTGAGGGATGCTTTCCAACGAACCTCATAACATTTTCAGGTAACACTCCCACGAATCTAGCCTCCTGGTGAAATTATATGAGATTAACACTCCTTACAGCAACAATTGCTCAAGGAAGGATTTTGCCCCCCCGAAATTCGGGCTTTTAACGCCTCGGGACTAAAGATCTTACGGGCATGGTCGAGAGCTTCATGAAAGGAGAGAATTTCTAATGAAGGATCACGGGGGACATCTTCACGCGATAGATAGAAATTAATTGAGGGACATTGGTCAACAGCCGAGGTTTGTCCTTTACATTCACGCTTATAGCTCACGATTAGGTCAAGTTTAGGATTAGTTTTCACATTTGGATCAATTACAATGGAAATGGGTTTTTTTTTCTTATGATCGACTGTGGATATAAGCGTCTTGGCCCCAAATGTATATGCTACCCCCAAGGCATCCACAGCGCACATAGCATATCCTGATCCGATCCCTTCAACTTCTATTTCATATATTGATTCAATAGGAGAAATTGGGTAGGCTCCGATTAACCTGTTATGCTTATCGAATCCCAGCATATCGCTCTCTATAACATGATTTAGATAACTAGTTTCCTCAAATTTCTTCCATAATTTATCCTTGATCCATTCAAAAGATTTTCCTTGCAGTAAATAACGCAGAACTTTGAGATGAATCGAAAATACAGCATTGATTTGATCATCATTCAATGAGGATCCCATAGCGTCAATTCCATTATTCTCTTTTCTGAATTCAGTTAACCTTGAGAAATTAAACTGTCTTGCTACCACATTTCATTTCTTCTTAGATTTCTTACGAATTTGATCCCATCTACTACTCGACACTGATTGGTTATTTGGCTCCTAGGTGTAGGAGACGTTGCCTACTCTTTTTTTTCATTTTTTATTATAGCGTTGCTGTAGGCCTCTGCTTCGTCTATAAGAGCAGGTGCAATATTTAATCGTTCAGCTTTCGCCCATTCGATGACTTCTTTGATCCATGACCCACAACATCGACCTGCTGGGTTGGTAATCTTGCAATCTTTCCCCTGATTGGCTCCGGTAAAATCTTGGATATCTTGAAGTGAATCACAACATTTTGTGATCAGCAGCTCATGAAGGATTTGTTTTTCAAGAACTCCCGTGCAATAGCACATTGGACGGCCTTCGCTGCGAATTGCCATCTTATGCATAACAGCGACTCGTAGTTCTTGTTGGGAGAAGTAGTTCTTGGTGACATTGTTGAAGTAAACAATAGGACATTCGCGCTCCTTACAGAAATAAAACCCCTTTTCAGTAAGGTATGACCAGTAAATGGGATGGACATGATTCGTCATTGTTATTCGACGAAGCCGAATCCCTTTTGTTCCTGAAAGAGGGCAGAACGGTTCATCCTCGATAATTTCATCTTGACCATTTGTTGTCTGAAAAGAGAGCAGTTCCCCACTAACTGACTTAACAGATTTCGTACTATTGCCCATCTTTACATCCACTTGGATTTACCTCACGCGACATCGGGAGTTATGTTGCTTTAATGGGTTGTCGCTTTAGCACAATTGCACTATATCCTGTTTCATCCACTGCATCTCTCAGGTCACCATCACTTACCGTATCTAAGGCAAGTATTTTTCCTCTTCCTGATTCCCAACCTGTAATATTTACTTTTAATACTCCTTGAATATCAGACAATTCTTCTGCGATATCCATTACACATGATTCGCATGTCATTCCTTCTATTTCTAAAGTGATTTTTACCATCTTTTCTTCGATATTCATTTTTTTTGTCTCCTTTGATGAGTAATCAGGGCTCAAATATCTGTTTGAAGATTTAAAGCCAAATATGTGCTATTTAGACATTCATCAAAATGAATTTATATAAATTACGATTCATAAATCCAAATAGTTGATTTGTTGAAATCATCCGTGGATTCTTCTGAGACAGAACAGCCATAGTCAAATTCGAGAAATTTTTCGCAATTTTATTTTATATAAATTCTCATGGGTTTATTTTTAAAGAAATTCGGAAACGTATCTAGATAGATATCCCTTCTTCCCGCTTGGGAAGAACATCTGAAATATAGGAATTGAATTCTATGATAACAGAATCCATGAAAAAACATGATATGCGCGCACAATCTGATAAATCCTCTAGAATATCATTTTTCGCAATGATTGCCGACCCCATTCGTCATACAATCGTAACAGAACTTTTATCTAAATCCGAACGTTCGGTTAATCAACTTGTAGATACACTCAAGAAACCTCAGACGTTGGTCTCATACCATCTAAGATGTTTACGAGAATGTGGATTATTAACTAGCCAAAAATCCCCAAAGGATGGAAGAAAAATCATTTACTCTCTCCATGATCAAGATCTTATCTTGAATTTATTTGCCCTTGCAGATGACTTCCTCAAGGATCACGAAATCTGCTTAGGCCACCCCTCTTGTCAAATCAAGGAGAAAAACTCAAAATAGGTTCCCATCTTTTAAAGGCTAATATTCTCTTTCCATGTCAATTATAGACATCGCTATAAATCAATAACCACAAAATCCCGTCTAGATCACAAAAGGCTGATTAAAGCAATCCCAATCCAGAACCAATTAAGAAGAAAATCCATCGTGGCTCGCGTGCTCGACAAAATAGGTAAGAATATCACGGATATTCACAACCCGCAATGGATCCTCACGGATGATTGCATAACTGTAATCTCCAAGATACATATGATGTAGTGCATGAGCTACAGAGTCTGTCTTTTCTAAAATAACTGGATTTTTCAGCATAGCGTCTTTAATGGGTTTATCAATATCTATGGGGGACTCATTACATACACGGACTACTAGAGAGCGTTCGGTAAAGATCCCAACTATCTTGTCATCATCATCGACAATAACTACTGAACACTTGCGGTTTTCACGCATCTTGTTGATCACTTGTCGAACTGGCATATCAGGGGGAACCTGGAAAGCAATAGATCGCTCGCCGCCAATTTCTGTAAGTTTATCCTCGGCGATCGCCCTACCAAGTTCGTCCTTATACTTGTCACCAGATTTCGTACGCCAGAGGTGTGAAATATCGGTCCCGCAATTAATACACTCCGTTGAACCCTCGATGTTGGAATAACGACATTGGGGGCAGATTATGGCAGGAGTCATAAGTATTCCTCAAAACTTTGATGCTCATTTTAATTGAAAGAGTTCTAATATAGTTTATCCTAGTGTAATTACTATTCCACTACCCACGTTTCTCCTTGTTCCATGAGATCCTGAACTGATTGCTTTGTACCGTTCTTGGCCGTTTTTACTTGTTCGTCAAGCATGCTGTCATAAGTAGGTTTTTCAAGCGCCCTAAAAACCCCGATCGGTTCGGGAAAGTTGGGATACCGCATTCGAGAAAGGAAAAAGGCCAATGTTGACTCTCGGGCATATTCATCGTGGTACAAAAGATCTTTTTCTGAAAATCCCGTATCCTTAAACTTAATGACTTTAGGTTGAAGTCCATGTAAGAAAATACCTTTGTCTCGGTCTTTTCCAAATACCATTGGTTCTCCGTGACGCAATTCAAGAATATTATCATATCGAAGTTCTTTGTCAGTGGCAAACGCGAAGGCGCCGTCATTAAAAATGTTGCAGTTCTGATAAATCTCGACGAATGCTGTCCCCCGGTGTTCTGCTGCACGTCTGAACGTTTCCTGCATGTGTTCACCATATTGATATATGGTTCGTGCTATAAAAGTTGCCTCCGCTCCTAAAGCCCATGATATTGGGTTGACAGGATAATCAATGGTACCACTGGGCGAGGATTTTGTTTTCTTACCCAATTCACTCGTAGGGGAATATTGGCCCTTAGTTAGACCGTAAATTTTGTTGTTAAAGAGCAGAATCTTAATATCTACGTTCCGTCGCATGGCGTGCATCAAATGGTTTCCACCGATCCCAAGGCCGTCTCCGTCGCCAGTTATTACCCAAACAGAAAGATCGGACCGAGTAATTTTCAGACCTGTAGCGATCGTGGGGGCCCTACCATGAATGGTGTGCATACCATAAGTATCCATGTAATAAGGGAACCTAGAACTGCACCCAATTCCACTAATAAAAACGATTTTCTCTTTCCGAAGATTCAATTTTGGAAGAATTTTCTTCATGTATGCGAGAATGCCATAATCTCCGCACCCAGGACACCACCGAACATCCAGATCAGAGGCAAAGTCCTTTGATGTATATAATGGTATGGTAGAATTATGTGTTGATGATTCAGTCATTGTTCAGTTATCTCCTATTATTTGAAGAATCTTGTCATAAACTTCGTCTGTGTGAAATGGTCTCCCCTGGACTTTATTGATCCCTATAGCTTGAACATCTGGAAAGCGGGCACGGACCAGAACCAATAGCTGACCGAGATTTAATTCCGGTATAACGATATGTTTGTAGGCTCGTAGAACCTCTCCGAGGTTTGAAGGGAATGGATTGATAAATCGCAGGTTAGTATCTGCCACATCATAACCCTCTTCCCGTAACCTCGTCCCCACCGTGTGTGTTACCCCAAATGTGGATCCCCAGCTTAAAATAAGGAGATCCCCTTGTTTTGGCCCGTTTACTTGCTGAGGCGGGATTTCTTGGGAAACTCTATCTACCTTTTCAGCTCGTGTCCGAACCATACGCTCATGATTCAACGGATCGTAACTTACATTTCCTGTTTCGGGATCCTTCTCTAGACCCCCAATTCGATGCTCCAGGCCTGGAGTCCCAGGGATAGCCCAAGGTCTCGCAAGGGAATCAGGATCCCTCTGCCCGTAGGGGAGGAAGGGAATATTCTGATACGCGTCTTTAGTGGGATGATCGAAAACGAAACCTGGATATGTACTCAGTCTGGGGATTTTCCACGGTGCTATGTTATTGGCCAGATATCCGTCTAGAAGCAGGACGACTGGGGTCATGTACTTCATTGCAATTCGAATGGCCTCAATTGCCATATCGAAGCAATCGCTTGGAGTTTGAGGAGCCAATACAGGGGCGGGGGATTCCCCATTTCTACCGTACATTACCTGTAATAGGTCGGCCTGCTCATTTTTGGTGGGCATCCCCGTGCTTGGACCGGCCCGTTGAACATTAACCACTATAAGTGGAAGTTCAGTCATAACAGCAAGCCCAAAAGCTTCTGATTTTAAACAAAAGCCAGGACCTGACGTTCCAGTTATTGCAATGCTCCCACCGAACGCCGCTCCAATAGCCGCACCAATCGCTGCAATTTCGTCTTCTGCTTGAAATGTTCGAATCCCAAATCCTTTATGGTTAACCAATTCGTGAAGAAGATCGCTGGCGGGAGTAATGGGATATGCTCCGTAAAAGATCTCTTTCTTTGCAAGTTGAGTCGCAGCAATAAAACCCAACGCTAATGCCTGGGTTCCCGAGACGTATCTATAAAGCCCTGGTGTCATTTCGGCTTGTGGAACTTGATATTGAACCTTCCAAAACTCATTGGTCTCCCCATAATAATAGCCAGCCTTCAAGGTTTTTATATTTGCTTCCACAATAGCCGGTCGCTTCTTAAATTTCGTTTCCACCCATTCTATTGTAGGCTCCAATGGACGATCGTACAACCACGAGATAAGCCCTAAGGCGAAAAAATTGCGAGTCAAGTTTACTTGCTTTGTTTTGAGACCAACTGATGCGACGGCTTCCTCATTCAATGAAGTGATCTTAACTGGATAAAGACGATATTTATCCAAAGAACCGTCTTCGAGAGGATTGGAGGAATAGCCAGCTTTTGAAATATTATTTTTTGTAAAAGTATCCTGATTGATGATTAATATTCCATTAGGCTTCAAATCTGAGACGTTCACCTTCAGCGCAGCAGGATTCATGGCCACAAGGGCGTCTAGAGCATCTCCGGGAGTATAAATCAATGATGATGAGAAATGTACCTGAAATCCTGAAACACCAGCCAGAGTGCCAGATGGTGCTCTAATCTCTGCAGGAAAGTCTGGAAGCGTGGAAACGTCATTTCCAAAGATCACAGAGGCGGTTGTAAACTTCAATCCTGCTAGCTGCATCCCATCTCCACTGTCGCCTGCGAGTCTGATAACGACTTGATCTAGTTGTTTCGTGGTTTTATCCACATACGAGCTTTCTTTTACTTTTTCCATTATATTATTGCCATCCGATGCATGTATCGTGCATTAAGCTCCTTCTCGAGTACCAGGGGGACTCATACCAGGTAGAACCGTAAATACACTATCCGCGTAATAGTCAATTAAATAATATATGAAATCTCGGGCAGCTACTACGCCGATCAGCTTTCCTTTCTCCATGACCGGCATGTGATCGTACTTTCCTCCCTCGTACATCGTCATTACGAGTTTAGATATTGAATCAGTACTTTCAATGGTAGTGAAATCGACCTCCATAATCGAACTGGCGAGGGCATCCTCCCTTAGTTTGCCGGCTGCTGCCCATCTTAATATTGACCTTTCCGTGATTAATCCTTGAATCTGCTCTTTAGAATCGACTAAGCATACATAATCTGTCTCTCGTTCCTTGAGCGAGTCTAAAGCGTCCCTTATTGTTGCTGTTTCAACATTTAGGGTTCTTAGTTTTGTTCGAATCAGCCTAGAACACTGATCTATCTTAAAAAGCTTAATTATGTCCTGATCTGACATGGTCTGTCCCACGATTAGAAAATAAAATGCATTTGATAAAATTTTTTCTGATATATTCGTTGCAATTGACGAATTTGCAAACCACCGAAAAAGAGCCCTCTGTAATCGAGTAACAGAGGGATTTTTTCTATCATCCTTCAAGGAAACGTTAATTATCAAGTAACTAATAATAAGACAGAATAAGTTCTATCACGAAAGTTTATCTGGCCGTTGTATTGGGATTCGGAATGAACTGGAATATTCTGCTTGCCTATTTCAATTCATTTATGGCGGCAATCGGTACAGGAATTACTTTTACTGCCTTCTCCGTATTTATCACGCAAACTTTGGGTTTACCAAATCTTGTCCTTGGGAATCTGTTTACAATTGCAGGATTAGCCTCAACGATCTTCGTATTTCCTTCTGGCTACCTAGCCGATAAGTACCGGAGAGACATTCTCATTCGGTTATCGGTACTTTTTCTATTTATGGGCCAGATATTGCTTATTACATCAACAACTCTAATCGGTTCTCCAGAAACCGCGTTAATTGCTTTGATAGCGAGTCGTTTTCTTGATGGTATGGGGTGGGGATTATCTGGACCAGCTGCCCAAGCTCTTATAGCTGACAGTCTTGAAGCCGGTAATAGATCACATGTATACGCACGGATGCATTTTGTGAACCTTGGGGCATCTGCCATTGGCCCTTTTCTAGCTATTGGACTAACATTAATCTTTGGTGATACCTGGGCCATCGGAACTCTTCAGAATTTGATCATAATAGGTGCTATTGCATCTATATTTGGAATTCTCTCGTTGGGACTCATGAGCGATGATCAGGCGGTAACTTCAAGACTGGAAATCCCCTCCCAAGACAAGCAGATAGAGAAAGAACCAGTAATTGCCACGGTGTTCGGTCGAGAATTCTCATACGATGTTGTCATTCCGAGTGTTATCGTAATTTCGGGGATAATTATAGGATTTGGTGCTGGTGCAACCGTGGCGTTCTTTCCCGTGCTTTTCGCAGATCCTCACATTGGTTATGGATTAAAACCTTTGTTTACTTACACAATTATGGGCATAACCAGCCTTGTAACCGGATTTGCTGGAATTATGGCCCAGAAATTGATACAGAAGACAGGTAGGATCGGCAGTATGTTTTTGGTTCAAGGCCTAGCTATATTGTGTCTCCTTGGGTTAGTCATTAATCTCGTTTTGTATCAAGGAGGTACTATTCTCTTTGAAACATCAGTGCTTATACTTGTCTTCTTTTATATATCACGTAATTCGTTGATGAATGCTAGTGGCCCAATTTCTCGATCAATCGTTATGGACGTAGTTCCCTCCAAGGACAGGGGAAAGTGGAATTCGTTAGAAACATTGGCTTGGGGCATGTTCTGGTCTGTTTCAGCCTCTATTGGTGGATTTGTTGTCGATACGTTGGGTTTTTTGTACGTATTCGTATTTACCGCGACATTATACTCCATAGCAACCCTAGTATTGCTCACAATTAGAAAGCGTGTTCCTAAGGAGTCTGTTTTATCCCGTACATATCAGATTGGAAGACTTTCAACCCGTAATCGTGTTGTTATGTCATCTAATACTTTGAATGGCAGTCTAAAACCTGCAGATCATGCGGGTCAATTAAAACAGGAGACTATCTCTTTTTATGCCAATGTTTCTCAAGGAGGAGTCGGATTAATCTGTTTACAGCCTGCTTATATCTCTAATTCTGGTAAACAGACTGTGAATCAGTTGGGAATCCACGAAGATTATTGTATTCCACGTTTACAGGAATTAGTGGAGCATGTGCACCAGGATGGCGCTTTAATAGGAATTCGTATCACGCATGCCGGAGCAGCAACGCGAAGGTCAATAACTGGGTCGGAACCGTTATCAGCTTCCAGCATTCAAATACCTGGTTATGATCCTCCTCGCGCGCTTGAATCTGGGGAATTACTGGAAATCAGACAGGAATTTGTGAATGCCGCCCATAGGGCCGTCGTTGCCGGTTTTGATGTAATCGAACTGTCATCATTTTTCGACCCAAATCAAGTACCAGATTTGTTTACTCAGTTTCTTTCTCCTAAATTTAATAAACGAACAGATAAGTACGGTGGATCATTTGGAAACAGAATGCAGTTTCCTTTGGAAGTAATAAAAGATATAAAGTCATCCCTTCCCCCATCCGTGATGTTAGCGTTTTATGTTTGTGTTCCTACGCACGAATTGGTATTGGATGAACTTATTGAATTCGTTGGCTCTCTTTGCTACTCGGGAATTGAGATCCTGGGCTTAGATTTTGTAGATCGGTTGATAGAACAAGAAGAATCTATCGAATTAATAAAGAGAATACGAAAAGAATTTCCTGCTTTAGCCCTAATTTTTAGCGGGGATTTTGATGTGAGAAGCGGAGAAAACGCCATTAAAAAAGGTCAGGCCGATCTAATTGGCTTTGAAACTTTGCTTCAACGAGACGCTTCATTTCCCAATGCTTTACGATAAGAATCGATAAAAACATAGGTCAACTGGTACAATACGTTTCATATTCGTCAGCATTCATCAATTTCGCAAGATCCTCTTCCAAGTTTGATGGCCGAACGCGGACAAGCCATGCACCATAAGGATCTGAATTAGTCAATTCCGGAGAGTCCTCAACCTCGTCATTAACCTCCATGACTTCTCCTGATATTGGCGAATGGACATCAGATACAGCTTTTACTGATTCAATTGCTGCAAACACTTCTCCCTGGGTTATTGTATCCCCGACTTCAGGAAGTTCAACCATGACGACATCCTTTAAAGCTTGTTGGGCAAAATCCGAAATCCCAATCAAACATGTTCCATCATCTTCAACTCTGCACCATTGGTGCTCCTTATAGTATTTTGCAGACTTATCGTATTCATAAGACATTACAACATTCTCCTTGGAAAACCTTCCTGGTCATCTAATGATAGGACGCTAGAAAGTTGTAAATCGGATAAAATCCTTTTTTTTTAAGTCTATTGGCGCGAGACCTATATCAGTGGTAATCCATTTCATTATAGTGATAAAATAGTCGAATAGAGAAAACTTAGTTTAATTCTGTCCGATATCGGAATTAAAAATCCAGAGGTTTAATCTTAATGGCTGGCAGCATGCCATCCATCTTTTCTGAATTCTAGGATTGGATCGAATAATGTCTTTTCTTTCTCAATAAGAATAGCCACGGAATTACCAGAAAAGCTAATCCTTCACAGAACTAGCGGGACGAGGTATGTCAAAACATATCAAAAAATCGAAAGTTTAAACTTACAAAATTCACCAATAGGAATTCAATGACTTTGGGGCCATTTTCCGCCTTACGAACACAAAATTGGAGTGGTGTCGATTCCAAATTATCATATGAGTTTTCCAATTTAAATAATTTAATTCATAATTATCGTTATTTATCGCAAATAAAAAATGAATCGTTCGTTGATCGCTTATTCACTCCAATGTGTTCACGAAATAGTTGTCAGGGGCGGATGGACCAATTAACAATAATAAATTCCGGAAAAAAACGAAAAAAGAGAAAAAGGTCAAGTGCCATACGAGTACACGGAATTTCCTATATCTTATACCAGAGGAAATCCCTATAAATAGCTCAGAAGTGCTCGACAGTCTCTTAAATTGGGATTATTTATGAGTACACAAGTATATGAGTTGAATGATGAAAGTCAAGCTTTTCGTAACGAAGTTGTTGAAGAAGAGGGGGGCCACCACCTTAAGAGCTGCTTTCAGTGCTCATCCTGCTCTTTAGCGTGTCCTGTGGCCGAAGTTGGTGTTGATCTGCATCCTCGTCGTGTTATTCGCCAGATTCTTTTTGGCTTAAGGAAAGAGGTTTTACAAAGCCCGGAAATTTGGAAATGTGTCGGATGTTTTGAATGTACAGACATGTGTCCCCAGAACGTGCGTTTCACAGAGGTGATAGAGGCCCTCCGACGGATAGCCATTCGTGATTCTAAGCATGATAATAAGAATCACCGAATAACATTACCCAAGGAAGCGGTTTTAAAACACTCTTTTGATAAAAGGTTCAAGGAAAGCGTATGGTTATGGGGACGGACTTGGGAACCTGGAATGATCGGTCGGTACTTCTTATATGGACGGGGTTTCCCCTTTGGGGCCTTGATTGGATTTAAGTATCTATCAATGATTCTAAACTTACTTGCCAAATTTAAAATTGAATTCCTCCCGCCCCGAACTGGAGAGACACGCAAAGAAGTTCGACGTATTTTCGCAAGAGCCAAAGAAATACAGAACGGTAAGGGGTCTTCATCATGAAGATAGCGTACTATCCTGGTTGTTCATTGCATAAGATGGCAAAGGAATATAATAAATCTACATACAAAGTTTCTAAAGCTCTTGATCTCGAGCTGGAAGAACTAGAGGGGTGGAATTGCTGCGGAGCAATGGAAGTTAGCGCTATTGATCCCCTGGCTGCTGATGGCATTGTAGCGCGTAATTTGGCCTTGGCCGAAACTCAGGGCTATAACGATCTCATGGCGGTCTGTCCAGCCTGCTCTCATAAATTAATCTCAGTCAATCGAAAAATGGAACTTAATGATGCGAAGGCAGAGGAGATTAATTCGCTTCTGGACCGTTCGTATACTCCTGGTGCAGTGAATCCAATCCATTTTCTGCAGGTTCTCAAAGACAAAATCGGTTTAGATAAAATAAGGCAGAAAGTTCTTCCAGGAAATCCGCTTGAGGGAAAAAAAGGAGTATCTTACTATGGATGCCTCTGTACTAGACCAGGGGACGTCATTCAGTTTGAGGATCCAAACAACCCAACGTTTATGGATGATATTCTTCGCGTAATCGGAGTTGAAGTTCCACATTTTCCCATGAAAACCAAGTGTTGTGGAGCCACGCAACTCATGGTGAACAAACCCTTGGTTGAAAGTCTTACAGGGAATATCTTATTAAATGCCCATGATGTAGGTGCTGAATTTGTTGTCGTCGCCTGCCAGATGTGTGCACAGGCCTTGGATGGCCAACAGAAGCAATCTCTCAAGCGTGTAGAAGCCAAGAATGTTAAGCTTCCTGTGCTATACATATCTCAAGCCTTGGGTATTGCGATGGGTATGAGCTACGGTATGTTGGGTTTGGGTTCCAATTTCGTTTCGCCCAAAAGGCTTCTTGCGCGTAAATCAAACGGAGGCACAGGAACAAAATGACATTATCAGGCCAATCTCCCTCTGGGTTTCTTCCATTGGATACATCCGATCCGATGTCTGTTATTTATGCATGTTATCAATGTGGGTCGTGTACAGGGGTATGTCCTCTACGTAAAGTCTCACAATACAATCCACGTGCCATCATTCATGCTTCTCTTCTGGGCCACTCTTTGTCAGAGGATGATCTAACCGATTGCCTGACTTGCCGTCAATGCTACGAAGTTTGCCCTCAACAAATTGATTTTCCTCTCTTTATCCAAAGTCAACGGGCCCAGCTTGGGGTTAACGAACAGAACTTCGCCCATCATAACATCTTCAATCTTCTCCAAGATATGCAAAGTAAAAATAGTGAGAAAGGGATGGAATTCGAGTATGAAGGAGATCTCAATCCTGAAGGGAATATTGCCTATTTTCCTGGTTGTATTGATTTGTTTGATCGTTTACTAGACCTTGAGCAAGTGGACTTCCATCAGATAGGTCAAAGCGCAATCAACCTTATCAATAAGGCTGGAATAGAGCCAAACCTTGTTTCTCTGAAATGTTGCGGCCATGATGCCTTTTGGAGCGGAGACAATGAATCTTTTAAGAAAATACGTTCCTATAATGAGAAGATCCTAAAAAAATCAGGAATAGCCATCCTCATTTTGTCATGTGCCGAATGCTACTATTCATTCAAAGAACTATATCAGCTTGACAACATCACAATCCAGCATATTTCAGAATTTATTGTAAAAAATTCTGATAACTTCTCAAAAGGAGATATGGAGCCCGCAACCGTAACCTATCACGATCCATGTAGATTGGGACGCTATTTGGGTGAATATGACAATCCTCGTGAGGCTATCAAGGGTATCGATGGCATTACGTTTACCGAACTCCCAAAAAATCGTGGTTCTACTCAATGTTGTGGAGTTTCGGCATGGATGAAGTGTGATGACAAATCGAGATATCTTATGCTTCAAAAACTAGAAGAAGCAACAAAGACAGGTGCGTCTACGCTAACAGTATCCTGTACTAAGTGCTTTGCTCATTTAAACTGTGTTCTGCACGATAAAAAACCACAACACAATTTTGATATTCAGATCAAGGAGCTGGGAACCCTTGTGGACGAAGCAATCCCGCGGGTGAAATAATCATGGTTACCATTACGCAGGAAATTCCTCAATCTTCAACGAAACTGGGATCTGTTTTAGTCATTGGTGGAGGAATCGCAGGTATCCAAGCATCACTGGATCTAGCTGAGCAGGGATTCCTGGTTTATTTAATGGAAAGTAACCCCTCCATAGGGGGTCGGATGGTTCAGTTAGATAAGACTTTTCCTACTCTTGATTGCGCTATGTGTATTCTGGGCCCCAAATTAGTTGATGTAGAACGCCATCCGAATATTAAACTCTTGACTTATTGTGATCCCATTAGCTTAGCAGGAGAACCTGGAAATTTCGAAGTGCGCTATTTAAAGAAAGCACGGTATGTTGATGAGGAAAAGTGTACCGGCTGTGGAGTATGTCAAGATAAATGTCCTGAATGGATTTATGATGATTTCAATGCTGGCTTGACTAGAAAAGATAAACGCGGCCGAATTCGTCAAGGCCGTAAAAATATCTCAATCCCATTTCCTCAGGCCGTTCCGAAAATTGCTTACCTTCAACGTGATACTTGTCGGTGGTTTACTAAGGGAAAATGTCAAATCTGCCTAAAATTATGTGGCCCCGGAGCAGTGGACTACGAACAGAAAGACGAGGAAAAGACCATCAATATCGGTGCAGTAATCGTTACAACGGGATTTGATCCATTTGATGTTAGAACACTCCCGAGTCTTCACTTTGAGGACTTTGCCAATGTTGTAACAACACTCCAATTTGAACGTTTGCTCAGCGCAAGCGGCATCACAGAGGGAGAAGTTATTCGGCCTTCAGACGATGAACATCCAAAGAAAATCGCTTTTCTACAATGCGTGGGGTCACGGAATACAACCCTAAACAGAGATTATTGCTCTGCTGCCTGTTGTATGTTTTCGGTAAAAGAAGCGATAATGGCAAAGGAACATGACCCTGATGTCGATGCTTATGTTTATTATATCGATATCAGAGCCTTTGGGAAGGGATTTGAAGAATTTTATAAAAGGGCAAAAGATGAATTCGGAATTAAGTTTATTAAGTCACGTATCAGAGAACTTAGAGAAATCTCAGGAAATAAGAACCTTATCATAAAGTATGAAGATTTTTCAGGACCTAATCCTGTCATAAAAGCAGATGAAATGGATATGGTTGTTCTTTCAACTGGATTAGATCCATCGTCCCGAAGGAAATTTTTAAACTCATGTCTAAGTCTTGAGCTTGATCGTTACGGATTTGTCCAAACAAATCCGTTGACACCTCTAGAAACAAATCGAGCAGGGATTTATGTTTGTGGGGTAGCCTCAGGGCCCAAAGATATCCCTGATACCGTTGCCCAAGCGAGTGGTGCGGCAGCAAAAGCAGCTATCTTCTTAAAAGAGGTGAGAGGAACTGAAATTGAGGAGGTCAAACTTCCGCCGCCAATCCCAGTTAGTTCGATGGATGAACCTCGTATCGGGGTTCTCATTTGCCATTGTGGACATAATATAGCTTCTGTTGTTGATGTCGAAGCGGTCGCGGAATACGCCAGATCATTCCCAAATGTGGTATTCGCAACAGATCCCATGTATGCATGTGCAGCCGATACTCAGGTCTTAATTCGAGAAGCCATCCAAGAACATCAACTAAATCGTGTTATCGTGGCCTCGTGTACCCCAAGAACTCATGAGCCCCTTTTTAGGAGCACTCTTAAGGAAGTTGGACTAAATGAATTCTTGTTTGACCTGGTGAATATTCGAGAACAGGTGTCGTGGGTCCATCCTGACGCGGGAGAGATGGCGACCGAAAAGGCGAAAGACCTTGTGCGTGGGGCTATTACACGGGCCAATCGTTTGGAACCCCTATTTAAGGAGAAAATAACGATTATCCAGAAATCCCTGGTGATCGGGGGTGGTGTCGCAGGTATGACGTGTGCCCTTGATCTGGCACGAGCAGGATATCCCGTATATTTGATGGAAAAAGAAGATCAACTGGGAGGGGAGCTCCTTAGAGTCCCTGATCTTCATAATGGATTAAAAGGACCAGAAATTGTCGCTAACCTCGAAACCCAAGTTCGGAATGAACCTAATATCACTGTATTTACAAATGCAAGGCTAGAGGATGTACGTGGAACTGTGGGTAACTTCAAAGCTTTAGTTCAAGGTACAGAAATTGATTTTGGTGCTGTCGTTCTCGCCACAGGAGCAAAGCCTTTTGAACCACACGGCTATTACCACTACGGTATAAATCCCAACGTTATCACCCAACGAGAACTGGAAACGCATTTTGATGAATTTTCCCCCAATACGGTTGTAATAATCCAATGCGTCGGAGCCAGAGAACCAGATCCCCCCAGAACTTACTGCAGCCGTATTTGCTGTACTACTGCAATTAAAAACAGCATTCGAATTAAGGAACGCAACCCCAACACCAATGTGATAATTCTCTACAAAGATATCCGCACATACGGCACCCTAGAAGAACTATATCGGAAATCACGACAATTAGGGACGATATTCATTCGTTACACTGATGAAGATACCCTGCAGGTAAGTGAGAAGGGAGAAATTGAAATTTACGATAATATGCTAGGAGCCAAGATACGAATCAACCCGGACCTAATTGTTCTGAGTACTCCGCTAATTCCAAATCCTAATGAAGACCTTGCCCAGACATTCAAAGTACCTCGAGGTAATGATGGATTTTTCTTGGAAGCGCATGTAAAACTTCGTCCTATCGACTTTGCCACCGAAGGTGTATTCTTAGCGGGCACTGGACATTATCCGAAATTTTCTTCGGAGGCAATTTTCCAAGGCAGTGGAGCTGCTGTTCGAGTCATGGCTTTATTATCACAAGGCTACATTCTTTCTGAGGGTGCCATCTCTGAAGTTGATCAGTCCATCTGCCGTGGCTGTGGGCGCTGTGAGCTTGTCTGTCCGTTCAATGCTATCCAAACGGAGGTCAAGTTAATAGATCTAGAAACTCAAACAATCCAGACGATTAAAGCAAGCATAAATCCGGCTGTATGCAAAGGATGCGGCATTTGTGTGGTCACTTGCCCTGTTAGTGCCATCACAGTGAAACATTTCCATAAAGAAACCATTGAAGCCCAGGTGAAATCCATTCTTCTGAAACCAGAGGAACTAGTTGCCGAGGAAATATCCTAGATAATTAGTAGAAAATGGTAGAATCCCTATGACTGAAGCACAAACCCTATCTATGCAAAGTAGATTTGAACCCAAGATCATTGTGTTCGCCTGCAACTGGTGTTCATATGCAGGCGCCGACATGGCAGGTGTCTCCCGTTTTACATATCCAGTAAATGTCCGTATCGTTCGAGTTATGTGTACAGGACGGATCGACCCGTCGTTTATTATTAAAGCATATCTGGACGGCGCAGATGGGGTACTTGTTGCAGGTTGTCATCCAGGGGATTGCCATTATCTTGAAGGAAATCTACGAGCTAAGAAACGTATAGACAATACGTTAGAAGTGTTGAAAATTCTTGGATGGGAAGTAGATCGATTAAGATTGGAATGGATATCAGCTAGTGAGGGCAAGCGTTTCTCCCAAGTGATGACTCAATTCACTGATCAGGTTCGGGCGCTTGGAGCAATTTCCCTTGAATAAGTCCCAACTGTTCTTTTATATCCATGGTTTTTAATGGAAGAAATCATTTTTCGAAGAAATATCTTCTAAATACTTTCAAAAGAAATCAAAGGATGCGAAGTACAATCGCTTTCGCTTGGTTCTTCTCTTTTATTAGAGACTTTGCTCGTCAAAAACAATGGAACTGAATGATGCCGTCTTTGAAAGTCTTTATTGCTATGTGGTGTTCATAAAGATGCGTATACTCCTTGTTGTTCCTCCTGGTTTGGATGGGAATTATATTACCAAGTATCACGCTTCTTCTTTTCTGAATTTCACTGCACCCCCTTTGGGGCTGGCCTACATTGCCGCCGTGTTAGAAAAAAACGGTTATGACCCTCAAATATTAGATTGCAAGGCACTAGGATTAACTTTTCAAGAATATAGGCGCTTCGTAAAACGAATAGATCCTGATTTCGTTGGGATACAAGTTTTAACCGTCAATATCTATGATGCATTACGATCGGCCCAAATCTCAAAGGAAGAAGGAGTCAACTACGTGGCATTTGGAGGATATCACCCAACAAATATGCCCGAAGAATGTCTTGAAATGAGTAATGGTAATGTAGATGTTGTATTTCGTGGTGAAAGCGAATACTCCATTCTTGAATTCGTAAATTGCATTGAAAATGGCAAAAACTGGCACGAAGTCCCCGGAATATCCTATAAAAGTGGGAAAAGCGGAGACACTGAAGTAATAAAACATAATCCCCAACCTCCATTAATCAAAGACATCGATAGTTTGCCTTTCCCAGCCCGACATTTGCTCCCTATGGATCGTTATCGCGTCTTTGGTACGTCCTTTCCAGCTACTACCTTGGTTACTTCACGTGGTTGTCCGTATAAATGCGATTTTTGTGCCGTTACCGCTTTTTATAATGCACGATGGCGACCCAGATCACCTCAAAATATTAGAGAAGAGATGGAACTGATACGTGATGATTTTGATCTAAAAGCGGTTGCCTTTGTCGATGACCTCTTCTTCATGTCCAGAAAACGGATCAATCGAATTTGTGAGGAGTTTCTTCGAGAAAAATTGGATGTTTACTGGGGAGCAACCACCAGGCCCGAAAAAAGCGATTTAGAGCATTTGAGTTTGATGAGAAAGGCGGGATGCAGACTTGTGTTTGTTGGAGTGGAGTCAGGCGATCAGACCATCCTAGATAACATCACAAAGGACACCACTGTTTCTCAAATTGAAAAATTCTTTGTAAACATTAAAAAATCAAGAATGGATTCGTTAGCATCCGTCTCTTTTGGTTTTCCAGGGGAGACCCGTGAAACAGTGATAAATACCGTTAATTGGGTTACTGATGTCTTGGACCCTTCCCTTGCGGTCTTTACCGTCGCGACGCCGTATCCTGGAACGCGATTCTATCATCAAGCTTTAGCAGAAGGCTGGATCAAGGAAAAAGATTACAGTAAATATAACTTATTTACTCCTGTCATGGATACTACCGGATTAACCCGCGAAGAACTAAAAGAACTCACCAAATGGGCTTACAAGAAGTTTTATCTTCGCGTAAGCAAAGCTATGCAGAACACAGCTCGTGAATTTCGATATTCACTTGAGAGTTATGGTCTTAGAATGTTTTTGAAGAATTCTATTTTCTTTGCAAAAGGCCTTGTGAATATGCGGCAGATCGCTGCCCTGTAACCCAAATCAGATCCTTTCTAAGGATTTTTGAATCTTACCTGAAACTTTGCATGTTATGGGCAAAAATAGCTTGATTTAAGGGGACTTGATTACCAGATGAACCGTTTGCTCTGTAATAATATGCTCAATTACCTGATATGGGCGGATCAAAAGGTTTTTGTGTTTATAGATCAACTAAATGAAAAGGCACTCGATTTTAGATTACAACCAAACGGAATTTCTATCCGAGAAACCTTGATTCATATTGCAGAGGATCATTGGGAATGGTACCAGGACTTACGTAAAAACTATGACAAGAATATCCCGAATTTCCGAAAAATGACTCCAAATGCGCTGAGGGATCGTATTTTTAAAAATAATGCGAGATGGCTAGAGATCTTTAACAATCCCTCACAAGAATCATGGATAATAACCCGAAACGGGAAGAACAGAACTATGTCGATTGATGAGCTTGTTTTTCACATTTGCAATCATGCTACCTATCATCGTGGCCAATTAGCGATGAAATTGCGTTTATTGGGTAAAGATATCCCCTATCTCGATTATGTACCTTATAGATTCGAGTGATCATTATTCTCCTTCTCATAGCAGAAGCTAGGGACTTCTTCGGAAGAGTCGTGTTTTGATGGATACTTCTGGATGGCAAGCTGATCTTCTGTTATCTGCACTGGAAAAGAAAGAAAACACTTAGGAAAGTGATCCAAATCGAGAATTCCAATCACCCTCTAGCATGGCGAGAAAGATCAACGAGTCCCATTAACCAGTGCATTGCAATTGTTTGGGCCCTTAAACTGAAGGGCGTTGAAGTTTTCTGTTTGTTTATCCAGATATGGGGTATGGTTGGTTAAATCCCCGCGAAAACTACGCTATATTGGTTCAAAACTATCGATGGTTTGTATATCGTCTCCTTAGCGAAGAACTCGACTTCTACAAGGATGATGAAAGTATTCCCCTGGAATCCTGAGGTAATTTATGAGATCGCAAGGTATCGCAATAGATTAGGATGTAGCTCATCGATAGGATGAAACTGCGATTGATAATCCTATCCCTAGCAACTAGTGTTAATCCCACCTTTCTTTCTTTATTCGCTTCTTATTTACTCCGATATCACAGATGTGTTTAATCATTCCGGCAACGAAGGCGGGAGTCCCGCATAAGTAAAACATTGACTTATCTATGTCGAAATTTGCTTTATTTAGTTCATTTCTAATATCTTCTAAACCAAATCTCCCTCGAGAACCAGCCCAAGCTGAATTTTCATCTTCTCTAGTTAAAGTAATCACTAATCTAGCGTCTCTTGTTCCTTGGACGAGTTTAGGAAGTTCTTCTTCGAAAATGATATCTTTTTGCGTCCTGCAGGAATAGAAAAGCGTAACTTTGTTAGGTAGTTCGTTATCATGGATGTATTCCAAAATACACTTTAGAGGAGTAACCCCTGAACCACCACCAAACATGAAAAGCTGTTCGCTTTCTGGATTTCCCGGTTCCCATACAAAATTGCCATAAGGACCTCGAAACGGTATTTCATCCCCGACTTTGCGATCATTTAACCACTTGCTAACAGTTGGTTCTTCGGTTTGTCGAACCGTTAGATCGAAATATCCTCCCTCTTTCATAGCACGTGTTGGAGAAGAACTTATCGAATATGCTCGAGGGATAATTTTGTCATGTTGTTCAATATAGGGACGAACCATGACAAATTGTCCCGGATTAAATCTAAAAGGAGCCTGGTCTTCAGTTAGTGAGGGGGTCACAATCCGTATAGTTTGAGTGTCTGGCGTTTCCCTTATCATCTCTGTCACAATCCCCACAGTATCAACCATATATCTAGGTTTCTTTTTTATTGGTTTTGTTACTGTAGTTGTCATCTATTCGACGCTTCCCATGAAAAAATCCTAAGATTACTCTATATCAAGTTTCTCAACGATAGTATCAATGAGGCGCTGTTCATGTGCCGTTATTACTCCATTAGCTTTTGCCTGTTCTATCACTGAATCGATCACAGGTCGCAGCAATTGATGCATGACATCATAGAAATCCTTGTCGTCCATCGGCGCCTCAAGAGTCTGCATAACCTGAGGTTCTAACTTTAACTTCCATTCTCCCAACTTATCAATTATTGCTTTTTCTTCTGGGGAAATGGTTCCCCAGCTTTTCGCGATCTCAAAACATGAATCTATTGTCAATTCTAAAATTGCAAGGATCTCAGATTTTTTTCTCAAAGTCTCACCAGCTTAAACTAAATTAATATCCTACGAAGTTATACTTGAGTACGGAGATGTCTCTCTCTATCATTTCGTTTCTGATTGCGGTTTTAATAACCTTTTATGCGTGGACAGGAGTTGATTTAAAATCATGATTTAGTGAAGTTCGGGATTACCCTTGGATATAATTCCTTTAGCTGCTGAATCACTTGGGACTAGGGCGACATGTATGCTCATCCACACTGAGGATCAGGTTATTCTATTTGATCCGAGTGTTTCCCTTGGTCCAAGACGTTATGGGCTTGCACCTCATTTAGAAGAACTCAGTTCTGCATTTTTGTCCCGTCAGCTGATACTAAATGCCGTTAAATGTGCTGAGAAAATCATACAAAGCCATTATCATGGAGATCATTTTACACTACGGCTTTATCGGCCGTTTGAGTTTACTGACAAATCTGTATTTCAAAAAACATATGCACAACACGATAAGGTCATTCTAGCCAAGGATAATGCAGCCCATATTAACTACAATCAGAAAAAAAGGGCTCGTTGGCTTTGGCAACTACCAAAAATTAACATTTATTCCGCAGATAATAGAACATTCCAATTTGGAGAGACAAATATTAGATTCTCTCCTCCTTTACCCCATGGCCCAGTTCCTGGAAGCTGGGTAATTTCTACGACCATATCCGATTCCTCATCAAGTATTTTGATTACCTCTGATGTTAATGGCCCATCAAGCGATAAGGCGTTGGATTTCATCCTTTCTACCGATGTTGACCTGGTAGTACTTGATGGTCCCTCCACGTATCATCCAAAGCAGTCTTCTAAACAATCTTTGGAATCCTTTGAGCGAATCCTTAAGATTATTGATTCAGGAAGCTCTCTCATTATAGATCATCATTTTTTAAGGGATATTAGGTGGAAAACGATTTTAAGGGAACTAAATATTCTAAACAAGATAAGAACCCTGGCTGAGGTGGTGGGTATTGCTCCCATTTGTTTAGAGAGTCTAAGAAAGGAACTTCATGAAAATTCTCCCCTTCCGATCGGATTTCATGATAAATTCGTGGCTGGTAGTCCTGATATCCTAAAAGAAATAAAAGCCACTTCGGAGAAACTTCCTCACGCTAAATTATCTCAAATGATTCAAGATTTAAACAATTAACCGAAAGGGGTATCTATTACTAAACAAAATGGAAACCTAGTGGAAAGTTTTCCCTTTAATTAATCTACAGGTCATCGTGAACCATATGATCAACGTAGCCAGCATTCAAATCGCTCCAATCTTTCTTGACGCCCGAGCAACCTGGGAAAAATTAGAACAGTATATTAGAGAGGCAAGTTCCCAAGGCGCAGAACTAGCGACATGGGGGGAAACCTTGATTCCTGGATATCCGCAATGGGTATCGCCCTCTGGTGGTGCAAAATTTAATGACCCCGTACAGAAGAAAGTATATGGCAAATATTGGCAAGAAAGCCTCACACTTCCGAATGATCCAATTATATATGAAATGGAACAGGTTGCGGAGGAATTGGGGATAATGATGATGGGAGGAATTGCAGAGAGGGAAGGAGGTTCCATATTTTGTACTTTACTCGCTATTAGTCCAGAAGGTAAGTTATTGGGAAGACACCGTAAAATAAAGCCTACTTATGAAGAACGATTGGTGTGGGCTGATGGAGATGGCACTGGGCTCAAGACATACGATTTAAAGACCCTAAAGGTTGGAGGCCTGAACTGTTGGGAGAACTGGTTACCCCTCGCTCGAGCTAGGCTTCACCTGCAAGGGGAACTTCTCCATATCGGTATATGGCCAGGGAGTCTGGGGTTGACCGAGGATATATCCCGATTTATGGCCTTAGAAGGCCGGTCATGGGTAGTAGCTTCCTCAGGACTACTTAGACCTGAAGATTTTTCGCATTTGGACGGTGAAACGGAGTTCCCGATGAAAGACATTATGACTGCCCATTCAAAAAGCTGGCAAGACGGTGGTTCCCTGATTGTCGATCCCCGGGGTAATGTGGTCGCTGGTCCCCTTATAGACCAGGAAGGAATACTGTATGCAGCTGTTGATCCGATAACAGCCATAGAAGAAAGAATGAACTTCGATATCTCAGGGCATTACTCGCGATTTGATATTTTCAATAAACCTTAGAATTACCTGATTATGTGGCGAACCACCAAAAGCAAAGGTTTTCCAACTTCGTGAAGTCAACTATTGTGAGCGTAAGGTTGATTTAGGAACCTAAGGAAGCGGTTCATCAGAATAAAAAATCGTAGCAAGGAAACCCGGAGCATTAACATTGGGTAATGAAGCACGATACGTCGAACTGGCACATGGGGCTGGGGGATTGAAAATGGATCAACTTCTAGAATTTATCGGTCATCGCATTACTTTAAAGGTTACCTCAAAGGGCCCAGGAAATATTGGGGTTGAAGCACTTGATGACGGCGCCGTAGTCTCCCGAAGAGAATTTCAAGATGGTGATATAGTCATAAGTACGGATGCCCACACAGTATCTCCTGTTTTCTTTCCAGGTGGAGATATTGGAAAACTTTCCATGTGTGGAACTCTGAATGATGTCTTGATGATGGGTGCCATCCCAATTGCAATGACATCAGCTTTGGTATTAGAGGAGGGATTTGAATTCAGCGCATTAGACATTGTTTTAAGGTCAATGGATGAGATATCGAAAGCCAACTCTGTTCCAATCATTGCTGGAGACACTAAAGTAGTCCCTCGCGGGATTATAGACCAAATAATGTTCGTTACAACTGGATTGGGTAAACGCTGCACCAAACACCCGGTGTTGGATGCTAATACTAGACCTGGTGATGCCATAATCCTTACGGGACCGATAGGATCCCATGGAGTTGCTTTAATGTCCTTTCGAGAAGGGATCGAATTTGAAGCGGACCTAGAATCAGATGTTTCCTCGTTGGTTCCTCTGCTGGCACCATTATTTACCAAATACACCATTCACACAATGAAGGATCCAACCCGAGGCGGACTTGCAAGTGCTCTCAATGAAATAGCTCACAAATCCCAGGTCGCCATTAATATCTTACAGCCGAGAATCCCTATTGACCCCGCTGTGAGATCTGCGGCAGAATTGTTGGGATTAGATCCATTAGAAATCACTTCTGAAGGTCGAGCGATAATAGTTGTACCTCCATCCGATGCTGCAGGTATGCTAGCAAGTTTACGAAAACATGAACTAGGGAGATATGCTTCAATCATCGGAACCGCCGAAGAAGGGCCTCCGGGTAAAGTCTTTCTAGAAACAGAGATCGGCGGACGACGAAGGCTCCAAAAACCAGTGGGAGAACTGATTCCACGAGTATGTTAGATGGATAAGATGGTAATCTCTGATGAATAGGTCATTGAAAGAGCTAACCTCGATCTTACGAAGTCAGACTTACACAAAAGACGTATTAATGCGAATTCGCCAAGATCTGGACAAGATGGGAATTACCTCAGAGAATCCCGTAACAATAATGCATGTGTGTGGCACCCATGAAGATACACTGATGAAATATGGAATTCGTGACCTATTGAAAAGAGAATTGGGTGAACGGCTACGAATGGTAGCTGGCCCCGGATGTCCTGTTTGTGTATCCCCCGTTCAAGATATTGATTTTGCTATAGCTCTTTCAAATGTTCCCAATGTGATGATTACTTCTTACGGGGACATGGTACGTGTACCTGGTAGTACCAGAAGTTTAGAACATCAACGTAAAAACGGGCGAGACATAAGGATTGTTTACAGTGTGACTGACGCTGTTAAGTTATCATTAAGATATAAAGAGAAAAATATCGTATTTCTTTCACCTGGGTTTGAAACCACCGTTCCAGGCACTGCTGTAGAGGTGATGAATAAACCTCCGTCAAATTTTTTTGTTCTTTCATCACACCGACTTGTACCACCTGCGTTAAACATATTAGCGGAACTTTCCGACCTGGCCCTGGACGGATTTATTCTGCCGGGCCATGTTAGTGTGATTATTGGAGAGAGAGCTTACGAAAGTCTAGTTGACCGATACCAGAAAGCTTCCGCGATATCAGGTTTTGAACCGTTGGATATATTACAGGGTATATCTGCAGTTATCAAACAGCTGAAAGATGGAATTCCAAAAGTTATCAATACATATGGAAGAGCAGTTACTCATGAGGGGAATATAGTAGCTCAAAAATATATAAATAAGGTTTTTCAAACTGTAGATGCCATTTGGAGAGGATTGGGAACGTTTTCTGACTCGGGATTAGATTTCCGTCCTGAATTTGCTCATTTGGACGCCAGAAGTGTCTTTGGAGACCAGGTACAAGTGGAGCCAACGCGAGAAATGCCTCCAGGTTGTTTGTGTCACAAAGTTGTTATCGGAGTAATAACCCCTCATGAATGTCCATTGTATTTGACTCATTGCACCCCAGAAATGCCCATAGGCCCCTGCATGGTTGGATTGGAAGGAACTTGTCGTATTAATGCAATCTACGGGGAATAATCAGCTAATACCCCAGCTGTGTGCGTTCTTCACCTGTCATTGCTTGCCAAAGCTTGATATTTTCCAAGGCTTCCTTTGGATCTATTTTTTGAATGGCAAATCCGGCGTGAACTATAACATAATCATCTAGCTGGGCATTTTCGATTAGGGAAACATTAGCTTCGCGTTTTACCCCCAAAAAATCTACCAATGCGATTCCATTTTCTCTGATCTGCAATATCCTTCCAGGTATTGCCAAACACAATACGATTACCTTCTTTTAAGCTGAATTAATATCTTTTAATCCCTATAGGTCTGACTAAACGGATTTATGAATCCACTTTAAGGATTTTCTTTTTAAGGTCTCATTAAGCTAAACCAATCAAGTGAAGACATTAAGAATCCCTATTTTTGGTGCTTGCTGTATGTCCCAACATAATACCTGGGAGTTGAGGATCGAAGGAAGCATCCAAGGGGTTGGTTTTCGACCGTTCGTCTATCGCCTAGCCCAGGAGGAACAGGTTAAGGGAGAAGTACAAAATAAGGGTAACTTCGTGAGAATAATAATCCAGGGCCCTGAAAAAAGGTTAAAATCATTCAGTCTCAATCTAAAATTAAAAAAACCTCCGTTGGCTGTAATTGACAAGATAATAAAGACCGTCATCCATACATCGCCAACTTATAATACCTTTAGCATAATAAAGAGCAAACTGGAATCGAAAATTCTCTCACCAAGTTATATTCCTCCAGATATTTCTATATGTAACCAATGTCTGGAGGATATGCTGACGGGTGACAGAGCAGAAAGGAAACACTACTCTTTCACCTCATGTGTTGACTGCGGCCCACGATTTTCTGTTATCAAGGGGATCCCCTACGATCGCCCTCAAACCACAATGGATGCCTTTCCTCTATGTTCCAAATGCATGAAGGAATACACAGATCCAACTGATCGACGATTTCATGCCCAAACCACTTGCTGTCGGACATGTGGACCCCAATATTATCTTTCAAACAGATCTGGAATAACATTAGAAACAATAGAATCAAGAGTGATAACGAATAGCCAAAAACTTTTACTAGAGGGTAATATTCTCGCTATCAAGGGTATCGGGGGAACCCATCTCGCCTGTAGGGTAGATGACTTCGATATTATTGAAGAACTCAGATCAAGGAAAGGCGATCGGAAGCGAAAGCCTTTTGCCTTGATGAGTCTCTCCATTGATCAAATCAACCAATTTTCCCATATTCCCAACGAAAATACAGTTAACTTATTGAATTCGCCCCGTCGCCCCATTGTCCTTCTACCAAAGCGTGATGACTTTACTCTAGCGCAGAATATCGCCCCTAATTTGCACAACATTGGTGTAATGCTGCCTTATTCAGGATTTCACTATCTTCTGCTGGATCACCCGAAACTGAAAACATTGGTAATGACAAGTGCAAATCGATCTCATCTTCCAATCCAAATAGACAATCGTGAAATCTTGAGAAGTTTAAAGGATGTTGCAGATTATTTTATACTCCATGATCGTGAAATCCACCAGCGAAACGATGATTCTGTGGTAAAACCCTATATTTTTACTCAAAACCACCAGACCACCAATTTATTCCTAAGGAGGAGTCGTGGTCAGACTCCCGAACCGCTGGATTGCCCCATTTATAACGATTCATCCCTTATCCTAGGTTTAGGCGCAGAATTACATACGACAGCGTCCTTAATAAGCCAAGGCAAACTTTTTTTAACCCAATATATAGGTAATCTTAGATATGAGCCCACTTATAGGTTTTATCAAGATGCTATCCATCATATGCAGAATTTATTACAGAATCCTCCTCTGGCAGCTATTGCCCATGATTTGCATCCACTTTATCTGTCAACCGAGTATGCCAAAGATTTAAAAACCAAAACAAATGTTCCTTCTGTCGCGTTTCAGCATCATTATGCCCACGGCGCTTCATTATTAGCTGATAATGGTCTTTGGGATGAAGAAGCCGTAATTGCGGTAGCTGATGGCCTTGGATATGGAATCGACGGAAACGTTTGGGGTGGTGAAATTCTCCAATTCTCTTTCCAAGATTATACGCGTGCAGGTCACATCGAGTATGTTATTCAACCTGGAGGGGATCTTGCTACAAAGTTTCCTTACCGTATGCTTCTTAGCTATCTCGAAAGCGCAGGGGTACCGGAAGAAGAAATCTTAAACATTGTAAGCGGTAGTAGCATGATATCCCCAGGATTAGCATACTCTGATGCTCGAATTATTCTTCAGCAAATTGAAAAGAAATTCAACAGTCCATTAACGAGCTCTACAGGCAGATTTCTAGATGCATGCTCAGTTGCACTAGGGTTTTGTGTTGAAGCCACCTATGAAGGAGAGCCTGCAATTGTACTAGAAGGGCAGGGCTGGGCGGCAAGACACACAACCGACCCAAATCCTTTCATTAAGGAAAGCCTGAAGGAAGATTTAGGTTTAAATTTTGGTCCAATAGTTCACAAACTGTTAGAACTGATCTCTAAACGTGGTTCCAAAAGTGAACTGGCCTGGCATATTCAAGAATTCGTTGGATGGAGCTTTGCTCAAGCTATAATTAGCCAAATTCAGCTTGAAGGCATCCAAATGGCAGGATTCAGCGGAGGAGTAGCATATAATGATTTAATTACATATTCTCTCATAAATACATTACAAAAGTCTGGTTTGCGCCTTAAGGGGATTTTACTCCATAAAAATCTTCCTCCTGGTGATGGAGGAATTTCAGCTGGCCAGGCAGTGCTTTTGGCCTCTAGAAATATTGTCTAAAGCTGGTTATACTTGATTATAAGACGAATTCAATATCAAAAAGAAAGTGAAACTCCAGATAACTTTCTATTCGTCATACAACGATCGATTCAACCGTAGTTTCCGTTCCTGAAAGAATTTCCGTTGTAAAACTCGAACATGACGGACAAGGGTAAACAGGAGCCAAATCCTGTTGACTTGTTGGAATTTCTGATATTTCCCCCTCGAAACCGCATGTCTGGCACTTAAGCTCTCCAGGAACCCGTTTTATCACCAAATTGGTTGATCTTGTCAAATCGTTCTCAATCTTTACCAAATCAAAACAAAAAGCAAATTGATCCAGGTGAATGCTTGAAAAAACCCCGAAAGACATAACGACTTCCTTTATTTTTTTTACGTTTTGATTTTTGGCTTGCGACACTACTGTATCAATAACGGACTGTGCGAAGGAGCATTCATGCATTTTAGATCCAAATCATCTGTCGAGATGGATTTAAATTAATCTTTCCGATTAACTTTCATGGATGTCCCTGAGTCCAAAAGCACCTTTAGTTATTCTAGGTATTGGCAACACGGTACGTATGGATGACGGAGCGGGCATCCGTGCAGTTGAAGAACTGGAAAAGAACGAGCGCATAAAAACATTCGATATCGCATTCAAGTATCTTAACACGGGGGGTTTGGACATATTGGATGCTATTGATGGTCACCAGTATGCAATCATAGTCGATGCCGCTTCACTGGATGATCAAGAATACAACCCTGGCGATATCATCCATTTTCCAGATTTATATGCTTTAAAGGATAGATATCACGAAGAGATCTCATCGCATAGTATGGGAGTAATTCCTGTCATGAATTTCGCCGAAATTGGAAATTACAATCTTCCGTCCAGAGTCGAGGTTTATGGCATCCAGGTTAAAGAGACCAGATATTTCAGCGAAGAGCTAACCGAGGCTGTAAGAGCAGGAGTTACAAGATTAACCTCCATTTTAGTAAAAAAGGTCATTAGTTTCTACAATGAGCTTCCATTAGAATGAAACGTGAATGAAGAAGCTCTAATGGGATGGGATTGTATTTTCAATTCGCCTTTGTGGAAATGTTTACATTGTAATCGGTTTGTTTCGGATACTTCTGGCATTAAAAATAGTATTAATCGCCAGATTAACATATTATAACGTAAATACTTAGAAATTATTTTCTAATGGCTTGATTCCTCTATTAACAATAGTTACAAGCAAAACTTTATGTATACGGAATCGGAGGGTAGCATGACCTAATGCGTGAGGACGAAAAATGAGCAAAGCGAAAATTGCCACCGAATGGCTAATGGTTTGCTCCGGATGTGAAGTTTCGCTATTAGATATCCATGAAGCAATTGTGGACGTCTTAGAAAAAGCGGATATCGTGCGTTCACCTGTTTTGGCTGATGTAAAGGACTTTGTCCCTGCTGACGTAGGAATCATCTCAGGTGGAATCCGGAACGAGCATAATATCCACGTAGCACAGGAAATGCGGAAAAACTGCAAGATTATTGTTGGATTAGGCAGCTGTGCCTGTTTTGGCGGTATACCCTCTTTAGGCAATATGTATTCTCGTGAAGAGATTCTGCATAAAGTTTACCAAGATACCCTGGGCGTAGACAATCCGTTGGGTCGGTACCCACAGGATGATTTGCCAGCATTGACTGAGCGAGTTCGACCATTGAACTCAGTAATTGATGTGGACATAATGCTGCCAGGATGTCCCCCTGTCCCAGAACTTATTGCTACAGCGGTAATGAGCTTATTAGAGGGAAAGCCCCTTGCCTTACCAAGCTATTCTGTTTGTGAACCCTGTCCCCGGGCAAAAAGAAACATCCAAATTACTGAGCTTAAGCGATGGTATCGATCTGCAAATGAATCTGTTGATCCCGATAGTTGTTTACTTGAACAGGGTTATCTATGTCTGGGTCCAGCGACGTGGGGTTTGTGCGATGCTCGGTGCACAAAAGTCGGTGTACCGTGTCGAGGATGTCACGGACCATTAAATCCAGATCGGGAACCAGGACTTGATATTGCGTCTCTAATGGCTACCCTTACAACAAAACTTCCAATCGAAAAAGTCATGGAGGCGCTAGGTAACGATCCCTTGGCGTATTTCTATCAACATCAATACGGTGCGACCAAATTCAACAAATTATCTGAAACAAAGCTAAAATCAAAGGCGGTAAGCAAATGAGTGCAACAAAGATAATTAAAGTAGAACCCGTGTCTCGTATCGAGGGGCATGCTGAGATTAAACTCTTTTTGGACGAATCCGGAAGTTTGGCTGATGCGCAGGTGAAGGTTGTTGAAGTACGAGGATTCGAGAAATTCCTTATTGGTAGACCTATAGAAGAAATGCCCCTCCTCACTCCTCGGATGTGTGGAATATGCCATGTCCCACACCACTTGTGTTCTGCCAAAGCGGTAGATGCCACATTCGGCCTCAATCCTGAAGAAATTCCGCTGACTGCATATAAATTAAGAAGATTAATGATGTACGGTTCGTATATTCATAGCCACGTTTTACATTTCTTTTATCTGGCTGCACCTGATTTGGTATTGGGGCCTGATTCCAATCCAGCCAAGCGAAATGTCATCGGCCTCCTCGAAGCAAACCCAGAACTCGTTAAGCAAGTAATAGCCGCCCGAAAAGTAGGTCAAGAGATCACGAAAATCCTTGGAGGACGATCAGTTCACCCCGTAACGGCAGTACCTGGGGGACAATCTCACCCACTATCGCTCGCTGATAGGGACAAGATAGAACGAAATGTCAAGGATTTGGCTCAAAATTTCCTACCAATGGCCAAAGATCTTGCTCTTTCATTATTCGACCAATATGGCGAAGTAATAGATTCTCTAGGAGTGATTTCGACCAAACACATGGGCATGGTCGGAACAAACGGTAACCTCGAATTCTATGATGGGAAAGTTCGTCTTATTGATGAAAACGCCGATACCTTGGAAGAATATTACGGGATTGAATATCGTAACGTCATCTCTGAACGTATCAAGGACTTCTCCTACCTCAAATTCCCGTATTATAAGAAACGGTCATTTGAGGACGGTTGCTATCGTGTAGGACCACTAGGTAGGATTAATGTCGCAGACCGTATTGATACCCCAATCGCTCAGGAATTATTGAGTGAATTTCGTAACAAGTTCGGTAGACCCGCCCAACAAACGTTACTATATCATTACGCCAGGATTATTGAATTTGCTCATGCCATTGAAACAGTTCTAGATTTGCTGGCAGATCCCGAAATAACGGGATCGCTTTTACGGACTCCAGTGAAACCACGTGAGGGCGAAGGAGTAGGAATTGTTGAGGCTCACCGTGGCACGCTATTTCACCATTATCAAACGGATAATAAGGGGATTGTAAGAGATGTAAACCTGATTGTTGCCACCGTGGGGAATAATGAAGCGATCAATCGGTCTGTACAAGCGGCTGCGAGAAACCTCATTAAAGACAATACCCCTGCAGAGGGTTTAATGAATCGATTGGAGATGTGTGTCCGGGCTTACGATCCATGCTTTAGCTGCGCCACTCACAATGTCCGTTCAGGTGCAGTAGCCACACGAGTAAAAATATTGGATCATGAAGACAAACTGATACATGTGATGCAAAATTGGGATGAAAGATAAGGTGACGATGATGAAAATTGGAACAGTTATGTGCAATTGTGGGGGAAGTATAAAAAACATCGATTTTGAAGAATTGCAAAGATTCTACAATGAGAATAAATTGAATGAAGCCGATTACTGTGCATTCCATCATAATCTCTGTTCAGAAAAAGGAAAAAACTTCATCAAAGAACTCCACAAGCGCGAACAACCCGATTCTGTTGTATTTGCAGCTTGTACACCCAAAACCGCAGGATATCTGTTTCAAGATCTAACCAAGGAGCTAAAGTTGTCTCCTTTCAAGATCGTGGGGGCAAATATTAGAGAACATGTAGGATGGGTAACCCCAGACAAAACCGAGGCAACTAAAAAGGCAAAAGCTGTCCTTTTATCTGCCTACAAGAAAGCCAATCACCAACACCAAGTTACTTCAATCAAAATCCCAATGAACGATGCTGCGGTAGTTGTCGGTGCGGGGCCAGCTGGAATACAAGCAGCGCAAGATCTTGCCGAACGGGGGCATAAGGTTCATCTAATTGACAGAAAATCGTATATTGGTGGTAATGCAGTTAAACTTAGTCACTTTTTTCCCAGCGATGATTGTGCTGCATGCCTTCCTACTGTGGGTATCAAAGGTGTACACCAATCCAATGTTCGACGGTGTTTTTATAGATCCGCATTTGATGTAAATCCTAATATCGAACTTCATATTCGATCTGAAGTTGAATCTGTTAAGGGCCACCTGGGAAATTATTCTCTTGTAATAAGAAAGAAACCAACGCATGTAGATATGCATAAATGTGTAGGATGCGGTCTCTGTGTCGAAGCGTGCCCTGTAGAGAAGCCTGATGAGTTTAATCTTGGGCTTACATCACGCAAAGCTGTTTATCTTCCTGCAATAACATGTAGTACCACCAAATACGTGATTAACCGCGACGAATGTCCAGAGGGATGTACGGAATGTGCAAAGGTATGTCCCGTTGATGCCATTGAGTTGGATTCTAGTGAAACAAGGGAGCATCTGGCCGCTGGTGGAATTATCTTAGCTACTGGTTTTGAAGAATACGACCCCAAATTGGTGAGTGAATACCACTACGGTCAACCAGGTTTTCAGAACGTAATTACACAAAGTGAATTGGCCAGATTTCTGGATATAACTGGGCCTACCCGAGGAAACCTAGTTAGAAAGAACAATGGACACGTTGATCGCGTGGTTATGATTCTTTGTGCTGGATCTCGTTCAAAGAAATATAACGAATGGTGTTCTAACGTCTGTTGTATGGTGTCACTGAAACATGCAATCACGATTAAGGAAAGGCATCCTGAAATAGATGTTGTGATTGCCTACATGGACATTCGGGCAGTCGGCCCTCAGTACGAAGAATATTATACTCGTTGCCGTGAATTAGGGGTCAAGTTCATTCGAGGACGCCCTTCTGAGGTTGAAAGCGATGGAAAATCTCTCTATGTGGTAACTGAGGATACAACAACCAATCGACTTGAGTCAATCAAGGCTGAAATGGTTGTGTTAAGCATGAGCATGGCTCCCAGCAAAGGCATCGAAACATTGGCAGAAAACCTTAACATCGCAATCGGAAGTGACGGATTTTTCAAGGAACTATATTCAAAACTTCGTACAACTGAAACCAAGCAAGCAGGGGTTTTTGTGGCAGGATCTGCGATTGCTCCTGCAGATATTCCAACGACGGTAACACGCGCTGCATATGCGGCTAGCCAACTCGACCTATTGTTGCGGAACAACTATGTCGGTAAACGCTTCCCAACCGCTGTTATCGATGAAGGGACTTGTAACAAATGTGAGTCATGTATATCCATTTGTCCCTACGGGGCGATAGAAAAAGTTGCAGTGGCAAATCCTGGAGTTCAAGTCCAGATCAATCCCATAGGTTGTGTAGGTTGTGGTCTATGTCAGTCTTCCTGCCCCGTATCTGCTATCTCCGTCAATTATTATCAAGAGGAGGCCGTACTGGATCAAGTAGAGGGTATGTTGTACGATGCCGAATCTGAGACAGAGCCTATTATTGTCACATTCGCCTGTTGGGAGTGTGCTTACGCATCCACCGATTATATCGGCCAAATGTCCCTAACCCAACCCGATGTTGCCTACCCTCCCAATATTAGGATAATTCCAGTTCAATGTACGGGGAATATTTCACTCGGGATGATAGAAAAAACCTTCGAACTCGGAGCGGATGGAGTACTAATTGCAGGATGCCTGGAAGATAGATGTCACTATGAAACTGGTTCGAAGACCGCATCACATCGCGTTGGTCTGTTCAAACAACTTCTCAAACAGATAGGTATCGACCCACGAAGGATCGAAAAAACACACATTTTCTGTTCCAACTCGAATACATTTGTTAAAACTGCTCGTAAGATGCTTGGGATCCTACAAGACATTGGAAAGTTGGAACATTCATAGGATGAACCTTAGGGATTGTTGAACTAGTATGACCACTACAATTGAACCGACTCTTCAGTCTGAATTTGACCATTTGCTTGATCAAATCAAATCCTGTTATCAATGTGGAACCTGCACAGGTGGATGTCCTGTGTTCCGAGTTTATCCAGATTTTAATCCAAGGATAATCGTTGAAACCATTCTCACAGGACAAACGGGGCAACTCCTCATCGATGATCTCATCTGGTATTGCTCATTGTGCTATACATGTACTACACGATGCCCACAAGGTATCGACGTTGGTCATCTATTGATTGAGCTTAAGAATCTTGCCAGACAGTTAAAGAATGTACCAGAAGGCATTATTAATGAATTTGAAGCAATAAGAGAAACAGGAATCACCTCAGCTATTTCAGAATCAATCCTGAAGAAACGAGAAAAGTTAGGCCTTCCTCAGCTTCCCCTCACCGATACAAAGGAGATCCAAAAGCTCCTAGATATTATGGGAGTATCAGAAGAGCTAATTAGGGAAGTTAAGAGACAAAAGGACGATTCCCTAGAGGAGGTTACTGAGTAATGTCAAAATATGCTTTATTTCTTGGATGTACAATTCCTTATCGTCTACCATTCGTGGAAGCGGCAGTTCGACAAACCATGGAGCTTTTCAACATAGAGCTTGTTGATCTTCCCTTTGGATGTTGTCCTGACCCTGGAGGTGCCCAAGCTTTCAGTAGTATAGCTTGGTACGCCCTAGCCGCTCGAAACCTTAGCATGGCCGAGGAACAGGGATTAGATATCGTAACAGCCTGCTCTGGGTGTTTTGAAACCCTCAAGGTCACAAGGGCTAAGCTTGAATCGGATCCCCTTCTTCGGCAAGAGATTAATGAGTACCTTTCTGGGATCGACCGTGAATTCAAGGGTACAGTGGATGTGCTGCAATATCAATCCGTGTATTATGACGAGATAGGACCAGAGAGAATCGCCGCACAAATAACTGATCCCCTCACGGGATTTCGGTTTGCTACCCATCCTGGTTGTCACTATAGCAAACCTGCAAATCTTTTACAAACGGAAGACCCGGAAAAACCTCATAAACTTGATGCTTTGGTTGAAGCCTTAGGCGCACAATCTGTCCCTTATCTTGGCAAGCTATTATGTTGTGGAGCTGGAACTCGGGGTGTAAATCCATCAGTTTCTTTGGAAATCGCCCACAAAAAGATTCTTGAAGTCGAAAAAGCCAATGTAGACGGGATGGTTACTATTTGCCCCTCTTGTTATGTTTCATATGACGTTGGCCAGGTATTAATGGCCAAGCAGTTCGGCAACAAGACGAAAATTCCAGTGTTCGTGTATCCCGAGCTCCTCGGACTGAGTTTAGGATTAGATTTAAGGCCTGGGCTGCAAATGCATACAATAAAGGCCCGAGATTTCCTAAAGAAGTTCGCAGTAAATGCTTAGACATACTTAACTTTATAGGAATCAGAATCGTCCTTTATCTCGAAACTAGATCCACAAATTAATTGACACGGCTGTATGAATAATTCCATCTGTTTTGGAGCCTCGAACCCTCCCTATCTGGAATACGGAGCTGCGCTCGTTTTTGGAGTCCTGGCTATATCCACAGCAACTTCCATTTTAATGAAAATGCCTTAATTGGCTAAGAACAACTAAGGATAGCTTGGGGCATATGCACCTATTTTTGACAAACGCAAGGAAGGGACATACAGTCAGAAGCGATTGGTTGGAGGCCTGTTAGATCAAGGTCTTCAGTCGTTATCGTTCCACTGACAGCCTTACTGTTAAGTTCAAGGAACCCGTCAGTTTCTTGTGGCCCTAGTTTAGTTAGCAATGGGAACATTTCAATCTCAATATCCCTTAGATCACACGCTGTTTCACATAAAGAATAGCAACCGCTTTCTAGTTTGTTACGGGATAATCTTAACTTTTGTACCAAGTTGTTGGAAGGAAGCTCGCCTCGTTGATAAAGCGTTCCCATGGTAGATGCTAATACTGCCCATTTCCAACCAAATCTAGAAATCATTTCCCGAATTTCCTCTTCGGTTTGTCCCGGAAGTGATTCCTTAATTTCTACGGGAGTAGTCATTTTCTATCACTATATTTAAACCGTTCAAGGTTTAATATATGATTGCTCTAATCTATTAAAAAGTTTTTTCATTTTTTATTGACATTAATGTAAACTTATGAATTTTATTACAACTACCGGGTTCTAGGTTGGTTTTGGAACTTTCTCAATTCAAAACTTACGAAACCTCTGGCAATAATCATCTTAAATCAAAGAAAGATTAGCTGATAGTGATTCCCTCCCTATGGTCTTGCATGTCAAATCATTGCTGATATAATCAGCAAAAAATCTCTAGATCATCTCTTTAATCGGATACAAATTTGACTTAGTAGTAGTATCAATTCATTTTTGTGAGCATAAGTTAATGGACCCCTCGAAAATCCTAATCCTAGGTATCGGAAACGAACTTGCTGGAGACGATGCTTTGGGCCCGAGAATTCTCCGAGAAATCTCAGAAATCGGACCTCCTGGGATCGATTACAAGCAAATCTCAAGTGGGGGGCTCTTAATCCTAGAATCAATCTTGGGATACGAAAAGGTATTAATTATCGATACGATCGAAACGGATTCTCCACATAAACGGATTTTGAGAATCACACCCGAGGATTTTTCTAATTCTACATTTCTCAGTTCTCCTCATGATATTAATTTTCCAACTGCTCTAGAATTGGGAAAAAGAACTGCGAGTGAGCTCATGCCTGGTATAGTTCGGATCATCGGGATTGAAATACCTAGGCAAAAAGAATTTTCGGATCAGATTTCAGCAGAAACCCAAAGTAAAATCCCTAAGATTATAAAGTTGGTTCTAGAGGAAATTGGGTTCTTTTTGAATGAAAATGATAAGAAAGAAGACGATAAAAAAAGGAAATAAGGAGGAAACTGGCATCTTTTACCGTACATACTGGGACTTACGCCATTTTACCCTATTATCCTTATCATGGACAAGAACTTCTAGGGGCATTTGTCCAGGTAGGCTATGGGTAGCACAGGCAAAGCACGGATCGTACGCTCTAAATGCCATCTCCACCATATTCAACATGCCATCCTCGACCTCTGGCCCATGTATGAACTGTTGTGCTGCCTTCTTTATCGAAAGGCAAATGGGAGCATTGTTATGAGCCGTTGCTACGATAAGATTCACTCCATCTTTTATGATAACACCCTTCTTGTCAGTTTTGTAATGGTGGATTAATGTTCCTCTAGGGGCTTCAACTACGCCTACTCCTTCATCAGGTTCATTTGGCTCCGCTCGAAGATCAGTAGAAGTGATTTGCGGATCTTTTACAAGTTCTAGAAGGCGTTCACTTGCATAGAGTAGCTCTATAACGCGTGCCCAATGATTTCCCAGGGTGTGATGAGCAGGCTTCCCCAGTACGTTCATCATGGCCTTGTACTCTTCATTGGCTAATGGAGTTGCCATCCCGTCTGCGACGTTCAATCGTGCCAGAGGTGCAACGCGATAAATGCCTGAATCCAATCCCTCAATGAGCCCTTTCCACCCTATATTCTTTAGGTAAACGACTTTCAGGTAGGAATACGGCAGCGGTTGTTCTTCAATATATTCCAAGTAATCTTTGGGAGCAAATTGTGCATACTCCTTCCCCTTAGGATCGATAACTCGGATTTCACCATTATAAAAGTTTACATGTCTATTCTTGTCCACTAGTCCCATATAATAACTCTTCATATAGTATCCAGGGTCAAGGACTAAGGCTTTATTTGCCTCGTTACCCAACACAACGTCATGGAAAATTTTTATCGTGAATTTAGAAAACTCAACCAAAGATTTAGCCCACTCTTCGATCTGAGCTCGTTCTTCTTCAGAGATGGATTTCAGCATTCCTCCCGGTACACCAGCGCAGGGAAGGACGGCATCCGCCGCAATTATTGCTTGAATCCGTTGCGCATAGGAACGATGCTTTATCACTTCCTTTCCAATATCTACTCCAACTGTCTCAACGACCCCGAGAATATTTCTCTTGCTCGGTGGAGCCGACGGACCAACTACAAAATCAGGACCACCTAATGCATAGAAATGAGCAATGTGACTATGAATCATGTGTGCAGAGTAATAGAGCTCCCGAAGTTTTTTCGCGGGTTCTGGAGGATCCACATTGAAAACATCATCCAACGCCTTACTGGATGCCATATGATGAGCACCAGGACATACACCGCATATCCGGCTAGTTATCCGGGGCATTTCTTCGACCAATCTCCCCTCACAAAAGCGTTCGAACCCTCTCAGTTCTGGAACCTGAAAGTACGCGTTTTCAACCGTATTTTGATCATTGAGAAAAATGTGGATTTTCCCATGGCCCTCCAGTCTCGTAATCGGATCAATAACAATATTCTTCGAATTAACCGTCATTTATGCTTTCCTCCTTAGGAATGCCGATCTTCCGGCCGTAAACTCATACATTGTCCCTGCAAAATCTGGTATTTTTGCAATTACGTCTTCCATCACGGATTCATCACTTGCTTCAATAATAGAACCCAAGACACTAGTCATCTTAGCTCCAATGTCGACAATATTGGGGGCAGGTCCAAAACAGCCTCGACAAGGGTAATTTGTCGTGATACATCTAGCCTCACATCCCCCGCGTGTTGCAGGTCCCAAACAGATTATCCCCTGATCTAGCAAGCATTTTTTGGGATCAATATCCATGACCTCCCAAATTCTCTTGAATTCCTTGATCACATGTTTTTCAGGCTTTTCCCGGGGACATTCTTTACATAGAGCGAACTCTTCTGCAATCACTGTGCCCCTAGGCGGAAGTTCACCTGTTAGGAAAGCCGTAACCCCAGCGATAATCCATTTTTTGGTAGGTGGGCATCCCGGGACATAGTAATCAACGGGGACAACTTCATCTAAAGGATAAACAGCATCGAAGAATTCGGGGATTGTAACTTCACCCTCTTTTGTGGTATAAGAGGTACTAGGGTAAATTTCTTCAGGATTCCTTGTACTTGGTGTAGTCTTATATACACGCTCAAAAATAGAGTTTTTATCCTTAAAATTTGCAAGAGCCGGTACTCCGCCGCAATGGGCACAGGTTCCGAAAGCCACCAAAAATTTGGACTTTTTTCTAAGCAGTTTGGCGACATGTACCGCTTCGGAATTCCTGATGCCTCCATTAAAGAAAGTAACATCAATTGAATTGTCAGGCATTGACTCGACATCTTGATATTTCGTATCAACAGCTACAGGCCAAAATACAATATCTGCTTTTGCGGCCACATCTAGGACTGCCTCATCTAAGTCTAAAATCGCAATTTCGCAACCCCCACACGAAGCGGCCCAATAAAAGGCAATTTTGGGTTTTTCATCACTCATTGATTAGACCTCCATCTTTGAAAACTCACGCTTCTTCAGATGTTTACCCCAATTCAAGGGCCCCAGTTCCTTGATCGCATCGGAAAACTCATTTAGAGTCTGTTGGTATTTTTTAGCCTCAGAAGCTGAAATCCATTCGATCCTCACGCGAGCTGGTTCAATTCCATATGCATCTAGGAGTTTTTGTAAGAGTTTCATTCTTTTATACGCACTATAATTCCCATCTTCATAATGACAGTCACCAAGATGACACCCCCCTATCAATACTCCATCGGCACCTTTTGTGAATGCCTGGACAATGAAGCTGGGATCCACACGTCCAGAGCACGGGACACGGATTCCAATCACGTCCGCCGATACTGGCATCCTGCTTGTTCCGGCCAAGTCAGCTGCAGCGTGTGTACACCATTTGCAATAAAATCCGATTATCGTTGGCTTGAATTCCAATGCTACTTCGGGTTTAGCTTCAATCGCTTCCAAATGTATCACCCCGTTCCATATGCGATTTGTGCAGATTCTATAATTCCTTCGATTTCCGAAAGAATTGCCTCATCAGAGTAATAATATTGATGAATAGCTCCAGAGGGACAAACAGAAACACATAAACCGCAACCTTGACATTTTATGGCTGTAATTACCGCTACTTTCTTTTCTGTATCTTCAGCAATTGCGTCGAACGGACAGACAGAAATACACATCTTGCAGTTTGAACAGAGGTCTTCATTGACTGTAGCTATTGTCGGTTCGACCAGTATGTACCCACGAGATAACAGACTCAAAGCGCCCGACGCTGCAGCCGCTCCCTGGGCCACGGAATCTGGAATATCCTTTGGGCCTTGACATGTACCCGCCAAATAAATGCCTTCAACCTGAGTACCAACGGGAGCCAGCTTAGGATGTTTTTCTGTGAAGAAGTTTTCCGCTCCACAGCCTATGCCAAACATATTGGCCATTCCCTTTGCATCATGTCGGGCTACGATAGCGTCACTTAGTATAACCATATCTAAGGGAACGTGTAATACTTTTTGACTAATGGAATCTTCTACTTGGACTACAAGTTTTTCGGTACCATTCTGAATCTGCCTCAATACTTTAGCAGGTTTACCACGAACAAATATGACGCCTTCTTTCTGCAATCGATCATAAAATTCCTCATACCCTTTTCCAAAGGCCCTGATATCGATGTAGAACTGAAAAATAGTAGCTTTGGTCCGTTCCTTAATAAGATGCGCGTATTTAAGGGAATACATGCAACAAACGCGCGAGCAGTACGCGTTGTGATTCTCGTCCCGAGACCCGACGCAATGGATGATTCCGACGGATTTTGGTTGCTGATCTGTTAGCTTTCCGTCCTTCCTGAGATACAAGGATCCATTCGTTGGCCCAGATGCGTTTAGTAGGATTTCTATTTCCAATGCTTTGAAGACATTATCTAATTCACCGTACCCATATTGAGGAACCGTTCGTGCGTCAAATGTCTCGTACCCTGTTGCCAGAATAAGGGCCCCAGCCTCCACTTCTATCAGTTCATCTTCTTGATTGAAATCTATTGCCCCTGTTGGACAAATTTTTTCGCATAATGCACACCGCCCCTTAAGGAAATATGTACAATTTGCCCTGTCGATCAACGGGTATGGCGGGACAGCCTGGGGAAAAGGTCTGTAAATCGCTTTACGGTTCTTTAAACCCATATAAAATTCGCTCGGAATTTTCTTAAGCGGGCATTTCTCTTCACAGAGTCCACAACCTGTACATAATTCTTCGTCTACGGAACGGGCTTTCTTTCGGATGGTAACTTGAAACTGGCCTGGGGATCCCGAGACATTCTCCACTTCAGAGTAAGAATAAAGCGTTATATTGGGATGCTGTCCGATATCGACCATTTTGGGGGTTAGAATACAAGAAGCGCAATCTAATGTTGGAAATGTCTTATCAAAACGTGCCATTTGCCCTCCAATGGAAGAGGATCTTTCAACTAAGACCACCTCCTTTCCTGCATCAGCTACCTGGAGCGATGCCTCAATTCCTGCAATTCCTGCACCCACAATGAGAACGCGCTGCGTCACTTCTGTTCTTTCTTCATCTAGGGGTTCTTGAGTGATAACTCGCTTTACAGCAGCGGTAATCAATTTCTTTGCTTTCTCCAGACTCGCTTTTGAATCCTCTGTTACCCAAGAATCCATTTCTCGAATGTTGGCGATAGTCAACATATACGGATTTAGACCGCTTTTTGCAATTGTATTTCGGAAGGTCTTTTCGTGCATTGTTGGTGAACAGGCAGCCACCACAACGTGACTCAATTTCCTCTCTTGAATCGTATCGTGTATGATCGATTGACCTACCTCACTACAGACATAGGTTGTATCTTCGACAGTTTCAACATGAGGTAGGGTTCGAATGTACCCCTTTAGTTCGTCGATAGCAATCTTTCCCGCTATATTAGTTCCACAATGACAAATAAAAACTCCGATTCTAAATTCTGAGGTGTCCATTTGCTACAGTGCCTCCATAACAATTTCCGCAATGTCTCTAGCCTTGATTTGCTGCTCAACATTGCCCACTTTTACCGCATCATCGAACATTAATAGACAGAAATAACACGCAGTCGCCAGCACAGATGCACCGACATCCAGAGCTTGTTTTAACCTGGGAAGTGATAGCCTCTCTTCTACTCGAGTTTCAGCCCAAATGTTCCCGCCTCCACCGCCGCAGCAAACACTAAACTGGTGGTTATCAGGCATTTCCACCAGTTTTACGCCAGGAACTGCCTTAAGGACTCTTCTAGGTTCCTCATAAACACCATTATGTCTGCCGAGGTAGCAAGCATCATGATAAGTTATACGATGTTCCTTATGTCCATTATCGGGAAACTCTAATGCGCCTTCACTAATCAGCCGATCCAAAAACTGGGTATAGTGAAGTACTTCGGTACCTTCAGGGAGATTGTAGGCGTTCTTAATCCGATTGAATGAATGTGGGGATGTGGTAATGATCGTGGAAGGGTGAACTCGCTTGATTAGGGCCTCATTTTGTTCTCGTTCATAATCTGCGAGAACCGTTTCACCCATGAAGTTGATACAGTTCCCGCATTCTCTTTCCTTGTTTCCAACGATTCCAAAATTTACCCCCGTACGTTTCAGAATCGATGAGATGGCCTGCGCTATCTTTTGGGACCGTGGATCGTAAGATGCGGTACATCCAACGAAATACATAACTTCAGTTCCCTTTTCAGCTACGGGAACATCCAATCCCTTTGCCCAATCAGCTCTTGCTGCGGATCTCAAGTTGAATGGGTTTCCTGTTTGGAAAAATGACTGTAATGTTTGCGTGTAGGTATATGGCATTTCGCCGCCCTCTTCGACCGTATGTGCACGGTAGGCTGTGATGATTTCGATAATCTTCACTTTTTTGGGGCAAAATTCTTCGCATGCGGCACAGGTCGTGCACCGCCAGATCACCTCGTTTTCCGATTCAGGTATTATTCCGAGTTGCGCCATGTGAATGAGTTCTCGAGGATTGAACGAAGAAACTATATTCAATGGGCAAATGCCTGTACAATTAGCGCATTGGTAACAGTATTTCAAGTTATCTTGGGATAATGTGATTATCTTGTTACGAAAATCGAGATTGGGAGTATAATAACGGGTATTGAGTTCCATAGAATTCAACTTCTCTAGATGCAGTAAGAATCATGAAATTACGCCCATGATCTGCGTTACGGGATATTAATCTAATTAAAACTGATAAATTTGGCAATATTTGGTCGGTTAATAATAGTTTTATCGGTTATATATGTCTTTTCATTGTGTAGAAGGATTAATCATGTTTAAGTTACTTTTAGGCTGATTAGTGACAAATTCTCTGAATAAAAGCAAAAAAAACCAATAAAACATGAAAAAACTTCGTAAAACCAAATTGGAAATTCACGTTCCAGGCCGATATCCCTCAAATCTAAAAGCGAAATGCTTCAGGATGTTAAACAAGGTGCTTTCAAAGAGACATTAATAATAAAAGATAGGTTTCAGATCAGAATAATAAAACCAGAGCACTCCATCCGCATATTTATCGCAGATTATGCTGCGATCAGGAAGATAATTTTGGCAAGGAAATGCGAACACAAGTAAAAGGGAGGGGAGGAAGGGACGATTAATAACTAGGATGTTCCATTGAAGATTTCTTGATAAAGGTCCTTACCAAGCTTGAATGTACGTATATTGTTTTCGGAATTCCGCATCTTCTGAAAAACCTCGATGTATTGTTTATCAGTAAGATTAGGTTTCCCGGTCTTTGACAAATACTCTGAAAGAAAACCCAAGGACAAAATATTGACGGCCCCCGTTACGTTTTCTTCATCGGCCCGCTTTGTAATGGGTACCCGGTACATCGTACCTTTCGTAACTAATTCTTCCGCTTGGGAATCAATGGTGTTCGCGTCTATGAATGAAATTGTTCTATCGGTAATGCATTCACATGCCCGGTCAAATCCTTTTTGATCAATCGCGAAAAAGTAATCGGCATCTCCCGCTACATAAATGTAATCAATGGGATCTGTACTAATCACAACGTCACAAAAGATTGGACCGCCGCGTACCGAGGGTGTGTAGTCTACAGCAAGCGTGGCATGGAGGTTCGCTGTCATAGCAACGCGGACTAACGCGGATCCCAGAAACTTAATGCCTTGTCCTCCTCTACCCGAGAATCTGAATTTTACTTTCATAGATATTCCCTTGGACATAAAGTTTAGTTTCGTACAATGTCAAACCTTAAAGTACTATAAGTCATACACTAACTATTGTTAACAACGTCTTAGGGAGTTGAGATTTCAGATTCCGAATCTACATACTTACCTTTTTGTGAGTGAATTGTATTCATAAAGGGGCAAACTTAACCATCATTGCGATTCCACATATGAAGCATTCATTGAGGGGCACAATGTTTTTAAGTTGATTTATGTTCAAAATACAGCATGAATCTTTCAGATGAAGTCGGTCCAGTTCTGGTTACGGGAGCTGGATCAGGGATTGGTAAATTGACGACCGAACATTTATCCAGAAGGGGAAAAATGGTTTATGCGTCAGCCAGAAACGAGAAACATATAAAATACCTCAACACGCTTTCCAATGTTCTTGGCCTCCGATTGGATGTAACCTCATCCGAGGATGTCAGTGAAGTTGTAAAACGGGTAGAAGAAGAGGGGAGAGGGTTGTATGGCTTGATCAACAATGCAGGCGTTGCAGATTTTTGGCCAATAATTGCCACTGATGAAAAGATGCTACATCGTGTGTTTGATGTGAACGTATACGGCCCTTTACGGGTTACAAATGCACTTGCACCTTATATAATTAAATCCAAGGGTCGTATAGTGAATATAAGTTCTATATCGGGGCTTTTTACTCCCATGTTCATGTCTGCCTATAGCATGAGCAAGTTTGCATTTGAATCGTGGTCAGATGCATTATCGCAAGAGCTTCGGGAATTCGGAGTGAAAGTAATAGTGATTGAACCAGGAACCTTCAACACCAAGATCATAATGTCTACCGCAGAAATGATACGGGAGCGTACAAAAAAACCGTATTATTCGATCGCCAAAGACCAGATATCCTGGATTGCTGAAAACATCCATACAGAAACCAAGAAACGGTTGAATTCGCCCACCCCCGAAAAGGTAGTAAATGCGGTAATGGAAGGTCTGTTTGCAATAAAGCCAAAAAAAAGATATTTGGTAACCTCAAAGAAAACCGGTTACGAAAAAATGCTTTTTTCAATGGTAAATAGGCTGGTTCAATTCTATTACAATAATGAATATGAATTAACCAAAGAAGATCTCTTTAAAATGTTAGACAATGCCTTTATGGCTATCAACAATCCAAATGGGGATATATTAACCTAAACATAGGAAATAAAGAAGTGAGATCAAAGATGATACTTACGTAATTCAATGAAAAGGAAATTCAAAAATGTCCCAGGATTCTTATAGCGCTTCCAAGACCAAAACACCTTGAAGATAACTCCTTTTAGGCTTAATGTCTCCTTTCGGAGGTTTATGGTCTTCCACAAGAATTTAAACCTGCTTGCCCACTCCAGCTCCTCATAACTATTGTTAAATTCCGAATACATGAAAGTAAAGTCTTAATAAGGATATTTCTTCATTTCAAAAACAGATTATAGAAATATTACAGCGTCAGCGACCCTTATGATGGAAAGACGTTCAAAGCTCCAGTTGACTTAACAATAGAAAGGCAAATTGCGAAAAGATATAACGTTAGTTCGTCTATTAGGACTTATTAGACCTAATTAGGTCTTAACTTTTATTAGAGGATTTTTATAATGATGCGTTCCACTCGGAAACCGATTTTACAACCTCCTCAAACTAAAGATTATAGGGTTATGGTGTTAAGCGAGATATGTGACAGTTGTGAACTCTGTATAGAATTTTGTCCTCGGGATGTCTTAGAGGTCTCGGAGGAGTTCAATAGTCGTATGCTCCACCCGGTTAAGGCCGTCCACCAAGAAGAATGCACGGGCTGTTTACAATGTGAGAGAATTTGCCCCTCTGTATCGATATTTATACAAGAAATTCCCCTGAAGGTTTAGAGAAATGAGTAGTACCACCCAAGAAAGCTCTCAATCGGATTTGATTTTAACTACTGGAAATTATGCGTCAGCGGAAGGAGCTATTGCTGTGGGTTGCCGGTACTTCGGCGGATATCCGATTACCCCGTCTTCCGAAATTGCCCATTATATGTCTCGACGGTTACCTCAGGTTGGCGGGACGTTCGTTCAAATGGAGGATGAGCTTGCCTCAATCGTATCAGTCGTAGGGGCATCTTTTGCTGGAGCAAAGGCTATGACGGCAACCTCAGGTCCTGGCCTCTCACTGATGGCCGAGACAGTTGGACTGGCATTCATGTTGGAAACTCCTCTGGTTATAGTGACTGTAATGAGAGGAGGCCCATCAACAGGTCAACCAACCAAGGCTTCTCAATCGGATGTAATGCAAACTCGGTATCTATCTCACGGCGATTATGAAATGATTGTATTATCACCTAATAGTGTCCAAGAAATGTATGATCTAACAATTAGAGCATTCAATCTTTCAGAAAAGTATCGATCTCCCGTTATAGTTGCGAGTGATGGAATCACAGGTCAAATGATGGAACCCGTTCGTTATCACTCAGACTTTGAAGTAATCAACCGGAAGCCACCTCAGGTTCCCCCAGAGGATTACAAGCCTTTTGAAGTGCTAGACGAGGACCTAATACCAGGCATGGCCGTAGCAGGAACCGAATACAACTTTTACGTAACAGGTTTAACACATGATGTTACGGGAAGTCCTGATATGCGTCCTGAGGCCGCCGTGTCATTAGTTCAACGTCTTTGCGACAAGATCCGTCGGGGTCGTTCGGAAATAAACGACTGGAAAGAACGTTATGTCGAAGATGCAGAAGTTGTGGTCCTCTCCTATGGAATAAACTCACGTGGTGTCCCTGAAGCGGTCGAAAAAGCCCGGAGTAAAGGACATAAGGTTGGATATGTTCGCATGCGGAGTTTATGGCCTTTCCCCCAGGAATTAATGGAGAGATTGGCCAAAAATGATGTAAAGAAGGTAATCGTTAGCGAAATGAACTACGGACAGGTTATCCGAGAGGTAGAACGATTTCGCCACTTGGGTTTTTCGGTCATTGGCCAACACGTTCCCACCACGATTCCCTTTCACCCGAGTTTTATTTACGATGGTATTATGAAGGAGGTAAACCCATGACAGCACCTCAAGAATTAATCACACCTGATTCCTCCGAAATAATCACTGAAGATCATCCTCTCCATTCTCGACTAAATCTTCATCGGTTCATTTTTTGTCCAGGATGTCTGATTGGGTCGGTCATTACCTCGATCACGAGCTGTTTAGTGGAAAGAGGGCTGACTCCCAAAGATTACGCCATTGTTTCTGGAATCGGCTGTACGGGCCGCTCTAGTGGTTGTTTCAAAGCCCCCGCTTTTCACAGTACGCATGGAAGGGCGATACCATTTGCGACTGGCCTCAAGCTGGCTAATCCAGATTTAGAGGTAATAGTTCTTTCAGGTGACGGAGATTTATTTGCGATTGGAGGGAATCACTTCATCCATGCCTGTAGACGTAATATTGAGATCAGCGTTCTTTGTATCAACAACAACGTATATGGTATGACTGGGGGCCAAGTTGCACCTACCACCCAAATAGGGGATTTAACAACCACCACCCCTTACGGAAACGTAGAGCCTCCATTCAATCTGGTAAGTTTGGCTGCGTCCGCTGGTGCCAGCTATGTCGCCCGATGGCCAGGATATGACCTCTTGCGGTTACAGAAAAGCATCAAACTATCAATGGACAACCCTGGGTTTAGTTTCATAGAGGTTTTAGCTCCCTGCTTTACTCAATATGGTAGGAAAAATAAACTGGGGGACGCGGTTCAGATGCTGGAATGGATTAAGAATCAGGTCCGAATCAAGACTGATGTCGCTCCCCACGATGCAAAATTTGATTACAAGGAAGGTATAATCGTTTGTGGGGAGTTTGTGAATTCTCCACGTGTGGGATTCACACAAAGGCTTGCGCGGGTTAGAGAGCAGATTTCGAAAAAGAAGTAGTGTGATCAAGTGAACTGGTGAATTAAAAAATGGCTGCGGAAAGTATCGACCAAAAGGATCCTAAAATTGGCGTATTCCTTTGTAAGTGTGGTAAGAATATCGCTGGTAGCGTTGACATAGATAGGGTTGCAGAACAGATCGAAAACCTACCTGATGTCAAGCTAGTCCAGGTGAATACCTACACTTGCTCTGATCCAGGCCAGGTAGAAATTGAAAATGCTATCAATGAACAAGGAATTGAAAAAATCGTTGTTTCCGCATGTTCTCCCCGTCTTCATGGGCCGACCTGGAAAACCTTGATGCGTCGTCTTGGGATGAACCCTGAACTTGTCGAAGTGGCAAACATCAGAGAACAGTGCTCTTGGGTTCATCTACACGAGAAAGAAGAGGCCACAAGGAAAGCTACTGAATTGATTGAGATGGCGGTCGCTAAGGCAGACCTTTTAGAGCCTGTTGACGAAATCGTTGTTCCCGTGGAAAAGCGAGTTCTAGTTATTGGTGGTGGAGTGGCAGGTATTCAAGCTTCTCTTGATCTCGCGGATGATTTTGAAGTCGTACTTGTTGAAAAAGAACCTACCATCGGAGGCAGAATGGCATTAATCGATAAGACGTTTCCTACAATGGATTGTAGCATCTGCATTCTTGGCCCAAAAATGGCTGACGTGGGTAACCATAAGAATATCAATCTAATTTCTAATGCGGAAGTAACCCG
>JBHLRO010000008.1:0-140143 GCA_048882505.1 Candidatus Thorarchaeota archaeon
GCTGTCAAGACTTTTTGCAGCATTGTGTCAAAATCATGCTTTATAAATGCCCTCGTGACCGTAACGACCGCCTCAAGCTGACGTTTGATTTGCCTGTCTTCCGTTACGTCATCTTGATCTTCCATGGACCTTACCAGCCATGCTTATATTACCTGGATCTGATTAACTAAAAGAAAACAATTATCAAAGATATTGAAGGAAGTTTGATAACTAATTCATGTCTAATACTAGTTCATTCTCTGCATTAATTCCCGAATTGAGTAGAGCTTCCAAAAGGGGCATAATACCTTCACCTGTGAGAGTCTCAGTTGCGAAAACCTTATTAGCGGGAACTTGGAATCTACGGGCAATAAACCTTTTTAAATCCTTCACAGTACTCAAATCCTTTTTATTTGCTGCTATACAATATGGTTTGTCCCAAAAAGTACGTAAATCCAGAAAACATTCTTGAGCCTTTTGCATTTGATCCCGCTTTGAACAATCAACAAAGAAAATGAATGCATCAGAAATCTGATTAAATAAATACCAAAAAGGTTGGAAGCTGCTGCTTAGGTCAATGAAACGTAAACCAAAAGGAATTTCCTTAATCTCTGCTACTTCTACCATTTCTAGTAGCCTGGTGGGTCTATAAGTGGCGAATTCTCTTAACTGCTGTCCATTTGTAAAAAATCGTGTGAAAGTTGTCTTTCCTGACTGAGCTAGGCCCGTTAATGCAACAGTTACACGCGGTATGGCGTCTACCACGGCAAGAACAGTTCTACAAAGGAATTCGAAATCTCCTATCCGTTTGTATTGATCATAAGACGAGATATTTGAAACAGTTCTCGAAAGTACCACCAAAAATTTCCGAATTTTGTGTATGGCCATATTAGAGGTGGCGGTAGCCACCAAAAGGTTTGGTCCAACAGATTGAAAAGCAATTAATTTGTCCTGATGTATTATAATCTGATTGGAAGGATCTTTCGCTTGTAAGGTACGAATGAAAGGTAAAATTTCTAATATGCTTGATTCTAGAGCAAATCCCATGGTAGATAGAACTACTGAATCGTTTGAATCTAATAGCTTGACTGAAAGCAATGTCACTGTTTCCACATTCGTACCATCAGTTTGTAAATCCATTGGTTTCTTTGATAAGATTATGACTCTGTTCAAGTAAACTAATGGCCAACCCCCTTAAAAAAAACCACCTGAAGAATTCATCCGAAGAATTCGTTATGATCGTAATTTGTTACACTTTGTTTAAAGACGATATAAACTGTCACCCATATAACCAAAAAGTAACTTTCCCCAGATAACGGATTGAAAAGTAAGAAAAAAGAAAGGTTATCTAAGATAAATAACCTTAAATTATGCCATTTTTACCATTGTATTTATTGTACGCGAACCAATCAACAATTGGACGTTCCTTGTCCCTCCTACAACCTCGGAAATTTCTGATAATCCTTGATACATAGGCATCCTTGTCTGGTCAGTCACACCGGTACCACCCATGGCATGCATTAGTTCGTAGCACAATTCATGATTTAAATATGCGCAATACTCCTTCATGTGGGAGGCTGTGGCGACGAAAGGATTCATTGTGACTGGAATTCCAACCAACTCATGTGCTTTTGCATCGTAAGTCTCAGCAAGTTTGAGGAGTGCCATAGTAACCATCGAAAGACGCGCATGGTATTTAGCCATAACGCTCATGCCAATGGCCTGATGTCTCAATATTTTTTCACCGAATTGCTTTCTAATTGTTGTATAAATTGATGCCAGGGTGAAGGCACCCCACATATTTCCTACGCATTCTGCCGCAATTCCGATTCTTTCGGGCACCAATCCTTCAAAAAGGATCTCGTAACCTTTCCCATCATCGCCAGTGACGTAATCAAAGGGAATAAGAGCATCCTCGAATATAGTTTTTCCAATGTGAACCTTCGAAACAGAAGGGATACCTAATCTCTCTGCCCTAAATCCACGATTCCATTCTTTGTGTGAAACTCCTTGAACCATGGTACTGCGTGGATCCTCGTCGTTATACACGGCATAGACTGCGCACATATCAGCTTTCGGAGAATTTGTGGTATAACACTTTGTACCATTGATTACAATACCATCGTCTGCCTTTTCCGCTTTCACTGTCATGTTAACGGCATCAGATCCACGATTAATTTCTGTAATCCCGATACATCCAATTTTGGTTCCATCGAATAATCCCTCGAGGTCTTTGCGGAGGGGTTCAGGATTGTCTTTTTCCTTATAGTGATGAGCGATTGGATTTATGTTAAGGACTGAAGCGCCGAGAGCCATGGAAAACTGTGGATTAAAAATATCCATGGTCCACTGTCTGAGAATTTCGGGTTTCAAACCGATCTTGAGATCATCACGGTGGGGGTACTCAGTTGACCTATTTATGAGGCCATGCCTCCCTGCCCATGGAAACCAATCATAAACGTCCGCATTGTTATGGCCAGGAACGCCGCCAATCTTTTCGTCCTGTTCTAAACATAGATGTTGAATTTCTTGGACGAATTGCTTATCCTCCTCCTCAAGTAACATCATGAAATTAGCATTGAAGACAGCGTACTGTCGCTCCAGACTCATTGCATTCAAGATGTCATCTTCAAGTAATTGAGTTTTCATTTTTAGATCCCAACTAGTTCTAAGATTGTTTTTCGTGTGTTAGAGAGTCTTTCGTCCACGAATCTTTTTAAGGCTTTTTTAGATATTAATTAAATACAAATGGGTTACTCGGCGTAATCCGTATTCGAATTTTAACACTAATACCGCATTCCTTCTATTTTCCGCATATAATTCTTTTAATGGGGAGAAGAAGAGAGCCAGATGTAACTAATGTCGGAGTGTCGTGTCAATGACTACGAAATGGGATTTAACATTTTTATATCAAGGTACGAATGACCCCCAGATCCAAATAGATTTGAAACGAGCAGAAGAAACTGCCCAAACACTAGAAAGAAAGTACCGTGGCAAAATACAAAGCGGGGAAATTTCCTCAAACGAGCTCCTGGATTTCTTTCAAAAGGTGGAAGAAATTTACACAATTTTATCCAAAGCTGGAGGATTTGCTTCTCTATTATTTGCCCAAGAAACAACTAATGATGATTTCAAAAAACTAGACACTGAAATTCAAGGGAAATCAGTGGAAATTCGCAATCAATTAATTTGGGGTGAGTTGGAGATTGGAAAGATGAGTGATAATGTTGTGAAGACGTTTACTTCCGATCCCATATTAAAGAATTACCACCATTTCATTAAAGTCCTACGTCTTTCTAAGCCATATATGCTTGAAGAAAAAGTAGAACAAGCCCTTTCGTGGAAAAGATTAGTGGGAGCTTCTGCTTGGTACAAGTTTTATAGCGAATATACTTCTGCATTTCGATTCGACATAGAAATCAATGGAGAAACGAAAACCCTATCACCTGGAGAGATCCGTCCTCTCTTTCACGACCCAGATGCGCTGGTCAGGGAGAAGGCATTCCGAGCATATTACCAGAAGTATGCAGATGAATCGATTGCAATCACTCACACATTTAACAATATTTGGAAGGACCATTCCCAAAACAAGTCACTTAGAAATTGGCCAGAGACGATGACCGTTGCTCACCTTCGAAATCAAACGGATGAAGAAATCGTTATGAAAATGATCGAAGTAGTGAGAAAGAATTTCGGGCTTGTCCAAGACTATTACAAAGCTAAGGCAAAACTACTTGGAAACGGGAACCGAATCAAGGGATCAGATCTTTATGCGCCGATCGGGAAAACGGTGAAATATTCATGGGCGGAAGCTAAAAAAATGGTTTTAGATTCTTACACTGATTTCGATAGTAAAATGGGGGAATTAGCGCAGGGTATCTTTGACAGAAACCGTATCGATTCAGAAGTTAGGAAGAATAAAATGACAGGAGCGTTTTGTGCAGGGATAAATCCAGAGCTCGACCCAGTGATTCTTATGTCCTTTGATGAAACACCTGATTCCGTTATGACGCTAGGACATGAGATGGGTCATGCCCTCCACGATCTATTTGCTGGTCAAAAACAAACTAAATTGAACTATTCTCCACCTCTGGTAACCGCGGAAACTGCGAGCGTATTTGGTGAACAAATTGTAATTGAAAGATTATTGAAGGAGTTTACAGACGAGGAAGGAAAACTAAAGATCTTAGGCCGAATTCTTGAGGATGCCATTCTTACTATTTCTCGCCAAGTAATGTACATTGGATTTGAGAAGGAATGTCATGAAACAGGAGGATCAAGAAGCCTTTCGGGACAAGAGATGTGTGATATTTGGGATAAACATGTTCGTGAGACCTATGGTGAAGTAGTCGATTTCTTACCGGAACAGTCATGGAATTGGTCCACGATTCCCCATTTCATCACTACACGGTTCTATTGTTACGCTTACAGTTTTGGTATGCTATTTGTCCTTGGTTTATATCAGAAATACTTGGAAGAAGGCGAGAAGTTCATCCCACATTATAAAGCAATCCTTCAGGCTGGGGGTTCGCAATTTCCTATTGCCTTGGCCGCATCGGTAGGGATTGACTTAACAGATGAGAAATTTTGGCAGGCTGGATTCGAATACCTTCAAAACCTCCTTTCGGAGTTTCGATCTTTGGTTGAAAAACAAGCGAGATCTTGAGCACTCAATATATGTCTTTTCACACCATTCCAGGCTTATAAGCCTCTTTCCCTGGGTTTCATTCAATGCTAGAGATTACGCCCAGATTGAATAGATCTGGAAAAAACGGAGCGATGGGCATCGGATATTATGTAAATCTATCTTCGCTGTTTTTTTGGCTGTACCCATGCTACTGGGTTTATTCTAATTTTTTTCTATAATAAGATCCCGTGAAATACACGAGAATTGATGCAACTATAAGTATAGAGAAAATAGTGTCCTCTATTGATTGTTTGGGGATGATTGTGACGCTAACAATATCAAAATCGCTGATAGTATAGGTGCGGCTCGAAAAGATATCGTTAAGCTGGTGAATAACAGTGAGATTTTCGTCCACAATCATGATTGACCTCAGGTGAAGAGTAAACTGATTAGCGGCAGATGGCAAGGAAAGAATACGGGAGGACGAAATAACCACAGGGATTTCATGGCGGCCGCTTTCTAAGAATTCTTCGGGAGTAATGACTGTTACGTCGTAATAATTGTCGTCATCCTCGAAATCTATTTCTATTTGCACGTACAAGGAATATAATGCCGCTTTATTGACACTAACCATCACTGTTATAGCTATTTCTTCAAATTCTGAGTCGAAATCCAGATTATTAGCTATCTCCCAGAATATTCCTGTTAGGTATGCATCTGGAGGATCAAATTGGCTGTAGGAATAGATTGAGGTTTGGTACGGGTGAACGAGTACATCGAGAAGATTTTCCTGAACATCGTATAGTCTTAAGCGCCACAAAAAGTAACTAGTATCATCGAAAAGCAAGTATAAATAAGGAGACGGAAGTACAATCGATATATTGTGGATCCCTTCCTCCCACACAACATCAGGTGATTCGTCTAAACCAATAATGTCAGGGTCTAGACGCCATTCTTCCTCCTGTAAATTTAGTTCATAATGGTACAGGGCTGGTTGAGAAACATTGACCTCACAAGCAATAACCAATTCATCAAATTTACCATTTAGATCGGTATCGACCCCATAATCCCATATATTACCAGTTAAAAACGCATTTGGGGGATCAAATTCCTCATATTGGTAGTATTGGCTAACGTATGGATGTTCTAACCAATCAATTCTGTTTCCATCGGAAAAAATCTCACACCAAAACTCATACGCAGAATCTAGGCCTAATGAATGGGCTAAGGTTACATAGATTGGTATCGTGACATTTCTAACACCTTTGGACATTAGCGAACTCGACGATCCACCAAAATCTGACCACCAGACGTTTATAAACGGCCTAACATTGAACTCGACGAAAATCCAGGCGCTTTCAGTGACGTTCACCTCCACAGTAAAGAGGAGCTCGTTTATCAAGCCATCTAGATCTGTGTCAACCCCAGTACTCCATATCCGACCAGTAAAGAAAGCGGTAGGAACTTCAAAATCCCTATAATGATACCGATTTGTAACATACGGGGTATCAACAGAATCCAGTAAATCATACTCTTGTGAATGGCGAACAAACGCCTCGGTGATTACAAAGGACGTATTCAGCCTTAGGGGAAATATGTACCTTGCTCCAAAGGAAAAGTTGATATTATGTATCCCACGCCCCCATTGACCCTGAGCATCCATATAACCTCCCTCTATCCATCTCTGGTTCGATTGATATGGAGAAATGGACAATTCCAGACGGTAATTTCCCGGTGCAGTCACGTTTATCTCTATTGAAAAGATCAAGGCTTCAAAAAGGCCGTTATTATCGATATCTCGACCAATATCAGTATATTTTCCCGTGAAATAAACAAAAGGACGGCGGAATTGCGAATAACCATACTCCTGGGTAGTATAAACATCATAAGCAATATCATGAATTCTGTCAAATAGGTCTCGTATCCTAACGATCTCATACCGGAAAGATGAGTCTTTATGGAGACGAAAGATATCTTCGCCGCTCATGGAAAAGCTGATGTTTTGGATCCCTTTGGAGTATGGATATTGGGCTGATATAGAGAAACTGCGACGAGCTTCCTCCATTGAACCGTTTTGATCGAATGGGACAATCTCCAGCTCGAACCGAAAATCACTCGGAAAGGTAATGTTCACTTCCATAATAAGAACTAATTCCTCATACCTCCCGTCTGCATTTATATCAGTCGGAATATCCCAATAATTTCCAGTGAAAAGGGCTATAGGTTCAGGAAAATCCGTAAAATTATATATTTGCGTAACATAGGGGTATTCAGCTCGAAAATAATAGTTCCAGGAATCATGAATAGCGAATCTGATAATTTCAAAGGACGAATTCTCATAGAGAGAATAAAGCGAATTGGTTTCAAATTCAAATGTAACATTATGGATTCCTTTTCCAAAATATCGCTCCACCTCTTTCCATTGATCCCAATCACCATCATCTTTGGCGACAGGGTGAATAGCCAATTCATATTGATAAACACGGGGTTCCGAAATGTTCACTTCCACCACTATCACCAATCCTTCGAATTTTCCGTCTATATCACTGTCTACTCCCCAATCCCAGAACCTCCAAGTAGAGCTAGCTGTATGCACGCCAAACTCTTCAAGATCATATTTCTTTGTTGTATAAGGATCCGTCAGGTATTGGTGCTCAACGTTATAAAAACTGAGTATTGTATAGCTCACGTTGTAGGTACCTGATAGTTCTCGAATCGTGAAATCTCTGGTAGGAAACGAAACCTCAATTACCTCATCTCTAGGGGTCAAAAACCCGTTCCAGTAGGTATCCAATCCTGAGGTTGAACCAGGAAATGGACTTGCTTCCCCTAGATATATCCTCAAATCATATTGACCCGGATCAACGACATGAATATTCAATCGGAGGACAAGTTCGTCATAATATTGATCGCCATCGGAGTCTCTCCCAAAATCATAAAAACCAGTGATTTCGGCACTTGGTCTTTCAAATTCAGTATATTGATATGCGTTGGTTGTGTAGTTGACAGTGAAGCTTATTTCGGACAATTCCCACCATCCTTCATATGTGAAAACACCAGCTTGCACGACAAAGGGGCCGTTTACTCTATTCGCCCTGATTGGCTGACCAGCAAATGAAAGAGTAATATTTCCGTTCTGGATTCCCTGTCTGTCCTTTCCTATTAGAATACCGTTACTGTCTCTTAGCACTCCATAAATGCCATCAATGTTTCCGGTATTATTAATCCTCCCTAAATCAACCATTAAACGGTTATATAGTCCATTATTGTCATCATCAATTGAATAGTCTCTCCATGAGATATTTTCGAGCAGTAAATTTTGATTATTCTCTATAGATAGGCCTGGAGGTTTAGGTTGATTCCTTAATGGATCCATTAATCTTGAATCTTCGAGATCATCTTCAGAAGAGGAAAACAGAGTTGTAAAAAACGAGCCAGAGGAGATCAAAACCAAAACAATCAGAAATCGTTGCAAGTACTTCATAGATGACCATCGACAATCCATGAGCTACTCTTCATGCTTTAAACATAAATTATATATTTGCATAGATGATTTATTCAAAACCTTCCTAGTTTGAACTCGCCTCTTCGTAGTAACGGACAAGAAGTAATAATACCCGAGTCGTCCAATCAATATATCGATTACGTCTTCGCCTCCAATTTTCCGACAATGGTAAAAACCTGGAGGTAGGAATTCTTTCTCCAAAATCCCAAAAATTATCAGCTTTTTGAATTTCCCATAGCCAGGTTATAGTTCTCCCTGCGGCCCTTTGCCAGCTCGGGAACCTTGAGAGGATTTCCTGGGATGTAAACCAGGCTTCGACGGAGGGAGGACGAGAAAGATTAGGTTTCACGTTTACTGGAACCCCCACATATCCAAGCCCTTTCTTGTTACGCCATAGCCAATTGAAAAATCTCTTTTCAAGTAAGTTTGGAAGCTGATCCGCCCTTGATCCAAGTAAGGTTACCAGATATTTATTGTTTGCATGTAAATAATGAAGATTATTCTTTGGCACAACTAGTCCATGGATATCCCTATGGGCTTGAACTTCTTTTAACACCGAATACTCCCCTGATCCAAAAGTTGCTTTAATTATCTCTATCCATTGATGCCAAATTGGAGTGAGGATTGGATCCGTGGGTTGAACTAGTGCGAGGATTGAAGCCACGAATAGGCGGGTACCGATCGGCCATCGTTCATTTTTTTCTTCAGGATCTGGAAAGCGGACGTTACCCTTAATGAGTTGATGCAAGTATTCAATTACTCGTTTGATAACTATGTCTTCCAAATTTAAACCCAAACTTACAGCTCGTTCAACACCCCATTCAGTTGTTCCAATCTTCTGCCTTTTCATGGTATTTAATGAGTGAAACCTACCCCAGCTTCCGTCTGGACGTTGCTCCTGCTCAAGAATATCTATCCATCTGCTCCTTCTTAGATCATTTTTAGCATCTATAAGGCTTTTGGTCGTTTTTGAGACCATTAGCACGTCTCTGATTATTCTAACCTGTACCACTGGATCGGGATTGAGTGCCAGAGTTGCTCGAGCGATTTCCTTAATGAATTCAAGGCCTTGAATCTTCAGTCCCTCTATGTTGGCAATCAAGGGTAAACTGAATAAACTTTGAATCTATTTTAACGTATCAATTTCCCTATATCTTGAACAGTAAGCGTATTAATCTGGCAAAATGTCAGGTAAATCTAGTAAAAACACCATGTCCGTCTCTTATGATTTGTGTTAAGTTTCCTTTTACCGTTAAATTCAGCAGGAGGATTTCGTGAAATCCAGCTTCTAGTAAATGCCTAATCTCTATCAATTTTCCTCTCATCTGGCCAGATGCATCGTCTTTTCCGAATTCTTCTTTAATCAACCTATCTAGAGAATTTCTAGAAATCTCAGGTAGTAATTCCGCGTTTGGGTCGACCTTTGGGTCGGCTGTGAAAACTCCGTTCACATCGGACCCAAAAACTACGGTTTTAGGCTGAAAATGCTTTGTTAGATCATACAAAATTTGATCTCCCGAAAGAACACTATACCCCAACGATTTATCCGGCACCATATCCCCTGAAATTACTGGGATCATCCCCACATCTAGAAACGAACTCAAATTATTGACATTCCCATGAACTACACGCCTATCGCTCGATTGATACATACTCGAAGCGTACAATTGGATTGCGGGAACTCCATGTCTTAATAGTGCCTCCAAAAATGTTTGACGTAAACGATTAACCGCAATCTGCGCCTCTAAAAATCCCACGCGTTGTCGTAAGGTCCCATCGGTACCTGTATGTAAATTGTATTTCAAGACAGTATAGTGACCTGGGGAGCCAACACCCGTCAGAATGATCATCTTCGGTCTTTCATGTATAAGTTCACTTATCTCTCCGGCTATGTCATCGATTGTATTAACGTTTAACTGTAAAGCTTGTTTTATATCTTCAGGATGTTGAGTTCTCAGTGCGGTGTACAGTAAAGCCTTTTTCGATAGACACGATCCCCCGATCTTGATGATTAAATCAATCTGCATCTGAATCAAACCTGTACATGGTTTTTTTACGCAATCAGTTACATAGGGTCATTGAAATGAAATGAGATCGAAAAATCTCTTTCCAACGGCCAAAATTTCATAACAAGACCTATTACGGGGATGGAATAGTGTGCTACAAGACCATTCCTAAAGATCATTCAATTAAATTACTTTTTGCCAATAAAAAATCGAATTCTCCAACAAGTTTATAAGGACGTTCAATAAAATTCTCTGCTTACTCCTTCTTATCATAAAAATTGGCACGCAGAAAATCAATTTGGTGAAAATTATGGCTTATATCACACTTCTACCTGACCAACCGCTAATTTGGAATTTGCTTATGGGCGCGGTTGTTATGATGGTCTACATACAAGGGACAATATTTTTGATGTCACGTCTTGTAGATGCTGGAACGCTATCCTCTGATCTTTCACGGAAGGTAATCCATATTGCCGCAGGAAGTTATATTTGGATTTGGCTTTTTATCGACACCTCCGATATACTTTCTGCCATGTTCAATATCATCGTTCCTCTTCTTTTCTTCGCTACTTTCCTCTACAAGGGCTATAATGCGACATCAGAGGATAAGGATGTGAAAACTATGACTCGGACTGGAAACCCCAAAGAATTACTAAGAGGTCCGCTCTATTTCACGATTGTGATGATGGTTGCTGGAACAATATTTCTTGATACTTGGGTTGGGGTCTTCATGATGGCTGTTGTAGGCTGGGGTGATGGTATAGCACCGTATATTGGAAAAAAGTACGGTGGTCGAACGTATAAGACTTTCGGCCCCGAAAAAACTATTACGGGCTCCTTAAGTGTCCTTATCTTTAGTGTCGCGGGATGTTTTGTATTTTATGTTCTTCTTGGATTAATAGGAGGATTAGGTGGTCCTTTACTTCCAGATCCTGGAATCGACCTGGTCCAAATGCTCATGGTGATAATAATTCTTGGATTGGTGGCAATGATCGTGGAAGCGTTCTCACCTGCCGATATTGATAATCTACTTTTACCAGCATCAACAATTGTCGTGATGTTCGTTTTAAATCTCCTTTTGAGCGGGACTTTCTTTACTATATTCTTCCTATAGTTGGCATCCCGTTTTTTCCCTTTTTTTTCTTATACCAAGGTTTTCACAACTGATGAAATTTTATAATCAGTGGGGATTTTAAAGAAGACAAATCGAGACGTTGTTCCTCTCCTCTTCATCGCAAGACAAAGAGATTTTTGGAACAACCGTGATTCAATCATTGCCTTATACGACACAAATAAGATACTGGAAGACGGCGAATTATGAATAGTAGTTCCACTAATAGCCACAATAAGATTTTTCAGGCGCTTAAAAGCTGTAAAGATATTATTTGGCCGATTATTGAAGAATATATTAGTCCCAAACCACTTCCATCTCTCTCACCACTTCTGATGCCGGAAATCGAAGAGCTCTTCTGGAAGCAAGTTTCGGATTATCCCAGGAGAGGGGGCAAATACATAAGATCCTCTCTGATAATTCTTACGTGCGAAGCGCTGGGAGGATCGCGGGAGGAGGCAAAATATACCGCAGCCGCCATGGAGATCTGTCAAAATTGGGCTCTAATTCATGATGATGTGGAAGATGACTCCAAAAAACGAAGGGGAAAACCCGCGCTACACTACGTTTATTCAACAAATCACGCCATTAATGCTGGTGATGGGCTGCACGTAATGATGTGGGGCCTCTTAGGAAGGAACCTCGAGGTATTAAATCCTAATATATGTAGAATGGTCTTCCAAGAATTTTATAATATGATGTTAAGAACCGTGGTGGGTCAAGCTGCCGATTTAACGCTCCGAAATTCAACAGATTTAACGATCGATGACATCTATTACATAATGGACGGAAAAACGGGATATTACACAATAGGCGGGCCCATGCGGCTTGGAGCAATAATCGCTGGCTATGACCCGCATGATCCAGACAATAAAGAATTATTTAAGAACATTAATTCTTTTGCAGTAAATCTAGGAAGGGCTTTTCAAATCATTGATGATTTACTTGATTTAACTACTGATTTTGAGGGATTAAAAGTAAAAGGTAATGATATACAAGAAGGAAAACGCTCTATACTACTTGTAAAATTATTCCAAAAAGCAACGGATAAAGACTACCAGGATATTAACAACATTATGAAGAAAACACCTGGATCAAGAACCGAAGCAGAGATAAGAAAAATCCTTTCATTCATGGATGAATATGGAATATTTGAAGAAACACGATCAATAGCGAACGAATTAGCAAGAAAAACCCGAGAAATACTTAATAATCTTCCATTTCACAAAGAATCACTTGAATTGATGGACCTCCTGGTTCAATTCCTGGTATCCAGAACCTATTAGAAATCACTCGGGCAATTTGGCTGGAATCGAATATCCGATGGAACCTGGGGGTTTTCGCCTCCAGGTACTACTTTCAAGTTGTTATGAAGGATTAATGAGGAGATTTCCTTAAAATGCGCCCAAACTTAATCTCCCGTTAAAGTTATACTCGGAATATGCGAGGTACCAGAAAAACAGAAAAGAAGTGGAGAACTTAAGTTCTATCTTTTCTTCTCTTTTTTCCCAATATGACCATTGAGAATATTACCAGCGTTCCTAGCGACAGAAACAGTTCAAATCCAGGCGTCCTTCTTGGGTTCATTTCTGGGGCTAAGATTTGCGAAGCCAGCAATTGGGTCGCCAATATTTCCGTGGAAAGAAGCGATGAATAATAGTTGTAAGTGGGGAGGTCAAAGGACAGATAGTGATACGCAACAGCTTCGATTAAAACTTCAAGGGTAGCGTTCCTGTAGTTAGCTCCATCCCAGGTTCGAACGACATCAACATACAGGTAGGACTCACTAGAAACAGTTTGGACAAGCATGGTAATCCACGATTTCGTTGAATCGGATCCTGAATTGAAACTGTTGAAAACTTCAAGATTGAAAAGGTTTCCTCCGAGAACGTTAACATCCTGGATTGTGGCATTCCAAGACGAAGGCCCGCTGGTATAATTGCCATGTAGGATTGCGGTAATGTTGTAGATTCTGTTTTCAAGTAACCTAAGTGGTATTCCGTATAGGTGATCTGCGGCAGCGACCAAGTCGTCATTTACAGCAAAAGAAGTTGTTGCGATTATTGGATTTTTCGGAATAAAGTAACCCCCTCCAATATAAGTCCAACTATTAAATGATCCGTGTTGGACTTGCGCGACATTCGTACTCACTGTTAGCTCGGCCGAAAATGGATCGGGGAATTGCCCAGTAGTATTTTGTGCATCATAAGGACGAATAATTAAAATCGGCTGTTCGTAATCTCGTGTTGGCAGAAAAGATGCTATGACTGAATTATTGGAGTTCCATGCAGTCCATTGGTTAGATATATTTTGATTGCCAATCCAAGTATACCACGGACTGTAGAAATTTCTTATCATTTCGTTATATTTTCCAACCCAGCCGTATTCGTATTGAACCTGTTGATTTGGCAATTTGTGATCATTCGTTGATATATTGACGAAATTAATACGATTTCGCATCATCGGAAGTTCAAAAGCGAAAAGACTGTTTCTCGACACAGAAACGGTAGATGGGGATGAAATAGGGATTTTAGTAAACCTAAACTGGTGAGACGAAAAATAATACGTAAATCTGATTGCATATGTCCCTGCGGGAAAATACCGCCAATTATTTCCTATATCAGTATTCGAATCCCCGAAGAGGTTACCATACTCAGGTTCAAAAAAGTTTCTGTCGGATATTTGCTCCCAGGTATTAGGCTCAGTTCCGGGTCGGTACAGGTAAAAATAGAAATAACGGGCATACCCAGGATAAGTGTAGTTCATGGCGATCATATGAGGTGAATTTAGGGTGAAATAGTAATAGATGTAGTACCCCGGGTTTTGGAAGTTCTCGTTGAAGACCAGCTCTGCGGCATCAACAATTTCGTCTGGTGGTTTTGGCTTATTTTGATAGAAGATTGTGTATTCTCCTACTGACCAACCTTGTGCAAAAAAGACAAGTAGCGCACTTTCATTCCTAGGCGCGAAAAGCTGATATCCGTTTTGATCCAATCCTCCTCCTAAAAAGTCAGCATGTTCACTGACCAAGAATACAAAAGGTTGCCCGCTTGTAAATCCCGAAGATTCGAGCATACGAAAATTTACAAATATTTCATACAGGTTGTTTTCTATCAAAGAGATATTGAAAATCCGAATACTGAATATTTCATTTTCCGGGAATATAACGGTATTTCCTGAGACTGTCTCACGGGTTCCCTGATTGATTTCGCCAGAATAAGTGGTATTAACATCAATTGAAGGAAGATAAGAGGGAAATTGCCAAGAATGGGCAGTAAGGGTTACTAATGAGCCTGTGTCAAGCCATAGAGTAAAGTTTAAAGGCGTTATGGAATCATTCTTTGGTATAAAGGCGTAGGTCATTTGTTTCTCAATATAGCCTATGGAATATCCTTGTCTTGGGTGCGCATCAGGAAATACAATTGTTCCTTCTGCATTCCCATCGAAGATATCAATATCTAAGTAGAAGGGCTCACTTGTATTAAGAAATCCAAAATAGTTTGTAAATCCCTCCGCCATGAACGAATAAGAGTAATCCATGTGGAGACTAATCGCCTGCGGTGCATTTGAGGTTTCAAAAATGGGATTGAAAGTGGATGGAATTCTCACAGCTCGTGGATAAGGCTCTGGTTCAAAAAGAGGATGGACTCCATATCTTAGATTATCCGTTAGCAGACTGTCGGATACAAAAGTACCCCTTTCGAGGTCAAGTGAAAACTCATTGAACTCGTTGTAGTTAGAAAAAGATGTGTATTCTGCATTTTGACTCCCACTAATACCTCCATAAACGATATCAGCGTCCGAATAATCCTCTCCTGGGTGATTGATGTAATATAGCCAGTCATCGTACTGATCTTCAGGAACAAAAGTATCTACCTCAAGAGGTTTAGGAAAAATAACAGGAATTTGTGCAGATATTGGTAAAACAACTAAAACAGCCAATATAAATATGAAGTGAACAGCCAAGGATAGTATTTTGTATTTACGAGCTTTCATGAAATCATCAGCAGCATTTCTCGGTTATCTACTAGGTATAAGAACTGCAATTTTAAATAGATAATCAAATTACATGTGAACACTCGGGCTATGCATTGAGAAACATAGTCAGGGAAAAAGAAATACAAGGCCTTTACGACAAAAGAGATGAAGGGTTCCGTAAATACAAGGGGAATGTCTACATAACATTTGGGGAATGTAGCAAGCCTTAATTGACCTCAAATAGGTATAAGTTAAGCGCGATCCAGTGTAACCAGCAAAGAGTACCAATGTACTTATGAGCTCATAGGAGGGATATCAACTACATATTATCTAAATCATGAATATTTTGAACGCAAATGTGTCCAAACAGAATGGAAAAAAGGCAGACTGGGAAAATCGTAAAGAAATTTCATTCTACGACAATGTAAACAAAATGTATTAAAGGAACCTCGAAACTCACACATCCAAAGAATGGAAATTGCAAGATTTAACGGGTGAATTACCCGACGATGATAAAATCAGGAGATTTAATCGGTTCGTTAGCGATATAACGCCCTTTTTCTTTTTTTTTCAGCAGTTCCATGTATTTTAATTATAATTTTAATTTACTCGTGAAATCGTAAAAGGATACTTTTAGTTTTGTAATTTTGTTTGAAAGAAACATAAATAATTATTCAATTTAATTATAATATAAATACTATAATAAAGCTTAAATACTAGTAGAAATTATGTTTATTTGACCAACGTTTATGGAGAACAATAATGTTCAATCCGATCAAAACACAGAAACGAGATACAGTGAGTTGGACTGATAAATCTGCATTTTACAATTGTAACTGTTGTAAACTTTGTAACATTGATAGTGTTTATCCAGGTCACAGCCCCCTGATTGGATTCACATATAGTTCCTCACAATTGGTTCACATTTCATCGTCTCCTAGCACACCTGTACGCCAATTTAGCTTAGATGTTGGTCACATCATACTCCAAAACATAAATTGAGGATACAACAATGGCTGTTGAAAAATCTAACAAGCTTTCTGAATACTTTATAGGCTTAACTCGAATTACTATGGGAATTCTATTCCTTTGGCCGTTCTTGGACAAAATGTTCGGACTAGGCTTTACCACCGCCCCCGAAAACTCTTTCCTGGCGGGTACGTCGCCTACCAATGGATTCCTAAATTTTGCAACAAATGAGGCTGGTCCTTTCGCATTCTTCTTCAAGGACATATTGGGTAATATGTATCAAATCGTTGACCTGGTCTATATGGCCATGCTCCTGGTAGTTGGCGTTGGATTAATACTTGGGATTCTAACCCGCGTCGGTGGCCTTTCTGGTGCTATTTTCATGGCAGCGATAATCTTGGCTGAATGGCCCGTACTTCAAGCTGGTGCTCACAACCCACTCATTGAAGAACACTGGATCTACATGTTCATTTTGCTTTTCTTGGCAGCTATTCCTTCTGGGAATTATTTGGGTTTGGGCAAAAGATGGAGCGAGCTCTCCTTTGTGGAGAAGTTCCCAGTCTTGAAATAAGCCTAAGAACCTTTTCCATCTTTTTTTCTTTTTTCAAACATTTTTTTCGGGGAAGATTTAGGGTCAATAAAACTCCTTTTCTGGCCGTTTCGTGGCAAAATGAGAAACTTTAGCCGTTATAAAATCCCGCGTTTCGGCTTCTACGATGCTTATTAACTTTACAAGGAAGAATAATATCCAGGTCGGGGCCTTTCGCGGATTTATCCTCGCGATAATTGAACTCGAAGCCAAAAACGTAATAACACGACATTTGATCTTAAAACCAATGCATCAGCAGAGAGCAAACCTATTACAAAAACATAATACGACATTTAGATCGTTATCTGTTCTACATTGAATAATCAGATTTCATTTCGCAGGCAAATCGAGTATACTACGATTCCTCTGGTAGTGTATCCTTGTAAATCCTATATAGACAGTAGTTATCGCCATCACGAAGACATTTTTCCTTTTTCGTCTTGAAACCGGCTATCTCGTTGATCAAGGTTTGATCTACCTGACAAACCATTGGATTCTCAATCACAACGTCATATACCAGGCAATTATAGCTTTTGATACCGTAGGATATCTCGTCTTCTATGAGTTCTGGGAATTTTCCATACTCTGTAAATGCTGCTATTATCTGGTTTAACTTCGATCGTACTGTCTCGGGTTCGTCAGGGGGAGGAAAGGCATGTTTAATTTCATCCGCAACACGCTTTCCTATGGAATCTAGAATCTCCATGGTTTCTTTTTTTCCGTGACGCTTCTCCAGTTCATCCAGTAAATAGAGGGCGAAGTCCGCATAGATTTTTGGAAAAATGCCTAAAGCACGTCCAGTCAACCGATACACCATGGCAGGTCGGCCAGTGGACTTCTTTTTCAGTTCTGACCTGATAACATAGCTTTCCTTTTCTAAAAGGTGGAGGTATTGCCTCACCGCGTTGATACTGAGACTCATGGCATCGCATATTTCGCGGATCGTACTTGGCTGATTTTTTAGCAAATATCTGATTATTTTCTCTCGGGTGGTAATGTAGGGTTCTTGTGCAGGACTATTTGCACGCAAATCTTCAACATTCATAAGGGTGCACTCGGAAGAAAGTTGATTTGAAGAGAATCAAACCTTCCGTGAAAGCTTCTGGCCTTTAACTATTTGAATTTTGTCCGTTTACAATATAAACATATTTTGAAAGGATAGTGATGATTTTAACGAAATCTATTAATCTAATGTTTAAACATTATAAATTCAAAAAATTGGGGTGATTAAGGAGCGCGCAGAATTGGTGCGCGAAGTTCTCAGACCGATACAACAGGGAAAATATCACAAAACCATCAACCACGTGATTTCCAGGGTATAATACGTCATAATCAGTTGGTTCAACTGAAATCAATGAAAATCCCTTATTCCTTGGTTATTCGCTTGACGAACCACCTTAAGGATTGGAGGTGATCGGGTGACGATAGGTTTTTGAGAAGTAAAGGAGGGGAGGGAATTGAGAGATGGAATGCATCCAGAGACAACCCAAGACACCCAAGTGAAAAGAAAAGGGAGGAAGTTGGTAGAACGTCTTCCCCTTCTATGGAAACGGTCAATAAACAAGCAGATCAAGGCAGATCCAGATTCTGCGATCCGAATCTTTCTTGACAACTATAAGATTGGCAACGATCTTTCTCGGATGAAATATGGATTAATTCAGACACTTCCAGAAAGCTTAACTTACGTTTTATCCTCCCTTGAGAAGTGTGACGTTGGAGAAGAAAAGATTCGCATCCTGAATCTCCTAAGTTCATCAGAACTCGCCGCTTACCTGCAGGATATTCCGCAGAAGATGCAAAAGATGGTTTTAAACCAGATCTATATCAATTGGGGTGAATTGAGGCATAATAAAGCCAATTATCATCGCCTGCTCAGCGCCTTAAATCCCAATTTAATTTCTGACGTTCTAACAAAAATGTCCCATGAGGGAAAAGAAGCTAATTCAGATCTACTTGATGTATGGGGACCTGCTATTGGACCCTACATATTCTCATATTATATGAAAAGCCCCCAAGGATTTCTGATTGATTACTTGATGAATCTAACGGTAGAGGCCCGTATGAGTATCCTAAGTAAAGGTTTGCCTGCAAGATTGTCACCTAAGAAAACCAAATTGGTACTAAGATTGATTCACCCCTCAGATCTTGAGTTAAACTTTGTATTAGGAGAATTTCTAACGCATTTGGCACCAAACAGTAGAAAATCGCTAGAGGAATGGTTAAATGATGAACAAATACCACTAGAAAGACTTGTTCAGATCAACAATCAAACAGATTCCATGGAAACTCTTTTATTCTTATCTCAACTCTTATTGTTCGAAATCAAAGAACAAAAAAGGTCAGTTAAACCCCTCCTTGTCGACTTGATTAGTGCTGGGAATTACTCTCTTGTAAATGAACTACTGAGGAATTTAAACAAACAAAAGGATTTCAACGTGATTAAGAGTTTGTTGGAAGTAATGACTAGGTTGGGTAAGCAAGCGATAAAACGTATGAGTTATCTACAGGAGATGTTTCTTGAATACGGACGACAGGATATTCCTTCAGTTCTCAAAACGTATTTTCGTTCAGATTCAAAGACCTTTAGGCCAATACTTCTGCCATCCCTACAAAATCAGGCTGTTGAAAACAGCCGAGAGTTTCTAGAATTTTTGGTGAGTTCAAATGTTTCGTTTGATGTATCCATGCTGGATCTTTTTTCTACGTGTCCAAATGGTCTAAAACATAAACTAGGGGACTATATAGTCAAAAATGATTTCATTAAAAAATTGCATCCACTGTTCGGCAATTTAAACTTCTTTATGGCAATATTACTTGCCCCAGGACAGGTTTCGCGTACCCATCAACCTTTGATGGACAAATATTTGGAAGAACATCTCTCATCTCCTTCCATCCGAGATATTCTAAATGTTGCAAATAAAATTACATATCCTGAGCTAGCGTTCGCAACGATCTTTGATAACAACACTATTCTACTGAAAAACGTAATTAATATATTATCAGAAAGCTCCGAGATAGGCGATTATTGGGTAAGGGTCTTGGTTGCGAATGTCCGCGAAGCTCTGCCACTTACCATCAATTTTCTCCTCTCCAAGAGTGAATACGGTGGTCTCGCCGCCCTTCTAAAAGCGCTCATCAATGAAGAACCAATAGTATTCTGGAATGAAGTTGGAAATCTAGAAAATTCGAATCTGGAGCGACTCAGGAAATTTTACGGGTATGCCTTTTTCAAATCGATTCCATACATTAGTTCTATTATGGCAGTCCTTGATCACAAGTTTTTCCTAAGGATTTGGCGTGACAACAGCCGAATGCTCGCTAAGGAGAAGGGAACTTCATTACTGTACGAGTTATTTAGGACCATAGAAAGCCAGAACGTGGCAATTGAATCGGTCTATGGAGCCATCATGGAGCTTGTCAGGTGTGACGTCCAAGGACTTCTAGGAAACGCATTATTACGATGTTCCAAGCTCAAAGACGAATTTAGAGGGATTATCACTGGTCTCATTAGAGAATTGATTACTACCTATCCTGAAGAGGCCCTTACATTAATTGATGAATTAAGGCTGAACCCACTTTTGTCAGATGTAGAAAGCTTTTTTCAAACGAAAAACGTCCAAGAGGTAACCACTTTTCTTTACAATATGGTTCCCGCTTTACATTCCGAAATATATCATCCCCTGATTATATCCTACATTCTTGATCATGCCAGAGAGAATCCGTCATTTATAGATCGATTAATTAGGATTTTTGAAGAAAATTATCCTGAGATTTCCCATTCTGGTGAAAAATTAATTTTAGTGACCCTAAAGCGTATTAGGGGGCCATATGAAACCTATAAAGGCGTACTAAAACTCCTTTTCACCCATCCCCAAACCCAAAAGTATTTATTATCAGAATATTTTATGGGACTCCCTATAAAGACTCTAGAACAGTTTTTGATGGATCCAGAACTGATTTCTTCAAGAGGACATTTTCTTGAACATGTTCTAGAGCAATATAAGTCTCGTCCTCCTTCTGATGCTCCAGTATATTTTATGGAACTCTACCAGCGGTTGGATGATGAACTTCTGAGGATTGAACTATTACCCGTTTTGGCTGAATACTTTACTTGGCAACAACTGCCTATGTTATTGAAGGTTCCTGAAGCCCACAAAACGAAACATCAATATCAGGAGGCCCTCTCTCGTTTTGCAGAGCGCTTTGAAATATCATCTGCCAAGGCCCTCCTTGAGATCTGGAATGCTGGACTGGACGAAATTTACAATCAAGCCTTGGATGGTAAATCTACAGGGCTGATGGCCAGTACATGCCCAAATTGTGGCCAACCAGTCCTAGAAGGTCAAAAGAGTTGTGGTTTCTGCCCTCAACAACTTACTTGTCTAATTTGTCGTCAATCCGTTATAGTGCTTGCTCGGATAGACGTAGTACGATGTCCAAAATGCAATAGTTTCTTTCATAGAAAACATTTGAAGGAAAGTGTTCGGATTAAGGAGTTCTGCCCGATTTGTAACGGGAGTTTGACCCTAAAAACAGTTTCATCGTTACCTAGGCATGAATTTTCATTTATGTGATGATTTGGTAGGGATAAAAATTAGAAATATTTCCAAGACTGCGATTTTGGATTTTAAATGAAAGAGGGAGTACCAACGGAACAGCGCGTTCTTGTCATTGGAGAAAAACCTTCTCAAGTAAAGGCCCTAACAAGTGCGCTTTGCAACTCTGTTACATTAGAGAAAGCAGCAGAAAGGATATACCTGCGTAAGGGGAAATGGAAAGGTTATAATTTAATTTTTCTACCCTTAGCTGGACACATCACAACTTTGGATACTGCTTCAGGTTTCGGATGGAGGGAATGTGCCCCTATTGATATAGTCAAAAATAATGAGGCTTTAGTTTTCAAATGGAAACATTCTTTCGAACGTATCATTAAACAACAAGCACTACTGGTTGAAGAATTATGGCTGGCGACAGATCCCGATTCTGAAGGGGATAACATTGCGTGGGAGGTTTATCAAGTTGCAGTTGCTGCAAATAAGCGGCTAAGATTGGCAACTAAGCGAGTTTGGAATTCATCTCTGACACCGCCTGAAATAAGGCGTGCATTTGAAAATATGAAATCATGGGCCAATTCTCTTGCTTTAGCTGTACAAGGAAGACGAATAGTGGACGCTTGGGTTGGATTTGCAGGCACACGAGAATTGACTATCGCAGCCAGACGAGTCATAGGGCGTAGCAAAGATGTGTATTCCGTTGGTCGTGTACAATTACCCACCTTGAAACTAATTGTGGATCGTGACCGAGAACGTCAAGGATTTCAAGTACAATCCAGGTACAATTTATTAGCGGACATTTATGATGATTCGGATCAGCAAACGGTAATTCTTGCGGTAAAACATATTCGTTCCCCTTTTGAAAACAAGACTGAGGTTGACGTTTTACTAAAGAAATTACGAGACGTGAAAAAAGGAACAGTATCTGATTTCAAAACCAAAACCACAAGGGTTCCACCACCAGTCCCTTGGAACACAACAGATGCATTAGCAATACTAACTAAAGAGCTTGGGGTCTCCGCAGATAAGGCTCTGTCTCTTCTTGTTATCCTATATGATAAGGGTTTTATTTCTTATCCTAGGACAGAAAATAGACTGTTTAAAAAGAATTTTCCACATTCTACCATATTGGAGAGATTAAATGAATATGATGCTTTTAAACCGCTCTTGGAACGGATTTCTAACCCTATTGATGTAAGAACTGCTGGTAAAAAACGGGGAATAGAAGACCACGATCCAATTCATCCCACTGGCAAAATCCCCGTGTTAAATGACACTATTACCGAGTTACATATAAGAGCCTGGCAATATACCAGCTTACATTATATTGGCTTATTCATGCCAGATTTGAAACAGGCACATGGTTCGGTATTAATCGATATTCGCAATGAACCCTTTGGCCAAAAGTACCAGGCTACAATTGATGATGGATGGACGGCTGCGATACATTGGAAAAGTCCTAGATCTTCTACACCATTTACTTTTAAAAAGGGGCAGGAAGTGGCCGTGGGAAATCCTAGGAGAGAAATTTACAAGACTAAACCCCCGAGCTTATGGAGTGATAGTACAATCATACGCCGTTTAGAAAAACTAAGGATAGGTACTAAATCAAGCAGACCAGATATTTTAACAAAACTAAAACTCCGTAAATATGTGGTTAATAAAGGAAAGACGATGTATGAGAGTACGGCGACTGGAAGATCCATTATTGAAGTATTTGAGGAAATCTGGCCCGAACTGGTACTACCAGACTTTACACGAAAAGTGGAGTCCCATATGGACGGTGTCGCGAGTCAAAGCTCAGATTACGAAAAAATGCTCAACGAATTGAGACAATACTATATTGAACTACATCGAAAATTAGTAACGCAACTACCCAAACTACAAGGGTTGCTACAACAATCAGAAAACTCCATCAATTCTTCAGCATCGGCGCAAAGCACGAATAAATCATCGCAGGGGGATAATATGTTGTGTCCGGTTTGTAGGAAGGGAACCCTTCTTCAACGATATAATCCTAAGACTAAGAAGCCTTTCTTTGGATGTTCAAGATTTCCCAAATGTCAATGGACTAGCCCCGGAACGAAAAACCGACAAGGTGTTTTATTACCAGTAGAGACCGAGAAGGATCTTGTTGGTTCTTGCCCAGCCTGTGATGGCATTCTCTTGCTAAAGAGAAGAAAAAAATTTAGATTAGTGGGCTGCTCCAATTATCCTCGTTGTTCTTACAGTCATTTTCTTCCTAAGAAAGGAAGACTTTATTTATTGAAAGAACAGTGTCACAAATGTGGGAGAGGTATGATTTCACTAACAAGCAGGGATGGGATCCCTCCGAAAGTCGTCAAACGCACGTTTTGCGTCGTATGTAATCAAAAATGACCTAATTTTGCTAGTGGCTTTTTTTAGGTTTAGCTCATACTACTTCTTCAATTTCCATTAGAAGAAAATTTCATTCTCCGAATTATAAATAGAATAATTAGAGAAGATAATAGAATCAATATTGGGGCTTCCTGGGTCTTTTCAGCCTGGGTATCTGTGGTGTTCATTTGAGAGAATAGATCACTAATCGGAATGTATCTCTCCTCACCTTTAGCTAGTTCTTCACCTAGATTCAGCTTAACTATGTCACTAAAGTTATGATTCTGATAGATGTAAATATCTGTGTTTTTGAGATCAAAAACATTGCTATATCTGGTTGCATACGTACCCTCTTGATGAGTTGCGTTGAGGATATCACGAACAGCTTCCACAGTAAGGTCGTTTTCATGATCAAGATTATTTAGCATTTCTGTAGCCACTTGATACCTCCAACAAGGCGTCCACCCGTTCGGCGGATATCCTACGTTGAAATTCGTGGAAACAAGATATTTATCTTCTGGTCTTTTTCTTGTAAAGTTGAGTTCACCATCTGTTCCAGGGCTTATAACTAAAGCATCCCCATTTGCATCAGCAAAGTGGACTTGGTAGGCCATTGAATTTCCCCAGGTAAATTCTTGAGCAACTCGAATTACATCGGAAATATTATTACCCATGTCCATAATGTGTTTGACAATCCATTCCTTAGGGGATAGGAGTTCAGGATGGTTATTTAGGGTCATTTTAGGTAAAGCATTGGCATCAAAACAAAGTCCCTTCTCATTCATCCCCCCTTGCGGAAAGAAGTCATCAAAACCAAGGTAGACACCCCCGAATTTTCCTTCTTCTTGAAATTCGAACCAAAGATAGGTATTAGGATTGCTCCAATCTTCGTTATTTCCAAAGAGTACCTTATTCTCGTTTGAAACCGTAAAAATTGTGCACGCTGACACTGCATTGCTGGCACCAACTATGAAGAAAATCAACATTAGCAGAAACATGATAGAGTGTAATTCTTTGTGAGATACCATTTTACGTCAAGTTCACTAAAGCAAGTTCTAATTAAATTTATGATAAAGGCATTTCTGCCATAGTACCGGTGACGAGAGCGTTCATGATCTTCCTTAGCAAAGCAAGCTAGAAGATCCTGTGATTACCCACAGAGAAGCGCTAAAAAAAACCAGAGTAATTATCGAATGCAACCACTTTCGGGCTTTATCTGCGTTTTAGATATTTCTAATGGACTTCGAGAGAAAGATTATGATTAAAACAACAGAAAAACGCATCCAATCCGTTGGTATTGACGTGGGGACAAGTACATCCCATTTAATCTTCTCGGAATTAGTATTACGCAAGGATCCTACATCGAGAACCGAAAAATTCCATGTTGCCGAGCGTCACATTAAGTTTAAAGGTAAAATCTTTCTTACACCTCTTATAAGTCCTACAGAGATTGATTTCGGTGAATTAACAAAAATTCTTCTTCAAGAGTACGCGCGGGCTGGTATTAAGGTTTCAGAGATAGATACAGGAGCTGTCATAATTACGGGGGAATCTGCGAAAAAGGAGAATGCCGAAAAAATTATTGAAAATCTATCAAGGGAAACAGGGCGATTTGTTGCGGCTTCTGCAGGGCCTAATTTCGAAGCAATTATTTCTGCGTACGGGTCTGGGGCGGTGGAGTTTTCAAGATCTTCGGGGACAAGACTGATACATACTGATGTCGGGGGAGGCACAAGTAACATTGCAGTTATCGAAGCGGGAGAAATTCTTGCCACAGCGTGTATCAATGTCGGTGGTCGTCTCATCGTGGTAAATGAGAATAATGAAATCGTTCGGCTTGAACCTGCAGGTGCTCAAACCCTTAGGCATTGCAAGCTAGATTTAGGTCTTGGAGATGTAATCACTGAAGGGGAAAAGGATAAAATCGCGAAGATACTAGCGATAACTCTAATTCAAGTATTGACGAGTGATATCTCCTCATCTAGCCTAGTCAACGATCTTATGATGACGCCAGTACTACCAGAAAGTTGTTTTACCCCAGACATTAAATGGAGCTTTTCTGGTGGAGTAGCAGAATACATTTATAGAAAATCTGAGGCTTCTTACAATGATTTGGGATTACATCTAGGCAGGCACATAAGGAACCTAGCAAAAAAACATCAAGAAATTTTGGAAATGCCTGAGAAGATTCGAGCAACAGTAATTGGTGCTTCCGAATATACTTTACAGATTTCGGGTTCTACTACATTCATTTCACCAAACTTTGAGAAAACGAGCAGATTACCGATTCGGAATCTTCCCATTGTAATTCCTCGTATTGATCGAACCAAACTCTCGGAAAAATACATTGCTGATCAGATTCAAAAGGCTTTAACTCGATTGGATATTTCGGAAGGGGAGGAACCACTGGCTTTAGCTTTTCACGACCCAGTCCGTACAGTTTATGACAGACTTAAGGTTTTCTCGTTTGGACTCGTTAAGGCATTACCGCGCACGATCAAACACAAGATGCCCATGATCCTGATATTTGATACCGATGTGGGGAATTCAGTCGGCAATGTCCTCTCCCGAGAAACGCAAATCCAGACCGATATATTGTCAATCGACGAGATTTCATTAAAAGAAGGAGATTTTATCGACATAGGCCAACCTGTGGTGGAAAATAAGGTTTTCCCAGTGGTCATTAAATCCCTAGTTTTTGGGTAGAAGGTAATAGCTAAGCCAGTTGGGAGATCATATAATTTTTTAGTTAGGAGGAAAATCATTGGTTCAACCGTTCTCTAGAGGAATATCTGTGAAAGCGATTGTGTGGACAAAATACGGGTCTCCTGAGGTTCTGGTGTTAAGAGAGGTAGAGAAACCCACCCCCAAGGATAATGAAATCCTGATAAAGGTACATGCGGCAGCTGTAACCATGGGGGACTGTGAAATGCGAGATCTAAAACTTCCGCTTTCCATTCGGTACTTGATGCGTGTATTTGTTGGAATTAGAAAACCAAAAAGAAGAACAATACTTGGCCAGGATCTTTCTGGAGAAATCGAGGCTGTTGGAAGCGATGTAACCCGTTTCAAAAAAGGTGATTATGTTTTTGGAACAACGGGTTTCAAATTTGGGGCTTATGCAGAATATATTGCTTTGCCTGCGGATAACAGCGACGGGGTACTGGCATTAAAACCGACCAATATAACCCATGAGGAAGCTGCTGCCGTTGTTACGGGGGGATTAAATGCATTACATTTTCTGAGAAAAGCAAATGTCCAACCAGGACAGAAAATTTTGATCATCGGTGCGGGTGGAAGCATAGGCACTGTCGCGGTCCAATTAGCTAGATCATACGGTGCTGAAGTGACGGCCATTGATAGTACGAAGAAATTGGAGATGCTAGGTTCTATTGGAGCAGATTATGTCATTGATTACACTCAGGAAGATTACACCAAACGGGGTGAAGCATTTGATATTGTGTTTGACGTAATTGGGAAGGGCTCACTTTCTAGCACCATAAATTCTGTGAAACCTGGCGGAGTGTATCTTATGAGCAACCCGCGGTTGACAACAACGATTAGAGGACGCTGGGTCTCAATGAGAAGTAGCAAGAAAGTAGTAGGTGGGACAGCAGACGAATTTCCTAACCTTCTAAGCAAAATCACAAGGTTAATGGAAGCAGGGACGATTAAAGCAGTCATAGATCGCGCTTATCCGTTGGAGCAAACTGCTGAAGCTCATCGGTATGTAGAAACTGGACATAAAGTAGGTAACGTAGTCATTTCTCTGGCTAATTCGAAGAAGGCCTGAGGATTTTGGAATTATAATCTGAAGTTCGACGTTTAGATTTATACTTTAATAAGGATAGATGTTGTATTCAAGAGCGATTTAAGGTTTATTGAAAATTGAATCACAGTTCTATTACCTCATTACAGATCGAAATATCGCCATTCTCAATTGAACCGACCGATTTTTATAGAAGGTTCACGTTCTACGAATTTCGCATTTTTGTTGATTTTCACATGTGTCTCTGCCAGATGTTGTGAGAAGTGATTCCTGGTTTATCAATAGGACACCGAGGAGATCCCATATGAGCTCAGAGCAACAAACCGCACGAATCGTAGGGATTTTTACGAAAGTTGAAAGGCTTAAATCCTGGTTCTTTAAAATAGTAGAGGAAGATGTGGGAGATGATATCCCAAGAGATGACATTGCCGCTTCCGTTGTTATAATTGCAATTTGTTTACCACTTATGCTGTATTTCTATCTGCATCAGGCGATGTCAACGGGATTTTTCACCATAAAATTTGATATATTAGAGGCCGTGTTCCTTTACGGAATATTACTCTACTGGATTGTAACATCTGCATTGATTCTGATTGGTCAGAAACATGCTTCGCGCGATTTGGATTCTTTTGGAGGACTTGCATTTGCCACTGTAGGCTCTGTATGGCTAATTTTTATCTTTCCCTTTGACTTTATTAATTTTGCAGAGGCGTCACCCGATATCCTCAGAATTTTGTTACAGTGGATCTCCAACGAAATTGCCTTGATAATCCTGATTCTGGCCTTCATCGCACATCTGGTGTTTGCAGTTTTTGCTGGATTTCAGCGAGTCTATGTTCGTAAAGCCATGTCCCGCCTCAAAAAGGAAGCAATCTCGGCTGATCTTAATACCTGAGATAGGTGATCTATCATGAGCAATCTAGAAAGAAAAGAAAAAATGAATGCAATCATTTATACCGAATATGGCCCTCCAGAGGTTCTGAAATTATCAAAGGTCGACAAACCGACTCCGAAAGACGATGAAGTGTTAATACGAATTTATGCCACAACTGTAAATTATGGAGATCTAGTAGCCCGGAATTTCAGAAACGTTTCTCCTGGCAAGTTCGCGATGCCTTTGCTTTTCTGGTTTATCGGGAAGTTTGCATTTGGAATCAGAAAACCTCGCAGAAAAATCTTGGGAAATGAGTTTTCTGGTGTTGTTGAATCCGTAGGTAAAGATGTTACGCTGTTTAAGGAAGGTGACGAAGTTTTTGGCTGCGCAAGCCAACAGATGGGAGCTTATGCCGAGTACAAGGTGGTTCCAGAAGATGGAATCCTCTCCCTGAAACCGTCCAATATGACCTTTGAGGAGGCAGCGGTCGTCCCTTATGGATCGATAATGGCAGTGGCATTGCTTAAAAAAATAAATATTCAACCAGGACAAAAAATATTGATTAATGGCGCTTCTGGAACAATAGGTGGAGCCACACTACAGCTGGCGAAATCTCATTATGGCGCGGAAGTCACTGGGGTATGTGGTACCCCAAGATTAGATTTTGTGAAATCATTAGGCGCCGATAAGGTAATTGACTATACCACCACCGATTTCACAGAGAGTGGGGAGAAGTATGACATTGTTTTTGGTGGCTTAGGTCGTACTCCTTATTCCAAAGTCAAACATGCTCTAAAAAAGAACGGCCGCTATGTCTTAACCAGTTTCAAGATGCGATCAGTCGGACAAATGATACGAACTAAGTTATTCGGGAGTAAGAAAGTGAATTGTGTCATATTACCAGAAAAAGGAGAAGATCTACGAGAAGCAAAAGAACTAATTGAGGCGGGCAAAATCAAAGCGATTATAGATAAACGTTTTCCATTTAAGCAAACGGCGGAGGCACACAGGTACGTTGAGGAAGGGAATAAAAAGGGACAAATCGTAATTCAGGTTGTTCAAGAATAGAAGGGTTTTAGGTTCGAAAAAGAATAGGGTATTAGGATCGATTCGAAATGGAGATGTCAGAGAGTGCCTTATGGAGTGGAAATTCATTATTTCCTCGAATCCAAAATAGGAGAAAGCTAAGCACTCTGGTGATATACCTGTTTAACTATCTTTGACTGTCGTTAGTCTTATTAAGCTTCCATGGAGGAACTCTGCGGATTATTATGACAATTTCCGATGACCAGTTCGATGTTGTAATTGTTGGCGCGGGCCTGGGGGGATTAACTGCTGGTGCTAAATTGGCTAAAGAGGGTAAAAAGACCCTAGTTATAGAACAACATTCGAAAATGGGTGGGTGTGCCACTTGGTTTAAAAGAGAAGGCATTACCTTCGAAATAGGCCTCCACGAAATGGATGGTTTAGATAATCCTGATAATCCAAAGCAGTTGATATTCAACGACCTTGGGGTATATGATCATGTCCAGTTTTTGCGTGTTCCTGAATTTTACAGGATAACCAATGGCCGATTTGATGTGGTTATCCCCCATGGAGTTGATGAGGCGAGAGCTGCTTTATCAATTGCATTTCCAAAGGATATCGATGCTATTGATACCTTTTTTGTGGATTTGGAGAGAATTCCAAGGTTTTTGCGTTCTCAGAATCTACTTGAACTCGCCCCGTTGGCTCATCAAACCATCGGGGGTTATCTAGATAGTCTCACCGATAATGAAGATCTCAAGTTCGCATTGATTGGAAATCTTGGATATTATGGTGATGACCCTTACAATTTGAGTCTCATCTTTTTTACATCAGCCCAGCGATCATTTTTCACTGGGGGTGGCCATTTCGTAAGAGGCGGATCACAGCTATTATCAAACTATTTGGCAGAGGTAATCGAGAAAAACGGGGGAACCGTCCTCCGACGCCATTTGGCAAAAGAAATTCTCGCAGAAGGAGACAGGGTGACGGGAGTCGTTTACCAAAAGAGGAAACCAAAAAAGAAAAACGAAAAGACTGGAAAAGTGGCATCCGAAGATAGGGACGAACGGGTTCAACTTCAAACTGCTTACGCTGATGTCGTGATCTCAAACGCATCACTCCCGCAACTGGTAAATACCCTAATTCCTAGTCTTAAAGATACCGAGTTCGGTAACACAGTTAATTCTATGGAACTCCCGTGTTCGTTGTTTTCATTTTACCTCGGATTCAGTGATCCTCCATCCACCGTGGGTTGTCAACACTATTCGACCTTTGTTTTCTCCCCAGAATTAAAAAAGTTGAAGGATTTCATAAGATTTGAAAAATCCGAAGATTACGAGAAAAAAGGGTTCGTTTTTGTGGACTATCAATCCTTTGATACTGGTTTGAACGAGGAAGGGAAATATGCCGGCGTGATCTGCGGCATTGATTATCTGGATCATTGGCAAAAAACGATTGGACAAGGAGAGGCGGCGTATGACCAGAAAAAAAGACAAACAGAAGAAATCCTTCTTGATCGTCTAGATCAAGTTTATCCCGGGATTAAGGATCTTGTGACAGTACGTGAATTTGCAACCCCCCGCACCATTGTAAAGTATACTATGAATCCTCAAGGCAGTGTGTATGGATTCGCGCAAACCCCTGCTCAATCGGGTCCTAAAATTCGAGGCCTTAGAAGTTCTCCCTTTATGAACCTCTATTTTGCATCAGTTTGGGTTGGATCGGGAGGATTTTCAGGTGCTATCTCCGCAGGTTACGGATGTGCTTCCAAGATATTGAAAAATCATCCTGTTATTAATAGTTGAAGATTTAACATTGGAATTCCATTATTATTTTCCCATAGGAGGTTTTTAACTTGTTTGACGTTTTATTGAATCAAGAAGAAAAGGAAGTCAAATATAAGGTTCGGGAATTTGTGAAAACCATACCTTCTAGCTGGCTTCGGAAAATGGATCAAGAAGAGATCCAATATCCCCGAGAGTATGTAGAACGGTTAGGAAACCAAGGTCTCCTTGGTTTAAGATTTCCCCAGGAATATGGCGGAAAGAATCTTGGATGGGTGGCCGAAGTTACGGCAATTGAGGAGATCGGGGTGCTCGGAGCCGCCCTTGGATGCTTGTATTCATTACCCAGTATTGTAGGAGAAGCTCTGGAACGATTTGGTACAAGAGAACAGAAAGAAAAGTATCTCAAGCCCATCGTTGAGGGAAAACTATTTTGTGCCGAAGCCCTTACCGAACCTCGGGGGGGATCGGACTTTTTCGGAGCAACCTGTACTGCCGTAAAGGAGGGTGATATCTTCCTTTTAAGCGGGCAAAAACGATTTGTGGTTGGTTCTGAAGGTGCTGACGTCTTTTTGGTCTATGCGAAGACCAACCCAGATGCATCTGATCCACGTCAGTCTCTAGGTTGTTTCATTGTAGATAGAACGGATAAGATACACGTCAAGCACGTTTATGGACTAATGGGATCCCGAGGCGGTGGAACTGGTCGGCTATTATTCGATAATGCGGAAGTTCCTGAAGAGAATCTGATAGGAAAAGTAGATGCAGGTGGAGCGATATTCAATCAGATGATGATTCCGGAGAGAATGACATCCGCTGCTGGCGCCATTGGAAGTGCACGTGCAGGGATTGAAGTGGCAGCCAAATACAGCACGCGAAGAAAGGCCTTCGGACAAAAGATTAAGCAGTTCCAAGGGGTTTCTTTCAAAGTCGCCAATGCAATTACGCAGTTAGATGCGGCACGAGGCCTATTATATGCAACTAGTCGTCACATTGACATGAACAATGGTAAGACTGGCAGTAAAATTCGTCGAATGGTTTCAGAAAGTAAGAAATTTGCCACAGATATTGCCTGGGAGGTTATCAACAACGCTTTGCAAATAATGGGCGGGATAGGATATACGAATGTGTTCCCTATAGAGCGCCTATTGAGAGACATCCGTTTGACATCGATTTGGACAGGCACCAATGAGATTATGAATCTCCTCATACAGCATGAATACTACAAGGAAATTGAAAGATTGGCAGCTAGAGGTTCTCGTGACATTGAAAACGATGCAGTAGGTGCCGAATATGTTGAAGAAAAGGTATTTGAATAGGTAGATCTGCGATATGGACGTAGAAGAGTTCACTGCCAGCAATAGAGCAGAACCCAGAAAATATCGCCATGATCCAGAAGAGCTACGAAAAAACCTTTGTCATCTCTTGGATAACTATAACCCAATTATTGAATATTTGGCTGCGGCCTCTATTCCCTTAAATTCAATTGCTACTTCTGCGTCCATCCTAACGTTTCTTTCTCTTATGCTATTTCTTAATGGAAAGATCCGAATGACTAGAACCATATCAGGACTTAATGTGATAATTCTACTTGTCATGGTTGCACTTGCCTTAGGAATTCAGTTGGGAATTGGTTCCGCTAGACTTCGGTTCACTCGGATCAACCATGATAGATCCGCATTCAATGAATTTACGGAAGCTGAGGACACCCATCTTGTCCGTTTAGTTAGTATTGCACAAAATAGCTCCAAAATCCTTGATAGGATTCAGTGGCTGTATTTGAACGGCCTTTTCAAAGTTTTGTATGGTTTTTTGGGGCTCACGGTTACATTACTAATCTGGGGTATGCTTATAGAACTTCTAGCAATTTGAATCACGATTTTGAGAAAAAAATCCGATGGGTTATAGAAATACTCGGGTTATTATTAGAGAATCAAAGAACTAGCTAGTTATGGCCGAATGGTCTGGAACCTCTACTGTCCTAAGCGTCTCCGTTTATGCGAGTGCTTCATTCATCGGGACTTCGGATGCCAGATATACCGAATATGCCAGATTTTCTGAAAGCAGAGCGTGTGATATTAATAATGATGGATATGATGATTCTGTAATCAGTGCATCACGGGCAAATAAAACATTAGGTGAAATTCGTATTATTTATGGCCAGTTTCGAATAGTGATTTGCCTACCCTGATCATGACGACCATTACACCAGCTGTTTCGACTCCTGGTTTTGAATTGGGAGTATCGATAATAGTAATTATCCAATCACGTTCGGAACTCGAAATAGAACGAATTAGGCTCTATTTCTCGATTCTTCTCTCCCTTATCCGAATCCAGTGACTGCTTTTGCTAATCTGTTGGTTACCAGAAAGTTCTTCAATTCCGACTTCGTGCAATTTTTAAACACCCTTGACGTTCATCACACGACTAAATAGCTAGGCGAAAAAAATGGTCTTTTGTGAGAAATGTGGAACAGAAAACACAGCATCTGCCAAATTTTGCAAGAGCTGTGGAAATGGCCTGCAAGATAATCCTATATCCCAGCCGGTGAAGCCTCCCCAAACCTCAATAGGTTTTGGACACCAGCCAACTGGAGAGGAACTAGTTTTGCATTGCAGTTTGTGCGGACATCAAGATTTTGCTAAAGATAGCGGTCGTCTAGATAGTAAATGGGGTTTTACATCGTTTAAGGTGGCTATTCTGACCTGTAAGCGATGTGGACATGTGGAACTGTTTAACAAGGGTAGGAGTATCTGGGATTTCGACTAGGAAATAAAAAAAAGTATTTGGATTTGAATTGTAATCCAAAATTAAAAAGTAATGAAGAGGGGGAATTTCGGTTTTTAATTCGCACCGAAATTAATTCTCAAACCAGATTTGATCCTGTTTATCTCTCTTACCAGCGAGACCGTCTATTGGAACTCTGATTATCATAGTTTCCCGATGAACGGTTGCTTCCGTATGATCCATATGATTGCTGCGACCCGTAACTTCCTCTCCTATTTCCGAAGGATTGTCTCCTCGGATCTTCAACGTGAGCGGCAGATCGATCATTCTCAGTGTCGATATTCTCAAAAACTGTCGAATCTGTATTTATACTGCCGTATTTTCCTTTAGATAAACGTAGCGAATTTTGAAAGACATTAGCAAACCCATTTGATAATTTATAGACATTTTCTTCTTCTAAAGCGTCAATATCTTCATTCCAAAGAGTTAGAGTAATTATTCCTGTCTCATCCGCAACCGTGAAATCACACACTCTGTGAGTCTCACCTGTTCGTTTATTGATCTCTCGCTCTTGATTTTTGCTGGTCACCTGAAAAACGACATTTAAGCGTTTTTCCAGGGGCTTGACGTTGGCAATTTTGACGTCATGTGTTTCTTCTGATTTATAGTTTGACATTAAGTACACTTCTTTTTCTGAACGAATAAAACCCTAATCACAACAAAAAGAAAGCAAAACAAGCAAACGATTTCAAACATCAACGCTCTTTAGCGAAAAGAGGTTCTAAACTGTTCCATTCGTCACTTTTACTTCTTAAAAGCAGATTTTGGTTCTGTCAGACAGTTTCGTGGCTCGTATTTAAGTTTGATCTAGGTTGTTTTTTCTTCTAAACTTTTTTGCGTTGAAAATCCTGCCAAAATTCTCATCCCCTATGCTGTGTATATTCGTCACCTTATCGAGCGGTTGTGTCTCTTCCTAGGAAGAAATCAAAGGTATCAAAACTAAGTGGAGTTGGAGAAACTAGATGTTCAGCATACTTCACACCAATTCTTGAACCTAAAGTTCGGTTCCATCGTAATAGAAGTTCTGGGAAATGGGTGTGTCCCTGATCCTCAAATTGGGATTTGTAGGCTAAAATTGCCTCTTTTTTCCTTTCCGCATAATCTGTGATATCGCTTAAAAACGAGGTATAGCCATTCGGATTTAAATCAATGAAACGTACAGGAAAGTACAGTAAAGTATTTATTCGGTGAACAGGAAGGTTATCAAAATATTTATCCCATTTTGTGAGCCGAGAATAAAATATCGCCGCTTCAGTAATGAGTTGGGCCTGATAATGATCGGGTGAGGCCATCAAAGTTTTTCCAAACATCACGATGACAACTTTAGGGCGCCACCGTCTAAAAATCGTTGCCAATTGACAGCGAGCCTCAAAATTGTCAAATAACCTCCTATTTGGAAGATCTAAACTTATTCTTTCCACCCCAAGAATTCGAGCCGCCTTTTGTGCTTCGGCCAAACGCTTTTCCGCATAATCTGGATCGAAATCGTCAGGACTTCGGTATTTTTCATTTAATGGGGTAGGTTCTGCGTTTGTCAAGTCAATAATCCCTGTTCTAATTCCGCTATCAGCCAATTTAGCTAATGTTCCCCCGACCCCTAATTCTGTATCATCCGGATGGGGGCCGATCGCGACCACTTCCACAGGATTCTCTTCAGTCATTGGTTCTTCTTCCGGGCTATTGAGGATTTGCGGGTCAAAATTCAGCTTTAAAGAATCGTTTCGATGCCAGGATTACTCGATTTTTTCTTTTGGGCTTCTAAGTTCGTATTTTTCGACATCTGAAGAGTCTTTTTTATCACTTTAACTATGATAGAGCTTGCCCAGAGGCTAACTTGAATGTCTGAGGAGCAATTTGAGAACAATCTTGCGAATGAAACCAGTCCATATCTTCTTCAACATAAGAATAATCCGGTGAATTGGCACGCGTGGGACCAAGGAATTGTTAAAGCTAAGGAGCTAAAAAAACCGCTTTTAATCTCGATCGGATACGCCGCATGCCACTGGTGCCATGTAATGGAGGAGGAATCATTCAATGACCCGGAAACGGCGGATTTGATGAATAGACACTTTGTTAACGTTAAAATCGATCGCGAGGAACGTCCGGATCTGGATTCATACTATCAGAAAGCACTGGCTCTGTTGGGGACAGGTGGAGGATGGCCATTAACCGTTTTCGCGACCCCAAATGGAGAACCATTTACTGGGGGCACGTATTTTCCCAGGAGATCGTCGTACGGACGGCCAAGTTTTCGTAAAGTGCTTCAATATGTAGCTAAAGAATACGAAGAAAACCGTGACAAGGTAACTGAACTAGTTATGAAAGTACATGGAGCGATGCGTCATCAGTTCGAAATCACGCCGCAGCATTTGACTCAGGGAAAAATTGACGGAATCTTGGATAGATTTGTAAGCAAGTTGATGGACAACTCTGATTCCCTGTTTGGAGGCTTTGGAACCCAGCCAAAGTTTCCCCAGGTTGGCGACCTACGGTTTTTACTTCTCTCAGCATCTCCATGGCGGAAAGACAATCAAGAGATTATGTCTGCCGTTACCCTCAGCCTAGATAAAATGGCTGAAGGGGGTATTTACGACCATTTGGGTTACGGATTCCACCGTTATAGCGTGGATCGGAAGTGGTTGATCCCTCACTTTGAAAAAATGTTGTATGATAACGGGCAATTAATTAACTTATATCTTGAAGGTTACCAAGCCACAGGTAATCCGAAATACGCGCAGGTTGTTGAAGAGGTTATAGAGTATTTGTTCCGTGATATGCAACATCCTGAAGGAGCATTCTACTCATCTGAGGATGCTGATTCCGAGGGCGAGGAGGGAAGATTTTATGTATGGACTGAAACAGAAATTAAGACGGTTCTCGGGGAAGAAAAGGGAAACAGGTTTTGCAAATATTACGGTGTTAAAAAAGGAGGTAATTTTGAGCACGGATTGTCAGTCTTACAGGCCACACCGCAGCTCAAACAGGCCTTGAAAGATCCGGATTTAGAACTCGAAATCCAAAAAATGAAGACCGAGCTTCTTTCATACCGTAACAAGAGGGAAAGACCTTTTCTTAATGACAACATTATTCTTGCCTGGAATGCCCTTGTAATCCATGGCCTAGCAAAGGCCTCTTATGTACTTACGAACCAGGCATATCTTGATAGCGCCATAAAAGCATCCAAATTCATTCTGTCGAACCTTAGGGATCAAAACACTGGATTCCTTTTTCGATCCTATCGAGATGGTTTGGCCAAGACTGAAGCATTCGCGGAAGACTATGTTTTGTTAATTCGTGCACTCCTCGAGATTTTTTCAGTTTCTGGGGAATTTTCGTTCTTCCAAGTAGCCAATGACTTACAGAATATTCTAAATGCAAATTTTTGGGATAAAAGTTCTTTCGGATATTTTTTTAGCAGACGCGGTTCAGACCTAGTTGGGCCACGGGAAAAGCCAGTAATATCTTTTGCTGTACCAAGCGCCAATGCAGTTGCGCTTGAAAATCTACTAAAATTCTACCACATAACGGGGAAAACTCAGTTTTTGGAACAGGCTGAAGCTCAGGTCGAAGTTCTTATCGGTTGGGCAGAAGATCATGGTTATCTCAATGGAGATGCGCTGTTGGCACTGGATAGCTATCGTTACAAACCACTGGAGATTACCTTGTTTTTTAACGGGGGAACTATCTCTTCCACATCTCCGGCAAAATATTTACACTCAAAATACCTGCCACCTGCCGTTTTCTTGAAGATTACCCAGCAAACGTTGCCAGATCTTCGTCAGTTACCCCTAGTTGGTGCGCGGGTGGATAAAGGAGTTGAATCCGAGTTATTTGTTGGAACAGCATTTATTTGCAGGGATCTAACCTGTTCTCTTCCTTTGAAAAGCTACGAAGAGGTACAGCTGTATCTCTCTCAAGAAATTGGGAAAGAGACTATCTAGATTAAAATACCTTAAGGAATTTCCCCTCAGGTATTAAGGTTCTGATTTTTACTAAAGCGAATAGCTCGGAACTTCACTAAGCAACAATTTTGACCTAACATAAATACCACTCCCTCTTCCCACTTCCTTTCCATCATTGTAAAGAATTGCCTCTGCAACGAACTGAGACTTATTTTGATTGACCAGTCGACCGACTGAGCGTAATTCTCCTGATGAAACGGGACGCGTAAGATAAATAGTAAAGGTTGTTGTGAGAACAAATACGTCAAATACAATAGAGTTCGCAGCAAAGAAAGCAGCGTCATCTAATGCTTTAAAATAGACCGCGCCATGGACTGCATTTGCCGCGTGAAACAATGTAGGGCTTACCGGTATCACAAGCTCGGTCTGACGCTCTTGGACTGTGAGCTTCGCCTTAAATACCCTGTTTAACGGGTGTTCATGATACATATGTTCTAATCTTTGATAATGCTGTCTTTTTTCCATAATAAGTCACAATAACCACGTAAGTGTATGAATCGATTCGTATAATCGTGGTTTCACTTCACAAAACCAAAGAATACTTCATTCAACAAAAATTTAGATTTTCTGTCTGTATCTTTTTAAAAAGGCAGCATAGATATCCTTGGACTATTCTGTATTGGAAAATAAAAAAGGCGTTTCTTGTGAAACAGGATGAGCACGGATTAAACTAATAAACCTAACCGAAATCATAATTCTTCTTCGACAAACTCTGCGGCATCCCCATAGATCTTTTCATAGGATATTATGATCTGTGATACGTAGCTTCGAAGCTTTCTAACTTTATTTATCACCTTTGTTTTATCTGTATCCTCATTCATGAGTTTATGTAAGATTTTTACCTGTTGCTGAATCTTTATCAGAAATTGGTTTACTAGCGGAAAAAACTCTTGATGTATCAGAATATTCGCCGTGAGATCTTCCTTGCCACCTCTTGCTCCAGGTCGTTCTAATGCGTAACCAAATGACATGACTTTGGCTCTTGTTCCATGAGCTAATACAAAGTCGTAACTTGAAGTAATCTCTGTATTAAAGGTATCACAGAAACCAGTGCCACTGAAAGATCGATCAGATAGATCCACAAGTTTAGCAAAATTGTCTCTCAAGATTTCAGGTTCCACGATGATGGGGATAGGACCATGGCGCTGATCGAAGAAGGAAATTACCACTCCGATGGTATGCTCATCCAGAGAATTGCCTATTTCTCTGTCATTGACTTCTGAGAGTGTACTCATCACCAATTCTTTGTCAAGACCGACCAATTCAGGTTTCCTAATGAATTTGACATACACGAGCGAACCAAATATCGCTGCAATAACTGTAACGAGGATTACAACTATAACAATAGGCAGAGCCACACCTGGTGGATTATAGGTGAATGCAGTTGCTTGAATGCTGTTGGGATCATCCCGTAGAACATCAAATGCAACAATACTGTTACCAGTGCTATCGGTTGTTACAATATAGTAGATGATTTCCCTACTTGTTCCATTGTGATCAAAAGGTACAACCACTTGATAAGTTGGTATCCCATCAATTGAAGTGTTATGATAAGCCATCTCAACCATTCTATAGCTATAATCGCCGTTTTGATACATACTTGCTCCGTTTCCACCATTTCCTGAAGCATTAACTGGTTTGAAGTAGTAATAAAGAAGAACTTCTGAAATATTAGATCCATATTCCAGAATACCAGTAATAAATGTCAAATTAGTAGGATTTTGGTTGTCATCAAAAACCCAGTATGGATCAATTACCCGGGGCGCAACTTCGTCTCTAACGGTGAAATTAAAATGGTAAAGTGAATAAATTTCAAATTGGTTGCCAAAATAATTGACAGAAGAGATGATTTTTATCCTAACATTGAGGTCTTTATTTAGAGACATGCTCAGCTGATCAGGGGAGATTTCCAGCACTGCAATCCATAAATCCTTATTGAAACTGCTCTTATCAGCAATTTCAACCAATGAATCATTGAACAATAATTCTACCGCAATTACGTCATTTAGCTGATCAAACGTCAAAATATTGAACTGATAATGGCCTTCCGTGTCGTTCAGTGGAACAAGAATTTCCTCTGCCTGATTCAGCATTTTTGGTCGGCTTTCAATGGAAATGATATTTGAGGTTACCTGGAACCAAATAAATCCAGTGTATCTATCATAGGGTGTCACTGTAAAGTACCATTGATCCCCCGCTACGGTATCATTTGCACAGATGATTGTTCGGTTCTCATAAGATGCTTGCTCGATCCACGATCCATTGATCAGTTTAAACCATTGAATTCTAGAATCCTGGGCATCATTTCCTTCTGAAAAATAAAATGAAACTGTTATATTCTCATCTTCCACCAAAAACTCATTCACTCTAATATCTGGATCTACTAGGCTTGTTTGTGTATCAAAACTGAATTGTGCACTTAAAACTTTTACAGGAATTTGAATTTGCGCCACTATACTATAATTTGAACCATCGTATACCCATAACTGCGCTTGCCATAGATCATCATTACTTAGATAACCGCTTGGTATCATAACAGAATTGGCCCAAATGGACTGATTTTCTCCATTCCTAAACCAGTTGATTTTGTGTGACGAATCTTCAGGATCATTATCAACGTCAAAATAACTCCAGTTCAAGTAGAGTACGTTAGCACCATCAATTACTGCAGGGAATAGCTTAATATCTGTGATTTCTGGTTTCGAATTGACAATAAAGATGGAAGTACTTGTAAAATTCCCGGTTGCCCAATTTGTGCCATCATAAGGACGAATGATAACAATGATTTCATCACCTTTAACGAAATACTGGGAAGAAAGAATAGAGGTATTTTCAGTCCCACTGATGATCTGCCCGTTCTTCAACCAAAGAAAGATAGTTCGCGTCATATCTAGTGGGTCTCCATCCCAGTCAAAGTAATCGAACAAGAATTGAAGATCATCGCTGGTGGTGGGTTTTGGAGTTAACCAGGTAAAACCATGGACTTCAGGATAACTATTCCCGATTATGATAGAGGAAGTATTTACCCATGATCCAAAAAATCCATAATTGTCTCTTGGACGGATACTAGCCATCCACCTTTCACCTTTGTTAAGATAATATCCGTTAACAACTGAACTTGTTAGCTCAATCTGCAATTCCCATCTACTAGATGTACCATTGAATTTATACCACCGATATTGAGCTCCAATGTTTTCTGTTACCGCTGCGTATTGAACAGCAGGATTAAGCTGGAAATCAACATCAAAACTGAAATCAGACTCACCAGAATCTATATCAACGACGAGAGAGGAATAATTAAGATAAATAGGATAGATTCCAGTGAAAACATTCGTCCCATATGGATGGTCCGCTAAAATAGAGGGCAAGCCTTGAGTAGTGTTGATTTCGGGTGCGGTATTACCTATCAGCTTGATTACATTTGAACCAGATAACGTCGAAGAATCCACAGGTTGTCCTGTCAACATTCCTCCATCATTGTCATCCGGAGTGATCACTACCCAAATTAAATCCCCTGCAGTAAATTCTACGTTCGACAGTGTTGTTATGCCTTCAATTGTTTTAACCGAACCTTGATGAACGATTTTCCATTCTATTTTCGAGTTTTCTGGATCGCCATCTGCGTCAAAGAAATCGTAGGATAGAAAAACATCATCAGTGGTTGTTGATCCGCCAGTAAGCGTTATATTATCTGCAAATGGTTCTGAATTAGCGATAGTTGTCGTTCCATATTTCCATAAAATTGGATTACCAAGGGGATCAGACCAATCTTCACCGTCGAAAACATTAACGTAAAAGCGCCAGTTGTCATTTTTGGTTGTAAAGTTTGAAGAAATTTGAGTTAAATTCTCTAATTGGGGAACAGGATTCAAGTTCTGGTACCAGATAATTATATAGTCCGTTATATTGTCGCCATCTGGATCCCAATCATCCCACATTGCCAACAACGTATTTGTTGTGAAAATCCCCGTGGGTGGAACGTAGATCTCAGGAGTAAAGGAAACGACTGAAGGCGCTGAATTAGTAATGGAGACACTTGCATTCAACCAATTCCCAAATTCAGTTCCGTCTGCCACCCTAATTGACACATTCCAAAGATCACCTTTGACAATTAAGCCGCTGTCAATTACCATCTTGTCATTGTAGGACGGAAGAAAAACATTATTACGGTACCATCTTATAATTGTTCCAGATTCCAAATCAGAATCCGCATCAGAGTAAGAATATGTGACTGAAAGAATATTCCCGCCCTTTGGAATTGTAGGGGAGAAAACGAGACTATTCGCACTTGGTCCAGTATTCCCAATTGTGGTAGACAATGAGATTTTGAGGATACCATATTCAGTTCCATCGTGAGGAAGTATCGTTACGTACCAGCTTTGTCCTTTCGCAATTTCGGAGCTAAAAACTGTGGTTTGGTTTCTAAGGCTGATTTGCTCGATGTCGTTTTTATACCAGCGAATATACGACATCCCCTCCAAATCAGTATCTAAGTCAGAATAATCATAATTTAACATTAAATTGTCTGTAGTTTTCGGGGTACTTGGAGAAATCACTAGATTATTAACACTCGGCTTTGTATTCAGAATAGTTATATTACTAAGAGAATCTACCCAATTACCAAAGTCAGCACCATCGGATGGGCGAATCTTGACATGCCATACTTCTCCTTTGGTAGTGTTTCCTGCCTGTACAATTTGAGAATTATTGAGTATACCCTGCAGTACCCCATCTTTGTACCAAATGATATCAGATCCGCTTTCTGGATCTGAATTAACATCTGTATATGTGTAGACGACAGAGAGATCGTTAGCAGTTTTGGGATCAGTAGGAGTAATAGAAATATCAGATATAACAGGAGCGCTATTCATGACTGTTATATTCGATAAGCAACTTGCCCAGTTCCCGAATTCAACACCGTCTTTAGGTAGAACCTTGAAATGCCAGATATCTCCCTTAGACGTATACCCGGAATCCACGGTCATCGAATTATTCAGAGCACCCTGTAAAACACCATTTTTATACCAAATTATTAATGAACCACTATTTGAATCAGTGGCATTATCAGGGTCTAGCCAATCATATGTTGCGGTCAACGGTTCAGTTGTTTGTGGATTAAAAGGGCTTATCGCCAAATTATTAGCTGAAGGAGCTGAATTCAGAATAGTGACCGCTGCGGATGTACGCTCTGGCCCGTAATTACTTCCATCTTTAGGGATTAAAATAAAGTACCATGTTTGACCCTTGCTAGTGTTAATACCTGGCACCATGGTTTGATTTTCAAAAGCGGCTTCTTCAAGACCATTTCTAAACCAACGTATGTAAGATCCACTTTCTAGGTCCCCATCTACATCAAAATAATCATAAGATGCAATAAGATTGTCCCCAGTTTTTGCGTTATTGGGTGTAACGGCCAAGTTATTTGTACTGGGTTGTGTATTTCCTATTGTAACGTTCACTGGGCAGCTTACCCAGTTACCAAAATCAGTTCCATCCTTGGGGTGGACTTTAAAATGCCATACGTCTCCTTTGGTCGTATTCCCAGCTTTAATAGTACTGGAACCATTTAGGGCACCTTGAAGAACTCCATCCAAATACCAAATGATTTCCGATCCAGTCTCAATATCAGAATCAGTGTCACTAAAAATATAGCTTGCGAGAAGATCGTTTCCTGTTAATGCATTTAGAGGAGTGATTTCCAAACCAGCTGCGCTTGGAGGGGTATTTCCTATCGTTACATTAACAGAGACACCTATCACGGTTCCGAAGTCCTTTCCGTCACGAGGTTGAACTTTGACATGCCATTGTTCACCTTTTAACGTTGATGATGCAGAAAGATTTCTGAGGCCATCATACTGACTTAAATGGATCCCATTTCGATACCAATAGTACATTGAGCCAGATTCAGGATCACCATCGCCATCAGAATAAGTGTAGTTAATATATAAGTAATCTGATGTAGTAGGATTGGAGTTAGTGAAATTTAAATTACTTGCTACTGGAATCTGGTTTGGGATCGATTGAATGCTGACCGATGGAGACGTTTGTAGGGAGCTATGATCATATCCATCGGATACCCGAATTGTGAAATACCATATGTCCCCAACTGTTGTATTACCTTCCCCCACGATCATGCTATCATTTAACGAGGTAACCAAAATCCCATCTTTGTACCATCTTATCTCTCGTGATCCATTATCTTGAGGATCATTGTCAAAATCTGAATAAACATAAGACACGTGAAGGTCAGAATTATCAGCAACTGGGGATGATTCATTGATCTTCGCACTATTAACTTGTGGTGCTGTATTTCCTATCGTTACATTGTTTAATGACGGAATCCAATTTCCGTAGTCTAACCCATCTGAAGGGTGGACCCTACAATGCCACTCATCGCTTCTTGTAGTGTTTCCTGATCCTATTACCATTGTATTATTCAGTTCAGGTTGTAGAACACCATTTTTATACCAGCGAATTTGAGTTCCGCTTTCTAGGTCGCCAATGTCAGCATCAGTCCAGGTATAGCTAATTATGAGGCCGTCGGAAGTGGTTGGATTTCCTGGCAATATATCGACGTTACTCGCTATAGGAGCGCTATTACCAATTGTAGCATTTACAATGCTTTCGACCCAATTACCATAAACAGTACCATCTGAAGGTCGGACTTTGCAGTGCCATTCCTCTCCCCTTGTTGTATAACTTGAATCGACGATATTTGAATTGTTTAAAGCTCCTTGAAGGATTCCGTCTTTGTACCAAATAATTAACGTACCACTTTCAGTATCGGCATCAGCGTCTGAATACACATAGTTAACATTCAGGTTATCACTTGTTTTCGGATTTCCAGGAAGGAGAGTCGTACTGCTTGCAGTTGGTGGAGTGTTTCCAACCGTTACAGTGGAAGATTGCTGAAGAATCCCAAAGTCTCCGCCGTCATTTGGTTTGATGGTAAAGTACCATATCTCACCCTTAGAAGTGTTGCCTGATTGAATCATCAAAGAATTATTAAGGTTTGACTGCAAAACGCCATTTTTATACCAGCGAATTTCGGTTAAACCTTCTGGATCGCCATCTACGTCAGAATAATCATAGTTTGCCACTAGATCTTCCCCTGTTACTGGACTACTCGGGGAAAGATTTAGATTATTTGCAACGGGAATAGTATTACCTATTGTAACATTTGTACCCAGAGACACCCAGTTTCCATAGTCTTCTCCGTCATTAGGACGAACTTTGAAGTGCCATTTTTCGCCTTTGTTGGTACTGCTTGAGGTAACACTTATCGAATCATTTAGGGCCCCTTGTAAGACTCCATCCTTATACCAAATTATCCTACTTCCGCTCTGACTATCTGAATCTATATCTGAAAAATCGTAACTTGCTATCAATGAGTCTCCAGTTTTTGGACTATTGGGCGTAATAATTAGATTACTTGCTATAGGAGCTGTATTAGCAATAGTAATGTTAGTTAAACAGCTATACCATTGCCCATAATCGGTACCATCAGAAGGTTTTATCTTATAGTGCCATTCTTCTCCTTTAGCTGAATAACTTGAGCTTATTATCTTCGTATCGTTCAATACTCCCTGAAGGATCCCGTTTTTATACCATATAATCTGGCTCCCTATCTCAAGGTCACTGTCATTGTCTGAAAAGTCATAAAATGCCTCAAAATTCTCCCCTGTTTTTGGGGCCGAGGAGGTTATATTCAGATTGGCCACAATAGGTGCAGTATTGATAATGGTCACTGCAGCTGATTGCTGTTGATTACCATAATCTTCACCATCACTAGGTCGAATAGTGAAGTACCAGTTCTCACCTTTAGTTGTCACGGAGGAAGGAACCGTGGTTTGGTTTTCGTAGCTAGATTGTTCAATCCCATTTTTAAACCAACGAATGTAAGTTCCGCTTTCTAGGTCCCCGTTTGGATCAGAATAATCATAGGAAGCAATTAGATTATGATCGGTTTTTGGATTGCTGGGTGAGATAGCTAAATTACTCACTAAGGGAATACTATTGTAAATAATAACACTAGACGAACTCATCCAGTTTGAATTATTGATACCATCATTAACCTTAATTTCGTAATGCCACTGTTGATTCTTAGTGGTATTTCCTGATGTAATAAAAGCCGAATCGTTTAAATTAACCTGAAGGACTCCATCCTTATACCAATAGATCTGTCGATTGCCAATATTCTCTGAATCTCCGTCATAATCATTAAAATTATAATTTACGCTTAATATGGACGTTGTCACTGGATTTACAGGAGATATGACAGCATTAAATACAGTAGGAGCCGTATTCTGGACCGTAACTGTCTCCGTATCGTTTAATATCCCGAATTCTTGACCGTCTTTCGGTTTTACAGTAGCATTCCATGAATCTGATTTGAACAGAGCTGAAGCTGGTATTTGTTTTATGTCATTATAGGCGGTTTGAAGAATTCCATTTTTATACCAACGGATTTCTGTTCCCCCTTCACTGTCTCCATCTTTGTCATAGAAGTCATAATCCAGATAAAGAGTACTATTACTATAAACAGGGAGGAGAACTGAACCTGAATCACGAGATAACGTTAAATTTTCCGCTAGAGGAAAATGGTTAATAATAGGGACATATCCCTGGTGTACACCAGAGGTAACGGAATTGCCTGAAGTGTCATTTACTGTTATCACAAATTTAATCGAACCTGAGTCCATTATGATTGTATCATTTATGTAACCTGCTGGTGTTGATTGCATAACTGCCCACCGTTTCCCTTGGGGGACGGTTCCCTCTGTAACATTAACAATGACTGTATCAACCACCCCCCAGGTATCTGAAACGTTTGTTTTAAATGTACCATATTCTCCTGTGTCAGGGTAATATTCCCAATCATCAACGTTTGGATCGGTGGTATCTATGCTAAATGTATGATTTTTGATACCTGATGGTGATTGTAGGTAATTATTCCAATAATCTGAGGCATTTACGATTTGGTATTCATAACTAGATAAGAAAGTCACGGATTTTTGATAGGTCCAATGTGTTCCATTAAAGTTCATCCCATATTCAGTGCCGTTAATTTTTATTGTTACGCTTTTCACATTCGTTGTTGAATCTGTTACATCAGCCCAGAATTTTCCTACCCCTTTTCCGGGATCATCAATCCCAAAATCATTTATTACCGGAGGATTTTTATCAATTACAATTTCAGGACCGATGGAATAGAAACTAGTGGGATTAAGTTGATTTTGATATTCTGTCATGATCCACCCACCAGAATGTGGAACATTGGAAATTCTAACTTCATCAATAACACCGTCAAAAAAATCAGAATAAAAACCAGAGTCTCCCCAAATCCCAATGAGGAAATTTCGAGAGATTTCTCCCCAGCTTGTTGAATTTGAACCCTGGTTTTGTGAATTAACGATTCCTCTAACATTAGCTCCGTTATAAGAGCTCATCACGTAATACCATTCCCCAACCGTTAAAGCTGAACCGAAAGAATAAGTGATTCCTCCATCTATGATAAAAACACGATCAAGTAATCCCATATACCTAAAATCGACCCCATTTTCTTCCCCGATGCTGACAATGCTACGATAACTGGGATTTACCGCCTCCAATTTTATCCAAGCGGATATAGTAAAACTCGTAGTGGTAACAGTACTAACGCTAATAAGACCGTCATCTATTCCATCAAAATCTATACCTTTAGATATTTGTGCATCTACTATATCCGCAGTGCTCATTGATCCTACGGTGGATAAATCCGCATCGTTGTCCGTACTATCAAATACTGAGGCGGGAGTATAGCTAATCTTAATCCAAACCTGTGTAGCCTTGGTAACCATGGAATAGCTACTCCCCAGTTCGACACCGATTTCCAGGTTGTTAAGTTCTTCCCAAGTCCAGGTCGTACCTGTATAAGGACTTTCTGTGTATTCAGTAAAATAATTCTGATACGCTGTTGTAAGAGAGGTATCGGTTCCAAAATAATTTGTACTATAAGATCTTATGAAAGTTCTAACTTTAGGTGTACCCATAGGAATGCTATCGACGCTAGCTCGAACATATATCGTCACTTTATCAATTCTCCCGAGACCGTTAATCGGATCCATAAAATTATAGGAATCTATTCTTCGTTGTGTAGATGAGCTTGAAGTTGACCATTGAACATGAGTCGAGTCCTCATCAGGATTTTCCTCATCTACCATTGCCCAGTTGTTTCCAGCTGGAGAAGAAGTAAGTTCAGTATAGGTACCTATACTGTTCGGTCTAAATATAATGGATGAGCTACTGGCTACAACAGGCGATTCGTCCATATGATGGACTGCTAAATACTTTGATGGCCAGACTTGTTCAGGATTTTCCTGCTTTGGAAGCTCATTATTTCCATAATACATCGAGAATGGAGTATCCTCTGTATTAAATACCTCTGGCAGATTCACCCACGCCACAAGATGACCTTCAATACTGGTCTGCGTAAAACTATCGATTTCATGAGCTAATTTGGTGCCATCAGCACTAATAAATAAAATATCGTCTGCATCGGGTTGAACACGTCCAGTTTTTAATGCACTATCTGTTATATCCACCAATACTGGAAAGTCAATCAAATTCTGAAAAACTTTTGTATTATTAACGAGTATGTCTTTCTTATAGTCAAATGAGGCATCTCTGAACCAAAAACCAAATTCTTCCTCTTCTCTTATGATATAAAAGCTGTTTGGATCATACTGATTGTTATATTCAGTAGCAATCCAATTAGCTGACCTTTTGAAGTTGGAAATACGAATTTCATCCATATAACCTCTATAGGTATCGCCCCAATATTGTTCACGACCAAATTGTAAAGGCTGATTGTTGGGAGTTATTGTCCCAGGTTTACTAGCCGAATATATTGAGGTTCCATTTGTATAAATCTCAACATAGGATCCATCATAGGTTAAAACGACATACAACCAGACTTCTCTATTAACAGTCACACCAGAATCTACCGAAGAGGTAGTTACTCCTTCTAAGTTATATGTGATTTGATTAGAATTATTTATATACCAGATCGCATAAGGACTATTAGGAGCTTCATCCTTCGCTAATACAGGTAAGCTCCATTGAAAATAATCAGCTTTTGTCCACACAGAGATGGTAAGATTTTGCGTAATATCTAAACTAGGACTATCAGCTATGCTAACAAAATCTTCAAACGCGTTGAAACCGACACTGCCATAAATCTGTCCTGACGCTCCTAGTTCAACTGTACCGTAATCTGTTCCATGATTATAATTACTGGTTGAGTCCTTAATAGCTAAACTACCCCCATTAGCTTCGCTTAGATGCCAAACACCTGCATAATTACTATCCCAAACTCCCTCTGGATTTTGCTGAGGTCCCAGCGCGGCATTTCCGTAATACATTGAAATGGTTGTATTACTAGTTCCAGATAAATTAGGTACTTTTATCCAAGCAATCAAGCGAGCATGTGTTGAAGTATAAGTTTGATTGAAGAGCTCAATCTCATGATCAAGTTTTGTACCCAAAACATCGGCGAACGCGATATCGTCACCATCTACTTGAACCTTATCCGTACTGTGAAGATCGGTATCATAAAGATCTAATAATACTGGAAAATTAACTAAAGTGCCGCTCCCGCTAACTTGTGAAGCCAAGATTGTTACATTCTTACGGAATTTTAACATCGGAATAGCCCACTCCCCCTCACCTACATATTCTTCTTCGGTCCCAATTGAGTAGAATGTTGAGGGGTCTTTTTGATTGTTGTATTCAGTCTGTATCCATTCGAGTGAATGTATTTCATTGGAGACGCGGGGTTCATCTATTGTTCCATTAACGGGGTAGAAAGAATTAGAAAAAACAAGACTGTTGGCAGTATCAACACTATCCACGAAATCAAAATTCTGAGCTGAAATGAATAAACCATTTTTATAGATTCTAATATTATTGTCCAATCTGTTAGCTACACCAACAAGATAGGTCCAAGAACCATAAGGGATTGTTGGCCAGCCTGCTGCGGCTCCTCCATCAGCTGTTGTACCGTCATTATCTCCATCACAAACATAAAAAGCAGCGCTTTGGCCACTATTTATTTCTAATGTATAACCTTGGTTACCACTGCTTGTTCCTCCCTTATAAAGGGGCATTTGAAATGTCCCAGTGTATTCAATATTAATCCACGTACTAACTGTGAAATTACCAGTCCCAAAATCTAAGTGCCCGTCAATTGGGTCGCCTGCACTAACCGTTGTCCCTGAATTGCCATCGAAGTCATATGCATAACCAATTTGACCCAAGTTGCCTTGAGTCACTCCCCCATTCAAGTTTCCAGAGGTGGCGAAAGATGTGGAATCTCTAGCATTCCCACTTTTTTCCCCTAAATGCCATACACCGACGTAATTTTCTTCCCATACGGCAGTGGGGTTTTCTTGAGCTGCTGCTGCCGGATTTCCATAATACATGGATACGATAGTATTCTGCGTGCTAGAAAGATTCATTTTTACCCAGGCAACCAGATGAGAATGAGTCCTATTGTAAACTCTTTCATAACTTTCAATTTCATGATCTAGGATATTTCCAGAGTTATCTGAAAACATTATATCATTTCCACTAGCCTGAGCATCTTGCTGTAAGTCTGGGTCATATAAATTTACTAGTACAGGAAAATTGGCAAGATCAGCAAGTACCTTAGAAGATTGAATAGTGATGTTTTTTCTGAACTCCCACCTAGTATCCGCCCATCCTGGTACAAAGTAATTCGATCGTTTTAGCCTGACAGATGTTGTATTGTTTAGAAGATTTGTTGAATCCTTGGTCAATTTCGGTATAGTTTTTTGAATGGCCTTCCTATTCATGTTCAACTTCCCTTCTCTTAAAAAATCTGCAATAAAATGATTTGAATCCAACAATTCTTCCTCTTGGAGGGGAATTGTAGATAGGATGATATTGATGGTCAAAATGCTGATTAAAAAAAATTTAACGACATAATGGGAGGAAAGCAACTTCTCTCATACTCTTTAGATTTTCTAGAGGATCTATAAAGTTTAATATTGACACCAGAGCTTCAAATATATGTACTGCACCCCTCATCCTGAACAAAAAGTTCATTGAAACAGTGAATCCCATTTAACTTGCGAAATATCGTTTTTTATAAATTTAGAACGAGGGAAGTTTCACAGATTATTGTAGCTACACTCTTCTGAGTGATTTGCCTGTAGATTCACGATAGCCCGAAACTGAGATTTCTCATTTTCGAAGAGTTTACTTTTAATGGTGATCGACCATACAGAGCCACCATATTAAAGTAAAACTAGATATTCTCTTCGGTATTAATTCAAATTAACAACTGTGCTCATGATCCAGCGAAACCCTCTTTCAAGCCACCGATTACAGGTTAGAGTGGCCGAATATAACGTGGGTATCAATTATTAACAGAGTTTCCGAACATCAACTAGTATATTTCGATTCGTCTTGATCTGTTGATTCCTACTGGCGAGCATTAACATCAAAAGATTGAATAGGTCCAGTCCTTGAAAGAGTGGGCGTCTCACAACTTCCTATCTGGATTCATTTAATTATACCGATGTTCCTTAGAAAATGGTTTCAACCTCACTTGGCATTATAGAAAGAAACTAGATAATCTAAATTCATAGAATCAACTTTTGAAGATTTAAGCGATCAAAGACGATTTATATAGCCAAAAAGGATTTGTATTTATGTTTGTACCAAAACTCGATTAGTTTATATGAATATAAATGATGACGATTTTTTTCTTGGCACTCACCCTTTATCAGCGGTATATAACTTTCACCCAGAATACTCGTTCTTCCTTCTTCCGTTCCGTTTTTGTACATTCGTGCCTCTACAATATGCTTGGACTTGTTGTGATTGAGTAAGTGATAAATGGAGCTTAGTTTGGCTGGAGAAACAATACATGTTAGATTGGCGGTAAAAATTGTGATAAGAATAAGAGAATTTAAACACCAAATTCACAGGAAGAAGTCAAAACCACCCAAGGTTTTTAGAGTAGACCCCATCATGGACTACGTTTACCCTATGAAACAGATCAGGTTTGACTGCGATAAGAAGTTCGGTCTGGCGATCTGGTATAGCCAACTTGGCGTAAGATAGTTTGTCTAATGTGTGTCAATGGTATGAGTATCTAGTTTCCGATGATGTTGTACCTTTGGATAAGATATCACCATAATCCCGTAGGTTTTGTTGTTTGACTCCTTGTATGGCCGTTTGCCTTTAAAAAGAAATGAAAAAAACGCCGTTCTGGTTACCTTGTGTAGGTGCTAGGTATCCAGAATTCTATTAAAAGCAAGTTACGGTCTAAATTCCTTCCGTTTTTTCAAAACGATCGCCCAGTCCAGGCCGCTTTTCCTGGTTAAGCAAGGATTTGTTTTTAATTTCAGCATCAGAAAGCCAATAGACATCATTAAATGGTCATTCTCGCCTGGAACGAGGTGGTACCACGATTGGCAATTAAGAGCGAAGATTTTGTAAAACTTAGATTTCCAAACTTTCCAACTCTGTCACCAGATGGAAAAAAATTGGCATTTGCCGTGAAAACTATTGATGAATCTAAAAATCGGTACAAATCAGGTATTTATCTTAAAACAAAAGGTCAAGAAGGAGTAATCCAGTTTACCTCGGGAGCATCAGTTGATACCAACCCACAATTCTCACCTGATGGTAAATACCTAGCCTTCCTTTCCTCCAGGGCTGAAAACGGAATGCAGCTTTATTGTATGCCTGCTGAAGGTGGAGAGGCTATTGGCGTCACAAACTTCCCGAAGGGCGTTGTCGGTTTTACCTGGAGTAATGATAGCTTGTCATTTCTCGTTTCGGCGCTAGTGAATCAGGAAGAACTCACCACTGTTTTGGATCCAGAAGAAAAGGCGCCTTCATTTGTATTAAAACCAGCCGAATATAAAGCATACAAAGCAAAGAAGGAAGAGCTTAAAACGCTAAAAACGGACCCCCGAGTGATAACCGAGGGGTACAACAGAGAAGGTACATCTTATCTTGAGGGAAGATTTCTCCAACCGTTTTTGGTAAAACTTCCCAGCTTTGATATTCTAAATAAGTCCAAGAGCTCAAGCAACGTAAGGCATATCGGTAAATTTGGGCATCATTATAGTTTAGGAACTTTTGGTCCAGGAGATAACAGCGTATATATTTCAAGGTCCAAGGAGGACCCCTCGATCTCCTTAATTCAAGAAATCTTTAAAATTAGTTGCGAAAATCCATCGAATGCTGAGCTAATTGGAGAAGCTTTTGGTTGGATAGAGAACTTTCAGTTGTCACCAGAAGGAGATTATGTTTCGTTTGAAGCGATTAGAGAGGAAAAAATCGTATATGATGATGATCAAATATTCCTGGTGGACTTGAAAAGCCCCAGTACTCACAGCATTACATGTATAACTGCGGATTACAATCGTTCCGCCATTCAATCACGATGGTTCGGGAATGATTCGCTTCTATTTCTCTCTCCCAGTAACGGAAAAATCAATATTCATGAAATTAAAATCGAAGATAGAAGCACCACCAATATCGTTGGTGGAAACCGAAATATCTTATCTTTTGCTGTTTCAAAAAACAAAGCTCGAATCGCCTACTCAGTTTCTCACGCAACGTTCCTAAATGACATTTTTTGGTGTAAAGGTGATGGATCCGATGAACAACGAATAACTAAGTCAAACGAGGAGTTCGTAAATGATCGTACCATTGCTCAATATGAAGAGTTTCAGTATGAACGAGAGGGAACTACCTTCCAGGGATGGGTCTTATATCCAAGGGATCATAGCCGTAATGATAAATTTCCCGTAGTGTTGGAGATTCATGGCGGACCTAATGCAATGTGGACGCCACACGAAATAACTTTATGGCACGAGTGGAATACTCTAGTATCGAATGGTTATGCAGTAGTGTTTTGCAATCCTCGAGGTTCAAATGGATATGGAATTGACTTCAGGGCGGCTGTATACAAAGATTGGGGCGAAACTCCCGGAAATGACATTCTTAAGGGTTTAGATATGGCGCTAGAGCGCTACCCGTTTCTGGATGCAAATCGGATTGCTGTAACTGGTGGAAGTTATGGAGGCTATATGACTGCCTGGCTAGTAACTCATACCGATCGGTTCAAAGCTGCGATCAGTCAAAGGGGAGTCTACGAATTTGTGGCATTTGGTACCACTACCGACATTCCAATCTGGTTTGAAAAGCAAATGGAAGGAGAAGTGATAGAGCGATTTGCTGAGACTTGGAACCATTCGCCTGCAGCTCATATAAAGAATTTAAATACTCCTCTGTTAATTGTTCATTCTGATAATGATTTTCGTGTCCCAGTTGTGAACGCGGAACAGTTATTTTGGCTTGGGAAGCGATATAAAAAGAATATAGAATTCGTCCGCTACCCCCGAGATGGCCATGAACTTTCCAGAAGTGGTGAACCGCGTCACGTTATTGATCGAATAAATAGGATTCTCAATTGGATTAAGAAGTATACCTAGTTACAAGGGATAACAATTATCCCTAATTTCTTTTCTCTGAATTAGGCGATCTAAAAATGCCTTATGCTACACTCGAGGGCAAAGTTAAGATATATCACAAGTTCGAGAGGCTTGAAAATGACAGTATACCCGTAGTCTTTGTAAATGGATCAATCTTCAACCATCGGCAATGGTACTACTCCTATTTACCTGCCTTCCGTTCGTTGACAAAAGATTCGTATTCCTATCTCCTATACGATTATCAAGGAATTGGAAAATCATCGCCAAGGACGGGGCAGTTCACGCTTCAGGGCCTGGCCGATGAGCTGTTAGGGTTGCTGGACTTTTTGGGAATTGAAAGGGTACACATCTTTGGAGTCTCCAAAGGAACGTTGGTTAGTCAGATTTTCACATCTCTTTACCCTGATCGAGTTCAGACGGTCGGAGGATACGGTATCGTAAACTTACTTGGACCTCAGGAGGTCACTGTTAAAAAAATATTTCAGGATAGATTGAAGGATCTATTAACATTAAGGGATATATTGAATGAAAGGATCGATCGATCTAATTTTCGAAGAGTAGTAAGAATATTGTATACGCCAGCAATTTTTCAAAAAACTTACAATCAATTGAATTACAAGGAAAAAATCATGAGCTGGATTTTGGAACGGAGGGCGTACAAGCTACTCGAGGGGACCCCCCTTGAAACTCTAGAGCTTCTATTTCGGTATTGGGCAGAGGATGTGTTATCGGAAGTAGGTTTTTACACATCTTGTCTTGAATCAATCGAAGAAACCCCCTTTTTGTTACTTAACGGAAACAAAGATATTGTGACTCCCTTGGTAAATGCCCGAGATCTTGAAGCACGTTTAAAAAGAGTTAAGCTGGTCGAATATGGGGGATTTGAACATATAAGTCCGAATATCAAGAAAAGTCAGGGTCGGACAGTTATGGCTGATTATGCTGGATTTCTTTCCCAATACGTCTAATCAAGAGCTTCTATATACCTAATAGCCCTATAAAACAAAAACGCATTTGGAAGGGAACAATAAACCGTTTTCGAACCAAAAAAAAGAAGAAGAAATGTTTGAAGAGAAAAAACTTGCTTCATTGCATTACAGAGAGTACCTTATTGCGTACTTCCTCTGAAACCTCATTCATGCCGTGAGCTTCCTTTGCATGCGCAGCAACTTTCATCAGTACTTCCTCTTCAGTATTTCCTTCCACTACTCCATCACAATCAAATCCTAAATCTCTACATTGTACTTTTTTGCCCATAAGTCACACCTCATCTTCCTGTTCTTTCTTTGGACCTTAATGGCCCGCTATAGCGTTGGCTAACGATGATGGGCATTTTTAAGATTATTTGCTCAAAAAACGTATCTGAATCTTCACGGGGCATTCGATTTCTCTCTTTTCCAATGGCAAATGCTATAATCATTAACAAGCCAAAACAAAGTTTTCTATTAAATCCAAGGATCTTAAATGAGTCTAAACGTCGCAACAACAACGTTTATCCCTGATTTTCTTATTACTCATTTCTGAGTAGATCCACCATCCTTAAGTAATCTCACCTATTAAAGACATTCTGATCCTTGTATCCCAAATATTGGGCCAAGGAAAGAATAGCGGTACTAGTATTAGGTAAACAGAGAATAAACAACGCTTAATGAACGATTATATCATTGAAACATGTAACTCATTAACCATCGCATCAAATATTGAATTAATAATATATGTTGAATTCAGAAGGACAGAAGGAAAAAACATGCTTGAAAACAGATCGAGAACCACACTTAATCTTCATAAAATCGGCCCCTTGTTTATCATGATGGCGGCATTTTTGTGGACACTAGATGCCTTTTTTCGAACGTTTTTGGTGGGAGCCATTGGATTCATCTCAATCCAGATAGTCGGGATTGAACATATAATCATAGTATTAGTTCTATTTCCCTGGTTGTTTCGTTATTTGGCTCGATTAAGGGAGTTTAATAAAAAGGAATGGGGTGCTCTATTGTTCATTGGCATTGGAGGATCTGCATTAGCAACCATAGCATTAACAGAGGCCTTTGCTTTAGCTTTTAATCCTACGCATCCGTTATCTGTAACTATGGTGGTATTATTGCAGCAAACCCAACCTTTTATTGCCATTGGATTGGCTAGTCTAATATTGAATGAGAGACTACCAAAAGAATATTTCATTCTTGGTTTTATTGCGATATTTGGGGTTTTCCTGATATTCTTCCCAACTTTGACGAATTATACAGAGGATCTGACTCAACTGTTCGTTATAGCAGATATCGACTTCTTGGCCGCGAATACCTTGGGAATCTTAGCCCTTATTGCTGCGTTTTTTTGGGGTGGTAGTACCGTTTTTGGACGGTATTTGCTTGAACACACCGATAAACGCTTGGAATATCAGGCCATGACCACCTATCGTTTCTTCATTGCGTTTGTCTTCCTCATAACTTTAAACATGATCCTATTATTAACTGGTACAACTTTTCCCAATACCAACCTTATTCTCCAAAACCTGCTCGGAATAACCTGGGCATTTCTTTTTATTGCCTTGATAGTCGGCCTCCTTTCCTTAGGATTATATTATTACGGCTTAAAAAATACTCACGCTACGGTTTCTACTATTTGTGAACTATTTTACCCTCTATCAGCATTTGTTCTATTACCTATTTTGCTGAGTGAAACCCTTTTCTTTAGCCAAATTGTTGGTGGACTCGTCCTTGTTCTAGCTTCAGCTATCCTTTCATATCGATATTCAAAGTTTGTTGGCGTTGAGGAATCGAAGGCTGATCAAGTTTCTGGCCTTGAAAGCTATATTACATCTTGAACGAATCCCAGAGTTTAAATCCCCGTTTTTCTCTATAACTTAATGAGGAAAGTTTTTTTCGCCTGCTTCGATTCTTACATTAAGTCGATTCTCTCGTGGAGTGAGTGGACACGAATATTCTGGGGCATAAACACAGGTTGGGTTATAAGCGAGATTGAAATCCAATGTAAAAGTGCCATTTCGCTGTTTTTCGAGTTCTACATATCTTCCTGAACCGTAGGTTTCCTCAGTAAGAGCGGTTTCATCCCAGAATGGGACGAAGAAATAGTTAGATCCTACCTCTGGATTAGTGTATACGATTAACTCTTGTTCTTGACCTTCAATGATGAATTTCACACTTCCAAAGACATTATAATAAACTACATCGCCTCCTGTCCTCCGCATAGGATAAACGTCCTTGGGGTTTTGAAATTCGGTTAGGTTAACGTCATTAAAGCACAGGTTTTCATCAATCTTGAAATACTCAAGGCCTTTGAATCGCGTTTTAACCTCCCCTGGTATTGGACTATCAGGATGAGACCTAAAGTATTCGTCCTTTTGATTTCGAAACTGTATTATTCTTTTTAGATATTCCGACATTATAAATCCAAACATTAACAGTCAAATTTGATTAAAAAGGAAATAATATTATTCGTTATACTCTAGATTCTCTGGTAAACGATTATCCTTATTATTTGGTTTTGGTATATTGCTATTCACATTTTGTTTAGCTGAATCTTGTTTATTTCCGGTAGATGAGGGTAACAGTCCCCAAATGTCCAACGCTATAATTAAGGCAACGATCAAACCGATCCATGGAATATCATCCATGAAAGATTGCCATAAGTCGTCGCCTTGCATTAAGATTCTAAGGATAACGCTAGATAGCGATGCCGTTCCCGTGATTACTGCAACAATAGTTATGCCACTTAAGAAGCGTTTCGTTCTCGATTGAGTGTAAAAACTTCTGAACCGGATTCTATATTCGCTAACAAGTTTGAACATTGGCTACACCCTGATTACTTTATTAAACCAGAGCAGGGGCGAAATTTAAAAAATTTCCTAATCGATCCCTCTAAAATTACGTTTTTGCATATAAACGTTTGAATTAGAAAACTGTAGAACATAGTTCCTAAGATTCTCTGCGAATTATGAACTTTTTGTTCGATCCAAGAGTAGATTCGAATGGTTTTTGAAGGCCTTCCTTTCATTGGTTTTCGGATTAAAACTTATGTTACTGGAAGCTGGCCATCATGCTAAACTATTTTAACGTAAGTTTGTTTATCGGCATAAACATCATTCTCTACGCAATCGTACACATTCCATTGGATTATAAAACCTACGTTTCCAAGATAGCGGCAAAACATCCTGAAAAGAGTCCTCCTCATTGGAAAAATAATATCAACATGTTTTTAGTTCTTTTCTCATCGTTTTTCCTCTGGATATTGTTTCTTGTAATCCCCTTTACAGGAGCTATCGGCATGGAGGTTTTCTATCTCTTCCCAATTATTCCAATTGACGATTGGTCCTTGACTATTCAAATGATGGGCCTGGTTATGATATCATTTGCCACTCTTATTGCATGCTGGGGTCGAATATCAAGACAATTACGAGCCATTTCGTGGGGAATTCCCTTGAGACTGGAAACTCAGGGCATGTTTAAGTTTATTCGTCATCCGCTGTATGCTTCGTACTGTTACTACTTCCTAGGATTTTTGTTCCTGTTTCAATCATACTTTGTGCTCCCTCTTCTCCTTGGAATCCCTGGATACTATATGATGTCTGGTTATGAGGACCAACTGTTAGAAACACAATTTGGAGAGGAGTTCAGATCATATCGCGATAGAACGGGCAGATTCTTCCCCAAATTGATGCCATGAAGGGGAAATTAGAAAATAGGATAGCTGAACCTCTATACATTTAAACCGGTTTTCGATTTATTTAAACTGGATATCACATTATTAGACGAATTACTAGTATCAGAGCTCGTTCAGGTTTTTCTTTTCTTGAAGTCCTTTCGAGTCTCATTTTTTTCCACAGAATTAACGGGAATTAAACAAGCTTTACCGTTTCGGGCCTCTATCCTAACATAGTTTCCTATACCAGTTTCTCGTCTTATATTCTCGGGAATCCTCATATTTCCATCGTCATCAACAAAAGTAAGTTCTTCGCGCTCGCCATCGGGAGTTTCTGGGCCTAAAATGCCTTGTACTCCAATGATTCTTCCGTCTTTAATCCTTAAAACCTTATCGGTCATCCTAGCAAACCGGAGGTCATGCGTGACAACAAGGAAAGTTTTACCTAGTGAATAATTCAGTTCCTTGAAATAATCTATTATATTTAAGGTAGTCGCGCTATCCAACTCACCTGTAGGTTCATCAGCTAATAGGATTTCAGGATCGTTGGCCAGAGCAACTGCAATTCCTGCTCTTTGAGCTTCACCACCCGAGAGTTGGGAAGGTTTATGCTTTATCCTGTTTTTAAGACCGACATCTTCAAGGAGTTGCTTCGCTCGTATCTTTTTTTCAGTTCCAGACAAATTCCCGGCAAGTTTCATGGGTATAATGACGTTCTTTAGGATGGTAAGATTCCACATTAGGTTTCGCCTTGGAAACTGATACAAGAAACCAACGCTTTCTCGGCGAAAACGGTTCAATTGTCTTCTTGTCATGGATGTAATGACATTTTCCCCAACAGTTATTTCGCCTGAGGAAGCGGGTTCAAGCCCACCAAGCATTTTGATCAATGTCGATTTTCCCGATCCACTGGGCCCCACTATTGCTATAAGTTCTCCCTCATTTCCTGAGAGTTCAATACCACGTAAAGCTGCTACTTGAACTTCACTGTTTAATCCAGTGTAGATTTTTATAACGTCTTTACACTCAAGAAACGCCATCATTCGACCTTCAGCAACCGACTAATGTCTGTCTGGGAGATAAAGATGATTGGAATAAGACTACTTCCACTAGAAACCAGGAAAACCGCAAGGATAATCGGAAGAATCGGGGTAGGGAAAGTGATGACAAAAGGTGTCGTTAATGCCTGAATCTGAACCACCTGAAAAAAGATTGAAGTAAAGAAAAAACCAGAAATAACCCCGAGAAGTGTTCCGAAAACAATAATGGTGGATGATTCTAGCAGGAGTAGTTGCCACGACTGAATTCGAGTGAGTCCTAAAGCTCTTTCAACAGCCATCTCCCTTCCACGCTCAAGATAGATAAACAATGCGAACATAATCATACTTGCAATTGAAATAGTGACACTGAAAATAAGAGCAGAATTGAGAACAGCAAGATTAAAGCGGTGGTTGAAAGAATCCAAGTATTCATTATACTCCAACCACGGAACCTTTATAGAAGTAGAAGTTAGATTCTCCACTGACTCCGTTACTGTTCCAATGTTTGGTTCGAAATCAACATTTATCAGACACCTTGAACCAATCGAGCCCGGAATTATGATACTACGAGAAAGTAAACTGGAGAACAGGTTAATCGAACCGATCAGATATACGTTTGATTTAAAGTCGGTTACTGTCTCAAGATTGATGGATGGCCAATAGTTGAACGTTCCTACAAGCCGAAAAGGGCTTAGAACATTATACCTGTAATACGATGAATAAAGACTTGGTTGTAATAACCATCCAATTCTTAGCTGAAGTTCACTTAAATTCTTACTGAGGATCAAGACTGACGAATTGCCTTCTTCCAAAGCTTTAAAGGCGTTCTTTACTGAGGTGCTCAATCCGAATTCTGGAAAGCTTATTATTGTCTCAGGATAAGATTTTGGATCGACGAATAGGAAATGGTACGTCACATCAGACTGTGATCCCAGTATACGTCGAGATTCAGCCCTTGCAGTATATTCTACCGTTGCTTGTGAAACATGAGACGAATTTCTGAGTTTCTCTATCAGAAAGGGATCTTCTGAGCCGTCCAGCGAAAAAGAAATATCCGCTCCTGACGAGAAATACAAACGTAAATTCTCAGAGTGATCCAAGCTGACGATCAGCGCAGAAGAGACAACTGAAAAGGCGATGGCTAGAGTAAAAACAAGTGCGGCACGGCTGGCTCGGTGTTTATACCGCCTAACGTTGCTTAGAGCATAGAATAAAACATCCCGCTCATACCGCCAGGCCATTTTTGCGGCCTTTTTTATGGAGTAATAGAATATTCTTGCTGTAATCGTTACAAAGCCGATAAAAATGAGGAAAGGAGCAATAATGAAAAAAATCTGCACTAGATTCATCACTGAGGGCGTTCGTTCCGCACTAGTTAATCCGTTGACAAAAGAGATCACACCGATCCATAACACGATCCCCAGTATGAAAACAAACATGTCTAAGTAATATCTTTTCCAGAATGGAGCCTGAATTTCGATTGGAACCGTAGTTTCTTCAATGTCCTGGCGACTCATTTTGATGATTCGGAGGATGTTTACAGCAAGAGCTAGTAAAACACCTAGAAGGATTAAATTTTGCAGCGTTCCAATAGACGTTCTAACGTCTTTCGATTGACCTAGAAATTCCAAGAAAGCTGTGGATCGTAAGACCAGGGATGTTAAAAAAACGCTAAGTACAAAACTTAAAGTTATAGCAACCATTGTTGAGACCAGCATCTCCCCGAACAAAATTCCTAAGACCTGCCGTCGACTTCCTCCCCGTGTCTTCAATATGGCTATTTGGTTTTGTTTCTGACGTCCAATCAATCCAAAGGCGTATACCATCAAGTAAAGCGAGATCCCCAAGAGTGGTGCTCCCAATAATAAAAGCTCTAAAACCAGTTCTGAACTCCTTCTCTCATATGCTCGCAATCCCTCAATAACTGAACTCGTAATAATTGAATTATATCCGTAGGAGTCGATTGAATCTCCTAAAGAATATAGTAATCCTAAAAGATTTTGGATCTCAGAAGGGGTATCGTATACATTAAACGTGTCTCTTTGAAGAAATATCTTGCCCCACATGAATTTGGTCAACCACCGAGCACTGTCAACTTCTAGTTTGATAACCACTTCTTCAGGGTATGTAGCATTCAAAATGCCTTGAATGGACAAAGGGGGAGAAAGTATTCTATAAGGATAACTCCACGAATAGTTTAGATATTTGGCTAAGTGCTGGGTGATAGTATCTAGCGTCGAAAATTCAAGAATTGTGCTTGAAGCTTCAATAATTCCTACAACGTTCACTGATTTGTTCGGTCTACTGCTAGGATCTTTAATAACCGGGTCGAACTCTGGTACAAGATAATAATTATAGTTCGGAAGTGTTAAATCAATAGTGGAGTTAATCGTAATATTATGAAGATCCTCATTGTATAGTTCAGAATTATTCGTCACATCTGGTTTGATCAGAAGAACTTCGGATTCGTTTTGAGGAAATCTGCCATCGTATAGAATCCCGGCGCTTTGATTTAGCTTTTCAAAGAAAGATTTAGACGAAGAGGTAGCAAGATCAAAGTCTATCAAATCATATGGCGAAGAATTCCTCATTATGGAAATACCTAGTTGTGTATACCAGAACGATTCAGCGATATACTTCCCAAATTTGGAGCCGATCCCCTTTTCCAGCATTGCATTATAATGGGAAAAATCAGTATATCTCTGGGCTCCATAAATTAGCGGATAGAATCCATTTAATTGGATATTAATATCAGCCTGTCTTTCATTCTCTGAAGATGTCTCAAATACTAATTTCTCAAAAAAATCCACTCGAGAAGATTCTACCAGCAATTGAGCCTCTGTAAATACCGCTAAAGCTAAAATAAGGCCGAAGATTGAAGGTATAATTAATTTCCGAGAGTTGAAGACAACATCCAAGGCTAAAGAAAATAAATCCAAACTCCGTTTAACCCTGGATCTGGAGGCCATAAGCGGTTTGCGGGTGTCTTAAGAGTATTTAAAAAGATTTTTTTTGTATTGTTCCTAAAATTATTTATTCACCTTTGTGGTTAAAGCAATTCTAATAAGAGGCGAAATGAGGGTTTTTCAGAGAAATTAGCGGTAGCCGAGGTCTTATTATTGTCGTTAAGTGATCTTTAATCTTTCTTTAATCCTTTTGTAACCAATCAATAATGTTATCGCTATTAGGATAGGTAAGAAGTAAAAGCTAGTGGTTTTTGGCGCGATTGCTACCTTTTCGATGCTAGTTACTGTAAATTTACTGTAAGATATAGTTAATAAGCTTGAATTCTCATCAAGAATATCGACATCTTGCGTACTCTGTAAATTTGTACCAGAAAACTTACTTTTCCATATAGTATAGTCAGCTTCAATCGAAAAATGTTCTTGACCTAAGAAATCACGTTTATATCCAAGTTTTTCAAGGACCCAAGTCGGAATGCTTGCAGTCACATTATTAATCGGGATGGTTAAATCTTCCTCCCTGGTGATTGAAAATTCGACGGACCTATCACCAATCTCGATGGAAATTGTATCGCCAATCTTCCAGCCTGAAGTATCCATAGCAAAATCGTCTATTTTCACACCTTCTTCTGTTTCAAGCGTGATTGGATCAAGCGTTGAGGTTCCAACTAGAGGAAACTCGGCCAGATTTGTTTGTAACTCAAATTGAACATAAATGGAATTATCAACAATCTTGTCATCGTTAAACCATACGAGGTAGTAGGTACCTGACGTTGTGGCATTAAATGTATCCTTATCGCCAGAGGTAGTGCTCAACGAGAATAAAGCCTCCGCTTGATCTGTTGTTTCGGGTTTTCTCCATAATTCATATTGATCTTCTTCAAAGATAAGAAAATCAATAGTTCCTGGTGACATTCCAAATTCATATTCAATGGAATCGCCACTATTTAATGAATACGCAATGCGAACGAAGAAACCTTCTTCAATTATGATCGCATCGTGTATGAAGGTATTTGATTCTGAGATGTTGAATTTTGCTCTTCCGTCTTCATCCAGCCCGTCAAAGACGTAACTCCCCTCTTGTATATATTCATTATCAAATGAGTCGCCTTCATAATCTTCAGTCGTTTTACTTGTATAATAAAGTTTGCTTCCCGTTTCCCAGTAACTAGTTATTGTGAATGTCTGACCTTTAGTCGTAGATACAGCTCCGAAGAGAAAAACAACTAGTAAAACTTTTAGGATTTGAAATTTCTTATTTGTTAACATAGTGATTACCTTTTCGTGGTCTTGGTGCAAATTTTCTTTATTATCCGCGAGAGTCATCAATCCTTATTACTACGAGAGAAGGTTTTAAACCTTTTTTACAAATAAATCGAAAATGGTCTCAATACGCTAGTTATAAATAGGAAGGTCTGCTGTTTGGGGTATTCTTTCAAAAGATTGAAGATAGCGATTATATTAAACTTACTGTTTCTTTCTTCGAATTATTTTCTTCCGGTCGTTGATTTACATCCAATCCAAAGCCCAATGGTATCGAATTCCGCCACAGCTACTTTAAATTCCGATGATATCGAAACCGTAAAGAAATCAGATGACGATAGGGATTCCGAGAATCTCATCTGGGAACAGAAGACCCTGGTCAATCGTCAATCGGAGAGAAAAGAACGAAGTATTCCGTTACCTGGATCTCTGAGGGAAATGATCCTTAGGACTCCCAGGTCTCTCTGGAAAACTACACCAGTTAGGCTGATTTTGACATTTGAAGCGCGGAAGGAGACTTTATCAAATTCACTATCCAAATATAATCCAGAATACATGAAAAGACTCCCCCTTGCTATCATAGATACTACATTGGACTCTTTTGAAGATCTGCAGACGATTCCTGGAGTTTCTGGCGTATATTTGGACGAATTAATACCTCTGGATCGTTTTGCCCTGGGGTCTCCCTTGGCCGAAGGGCAAGAAGGGATAGCTACCTATCCATCGGAGAGCATCATTGGCGCCCGTTACCTACAGGATTTGGGTGTGAATGGTTCTGGGGTTACTATTGCAGTTCTAGATACGGGGATCGACTCTAACCACCCTGATTTGGACGACTTAGACAATGATGATTCTACTGATGATCCGAAAGTTATCCTTGAAGCTTCATTTATAGATTTTGACGAGGATGGACTCAACGATACGTCCCCCATGGGCGATCATTTTCATGGTACACACGTAGCAGGAATAGCAGCTGGTAATGGACTCTTAAAAGGTGTAGCGCCAGGGGCTACACTTATGAACGGTAAAGTTCTTGATGCGAACTTTGGAGGAAGAACGAGCTGGATAGTAAAAGGAATGGATTGGGCCATACAGAACGGAGCCGATATCATTTCAATGTCTTTGGGCGGACTTCCAGGAGACGCTTCTCCGCTCTTCGAAGCAGCGGCTAATGCTGCCTGGAGTAATGGCACAATAGTTGTAGCCTCTGCTGGAAATGATGGACCGTCCCCAGGCACTATTTCAAGCCCTGGATTAGAATCGAGAACCATAACTGTTGGGGCTTCCAACATTTACAACGATGTCGGTTTCTTCTCCAGTAGGGGGCCAGCTCTTACGGGTACAGTTGACCCAGACATAACCGCCCCTGGGAGAGGAATTCTTTCCTTGAAACCAAAAGGGGGCTATATAACAGCGAGTGGAACCTCAATGGCCGCTCCCGCGGTTTCAGGAGTGTTGGCCTTACTAATTTCTGGAGACCCGAATGCGACCCTCAGTGAACTTAGAAGTGCTCTACTAAGTACCGCCACTGATTTGGGCAGACATGTATTCACGCAAGGAGCGGGCCTGGTTAACGCTTCAGCTGCATATCAATTACTTAAGTCCCAAGATTTGAACGTTTATGCCTATCCTTCCTTCAGTAACTCCTCCCCGTTGGTTCTTAGCCCCGGCGAAAGATATGACTACCAACTTGACCTATTCCTTAATCATACATTTGGTTCCCTTAATTTAACCCCTTCTGCAAATGTTAAACCGCATGTGAATGTTTCATTAATTGATTCAGGATTGGAAGGTTGGATTAGGGCTCGAATCAATGTTACTGGGCCATTGATGGATGTCACGGGAGTCTTGATGGTTAATGATGGACCCCAAAACTACTATAATGCAACCCTTTCAATGGTGGTCGATAGAGAGGAAAATGATGGGGGAAGCGGAACCGATGCAGGAGAAACATTTGCAGGAGCTCTCTCTATATCCTTGGGAGTACCTATCGATGGAGAAGCATTTAAGTGGGATAAGGATCTATATTCTATTTCGGTTGTCCAAGATCAAGCATATTCAGTAGTGCTTTCGAACATGACTGAGAATCTCAATCTTTTTATTTCTGATGAGACTGGAAATATATTCAATGCTAGTAGACAACCCGGAATAGTGCCTGAAGAAATTTTATTCAAAGCCTATAGCACTGGCGATTATTATATAAAAATTGAAGGCGAATTACCCGGGAAATATAGCATGCTTGTCCGAGCATCAAGCGAAAGCGAAATTATTTCGAGTCCTCCCGCATATCTAACAGGGAACATGTGGAGTCATCCTGTTGATAATGACTTGGACGGCCTAGGTGAGGAACTAGTTTTTAGCATTGAAGTAAACGTTTCGAAGGCAGGCAAATACAATTTTTGGTATTCAGTAGCTCAAAACCGCCCTGATTACTTCTTTGGTCGTTATGTCTTTGTTTGGGATTTGTTGAATTTTACTTTACAATCAGGGTTGCAGAACCTGACCATCTCTATTCCTGGCGGATTACTACAATCTTCTGGGTTTAATGGCTCATATATAATTAATGAACTAGCTTTTGGTAAATATGGTTTTTCCCTACTCTTGTTTTATGGCGTGGAAGTTTTTACCACGCCCGTACAGTACCATTCCTCATTTGAGGCGTTGAATAATAGGCTTAAATCGCATATGATAACTGAGAAAGATATTGATGGAGATGGCACTCCTGAAACGATCCAGATACGCCTTGAATTTGAATTTTCAAGGCGAGGAAGTTATGCTGTCTCTATCCCTGTTCTTAACGAGAATCAGAACGAAGTACTTGCCGCAAATGGGACGACGTTTGGGGTCTCACGGCTTGGTATCACTCAAGTCTCTGTAGAATTCATGGCACAGCAGTTTGGAAATCAGAACGATATCGTGTTATTTGGCATCGCAGGTTCTTGGTTCAGATACTTAATTCCAATTTACTATCGAATCACGAAATCAAACCTTAAGAATTTTGATTCAACCATTGAGTTCACGATAGGAGATAGACCCGTTGATACGAATAAAACCGGAAAGGTGGATGTCCTTAGATTCGTTTTCGTGATTACCTCGAAAATTAACACAACTATGGAACTTTTCACAGGCCACCCATTTAGTCTGTCAAATGAAACGATGATACTTGTCAATTCAGCAGAAAAAAACGCGACTCTTGAACCAGGTTTAAGTGTGATAGAAATTGATTTTGACCTCAGAGTCTTGAGAGGGAAAAACCTGCATGGGCCTTATTTTTTCCCAAATCTTGGCTTTTCCCTCCCCGAAGGGTTGGGAACTTACGAAATACCTTATATTACCCAAGATTATCGATTTTCCTCTCTTGAACAACCACCCCAGCGATTCGAAGCTTTCTACGGAGGTACGCCCTATGCCTTTGAGTATGATGCAGGTATCGAGGTTACATGGCGGGTTACTTCGTTAGTCCAAGCCAAGGTGATATTTGAATTTGTCATATGGGAGTATGAACCGCGAGAAGGAGAGTTTCGAAAAACGATCACCTTCACTAGAAAAGTTTCCGTCGGGACATTCAATGTCTCGTTTAAATTGACCTCAGAGGATCTGTATTATTCTAAGTATGTTGGGGGGCTTGAAATCTATACTGCTAGCATTTATTCTTTTGGTATCGAAAATAGGCTACAACACCGCTTTCAGGAACATAATTTATCTCTCGTGGATTTTACGTTTCATGCAGGGATTTTACCTAGCGTAAATTTCAACGATTATGCGAAATACATGGATTTCTACTTTGTCTCCAAACCTGAAATGAGATTTCAGGATTTTGATCAAAACAAGGTTTACGAAGGATTCGAGTTGAATTCCACCGTACATGTGGATGAACCTGGAAAGTATCAGGTGGTTGTGGTCTTGTATTCCAGAAATGATTACTTATGGAGTACAATTAGAGATCAAATTCAGTTATATGTTTCCGGAGAGGATAATTACACCGTTTCATTCTTCTTCAATGCTAAGACTCTTGTCAGGAAAGGATTTGATCGTATAGTCTACGGAAACCTCTCAATCAGGAGGGACGAGACAGGACAACAGATAGAAATAATGGTACCCCACTTTCGTATGAATAAAAGCCAATTAAGCTATTCTAGCGCAGTCCAGTTTGGAACAATCGTAGCTGAACACGAATTTGATCGTGATGGTGATGGTAACTGGGATGGCGTACAAGTTGAAACTATGCTGAGTTCCACTCAGGAAGGCTCTTACGAGATATCTTTCGGCGCTTATTCGCAGCTGGGAGACTATCTCGAGATGTACCTAGGAAATATAACACTATCGAATGTACAACTTCAGTTGGGATCACAAGGGGTAAATTTTACTATTCCCTATTATTATTTCCTCGCTATCTTTCAAGAAGCCGAAAAACTAGCCATATCTGCTGAAATAGAAATTATTTTGGTGCCAATTTTCGGTTTAGACAGTACGGGACTCTTCTTGATCTCGGATAAACCTTATTTTCTGACCAAAACCTACGACTTGAATGATTTTAATATGAATCTCCCTTTCTCGTTTAGTTCTGTAAAAATTTCCCAGAATGATGGTGATGAGGATAAACAGGTAGATAGTGTTGAAATTTCCTTGAAAATTCTTGTCAATGATCTAATCCCGTTTTCCATACATGCTCAAATGGATTTCTTCTGGAGTAATTACAAAAATTCCCTAGATTATGAGATTACCTTTAATCCAAAAAGCACGGGAACAATTGATAGCGTGGTTATGTTCGGATTTGCTGAAGCATTTACCTACGGGAATACACCAGAAAAATATTCGATCGGCGCAGAACTAAACCTAGTTTCTTTTGATGGAATAACAATCGATACTTATCTTACACCCGTTAGACTCCATTTTGAAACAGGAGCTGTTAATCCATCAAATTCTACGACAACGGATGTGCGTCTCCCTTCTCTAACACCTGGATTTACAGAATTCATCGTTGTTTCGTTATTAGTTCTGTCAATGAGTACGGCTCTTGCAATAGTATTACGTCAGAGATCGCGAAGTTAGAGGACACGAACGGGCGGGGATACGTTGTCTTAGCGGCAACCAATTGTATTCATGGTAGAATAAGTAACCATTCGAAACGGTAATTTTATCCGCGGAATGTCTGGGAGACCTACAGAACCAGAAGCACGACGCTTTTAAGGATCTTAAAAGGGCGGCTTAAACGAAAGTTAGTAAAGGAATGGGCCTCAGAAAATCCAAATCCCGTCATCCCAAATATATCCTCCTTACACAATTCTAGTTAAAACCGAACCTTAATTTTCCGCCAATAAGTAGGTCGTAAACTTTTTCCGAAATTTCATAACCTTCGGAGCGATAACCATTTGGCAATATCCTTGGTACGGGTTTTTTTGATAGTATTTCTGATGATAATCTTCTGCTTGGTAGAATTGTTTTAATGGGCTAATTTCAGTGACAATGGTATCTGGCCAAATTTTAGAATCAGTAAGATCCTTGATTACCTGTTCACTGATTTCTTTTTGTTCGGGATTATGGTAAAATATACTTGAGCGATACTGCGTTCCGACGTCCGCCCCTTGACGATTAAGCTGAGTGGGATTATGAACCGAGAAAAAAATTTCAAGGATTTCTCTAAATGAAATTATTTTGGGGTCAAAAGCAATCTGAACAACTTCCGCATGACCCGTTGTGCCCGAGCAAACTTCCTCATAAGTGGCTTCTGTATCCCCGCCAGAATACCCCGAAATCGCTTGTTTCACTCCTCTAACTTCTGCAAATACAGCTTCGATACACCAAAAGCACCCACCACCAAGCGTCGCTTTTTCAAGTCCTTCCGATGTTTTCATTATCATTTCTCCTTTCATTAAAGCATTTCACTAAAAAGATGTCCGAAATAGCAAATGTACTTCGAGATTATGGTTTTTTTGAAACGAAATCCCAAATGTAAATGATAATTGATTTTCTACCTGTCACGGTACCAACAATCTTGTCTTTTGCTACCTTTTTGGAAGAACCGAAATAAAGAAAGAGAAAGGTGTTAGGTATACTAAAAATATTTGAGTGCCTGTCATCATCCATCGTGAGGATTGGCCTAGACTGGAAGGGGCGGATCTACAGATCTGATTTGGATTAAAAAAAACCATGGCCTTTTGGATTGGGCAGCAACCCAAGTCCTTTTATACCAAGGCGTCGAAAACAACTTGGCTTTTAACGAGTTACAAATTGTGAACCTAATGATACGTCCATCTGATGAAGTTAAACCTGGGAATAGATACTGTTTTCAAGCTATCAAAACCACCGTGTGGCCTAAGCAAACTGTGGCTTTAAATCCTATATCAGGCCTATTTACTGGTAAATTCAAGAACCCTACATTACAATTGGTAGCGGGCACCGATGTTCAAGCTCCCAATGTATTTTCGGATCGCATTATTCTCTCTTCAATGGTGCCAGCTGATCAAATATGGTTATCGGAGGAGTACTTGGAGGATCTAGGTGTTTCTGAAGGATCACCGATATACGCCTTTCCCATGAGTCGCACCCCGACCGATTCATATATGATTTTGCGAAAAAGAATGGTGACGAAACGTCAGTTTAAACCTGGAGAAATAACTCAATTAGTAAGCGATATTGCAAGTCACAGATTTTCAGACCTAGAAAAGGCATCGTTTGTCCTGTCTCAACTTTTCGATCCGTTTAACATGGACGAGATTGAAGAATTAACCCGTGCCATGGCACAAACTGGAGAAATCATAGATTTTGGCCAGGATACGGTCTTCGATAAACATTCGACTGGGGGTATTCCAGGAAATAAGGTATCTCTTCTCATTGTTCCCATAGTGGCTGCAGCAGGACTGTTGATACCGAAAACCAGTAGCCGAGCGATTACTAGCCCGAGTGGCACCGCGGATACAATGGAGGCACTAGGTTGTAATGTAACGTTCACCTCAGAAGAGCTTGTTGAGATTTCACGTAAGATCCGTGGAATGATCGTTTGGGGTGGAGGATTTAAACTGGCACCCGTTGATGATATATTGATCAAAGATGTAGAGTTTCCACTCGGTGTCAATCCGACTCCGATGATGTTGGCGAGTATCATGTCCAAAAAGCTCGCAACTGGAATACATTTTCTCGCAATGGATATCCCAACTGGATTTGGGGCCAAGATAGGAGACATGGGTACGGCCCAAGCCTTGGGTCGAGAATTCGCAGAATTAGGCAGGCGCCTTGGTATAAGGGTTGAAAGCGGGATCACGTTTGGAGGGAACCCTGTCGGTCATGCAGTTGGCCCGGCGCTTGAAGCGAGAGAGGCTCTCTTGGCTTTGAAAGAGCCTGCCCGATCTCCTTCAAGCTTGGTTGAAAAATCAAGCGAAATAGCGGGTATATTGTTAGAAATGGCAGGAAAGGCCCTCCGAGGACAGGGACGTGAGCTGGCAAAAGCAATCCTAAACAATGGCCAGGCGTATGCGAAATTCCAAGAAATTATGGAGGCACAAGGAGGTAATAAGAACCTTGAACCTAGTGATATTCCTATAGGAGCTTATTCATGTGAAATTGCTGCGCCTAGCTCAGGTTGGATAGTCCATATAGACAACGCAAAGATTTCCGAGATCGCTAAGACCGCGGGATGTCCCCGTGATCATGGAGCTGGTCTTGAGTTTATTAAAAAGAAAGATGCGGTTAGACAGGGCGAACCAATGCTGCGGATATGGAGTAATTCTGAGAAACGTCTAACAGCAGCCGAGGGGAAGTTTGCCAAACTAGCTCCGCTCACGATCGAAGGTATGCTCCTTGGCCGAATCTAATAATCCATATGTCTCTGGAATTTTTAATCAATTTTGGTTCAGACTAGAAGTCCTCGAAAGACGAATAATCGTCACTGTTTTAGCTTAAATCCGTTGTAGGATAAGGTGTAAAAAGACGAGAAAGAGGGAAGAAAATCCTCAGATCTCACATTCAAACTAACGCTCATCAACGTAGCAGGACCTATTTTCTTTTTCTACCCACGATTATGGTTATCAATACCATCATAGGAATATTAACACTCCAGCCTGGCGTATTATGCGGGGGAGTACTTTTTCAAATATATTGTTGTAAACTATTAACCCTTTTAATGTGGAAAATATATTGGGCCTAGCTGATCCTTTCGTATGGTTTGCTCCGCTTTCAGTTTAGCAAACCAATTTGCTATTTGGATTACCCATTTTGTTAGTGACCTCTCCTGAAGTACTGGTAATCCCGCCCGCTCACGTATTTCCAGCTAAAGTTTTATATCAAAACTAGACGAAGGAGACTTTGGGCCGAAAACGCCACCCCGATTCCAAATATTGGACGATAAAACCCGATTCAAGGCTTATATGGACTCTCTCCCATCTGACCTCAAAGAGGAACGAAAAACTAAGATTTAAAATAACTGTACTTTCTAGTTATTTAGCCAAAAACTACCAAACAAGATTTAAAGAAATTATTTTAGCATAGATATGAATCTAGAGATTTATTATGTAAAGCCACACCTACTATCATTAGACTTAATTGGAGTTTGTCTTCTTTTTCTCTTCAATCTCGCCAATGAGTCGTTTTGCTTCGGTAAGATGCGAATTAATCATGGCCCGATCATAGGAGGACTCAGGAGAGGCAAGTAATTGCATCACTCCAGTGGTTCGATAGTTCTTCATTCGCAGTGCGTCCAGTAACTCACGATCGATAGAGGGGCACAGGAAAGAAAAGTGAATAATATGATCAAAGCACAGCACATAACGTTTCCATAAATCTGAACCCTCTTCTAATCGATTTATGACGGATATACGTAATTCACGCCAATTCTTCTCGATTTCATCTTTTGCACGATCAATCAGTTGTAAAATTTGTATTTCCTCGCGAAAAGAAGTCCGAAACGAGGATATAACCGCAAGGGGGTAGTATGGGATGTCTTTAGCAAAATCATAATAATCTCTAAGAGTAGATTGACCCCATTGAAATGGTAGAAGGACATAAATACCTCTTATAATTACAACTACATCCTTGGTTTGATCGTCCTCCGCCCATAATGTGAATAATCGGGCACTACGTTCATCAACGTCAGGAATTTCTGGTCCCCAAGGATGGACATTGGTGAAATCAAGTTGAATTGGGCCTAAATCCTCTATTAATGTTATACTGTCTATTTCTAGACCTGAATAATATCGATTGATCACCGCTTCCATCTCAAACCTAAAAACCCTCTCAATATCAATATGGTGAATTCGTCCGTTATAGAATGTAAGGTTTCTGAGTGTACTTACTGTCACCGTGTTATCTTCCTTGTTTGTAGTAATTTTGACACTTAAGTAGAAAATGATCCCAATATGATAGCATGCATAGATAGATAATCTACCCATGGATTTCTTTGTTACAATTCCAGAATGTTTAGGTATGTATCTCGAACTTTAACAAAACTAAGGGTCATTCTCCAATCATATCCAGTTAAGAGGATTTTTTATCTCTTTTTACCAGAAAGAATCTTCTATGAGATCCTTTTTCTCACTTTTACAATTAAAACATTTGTGAACAGCATTCATTAAGAAAAAAACTCTTTATCGGGCCAATTCTTAGAAAAGATACCCATTTATCGAATTCTCGGAACAGGGTTGTACCACCGACCTGTTGGTGATAGAACACATTGAATGCAGTAGAGCGCCTAATTAGCGAGAAAGTCAAAGATGGCCGAGAATTTTCTAAAGATGACCTTGACAAGATTACAACGGGGTTTATGAAAGAAATAATATCGCCTCAACATAGTTCCGCCTTCATTCTTAGTCAACACTATTCAAAATGGAAGCTAGATGAAATTGAGGCCATGGCACGGTCTTTTGCAGAAAGTGGTCAAATTCTAGACTTTGAACTTCCTTGCTATTCAAAACATAGTGTAGGGGGGGTCCCAGGTAATAAAATAACCTTGTTAATCGTTCCAATACTTGCAGCCGCAGGGTTACTTGCACCAAAGACGTCCACCCACGCCATTACCTCAGCAAGTGGTACTGCAGATACCATGAACGTTCTTGCCCCGATTGAATTTAATCCAGACGAGGTCATTGACCTAGTTAAACGAACTAAAGGATGTATTGTCTCGGGAGACCGAATGGGAATTGCCCCTGTTGTCGATAAAATCATCAAGAGTTCTGCATTCCAATTGGGAATTGATCCCGAAAGTCTGTTCATGGCTGGGATTTTGGCAAAAAAGATCGCAATGGGCGTTCAATTTATGGTTTTGGATGTTCCAATAGGCACCGACAAAGTAGCCACGGAAGAGAGCGGAAGAGCCTTAGGAAGAAAGTTTGTAGATATTGCTGGTCGGCTAAATATCAAAGCTGAAGCTGGCCTCACCTACGCCCGTGTTCCTGTGGGCCATACAATCGGTCCATTACTGGAAGCCGCAGAAGCTCTTTCTGCCTTGGAGGGTCGGGGTCCAACTTCATTGGTTGAAAAAAGCTGCGAACTGGCAGGAATTGTCTTCGAGTTGGCAGGTTTGACTCCACGTGGATTAGGGAAGGATTACGCCTCCGATCTACTCAAATCAGGCAAAGCGTTGGATAAAATGCGGGAGATTATTGAAAACCAAGGAGGGAATCCTGATATTACTCCAGAAATGCTTAGAGAACGATTACAAGATAGGCCAGTACTCAAGTTTAGAGCGCCGTCAGATGGGTGGCCCGTAGCATGGTCCAACTATGCCCTTCAGGAAATTGCCCGAACCGCTGGTGCTCCAGCAGATCCACTAGCTGGTATAGAGATATGTGTTAAAAAGGAGTCGGTGAAAAAAGGAGAGGAAGTCTTTCGTGTGTATGGCAGTTCTAGTAAGTCTCTTGACGAAGTTCAAGGAATGATTGCCAAGATGAGGCCAGTGACAATTGAGAGTGTCCTGCTTGAACGTGTTGGTTAATGATCCCTACCAGGATATAAGAATGAACTAACTCGATTCTGCATAGTCCTTTAGATGGCTGGTGGGAATTTCAATTCACGAATAGTTCAGATTCTCTTTTCCGTGTACTCGGATGCACTGTCAAAAATATGTGTACGAAAGTCAAGGAGTCTGAATTTATTCTAAAAACTCCAATAGAGGGAGAACCTTAGACTTGGTGAGGAATATGTACTTGTATTCTCAAAATAATTGTTAAACTAGATAGAAAATCGGCCTGGGTTGAACTACGGATTAATAGATTTTTGGCATAGAGAGATGGCAGTCCCTCAGATCATCGCTGACAGCTTATTTGCAGCACGTTTCATATCTAGTAATACTAAACCTAACTTAGCATCCACTCGGGCGATACCTACTAGTACGGCATGTTCTCCTGCATCTCGGATAATAACCAAACCATTAGATCCCGTTATAATTACTTGTTCCATTGCTCCCCTTTCTAACTCTATAACTACTCGTTCTGAGAGTGACAAGCTTGCTGCAGTCATGGCTGAGATTCGATCTTCATCTGTAGACGTGTATAAAGCGCTGGCGATCGGTAACCCGTCTCGTGTAACAACGGCCAGTCCTTCCAGATCTGGAATACGTGATTGAACATCTTTGAGAATACGTTCAATCTCTTGGAGTCTATCCATTATTTCAGCGTCGTCTTCGAGCATGTAAATCACCACCCGTCTACCCCGTAAGGGGAACCCAGCCGAAAATTTTCCCTTGGGGGAAGAAAGTGGAATGTTAATTACACTTCCTCCATACTTTTTTAACAATATCCTATAATCCCCCAAATATTCAGCGAACTCTTGCCCCATAGAAGGGAAATGGAATTCAAGAAATATTAAATACAACCCCCCATACATAACATTTACTTCCTCTTTTTAATCTGTTAACAGCTTCTCCATTATTAAACAAGATATAAACCATGACTAACCTGTTGGTGAACATCATGAAAGGATCTGAACGAGCAATTGTCTATTTCGGCACATTTGTTTTTGTTATAATCGGATATGTTATCTATCAAATTTTAAATCGGGAATTGACAACTCTACTGGCAACAGCAACCATTCCTCCTCCTTTTACACTATTCAGCGTGCTAAGCCTAGTCTACGCCATCACTTGGTGGATATTATGCCTAGTTGTATATTTTGGTAGTACTCGTTGGCTAGAAGAAGGAGAAAAAGTTGGACTTGTGTCTTTGTTCTTCTTGATTCTCTGGATCATAGCAGGAATAGGGATTTTAATTGGAAGCATTGTCGATCTAATAATCCGGGGTGATACGGTCTCTTTCGACCTAGATGTTTTAATATTCGCGTTCATACATGGATTAGGAGAAGCGCTGGCCCCTGCTATAGCTGCGCTTTTGGGCGTTAGTAATAAATCTAGAGGTAAGTAGTCTATAACCCCAAGTAAAGTCTTCGTTGTCTTTCACTTTCATTTATCCGAGGATATTCAATGACACAACTAGATGATGTAGTCATCGTATCGGCCACTCGATCGGCTATCGGAAGATATGGTGGCACATTAAGAGACGTACATGCTCCAGATCTTGCCGCTCATACCATGAGAGCAGTAATCGATCAATTAGGAATAGACCGCTTCGAAAATCTAATTGATGATGTTCGTTTCGGATGTTGCGTTGAAGATAATCGTTATATGAATGTAGGCAGAGTCGCTGCGTTAAAGGCTGGAATTCCGAAAGAAGTTCCAGCTGTAACAATAAACAGAGTATGTACATCTGCGATGGAAGCCGTCGTATCGGGGATGCATCAAATTCAGGCTGATGACCAGACTGAAATTGTCTTAGCTGGAGGTGTCGAAAGCATGTCCACGATCCCATATCTTTTGTATGATATGAGATGGGGCTCGCGATATTTTGATAGGAAGATAGTCGACGGAGTGATGGCCGGGCTGCAAGCTGGCGGAGATAAACTCATGGGTTTAACAGCCGAGATTCTGGCTCAGGAATTTAATTTAACCCGTGAAGAATTAGACATAATAGCTCACCGTTCTCATAAGAATGCGCTCAACGCTACCAACAAGGGCAGGTTTGAAGCAGAGATTACCCCGATTGAAGTCCTAAAGGAAGGGAAAAAAGTCAATTTTGACAGAGACGAGCATCCCCGGGATCTTTCATTAGAGGAGCTTGCAGCTATGCCACCAGTGTTTAAAAAGGACGGTGTCGTTACTGCTGGAAATTCTAGTGGTATAAATGATGGAGCTGCTGCAATTATACTAATGAGTCAGACCGAAGCTGATGAACGGGGACTAAAAACGATCGCTAGAATTGAAGAATACGGAATTGGCGGAGTTTCTCCAGATCGTATGGGGATTGGACCCGTACCAGCAGTAAAAAAGTTGTTTTCTAAGGCAAAGGAAACGAAACTGGATGATGTCGAGCTTATTGAAGTGAACGAAGCATTTGCGGCAACCTATTTAGCGACTGAACGCTCATTAGGTATAGAGCGTGAAATCTGTAATGTCAATGGGTCTGGTATCGGACTGGGTCATCCTGTTGGTGCAACAGGTACGAGGATAATTGTTACATTAATCAACGAAATGCAGAAAAGGCGAAAAAACCTAGGCCTTGCGACTCTATGCGGCGGTGGTGGGTTGGGAATGGCTGTATTAATAAACCGTTACTGATCAAATTTATCTGAAACAGATTATCCTGACAAATAAAGTCAATATTCGCTATGTCTGAGATGGTCTCGTGTATGCGGAGGTACACAGAATAGACGTTCTAAGAATCGTCTTGTTTCTTCTTGCTTCTCCTCGGGTGTCCTAGATAGATTTGCCGTTGCACTACTTGATTTTCCAGTCGTTGAAAAGCGGTTTGAATCACAACAAATGATATAACATGGATTTTCTTTAGAACATGGATCGGAGAATACTAAACTTCCGCTCGGAGCTATCCATACTTCACCTTTGCCTTGATTCTGACATTTACAGAGAAGTTGAGAGGTTTTAGGAGGCTTAATACTCTCTAACTCACGAAAAAACAATTCAAATGACATTTATCATTCAGATCTCCATCAGGTCTCTACTATATGGTTTAATCTCTTATCAGATTCTTTAGTTCGGGCCAGTAGTACTGAGCTGCGATTCTATATAACACTTGCCAAATGCGTATCCCTTTATAAACGTAGATAATACGATGGACAATATCTACTAGGCAAAATAGAGAAGAGGAGTGAGATCGCCATAATTAAGGAATACGGTTTTATTACCGACATAATACATGTATTTAATGTGGTTATGATATAGTTATTTATTATTTCCATTATACGAACTAATGATCTCACAAAGCCTCTCGTGAATTGAAGGACTTGCTGCCAAAATCGATGAAGATTTATCTGTTAAAGTTTGGTTTTTAAAATCTGTAACAATCCCCCCTGCTTCTTCAACCACCAACCGTCCTGCGGCTATGTCCCAGATATTGCTACCAGGCATGATAAAGGCTCCGTATCTCCCAGTTGCGACGTTGCATAAATCTAAGGATACAGCACCTACTTGACGGATTTTATTGTTAATAGGTTTCAATTTAGAGTAAATTCGAACCATATTACGCCTTGAGGTTGGGTCACGTCCATTTTCAAAACTTATAAATGCGTCTTCAAGTGAGGATTCCGTATCAACTGCGACAGGGCTGCCGTTGAGCGTCGCTCCCGCCTTTTCCTCTGCAATAAACATTTCATTCAAGATCGGAGCGAAAACAACACCGATCCTCAATATGTCTTTGAAATAATAAGCGATAGAGACTGCGAAATAGGGATTTTTTACCGAGAAATTAGTGGTTCCATCTAATGGATCAACTACCCATAAATGATCCGAATTCCTGATGATCTTTTCGCTTTCTTCACTATACACAGAATGATCTGGAAATTCGTTGGTAAGAACCTTTTTGATTAAATCATCTGATTCTATGTCAGCCTCTGTCACGATACTTCCGTCGAGTTTATAGGATTTCCGGGCTTTCCCAAACTGTCGGATTATAAGCTCGCCAGCTTCCTTAGCTATTGTGACAGCAATCTCTAATTGTTCAGAGTACACTATAATTCCCTTTGCCAAACAATCATCAATTTCAGAAATTTTTTTCTTAGGTTTCTCTAACCGTGGAGACATTCGGAATGAACGGAGATTTATTAAAAACTCGTTTTTTTAGTATTTTCAAGGAGTTTTAAGCATGAATTCTGATTTTTTGGCCGATGGAAAACACTACGATCTTCTCATTGACTGGGAAAAGCGAATTCCCCCTGAAATACACTTTATAATCGAAGCCGTCAGTAGAAAATCTCAAAAGATTCGTTCGATCTTGGAAATAGGATGTGGGACTGGTAGACATACAGAAAGACTCCAAAATCGTTATCATATGACGGGGGTTGATATTAATCCCTCTATGATCCACGAGGCCGAAATAAGGGCTTCCAATGCTGAATTTATTAATGGTGACTTTATGGAGCTAAATCTACTTAGGAATAGGTCTTTTGATGCAATAATCAGTCTTGGAAATACGATTGGATTAATTGCTACATCTTATGTTTATGAACTAATAATCTACAGGATTTATTCCCTATTAAAAGAACCAAATGGATTGTTGATCTTTCAGATCCTGAACATGGAGAAAGAACGAAATGGATGGTCAATACCGCGATCAGTACAAACCTCGGATGGAGAATTTGTCTTCTTAAGAGAATTCCGAACAACTACAGAATATGTTATCCCGCAAATTTTAACCTTATATCGTCCATACGAGGAGAGTAGTTGGGCATTCAATTCATTGGGTCCCACAATGATACCTCGAACTACACGAAAGGCAATGTTAAATATTCTTAAGAAAGCCGGATTTGGACAAGTGGAATTCTACGGGAGCTACGAATGGGAAAAATTTGATCCCCAGACATCAGTCGATATGATTGTGGTTGCGCATACCTAGGTGTTCTGGAAATGTTCACTGAGGGAGCAAAAGAGGCCATATATCGAATCCGACAAGAAATCCCTCAAGTCCCAACTTTATTAGAATTCGTGTTTTTTTCGATCGGGTTAATCTTCTTATTCCCGTCTCTAAATTCTGACTATCTAAAAAATCGTAATCTGTTTATAAAAGTCCTAAAGCAGGACAAAAAACCGAAAGAGATTGATCGTTTGTTAGAGCTAATGCCTATCGAGATTTCTGAGGGATGTCTGGCCTATTTAAGTCAATCGAGTGATTGGTGGGTCATTTTTCAAGAATTAAGCCTGAAAAACAAACTAGATCATCACGATCTGGCCGTTCTTCACGAAAACATACGGTTATCTTCGCAAAAAAAAAGATTGGGCAGCTATCACACACCGAAGAGCTTGATACAGAAGGTCTGTCGTACTTCGTTATTTACTTACCTAGTTAGCCTTGATGGTTTTCCCTTGGACGGCAGGACGACCTATAATTTGGTTTTTAAAGGAAAATATCCCTCAAACTTAGACAATGACGTATACAAACAAATAATGGATGTGTTGAGCGCTGTAAAGGTGCTAGATCCCAGTTGTGGTATTGGGCTTTTTATTATCGAGATGAACAATCTGATTATCGAACTACTCCAAAAAAACCCCGCAAACCGTAAATCTTCCAAGAAAAGTATATTTCTCATCAAAAAAGTTTTGCTGAACACTTATGGATGTGACATAGATCCAGTAAGTATATATCTCTCCAGGATTACTCTATATAAGATTTACCTGGAAATTATCAAGAAGGAAAATAGCTCAGAAACCACCTTATCTAGTACTTTATTCTCAGATCAATTGCAGGTAAGGAATTTCATTAGAGACGACATCTCAAACCAATTTGATATTTGTGTTACAAATCCACCATATGTCCGGCACCATGGATTAAAATCAAAAATTGATTTAACAAATAATATGGCTAGGTTATCAAAAGACCTGCATTTCTGGGACAAAAAGGCTGATTTGTATATTTATTTTTGGTTGAAAATAATTTCCTTGTTGGTTGACAACGGAACACTTGGTTTGGTTGTTTCTCGATCATGGCTTTCCTCGCGATTCTCCCAGCCTTTGATAAACAGATTTTTGGATGACTTTCAATTGGTCATGATATTGGAAACTCCTTATGAACCTTGGCAACATGCCCAGGTCAAAACCCATATCGTAATTGGCCGAAAAATCCGATCGAACGTAGAAAATCGTCCTTTACAAACCATTATCTTGAAGGAAAACGATGAGAATGCATTTGTTGACATTCCCATTCTGATTAGCTCTCTCTTCCCAACAAAACCATTGGCAGATGAATTTATCTGGAAGGATGATGGCCTAACGATTCGAGGATACGAGACACCCGCTTTTAGATCAACTTATATCTCGGATGCGGGTAGAATAATCCGGCGCAAGATCTTTCCCCTTTCTCGATTAGATTATCTTGAAATGGCTCCTTTGCTCTTGATTAAAGTATTACTTAGGAATCAAGATAAATTTTGTATGCTCGAGGAGCTGGGTGATGTCAAAATGGGTAGTACCACTGGTGCTAACAAATTTTTTTATCTTTCTAGTAAGACGGTCAAGGATTTTAATATTCCAGACAAATTTCTCAAGATTATGACGAAATCGCCTCGAGAATGGGATGATATCTTTGGACCATATCCCAAAAGGCTCAAACACTTGCTTTATTTATCCGTTGAATCCTTTGACCTTGAAAGTGCGCCAGTTGGGCACCCTGTAAAACAATATCTGACCGAGATTCAAGAAAAGGTTCTTTCGCGTCCATATTTTCGTAATAAATCCAAAACTGCATGGTATCGTGTTCCTCTACTTCAACCTGATCTAGTTCTCCCAAACATGATTTACAAGCGATCTTTTGTGGGACTAAATGCTCGAAAGTATCACATAGACAAACAATGGATTGGTTTTTGGTCTTCAAAACGAGATTGGACTTTGATCTTATTAGCCTTCTTTAATTCAACTCTTGGGATATTATTAAGAGAAACATTGGGAACCAAAACGTTGGGCCTCGGAGCCCTGAAGATATCATTACAGGAATGGCGTCACATGTTGGTGCTAGATCCAAGACCTATCATGAAATCCTCGATTTTTCCAAGTTTGGTGTCTGCCGTTCAACGCTTAAAAAATGTTGAAATTCCAGCGATTGCTGCCGAAGGTCCATTTGGCAGGATTAGAACTGTTATTGATAATCTAATACTTAGGGAATACTTGGATTTATCGAATGAAGACATTTTTAACTTATCTGATACTTTAAAGCTCGAGTACGGTTGGCGAACACATCGAAAAGGTCCATCTTGAGCCTGGTTATCCGATATAAAGAAAACTAAAATCTCAATGACATTCCTTTGGGTGCCTAGAAAACGCTAATTATTGCCATTCAATACGTGGAGAGTCGTTATCACGCAGGGCCTTATTACACTCCCCAATGTGAAACGCAGTGTGCCGTAGAACGTATAGATATTTTTCGAATCTAGTTTCAAACCAATCAAATCCGTCTTGAGAAAACATTTCAATATCAGACAACGAAGCCAGGGTCAAGCTGGCTTTGTTTTCGATCTCTACGAGAAACTCTTGTAAGAAATCCTTGGTAATCTGTAATTTTAGACCTTGAATTTCATCTTGCGATTGTGTATCCCATACTATTCCGATTTTATGTCCCCATTTCATTCCTCTTGGATCATCACGCAAATAGAACGCTAATGTTTCGATTACGTGGTATAAAACCCAGGATACAGACCATTCATTCATTGACTGAAACCAATGCTGTTTTGGACATTTTTCAATAACCTGGGTAGCTAGGTTCAAAGAACTCCTAATTTGCTGTAGGAGGACTTTTTGAGCAGATATCGATGCCATTAGTTCACCCCTTGTTTAATCCAGTTGACAACAGACCGCCTTAAATATATCTGACGGTTGTATAAATTTTCCTCCACTTATCATAAAAACGATTAACAACACAGGGATAGAAAAGAAAAAGAACAAGACCAAGAACCAAACGACGGGAAAATTTTGAGCGGAGTATGAAGAGTTTTTGCTGAGTTTATGTAATTCTAACCCAAAATAGCTAATATAAACCACAGCTATACCCAAACTCCAAAATCCATACTCTCCTTCTAGAGCAAATAACACCCACAAAAACCCGCCCAACGATAGGGTGACCAACACCAAAATGATCCACATACTTCTATTCATTTCGCGTTTGGAGGGGATACGAAGATTCATAAAACCTAGTACAAAAATCATCATCCAAAAGCCTGTGTACGCAAACCAATGTCCCACCACTTCGTCGAGGAACCATACATGCTGATAATATTCCGGTCTAAGAGCCTTGATATCAAGATCAATTGCCCGAGAATTGAGAAAATCCGCAGCAGAGTGGATGCCCTGCCCTAGATTAAACGACACAAGGCCCAGGAAATAAAGAGTGATGATTAAAACGGGTATTTTGCCAGATTGACCTTTTTCCAACCTTTTCCAGATATTTTGAACATCGATTTTAATTTTCATCTTTGTATATTGGATTTCAAGAACTTCAGAATCTCCAGCATCATACAAAATCCCCAGTAGAAAAAGAGAGTGACATAAAACGACTAGAATGGGGATAGCTAGGAGATTTACGAAATTATCAATGTTATATCCGGATTCAGGAAAAATGACCCGACTTATCCAGAAGAAAGCATTTAAGATTATCATTATGAGAGACAAAAGTACCGTGACTAATAAACCTGTAATAGTTCCCCCTCTAATTGTCCAAGATGCAAAGAACTTGTCAATGATATGTTGAAATATTCCCAATTTTACTTCACCAGTCCGAAGTCTAATTAGCGCTGGTCAGCAAAGCAACCAGAGATTTGAACCGGGTTCATTTGGCTAGGATTTCAATGGTTCTTGGTTTTTGAAAAACTACTTATTTCACCAGAAGAAGTGAAAGTTACGGCGAAAACCGCAAATTCTTCATTAAATCCTGCTAGTACGTTTCTACGATAAACATTTCCCGAAATCTGAAGCTTCGTTACTCTAGGCCATCCAGTACTTTCGGTAATCGACCTTAGAAGGTTTTTAAATGATTGAGCACATATCCTACAGCAAAAAAACCTCTTAATCCCCTCTATCTCGAGCCAAAAGTTCCCCCAAGTCGAACCACATAATACACACCCGTCCGTTCTAGGAATCAAACTGCTCCGCCCTTTTCAGTCTGCTCATTAGATATTTATCAAATGCTTCGATTGATTTCAGGAATGTACTTTGGACAGATCTGAGATATACAGATTTTGAGGTTACAATGTACTTTTCTATCAAATCCAAGGCCTCCTCAACGTGCTGGACATCCGCTTCATATCCTTCCCTTAGGAATGCTTTGGTTGCCTCAGTAATTTTGTTGGTTTTCAAAATGCCTGGATCAAAATAATGTTTGGTTGCTCCTTCCCCACGTAATCCCTTGTGAGCGATTAATTCCAGACCATGCATTGCCAACATGGCCTCTAGCCAATGATAATTAGCCGCAATATGGTTCCAGAGTCTAATCGATTGTACTGTCTCTGAAAGAGGTCGCATGGTGATTAGTTTTTCCTTCTTAATGCCCAAACTCTCTCCCATCTTAAGCAACAACTCATAATGTGCCTCCGATCCTTGATAGCCTCCAAATTCAGTGTTAATATTATCCAATTCATAGAGGACAACGTCATCAAACTCGGTCTTGGCCATAATGTAGGCACAAGATCGCACCCACTGCCTCAAAAAATGCTGATGTTCAACGACATAACCCAAGAGCGTGGCACGCGACGGATGTTGGAGAGCCTCGACAAAAGGATGGGCTGGGGACCCATAGAACTTCTCTATGAAGCGTAATTTTACCCATTTTTTTAATCCCAACTCTTCTACATCGAAGTAATCTCGAAGAAGTGATGCAAGTTTCCTCGGTTTTACTTTTTGATTCGTAAGATTCCTATTCAACCATCTTATGTGAGGGGGGTCGCTCGATTCCGTGAACTGATAGATGTGATCAGCCAGTTTTGAAAACTCTTCATCTTCGAAGAGTTCATCACAAACCATACATCTTATCATTAGTATCCTACCATATAAGTTGATTTTCAGCGATTAAACGGGGAAATCCTTTGGAAACCGATTTCTCAATTCGATATATTCGGGCTCGGTTCCATATTTATCACGAACTCCAAGGAGGATCAACCTAACTTCTTCAGTGGTATAACCCCTCCAACCAGAAATCATCCTTAATGTTTCTTCAAAACTGCCTTTACACGCCCTATAGCAGTCTCCCATGGCTTTGAGCAGCTCATGTTCCTTTGGATTCATTGGTTAGAGCCCTGAGACTTATATTCTTAAATTACGGATTCCTAAGAAATATAAAGCATTAATGTTCCGATAAAACCATCATTGAATATTGTTCGGAAATGGCTGCATCCTAAAGGTTTCAATACCGGAGCTAATTACTCCCAGAAATTTTATTCTATCGACTTCGATAGGATCAGTTGTTTATGGCAATCAAGATGTAGATATGCATAGATAACCTTTTGTTCTGTCAATGCATGATCTTGAATATAAGGAGTTAGTAGCAGTTATTTTCTTCACTGCAAGAGGGAATGCTGCCCAGAAATGGAAAAATAAGACATTTTCACTCAACGGAATGCTTAATCAATCTCCTTTTGACCTTTGGTAATCCGTATCCAGTTTTTTGACTAGCAACTATTATCGACAAATTATCCCCTTCTGGTACATCCAGCGCTGCCTGAATGGCATTTTCTACCTCACGTATCAATTCAGAATGATTTTTGACCTTAGAATCAGCCTGAATCAGGTCAAATTTATTACAAACGACAATACAGGGTATTCGTTTAGTTAATGGAACTACTCGCTTTTGAAATTCATTTTTTGATTCCAGTAACCGAACGGAATCATGGGCATCGACAACATATATGATTACATTGCATTTTTTGAGATAGGAACTCCAAAGATCCCGTAGTCCTTTTTGACCTCCCAAGTCGATAATGGTAGCTTTTACGAATTCATCATCATCTTCAAGGCTTATCGCATCCATTGTTGACGCAAGAGTTGGTTTAAGGTCTGTGACAAATTTTCCTGTTGTCAATCTAATATACATGGCAGTTTTTCCTGCATTGTCTAAACCACAAAAAACCAGATTGATCGGTGCTCCTATGGCGCGAATTGTTGACTTTAAATGACTCATGAACCATCATTCTCCTGTGCTGTTGATTAAAGAGATCATAGCCGTTGTACTCTCTGGATTATTTTCCCTAATTTTATTAAAGCGCTTGGAAGCGAGTTCAACATCATTTGGTATAGTATTGATCTCAGTTGGATTTTCTTTTGTTATTTCTTCCTGAATAATGATCATAGAAGATCCGACCTTATAGAATAAAACGATTGTATTTCCAACAAGAACATCCTGAGGAATGGCTACGGAGGGGGTGAAGGTGACGGTATCAGCTGCTGACATTCCCCTTTTTCCATGAATTCCTTCCCGGTGCTTTTTTAACATGTCAATGAATAATTCTTTCTGTTCTTCAGCAACAATTAGGTGTAAACCGGAATCGACCTTATCAGAAGCAAAAATTTTAAGGAATATATCCTCCACAAAATAAGAATGGATAAGAACAAGATAGATTTTCTCTGCATATTTTAAATCTGTTTCTAGTCGTTTTCGAGTGGAAGATGGATCAGCAATTGATGAGAGGAAGATGTCTCTATCGACAAGTTTGACGTTTGAATAAGCCATCTGCAATGTTTGAAATTCAATTTCATGCCGCCGCTTGAAATCCTCAAATGATTGATAAAGGAAATCTGAAAGCTGTGAAAGGGTTTTTACCAGTGTTAAATATTTCAATTTACGTTTTCCCTTCTTTTTTCCCATTGATGTTGTCTGACAAAAGTTTTGGAGGCAATTTAAAGTCATATTGAACTGCTGTTCGCTAGAAAGTTGCGATTGGTCTATTTTTTGGCTAAAGAAAGCATTACAATTTCTGATCATCATTTCTAGGATTTCCCCCGTATATCCTAATAGTTTGAAATCATCTTCTAAATGCCTCGAGTTGCCAAAAGAGGCGGTTATATCAATGTTTTTTATATGTTCAAGGAAAAAGTCTCTTTTTGAGACTTTTCCGCCACAGGCAATTAATTTAGTAATAATTATCGCTTCTTTCAGGCTCATCCCCAGAGACAATAGTGTGTAAAGAATCATAGAGGGCAAAGAAGAGAATTTATTCTTCAACAACTGTAGATGAGAGTAATACTCAAGTAAAAAAACGAATTCATCGGTTTTATTTCTATTCGAATTCTGCGAATAAGAAATCTGAGTAAAATGATCGAGTTTGATCAGGAGCTCTCGCGCTTCTTTTGGATGAAACAGATTGTTTGGCTTAATTGTTCGCATTGATAATCGTTCGATGAGCTCTTCAATTCCAATGGCCAGTACGACTGTTTTGGGACGAGTATGTGACATTGCAATCAAATTTAGGTTAATTAGACTTGGAAAACCGTCGGGTAATTCCAAACGTGCTGGGCTGCAACCTATATCCTTTGCAAGAGTTATTGGCTTGATTTGACCACCGTGCAAAACTATAGAAAGCAAAATTTGAGACTGAAAATCCTCGAGTCCAACATCAGCGAATAGCGTTAAGAGTTGATGACGAATGAACGAATCAGAAGGGATCGGTTCTAGATAATTGGCCGTATCATGATCCTTTTTCACCTTCTCTATCTTCTCACCAGAATTAGACACAGCTATTCCTCTCTTAACATGGTAATTCAGTTTTTTCCTGTTCTTTCATATTATTTTGCATGATGAAAGCGTTTACCTCATGATTATCACTTTTCCTAACTGTATAAAGAATGGTGCATAAATCATTAAAATCATAAGACCTGCGAACCAGATACGGGATTATTGGATGAATGATTCTGGACACGTTGTGTTTTCTTCAATTATGTTCTGTTATTTCTTAGATCGTGGACCTAGCTCGATCGATTTTTTCTTCCCCGAAGGGATGACAGAAAATCCCGATTTAACAGCAGTAAGGTTGATGACGAAATCGACCGCTTTAGTCAGAGGCGATAGTATTCAACAAGTTGAACAATCAATTATTGGACAATTAAGCGGCCCTGATGTTTTTCCCGTTCATGCTAAATACCGGATGGTTTGGTATAATTGGTTAATCGCGAATAGGTTCTCTAATGATTCCAGAATTCGAAAAACTGGAGCTATTGCCGGCATTTATTGTGTTTACAAAAAGGAAAGGGAAACGATTGTTAGAAATAGTTTGGAAATCATTGAGACGATCCTTGGCAACGTCAGTTCTGAATTTAAAACTGTAGATGATATTATAAGAAAAAAATTGAATCTAGACACCTCTAAAATCGTAAATAGGGCCCAATATTCCGATTTTATAATGAAAAAGGCATCAGATGATATCTCCAGGAAGATAAGTACGGTTTTAAACGAGAAAGTTCAGGAATATTCACAAACATATATTAAGCCGATTTCTCAAATTAAAAAGTTCAAGCTAATTCTCCAACATATGATTTTTAAGAAAGGAACCCCAGATGAGATTATTGAACAGTCTAAAAAGAGACAATACTGGAATTCAGTGATTAAAGAGCTAAATCAGAATATTATCAGTAGAATGCCCAACTTAATAATAAAGAAAGCCAATGAGAAGGAGCTAAAAGAAATATATCGGTTATTGCTTATTGAAAAGATTTGGACTGTATTGCCGCTTAGCGAACTACATCCATTAATTCAGGCCAGAGACGTGGCAGACTTTTTCTTCTATTATTGGCTCGCAAACCATCAATTACTTAAGAAGAAAAGAATCCGTCAACTCTACACAAATATAATAGGATCCCAATCCTTGTAGTGTTTATAAGTAATCGATATCCAAATTTTATGATATCGGGAGAAAAATGATAAGCCGATCCGTATTTCGATTTATTATTGTGGTTATGATACAAACCACCATATTCACCAATCCAATTCATTTAATGCTCAATGACCAGAATTACGTGATTCATCGAACGATAAGGTTCAAACCACCATTGAGACTTTTTCAAGATAACTCAAGTATCGATCTAATACCTCCGCTCATAACAAAACCAGGGGATTTCAGCTATTTGGTGAATACAACAGGTCATATTGTCACATGGTATATTGCAGATAAGAATCCAGGAAACTATTCAATACAACACAATTACCAATACATTGATACAGAAAGGAACAAAACCTGGTTAGAAAACAGAACTATAAGCATTTCCATAGATAATTTGCCAATTGGAGTACATCTTTACACGATTATAGTAGAAGACTCTTGGGGTAATACAGCTTCGGATGATGTTTTGGTGACCGTCCACGAAGTGGCTAATACGCCGACCTTCTCTCTCCCAAACAATAATCCAGGCGATTTATCTGATATGCTACTTGTCGTTGGACTCAGTGCATTAGTTGTTGCCTTGGTCCTAATTAGCGGGATTAGATATCGTAGAAGACAAAGAACTCAAGATTTATACGCAAACCTTCCTCCAGAAGATGCTTTAGAATTAGAATTATTACATGATAAGGAGCTTTTCTGAGGTTTCTGTAATAAATGGATGTATAATACGATTGAAATTAAAGCAATAACCAATCAGGGATATACGATCTTCAAAAAACAAAGTTAGGTAAATAAATACTAGATAAAAAAGGAAAAGACGCTGATAGAAGAGATTAAAAGCAAGCATGTGGAAAAGCGGTCATAACTTATATATTTTCAATAAATTTATAAGTTATGACTAATATTGAATTAATAGATCATAAATGGTTCAATTTGAGCCCAGTGAAATAAAAATTGAAAATAACATCACTTTCAATCTTCAAGTTATCAAAAAGGTAAAAAATGAGCAAAATAAGGAATATGGTGGAAAATAATGGAAAGATCAATGAAAAAAACATGGTGGGCAATCATATTTATCGTTATAACTCAACTGGTAATCTTTTCCGTTCAATCAAAAATCCCAGGGGAAATATGGCTTGAAGGTCACTGGAAATCACCGAATAATCCTGATCAGGGAGAAAGCGTGGATGTTTATTGTTCCGTGGGCCACACCGGGAACCCCAGTTATATTATTGCGGACCTTTATTATAGGATTAATGGCAATCCTCAAAACCCAAGCCCAGTTTCAATGAGCAATATGGGTGGCGGTACCTATAAGGCGACTATACCCCCAGGTAGTTTGGGAGATTTTATTGAATATAGGATTAGAGTGGAAGGAGAGGTTGACAGCTTTTGGTACCTTCTCTATTCTCCTTCCTCAACAGGATGGCACTCCTATACCGTTGCTGAAACTTCCGATATCTCGTGGATAAGTCCGAGTGACGGGACCGAAATCCCATTTGGCCCGATCGATAATAATATCATTTTCGACTTTAACTGGAATTATAATAATTTGGACGACGCAACACTTCGGATTGGTAATCAGAATTTTGATATTTTGGGCCCAGGGGGTAAGGTGCTTCAAGTCGTTTTGGACGGCGCATCTTTTGACGGTTCGCCGCTAACAGCTACCTTGAATGGTTATAAGAATGGAATACTAGTAGATTTTGATGTTCGTTATTTTAGCTTTAGAAGATTGGACTATGGTTTGAATTGGGATTCTCCCTCTGACGGTAACACTATTTCTTTCAGTCCAACAGGTTTAGCACGGTTTAACTTCACATTTTCCAAAGGATTCGATATCCAGACGGTGAAGATGTTCTTCAATACTACGGACATGGGTGAAGTAACCAATCCAGGAATGGTTGAATTTACGTTTGAAGATTTTTCTGGGTCAGTTTTTGCAACATTAAGAGGATATGACTCATATAACAATGAGGTGGCCAGTGATACTCGTACTTTTGTATTTAGGAGATTGATTGTGGAAGTTGTTTGGGAATCACCAGGCATAAATAGTTCAATCACCTTTGATCCAGGAACCGACCCCGTGGAGTTCAATCTCACCTATTCTATGGGAACTGATGTCGAGTATGTGAAACTAGAACTCAACGCGATAGATATGGGGGTAGTCAGTAGTCCGGGAACTGTTGCTTTTCTATTCAATGACAGCTTCTATGGACTAATTGAAGCGATCTTAAGAGGATACAATGAATTTGACACTGAAATCTCGAGTGATACTCGTCATTTTACGTTTGATAAAAAAGTAGCAACTCGATTTGAAATCCTCCAACAGGATGAAATCGATCAAGGAAGAAAACTGTATCTGATTCTTCATGATCCCAATGGCGATGGAAGTACTTCCAGTTATGAAAAATCGACAACCATATCCCTAGGAATTGGCTGTGAAATCACCGCAGGCGTAACCCAAGGATTAGAAGTCGGCGTTGAAGAAAAATTTGATTTCTTTGGGCTGTTTGAAACTGGCATAGAAGCTTCCACAAAGCTTTCCTTGTCATTGGAGGCTAGCCTGGGATTTGATGCAAGATTTGACATCTCAGATAGTACTTTTTTGTCATCGTCCGATTCTTCTACCTCTGTTGACCATATTGGGCCTGGTTATGGCGATCGTTATTGGGGTGAACTATGGAAATTTAGGTATGTAATCACAAGTCATTACGTTGAGTATTATAATGGAACAGAGGTCTATTACGATCCACATCTCTGGTGGGGCATACTACGGGATTCCGAGGCCTATCTCAGCGATGCAAATGCCCCTCAAAATTGGAGAGAACTAAACCCAGCGCATCAAAACTACACGAACGAACAGGTTGAATGGATTAGTGGCTTTTTGGTGACTGATGGAGCAGGAACCTATATTAATTCTCATGAGGTCACGAATACAAATACTGTAAGTGCTTCGATCATAATAGGGATAAAAAGTGAAACAAAGTCTAAACTTACTCTAGGCGGAGTACACGTTGAGGAAACGTTGGAATTATCGCTAAAAACCAAAGTCTATGCAGAGGCCAGCGTAGGTAATAGTATTAAAACTAGTTATACCATACATGATGATGATCCTGAAGATTCCATCGTACAGAGAGTTGGGATTGATAAAAACTTTGGAACTTACATTTTTCAAACGGAGCCTAACTTTTGTGCGACATCCAGTCCTATAGAGCATAATACAGTTGATTATGTCCCTCCGAAGCTGGGATATCCAACCATTATCTACGACACGGATCAGGACTTTAAAGGCCCTACTCCACACGACAGTCCCCTTGTTACAGTTAAAATCGAAGAAGAAGGTGGTGTCCAAGATGCGGTACTCTACTTTTCTAACGACAACGGAACAAGCTGGAGATCCACACCATTACTCGAGTATCAAGGTCAACCTGATATATGGCATGCAAACATTCCGAAGCAAGCAAACATGACGACTATCCTGTGGTACTTAAAAGCTTGGGACGAAAGGGGTAATACTGCGGAAAAGTATGATATCACGGGTTCATACTTTTCTTACGAGGTTGGTGTTTTAATAAATCCTCTTTCATCCACGACTCCCGGCTTTACGATATGGACAATCATGTTTGGCATGGTGATAGGAGTATTCCTCGTTTTAAAACGAAAACCAAAATGATTCCTTAATGGATTCGGCCAAATTAATCTAAAAAAATAGCAGTATCTCTAAAAAAACTATATCTAGTAGTAAAACGGCTTTCTCAAATGAACATCTGCTGTCCGAGACGATTTGCGTCAAATCACTATATTGTGGACCTATCTGGGCCATCCCCGCTATATTCTCCTTGCAGATCCCAAAATTTACCGCAGTGATCATCTTGCTCTTGATTTCCATCATTAAGGCAAGAGATTGAAATCTGCCAGAGGAGATTCTCACAATTGTTCCTTAATGGGAAGACCTCTGCTTAACCCGAGTGCCAAAGCTTCTCCTTAGTTTAATCCCAATTAAATTGAATGTTGGCTCTTTATTGGATTTGGGGTATTGAGGAGGAAATGTTTAGTTTGGAAATACCTGACTGTTTCCAAGATAGATAAATTCCCGAGGGATTTTTCCTGCATCTTATATTATGAAGATACCATGAAAGTTTTTAACTGGAGACGAAGATGAAATACTCCCCTCTCCGTGTTATCTTTGAAACATGGTTTTCTGAACTATCATTGGAGTAATTTATCACATGAAAAAGGACCGAATTAAACTAAATTCACCCGAAGCATTTATGGAAGCAATAAATCGGTATCAAACGAAACAAACTTCCTATTCGACTTCTGGAGAGGATTCATATCCATTAACAAGACTATCCATGAAGTGATTCCTTCCGAAAAACATTTCTAAGTCATCACTACCTTGATTTGGAGTTATCTCCACTGTTGGGGACTACATACGGTTTTATACCGCAAACGCTTTGTGAAGACGGTGATCCATTAGATGTTTTGATTCACTCCAGTGTCGGGAAGTTGCAATTCCCAGGAAGCATAATAACAGCCAAACCAGTGGCTGTTTTAAAAATGGAGGACGAAAAGGAGATGACGATAAGATTGTAGCCATTCAGACCGAAGACCCTCACATGGAAGAAAATTAAATCGATCAATTCCATACCTAAACACCTGTTAAATGAGACAGAAGAGTTCTTCAATACCTACAAACATTTCGAGCGAGGTAAAACGACAAGAGTCGTTGGATGGGAAGATAAAAATGTGGCCGAATGTCTTATCATTGAAGCAATTGGTGGATATAGTGGAAAAACCAATACCAATTCTGCTTCTAACGTCAAATTACTGTTAAAAAGGGACAACAGTTGAACCAGTATTAATCGTTTAATGCATTACAGCGTTATATCCAGTTTGAAATCCGCGGCATTTTTCGTAGGTGAATTTAAAATGGATGTGGAAACTGCTATCAAAACCCGTCGTGCGATTCGTTTATTTGATGATAAACCGATACCTATTGAGATTGTTACTAAGATTTTGGAGGCTGGCAGACTGGCGCCCTCTTCCAAAAATTCACAACCAGTTAGAATGATCGTTATTCGAGATAAAAACAAACTTAAGGATGTTAGTAAGATGACCTATTCTGGAGACTTTATTGCAGATGCGCCAATGGCCATCGCGATCATTACAGAGGATGCGAAACTACCAGATGTTGATGCAGCGCGAGCTGTCCAGAATATGGTGTTAATCGCTTGGAGTTATGGCATTGGGAGTGTTTGGGTCACCAATTTTTGGGATAAAGGAAAGGAAGTTTTGGCTGTACCTATGATAGGGAGATATAGATTAATAACAGTAATTCCGTTCGGGTATCCCCATCCAAGTATCGTGAAACCAAAGGGCGCAAGAATTAGACTGGATTTGAAGCAAGTTGTTTTTATGGAAGAGTGGGGAAAACCTTGGCCCTATTGAATTTAGCAACGATTATAGGCAGTATCAAAACCATAGCTTGTCCTTTATCATAAAACTTCAGGCGGACGCAGTATGTATTTCAGATCCATCATTGTTTGCGTTTGTTGGCGAGCTTTCTTGATTATACATTCAGCCTTTTCAAAAGCTTCCTTATAAGAAAGTTTCCTTCTTGCAACGCTATCCTTTATCGCCTGTTGTCCAACCGCCGCAGCCTCACGCGGAAAAACCTCCCATTCATCCATATCTGGTACGATATATTCCTGTGATAATCCCCTATCTTCAGCTGTTTTGGCTAGTTCATTAGCAGCCGCAATGACCATGTTATCAGTGATAGTGACAGCTTGGACATCTAAGGTTCCTCGAAATATTCCTGGGAAACCGAGACTATTGTTAACTTGATTAGGAAAATCCGAACGTCCTGTGGCAATAATACAGGCCCCAGCCTGCTTTGCCTCCCAGGGCCAGATCTCTGGAATAGGGTTCGCGCACGCAAAAACTATCGAATCATCGTTCATTGCTTTAATATGCTCTGGTTTAATAATACCTGGGCCAGGACAACTTGCAGCAATAACAACATCAGTGTCTCTCATAGCGGCCAATAAATCACCCTGCCGCCCTTCTCCATTAGAATTTAAGCACATATTCCATTTATATTTCCAATCGTCCTTTACTACTTCGATATCCTTTCGAGTTGGCGAAAGGATACCTTTTGAATCCACCATTATGATATTCTTTTGTGGAACTCCCGCAGCGATCACCACACGCGCGGCAGCAATATTGGCAGCACCCGCGCCCACCATAGTTATTAAAACTTCGTCAATCTTCTTATTAACGTACTTTATGGCATTGAATAAAGCAGCCAGTATAATGGCTGCCGTTCCTTGTTGATCATCATGCCAAACAGGGATCCTCACATCCTTATCTTCTCTTAACCTATCAAGTATTTCGAAGCACTTCGGTTGGGCAATATCCTCCAGATTGATTCCTCCGAAAGTGGGTTGAATCCATTTCACCGCTGTTATGATTTCTTCTGTATCGTGACAATCCAAACAGATGGGGAATGCATCTACACCGCCTAAATATTTGAAAAGTAGAGCTTTTCCTTCCATAACAGGCATACTTGCCTCAGGACCGATATCACCTAATCCCAGTACCCTGGATCCATCACTAACTACGGCAACGTTGTTCCATCTGTTTGTAAAAGAATAGGAAGCTTTAGATGTCCCATAATTATCGATTTCATCCGCTATTATCCTACATGCCCTTGCAACCCCCGGAGTATACCAAACGGCGAAATCTGAAAAGTCATCGATTTTCACTTTGGGAGTAACTTCAATTTTCCCTTTATAAAAAGGATGCCAAGCCTCAGCTTGTCTATTAGGAAGATCAGCCTTCTTGATTAATTTTTCAACGTCAGCATTCTTGGACATTGGAGGAATCCCCAATTCATGGGAAAGAAATTCTGGATCATTTTAACATTGATCCAAAATCGAGGAGCGGGAGAAACCGGTTTGTTTTAAATGTAACGGGAGAATAATGATTACTTTACAATGACCCTACGTCCAAACCGCTTCTTACATTGTAAACAGAATGCTTTATTGATAATTAATGGCAAAAAATAGGCAATAGATAACCTAGAACCAAGAAAATTAACTCACCTTGATTTTACTTCTGAAATCCAATCCAGAGACATAAATTGACTTCATCATATCCACCATTGGTCTGCAAATTCCAATTCGTCTCAGCCTTGATTTATAAAATACCGGAAGTTTGGGGTGATTAATCTTTGGAGATGATATAAATCCAAGGATAAGGTCAGATTGTTGATCGAATTATAGCGCATCACCATTCTAAATATGCCGAGTTACTAGATCCTAATTGAAATATAATCTCCTAGATACAAGGATTTTCAAAATGAATGATCCTGGAAGAGTTTTTTACCTTTTCTTTTCCTAGTTGATAAAAACTGGACTATATAGTACTCCAAGTCAGAATAATGGGCATAGTGACGTTTAAATAAGCTCATACTAATATCCAGATTTTGGGGCGCCTACCATGCTTCTGTTCAGAATCACGTGGGCGTTAACTAGTTTCTCAGATGGACCACATTCACGAAATGATCAATGTATCAATCAGTGTCATTTAAATTTCCAATAGATTCGATATAGGTTTTACCCAAGCCCCATAAAACCTTATGAACTATAATCACTTGCTTATCTGTAATTCCTTGAATATATACCCGGGAGAAGAAACCTATTTTGGGTGCCCTTGAAAGAAAAATCGAAATTCTTGGCGAAGCAAGCAAGTTTGATGTCTGTGCATCAATGGCTTCACCAAGAAATGCTTGTAGAAACAACCGAATAGGCAATACGGATAAAATGGGCATTTGTCATGCTTTCACGCCCGATGGCAGATGTATCAGTCTCTTCAAGGTACTATTGACCAATGAATGCATTTATGATTGTGCATATTGTGTGAATAGCTCCACTGAGGCAAAAACCAAGGTTATGTTTAAACCTGCCGAATTGGCACGAGCTTTTATGGGATTGTACCTACGAAATTACGTTGAAGGGCTTTTCTTGTCTTCTGGTATTTGCCGTAACACCACGCACACCACTGAAAAAATGATAGAAGCTCTGAACCTAATTCGTAATAAGTATCTTTTCTACGGATATTTGCACGTCAAAGTTCTTCCCGGAACAGATAAGGAGTACATCAAGCGGATAATGGAATTAGCTGATCGAGTTAGTCTTAATATCGAGCTCCCAAGCTCATCCCGTCTATCTGAAGTCTCAAGTATGAAAGATTATCAAAACGACATAATAAGCTGTCAGAAGCACATTTCTAAATTCATTCGCCAGGGATTGGCTCCCGCAGGTCAAACTACTCAGTTTGTAGTTGGTACGACTGGTGAAACCGATCGTGAAATTATAGAGAGACTCCATTGGGAATATAAAAACCTGGATTTAAAACGTGGTTATTTTTCACACTTTACACCAATCAAAGGAACGCCATTAGGTCACAGAGAAATATCCACCAGTCACAGAAAACGGGAGAATTTTCTCTATCGAATAGATTGGTTACTTCGAAAGTACGACTATAAAGTGGGAGATATTTATTCAATCTTAGACGAAGCAGAAATGATACCATTGACCATCGATCCTAAGGTCTCCCTGGCCGCCACAGATGATCTTTTTCCATTAGATGTGAATGAAGCTTCATATGATGAACTTTTACGTGTACCTGGAATTGGAGAAATATCCGCAAGGAGAATCATTAACCTAAGAAAAGTTAAGAAAGAGATGCACAGCGTTGGAGATTTACAAAGATTAGGAGTCGTAGTAAAAAGAGCAAAACCATTCTTAATCGTTAATGGCTGGCAATACTCAAAAATCAATGAATTTTGTTGAAATATTCAATGGGTTGAAATGATGTACGGAAAAATCGAAAGAAAGGAAGTATTAGATTCCCTATCTAGGCATAAGGATATTACAGAAGAATTTTTGAATCGAGTGAAATCTATTCCTAAAGTGATTTTAGAGAATGTTGGTACCAAAATTGCCAAACGGGCTGTGGCGATGAGTCGAGAAGTGGATGCTGATCTACATTCTCATAAAGCCTTTCTACGGCCATCTATTTCAAAGCATGGAATTTTATATGCGAAAACGAATGAGATGGATCATCGGAATGAGGAAGAACTCTTGCTTTTTTTCAAAAAGAGATTTCCCAAGTTTATTATCGTATTAGAGTCACAGAGAGGAACATTTTGGATCACAACATCATCACGGGTCTTATCAACTGACCAATCGTTATGTGAAGTTCTAAGGGAACTTGAAGACTCTCTTCCTGAGGTTCCATTTTTACGTGACTTGAGTGATAAAAATTACCAGTTATTGTGGGAAAACTTCGCACAATCCCAGATCATTGGAGGACGTAGACCATCAAAACGTATGAAAGCTTTAACAAAAAAATGGGATAATACTGTGCCAAAAGAAAGAACATTCGCGTCCTTAGATGCCTTTTTTTAACGAAAAATTTCGTTCTTCATTATCTACCTTTCAGTACTATGATCTTCAACAGGTTTTTAGATAACCTATTTCGATGCGGGAATATTTTGGCCTAAACTGTTAAGAGTTCCATAAACGCCGTAACAGGGAGCGATTCCAACATCTGTTGATTTTGAAACAAAGATATGATTTTTTGAACCTTGGCAGCAACGTATTTAGTAAGGAGATTGTTTTTGCACTTTGTTTCCAACATTGGACCCGCCTCAGATCGTCGTCTGCGATGGCCCAATGGATATTCGACCATGATATTATCAGTCTGGGATCCGTCCTCAAAGATAATTTGAATCGAGTTCGTTATGGCACGTTTATCTGGTGCATGGTAATCCTTGGTGAAATTTGGATTTTCGTACACCTTCATCTTCTCTCTTAGTTCATCAATCAGTGGATTGGCCGCCATTTCGTCCTCATAGTCTTCATAAACGATGTTACCTTTCATAAGAGCGATGGCAACCATGTATTGGAGACAATGGTCGCGAGCCGCAGGATTTTGAAGGGGGCCTTTCTTGTCAATTATCCTAATGGCGGCTTCATGAGTGGCAATTTCTATCCGGTCAATGGTATGCAACCGGTTCTTTACTATTGGATGAAGCCTGATTGCCGCTTCGACGGCGGATTGTCCATGAAATTCAGCCGGGTAACCAACCTTGAAGAGTACATTCTCCATGACATAAGAACCGTAAGGCATTTGGAATTTGAATTTTTGACTGTTCCAAATTCTATCGTAATACCCCCAAGTTGGAGCAGAAAGACAGGTTTTATATCCCATTTCCCCACGAAAAGATTGAAGAGCTAGGAATACCCCTCGGCTCGTAGCATCTCCAGCAGCCCAACTTTTTCGTGTTCCAGTATTGGGGGCGTGTCTATATGTCCGAATTGCTCCTCCATCAACCCAAACCTGGGATATGGCATTTATTATCTGTTCTTTAGTGCAACCTAGCATACCCGCTGCGACCGCAGCGCTTGCTAGTTTGACCAAAATAACATGATCGATCCCCTTCTGATTGAAGCTGTTTTCTAAGGCCATAACGCCTTGAACTTCATATGCTTTAATCATCCATGTAAGGATGTCATACATTCTCATCGGTTCCTCCCCTCGTCTAACCTTTTTTCGTGAAAGATAATCCCCGACTGAAAGAATGGCTCCTAAATTATCAGAGGGGTGCCCCCATTCCGCAGCTAGCCATGTATCGTTATAATCCAACCAACGAATTAGAACACCAATATTAAAGGCTGCTGTTAATGGGTCTAAGACGTACGAAGTCCCAGGAACACGCACTCCGTCAGGAACAATGGTTCCAGGAACGATAGGTCCCAACATCTTAGTACATTCAGGAAAACGAAGGGCAAGTACGCCACAGCCTATGGAGTCCATTAAACACAATCGTGCGGTATTGTACGCTTCTTTCGAAGTGGGTTCATAGTCCAAAATATAATCTGCAATATCCACGAGTTCAGGATCTATCAAAAATTAACCTCCAAAATCATCTTTTTTCTATCGGAATATAGTTCCTATCAATGGGACCAATATACTCAGCCGTGGGTCTGATAAGCTTATTGTTGGCCCTTTGTTCAAGTATATGTGCAGCCCAGCCACTAAAGCGACTTACTACAAAGATAGGAGTAAAGAGAGGGATATCGATGTTTGCCATATAATAAGCTGTCGAGGTATAGAAATCCAGGTTCGGATACATCCCCTTTTCTTCCATTACTTCCTCGATGCGAGTTGCAATCTCAAAGAGGGTTTTTAGTTTTGGACGTGCATTTGAAAGGTTCTCAGCAATCTCCTTGATGATTTTCGAACGCGGATCATGGCCTGCATAAACCGCATGTCCGAATCCAAATATTAATTCTTTATTCGCCAGTTTTTCTCGGACACCGCGCTCTGCATCGTCTGCATCTGTGAATTGCAACATAAATTTAATCGCAGCTTCATTAGCGCCGCCGTTTAATGGTCCTGAAAGAGTTCCTATTGCAGTAGCAACACACGAGTAATAATCGGCTAGCGTTGAAGCACATACTCGTAACGCAAATGTCGAAGCGGCAAATTCATGTTCAGCATACAGAATCAGAGATTTATCTAGCATCTCTCGATCCAGGTGATCTGGAGAAGCTCCGGTCAGCATTTGCAGTAGGTACCCAGCGATAGTATCCTCATTAGTATCAAAGAAGTTTTGTTTATCTCGTATCCCCCGTCTTGTCTCCCAGTAACCAATCAAGCTGGGTAATATACCCAAGATTCTAATTGCTTGGGGCACCCCTTCATGGTCCTTTTCTGGTTCAAGTGCTCCCAAAGTGGAAATTCCAGTTCTTAAAACAGACATAGGATGGGTTGTCGGAGGAAGATTATCAAGTAGATCCATTATTTGCTTTGGTATCACACGAGCATCGACTATATGCGATTTCCAATCTCTTAGCTGCTTTTGTGTCGGCAACCCACCATGTACGAGTAAATAAGAGACTTCTTCGAAATTGCTATTGCGCGCAAGAATCTCGATCGGGTATCCTCGATACGATAATCCAATACCTTCCTCTCCAACTGGGCAGATTTTGGTATAACCCACATTTATTCCCCGCAATCCTTCATAATTTCCGACGACTTCTAATTTCCTTTCGGGCATTTACTGATCCCCTCCTTGAAGTTTATCCAAAATTCCTTCCCAGCGATAATAGTCTAAGAGCTCGTATAATTCACTTCTAGTTTGCATTCTGTCAATCAGTGTCATTTGAGTCCCTTCCCGTCTAACAGTGATATATACATTTTCAGCAGCTTTGTTCATTGCGCGAAAGGCGGTTAATGGGTAAAGTACAAAAGAAACTCCAACTGAACCAAGTTCTTCAACGGAAAAGAGAGGGGTTTTCCCGAACTCTGTAATGTTTGCAAGTATCGGAATTGAGAACACCTCAGTGACTGCCCTATATTCTTCCAGAGTCGTAAATGCTTCGGGAAAGATTGCATCGGCACCGGCTTCAATATATCTTCCGATCCTTTTTATGGCTCCGTCTAATCCTTCATTGGCCAAGGCATCTGTACGAGCCATTACCATGAAATCTTTATCAGTTTTTGCATCAACAGCGGCGATAATTCTATGGCACATTTCTTCAGTCGTTACAATTTTCTTGCGTGGTCTATGACCGCAGCGTTTTTGGGCCTCTTGGTCTTCCAAGTGAACACCTGCCACTCCGACTTTCTCTAAAGTTTTAATAGTACGTGAAATGGAAAATGCAGTTGCTCCAAATCCAGTGTCGATATCCACTAGCAGCGGAAGGTCCACAACGTCCGTTATCCGTCGTGCATCTTCAGCTACGTTGTCTAGAGTAGTTATTCCAAGATCTGGAAGGCCATAAGAAGCATTTGCTACGCCCGCGCCTGATAAATAGATCGCACGATAATTGTGCCTTTGGGCCATCATAGCCATTAACGCATTAATTGTACCAATAACCTGAAGAGGTTTTTCCACCTCAAGAGCTTCTTTAAGTCGTCTACCTGGCGATTTTTTTTGAGAATTCAAATTAAAACACCTCTTTATTAATCTTATAATGGTGTGGCCTTTCAATTTGGGAGAAAGATCTTCAGTCAGGATAAATGTTATCTTCCTTTAACAATCTCGTCTGGAACATTCTGAATAAAGTTAACGTACCGAGCGCATATAAAGAGAAAATCAGAAAGCCTATTGACATACTGTATCAAAAGTGAATTAAAATCAGTGATTAAAGACAGCTTGACTAATTCGCTTTCCACTCGCCGACAGACAGTACGAGCCAAGTGCAGAAAAGCTGAAACCTCTGTTCCACCTGGTAGTAAAAAATTTTGAAGGGGAGGAAGTTTTTCAGAAAGCTCGTCGATTTTATTCTCTAAATGTTCGACAGCATTCTTCTCCAGTAGAGAGAAGGTCGAACTCGATCTACCTGATGCTCTTGGATTCGTTATACCTTTTAAATTAAGGGATCCTACCTCTGCTGCCATATGGAACAGATTCACTTGTATTTCCTCCAAACCCAAAGCGGTTGAATCTGATAAAAAACTCCTGGCAACGCCAATAAATGCCGAAAGCTCATCCAGAGCCCCAAGTGCGATTATTCTAGGATCGGTTTTTGAAACTCTTTCCCCTGTAATGAGGGAGGTGAATCCTTTATCTCCCCTCCGTGTATATATTCTGCCAGGCATAGTTATCACAAGCCAAGTTTTTTGTTTAAATGGTTAAAGAAATCTGTTAGATCGATATTGCCGCCGGATAGGATTACACCCACTCTCTTATCCTTAAAATCATATTCCTCTGGATTTCCTTTCAGTTGAAATAACCCCGCCAAGGGAACTGCTCCCGAAGGTTCTATGATTATCTTCATTCTCTCCCATAGGTAGCGCATGGCGTTTACGATGCCTTCTTCTGTCACTCTAACAATTCCATTAACGTTTTGTTTTATTATTTTAAAGGTAATAACCCCTAAAGAGGTTCTTAAGCCATCCGCGATGGTGTTAGGATCAATAGATGGAAAGATTCTCCTTCCATCCTGAAACGAGCGAAATGCGTCATCAGCGTTTAGCGGCTCTATACCTATTACTGTTATATCCTCGTTTAATCCTTTTGCGGCAATCGAAGTTCCACTAAGCAGACCGCCTCCCCCCACTGGTGCGACGATTAGGTCGAGATCGCTCACCTCCTTTAAAAGCTCGTATGCTGCTGTTCCTGCACCATGAATAATCCGATAATCGTTGTATGGATGAACAAGCGTATAATTGAATTCCTGCATTAGCTCTTCAACTTTATCCTTCCGGCTTGTGGGGTCATTTCCACAAAAAACGATGTCCGCCCCGTATCCTCGGGTAGCGGCCTTCTTAACCTTGGGAGCATTTTCGGGCATAACAATGGTAGCTTTTATCTGAAGTTCTCTCGATGCGAGCGCTACTGCTTGTGCATGGTTGCCTGAGGAGTGAGTAATGACCCCACCCTCTTTTTCCGATGATGAAAGCTGGCTTAGAGCATTCAGGGCACCTCTGAATTTAAATGCTCCAACTCTCTGGAAATTTTCACATTTAAAGTATACTTTCATATCTAACTTTCTATTTAAGGTACGAGAAGTTAATACAGGAGTTTTATTGACATAATCCTTGATTCTGGAATATGCAGCACTGATTTTAGACAGCATATGAATCAATTACATCATGCATCTGAGAATTAAAGAATTTGCGGCCCCCTATTTCATTTCGTCCTACGGGAACTGGCCAAGTGACAAGAATAATTCTTGTTTTATTCAATTCTGAAAGATTAATTTCGCCCTTTACAGCTCCATTCGGACTCGTCTTACTATTGGAGCTTGACGCAAATTTTTTTTGGCTTCCCTAATGACATCGTCAGACCGAAGTAAATTTGTACCTTCATAAATAACGAAACTGTTAGTTTGTATCAGATGATCTAAGGTCTCTCTCTCCGAATCGTCAAGTGGTCGTCCCGATAGTACTAGATCGAGGTACGTATTGATATCTACTGGTTTCAGATATTTTCCTACATGATCAAGTATTAGCTCATGACCCCTCAATGATTCGGGAAAATAAAGCTCATATACTAAGTAATTGGCCAGATTGCGCAAAAATGGAAGCCTTTTTCCCTTTTTTCGTTTGAAAATGGTCTCCTGAGATAGGAAAATAAGCCAGGTGGCCAAACTGGCAAATTCGACCTGCCAATGTTTTGGATAGATGATGGGTAGTAATTTTGTATAGTATTTGTGAAGATATACGGTCAATCGCGAAAAATTCAATATATAGCGTTTTAAGATATAATTAAGTAGGTCAGAGTTTAATAAAATTAGCATAGGTAAGAATTGATAGGAAAGTGGAACTTCTAATACCGAAACATTAGTCCCAGGGATAAATTTTTCAGGTTTATATGCAACTCTAAGCTTGTTACCTATCGCAGTACATATCAGGCGCGGTTCATTATAATAGGTCAAAAATCGCTTGTTGCGGGGATGAGCTTTTATATACTGAAAGTATTTGGGTTTTAAGCCAAATGGAGCAACGCATCTACCAGAATGCAGGTAGGAAATCGTATAATATTCTCTGGAGGGGCCATTTATATGGTCTTTTTTGAATACACGGTGGTCTATTCCATAATCTCCTGAAACAACGTTTATTTCACCCCTCTGTACTGTCTTTTGCCAGAGATCGTCGTGATAAATCATGAAGCGATCGTATTTCCTAAACGGTTCGATTTCAATCAGTGGATTTGCCTTGATATCACTACGTGGATAGATCTGAACCATAGAACTACTCTTGGCGGTATTTCGGAGAAATAACGAGCACATTTCTAGTGTTACATCTTCAAAAGCTTGAGCTTCGTCTCTTATCTTCCAGATCTGGGTGTGTTCTAAAAGGAACGTTCTAAGTGCTTCAAATTCCTCAACTCGTAATATGGAAAACGGAACTATGAAACCTAATAATCCACCTGGTTTTAATAGGGATATTGCTCTTTCGATAAAGGCAGCAGCAGCATTTAGGCTATACTTCTTGGGAGGCCCAGTGCAAGATCGAAATAACAATTTACAAAGCTGTTTTTGGAATGAGGAAAGTATCGATCTTCCATACGGGGGATTACCAATGCAAATATCGAACCCTTCATCCGACATTATGCGTGGAAATTCATGTTCCCAATGAAAAAGCTTAATATCTGACAGATCTTCCATACGAACTTTGGGCGATTTTCTTTTCAAAAACTCCCAATACATGACTTGAATCAAGGATGATAATTCGGTTTTCACCCTGGTTAAGATTTCATTTGTCTGTGGGTCGTGGCTCCATCCAGCTTTTTCCAAAGCAGCGCTTATTTCTATCCAATCGATGTGTTCATTTTCGCTATCATCAAGTCCCAGAATACCTGTTCTACCTAATTTGCGCTTCAGAGAGAGTATTGTATTCCTGTAATCTAAGGGATACCTTAGGGGCTCTTTGCAGGTTCCAAAAAGACTATTTCCATTCTTTAAATTCATCAATATACTTGAAGGAAGGCTATTCAGGGAAATCTCATTTTTTGAGAGGGCCCAACATATTAAACGGAATTTTGCTACCAAAAGACTGCTTTGGGATAATTCTACTCCAAAAATGCAATTCTGCAGGATCCATGGCGCCAAGGGCATATTTCTTTTATCCTCTAAGCGCCTGTATAGGGACTCTGCAGCGTAGGCCAAAAAGGAACCAGTTCCACAACCAGGGTCTAATATAGTTATTACATCGTCACTCGATCGCGTACCTTCGATGTCTCGCCACTGTTGATCGTTTCGGTACCGATCAAGGCACTCATCTGTGATTTGCCTAATAACAAACCACGGAGTAAAGTATATACCCTTCTTTTTTCTATTTGGAGAAATAGAGCTCTTTAATGATAGGAATTTATCGTATTCAAAGAGAATCTGTTCATAAAAAAAAGATAGGAATTCGGGCGTGATTATGCGTTTAGAAGTGATTTTCTGCTGAAAATTCTCCTCTAAAGTCCACCGATAAGAGTAAAGAATAGAAATAAGATCATTCCATTCTTCTTGAGATAAGGCATCTTTTAATTGCTGTTCATAATGCGAACTAGTTAATAAACTGCCAATGACGTACGGTAAATCTATCTCCTCACGAAATTGAGGTTGAAACAATATCCTTAGGAGAACATTACGTCCATTTCGGACAGTACTATCGTCAAATAGTTCATTTTCGAAATTAAAAGTCCATTTCCGAAGGAAAAACAATCCAAGGATTCGAATTAGTAAATTCAACGATGCTTCATGGATTTCCTGGGATGATAACCCATAGGAAACCCCTCGCTGGAGAAATTGTTTATAAAATGGCTTTAATTCGTCAAATAAATCCTTCATACTTAAAAACAACGGGTAATAAACGGTTTTATAAACTGAATCCTATCATTTTGACCTAAAACTGGGCCATCCTCGGAAGGTACACAGATTAGGGTATAGTACTGGCTGCTGATTACCATTGGTTGCTTCAATTAATGACCATATAATTCCTCCGGAAATATGGGAAATCTGCAGACATCTGAACTCACAACAGAAACAAGTATATCTTGTAGGAGGCTCAATTAGGGATCTAATAATAGGAAACATCGTACCAGATGACTGGGATGTCGCTACGGATTCCAAACCCTCAGAAACTATTCAAATCTTTAAAGAAAAACTCGGATTTCGTGTTATTCCGACGGGTCTTACTCACGGAACGGTTACTGTTCTTGTTAACACACGTCCCGTCGAAGTTACAACATTTCGGGTTGAGGAGGGATATAATGATGGAAGGCGTCCTTCGCATGTAGAATTTGTAAGTGATGTCAATCAGGATTTAGCTAGAAGGGATCTAACCTGTAATGCTATTGCATATGATCCTTTCAAGAAACAGATTCTGGACCCTTATGGAGGGATTGATGATATTAGGGCCCAGATTCTACGGATGGTTGGAGATCCACATAAAAGATTAGAAGAGGACGGATTACGGGCCCTTAGGATTTTTCGCTTTGTAGCTCAGTTGGGATTTAAAATAGAAGCCAATACATTGAAGGCCATTCCACATCACTTCACTACGTTTGTAAAAGTCGCAATAGAACGTATTCAAGCCGAACTTGATCGATTGATGTCAGCACCCCACTGGAAACAAGCTTTAATTGCCTTGGAAAAAAGCGGGCTGCTCTATGAAATATGCCCTGACTTTGGGTACAAAGCGATGAAGGAGAAACTAAAGCCTTCATCACGTGATCGAATTTCTCTTACTTTTGATGTATTACAAACGATACCCTCTGATGCTCCGATTCGGTTAAGATATGCTGTATTGCTGCATCAACTTTCATCAATTCCCCAAAATACCTCCACAATATTCCCAAAATGTGATAATGAATATATTGCACAACTTTTAAGAAATTTACGTTTTCCCAAAAGGGCCGCGTCTGAAATCCTCCATCTCCTTAACATACACACAAAATCTTTCTCAGTAGAACTTTCGAGGGGTAAGTCAATCCAAGGATATCAAATGCGAAAATTCCTCTATACAATTCGTCCAGAGTACCTCAAGGAATATTTTTGGTTTAAGATGGCCAAGGATATTGGATTTAGAGGGAGTTCGAACATCACAGAAGAGGCTTTTTCAGAAATTGAGCAGTTAGCAGCTAATAATCCACCAATAGAACTCAGCGATTTGATATTAAATGGTGAGAATGTTACTGAGCACTTGTTTCTCAACAAAAAGAAAGCTTCAGAACGAGAACTTATTGGACGAATCCTAACCATAATTCGCGAAAGGGTCGAACTACATCCCAAGGACAATACAGTAGAGAATCTTAACGAGATCTTATCGAACATACGTCCCATCCTTCTCAGGTGCCAACGAAAGGATCCTCAAATGGTACGGATTGTGGCAACAGACCATATTCGGAAAATATATACCAAGAACAACCCCACATATCGTCCGTGGGAAAATCGTCACACTTACCTGTTATCGCGCTGGTTGTGCATGTGTTTACTAAGAGAAAATCGTCGATCAATAGTTATATTCGACGGAACAAACCTGGATCTGCCTCCTCATTCCAATCATCGGAAATCTCTAGCAAAACGGTTTATAAGATATCGTCCCTTCTTTATCAATCTGATAGCAACGAGGGAACAGGCTCAGAAGAATTCATTCCTTAGAAGAGCTGGTAGAGACGTAATTCTTGGTAGTGATGCTGATATGGACGTTTTCGAGCGATTTAAGGAGCGTATGGAGATGAATCCATCCTGCTTGGCAATTCCGGACCAATGTAATGGAACCACTCTTAATACTCACGATCCTGGATTTCAAGATGAGTTAGAATCGGTGGTAACTAGTATTCAAGACGCAAAACACAGGATTATCATTCTGGGCGGAAACGTTTTAACAGGAAAAACCTATACCGCTCTCGCAATCAAAAAAATGCTTGAAGATGATAAGTAGTTTCGAATTATCCCTATTCCTCTTGGGGGTAAATGTGGTTAGTATTTCAAATCCCAAAAACAAGAAAGCCATGGGGCAGTACTTCACACCTGTCCCAATTGTCAAATGCCTTGTAAACATTCTCATAGATCTTATTCCTAGGGAAAAGATGCAGGGATTGAACGTTCTAGATCCTGCGGTCGGAGAAGGCATATTCTTAGAAATCCTGAAGGAAGAATTAAATTCAAGATTTCTAGCAAACAAACAGAACATTCACCAGATCCTAGGTATTGATATAGATCGCAAATCAATCCTTAAAGCTTTAGAGAGGGAGAATGAACAAAAATCGGTTCGAAACCTTGAGATCAAATATCTCGTGGGAGACTTCTTCCAGTTATACGACCAACGAAAACACGAATGGGATTTTGACATAGTTCTTGGCAACCCCCCACACGCAGCCCGTTATTCTCGCTCCCAATGGGAATATATTCGGTCTCTTATCCCCAGTGGTATGAACAAACGTTTTCCAAAGGAATCAGCAATATTTTTCACCATATTGGCCTTGGATTCATTAAAAGATAGTGGAATCCTTGGCTTTGTCTTACCCAAACCTCTTTTATACTCACAAAGATGGTATACATTAAGGAGACTGATATTAACAGAATACAAAGTCAACTACGTGATTGATTTTGGCAATCAATTCGCCTCACAAAATCAAGAACACATTGGAATAATAATAAGTAAAACAAAGCCTGACTCAAGTTATCAAACAGGTTTATACAACAAAAAAACAAATTTCTTAACGACCTTATCGGATATACCTGTTCAAGACGCCTTACTTACTGATAATTTTCTTGTTGATGTATCAACGAAAGAAAGAGCCTTAATTCGTAAGTTACTTAGCCCCAAATATCGATCTCTGGATGTTGAAGCTTATAGAGGTATCAGCAGCAGGTTTCGTGTACAATCTTATGGATTGCCACTTATTGAAAAAAAAACCATGGGGAGGGGATTTCTTTTTCCTTCAAGCAGTTTCGTTTCAAGTGAAACCCCTCCAAAGGTATTGATAAAATATCTACACCCAAAAATAATCCTCCAACGTATAATTCCTTATAAAACTAATCCGTATAGTTTTATCATCTACCCTTGGGTTGATGTTGATGGAAACATCATACCACATGAAACAACTGTCATATTAAAGAATCCTAAGCCAAAATATCCTCTAAAAGTTCTTGCTGCAATCCTTCAGTCATCACTAACTGAATGGTGGTTGCGCCACGTTGTATTTACCAAACAGTTTGTCACTAGTAAAGATTTTGACAGAGCTTACATTGAAAAAGTCCGAGTTCCGCTTGTTCCAAACGAAGGATATGTGTCTCATCCAGGTTCACTGGAACTAAGCCTAGATTTACTGAACTACCAGGTTTTACTAGATCTTGCCAATCAGGAAGATTCGTTACATGAAATCTCTCTGCTTGGAGAACTCTATGATCATTTCATCATTTGCGGAGTTAAAATCAAATCAATCATACAAGAAAATTTAAGAGCTCTTCCTATTCATCAGAAAAACAGTAAATATTTTCAGGAATTCCATAATATCTATCGAAGGATAACGAGAGGTCACAGCCATACGTCTGATATGTATAAAAGGATACAAGGCCTATTGGGGAACCAGAACTTAATCCAAAGATGCATCAATGAGCTTACATTTCGTTTATATCATTTAACAAGTGAAGAATCCGCTTTAATAAAGAAGAATTTCTAATGTAAATGATAAAACGAAAAGGAGATGTCACCAATCGCGTTGTGGAAGACCTGTTACCGTGAAACCAGCATCATGCGTTTTATAGCGCCGATTTAATCCAATCAGGAAGGCAGTAAAGTGCTCAATGTGGCGCGCCGATTTTGTTCCTCCGGCATCAACGGCACGAAGATTTCGGATTAATTCGACCTTTTCCTTCACTAGATGTTTTGCATGTTTGTCTTTGCCAAAAACATAGACATCTTGATTCAATACGGGTAATCTATCTATATCCAGCAGAGTAGTGTTTGACAGTGTTTTTATTGCTCCTACTACTGGGATACCTGGATTAATTTCTCTTCTTATCAATTCGGTCGCGCTTAAAGCTCCACCTTCAAGTTCTGGGAGGAGATCTACCATTTTTCCTTTTTCAAAAGGCTTCAAAGGGACAGTTACATCGACCAAGATCTTACCAGTGGTAAAGTATTTCTCTAGAGGGCGAAGAGTACTTAGGGCAAATTCAAAAGGCACTGAGAGAAGAATTATATCTGACTCTCGCACACATGCTTCATTGATCATAGGGGTGACAAGATTTTTTCCCAACTTGGTATTCACGTCGGAAGAAACCCTATCTGCCTTTTCCTGTCTTCTCGATCCCATTATGATGGGTTCCCCAGCCAATCCCCAACGGAGACTTAAGCCCTGTCCCTGGGGGCCTGTACCCCCAATTAACCCAATTCCTTTTTCCATCTTTTTTCAATCCTTTATCATTAAGGGTGGGGGCGGATTTTCGTTCTTTTTTTTGAGTTTTTTTAACTTCATTCTTTCTTTAGTCATCCATTAATAGTTAGGATTATGCAGTTTCAAAGGACTTGAAGTGTTTTCCACTTTTCATTTGAAATTTTTGTCCCATTTCAAGAAATGGACACCTTAATTCATTATTACCCTTCAACATATATGGACAAGATTAATCTAATTTTCCTGTTTCGTCTTGTTCTTGAGATATAGCCCCTGGGTTAAAGGCCTTCTATTTTCGATTTTTTATCCAGGACAGTCCGAGAAGAGTAGCAATCACAAAGAAAAAAATCAAACCGATCGCATTAATTCCATCGAGTTTTGGATTTATAACGATTTTAACGAGCCACATGTCTCTGTTAGTATCACCAAATGAACTAGTAAGACCCGCTAGGACATAACCGTTATCTGGCGCTTGAACGAGTGCACTGGCCCAGTCAGGAGCTAATCCCCCAAAAGCCTGGCTAAATTGCTCCATGCAATTCCTATCGGTCTTCAATAACCATAAATCCCCACTGCCGACCCCAAATGACGCAGTAAGGCCAGCCAGAGCAAAACCATCATCATCATCCTGCACGATAGAAGTCGCCCAATCGGATCCTGTTCCGCCATAAGTCTGGCTACATTGCATAATCCCATTCGCATCAGTCCTTACTAGCCACATGTCGCCGCCGCCGACCCCAAATGACCCTGAAATACCCGTTAGTGCAAAGCCTCCCTCTCTAGTCTGGATTAAGGCATGCGCTTCATCCGCACCATCTCCTCCGTAACTCTTATTCCATTGAGCAACTCCGTTTTCGTCGGTTTTCACCAACCACATATCACTCCCTCTATCAAATGAAACGTTATACCCCGCGATCGCAAAGCTGCCATCATTGGTCTGGATTATGGCTTTAGCCCAATCATTGGAGTTAATATTATTGTATTGCTTTCCTCCGAAAGTCTGGATCCATTCTTCATTTCCGTCTTTATCGGTTTTTACCAAAAACATATCAAAATCGCCCGCGCCATATGAGGTGGTGTATCCCGCTATAGCAAACCCGCCATCCAAGGTTTGGATCAGGGAGGAAGCCCCCTCAGCACCCCATCTTCCATAGGTTTGATCCCACTGAAGTACTCCATCAGAATCAGTCTTCACTAGCCACACGTCTCCCCCACCAACCCCAAATGACCGGGTTAGGCCCGCTAGTGCAAAACCTCCGTCATCTGTCTGGACGAGTGCACTCGCCCAATCAGAATCGAATCCGCCATAAGTCCGACTCCATTCCTCGACACCATTCGCATCGGTCTTAACCAACCACATTTCACTTCCATACGCACCTAATGACCCCGTGGAACCTGCAAGGGCAAAACCTCCATCTGTTGTCGAAACGAGGTCAGGAGCTTCATCCCCGCTGGTTCCTCCATAGGTCCGATGCCATTGCACCATCGATTCGTTTTGGGTGCCTTCACCTACGGCAATTAGTTCATTGGGATTCTGGGATTCAAACAACAGGCCCATCATGAATGGAATGGCTATTAATAAAAAAAGAGTATATCTAGAGAGTTTCGTGATTGTCACAGAAGTAACACCAGAAGTTTCTTAAAAACCGCGGAATCCTCGTCCTTTTTATGAATTGATATCAGCCTTTTGACAACCCCGATATCTGTTCTTCCAGTTTAACCTTAAAAAACGTAACAGTTTCTTCCAATTGGGCTTCTGTCTTTCCTTCAGCAATAATTCTGATCTTAGGGCTAGTGTTGCTGGCTCTAATGAGAACCCATGAGTCTTCATCTAATGAAATCCCTATGCCATCAATGTCATTAATATCAGAGTACTCGGGCCTCAGTTTTCTTAAAAGCTTGTCAATCACTTCAAATTTCACTAAGTCGGAAACCGGAACCGCGATTTTACGAGTGAAAAGTTTCGGAAGCTGATCCACAATCGTGGATAACCGAATATTCCGAGAACTAAGTATTTCTGCGATCATTAAAGGGATTACCATTGCATCATCAAAGAGGTATATACCTGGAAAAACCATGTGTCCACTGCTTTCTATTCCTATGAGAGTATCGGAGTGGCGTTGTGCTGCCGCAGTCAGGAATGTGTGGCCAACCTGTATTCTGTCAACAAGGGCACCTTGGCTTTCAAGCTCCTTCTCGATTGCTATCGAACATTCGACGTTTATTATTACTCTATTCGTTTTGGGAGATTGCTGGAGCATATGTTGAGCCAAAATTAGACCAGTAAGGTCAGCTTTTATAATGCGTCCAAGATCGTCTACTATCACACCCCTATCCGCGTCTCCATCAAATGCTACTCCAAAATCGGCGGATAATTCCTTTACCTTTTGGGATAATGCCTTTAAGGACGTTTCATGGGGTTCAGAAGGTCTGTTTGGAAAAGATGGATCTATACTACAATATAGTTTAACCACATCAAGACCAATGGCGGTAAGAACTTTCGGAGCAGAAAGGCATGAAGCCCCATTTCCACAATCTATTACAACCTTAAGAGGTTTAATATTTCTGAAGCGTTTTGATAAGAAATTAACGTAATCCTGTTCTAGACTGCTGATTCTGATTTGGCCAACTGAATCCCAACTGGCAGATCTAGTCAGGAGGTCGTCAGAGAGAAATATGTCGCGAATTTCCATATTATCTTCCTCAGAGAAGCCTACACCTGACCCATAATAGAACTTGATACCGTTCCACTCAGGTGGCAGATGACTAGCTGTTATATACGCCGTTGCATAGGCCTTCTGGCGCCAGGCGGAGAATAGGCAGACTCCAAACTGAGTAGGCGCTCCAGAAAATTGGATATTAACTCCTACGGACATTAATCCAGAAATAAATGAGCAAGCAAGCGTTGAACTCGTTTGACGAACATCATAGGAAACATATACAAAATCTTGCTCCAAATCAAAGTCTCTCTTACAGATGAAAACACCAAAGGCTACTCCAATACGGAAATGGATATCTGGAGTTATTTCTTCAGAATATATGCCTCTTATGTCATATGCACGAAAAATGTGCTTGAATTTCGCCATATCGCTGATTATCATAATCTAAATTCCCTTTTTATTCATGGCTCCAAAGAGATCAGCCTTTTTCTTAATACTTCGCTGCGAGGCATGTGGGTCTTGATCTTTGTGTAAACAACATAGAAAATCATACCCTATGCTTCAACTAATTTGTGGAATAATTGAACAGATACCATGGGTACCCCTCAAGGGTCCAATAACCTGGGTAGGAATCTATTACTGTTTCGCACTTCATCCTCACAGCTTTAATATCTAGAAAGAACGTCAGTTATTCCAACAATAGATGACACTGATCGCAAAAATCGCTTTTTGACTAGATAAAAGTTCCAATTTACACCAAATAGGCCTGTAAGGATTTCATGTAACACATCCGATAACCTCGCGCTATTAAAACAACGATTCCAATGTTTCGCAATAAGGAATGAAGCTCATCATATGGGGGTTTTGAAACGCCTGTTATTTAAGATTAGAATGGATTATCATCCTTTTTATTAAAATTGAGGATATGGAAGTTGACAAAAATGATGCCCCATATCCATTTAATTTTCGGAATGACATGCCTAAATGCATTCCAATCATCAGGACTTACTCAATTAAACGCTATTCTCTTTTTAATTGGCAATTTGATCCCTGATTCGGATTTCATCATCGCTCGTAAACTAAAACGAAACCATCGGGAAATGGGATCCCATTATCCCCTATTATGGTTGATGGCCGGCATTCTTTCAATGATACTTCAGCTACCTGTGTTATGGTTTTTCTGGGGTGGTTTTTTTCACGTTATCTTAGATACTTTGGATTGGGAAGTTATCTTGTTCGGGCCACTACTTCCATACTCTTTTTCAATTCTATCACTGCAATATACGGCGGATTTTGAAACCTATACGATCGTCCAGATCCTAAGAGAGTATTATAGCGATAAAAGAATTTTGTTCCTCGAAGCGATATTTTTTCTCGTCTATGTTCTTTCGCTTCTAACACGATAGCAAGTTCATTTGGATTCATATCTTAGCTGGAAAATTTTGTACCCTTGATTAAAAGGATTTAGACACATCATGGCAAAAGAAAAAGCCCGACTGAAGATAACCAAGTGTTCTGCATGCGGAAAAGAGGTACCCGAAGCTAAATTTTGCATGAACTGTGGAAAAGATTTAACTCAAAGCATCTCTCAAGTGCCAACTGAAAAGAATCTGATAATTCCATGTCCTTTTTGCAATCGGAACGTCCCGCACACAGCTTTCTGTATTGCCTGTGGAAATCCCCTTCAGAAAGATATTGAACACGACCCGGTCAAAAAGGATTCTTACCCTACGGAAGAGGACCAGGAACTTGTTGTTTGTCCTCTATGTCGAGAGAAAATACCGACGGATCATAAATATTGTCATTTGTGCGGAGCTACAATTAAGAAAGATGATTCGGGCTTTGTTTTGGAAGAACCAAATCGTTTGGTCTGTCCTCAATGTCTAAAACCAAATTCCCCGACATCTGGACATTGCATTTATTGTGGTAGCAGACTCTCTCTTCAAAAAGAAAAAACGACGAACATCACGAAGCCCTTCAACGGCTTTCAATATGATGTCCCTTATTTCTTTGAACCCGCGTCATTACCTTTATCTTCTCTCCGTCAAGCCTCAATGCGAAGTATTTTTCCGATAAAAAGTACGATCGTCCATTCTACGTACTTTGGTGTTAAATCCAAGGCAAGACGTATTAATTTTTTCGCTAGAAATTTCGGTGGTTATGATATCTCAAATTTAACCAATTACCTCGGCGCTTTTTTGTTGGTGGCTGCTGTATACGTCTATTGGCACTCCTTCAGGTACTCTATTATCGGTACAAACACTGCCGACCTTCCCACTGAAATTCTGTATACACTACTTATGGTAATGTTGTTGACGGCCTTGGTCATGCTGCCCACATGGCTTTCAACGTACCTGGTTTATCGATCTTCAGGCTACCGCCTTAAATTTAGACTTGATTCCAGTAGGATCCTTATGACGATCATATTTAACATCATTTGGCTTTTTATAATTCGAGGATTCGGACCAATAATCCTACGGATGGGAGATTTCCAAAATCCTGCTAGCCGTATAGTTTTAAACAGACAGTTCAAGCGTGGCATCGTCATGGGAGTGATTATTTCCACCGGAATAACAATACTTATTGCTGGTATAACCATCCTTGTTATGGGAATCCCTGGATCATTTGCTGGGCTGTTTTTACAGGGGGATCCATTAAAAAATCATGTTTTAATCTTATTTTTTGGAGCGACATGGATCCTATTGGTTTTATTGCTTCCAATTGGAGACTACTTTGATAAAATACTGAAAGAGTGGAACATCGTGGGTTATTTTATTCTGATTGCTATAAGTTTTCTCGTTTTGACACTTTCTTTTAATTTAATAAGCATTCTTGCCCAACCCTCCTATAACGCTTGATTCTTCAGCGTTTTAATCGCTTGGATAAATATTTCCAGAGTTTTGCTCTACCTTCTCAATAAAAAAGCACCATTTTTGGATTGTTGGTTGTGAAATGTTGTATACTGGAAGGGCTTTAAACCGTAAATGCCATGGGATACCTTCATTCGTTAGTTTTTCGGCAGAAAATTCATTAACGATATTTTCAGCTTTTTGATACAATATGTTCTGGAATTTTTCTCCCACTCCTGATTCTTTTAACTTTGGATGCTGAATGACATTAAGAGTTCGTACATCAACATTAAAATTCCCGAATAGCTCCTGTGCCTGTGAATTGTGGGATAAAACCTTACCTAGATTATCTACATATATGATCCCTTGATTAATGTTTTCTCTTAGAATGTTCAATTCTTGTTGGACTTGACGAAAGGATTCTTCGATTATTGACACCGCAGTTATGTCGGTTACCGTGACAACCGCGCCCACTACCTCACTATCAGCGAGGAGGGGTACCGAGGTGACCTTTGATTTTACCTCTTTCCCCTTCCTCGTAAGATATGTTATGTCCATAAATGTTTCACTTCTATTTCCCCTCAACCTATCTTTAACCAATTCCTTGATATGTTCGTGATCACGCTCTGGGAAAAAGCTATAAAGACTTCGACCTATTAATTCCCTACTAGATGTATATTCCAGGATCTTCGCCATGCGTGTGTTCGCCATTGTCACTCTCTCTCTGCGATCCCAAACATAAACCCCCTCCGGGATGCTTGTGAGAATCTCCTCCAAAAACTCTTTAGTTGTTTGCAATTCTGAGGCTCTTGCTTTTTCCTCTGTAATGTCTCTGATAAATCCAAAAGTCTCTTGAATGTCTCCGCTAACACTCTGAATCGCCGCTCCCGTTACTAGCGTATGAATTAATTTTCCAGATCTATGAAGGAAGGCTAATTCATAGGATTCTGGGAGTTCTTCTCCAGTCTCTCTACCATGGGTAGTTTCTTTTAACTTTTTGGCACTTTCTTGCGTTAAGAAATCAAGAACCGGGACTCCAATGATTTCGTGCGGAGAATATCCAAGCATCTTGGCCATACTTTCGTTTATGTAAGTAGTATTCTCATCAGGTACATCGCTCACCCAAACCCCAATGGGAGTCCTTTCGATGAGTACACGGAATCTTTGTGCGATAGCATTTCTCTCTGCTTCCGCAAAAACCCAGGCAGAGATGTCTCGCATAACAAATGCTACTTGATATCCCGCTGAATGTTCGATTGTAAAGCCTCGTGATTCTATTATATGCTTAGAGTTATCGGCCCGGTTTGTAATCGAATACATCAGTTCAGAATGACGTTCTGAGGATGAAGGATCGAGTATGTTTAGGAAACGCTCATGAAGCCAGTTTATATCTTTTGAATGAATTTCTCCTTGGCTTGGATCAAACTTACCAGGATTTAATTTAAGCATAATTTCCGAAACTGGTTTGCCTACTGTTTCTGCTTTTGATAGGCCACTTATTTGCGTGAAGGCCGAATTAACATCTAAAATCACTTCGTCCTTTGTCATCAAGACGATTCCTGTATCTATTAGTCCCTCAAATATTTTTCGATGTTTCTCTTCTGAATCAATTAGAGCTTGTTGAGTCTGTATTGTGTGCGTGATATCAGTTGCCAATGCTTGAATTGCTCGAACTTCACCGGTCTTTTTGCCGTAGATTGGCCGTGCCGTTAGATCGAGGTGGATGATTTTGCCCTCTTTGGTAATCCCACGGAGGATGGTTCCAATGGTCAAAGATAGTCCGTCTTTGATTTTTTTTATCAAATCTGCCCATATAGGGCGATCTTCATCCATCGATAACTCTTTAAACGATAAATTCCCCATTTCCTCTCTATCATATCCGAATTTCAAAAAGAATTCAACATTTGCCTCCTTTAAAGTTCCCTGGGTATCAAAAATCAAAATTAAACCCGTTGAATTCTCGAATAGATCCCGATATCGGGCTTCAGATTTTTTAAGCTCGTTCTGCAATCTATATCTGTCAATCGTCTGACGAATAGAAGTCGCCATAAGGGAATAATAACCTGGTTGAACCCGTTTGATGAAATACCCTGAAGCTCCCTGTAATAATGCCTGTGATGCGATTTCCTCTGATCCTTGGCCGGTTATGAATATAACGGGGATATCAATTCTCAGTTCTTCCTGAAGTTTTCTTAGAAAATTAATTCCATCAGCTGGCAAGACCATTTCATTAATCGTCAAGGTACCAGGCAATTTGTGATCGCATAGAATGCAGTCGAATGTCTCTACCTCAAGTTTTTCTAAGGCAGATTTTGCTGAATATACTGTGGTTATTTTAAAACTAGGGTCTACATCACCAAATTTTTTCACCAGTAGCCCAAGGAACCACTCATCGTCATCTATGGCTAGTATTTTCCTCTCGGATATCCCTGATGACATATTAGTTCCAATCATGCTTATCTCACAATGTCCCGAGGCTCTACCCATTCCTGGGGCTTATATGTAAGGTTTTTTGTTTGAATTCGCCATGAGAGTTTGGGTCTCAGACTTTGTATACCTTATCGCCCTTTCTAACTCGTTCTGGAACCTTTAATCCAACCAAGGTTCCAGCAGAGACAGAATCCACGTCAGCACGATCTATCTGTAGACTTTCAACAACCATCTCAAAATCTGTGGTAGCTCCCCTAATAGAAAGCTTATCACCGATTTTTACCGATCCGTTTGTAACATTCAAGACAGCTACGCCAACCTTTGTGAAGTAGTTATCTATTTGTCCTATTTCTTCGTCCATACTTATCACCTAACATTTGGGCGGGTTTTATAAACACATTCTTATTATCTAGTGGCCGGAAAAGTTGTTTAAGGGCAGATTATTTGATTCGATCCGCCTTCGTCTGGTATAAAGATTACTGGAAGTATGGATTCAAAAACCTTTTGAACCATCCAATACTTCCACTTGTATGTTCACTGTTTAATATATTTCCGTTAATGCACCTGTAATGGCATGGAGGCTTAAAGAAGTCTCTTCCACATCCTACGGATTTTTTCTTTCAAGGAGGATCCAGAAGATTTAGAAATTTCTTGAAACGTATCTAATAGATCTTCAGTAGACAATGGATCGATAAGTTGTGACACGTAATCCAAATATTCCTTGACAAGAAGCTTTCTAAGCCCTGGTTTAATATCTTCAAGCACGTGGTTAGGAAGAGACAGAAACGAATTCAGGAATTCGTGTTGATTGCAAAGCTGAGAAAACGAGGTGTCAAGAACGAGGAAGTAAACCTCACCATAAACAAATTCAAGACTGGATAATATATGGGTACCAAATACCAAGCGTTTGGGTCTTGCTCCACCGAACAATGTCTGTACAAAATCAATTATCACCGATAGATACCCTGCTAGTATTACATCCCTTTCGACATTCCATGAAATGGGCATTTCTCCGCCTCCGAACATAGACATAAGGGCCCATCCCTCGGGGGTAATTTGGTCGATCAGGCCCTTCTGTTTTCGCAAATTCCAGTGTAACAACAACAATTCTTCAAAAGAAAGCATTGAAAAATTGGAAGACCCTCTACCGCAGATTTGGCTAATCATCTCCCGATGTCCAGGATTAAGGTCAATGATAATGTTTTGGAAAATTGATTCTATTATTTTGGCTTCATTCTCTTGTTTCACGTTTGAAACTGCATGGGCGAACAAGATGGAGGCTTGACCTACAAGAACCGCCTTGATTTGTTCTGCCATTGTTTCAGGCAAGCCCTCCTTTGCAGAAATCAGCTTTAAAGTAATTGCTGCATCCGAACAAACGAAAAAGAATTTATTCTGCAATGACACAATAAAGACTTCAGATGCCTTTAGGCCTGCATATTTTTTGACTTCAAATTCTATTGAAGCCACTGAATTTTCTCCGAAAATTTCTTGAGCGATATTGCCCAGTCCCCTTAAGAAATTGACCACAAAAGTTTTAAATTCATAGTCAGGGCTGCCAAATGACCACTCGATCTTATTATCAAATACAAATAGTGCCCAATTTTCATCAGCGCGAATAGACTCCACTTCCGGATTAAAATCTTCCGAAAATACGCGAAAGTATTGTACGAACTTCTCCTTTCTTTCTTGGTTGATATCTTTTTTTGATCAGATCGTTAATTTCCTGTGTCTCAAGTATCTCTGATTCATATCCAATGATTTCATCGATTAGACGTTTATGCAGAGAACTATAGAGGTCTTCTTGTACATGCCGGCTCATGCTAAAGTAGCGATCATGGAACTCATCGATCTGCATAAGGGAATGGACAGGAGTATCGATAGCAAGGAAATATTCGTCCTTTCCATTCACAAAAAACAACCGATTGATATTATTGGTCCCAAACGTAATCTGTCCAGGACCACCTGTTTCAAATATCGATTTTATGAAAGCAATTATGATTCCTAGATATCCCGCTAATACTACTGGATCACGATCTCTCACATTATAATCTAAATGGATTTCACCCCCAGAAAGATGACTAACAAGGGCCCACCCCGATGATGACAATGGTTTTGTGAGCTCGGGCTGTTTTCTCAGATAGTAGTGTAAGTATAAGAGATGATCAAGTGGTAGCATGGAGAAATTACTTGAATTCTCAGAAACGATCTTGGGAATTTCCTCCTGATAGTTTGGATCGATGTCCAAGATTATGTCCTGCCATAATTTGGTGAGATAATCTCTTCTATCAGCTGTCTCGGCTTCTGTTATACATTGCCCGTATATCATTGCAGCTTGGCCCACCAAAACTGCCGAGATAGCATCTTGGATATCTGTTGGGATTCCCCCTTTACCTTCTATCAATTTAAGTGTAATTTGAGGATCTGATAAAATTAAAAAGAATCTATTCATTAGACTAACAATGAATATTTCTGATGACTGATGATAGGAACGTTTCTTGAGTTCAAATTCAATAGATGCGACTCCGTGTTGCCCGAACAATTCCTGACCGATTTGGCCAAGACCTGTTAAAAAATTGACAACAAAGGTTTGAAACTCCTCATCAGGATCCCCAAAATGCCATTTTACCTCTTTCTCGATAACGAACAAACAGAAAAATTCATCTACTTTCATAAAAAGCGGATCCACTAAGCTAGATAAGGAGTCAGACTCCAATAATAATCTTTTTATTTTTTTTGCTAAGAGATAAAACCTCATCAAAGTCGTCGAAGTAATAACAGAAGAGATGATTATGCTACCAAAACAGCTTAAAGCGTTACAAGGATCACCTACAGGTAAATTCTTCGCTATGGCAAAAGAAAGAGAGGCTGAAGGCTATCCCGTAATCCATCTGGAAATTGGCCAACCCGATTTCCAGCCACTTCCCCAGATTATTGATTCAACCATAAGAGCCATTACTGAGGGAAAAACTGCTTACACTGTAAGCAAAGGGATCCCTGAACTTCGACGAGCAATCGCAGAGATGTATGAAGAGGATTGGAAAGTTGTACTAGATCCATTATCGGAGATTTTGTGTATAGCCAGCGGTAAACTTGCCGTCCTGGCGGCAATATACGCCGTTATTGATCGAGGTGATCCCATTATGGTTCAAGAGCCATATTGGGTGTCGTATCCCGCAATGACCCATTTGGTAGGAGGAAAGTTCTTCCCCATTCCGATGGATGATTCTGATTCTACAAATTTTGGTTTTAATACGGACGCTATTATGGAGTTAGTCAGTGAGAATAAGCCTAAGGCTATGATTGTAAACCATCCCAATAACCCAACGGGTCATATTCTTACCCAAAGGGAGCTGACCTTTCTCAAAGACTTGATTGAGGACCACGATATAGCCGTTGTTAGTGATGAAATTTATAGTGAGTATTCATATTTAGATTCAGCAGAACCAACTCTTTTGAAGGTTTTCCCAGAGTGGAGCGATAAAATTATCGTTGTTAACGGATTTTCGAAGACCTTCAGCATGACAGGATACCGATTAGGTTATACCGTGTCTAATCCCACCTTGGCCGAGGGTATATTGAAATTCATCCAAGCGACAACAACCTGCCCTGCGAGCTTCGCTCAATGGGCTGGAGTAACCGCACTGAAACACCGTCAAGAAGCCCGAAAACTGATTAGGGAACTTTTTCCGAATAGAAGGAAAGTATTACTTGATGAGGTCAAGAATACTCCAGGGTTAAGTTTATCTGCCATTGATGGAGCCTTTTATGGATTTATTAAATACGATTACACAGAAAAGCCAGCTGAGCAAGTTACCATCGATCTCTTGATGAATGCCAATGTTGCAGTTATCCCGGGAACGGGATTTGGTGAATCAGCTGAGGGATATTTTCGTGTAGCATTTTCACGATCGGAAAACGAGATTAAGACAGCTTTCAGCAACATTAGGGAATTTATTAAGGACCAATGAGCCGTGATGAAGACCTCTCATAAGATCTATTTTGAAAACTCCAAAAATATGGATAAAATCCCTCCTGGTTCAATAGATCTTGTCGTGACTTCTCCTCCTTATCCTATGATAGAAATGTGGGATGACCTGTTTGCGAGCCAAAATCCAAGTATCGAATTCGCACTAGCCAATGGGAATGGATCAGAAGCATATGACTTAATGCATAAAGAATTGAATCCAGTTTGGAAAGAAATCCATAGAGTTTTGAAAAACGGATCAATTGCATGTATTAATGTTGGTGACGCCACCAGGAAAATTGGAAAAGATTTTCAACTGTTTCCAAATCATTCTCGGATTTTAGAATTCCTTACTAAATTGGGATTTCAAGTTCTTCCAGGAGTATTATGGAGGAAACCCACAAATGCTCCAAATAAATTCATGGGTTCGGGAATGCTTCCACCAAGTGCATATGTAACGTTAGAGCACGAGCATATTATCTGTTTTAGAAAAGGCGGTAAAAGGGAATTTATTTCTGAAAAAGAAAAGGAAAGAAGACGAGAGAGCGCTTTCTTTTGGGAAGAACGAAACCGCTGGTTTTCTGATTTGTGGGCCAATTTAAGGGGAGCTAACCAGAAATTATCAAGAAACGCGAGTTCCCTTAGGAATCGGAGTGGGGCTTTTCCATTAAATCTAGCTTTGCGGCTCATTGTTATGTTTTCCATCCAGGGAGATGTTGTATTGGACCCCTTTCTTGGGACCGGTACAACGATGATGGCAGCAATGATTGGGGGGAGAAGCAGCGTAGGTTATGAGCTTGATTCAAAATTTAAAGAGTTAATCATCTCCAAGATGGGTGAGATCCCAAAATTGTCCAGGATGTACGTCCAGTCGAGACTAGAAAATCATTTAAACTTCGTGGAGAACAAAATTGGCGAGAATTCTCCGCTGAAGTATGTAAACAAGTTTTACAATATTCCTGTATATACAAAGCAGGAAAAAAACCTCTGGATTCCCTATGTGAAATCTATTACACAGATCGATAATTCAACTTTCAGCGCTAGGCATTCAGACAAATCTGCTGAAAGAAAGATATCTATTGTTAAAGAAGCGAGGAAAGGTTTAGATTCATTTATGGAATAATAATAGTATGGGTTTTATACTCCTTAAATGTTCTCGGTAGTTCCAGGTGTAGTCAAAGCCTTTCAGGATGCAGCTCCCCAAAATGTGAAAATTCCTCCGAATCTCGCTTAAAATACCGCTGGAAAATCATGAGATTCACTTTATGCTTAATCTAAAGATATCACCGAGCCTGGTATTCGTAAAAGATTCAGATTAGATTCGAAATATTCCTTTATTTCGTTAGCAAATGAAGCTAGGGGAGAGATTTCTAGACCAGATTCCAATTTCTCGATCATCGACCGTACAGAGTTTAAATATCGGGTGTTTAAACTGAAACCCGAACTGACGATTGCTAAAACCTGCTTGCTGAATTCTTTCTTAATTAGATTGTCCGGAAGCCTTTCTGATAATTTAATTAAGGCTTCTACGGACGTTCGGTATGCTTTATCAGCACCAATAAGAAATGGTATCGGAGAATTTGAGTCGAATTTGATTTTGGCTTCATGAAATGTTCTGTTGGCTTCTATTATCGTTTCTACTATACTAGGATCAATTTTCATATGCATATCAGAAATTCCTGCAGTTTTTTCCTCTGATAATGGCCAATGATTGGCAATCACTGTCTCGATGATATCAAGGCTGCCCAGAATTGATTCTAAATTCTTTTTGACCTGAGATTGATCTTCAAACCTCTTCTTGAGCTTATCAAGACGTTGTTTTTGGCTTTTCACTTGCATATTAACTTTTTTTGATGAGTATTGTTGCCCCTTGAGTTTGTTGACTTCCTCAATAAAATCGCCCTTTTGCTGCTGTAGAACTTCAATTGAATTCTCTAGATTCTTTTTCATGATCTCTAGTTCTGTTATGATCTCTTTTGTGTGTGAAACCTCATTTTGTAACTTATTTAGTCTCTTTAACAAGGTTTTTTTCTCTTCAGCCGATTCTAAATTGGAATTTTCAATATTTGGTCGTATGTTTTCCAAATCAGCCTGCTGACGGATTTTTAACAACAAACTTTGCATTTTTTTTTCTTTATCACCAAGATCAGTTAGCTCTTGAGTTAATAGGGCTTTTTTTTGGAGATGATCCAAGAAATCTTCTTGGATTCTCACCTGAAGAGTCAATATTTCCGTAATCTTGTCGTCCAGGACTAGGAACTCCCGTATATCTGTTTCTTTAGCTTTTCAATATCCGCATCTAGTATTTTCATTTTCTCGTTAATTTCGTCATATTCTTGGGAAATTTGAGTTAAATAAACGCCTTCATCGCGATCTAAATCCGAAGTTGAAAGAGACTTTATTACTCTCTTTTGAACTTCAATATCTTCTTGAAGGGCATTTTGTCTAGAATTTAGAATTTCAACGGTTTTTTTTAAACTCGTGGCTTCTCTATCTAAAATGATTTTCTTGCTTTCAAGCTCCATAACCATGTTTTTGTTGGAAGTTATTGTACCACTTAATTCTTCCGGATTTTCATTAGCATCATGACTGTTTAGTAAATATTTCAATTCTGGAGTTTCAGAAAGTTTTTCATCGATCTTGTTTTGCAGATCATGTAAGATTTCTTGTTTTTGTGTAATTTTACGTGTGAGCAATGCTTGAACACGTTGGTTTTTCGCACGATTTCGTTCAAAAATTTGCTTCTTCTCCTCCAAAACTTCATCAAGCTCAATTTCGGATAATTGAGACAATTGATCTCGCGATTTCACGGTTTTTTACTCCAAATCATGAGTTTGGATATAATATTGATAATTTTTCTGTTTTTGCTTACTAGTGTTCGGGCAGAAAAGAGTTTTTATTGCGCTAGGTCTGGATTCCCTGTTGAATTTCCCTCTATCCCGTTTTGGTTCAGATTCCTTCTTCTGGTATGAATTCCAATGAAAACAGGTTGAAATGAGACAAATACTCCTTTCCAAGCCTGAAATTGGAGGCCGTCTCAACCATGTCATCAAAACCAAATAATAGGAAGGGAGAATCCCTCAAACTTACTCAAGGGGTGATGTTGTTAATTTCAAAATTTCTTTTCCCTTTTCTTGCCATTTTGCGATTGTTCCAGGTTTGAATCCGTTTAGCTTATTTGCTAATTCTAAAGGATTTTTTTCAACCAAATCCCTTATGTTCCTAATTCCTTGTAATGCCAACTGGTAATACGCCCTGGGACCTAAGCCAGGTACGTCTCGCAATGTCATTGGAAGTTGAGAAATACCAAAACAAATGTCAAGTAGGATAGGATCAGAGAAATACAATCTGCTTATTAATTGATTGAGCTCCCTGGTTCCTTTCTCTAAATCATCATTGGAACCAAATCGGATTTTCTTTACAAGATTGGATATTTCTTTTTGCTTATCCAATGCAATGTTCCTAGGGATGGGGAGTTCCTCCAAAAAAATCTTTTGAACCCTTGCAAAAAGACGTTTATAGGAAAACATAGATTTATAATAGAAATTAATAAGATCTGAATTCAGAATGGCAAGGATTGTATCCATGCTATACTTATTTCTAAATTCTGATTTTAACCATAGCATTTGAACAGAATCTAGAACAAGAAAATGTTCTTCATCATCGAGTGCGGCGATAATGCTCGAACTTACTCTTTTGATTACGATCTTTTCTTGTAAATACCAGCTAAGAGGCTTAAGTTTAACTTTTGAATTTCCAAGTTTATTCAATTCAATATATCGACCTGAGAAAGACCTTCTTTTCCATACAATTCTAAATTTGTCAATATTCTCCCCTGCAATCACCTTGTGGGATATGGATCCTTTTTTTGGAGGATAAGAAACGGTTTTTTTCTTGCTAAGATTTTCTATTCCACGGCGGATCGTACAGACATCTCTTAATCGTATTAAGTCTCCTCCAGCAACCATTTCGATCATTGTCTGAAAGATTGGAATTGATTCAAGTTTCAGATTGACCGAAAAAACATTGTATGGATTATTTTCGAAGGTCTCTTGAGAAATTTCCGTAGATGGATCAACAAAAGTAGAGTAACTCCCCCTTGTGTCATTGGCTTTGACCTCCCCTGGTGAGGTGTGGATTATTTTGACGAAATTGAATGATCGTGCATCACGACTTTTACACTTCTCCAAGAAGATAACAACGTTACTAATCCCCCCTTCCGAGAATACTTTCCCATCCAGAATGACTAGACTCCTGATTTTACATGTTTTTAACATGTACTTTCGACAGTTCCAGGCACTAAGTCCCGCTAATATGATATCAGGAACAATAAATCCGAGTATCCCGCCTTCTTTCAATACTTCGATCCCTTGCTCAATAAATAAGTAAAAGACGTTGGGGTTTCGATTATCATGCGGCCAGGACTGAAACTTTTCCTTAAAATACTCCAGATCTGATTTTGGAATATGAGAAGTGTGATATGCCCTTCCTTTTGAAGTCCGGGCTTTTTGACCTGAGAGAAGAAAATAAGGAGGATTCCCAACAACCAAATCAAATTCTTTACTCATTAAATCTGAACTAGGAGTTCTTAGAATCGGTTTTCCTTTTGGTGTGAAACTGTCTTTAAGAGCATTTCCATGTGCCAGATTCATTTTTGATATGGAAAAGCTTTGATCTTTCAATAATAAATTCAAAACCGTGAATTGAAGTGGGAAGGATTCGATATCAAGTCCATAAAGACATTTTAACAAATCGGGGTCTTTCTTATCACCAATTAAATCAGTTTTTTTGTTCAATCCTGAAGATAGCATGTCATATGCTTCTATTAAAAAACCCCCACTGCCGCAGGCCGGGTCCAAGATTCTGAAGGAGGACTTGACAATCAATTCCTTCCAGGGAGAAAAAATTAGACAGAAGTGTAGTATAAACCTAATTATATAGTCGGGCGTCGTATAAAGACCCAGTTCCTTCCGCTCAACGTCTGTGAGAAATTTCTCATAACACTTGTATACTTGTTCTCCTTTAACCCCAGCCATATTTGAAGATGAAACCATTTTATGGATTTTGGTTATAAGTTGCTCATCTTCCAAATCCATCCATCTAAAAAAAGATTGGATAAGATCGATCTGGGTTCCTTGCATTTCCACCAGGTGGATCAAGATAATTCGATTAATCAGAGAAAAAGCAATTTCCTTCGATAAAATCGGTAGCCACGTTTCAAGATCTTCCTGGTTAAAACCTTTGGAGTGTAACCATCCTTCCAGATTAATTAATCTAGATTTGCTAGCTCCCTCTATAATCTGAGAAATCTCCTCTCTTAACCTTTTTCCGAAATATTCTTCCAAAACGGGAACGGTTGATTCATAAAGTGATTCCAGGCTAGTTATGCGTTTTATGGCGTGATAATCCACTCGTTGATCCACCAATAAATATGGATTTGAACGATTTTAACTTGATAACCTATAAGTAAAGCTTCTTTTGGTAAATTGGATACTATAAATTGCGTTTCCGAAGCAAGCCCTCTCTTTAAATCAATCCATAAATTTTCAGAATAAATGTTTCCAGGGCTTTTTCCATGTTCTTTCCAGGGGGATCGAAATGAGAGGTATATGGACAATAATCATCCAGGATAGCAACGTGATTAGAATGATCCCAGATTACAGGATAAAACCTACATCCTATGGGTCGAACTGAGTAAATAATACATTTGCCTTCTGCATTTAGAAAGACGCAGTATTCCCCTTCGACCCCGTCGACGCGTTTCGCCTCATTTTGTATAACCTTTTGGCCCTCATCATTAATAAATGAAAAATCCGAAGGTTTTAAATTCGTAGATTCGGAAATTCGATTAATATCCAGTTTAGAAAGAATCATTTCTGTTTCTCTGCAACAGTGATGACATTTGCGTAAAAGACAGATGTTTCCTGGGGTAATGTTCTGATATCCTACCATTGAACCCTTCCAAACAGATTTAGATAATATCCCAAGCTATAAATGTGATCAGGAAATTCATTAGGCTCTCTCCGCAAGTTAATCTTGATTAGATAATTCCCGTCCAAACAGATCTTTTTCTGTAGTGTCATGGTTTTCATCATGGGTGTATTCACGGTTTTCAAACCGATTAAGCGCATCCTCCAAAGCTATCAGGTTTTCTTTCAATTTTTCAAATCCTTTCATGAATCGAAGCCCCATTCCCAATACAAAGCTTGAAAATTGCAATTCGGATCCAATTTTGGTGTTTAGTTCAAAACCCAATTGCATTTTTATGAAGGATAATGCCTGTCGACTCTCCTCAGAATCGCGATGGGAGAGATATTCATAGAGAACAGCTCCAAAATTGTAACCCCATACCTTCGCTAAATCGTCCTCAGAGCCTCCTATCAGTTGAATACTGTTTTGAGCTTTTTCAAAAGAGTCCTCAATTCGTTCCTTGACGTCTTGGGCTATCTTATCACTTATTTTGAGCTGCTTTTTCAATTGACGTACTTTAGAAGCGAGCTGTCTTATCTCAATGGTTTCCTCTTCCGCTGAGAGACGTCCCATGAGATTACGTTCTGGATGCTTTTTCATTTCAATCCAAGTCCTAAGGGTATGAAACGCTACTAAGTAGAATCGCCAGGTAACCTTAATAATTTTAATCCAATGGAGACTTTATTCGCAATTATTATTCGGCTATATATACCAGCAAACAGACAAAAATCATTCTATTAATACAACGGGTTCTTCGTCTTTTGTTTTTCCCGTAATTCGTTGTTGTTTACAGATATTAGCTGCTTCCACCAAACTTACAAACAACGGATGTGGATTCTCAAATCTAGATAAGAATTCAGGATGGTACTGGACCCCAATAAAGAATGGATGAGTGGAAATTTCCCCAATGTGGATTACACTTTTATCACTTGATAAGCCAGAGAATTTGAACCCTCTGGATTCGATCTGTCCTACGTAATCAGGATTAATCTCGTATCGGTGCCGGAAACGTTCATGTACAACCTCATTATCATAAATCTTTCGTGCTAACGTATTGGGTTCAATTAAGATTGGATACGTACCCAATCGCATGGTTCCACCTTTTTTATAGACATCTCGTTGTGAGGGTAGCAAGGTGATTACAGGATGAGGCGTGTCTGCATTAAATTCGGTTGAATTTGCCTTTTCCAATCCAACCACGTTTCTACTGAATTCAATGACGGCACATTGAAGGCCCAAGCATATTCCTAAGAAAGGAATACTCTTTTCCCTTACTTCTTGAATTAAGGCGATTTTTCCCTCGGTCCCCCGTACACCAAATCCTCCAGGGATTATGACAGCGTCACATATACTGAGAGATTTCTGAATAACTATCCGATCAATCCCAGTGGTTTCTATATAGATCGGATTCACCTTAATACCCAGTTTAGCCCCTGCATGTGTCAATGCCTTTATTATGGAAACATATGCGTCTTCGAGGGCTGTATATTTTCCTCCTATTCCAACCACAACTTCATGAATTGGATTCTTGATGTTTTCAACGAGATTTCTCCACGTTACCAGATCGGGCATCCGACGTGGTCCCATACGAAGGGTATTAAAAATTACAGTGAGGATTTCTTCCTCCATCAAACGAAAGGGGTATTCGTAGATAAGGGAGATATCATGTCCTGAAATGACATTGCTTACGGGAACATTACAAAATAATGCTACTTTCCTTCGTACTTCGGCCGAAATGGGCTCCTCAGAACGACATATCAAAATATCTGGTTGGACACCCATCCCCTGTAATGTTCGGACGCTTGTTTGGGTTGGCTTCGTTTTTTGTTCCCCAACCACCTTCAGTACAGGAACCAGAGTAACATGTATCCAACAAAAATTCGATAGTCCTTGTCTAAGACGATGTTGACGTAAAGCTTCGATGAAATACGCGTTTTCTATATCCCCAACAGTACCACCAACTTCAATTAATGTAATATCGGATTCAGTGTCCTTTCGTTGAATCCAGAGGATGATTTCGTTGATGACATGAGGAATAAACTGAATGTCCTGTCCCAAAAATTCCCCTCTTCTTTCCTTCTCAATAATCTCCTTAAAGATTCGTCCACCGGTTAAACTACTCCAAGAGTCCAAAGAAATATTGAGAAATCGTTCATAAGTTCCGAGATCCATGTCACACTCGGTTCCATCCTCTAGGACGAACACCTCGCCATGTTTAAAGGGATTGATCGTTCCGGCATCTACATTAAGGTAACCATCAAACTTTATCGGGCGGACTGAGTATCCAGATTCACTTAAGAGCTTACATACCGAAGCCGCCAATAATCCTTTACCTAATCCCGATAACACTCCGCCTGTAACAACAACGTATTTTTTTTCGCCACTCATCTGAAATCCCACATGTCTCTCAAATAATCATGCAATAAAAATAACCGAAAGCCAAAAAGCCTGCAAACCAGAATCTATATTATTTGAGAATCTTTTTGGATTCAAACGCCCGGTTACTTCAATATTGAAGAAACCCGAGACTAATAAACGCCTAAGATTATTGAGATTTTTTAAAACCTTTGGAATAATAGAATCCCCTTTCTAGGCCATATGATCAAGAATGGATTGAGCCAAATATTATCGGGGATCCATATTTTTATTATCTTACCACCCCTGCAATCAACAGGATCTCGCTATCTGCTGAAAGAATGTTCCTTTTTAGGATCCCCAACCATATATGGACGAGTATTTATCCTCCAGGTACTGTAAAAAGTATTTTGCGTTCATACGTTCGCCCGTGATCCTTTCAATAAATTCTGGGGGATCATAAAGGTTCCCTGGTGAGTGGATCTTCTCCTTCAACCATAGAATAATCGGGGAAAGATTTCCTTTCCTCAGTAATTCTGAGTAGTTTGGCAGATCTTTTTTAATCGAACTCAACATCTGTGCGTTATAAAGGGATCCTAAGGCATAGGTTGGAAAATATCCAAACAGACCTCCTGCCCAATGAGTATCTTGCATAACTCCCTCTGAATCATCTTGAATTTCCACGCCTAGATATTGCTTGTATTTCTGGTTCCATATTTCAGGGAGTTGATCCACATTGATCTTCCCAGCTATTAAATCTCTTTCGATTTCAAACCGAATAATTATGTGAAGGCAGTAGGTCATTTCATCCGCTTCCACGCGGATTTTAGTTCTCTGTACGTTGTTAATGGCCCGATATATAGTCTGTAGGTCTAAATCCTTGAAGAGATCACCAGTATGTTTTAACAACCGTGGATAATAGAAATCCCAAAATTCAGGGGATCGGCCAATTACGTTCTCAATAAGGCGTGATTGCGATTCATGGAGTCCATAAGAAGCGGAGGCTCCAACTGGCTGGTACTTGAATTCTGAATCCAGATTTTGCTCGTAAATTCCGTGGCCGGCCTCATGGAGGACGGAAAAAAATGAACTAGTGAAGTTATCCTCGTAGTAATGCGTGGTTATGCGCACATCATCCAGGTATCCTATTGTAAATGGGTGTTCAGTTTCATCGATTCGTCCCCTAGTTAGATCGTAGTCTACTACTGACGATAAGTCCTCTGAAAGCTTCCGTTGGATCGAGATGGGACAGTTCCGACGCAATACTTTAGGATCTGGTCTATCTGTAGCTTTAACACATTTCTCGATTATGGGAAGTAGTCCTGTTTTAAGATCTTGAAAGATCTGCGTATATACTTCTTGGGTCATTCCAGGTTCGTATTCATCAAGCAAAACGTTGTATGGGTTTTTCTCTGGGCTAAGTAATGATGCCCGTTTTTTCACTAATTCAATAATTTTACTTAATTCTGGCTTAAATATTTCATAGTTCTTGTCCTTTTTGGCTTGTTTCCATGTATGAACACCAATAGTAGTTTGACGTGTATATTCTTCGATAAATTCCCTGGGGAGGCGAATCGCCCTTGTGTGATCACGTTCAAGCAAAAAAATGTTCCTTTTTTGATGAGAGTTCATGGCGTTATACTCGGGAGAGGTTTTAACTTCATTTATAAGCTCCCCGATGCGCGTATCGGTGATTCTATCATGTACTAGAGCAGCAAGCAATGCCAGTTGTTCAGATCGCTGGTCTACACCTTTTTTTGGCATATATGTTTCAAAATCCCATTCTAAAACGGATATCGCTTGGTTTAGAATCTCATGTTCCCTGTAAAGGGCTAGTAACTCCTTGTACGCACCTTGAATAGACATATGATGTACCTACTCTTTTCCATTTGCCTTAGGTAATGCGTCCGATTCTCCAGAGGTTCCAAAATAAGAATTATTAAACTGGAAAACGTAAAGCCTCAGTGGTGAGATCGGTTGATTCCGACCTTAAACAAACCCACACTATTATTAGATGTAAGGAAAGTAAAGAAAAATATTAGAAAAATGGCGCAAAAAGCCAAAACAAAAGGAGTGAGGTTTCGGCCGCATTTCAAGACCCATCAAAGCCGCGAAGTTGGAGAATGGTTCAGGGAACTTGGTGTTTCAATGATTACGGTCTCTTCGTTGGATATGGCGTGGTACTTCCAGAGGGCCGACTGGAGAGATATAACAATAGCGATCCCCTGTAATCCTTTGCTGTCCAAGGAGATTGACCGTTTGGCTGGTCATTGCCAACTTAATGTTCTTGTCGAGTCTCCCTCAGTTATTGATGATTTGGCCCATTCTGTTAAGAACGAAGTGGGAGTATGGATTGAAATTGATGTGGGTGATCTGAGAACCGGGGTTTCATGGGAGGATCAAAATCGACTCTCCAAGCTCCATGAAGCGATAACTAAAAGGGAACAATTTAGATTTATGGGTATTTTAACTCATGCTGGGCAAACGTACAAAGCTTCTACTACTCAAGAAATTTTGGAGGTATATGGGAATTCAATTCAACGAATGAATGAAGCAAAAACGTATTTAAAGGAAATTGGAGCTGAGAAAATTGAAATATCAGTCGGTGACACTCCCTCGATGAGTTTGGTTGATGATTTCGGAAATGTCGATGAAATCCGGCCAGGAAGTTTTGTTTTTTACGACCTGACTCAAGTTGCGTTGGGCGTTGCACAGGAGGAAGACATTGCAATAGGTGTGGCCTGTCCCGTTATAGCGAAGAATTTGGACCGTGGAGAAATCGTAGTTCACGGAGGGGCTGTTCATCTATCAAAAGAAACTCTCCGACTTGCTAATGGGGATCTTGCATTCGGAAAAGTAACCACTTTCTCGGAGTCGATCTGGGGCACTTCACTGGAGGATGTATATGTTTCAAATATTTCGCAAGAACACGGTGTAATTAGAGCCCCTAAAGAATTTGTCAAAGGAGTAAATTACGGAGATATCCTTGTGATCTTACCCGTACATTCATGCCTAACTGCTAATCTATTTACAAAATTTAGGACTCTGGAGGGGAATTTCATTTCAAGTTTTCATATATGACAATATTTCGAGAAATCGGGGTATGGCAAACCCACCAATATCACCAAACTTCTATAAGGCCAAAGCCTGATCTAAAAGCAAAATGTACAGTAAACCATATTTTGGTCTTAGCGACGACTTTTTGGCTTCCAGTGTTCTAGATACTCAGCCCATTCAGGGAGAGACATTACAAGGTCATAAAGTTTCTGTGCTAAAGTTCTGATTTCCCACTGAGCGCCTCTTTGAAGCCTTTGTTCCAAAAACCATATCAAGGATGACATATTAAATGTCCAAGTAAGTATCGTTTTGCATGCGTTTGATAAACAAAAACGTGCATCTTCTTTGTCAATTCCTTTATCACGATAAGCACGATACTCAGCTGCCTCTTCCTCCCGTGCTTTTGTAAATATTTGTTTTAACTCGGGATCTTGGGCAATCTTGGGTGGCATTATATACCAATCTGGATCATTCAGAGGATCAAAATACCTTTGAGACTCCTGAGTAAAGGTTACTCCGATCCTTTGTCTTACCAATTGATGAGAACAGGCCCTACTGATTCCACGGATCTTGACAGTCATTGAGCTATGTTCTAGGACGCTCCAATGGCCCCAGCTGAATAGTTTTTGCGGTATATCATCGATGTGGTCACGACGACGGGACGTTTTCATTGCCTCTTCGATTCCTTTTGTTGAGGTGTATTGAATCAGTTCAATTTGCATACAGTATCTCCAATTAAAAGTTCCTGATATAATTTTAGATCAGCTAAAGGATTTTATTTTAACTTTTCTAGGGGGACACGGATATCTTGATATCTAAAGGATAAGATATGTCGAGTTGTCTTCGGAGCAAAAAGATCCCGATTTTTTGTGATTTTGATGACATCCTCCTTTGAAAGCGCTCTTCGGAGAAGGACGAATCTTCCTTTTCCCTTTTTGACCGCCTTAACCGCATAATCTATTGTTTTGACATAGTTTATGGTATTTGGGTCGCATTGATGTAAAAAATTATTGTAAATGGCTTTTTGATCTCCAAACAGCTGAAAGAATTTGGTTTGAGTAGCTAAGATAAACCCCACTTCGGGTTCCAATAGCAGAGAAGGATCAAAGTCTGAGATCTCCTTCCATTCAATATTTTCTCCCGCAAAACCTTCCAAAAGAGCATTATTCTCAATGTTATTTCCTTTGTACATGGGGTACCAAGTACCCAAAGCAACCTTATCGGTTTTTAGATAATTAGGAATCTGAATACACGGGATTTTTCGGTAACCTAGTTCCTGTAGAGCGGCGACCCTGTGATGTCCATCTAAGATAACGTTATAACCCTTTGCAACGACAATCGGCCTTATGAATAGCTTTGTTTTGGTTAAACTATCCTTCAGGAAGTTGACATGGCTGTCAACTATTTGTTCATGAGGGAGGAGTTTATCAAGCCGTAACAAGACTATCCGTTGTTTGACTAGAGGTTGTTTGTGTGAGAAAGTCGATTTCATAGACCCACAAACTCAAACACGACTTTGGTATTGAATTTATAAAAAATGCTAGACCATTCCATTGAATAACTAGTTCGCGTAGGATGATTGACATAGCCTTGCTTTGAATGATTCTCCAATTAAACTGGGGGAGGATTGGTTACTTTTGCCGTGAGCTCATGAATGGATTACGGATGAATTTGTTCAAGGCTTGGGAGAAATTGAGGCATCCCACCAAGAAATCCGCATTTTTCATTTTCTGACTTCCCATTCTCCACTTCTTTGCTTCATAAACGGTATCTACTCCACCATCGAAATCCATCTTGTTTCCAATAATCATTTCAAACTTTTCAGGGACTTCGGAACGTACCAAATTAAAAACTCCCTGTGCAGCAAGAGCTGAATGTGCCATATCAAGGATTATTTCCGCAAATTCATAGGTCAGTTGATGGTCCCCGAAGACCGTTCTATGTAAAAAACCCGATTTAATGCTTTCTAATCCTTGAGCTATTGAGGTCTTGGCGCATCGGTTTAGCATCTTCTCTGAATACGATGTATCCGCAAGAACATTTTTCCCTAGGAGTACCTCACCTTGGGAGGAGCAAGAAATCGCATGTATGGGTGAAAACACCATGCCCTGGGAAACTGGGAGGTCTTGAAATTCTAATAGTGTGAGATCAAGGATGGGAGCGTATACAGGATGTACGAAAAACACAGATAACGCCTCACCAATCTTTGCAAGACGACGTGTGTGTTTTTCTGGATTTATGTCCTCAAGATCAACCACAAGTACCAGATCGAGGTCACTTGTGCCTGGTATAATCCAACCTGGGCCACTGGTCTGTTCTTTCTGATAAGAACCAAAAACAGACAATTGTCTTACGTATTGGAGAAGTTCATCTTCAACGGCGCTCACAAACTCTTGGAGAAGGTTCTGGTACTCTTCTTGCCACATTATGGTCACCTTATTAAACACCAAGAGAAGATGAGTTTTGTTTTGAAAGTTTTTCGGAATTTCTTCCCACTTATAAGAGTCCCTGCCGTGGAGTGGAAGAGAAGATTACCCGTACATATTTGTTTTTCCATCTTCTTTAACAAGGCGCTTGTATTTTGAATCTAATCTTTCCTGTGCCTTTGTTAGAATGGGAATCGGCGATTGGGCCGAAGTGTGCCCCCCTAAGTTAAGAAAATCGATTCCTCGACTCTTTTCCCCTTGCAGAGCTTTTAGAAAGATCCGTTCAAATGGAATCCCTTCCATCATGGTATTTTGCAGTTCTCGAAAATTTAAGTTTATGATTCCAAGATTCCCTCTAGTTTTTCGATCCTCCAAAAGCTGCAGAAATCTCTCGTCAACGTCTCGGGATAATTTCGTCCCTAATCCTTGAATATTCAACGGATTTTTTTCGTAAGCTCTTAATTGATAAGTTGGCCCAAGCGTGGGATGAAATATCAAGAGATCTGATCCGGATCGATCCAGAGTGGGAGCAGCGAGAGCTTTCCACTCACCAGGTGTCTTCTTGCCTTCTCTCAGTATCTCTTTTAGAATAACATTGATGTTTTTGACCATCTTTTTCCAGCCTTTACTTCAATCCGCATATTCAAATAAATTACTAAAGATAATGAGGGGTCAAATTTCGGAGATTTACTACTGGTTTGTTTTTCCTTTCATTTCTCTTGTCCAGCCAAGTGCTATTGAATCAGCTTCCCCCGCCGATAGGGGGGAAAACCATAACGGTATCATCGATATGGAGCTTTCGATCTAATCTATCGATACGTTCTCCGTTTACCATCACAACCTTTGCCAAATTCCTAGGGATTTTGAGGAATTCCAGAAGATTTTCAACTGTGGCAGACTTATTCTCAAGATCCAAATCTATTATTTCGCCTTCACGAAGATTATCGGGCCCGAAGTCCCGAAGACTGGCAAAAAGTATTGCTTTTACCCTTGTCATCTAGATAACGAGATCCTATAAATCGTCATCGTCCTCGAAACTTGATGTATCAAAGGCAAACGTATCTGGATCAATTTCAAAGAAATCCATTTCTAGTTTGTCGAAGAAAAGATCGATAAGGGCCTGTCTAACAATATCTGACTGCGAGGAGTAGTATCCAGCATCAGTTAATCTATCCATTACAAGAATGAAAGACCTAGGAACCTCTACCTCAATGGTCGACGTATTAGGACTTTCTTCATATTCTTCTGTCATTCTAATCACAATCCAATCCTTTCACTTGATATACATACCAATATCGCTAACCAAATAGCTTGATTAAAGTAAAGTCCTCGCTATGGGATTTGATCAGATTGCCAATGGAATTATGAAACTGATATTGTAGCAAATTTTCAAATCCTAATGGAGCCACAGAGAACTTTTCTTCAGGTTTCGCCTTGACTTCATCAAGAACGCTCAATAAAACTTTGCCAAAAGTTTCTTTTTCGCTCTTTGTTCTTTCTACAGCTAGCTGCTCCCCAGATTCTGAAATAAACCAAAATCTTGCTGTTATTTGAGTATCATCAGAGGTTACTTCGATTTTCGGAAACTCCTCCGATAGATTTTGCAAACTGGATAAAGAAAATATGTCATCTCTGTCCCGAACGGGCTCGATGCCCGTTGGTGAACTGGTACCAGCATCTACCGAGGTTTCGGAGAGTGTTGGAGTTTCAACAAATTCTGCTTCTCCCAATAACGTGGAACAGTGCCTCAATAATGAAGTTACAGATACAGATATTTCCTCTAAAGCCTTTAAGATTCCAAGGACATTTTCATCTTGTATAACTGACTGAAGCTGCGTATACGCCTGAGTTGCTTCAGTTTCGTGCTTCTTGAGTTCTTCTATCATACTAGCGAAGTCTTGAGTCACTTCAAGCTCTTTTAATCGTTCTAGCAATATGGGATACCTCCATAAGTAGAAATAAATTATTAAAGGAGAGATTTTCCTTTACAATCTGTCTTTCTAGATCCTTGCTCTAAAGTTATAATAACAATTCGAGAATTCGGGAAGCTATTAAAAAAATATACCGATTAATTGATCTGACAGCGTAACCTCAGAATTCCAAAGAGAAGTCTCACTTCCTTTTCTTACTACTGCGAAATCGTTTGAAAGGATCTGGATGAAGTTTCGATATGAGAAAATAGGGAAAGCTAATGGAAGATACGAAGAAACCTAAAGAAGTAAGTAGGTTACCATTTGATTCAGTGTTTCTAGATAAAATACCAGCAGGGATTGTTGTTTTACATAAACGCAGACCAGTTTTTCTCAATAGGAAAGCACGAAAGGATTTCGGATCATCAGTTATTTCTCCATCTCTTGAAATATTTCTAGAGCTTCTGAATCCTTCTGAAATACAAAGATTTTTAGAACTAATAGATTCCCCAGAGCCATTGCCCGAATTATCCGAATGGAAGGCCCGATATACTGATGGAACTCCAACTTGGGTACAATTGAGGACAGCAAATCTTGACAACAATGGAACTTGGGAAATCGTGATAATAAGGGATATTGGCAAGACGAAAAGACACCTGACAGCTTTAGAAAGCGAAAAAGAACAGTTCAAGTTTCTAATAGATAATGCCCCCAACTTCCTTTTCATCGTCAAGAATGGAGTCATTGACTACTATAATCACGCGTTCTTGGATAAACTAGATTATCAGCGAGCCGAATTCGATAAGTATCTTAGCATGCCAACATTCTTCATAGCCCCTGAACATCGTCAAAAGATTGCACGATTGATCCTAGAAAGTAAAAGGATACAAATTACATTACCAGAAACTCCGAATATACCAAATTCTGAACCGATCCTGGAAAATCCAACAGAGTTTGATTTAATGAAAAAAGATGGCACTAGGCTTCCCGTCTATGCAACCTTTAAGAGGAGTCACACAGAATCGGACTCAATTATCCTCGGAGTACTGACAGATGTTTCGAATATCCGCTTACTAAATGATATGAAGTTTGATTTCCTAACGTTAACCCAACATGAATTTCGTGCTCCTCTCACCACATTGAAGGCCAACTTTGACTTTTACGTTAAGAAAATTGAACATGGACTTCAAGGTCCGGAGAAAGAATCATTAGAAAATCGAATGTTGGATATTTTTAAACGAAATCTTAATAGAATGATGGATCTAATTGAGGATTTGAATTCAGGTATCGCACTAAGATATAAGGGAAAGATTCGATGTCACCTTAGGGGAGAAAATTTCATACCATTACTACAGAGAAGCATCGACGAAATCCAACATCTTTTGCGAGGGAGGATCTCAGCAACTGTCATTATACCAAGTACACCCCTTTTAGTAAA